>NZ_JAFFPT010000013.1 GCF_016918785.1 Leptospira ainazelensis | reverse complement strand
GTTCCTTCCTCCAGTCTTCCGGAAAAACTCTTTTACCTAAACCCGGAAACTCTATCCCTGATAATTTATCCATGTTTGCTCCGTGGAGGGCGATTGAGTAGAGTAGTATAAATTTTAGTTTTTTCTATTTTTCTTTTTTTATGCGAAGAACTAAAGAGTCTCCGCGCAGTAAATCCTAAACTGAATTCACTCTACCTCATAAAACTCTTCTTGCAAAGACGTATGGAAATCCGGACAAGCCTCTGGCATCGGTTGTTTTGCCGTAACGCGGTTGACCGCTTGATCCTTCCGATACAGCCGCGCGTATCGAATTTCCGGGAGATGAACCGTTCGTACTATTGCTCGCAATTGTATCCGGTCCGGACCCGCTATGAGCGGCTGTCGATCCATTGATTGAGGCGTTTGCATTATTCAAATAGAGCTGATGCCCATGTCCCTGAAATCGATCCCTTCTTCTTAATCCGCCAATCCATTCTCCTTCCGAATCCATCACAGAAACAAAACCTCTCCCTTGCACCGCAAAGTGTCTGACTTGATTTGTGATCGTTGTCCCAGGAGAAATGTCAGGAAGTCGATGTTTGTAGAATCTCAACTTCACACCAGAAAGAGAACCATTCGAATTCGCTGCAACACACGAAAAACTTATGGTCCTACTTGCGGAAGAAAGCGCTGAAATCGCCAAAGTTGTATTTACCGGAATCCCGCCTATGGCCTGCACAAGAGTTCCCGTCATCCAATGAGTGAAAGAGCCGTGGACCAGATTGTCCTCCGCTAAAGCATCAATCATCTTTTGACACGCTGTAGTATTTGCAAATGTAACGGTCAGAACGTTACTCGCAATTGAATAACTGATCGCGTCAAAGTCGGTCACGTTTGTTCCGAGGGGATCGTAGCGAAAGGGTTTGTTCAACCAATAATTCACCAAGTCTGGCATTCCACCTACTCCACTCGCTTGGATCAACTGATCCGGGGAAGCCAAACAAAACGCAGGAAAATCTGTCGAAGGAACTCTTAAATCGTCCAACCAAAACATCTCCCCTAAGAATTTTCGATCTTCCTTGAAAGTTACCTCCACAAAATTCTTAGAATATAGATAGGCTTCGTTGATTCCCTTTACGAAATTAAGAGGGTTGCTTACGTTAGGATCGATTGTTGCGATAAGGTCGGTATGAAGTTCGGTTACCAAGCCTGTTTTGACCTCGCTTGCTTGTTTTTCTTCGGAGACCTGTCCGTCCTTTATATGACTCCTTCCGATTCCTCTCCAAACTCTGAGATCCATTCCCAATGTTACAACGCCGGAGACATCGGAAGAAACCTCTCGGAGAGGAATGTCTCCAATCGCAAGAGATCCCTGTCTTGCTAAAATTTCGAAGGAATTGTCTCTCCAAACATTCGATCCGTCGCTGGGAAGATTGGAAGGACTATCATATTCAGTTTCTTGAAACTTATGTCGAACGATCAAAGTGCAGTTAACGTTATTCGGAACGGAAATTCCCGCAACGGGAGCCGCCTCGATTCTTTTTCCCTCCACATCGTATGCGATCAGAGTATCGATTAAATCCACACTGTTGCTACCGGAGCCGACGACGATCGTTCCTCCGTTTTGGATTCCGTATCCCAACAAATCCAGATCTCGATCTATAATCTCTTGTGATTTAGATTCTTGTTCCTTCCTCCAGTCTTCCGGAAAAACTCTTTTACCTAAACCCGGAAACTCAATTCCTGCTAATTTATCCATGATTCTCTCCTTCAAAGATAGGATACTCGATCACAATCGATTCCAATTCGCTGTAAAGAACACTGACATTCGTTTTTGTGTTGTTCTTTATTTGAGTAATCCATTCTTTCTTCAAACGTTTGCAAGTTCCAACGTAAGTTTCGAAAGAAAGGGACTTCGAAAGGATAGAGTTTGCAAGTTCCGTGATATCATCGTTTTCATAACTTTTGGATTCACTTGCCAACGCGGCCAAGGTGGATTTTAGATTCTCTCTCTCTTGCAAATTTGCTTCCGCCCAAATCTTAGCCTGAGTAGTAAGGATCGGCCAAGACAAAGGTTCCGTTTTAGAATAACGAGCGAGAATTTTTTCCATCGCTTCGTCAAATTTAGAATTTATACTCAGAATTTTCTTTTCTTTATATTCTGAAATAGTAAGAAGTCCGCATTGAAGAAGTTCTAATAGAGTCTTAGGAACAAGTCTATCTTCTTCGATTTTTTGATCTTCGGGAATAAAGATCAACCCTCGGTCGGCCCTTTCCGAAAGCGAATAAGCCTTCAATTCTCCGGCTTCGAATTTGAATCCCTCCGGAGGAAATGTAATTCCTTGGAAGATTTTTTTCTTTTCGTTCTCGGCTTTGTTTCGATTGAACAATTCGACTTCCAGCTGTATGGCGTTTAAACTATACTGCGGAAACTCATCCAAGGCTTCGGAAGAGTAAACGAATATTTTTTCCATAATTGCTCCTATTTGGAGCGCTTGAGTAGTTTGGGCGAAGATTTCGCTTTTTATATATTTAATAAATTGAATATTCTTTGATCTTTTCAACTCTTCTCGAATGGAATCTATTTGTAAGAGTCCCTCCCATGACAAAAGGTTCGAACGAACCTTGGTCTTCCCATAATTCGCAGACGTTGCCTCCGATGTTCACGTTCTCAATCGATCGAATCAATGAGCTTCTATCAAACGAATCGGAGAGTTTTGGAAATAAAAATCTATATCTAAAAAGAATATATTTTCGCGACATCATTCTCCCTTCCAAAACTCCCCCCATAACAAAACATTCCTTTGCATCGTCACTTTCATAAACTTTCGAGTATCGAATTTCATTTGCGGCGACTCCCGTAGAATATTGAATGACTTGTCTTTTTGATGATACTGAAGCGATTGACAACTTGAAAGTTTTTGCTAAAAGAAGCCTGTTTCTATAAGAGTCGTCGGTCTCTCCCGGAAGTTTGGCGATTTTATATCGAGTTCCCCAAAGAATCAAACCAAAACCGTCGCTCGTTTCGAGCCACATCTGTCGATACAACCAACTAAGTTTTGAAGCACGATCTCCTAAAATTGAAAGTAATGATCTTAGAATCTTATACCAAAGACTGGAAGTTCCTAACTTT
This sequence comes from Leptospira ainazelensis, assembly GCF_016918785.1. Taxonomy (GTDB): domain Bacteria; phylum Spirochaetota; class Leptospiria; order Leptospirales; family Leptospiraceae; genus Leptospira; species Leptospira ainazelensis. The sequence goes on along the minus strand of NZ_JAFFPT010000013.1, from coordinate 148,164 downwards.
CGAATTAAACTTCTCTGGTTTTTCCAAACGAAAGAATCAAAATCAAAATGAAAACGATCAGACATAGACGGCGCCTAATACTTGAAAGCTTGATCCCACGCTTGCCAAAGAACCCACTGGTACATCTACGTTCCCGAGCGGATTAAATTCAACGTCGATACAATTTGGAAGAGTTTGATATAAGGCCTTAAATTGAGCGTCGATAAAATCCTGACCTTCCGAAAGGGACAAAAAATACTCGTCTTTAATCTGATCCAAAACGGACTGGCTTGGAATCGTATCCGAAGATGAAAACTTAACGGTTACGGTTTTGTTGATTACTGTTTCGTTTATATTCTCGACCAAAACGTGTGCGACTCCGCCCGGATCGTTTTCTTCCGCGTTAAAATGATCTTTCACTTCGTTCAACTGAGAAATTGACAAAGGTCCTACGGAACCTTGAAGAAGAATTTTTACCTCCCCGTCGGTCTGCAAAGTCTTTGCGCTTTTAAAGATCGCTCTTTTAGTAAAAGAAAAACTTTCCGCTTCCGCGACATACCAAGCAGAAGTCCATTTGGAAGAGACACCTTCCGCGTTCATCAACCTAGATCGAACGGAAGCTCTTGTTTCTCTAAATTGACCTTGTTGAACGGGAGTTACATCCAAGTTTGCAACGTAGTCGATTCCTTCCGGTGGATTTTCAATCAATGTAATGGAACCGGGAACGACGTTACCGATCGGACCGTCTAACGTACATTGAACGAAAGCCTCGATCGAATACTTTCCCTGAGCATCTGCTGAAATTCCCGCAGGAAGAATTAGAGATTCCTGCAAAAAGAATCGAATCCTTTGGTCTTCCGAACCGGCTGTCGTCACGATCAAAGCCTGCGGAATCTCACGATCGATCGCAGGTTGAATGGAAGAACCGATTCTTATTTTAAGAATCGAAGGAAGCGCTGGCTTCCATTGCATTCCTCTTCGAATCAAGTGTTCGTGCAACGCATCATCCTCCGCGGTGTGCGGATGAATAGCTTTCTGGACGGATATTAAGTCCGAATCGATAAATAAAAAAACAGCGTTAGAAAGCGCCCGTATCAAAGAGAACGTTTTCGAAGTCGGACTGAACGTATGATTCTTAAACACGCCCGAAGCCTTCACCATTTGTAAATGATCGTTAAGAACCTGTTCCTTTGTTGTATTCAAATTCATTTGCACCCCCGAAGATAAACTGCAAAATAAAGTATAAAAAATAGTTAGAATATAATAGTTTTGTTCTATTTAAATATATCACACACCCATTACGACTCCCTTTAAGAACTCTCCAGTCTTAAGACGAAAAGTTACCAAAATCCTATTTTCAAAACTCAAACTAACGTCTATCGAACCATAGTCGATCGCAGGATGAAATTTTAGAATTCTTTCAGCGTCCCGAATTCTGCCGGCTTGATCCGAGTATTCCGTCGAATTTCCCGCCGATCGTTGTCTGCTATAGATCTCGGGATAATCGATATCATCGGCGACGGTCATCTCAAACATCTCTCGAATTTCCGAAAGAACGATTCTAATCGCATTTGAATCGTTCATCAAATCGTCGTTCGACGAATCTAAAAAAAGGTCTCCGAAAACTACGGGATCGTTCGCAAAATCTATCATCAGGTTCCTGCCTTCGGTTTGCTCGATACGGACGGTCCGATCGGAGTATCGGTGTAATCCGTTAAGTGAGTAGAAAGTCCGACAGATTCGGGAGAATTCGTTTTCGCGGTAATTTCCTTTTCCGCTTCGACTTTTCCGCTGGTTTTAAAATCTCCGTCCTGTTCGATGTCTCCGTTTATCTTAAGTTTTTTTGAACCCAAATCCAACAAAAGCGCGTCTTCATTCAATGAGATTTTGATCGTATTCTTAAAATTGATAAAAACTTTATTCTCTTCAATTTCAACTTCGATTTGATCCGCAATTTTAGTTTTTAAAGAATCGATCTTCTCGAAGGCAAACGCCGTATAACGTTTATCGAGATTCTCGCGGGCAACAAGAAGACATTTAGAGCCGACGCTTGGAATCACCGGTTCTATCCAAGTTACGTTGTAAATAAAATCGCCGCCGGATTTGATCGTAAGAATTTTATCAGTTTCGTTGATAGAATCTACGATTCCAGATTTTGGAAAATACATAGGAAACCCAATCTTCCAGGCCTGAACGATCGCTTGTATAAAAGTTTTATCCGCCATTTTTGTCCTTCTTATTTTTTCCGTTTTGATTTTGCAGCGCTTGTTTTAGGCGGCTCATGATAAAAGCCCGGATAGATCTCTTGTCTATATCCGTTGATGTTAAATTTTTTTATTACCTTGTTTACGAAAGTTTTGGCGCTCCTACTAGAATCCTCTAAATCCTGAACATTTATAATTTGTGAATGTGTAACCGATGGAAAACCGAAAGTTACGAATTTTCCGTCAAAACCGGATCCGCATTTTTCATTGTAGATTTCCTTTGCGCGTTTAACCGCTTCTTGGGAATCCAATCCGTCGATTTCAAAATATCTCGCTTCTCCGCTTCCGTGTGTTCCCTTGTAAGTTTGTCCTGTCTTTGGATTTTCTCCGCGAACTATGATTTGAAACGGTTTATTTTCTTTAGGAATCAGCTCGTCCTCGATGATATTAAAACCGAATTGAAAAATCGGATATTTTTCTGAGCTCTTGTTTTTATTCTTCGAATTCGATTGAATCGATAAATTTGGATGAACATAAGCTTTTTGAACGATCATTTTCCAATCATGAAAAAATATATCGACTCCGTATTCCTTTTTAAGAATCGATAGCGCATAACGCGCCGTTTTTTTGGAACAAGTGATATCTACAACTTGTTTGATATCCGAATCCCGCACAACGATCGTAATATCCGCTTTGATCTGAGGATGAATACAATCTTTCAGAAACGTCATCAACGGTTTTTGATGGTAATCCCGATCCATTATTTTCCTCTGGCAGAAAAAGAACGGGTCCACACATTTCAACTCCAACGGAATCTTGGGACTGATTTCAAGAACATAACCGTTAAATTCCGGGATAAGACCATATTTAGAATAGCCCGCCTTCCAAGTAACCTTTGCAAATTTGGTAATCGAATCCTTTTTGAGATTCTTATATTTTGGAAGTTTCACAATAAGAGTATCCGTCGGAATTTCTCTCGAAGATTCAAGAGTCACCTCAGTCACCGCAGGAAATTTCGTATTCGATATTTCTAATTCTTGAATCAAAGTTAACATTAGAAAGAATTCCTTCTATTTGCATTCTTGACTTCCGCACTCGAAACCAGTGCGCCTACAAAGAGTTCGGAGCCGATATTTTCATACGGTTGTCTATTCTCGTTATCTTCGCGGATTTTTCCGGAAAAATGTTCCGTACCGTAATATTGAAGACTGATAGATTCATAAGTATCGCCCTTTTGAATCGTATGGAATACGTCTTCCGTAATCGCTTCGGGAATTTCGATTCTGATTCCGGAACGCAAATTTTTCCAATCTTCGATATGCTGATTTTGATCTAAGATAAGTCTCCACAACTCCCATTTCCCGTAAAATTTTGCTGAAAGCCTTTGCAAAGTGTCCGTATTTTTTAGGACGTAAAACTGGCTCATAAGGAGGACTCCACGTTTTGATTCTTAGAATCCAAAGATGCGAGATCGAGATCGTATTCCTCGTCGGATAAGAAAGTAATATTTACCTCTTGACTATATTGAATCGGACCGTCGGGGAGACTAAAGGTCTCGCAAATTACATTCTTAATTCCTAATGCGTTTAACATAGAATGGTTTAAATACAAAGTTGCATTCGTTTCCCATAACTTTTTTAATTCCTTGATCTTCTGAATCATCGTTTTTACCAATGGATTGGCAGGCGCCGCCAAAAGACCCGCTCCGTAAACGGCGGCAAGAATTGTGAAGTCGACGGTAATTCTCCAATCGCCGTAACCAGTAAGCTCCTTCACGGTTCCTTTCCCTCCCGGAACCGAAGTCACTTCGATTTTTTTCTCCTGACTTACTTTGATTTTTGTTGCCGAAGGAAACTCATATTCGCTGAGAAAGTCGGATCCTATGATCAAGCGGTCAGTATCTCCGGTAATGATCTCCGGAGGTATATATCCTGCGGGCAGAGCTGGCGGTGTAATTCCTCCGATCATGCTAATTCCATCTCCTCATAACGATCCAATTCTTCAAAAAGAGCTTCGGTAAGAATTTCTCCGATTTTCTTTTTATTTGTTTTCCTATCGCCGACAATTAATTGACCGACAATCGATCCTATGCTTATGTTACTCCCATTTTTTGAATTTCCGTAGACGCTTCCAGATGTTTCACGATTTTCTAATGTTCGTTTAACAATTCCTTTTGAATCCGGAGTTAGAGTTTGATTGAATCTTTGTAATACTGGATTTATTTTGGGCGTCTCCGATTGGATACCGTGAGCGATCGTATTTACAAAGGCGCGTCCGTAACCGGAAGTGTTTGCGAGCGGACCTTCTTTTGCATCGGAATGATTCGAAATTGCGTCCAAACTTTTCGCATACAAATTCTTTCCTGCGTTCTTCAAGGTTGCGGTTCCGGATAACACACCGCCCGAAACGGTTTTCGCAAAAGACAGGCCGGATTCTTTAGCCATCCCCAGACTATTTTGAAATCCAGTCATGACCTGATTGACAGTAACAGGGATCGTATTCTTTCCATTCTTAATCCCAAGTGAGAACGTATCGACAAAGGATTGCCCTGAACCCGTTAGGTTTGAAAGCGGTCCTTCCAACGCGTTTGAATGTGGAAGAAAACGATCGATTACACTCAGGATAGAAGTGATAGTTTTTTTTAGATCCGAGATGGAGTCCATGATTCCTTCAGAAAACGCGGTAAAAAGACCTTTGCCGGATTCTTTCATTCGATTGCGAATGTTTCCGATCACGTTACTCAGCGCCTGCCAGATCAGACTCGCTATTCCGTAAATCGGATTTACCATCGCAAGTATAAGAATCTCCTTTACCCCCGTTGGTAGTGCTTTAAAGGAATTTAATATTCTATCAACTAGGCTTCCAAAAAAATCTGTAATGAAATTCCAACTCGAAAGAATATCAGAAGGAATGGAAATAAACCATTGAATATGCGGTTCAATTGGAGCAAAGGCCGTTGCAATCGCGTTTCCGACGGTTGAAAATAAACTTTTGATTGTATCCCAGTGCTCGTGAATCAACAGTGGAATACCGATGATCGGGGCGAACCAGACGATCAATAATTTCGCGAATCCGGAAAGATTACTCCAAGTATCCACGATCCAGTTCCAAGCGGAGATAGCTGCCTCCTTAAGTTCGTCCCAATACGTGATAACGAGGGCGATCACAGCTACGATTCCTACGATCGCAAGACCGATGGGATTGGATAAAGCGGCGACTTTTAAAGCCGCAAAAAAACCGATCGCAACCGCCTTGAAAACCATCAGACTGCCAGCTCCGATCAAGAGAGATCCGCCTAACATAAAGAAGGTGCCGGCAAACTCGGCGAGTTTCGGATTCTCCGAAAGAAACAGATTTACTTTGCCGATTCCATCCGCCAGCGTTTTGAAAAGATCCTTGAGGATCGATCCAATCAGTCCGAATTTTACCAAGCCGGAACCTTCGATGCCCTTACCTAAAAGAATTTTGAAATTATTCCATGCTGTAAACACTCGATTGATTTGAGAAGGAAGCGTATCTAACTTGGCGGACGTTAAACCGATGTCAGAGAATTTTCCGAGATTCAACCTATTGATATCCCCGTTAAAATCTTTTACCTGATTCCCCGAAGCGATCAACTTATCCGTTAAATCCGAGAAATTCCCTCCGGATGCGAGAGTGGCATTCGCGACATTCTCAGTTAAAGTTTTTAAGTCCGAAGCATTCAAATTTCTGAATGATGCTTTCACTTTATTCATTGCGGAAAGTATCGTCTCAAATGAAATTCCCGTTTCAGTAGATAGAATGAGGGCAGAGTTGTAAAGGTTACCGACTTCTTCCGCAGAAAGCCCAAGGCTTTTTAGATTCCCTTCTAATTTTGAGGATTCCATTCTTGCATCGTATAAGTCTTTACTAAATTTCAGGATCGAAACACCCAAATTTATCAGCGGGAAACCGTTTTTCATTTTTAAAAAAGCAGAATCCAATTCACCCACCGCATTTTTAAACTCGTTTGAATATTTTTTGTTTTCGCCGATCAATGTCTTCATAGTATCCCATTGTTCATTGATCCGGCTGATTTTATCGGAAGCGAGATCGCTAATCGTAAATACAAAGTTAAGTTTATTATTGTCCGTTTCCGCCATATCCCACTTCCGATAAAATTTTAATCACCATTAAACGCTTTTACGATCGCACGTTGTAGAGTATTGATTTCAACTTGTTGTATAAATTCCAACTCTGCCGCTAATTGACTTTCGTAATCGTCTCGTTCGTCTCCGTCTTCCGGATATTCGATCTTTCTCCCCGGAAAATAATACATCAGAAGAATTTCCAATGCACCATTTCCGGACCGAAGACGCCTAAGCTTCTCACCTACAGCTTTTTTGCGGTTACCTCTTGTGTAGTCGCAGTCAGCTCGATCAGTTTATTGCTGATGGGAATAAAGATTCCCGGAGAATCCTGCGCCCATTCGTTAACAACTTCGAAACTCGGATAGAGACAACACTGCCCGGTCAAACGTTGTGCGACATCCGTTTGTTTCTCCTTTCTCGCTTTCTCGAGCGTTTCATCGACTTGAGTTTTATTAGGAACTCTGCATATTATCTTTCTTCCTTCGCCGGCATCCAGCACGTGAAGACCGCCTTTGTCAGAAAAGTGCGACTTAATGGATTCGATCGCATCCTTGTTTCGTGAAACAAAATCATCGTCGATGTTCTGATACGGCTGAGGAAGTTTTTCAAAGGCTTCCTTCAGAGCTGGAATTGAGCTGATTAACGGGTTCATCTTTTTTCCTTCTATTCTTAGTTTTTGAACGAATATTAAAATTCTCTTATGCGAAAGTGATCACAGGAATCGACAGAAGTGCGATTTCCAATGGAACTGCTATCGCGCCGGAGTTACCGCTTTTCACATCCGCGTTGTATTTAGTGATTTTCACCGCAGGAGCGATATATTTAAAGTCGGGTCTTCCTTCCGCCTTTAAGATCGCCGTCAGCGGCGCCGGGGGAAGTTTTTCGATCAATCCGCCGTAAGGGGCAGCAAGAAGGGTCAAACGATCCAGCTCTTCGAAATAAATTTCGGCGCTGATGCTACGTTTGTAATTCTTGGTGGTGTATCCGACTATCTCCCCGGACTTACCGTAGGTTAACTCGATTTCAACCGCGTGATCGAAAGTGAATGATGAAAAATTCACCATGTCGAATCCGAACAGCTTTAGCTCCAAATTCGTAAAACTATAGTTTTCCTTTACTACTTCTAAGGCCATTGTTTACTCCTATTTAGGTGTAGCGAAAGATGTTTCCCATTCTATCGCTTTCGTTCTGTTGCTCACAAATATCTTGCACTTCGCTTTGAGAATGCGGTCCGTATTGAAAGTCTTATCCGGATCCAAAATAATCTCATGTCCCGAAATTTCTTTTCTACCTGGAGCTTCCATCTCGGATGAAATTTTGGAGTCGATGTAAGTTTTTAGATAATCCAAACCGCCGGATCCGGAATCCACTTCGGTATCCATGTTTAAGAATTGAAGAGATTCGCGATAAAGAATTCGGTGCATTTTGTCCGCCCGTCTTCTTTCGGGAAGTTCTTTGAAATCCGAAGCACTCGCAGCCTTAATCTTATCTCTTGCGATAAAGATTCCGTCGTAGTCGTCGTATTGTTTCAGAACCATCAACCCCATATCGTGAAGAAGATCCATATAGTTTCTATATCCTTCGTCCCAATAACGAATCTCCGAGAAGGTTAAAGAGCGCATATCTTTCACATAGCCGATGGAAACGTTCACAGGCGCCGCCGCGATTTTTGCAGTGGCCATTGTCGCGAAATTTCTCCATTCACCGATGGAATCGCCTGCGGATTTCACGGCGGAATAACCGCCGGACGCATTAACACCACCTTTGATATAACGAGCTTCTCCAACCGCAATCATCACTCTTCCTTTCGGAGAAGCAAACGGATCAAACTCGTCTTGAATAAATTGAAAGTAATCAGGCAGAGTTTCGCTTTGATTCTTACCTCTCGCTTCCAAAATGATAAACGAAGGAAGATGATGTTCGGTTTCCATTTCTTCAAGAATTGCATTGCAAGACATCGCAAACGCTCTAGTAGCGGGACCGAGCACATGAATCCAATACGCCCCATATTCTCTTTTAAGCGCTTCGATAGCCGTTAGACGTGACGCGTTAGACGCACTTGGTCCGCTGATCGTGAAGGTGTAAACGTCGCCTACTTTGAAAGTATTCGCCGGAGTGGACGCGTCGGTAAAAGCGGCGGTGACGCCTACGTCCAGAGAAATTGGAGAACTGCTCGCCGGTGTAATGAGAGGAGCAGAAAAGTTTGCCCCACCGTCCACGGATTTCCGATACTCCGCGACTCCTGATGCGCCGGCCTTGGTAATTTTCAAAACAACAATTCTACTTCCTGTCGGAGAGCCCGCCGTTGTTGGAAGAGAAGCTTCTCCAGTTCCGGTTTTTACCGGCGCTGCGACAGATCCAACAACGTCGTTCTCCGGACGAACGCATAACACCGGAACCGATTTTTGACCTTTTGTTTCGTCGAATTCTTCGAAAAATTGTTCTAAAGAATCGACAAGCTCCCCTCGTCCGAAGACGTCCTTCGCTTGTGGTGTGTTATTGATAACATAGACTTTGTTCGCTATTCCGTTTTCTGCAGTTCCAACCTTGGAACCGACACGATCAGGTTTAACGTCGTTGAAGTTGATCCCACCGTCTTGATGGTAGGTTGTCACATCGCCTGTTGACATGATTCGCTCCTAATGTTAAGAGCAACTGAGTAGAATTGGCGGAAGATCCGCTCTATATTTTGATTACTTCGTCGTTTGGGTTTTTGAAATCGAATCTCTATTTTTTATCTTAGAATCCGATTTTTCTTCCGAACTTATCTTAGCTTGGTTTAAGCCTTTGTTTTCATCCGGATCGATTCCTGAAAATTCCTTATATGCACTTTTAAGAATATCGTCCTTCACATCCTCCTCCGGATCTCTGCGAAGATGATCTAAAAAACCCGCCGCAAGTGCGGGGCTCAATTCGTACTTTTTAATAAACTCAACTGCTTTCATTGTTCCTCCGAGGTTCCTATTTCCGTTGGCTCTTCGATTTCAAAGGTTCCCTGAGCCAGAGTAGGAACCGATTCCGTTTCAAAAAGTCCGTCTTGGAAAACGATATCCGCCTTCAAATTATAATAACCGAAATTTTCCGTTGGATCAAAAACGATTCCGGAAACTCCCGATCGAATTTCTAACGTTACGTCTTGAGGAGTCTGATATTTTTGATGATATGAAATATACAAAAGAATCTGATCGACGATCCCTAGCTGACTCGCGTCGGATCCCACGTATCCCGTTGACAAAACGTCTTTAGAAGAATTTGCCATCCAGAAATTAAGCGAATAAGTATATTCTTGAATGAAATGCCGTTTCAGATAACGTAAATTTTTTATACCGCTTAGGACGGCCGGAGATAACTTTTGAAATCTCCTGCCGTCCGGAATCGATCTAAGTGGAGAAAGTTGAATGAGACAAAAGGGAAACAGACTCGGATATTCTGCCGTTGGCGGCGCCGTAAGAAGAATTTTTTCTTCCGGAAATAAGGATACCAGTTCCGTAGCGGGGGGCTCCGGAGCAGTTTTGATCGAAACGATCAAAGACTTTAAATAATTTATATGACTGGATCTCATCATTTAATTTTCCGTTTACTCACTTTGTACGAACGTATTCAATTTTCTAACACACGAATCAAAAGAATTCAAATCTCTGCTCGTTTTATTTGAACGATTGATCTTTCGGATACGAGAGACAGAATACGATAGATTTTCTATCTTGCAAGGACCGAATCTACACCGTCCGCCGCTCTTTTAAAAATCCTTTGAAAAGATGATTTTAGCCCGGGGAAACAGATTTTTTATTCCGAACCAATAGGAATGGTTAAACGAAGTTTTGATGAAAGTACGTAATAAAATAATCAAAAAGAATTTTAGAAAAGTTTTGTGAGTCAAAAAAGCCTCCCATCGTTTGAACGAAGATCCCTCATAAAACAATCTGAACAGGAGAATCCGATTTTAGAGAATAAAAATGCTCGCGACTTATTCTTACGAAAGTATCCTTTCAATTTGAAACCCTATTTATATTTCTTAGCAGAGAAGAATATTTCTGCGGGAAAAGCAGACCTTCGAAAATATCTAAAACATTTTTTATCATTTTCTATTCAAAGCTTGGTTCGAAATCCTATGATTTTATGGAAATGACTTAAATTCTTCGATTGATTAAATTCTGGATTTAGCGTTTCGTGCTTTAGAGATTTCGAATGTGTTTTGTTTTTATTACGGCGCAAGATTTCGGCATTCCCAAAAAATCAGTTTATTTAGTGCATGAAATTCTTTTAATTTCTTATAAAAGAAATTCCGCAAAATACCTCACACGGAACTTAAGCCCGTATTCAATCTTTTTCCTATAGGGAGTGTTTCGATCCAATCTTTATATACTCCGGAAAGTTCTTGAAAAATAATTTTCAAGTGAGCGCGAAGATTATTCAAAGGATTCAAACTCCCATTCTTCCTAAGTCTGAAAGTTCAAATTTTTTTAAAAATCTTTTCTAAATAAAAAATGCTTGGAACACCCAGTTCAAACAATTCGTCCAAATCATATTGAATCAAGTGTCCGTAAGGATCAATATATCTGGGTCCGACTCCGTATGGATCCGATGCTTTTAAAAATTTTTTGCCTTCGCTGGATTCGACAATTCCAATTCCCCGAATTATATGTCCTTTCCGAGTAAGGTAGGTACCCAAACCGCAAGGATAATTTCCCGTCTTGAAATATTTACAGAGTTCCTCCTTATCTCCTTTTTTCTTTACGATTCGGAAAGGAATTTCATTAGCATTCATCATTAGATTGAAGTGCTCTGCATGGTCATAAGAATCGTAGATATTCTTATGATTCTTAATCACCCAATCTTCTAAAAGAGCATAATAGTTGTAGGTAGTTAAACGAATAAAATCCGGGATTCTATAAATTAAACCTATGTAAACTATAAAGTCCTGAAAAACGTTTCCCATACATTGCTGGTTATCTTGAAGAAAAAGACGCGGGGTAGTCGGATCCTTTCTTTGGGGATTCCACGGCGCGATCGGATGAGATATATGAGAGACCATTCTATTTTTCCTCTTCGTTTAACAAACCGGTTGATTCAAATCGCAGCCGCTTCTCCCGGAAAAAATCCCGGGAAGAATAGTTGATTCCAAAATTCTAATTCGATTTTCGGCGCAGTTTCTTTCCCACTCAGTCCATTTCCGAAGGCATTGTTCCTTTGAAAGACAACGAGAAAGATCTTTTGCATGGATTCGATAAGCGTTGTATCGTCCCGAAGTTACATACCATTCTCCGTCGATTTGGATGGCGGGCGGTTTTCCGGTTTCAACGGGTTTAACCAAGGTGAATCCGTTAGAACGAAAACTACCCTTACAATCCTCGTTTCTTTCCTCACGGACACGATTTCCCTGGCTCTTGCACGCAATCAGAATCATAAACAGAACCGGGAGACAATTGAATTTCTTGTACTTCGTCATAATCTTCTCCGTGAATTATCTGCGAAACTACCGCTCTACCCCTCGCAAATGTAAGGACCAGAAGCGTTCCGAATATTAAAAATGCGTAAAATTTAGTTCTGAGCGGAAGTAAGTTCCACCAAAGCAAAAAAGAACTCATAACTCTTTGCTTCCAACCTCGTGTTTTACGGAAGAATCAGGAGTCTTCGAGCCGCCGAATAGATCCGCGACGTTTTCAAAAACTTTTCTCCTGGAATTCAGATCCTCGTTTACACGTTTCCCTAAATACAAACTTCCTACGGTCCCGTAAAAGATAATCAGCCATTGGATAAGATCCATGTGTAATGTTCTTAAAGAGTCCGGCGAAAGAATTGATAGAGCACAAAGCGCCGCCAAATACAGAATAACTAATATAAAAACGATCCAAGTTCTTAGAGTTGTATCGGATCGACTTCCGGTTCGATCGTCCTGCCAAAGAAATTTCATTCGTTCTTCCTCGCCTTTGCGGAAGTTAATTTGATTAGATCTTTTACGTCCGCTTTGATTTCAGCTAAATCTTTTGATATGGAGGTCATCTCGGTTTCGATCTTTACGATTCGAATTTCGTGATCCTTATACATAGTGTTGTATTGAAACACTGCTGAGATTAGAAAGCCAAGGATTACGAGAAAGTCTTTGATCCCTAGTTTAACCTGACTCAATTTTGAATTCTCCATTCTTCCTCTCAAAAAAAATGACCCGCACGGCGGCGGGCTTAGATACTACTCAATCGCTTCCGATTGTGTTGAGAGAATAACACGGAGCGCCTTCGGAAGCAAGGAGCGGAAATGTTCTTATCGGTCAAATCTGCCGCTAATGATCTGAAGATCGATATCGGAAAAAATTTACGGAGAATTGGGACCCCAATATCTACTTCGACTTAGTAGATTTGTTTTTTAGTTTTGAGAGAAAGAACGACCTTATCAAGATCGGAAGCAAAAAATCTTCGAACTCTAGGACTCCATTGTATAAAAGGGATTTCGTAATCGATCACATATTGTGTGAAAGTCCTTACGGAAAGATTGAGGTATTTTGCCGCCTCTTTCGTCTTTAAGGCTTTATTCTTTTCCGCCGGTATGGGGAATTCTTGTTCTTCCGCCGGCTTTCCGTCGCCTATCGGGAACGAAGACTGCGCGACTTTTAGTAACGAACCTTTTCTTGTATTACCTTTGATCTCTGACATAGGAAGACGGTTTAGTTTTTAACCGTTGATTTTGTCAAGTCATTAAACAGTAAGTCGATCCGGTCCCAAAAAAGATCATAAATTCAGAATATTCTAAATTTAGAATTTATTTAAAGGAACAATACTTTCGTTCTTCAGAAGTTCTTATCGAAGTTCCAATTCGTTTCAGTAAAACGATCCTTCGCTTGAATTTCTAAAACTCATCTTTCAGATCAAAGCTGAAAGACTGGTAAAATAGCGTTATCGATTTTTATTTCTAAAAACTTCAGGAAACGTTTTCTAAAGGAATTTAGATTCTTACAAAAGCCGGAAATTTCTGCAGATAATGAGACATATTGAAATTATTGTCATTTTGATTCTGAGACCAAGGTATTTCATCGAATTTCCAAAAAGTGATTTAAAGTGAACAAAAAAGAGCCACACTTTCGGATTAAGAATAGATTTTGTCAGGGGTAAAAAATATACTAAACATATATATAGCGTTATTGTTGGAGCAAGAATTTGGAGACTACAAAAGATTTACACGACTATCTTTTTTGGGAAGTGGAAGAGACTCTTAAAAAGTTCGAATACGACTTTCAAGTATCTCCGGAACCGATCCAAGTTCTTAGACATACGTATGCTTTAGAAATTGTAAGCCGTGTTTTCGCGGCTCTCGAAAAAGAATAATTATTTTTTACGGCGAAATTTTTCGATCACAACGTTCAACGCTTCTAATTCAGAATCCGGAACATCCAAAAGATTCTCAAGCAGTTCTTCAATCTGCGGTCTTGCTCTTATCTTTCTTAAGATCGTTCGATAACGATCGGTCTCCCGATCCGACTTTATCTCCGTATCGGAAATCAACATTTCTCCTTCACCGGCTATGAGCCAAAGTGGATTCACATTGTGTTCCGCACGAAGTTTCAGCAAAGATTCCTGCGAAAAACTCTTCGCTCTCTCGTTGATAAGATCGCTAATAAATGCCGGTTTCAACTCTATTGATCTCGCAAACTCCGCTTGCGATAGTCCCAAGGTCTCTATGAGTCTTTTCAATCGTTCAGGAAATTTTTTATCCGCTTTATACATTTTCACCGTATTTTTTAGTTGACCAAAATACATTTTAAACGTACGGTCATTTCAAGCGGTACAAAACCCGCCCAGATGCGCGCCGCTTTTTGGAACTGAGTTTGGTAAATCGCATGACCCAAACCTGGCATACGGAAGCGAAATCGCAATCACAAAAAGGAGGTTTTATGATCAGCATTAATGGAGACGTATGCAAGGAATTCATCTGTATCACACTTCGAATGAAAACCTTGGCTAAATTCCTTAGGGAAGCGGAAGTAAACTACGACTATTTCTCTAAGAGTTTAAACGAACAACATTCTTACAAAGAAATCATAAAACATTCAAATAGTAGAATATACCATTTAGTGTGAATCGAAGACCTCGATCCTGCAATAAACGTAAACCAAGGAGAATAACATAGTGAATAAAGTAGAATCGGCCACAATCGATCTTAAACAGACTTTTTTTCGGGATAACCTGAACCCCGTCGTACTTGCGGACATCGAAGATAAAATGATCGCACAGATTGCGGAATACGTCAAAGAACAATTTCCGACCTTCGATTGGAGATGGGACGACCATTCTGAGATGATAGATAAAGCGGTTACTTCTCTTTTCCTCGTCAAAAACGACATCGTTCAAATCTGCGAAAAAGATCCGAATAAAATCCGCGAGTTCATCAGTATTCTTGAATATATCTTAGAGGAGGAATACGGAGAATGATTCAAATTAGGGAACGGCTCACGTTATTGAGAAGAGGACTTCTTCTTTCCAAACTCTATAAAAAGGACGGAAACAGAAGAAACCATTTCGAAATTATTGAAAGTCTTTTAAGTCGATCGGCGATTATAGACGCATTTCTCCAAGACAACAAGTTAGAAGGAGAATTTTCCGAATGGATAAACGAACAAAAAATCAAGGAGAATTTAGAATATGAAATTTGAATGGTGCGCTCAATGCGGACGGAATGTTTCGCTTTGTCAAACGGATCTTTGCAAAGAATGTTTAAAGGAAAAGTTTAAAGATTTGATTTCGACAATCGATAAGATCAGGCCTTTACATCCAAAACTTTCTCAATTCTACAATCCGAAAGAACCGAAGGGGGCCGCATGAATCTTACAAAAAAACAAAGGATTCTTAAGATGATCCGTGTGGATAAAAACATCTTCGAAGACGGCTGGAAAGAGGTTCCCGATCATATGATTCGTAAATTAAAAACGGACGAACTTGCCGATTATATGATCCGTCACGTGCTTCCGGTAATCGAAAGAAGAAAAATCATACACACTTCTTATGTTCGTAAAGTTACTTCCAAAAAGGAGATCGCGGTCGCGTAAAACATGATGAACTCTACTACTAAACCCGCACGATACCTCTTGAACGGCGAGATCGTGCATTACAAAAGATTTTGGAGAAGGGGCAGGTCTCTATCACAACGTCTGGAACAAATCGTCATCGAAACCAAAATGAATCTCAGAGATATCGCTTTCAAATATTCTTTCGGTTTAAATACGGACCAGACCGATTATTTAGGGCCTCTTTATCGCGAACATTTATCGGAAGTCGTTAAGGGTATCAGAAACACTCCGCGTTATGCTTTCGCTATCGAAGATTCCTGGAAACTACCGATCGAAACGATTCGGAAAATTTACCGCGAAGATAAAGAAAGGGAAAAACTGGGTCAGGTCTTAGATCCGGATTCTATCAGAGAATTTGTTATATGGTATTCCGAAGTGCTTAAATCTAACCGGGCTCAATAAACTCTAAATTAAAAAAGATTCTATTAAAAGGCTAAAATTACTAAGAATGAACGGAATCAAAAATCTAAACGGCGTATTCTGAAAAATCCCAATCTTAAAGAAGCAAACACGAAAATGAAAAAACCATAGAATCGAAATTGGGACTTTAAAAAGGAGAAACATCTATGAAAGGATCAAAAAAAGAAACGAATAAAATCGCAAAAGCCGGAAGGAAAAAAGGTTCTTCCGATAAAAAAATTCCGACTGCGAAAGTTCTGTCCTCTTCAACAAACGGAGTGGCAGTCGAGATGACTTCAAAATAGGAGACCGGTATGTCAAAGTCAAAAAACAAAACACACGTTGTAGATTTACCCGATAACAACTACAAAGATCGCACCGACCTCACCCAAGCGATACAACTGCTTGGAGAGATCAAACGGGAAAGAGATCGAATCAAAAACAAGACGGACAACCAAATCAGCAGACTTCAATTAGATCTTCAGGAAGAAGTTTCTCCACTGGATCTAAGAATTCAACATATTGCGTCCGGCGTAAAATATTTCGTCGATCATCATAAGGATGAACTTTTCCCTAATCCGGAATATAGAACGTGCAAATTAGGCACGGGCGTTTTAAAACTCCGCAAAACTCCAGCTTCGGTAAAGACTAGGGGCACGCTAAAATTTTTTGAACGGATTCTTTCCGAAAACGGCCTTTTGGAAAGATTCAACACTTTAATTTCTAAGTTAGGCGGCGTTTATCTTCGGGTTAGATTAGAACTCAACAAGGAACAGATTCTCGCAGAGCCGTTTAAAGCCGTGCAAAAAATCGGCGTAGAACTCAACGAAGAATCCGAACGTCTCTACATCACTCCCAACGAGACCGAAATTGAAATCGAAGCAATCCAGGACGCGGCGTGATGTCGATTCCAACGTGCAAGGAAGTGGACTGGATGACTTTTATCGAATATACTAAAAGATTTTCGCGGTTCACACACGAAGAAGTTCAGAGTTTGAAAGTAAAGATCGACCCTCGGAATTTTACGATCGAAATTTCCGCATGCACTGAGTATGTAAGAATTCTCGTAGAACGTTACTTTAAAGGATCGATCTGGAAAATACAAGAAGGAGAAAACAATGTTATCGACGTTTAAGGCTCAACTTAAAATTCAATTCGAAGATTTGGAATTTAACGACTTTAGCGACGCCGTTTTAGACGAATTTGGAATGGTGAACATCGCAACGATGACTCTTTATGCAAAGAAAAAACTGGGAGTTTCTCAAACTACGATAGAAAAAATTGCGGAAACAAAAAGAAACTCTCCGATTCGTTTTTAAGTCGTGAAAAAGGAGGAACAAAATGAATCAGATCACATATAAAAATCTTAGAAACTATAAGTATCAATTGATAAAAAATTACGATTATCAGACTTCGATACGACCAAATTCCTCTCTTCAGATCGGCGTTCCTGAGGTGAAAATTTTCGTGGAACTTTCGCCGGACGGCCTTTTGAAAATCGAATCCGGTTATGCCTGGGACGGCCCAAGCGGTCCAACGATCGATACAAAAACTTTTATGCGAGGCTCTCTCATTCACGACGCGCTCTATCAACTGATGCGTGAAAAAAAGTTAGAGCGTAGTGTTTATCGCGAATCGGCGGATAAGATTCTTAAGGACGTGTGTTTGGAAGACGGTATGAATTCCTTTCGCGCAAATTATGTTTATCGGTCCGTTCGTTGGTTCGGCGAGTCGGCGGCGAAACCTAAAGATGAAACGAAAGAATGGGAAGTGGCTCCGTGAAAACGTTCGAACTAGTTACTTTGGTATTCGGATATGCAGCTTTTTGGACATTGTTAGTCTGGTTTTTCGTAGGAGTGATCGCCGCATGTCTTTGGTTTTTCTTAATATGGAAACAAAAAAATCCAAGAGGGGAATAAAATCACAAAGTCCGTTTTAGTTTTTAATCAACTCTAAAACGGACTTCTCGATATATTATAATTTTAAAATACATTTTGGTTGAATGAACTTTTTATTAAAAGAAAAGAAGGCTTTTATTCTATTTCATTTTTTTCCGTTTCTAACTTAGGCTATCAGCTTTCTGCACACCGCGCTTTTCGGTTCAGATTACTCATTATTTTAATTTGAAAGAAAAGAAGAGTGAGCAACCTGAAGAAATAAAAAAGCCCGTTCTTTTGAAACGGGCTTCATAAAAACCGAATCTAATTCTAAACTCAATCCGCCGAAGGAGAAATCATTTTTTCAGGAAGTACCCACTGGTCAAATTGTTCGCTTGTCAAAAGCCCCAGTTCGATTCCGGATTCTTTGAGCGTAATTCCCTTTTTATGCGCGTTTTTTGCAATCTTAGCCGCGTTATCATATCCGATATGCGGATTCAGAGCGGTAACTAGCATCAATGAATTGTTCAGGTGTTCGTTGAGCTTTTCTTTGTTCGGCTCGATTCCACGCGCACAATGTTCCTCGAAAGAAACACAAGAATCGGAAAGAAGTCGAATCGAATTCAATACGTTATGGATGATTAGAGGTTTAAATACGTTCAACTCGAAGTTTCCGGAAGCACCGCCAATATTAACCGCAACGTCGTTCGCAATCACTTGAGCGGAGACCATCGTCATCTGTTCCGATTGAGTTGGATTCACTTTTCCGGGCATGATGGAGGAACCTGGTTCGTTTTCGGGAATACTGATTTCACCGATTCCGCAACGAGGGCCGGAAGAAAGCCAACGTACGTCGTTCGCAATCTTCATTAGAGAAGCTGCAATCGTTTTTAACACACCGCTTACTTCCACGAGAGAATCGTGTGCGGCCAAAGCTTCAAATTTGTTTTCGGCGCTGATAAAAGGAAGTCCTGTTTCTTTTGAAATCTGAGCGGCCGCTTTTTCAGCAAATTGAGGATGTGTATTTAATCCGGTTCCAACTGCGGTGCCGCCTAATGCAAGTCTGTAAACCGAAGGAAGAACGGCTTTTACTCTTGCGATATTGTATTCCAGTTGCTGAACGTATCCGGAGAATTCCTGTCCTAAGGTCAGAGGAGTCGCATCTTGAAGATGGGTTCTTCCGATTTTTATAATATTCTGAAATTCTTCAGCTTTCTTTTTCAAAGTTTCTTTGAGTTGAACGAGAGCGGGAATTAATTTTTGATTTAGTTGTTCCGCCGCGGCGATATGCATTGCGGTGGGGAAAGTATCATTGGAAGACTGAGCTTTATTTACGTCGTCGTTTGGGTGAATCGGTTTTTTGGAACCTTTTACTCCGCCTGCAATTTCAATCGCACGATTGGAAATGACCTCGTTCGAATTCATATTTGTTTGAGTACCGGAACCCGTTTGCCAAACGGAAAGGGGAAAATGCTCGTCCAACTTACCGGAAATCACTTCATCGGCGGCCTGGATAATGAGATTCCTTTTTTCTTCGGTTAACAATCCGAGTTCTGCGTTTACGATCGCCGCGGATTTTTTTAGAACACCCAATGCGCGGATCATTTCTCTTGGGAATCGATCGTTCCCGATATGGAAGTGATGAAGGGAACGTTCCGTTTGTGCCCCCCAATATTTCGAATCGTCCACAGCGATTTCACCCATTGAATCCGTTTCGATTCTGGTTTTCATGAAGCCTCCGATGTTTACAAGTAATTAGAATATTGTTTTTCCAAGAACAAGAAAGATTTATTATAAAATTCTAATATAATTAAGAATCGGATAAAAAAATCACTCTTCTTGGAATCGTCTCAAAGTATCAGCAAGAGCGGAAAACTCTGGTTTTTTCGCGGAAACGTTATCGAGGTAATCGAGAGTAGATTGAATCCAAGTAGGATCGGATTCTAATTCTCTACGAATAAAAACGTGCCGAACCTGATTCATCGCCCTGATTTCTAGATATCTCCGCTTCTGGTCATAGTAAATGAGGTCGGCCACTTTGTCTTTTCCGAATTCAGGAGAAGCGACTGCAACCACAACCTCGTCAAGCCAAATCAAACCGTTGTTCTTACGATCCACGTAGTCG
This sequence comes from Leptospira ainazelensis, assembly GCF_016918785.1. GTDB lineage: Bacteria > Spirochaetota > Leptospiria > Leptospirales > Leptospiraceae > Leptospira > Leptospira ainazelensis. Next base: position 128,410 of record NZ_JAFFPT010000013.1, on the reverse strand, counting down.
ATAGCTTTCTGAAGCCTAGCAGGAACGATCATTTCCTTTTCTTTCGGACCGACGATCACACCAAGTGAAAGTTTCTTTTTCGGTTTAGCGGATTCTTGCGGAGGATTGTCAGGATCGGAGACTTTCAAATCCTTTCGAACAAAACCCTTATTTGCGATTTCCCGTTCCTTTGGAGCAACTGAAATCCCAAAAAGACTGAGAATAAATTCGATGATTCTTTCTATGATCGATTTTGAGGCGCGTTCAGAACGGATCCTTTCTTTTTCAGTATCCTCTTCCCATTCTGCGATCGCTTTGCTGAGTCGTATTTGTTCGTCGACGGCGGCTTGGCCGTCTTTTACATCCGAAACTTCTCTTAAGAATTCGTAAATTCCTCTTGGATATCCGTTTTGTCTTACGAGATTGTGAATCGAAGTTCTTCTAGGACGAATGTCGGTAAACGCGCGTAAGATCATACTCTTCGCTAAAATCTGGAGACCGATCACTTCTCCGCCGGGCTCTCTGCGTTCTTTTTTTAGAAAGTCTTCTCGTGCACGAATACGTTCCAAAACTTCTCGGAACAATTCGTTGCGACTCATTCCCACGGAATTAAGAGCCACTTCGTCGACTTCGAAATTGGAGAGATCAAAGTGAACCGGCTCTTTGGATTCTTTAAAACGAAATAGATTTTCACCCGTGATAAGATTGATCAAAGATTCTTTTTTAAGATTGGAAAGAGTACGAATCGTTTGAATTAAAATTTCGTAGGCCTTGATAAAGTCCCCGCCGCCGACCCAATTTTTGCCCGATGTAAATGCGGGATGTTTTTTCAATTCTTGAGCATATCGTTCCGCCTGCGAATTTCCTGTGAGTTCGATCCAAGAAGATTCTTCCGTAGGTAAAATATGTAGAAGAATTTTACGCGCGATGATGGTGAACAATTCGAAAATAACTTCTAACTCGGTCGTTCTACCTTGTTCATCTTTTTCTTTCGCGTGTCTAAAACTCAAAAGTTCGTCTAAGGATGGCTGAAAAAAATGAAAACGAGGATGAAGTTGTAAGAGAGGAGATCTAGATCCTCTTTTTTCCAGAACCGGCAAAACTTCGGCTTCCACTTTGATAATCGAAAGTTGATTTAAAATTTCACCGGGTTTTTGATCCAACAAATGAAATATATTGCTAAAAAGATCGCCTCTGACTTGTAATCGACTCAAAAGAGATTCTAAAGAAAGAGATTCCAAATTTTGCATAGACTTTTCAAGAAATTTCGAATCCGAAAGATTGATCGGCATTCCTTTCTCGTCCACGTTGATATAATTCTGATGAACCCAATCCTCTATTTCCGAATTTTTGGAAACGTTTAATATAAACTGATCTCTGGCGTGAAGCATTTCCAAAATTGCGGCTACACTTTGCAAAAGACATCCTCGTTTTACTTTTACGATTTGGTCGCCTTTTAAGGAAGCCGGTCGAACAATAACGTTAGCTATCTGAAGTTCCCTGATTTCTTTTTGGAAATGAAGGTATTGATAGGATTGGACTCCTCTTCTTTCCTCCAAAAATTTAAGATCTTGAAGTTTGAGGTGCTGAAGCTGTTCTATCTTTGTTAGCGCAAAAGGAGAATGGTTGAAAAGAAAATAATTCTCAACTCCCTTCTCCACTAGATCGATATCTTTAAAGGCACCCGGATTGAATTGAAGCATCAGAACTTTGAGTTCCTGATCCGAGATCATATCCTGAGTTTCCTCCGGACTGATTGCGGAGGTTTCGGGAGTAGGAACTTGATTTTCAGATTTGGACATAATCCACCGTACCCGATTCAGGGCATATTGTTAAGAGACTTTAGAAAAGGGCAAAAGTCTCGTATCTTTATAAATATCGGATTTCGAAAGTGAGAAAAAAAATCAGCTCCGAATAATTCCTTCCAGAAATCCGAGATATTTTTCTCTTCCTGGATAAGGAATTCGAGCGGATCCGCTCGCGACTGCGGCTTCTGCGACCGCAGGGGCTACGTGAAAAAGAACTCGTTTATCAAACGGTTTCGGAATCAAGTATTCGGGACCAAATTGAAATTTAACTCCGCCGTAGGCTTGGCTTACCGCATCCGGAACTTCTAACCGAGCCAATTCTGCAAGGGAACGTGCAGCGGCTAATTTCATTTCCAAGGTGATATGGCGGGCTCTTACATCGAGGGCGCCCCGAAAAATAAAAGGAAAACCTAATACGTTGTTCACCTGATTCGGATTGTCGCTTCTTCCGGTTCCCATGATCAGATCGGAACGAACGGCTTTTGCGATCTGATAAGGAATTTCAGGATCGGGATTTGCTAATGCGAAGATCACCGGATTTTTAGCCATAGAGCGGACCATATCCGCGTCGACCATATCCTGAACGGAAACGCCGACAAAAATATCGGCGCCTTTCATAATGTCTTTGAGAGTTGTGGAATCCGTTTTTTGAACGTATCTTTTTTTCGATTCATTGAGATCGGAACGGTTATGATGAATCACACCTTTCGTATCCACTAAAAAGATTTGTTCTTTTTTGATTCCGATATGTTGAATGAGTTCAGCGATTGCAATTCCTGCGGCGCCGGCTCCGCAGATAACAACTTTCACATCGCCCGGTTTTTTTCCGGTGATTTCAAAAGAATTAAGAAGACCTGCAACCGTTATGATTGCGGTTCCGTGTTGATCGTCGTGAAACACGGGGATATTCATTTTTTTAATGAGTTCTTCTTCGATATAAAAACTTTCCGGAGCTTTGATGTCTTCCAGATTGATACCGCCGAAAGTCGGTTCGAGAAGTTTTACCGCGTTGATAAATTCGTCCGGATCCTTTGTGTTGACTTCGATATCAAAGACGTCGATACCCGCAAATTTTTTAAAAAGGACGGCTTTGCCTTCCATAACCGGTTTTCCTGCAAGAGCTCCGATATCGCCGAGTCCGAGAACGGCGGTTCCATTTGTGATGATGCCGACTAAATTCCCTTTGTTCGTATATTCATAAACGAGGTCCGGACTTTCTTTGATTTCTAAACAAGGATAAGCTACACCGGGAGAATAGGCGAGGGAAAGATCGTAAGAATCCAGAGTTGGTTTCGTTGGAACCACTTCTATTTTTCCCTTAGGATGGAGCGAGTGATACTGTAGTGATTTTTCCCTCATACGATATTTCCCATATTTTTGAATTCAGACCGTGAGACCATAACATTTCATTTGCCAACACAGAACTTACTGAAGATTCTCCCTAAAATTTCTTCAGTGTCCACGCGGCCGTTGACCTCGCCGATTTCGGAGAGAGCATAGTCGATTTCTTTGATGTAAATTTCCGCAGGAGCTCCCTCCGCAATGAGATGTAAGGTATTGTTTAGACATCGAACGATGGTTTCAAAATGATATCTCTGACGTTCTTCCAAAAGGACATAATCTTCTGAGTGACCGAGGTTTCCCGCACGTCCCTTGATAGCGCCAAGAAGAATCGAGATACCCTCCTTTGTCTTACAAGAAATTTCGCAGAGTGTCAGGTCTTCGATTTTTGTAAAAAGATTCGGATTCCAAGAAGAATCACGAATGTCGATTTTGTTCGCGACAAGAATCGAACCTGGGAGGCGTTCTTGATTCTTATCGATAAATTCTTTCCAATCCTCTTTTTTAGAAGTATCGACCAAAACGAGACGAATATCGGCGGACAGAAATTCTTTCTCGCTTCTTTCGATTCCGAGTTTTTCGATCGTGTCTTCGGTCTCGCGAACGCCGGCGGTGTCCACGAGTCGAACGGGAATTCCTTCGAGTAAAATTTCTTCGCTGATATAATCTCTGGTGGTTCCCGGAATTTCGGAAATGATGGAACGATCTTTTCCTAAGATCAAATTCATGAGGCTCGATTTGCCCGTATTCGGTTCTCCATAGAGAACGATTCTAAGTTGTTGAAGGAGTTTTTCGGCGGAATCCGATTTGGAAATCACGGCTTGACACAAGGTTCTCACCTTTTCAATTCGCGCTTTTCTTTCTTCCAGAGATTCGTATGTAAGATCCTCGGTGGAAAAATCGATCTCAGCCTCGCATTCGGCTTTTAACGAAATCAACTGACTTCGGAGATTCGAAGTAAAACGCGACACTTCACCGAAAACATTCTTCTGCGCGAGCTCGAGTTCAAAACGAGAACGAGCCGAGATCAAACGACCGATCGCTTCCGCTTCGGTGAGATCCAATTTTTCATTTAAGAATGCTCTGCGAGAAAATTCTCCCTGTTTTGCGGGACGGGCGCCGGCTCTGAAGATGGCGTCTAACGCTTCTCTTAACAAAATAGGATTCCCGTGAAAATGAAATTCGCAGAGATCCTCGCCGGTATAGGAATTGGGAGCTTTGAAATAGAAGAATAAAATCTGATCTACTTTTCTATCCCCGACTTGGAATACGCATTGAATCGCGACTCGAGGTTGGATTTTGTCCGGAGAAAGGAAATTATTTTTAGAAAAAAGAAATGAAGAAGAAATCGCGAGGGCTTCCGGCCCGGAGATTCGGATGATTCCGATGGCCCCGGATCCGGAAGCGGTTGATATAGCTGCTATCGTATCATTCAAAGTTCGCTTCTTCGAGGAGGTCGTTGTTCGGACCTTTCTCAGCAACGTCTTTGTATTTGTGTTTATCTTTCATAGGAATGATTCTTACTTTTTTGTAAGTTCCGTTCCCTTCCGATCTCGTGAAAACCTTTTCGTTTTCTTGAAGAGCCATGTGAATGATTCTTCTTTCGAAAGGATTCATCGGCTCTAAAAGTTTGGATTTTCCGGTTTTTGCAACGGTAGCCGCGACGGATTTACCCAAACGAACCAGAGATAATTCTCTTTTGTCCCTGTAGGATTCGATATCCAGAACGATTTTTCTTCCGTGTCTGATTTTAGAATCCACCATCAAGTTGAAGATGAATTGGAGAGCGTCTAACGTTGCTCCTCTTTTTCCGATCACCAATCCGGATTCTTTGCTTGCGATTTCGACGTAAATTTTTCCGTCCACGTCGCCCATTCCTACCACTTCGGCTTCGATTCCCATTTTTTTAAGAACGGTGAGAACGACCCCGTGAATGATTTTCTCCGCGGGAAGATCCCGAGAAGTAACGTAAGCCCGGACTACTGCCGGCTTTTTTTGAGAGATTCCGAAAAAGCCGCCTTTTCCGGAATCAACGGTTTCAAAACGAACCTCGTCCGAATTCAGACGGAGGGTTTTGAGAGTGTAATCTTCGGCTTCGGACTTCGATTTAGCCTCGGCTTCAAAGATGTAATTTTCCATGTGTTTATCCTCGATAATGAGTTCGTTGCGTGGTCAGGCTTTTGCCTTTTTCTTTTCCTCGGTCTTTTTCAAGTGGTTCGTAATCCACTGCTGAGCGATGGAAAGAATGTTTTGAAAAGTCCAGTAGAGAGTAACACCGGAAGGCATGTTCCAAAAAATATAGAGCATCATCACTGGCATTACATACATGAGCATTTTCTGATTCGGATCCATGGAAACCGAAGTCATTCTTGTTTGGAAGATCTGAGTTCCAACCATCAGAAGCGCGAGAAGATTCAAACCAAGACCGGTTTGTGTAAAGTATGGAATCGCAGGAGAAGTCCAGATTACGTCCGGTTCGCTGAGGTCTTTTACCCATAAGAACGGAGAATTCCAAAGATCTATTGTATCAGAGAAAGCCGTATAAAGCGCGATAAAAATCGGAATTTGGATCACCATAGGAAGACAACCGCCCACGGGGTTTACGTTGTTCTTCTTATAGAGTTCCATTGTTTTTTGCTGACGCATCTTCGGATCGTTCGCAAATTTTTCGTTGATCGTTTTGAGTTGAGGACTCAGTTCCTGCATCTTCTTCATACTATCCGCTTGTTTCTGATTGAGAGGATAGAAAACTAGTTTGAAAAGAATCGCGAAAATGATAATGCTCCAACCGTAATTCGGAACCGTGAACTGATAGATTTTTTTCAGAACCCAGATGATTCCGTTTCTAAAAGGAGTGGTCATCCCTTGGTTGAAAGATTTATTCAAGTCGGCGCTCAAACCCGCAAACGGACTGTTCTTCGCTTGGTTCGGATCGAGTTCGGGATTTCTAAAAACCATTCCTTCGCTTTCACGAACTCCAACATAGGTTCCGAAATCGAGATTGTAAGTTTCGCCGGGAGTTAAGGAAATATTATCATACAGTAATACGGCTCCGGTTTCGTTCTTCGTTCTATTGTCTAAAACGACACCTTGCGGTTTATGATCGAGAGGATCCGCAACAGCGATAAAATATCTGGAACCGGTTCCGGCAAAATCAACGCCGGATTCCGCGTTCGTTTTTACGCTGAAACTTTCGTCGGCTCCGGAATTTCCCGTAAAGAAATTTCCAACCGAAGACCAAAAACCGAGAGAAGAACTTCCGTCCAACGAATCGTTAAAAGATCCGCCGATATGATAAAAGCGAAAGAAGTTCGCGGTATCACGATCGTTAAGGGCTCTGTCTTTCGGAAGAGGGCCAAGACTTCCAAAAGTTCGGAGATATTGAGTATTTTTCTGAGAAGCAAAGGAAAGTTTTTCTTTTGTAAGATTTACGATGGAAAGAGAAATTTTAAAATAATTCTCACCTGGAAAAAAGCGATAGTGTTTCTTAAGTTGAAAGGTTTTATCCGGAGAAACGGCGCTAAAAATTACCGAAGAATTCGCCTTGTCTTCCTCCAATACAAACGGAATTTCATTCCAATCGGATTCAGGAAGTTGATTTAAAGAATTTACGAAGTTAAAATCGAAACCTTTTTCTCTGGAAAGTTCCACCGCTTGATAAGATTTGCCGTCTACTGTAACGGTTTCCGGGTTTTTACGGGCGACTTGCATTAAATCACCGTTAGGTCCTACATAGTCCTTTACGTAGAATTTGGAAATCCTGCCGCCCAGAGAGCTAAACTCAACAATATAAGAATCCGTTACGATGCTCGTTTTTTTTACATTGGAAGGAGCAACCTTAACTTCTTTTACGGGTGCGGTGATCTGAGCTTCTTTCGTTTTTTCGGTTTGAGTTTTGTTTTCTTTTTTGTTATCCGAAGGTTTGTCAGAATTAGCTTCCTTTGTTTCAGGAGTTTTTTTGGGAGGAGCGGAAGGGAAGAAAAAATAATTCACTCCCATCCAAATTCCCATACTTAGAATGAGAGCTAAAAATAATCTACTTTGTCTATCTTCCATCATTTCGTCCTTTTAATGTTAGGTGGTAAGGGATCTTCGAATCCCCGAGAGAGAGGGTTGCATCTCAAAATTCTCCAAGTGCTCAATTGCAACGCGCGGAAAAATCCGTATTCTTGAAATGCTTGTGCTGCATATTCGGAACAACTTGGGGTGAATCGACAGGCTGGTGGGAGTAAAGGTGAGATTAGCCGTTTGTATAGCTGAATCAGTTTGATTGCAAGTTGGTTCATAAGATTCGGTTGATCAGAGAGACCAGAATCTGAACCAGCTCCCCGTGGTTTAGATCCAAAATTTCTTTTTTGGCTAATATTGCGATATCAAAGCCCTTTAGAAAATTCTTCTCTTCCTCGTGTATGACCGATCTGAGTTTCCTTTTGATCCGGTTTCTTTGAACCGCCGTTTTTACTGTACGTTCCGGACAGTATAAAAAACGATTCTTAGATAAGGAATTAGCGGTGAATACTAGAACGATCGGGAAGCGGGAGACTCTTTTTCCAGCCTTAAAAAGAGATTGTATCTCCTTCCTGGATTTTAACGTCTCTTCGATGGCTTAGTTCTTAGAATTTTTTACCGAGTTTTTCGTCGGAAACAGTGAGCTTATGTCTGCCCTTCTTTCTTCTACGAGAAAGAACTTTTCTTCCACCGGAAGTAGCCATTCTCGCGCGAAATCCGTGTGTTCTCGCTCTTTTTACTCGGCTGGGCTGGTAATTTCTTTTCATACTTATCCCTGATTGGCGTTAATGATTGCGTATATTTTCTTCTGTTTAGAAGAATCCAATGCTCTTTCTAACAGAAGCATTCTGAAAAAGTCTAAGTCAACCATTTCACATCCGATTCCGATGTGAATTTGTCTTTATCGGGATTTCTATATTCTTAGGAATTTCAGGGAAAACCCTGAGGAAGGCCCGAACGACCGGAGGAGAATTGTCAGAATCAATTCTCTGTCCTAAAATAAAAAAAACCCGGCAACGTCCTACTCTCCCATGCAGCGAACCACACAGTACCATCAGCGATGAGAGGCTTAACTTCCGTGTTCGGGATGGGAACGGGTGTGGCCCTCTCTCTATAGTCACCAGGAATCTTGAAGTCAGATTCGCGTACCGGTTTGTACGGTCAATCTTAAATTAGTAAAAAAGATTAAAATTCTTCTGAATTCTTTCGGATCTTAAGTTTTATGAATTTCGAAAATGACTTTGTGAATCTTCTTGATCTTCTCTTCGAAAAAGAATCGTTTTCCATCGATAAAGATTCTTCTCAAGAAAGGTTTGATTTTCCGTCTTCCGATTCGAAGCGATCGAATATCCAAACTGACTGGCCGGCTCTCCCGTTAGAATCGTATTCGCACTAGGAGCTCCTACACTTGGAATGCCCGAGGAAGATCCTGAAAAAATATAAACCCTTCCAGTGTTGCCCCCGCCGGAATATCCATAAGCCCCGACCGCAACGTCCGAACAACCGTCTCCATTTGCATCCACGAGACGGACAAAAATTCCAAATTGGTCCCCTGCCGTTTCTCCGGTAAACGTTGAATGCGCGGTTCCTCCACTCTGAAGATTTTGACTGACGATTCCGGAAGATCCATCGGACAAAAAAATAAACGAATTCCCCGTTCCGAAACCATAGGCTCCTACGAGCGCATCGGCGGATCCGTCTCCGTTCACGTCCCCTAAGGAAACCGATATTCCGAAAAAGCTTCCGGCGATTTGTCCCGTAAGAATCGTATTTGCAAATCCGGATCCGGAAAGATCCTGATTTGGAATTCCCGAACTTCCGTTCGAATGAAAAACATAAGCCCGACCTTGGTTTGCGGTGTAAGATCTTGCTCCGATCAAAGCGTCTTGAAATCCATCCGCGGTCACGTCGCCCAAAGAAACCGATATTCCGAATTGGCTTCCCGTTTCCCCGATAAGAAGGGTATTCGCCGTTCCGCCTGCGGAAAGATCCTGGCCGGAAATTCCTCCAGTCCCGTCCGAATGAAATATGTAAGATCTGGAAATTCCATCCGCGCCCACTAAAACATCAGCGTAACCGTCCCCGTTTGAATCTCCAGTCGCAACCGTGATCCCAAATCTACCGTTCAATACGGATCCAATCAAAGTGGATTTGGCAGTAGAAAGGCCTCCGGTCGGAACTCCGGACGTTCCGGAAGAATAAAATACATCCACTCGTCCGGAGGAAGTCGAATAACCGTAAGAACCGACGACAACGTCCTCGAATCCATCTCCGTTGATATCGCCGGTCGCGACGGTCCCTCCAAAAAACATAATGGAACCGGCGCTGAGAGTAGAATTAGGAGAAGCGCCGTTTGGAATTCCGTCTCCCCCTAACGAATGATAGATGAAAACCGAATCTACTCCCGCGCCCGGGGCTCCGACAATCGCATCCGAATAGCCGTCCCCGTTTACGTCTCCTAACGCAACGGCCCATCCGAATTGACCGGAGGGAATTCCCACCAAATTTGTGTTAGCCGAAGTTGCACCTTGCGAAACAATCCCCTGAACGCTTCCATAAAAAATATAAGCCTTTCCAGTTCCGGCGCTAAATTGATTCGCACCGACAAGGACATCGGAGAAGCCGTCTCCGTTGACGTCATAATTGCTCCCCTTTCGAATCATAATCGTATTTTGGGCCGAAAGCGGACCGGAACGAACCGTAACCTTATGCAATGAATTTTGTTTCCAAACACTTGGTCCTTTCGGAAGCGGAAAGGACCAAGTGTTTCCCGTAACCGAGGCGCCTTGAAAGAATCCTCCGTCTAACGCGACCTCTACGGTAGAGGCAAAAGGCGCCGTATTTCCCGTCAAAAAGCCGGAATTTAAAACTCCGCGATCCCGAACGTTACGAATCGAAGGAGCCGTACAATTTGTCGCCTGACCTAAAAGACATTGAATAATTATGTTTTCGTAATATGAGGTGGAGCTCATATCTCCCGGATTCAAACTTCGAATACGCGCACATCCGGAAAGAAGAAGCAAACACAAAAGGAGGATTATTCTTTTCTTAAAAAAAGAGGTTAAAGTCGAATTTTGATCCGTAAAAACGGCTCTTAAATTCGCAGAATGATCTTGTAACAAAAAATTCAAAACGAGATACAAACAATCGTTCACTTGTTTCAAATTAGGTCCAATTGGACTTTAAAGTCAATTCTAATTCTTCAAGAACAAATTCGAAGACGCAGTAAAACCGGAAGGACAAAACAAAAAAGTGAAAAAATTATTTCTTCTTTCTGCTCGGAAGGTATTTATAATATTCCACTTCGATCGTATTGATTAAGAATGTATAATATTTCACGAGCTTCTTATCGTATTTTTTCTTTTGGGCTTCGTTGCGCAAAAATTCGGATATCTGGTCCCGAATCAAGGGAGCCTTTAAGTCGTTATGATTTAGTATGATCGAGCCTGGCATTCCCTGAGGAACCAGGTCGTCCGGAATAATGATCGTCGCCGAATTCTGCAACAACGCGTATTCGATCGTTGAGGCAACTTTCTCGTCGTCTTTTTCTCCCTTAAGATGCGCCACGCTGTTTCGAATGTTGTCCAAATTCTCATAGATCTTCTTACGCAACGAGCGGGAATCATGAATCTTATCGGTGATTTTTGTAAAGCGACTTGGAAATACGAACCTCTCCGCGCCTTTTGCAATCAAGCTCACTTTTTTCTCTTTGGGAGTTTCACCTTTTGTATATGTATGCTCCTCTTCGGAATCGTCATTCCCGGAATAAAAACCGTCAGCCGAGGAAGAAGTTGCCGATCCGTATTCTCCCTTAAAACCCGATCCGAGCGAACTGGATCCGCTTCCTCCGCCCCCGAGAATATCCGATTTTTCCTTATCTCGAAAGTAGAAAGCTAGCATAAAACCTAAAAACAAACTTACCGGAATTCCCACGAACAAAACTCCGGTGGTTTTAAAATGAACGGATGCGATTAAGAATAAAATCATACTCGCTACAAAACCCAACATTCCCATCGGAAGATTAAACTTCTTCGCGAATTCCTGAGAACGTTGTTTTTCGGCCTCTATTTGTTCGAGTACCTGAATTCCTTGTTGCAATTTGACGATACTATCCGCTTTCAACTTAGCGTTGAGACCCGGATGTTTTGGATTACTGAGAGTTGAATTAATTTCTCTCGCAATATCCAAATCCTTTTGAAATGAAGAATTGCTCGCAGCCATTCCGCTCAATTTGTGTAAAACGGCCGCCATATATCCCGGATCGACCGCGTAGATTTCGGAAGTCTGATCCTGTTTTTCAATCACTTTCATTCCAAACTGAGCCGCGATGTCTTTTTTTAATTCCTCAACCAATGCCGGATAACGTGTTTCGTCCAACAATCCGGAAGACTTCAACTTTTGTTCCGGTGAAAATTTGTAGAGAGTTTGGTCTTGTAGAGTAGTCTCCGCGATCTTATTCAGAATTCTCGTTTTAAGAGATTTAAAAACGTTCTCTTCTTTTCTTTGAACCAGCTTGTCTTTTTCTTCGATCAATCTAGAAAGAATTTGAATCGAGGTTCTGCAAGTTTCGGAAATTTTTTTCCCAAGTTCGTCCGTCTCGCGATCGAAAGGATAATCGTTGATAAGCGAAATGAGGGCTTTGACTTTTTCGCTGTTTTGTTTTCTTCCCGGTTCCACAAGTTGAACGTGAGTCTGTTCAAATTCGGCGATTCTAGTTTTAAATAGACTGTAACCCGCTCTTTCACTCAGTTCCTTGAGATAAGGGATCGCGAATTTTTCAAGCGCATCCGCCTGACAACGATAATGCGCAATAACTTCCGGCTGATTTACATAAGAACCGTCCGGATTTAATTGAAGATCGTCCAGAATGATATGATAATCCGGAAGAATTTTCATCACATAATTCTTCTTGATCGAATAGGTAAGAAAATCCCGTAAAAAATCCATCATCGGAATATAACTGTAAGGTTGAAATCCTCGTTTGAGCAAGGTCGAGAATTCTGCTTCGATCGATGCCAACTTCGGAAACAGCCAGATTTTTCCGGCCTTATTCTTATGAAGTAAAAAAGCGCCGGGGCTGTCCTCGTCCGGAAGTTTCGGTTTTTTAGCCCGGTTTTGAAGAATCAAATCGATCATCTCTTCCGAAAATTCGAAACAAGCGACACGAAACGGAGTTACGTCCGTCTTTGTTTCTTTTTGCGGACTTGCGATCGCAATACGAGCCAAGACCTTGGCGCCGTTACGAACAAGAAAAGGATAGATGTATGCGGATTTGTTTTTTCCTTTTTTCTCATAATCGACCAACTGCCGCAAAGCAAAATCCACACTTTGAGGCGACTTCGATTGTTCGCTTAGATTTCTATATTTATTGAGAAGTTCGGAAAGCTTGTCTAACGTGAGCAAATAAGAGGGATGAATCCCTTTCGAACCGTGTTTTTCGGTTTTTTTATGCCAGTCTCTTAGTTCGTCTAAGATACAACGGGCAGTTGCGGAGAGTCCGACCGCGCCTTCGTTTAAAAAGATATAATCCGGCATAAGAGACTGGATTTCCACCGGCTTACTCGCCGCCAGTTCTTCAAAGCTTATGTCCTGTTCGGTACTTTCCATTTTTTCCAATGATATAACAAGGTGATTTCGATAAATTGAATCTTTCTAAGTATCCAGTCTTCCATTCCGAATGACAGGACGAAACCTTTTTATTTGGAGAATTTTTCCAATACTCGACCGATTCTCAAAATTCCTTCTTCGATCTCCTTCTCTTCTCTCACAAAACTCAAACGAAAACATTCCTCTCTATGAGCCCAACTCGGCTCGGCTCCCGGAAAAAAAGTTTTACCGGGAACGATGATCACGCCCGCTTCTTTTAGAATCGGATATAATTCCGAAACCGTAAGTTTTAAATTTTTTACCCAAACCCAAAGAAAAAAAGCGCCTTCGCTTTGGTGAATTCTATAATCCAGATTCGAACTCCAGTTTTGGCGAATCACCTCTCTTGCAAACTCGGACTTCCTCTGATAATAAGGCCGAATAACGTTCTTACATAAAAGTTTCCATTCTCCCGAACTGAAAAGTTCGAGTGCGATATACTGGCCCGGACTTCCGCTCGTCAAATTGATAACCGAATTGGCTTTGTGCAAAAGTTCTATCGTTTCCGGATCGCCCAAAACAAATCCGGTTCTCACTCCGGGAAGTCCCAGCTTGGAAAGACTGAATCCCTGAATCATCCCGGGGTTATGAATGAAGGAACTTTCCGCAAAAACAACTCCTGGAAAAGGAAAACCGTAGGCATTGTCGACTAACAAAGGTATGTCGGCCTCCTTCGCTTTTGAAATCAGAAATTCCAATTCCGCATCGGTTATCACGTTTCCGGTAGGATTCGTAGGCCGAGAGACGCAGATACAACCCGATTGTTCTTTCCAATCGGGCACGGTTTCAAACTTTTCCTTGTCGATAAAATATTTATAAGAATAAGAATCGATCTCTTGAATTTTCGGCTGAAACGATAAAAAAGAATCCGCTTCCAAAGTCTGATCCGTATATCCTATGTATTCCGGAAGAATGGGAAAAAGAATTTTTTTATTTTTGCCTTTTTGAAATTTGCCCGAGAAAAAATTTAACAAAAGATAGAATGCGTTCTGACTTCCATTGGTGATAGCGATTTGATTTTCGGAGATATTAGTTCCGGATTCTTCGGATAAAATGGACGCGACACATTCTCGTAGCTCTTGAACTCCCGCCGGAGATTCGTAACTACCGAGAATTCTTTTTAAACTTCCGGATTCGATTTGTTTTGACAGAATTTTTTTCCAAACTTCCGCGACTTCGGGGATCGAAGCGGGATTTCCTCCTCCCAGCATACACGCGCCGGCCGGAGGATTGCCCAAATCATCCATCAGTTGTCCGATTCCGGTTTGCTTCTTGAATTTTTGTCCAAATTGAGAATATTCCATACCGTACCAAATTTCTTCCAAACTCTAAAGCAGGAAACAGAATCTAATCGAAAAGAGAAATTTTGTGGATTCTTTTTACGAAGAATCGGATCGTCTTCCCATTCCTTTTATGATTGTAAGAATCGTCTAAAACACTCTTGCAGAATTTATGATCACGAATTATAGAAACAAATTTTTTACGGGAACCGGAGAATCGACATGGAAACTAATCAGACTAAAATCAAATCCAAAGAAATTTTAGATCTCGGCGAATTCTTAAAACAATATCCTTGGGACGAAGAATGGACCCGATCGGGAAAACCGGTGGAGGTACTTTGGGAATTCGAATTGGATATCGACCTAGAATCTCTTTGGCCCTGGCTCATCGATACCTCTTCGTTTAACAAAAGAATCGGCATTCCCGAAATGAAATACGTGGAAAAGGAAGGCAAGTTATTCGGTCGTTCCAGAAACGCGGGCATACTCATGGAATGGGAGGAAGTTCCTTGGGAATGGGAATATTGCAAAGGTTTGAATAACGCAAGAATCTATAGTAAAGGATTCGGTAAATACGTTCGATGTCGATATTTAACGGAAAAACTTTCGCCTAACAAAACAAAACTCACAGTGTATTTCGGCTGGATCCCCAGAGGAATTCTAGGAAAGCTCATCCTTCCCATCGGAATGAAACAACTTTTTCAGGACTACCAAAAAGGACTTTTGGGAGTTCTGGAAGACATCAAAACCAGAAAAAGAAACGATTCGATTATAGACTTTAATAACGCTCTGAAAAAATCGGAGCCGGCCGCGGAAAACCTAAAACTAAAACAAATCAGAGACAATTTAGTGCGGGAAGGAATCGAAGAATCTTTGATCGATCGAGTCATTCATTATATTCTTTCCGAGGATGAAAACGAACTCTATCGAATTCGAATTAAAAAGTTGGCGTTGGATTGGAAAATCCCCTTGGAAACTCTTTTGCTGCTTTTTTTGCACGGTTGTAGACAGGGTCTTTTTACTCTTTCCTGGGACGTAATCTGTCCGCATTGTAGAGGTGTAAGGTCCGAACTCAACAACCTGGGCGACGTTCCATCGCAGGACTCCTGCGACGTCTGTGGAATCGATTTTGAATCTTCCAAACTCAATACGATCGAAATTACGTTTCACATTCACCCTTCGATAAGAGAAGTTCAAAAAAGATATTTTTGCGCCGCGGAACCGGCTACAAAGTCCCATATCCGTTTTCAAAGGACGATTCCGCCCGGAGCGGAATACATTACAAATTTATTATTAACGGACGGAATCTATCGTCTTAGAATCGCGGGGGAAAAAAAATACAATCTTCTGGAACTACAACCGTCCTCGAACGAAACGATTCGCTGGACCGCCGACCAATCGGAACAAGAACTTACGGCAAGCCCCGGACCCACGGTACAAATCTACAACAGCGAACTTTCTCCGCGAACATTTGTCATCGAAGAAAAAAAAGAAGACGCTTACAGCCTAAGGCCTGCGGAATTATTTAACTTTCAAGAATTCCGCGATTTATTTACGGAACAGGCAATCGCTTCCGATCTTCAACTCGATATCGGAGTTCAAACGATTCTTTTTACGGATATTGTTGGCTCCACTCGATTCTATATTTCAGAGGGTGATACGGGGGCGTTCAAAGAAGTAAGAGAACACTTCGTACAAGTTTTTCGTATCATCAAAGCGAACAGAGGGGCCGTTGTAAAAACGATTGGAGACGCGGTGATGGCTTCGTTTTCAAGCCCGTTGGATTCTTTATTAGCCTCCGTTGAATTGCAGAAGGTATTTCAGATATCTCCTGAAAATCGAATCCAAATTCGAATCAGCGTCCATACAGGACCATGTCTGGCCGTAAACCTAAACAGCAATATCGATTTTTTTGGAAACACCGTAAACTATGCTTCTAAACTCCAGGGAATCACAGATTCGGGAGAAATCGCTTTTTCAGAAGCGATTTTCAGGGACAGTGAAATTCGGAATTATTTGAAAGAAGCCGGACTAAAAGTAAGAAAGGTTCCTTTCCAATTACCCTGGTCAAAGGAAGAAGACGTTGCTTATAAGCTAGTCTACGATCTCAAATAAACACAAAGAAAGTTTTTTCCTTTAAGGAGTTTCTTTCGCCAGTTGATCGAAAACTTGCAAAAATACGCCGGATTCCTGCGCTCCGGAAACGGCGTATTTTTCGTTAAAGACAAAGAATGGAACTCCGGAAACACCCAATTGCCGTCCTCTCAATTCTTCTTCTTGAACTTCTTTTAAAAGAGATTCATTTTCTTTAATGTAGTTGAAGTCTTCCTCATCCAAACCGGCTTGTTTCAAACTTTCCAAGATTACGTTCGCGTCCGAAAGATTCTTGCCTTCCGCAAAGAAATTTTTGAAGAAGATTCCGGCAAGTTCGGATGCCTTTCCCTTGTCTTTCGCTCTTCGAATCAACGCGTGCAATAAGAACGTATTCGGCTGATGACCTTGTTGTTCCGTAGAAAAGGGAAGACCCTCGGCAACCGCGATATCGGCTACTCTTTGCACCATCATCTTGACCCGCTCCAAAGAACCGAACTTTCGGGTCATGTGTAAAACTCGATCTTCACCTTCGTTGGAAAGATCTGGATTGAGTTGAAAAGCCTTCCATTCAATTTCAATCTTATCATCGGGATGGGACTTTTTACGAAGTTCGATCGCTTCCTCGATTCTTTTTTTTCCGATATAACACCAAGGACAAACGACGTCCGAATAAATTGAAATTTTAGTTTCCAATTTCCATCTCCTAACTCCCTAAAGGAAAAAAATTAAATCCAATGATTGCGGTTCTTTGATAAGAATGTGAGGCTTATTTTTCTTGGTTCCTAACAAAATCGAATCTTATAAGTATCAGACTTCTGAAAGTCGGGTACGGTTCAAACATAAAGCGTTTAGAATTCAAATTTCGAAGGGAAGATCTTAGATGGAGAATTTCGAGATTTCCATATTTTTTGGAAAAAGAAAAGTGCATCGAAGTGATGGAAAAAATCCGGACCGAGAGAATTCTAAAATCGATACAATCAATTCAAATGAATGCGATGGAGACGGCGGGGTTCGAACCCGCGTCCTATTGCGCCCCAGATTAGCCTCTACGTGTGTAGTCTATGTATAAAGTTGTCGGATTGAGTTTAACCCACAGACAGGACTCTCTTTCCTATTCAGCTCAAATACGATCTCTCTCAGGAACCGAAAACCAAAAGAGACGCCTCCCGAAAAGTGTCAGAACGTTTGGCCCTCAGGAGAAAGAACCAAGGTTCCGTAGCAGAGATTAAGCTGCTAGGGCTAATTCGTTATTAGCGGTTATTGTTTGAAGGTTTTGAGAGGAGCCTACAACCTCTACACGCCACATAATCCCTGACAACAACAGTCGAAACCAATTTCGTCCCCGAGTTATCTTTTAATTAGACTGTCAGAATTTAAAAACTTAGAAGCGCTCGCAAGTTTTTTATCAAAACAAGAATTTTATAGGAAAGAAAGAAGACTTTGAATTAAAAAAGGAGAAAAAAGAAGATTTCAGCTGTTAACCTTGTAGTTAATTCATTGAAAGGGGTGCAAATATTATGGATCAAATCAAGGATAAGATCTCCTCGTTTGGAGCTTTTCTTTCCTTCGCGGGAATCGTTTCCGGAGCTTTGAGTTTTTTCAACTACAACTTAAAGATTTTAATGTGGATCGACAACTGGGGAGTAGCGACCGGTTGGGCAATTCGTGCAGGCTTAGTGGCCGTCGGCGTAGTTTTATATTTCTTAGGAAAGATAGGAAGAGATTCCGCAACTGCTTAATAAAAAAGAGGGCTGCCCAGAATAAAAACGGGGGCCCTCCTAAAAATAATAAACCAAGGAAAACTTCGATTCCGATTCTCCTACCTCAGGCCTAAAACGACTTCCGAATTTAAGTTCAAAAGAACCGCTCTCCATAGAAATTTTATCTTTCCTCTTACTTACCATAGAAATCGCTTGAGTAACGGAAAAATCCAAAAGCAAAACGGAAATCAATCCGGTTACCGCTCTCTCTCTCCCTTCTTTGATTTTCTCTTCGGTTGTATACCCGCCTGAAATCGGATCCTTTACCAAAGAAGCATTTTCATAAGTAAACACCAAACTGATAAATTTCGGATTTTCGGAGGAAATATTAGAATCAAGATTCGCATATGCAGAAAGGAAATTTGCCGGATCATCGAAAAAACGGGGCGCCGGTTTCGAATACAACGAAATCAAGTGAACAAGATAAAGTTCGGTAAGGGAGAACAAGGCGCCTAAAGAAGGATAACCTAATAGATAGAGACCCGACCATCCGGGAATCAAACTTGGAAAAGCCTCTCGAACCGATTGTTTTGCAGTCTCGAAATTACTTCCAGCCGAAGACCGCGGGTCCGAATTCGTTTTCGAATCTTTCGATAAATCATTCCCGTTGCCGGCATTCTCGTCTTCGGACGTCAAAGAATTCTTAGATGTATTAGTCCATTGAATCGGAACCGACTTAATGGACTTAATCGACTGAATGGGGATATGAATCACGGAACCCGTTTCGGATTCAATCGTAACCGAGGATTTTCCTAATACGGTCTTTACGTTTTTATATTCGATTCCGTTTCTCAGGATGACGTTATCCGCGGATAAATCCTCTAAAAAACAGGGGAAAAAAAGCGAAACACAAAGGATAAAAATGAAAAAACAGATATTGTTTTTTTTGGGACACAACAATAGTTTCGATTGATTTCGCATGGTTTTGCTAAATTCGTCGATACGAATCAAACTTATAGATAATTTCAGAGAATTGTATAAAATGATCGAGTCTTTTATTCGAAATCGATCGAGTCGACAGCATCGACTGGAAACAATAGATTTCCGTCCGATTTCAGAAGAATATAAAAGCTATCGTGCTGATAGACAAAACCTTTCACTTTCGAGCCGTCCTTGAAATAGATGACTCTTTCAATGTCCGGCTGATTCTTATCTTTTAGAATTTGAATCAGAGGAGTATTGTCCAATTTTGCGACCAAGGACTTTAACTTTTCGACTTCGTGTAAATCGGTCGGCGGAAAACGAACCATAGAATTGAATTTAGCCGTAAGATCTTTTTCTTCGCTTGGAAGGAGATTCTTAATCTTCTTACTTAAATTTTGATCGATCGCAAAAATATGATCTCCGTTTAATTTTTGAACGTCCGACGAAAGTGCGAAAACGAAATCGCCTTCGACTTTGATTCCTTTCGCTTTCGCTTCTTCGATACTCTTTTCCAGGGATCGGATTTTTTTGAGACCGGATTCCGGAATCCCTTTCCAAGATAAAGATTGTCCCCGGTTGATTTCGACTTTTTTACTTTGAAATAAAATCGGGAAATTGAGTTTTAAAAATTCCCTTTCCTCTTCGGTCAGAGTGTTTGCGGTTTTTTCAAAGGCAACCGAAGGACCGGTTTCAATCTCGACTTTTCCGTCCAAAACATTCAAATCCAAATCGGAATGAAATTCTCCGATCTTTCGAGAATAAACGACTTTTGTACCGACTAAAAGAGCGCGCACATCCGGAGAAAGAATCGAGAGCAAACCCTCCGATGGATCCGTTTCACTTTTTACGGAGTCAATGAGCACCGATCCACGATCCACCATTACTGAAGAATTTTTTCGATCCCCCGTCACGGAAACTTCCGAATCCGGGAGAACGCGCACCGCTACGCTCTTTGCCCCTTCCACTTGGAATTCACAAATTGAATAGTTGCCGGAGACCAATTTACGATTTAGAAGATTGGCCCCGGGTTGAGAAGCAATTCCGTCGATCTTGCAATCTCCATAAGAATTGATAAATGCTTGTTCCAGTTTTGCGCTTGAATCGGACTGAAAACCCAGCCAGATCGAAACCCCGGAGACAAGAAAAATCGCAGCGGCTAAACTGGAAACGATCCAACCGGATTGAAATACGGAATTTCTGAATTCTAATAGTTTTCCGAAACGATTCTCCCCGGAACCTGACCCCTTCCCTTTTTCCAAATCCGAAAGCGCGTAGGTTACGATTGAGTTTGTTTGAGTCGTAGCCTGATATATAGAACGGGCCTTTTCGTTTTTGAGTACGAAATTCAGTAATTCTTTCTTACCTTCCGCATTCAATTCGCCAAAGAGATATTTCCCCAGCAGGTCCTCGAATTGTTCTATGTTATCAACTTTCAACTTCATAGTGTAGAGTTTAGAATTGTAGTCCTTGTTTTTCCATTTTCTCTCTTAGTAAAGAGACGGCAGAAATCAATCTTCTGCTGACTGTCCTTTCCGAGATTCCAAGCGCCGACGCGGTTTCTTTTAAGGTTTTCCTTTCTAGTTCCTTAAATAGTATTATACTCTTTTCGGGCTCAGGAAGACTCTCAATTGAATCTTTTATTGCTTTTTCTAAAAAAGCTTTCTCTAAATTTTCAGGAATTTCCGGATTTACTTCTATATCTAGGACCAGATCACCGATGCTAAGATTTCCAAATTCCTTTTTCTGTTTATTATAATGCTTGAAATACAAATTTTTTGCAATGGAACAAACCCAAGTGCTAAAGGAAGCAATATTCGGATCGAACTTTGCAAAAAAAGTGAAGGCTTTTAGAAAGGCTTCTTGTGTAAGATCTTCCGAAACTTCCGGATCGCCGGATATTTTGAGAAGAAAGTGGTAAACAGTCTTATGGTTTTCTTCGTAGAGGGTTGAAAAATCTGTAGAATCGGAATGGACCATTTATAAAATGCAATGAAACCGGGGTTTTTTGCAATTTTTCAAAGAAATTCTGATCCTAAAAGCACAAAAAGAAATTAAATCGTTCCTTTGTTTATCGAAGCCTCCTAAAATTATGTCACAAAAATCCGCAAATGAGCCATTTCTGCCAAGTAAAGGTTTTCTCAATCGGTTGCGGTTGATTCTCCTAATTTCTTTTCTCTTACAATGCGCTTCCCACGATTTCGAACCGCAAAGTTCGAGTTGTGCAGGTAAAAACAAAAAGAGGAGTGAATGTTACGAAAAACTATTCTCATACTGCATTTTCAATACGATGAGCACGGACAAACCGATCACTAATTTCTGCACCTCCAATCAAGGAATTGTTTTTCTACTTTCTTGCGAAGCGTTTTACCCGAAATGTCCTTCCGAATCTTCCTCTTCCTCCTCTTCTTCGAGCAGTTCATCAAAGTAATTTTTAGGAGATTTTTTGAAAGCTTATGTTCCTTAAAATTCGGGGAACAAGTCGAAAGAGAAATATAATTTCAAAAATGCAGTATACAAAAAAATAAAGAGGAAGCGAATTTCGAAAAAAACTTTTCCGCTACAAATTTTAGAGGGTCTCACTGTTATTGAGTATATATGAGTAACGACGAGTTTACTTCGATTGAAATGATTCCTGGGTATTTGGGCGGAAAACCCTTTATCAAAGGAACCGGAGTCCGTGTTTTAGAAATACTAGACTTGCTTTTATCGGGAATGTCTAGAAAAGGAATCCTTCGCGAATATCCCGGAATTTCAAATGACGACATTGACGCGACCGTTGCTTATTTGGAAGCTAAGTTGGAAATTGCCAGACAAAACGAATACTTAAAACAGAAAGTAAGTTAAGAGTTTGGAATCCTTGTTAGAAAACTAATCTATAATTTAATTCTTAAACTAGGAGAAAGTTTTTAAACCCTTTCTCCTAGAATCGGCCCGCCTACTTTTTGCATCATTCTCTCTTTTGTGAGAATCAAATCTTCCCGATTATCGGTTGCCATCTCTCCAGGGCCGTCCAAATAGATAGCTCCCTTCGGACAAGCTTCTTCACACAAACCGCAAAAAATACAACGCAACAAATTGATTTCAAATTTTTTGGCGAATTTATCTTCGGGATGCAGATGTTGAATTTCCGGAGTTACTTCCGCGGCTTCGATATAAATCGCATCCGCAGGACAAATCCACATACAACAAAAACAACTCGTACATCTTTCTCTTCCCTGTTCGTCGCGTTTCATCGTATGCATTCCGCGAAAACGAGTAGAATACTTTCTTCTCTTTTCGGGAAATTCTATCGTAACCGCGCCCCTTAGAAGAGTGGCTCTGATAAAATGTTTGAGAGTGATCCAAAGTCCCTTTCCAATGGAATAAAAATAGAATTTCTCATACCAGGTGAGCTTATGTCGGCTTGCAACATGAATTACATTAACGGTTCCCAATTGAGCTAACCTCCTTTGGAGAAGAAGTCGATTCTTTGACTAATTCTGAGAGTCTTTGGAAGGCGGCTCCGGAACTCAACAATCCCTTAGGAGGATCCATCGCTTTTTGAAAACGCTGATTCAAACCGTTCTTATTCGTAAAAGAACCGGCTTGTTCGGCAAAAGTCTGAATTGGAACTCCAAACGCGACGTCCGAAAGATCCGAAGTCAAATTCGTATCCAAGACGACAACGGTTGTCTTGGGAGAAATCGAAGGAAGGACCTCCTTTAGATTTTCCTTAATTACGAAAACAAGGTCGATATCGCCGGATTCAACGGACTTTTGAATCGATTCGATTCCCTGCGTAGAAATGAACCCCGCGTCCACGCCGCCTCTTGTATTCGGTCTTAGATCGGTAGTCATTAAAAAATCCTTCTGCTCGGGAGCTTTGGATTGAGCGGAATTCACGCGGACTTCGAAAACTATGGATTTTCCGAATGACCCGGCGCTTTGCAGAATGGATTTCAAATTCTCATTGGATTCGGACGCACCGCCCAAAATAGCGATCCGATTTGCCTGTTTGATTTTCTCCGCTATCGCAGGAAGAACAACTCCGCTTTCGGAAGAATTTCCTTCCTGATAATAAGCAAAAAGACGGTTTTCATTCAGCCAATCGATATCAAAACGACCTTTGTCGCAGAGGAAATACATATCCTTCTCCTCGTCGATCCGCGGCATATAACGATACATTTTGTTGTCTCTTACGTTCGTAGTGATATTGCAGCCGGTGCTACAACCGTGACAAATGGATTCGGCGGTTTTATACCACCAAACTCTCGATTTGAATAATGTCTTATTGTTGAGTAGAGCTCCTGTCGGACAAAGATCCGCGAGGGCGCCTTGAAAATTATGATGAATCGGTTCATTCTTCGCAAGTCCGATAATCGAATGATATCCCCTTTCGAACAGTCCGAGATTGGATTCTCCCACGATCTCTTCCTCGAATCGAACACAACGGTAGCAAACTATACAACGGTTGTGATTGATGATGAGATTGGATCCGATTTCTTCCTGTGGAACATTCCGTTTTTCTAATGTAAATCTGGAATTTCCTTTTCCCTCTTTGAATGCGTTATCCTGAAGTTGACATTCCCCGGCCTTGTCGCATACGGGACAATCCAAAGGGTGGTTTGCAAGAAGAAACTCCATCGTTCCTTCGCGCGCTTCTTTGATTCGATCGTTTTTTGTAAAAATGGAGAGGCCTTCGGTGACCTTAGTATTGCAGGCTGCCTGGAGTCTTGGAACCCCTTCAATTTCTATGAGGCACATTCTACACATACCTACGATGGAAAGTTTAGGGTGATAACAGAAGAAAGGAATTTCTATTCCGGCGTCTTTCGCAGCAGAGATAAGATTTTTTTTCTCATCCACCTCGTACTCGATTCCGTCGATTTTGATTTTTACCATGGAATCATCCTTTTGATTAAACCCGGGTATTGGGAAACAATTCTATAGAAACGTACCGTTCTCATTCTGGCAACCCGTTTCTAAAAGTTCCCTGTTTTCGCTCTTCCGCTTTCCATTTCTTCGGAAAAATCGGAAAGTCTTGCGTCAATTTTGAGACTGATTCTTAAAGCTCTAAGTCTTTGTAATAATCCGGAACGGTCGCCCATTTCTGAAACCAGAGAGGATTGATCGCCCTTTGGTAGAGATAAGCGTCGACAAGAACCAAGTTCACTACCGCTTCGATGATAGGAACAGCTCTGGGAAGAACACAAGGATCGTGACGGCCCTTTGCTTCCAAAGTAGTTTCTTCTCCCTTGAGAGTTACCGTATTCTGTTTTTTAAAAATCGTGGAAGTCGGCTTGAATGCAGCCCGGATCACGAGCTCTTCCCCGTTGGAGATTCCGCCTTGAAGTCCGCCGGAATTGTTGGTTTTGGTTCGAACACGTCCGGTTCCTTCTTCGACATAAAATTCATCGTTATGCGCGCTTCCTGTGAGAAGTGTTCCCGAAAAACCGGAACCCACTTCAAATCCTTTGCATGCGGGAATCGAAAGAATCGCTTTTGCAAGATCCCCATCCAGCTTATCGTAAACTGGATCGCCCAGACCGGGTGGAAGATTGTAAGAAACACATTTGATCGTTCCTCCGACGCTATCCCCCGCTTCTTTCATTTTAAGAATCAAGTTTCGCATCGTATCGGCGCTGGACTCATCGGGACAACGAACTTCGTTTTGATCGACTTCTTCCCGCGACTTCGGATAATTCTCACCGATCTTGGATTGAACCGGCCCGATCGAATCGACCCAAGCTACGGTTTCGATTCCTAAATCGTCCTTGAGTATCATTCTTGCTATGGCCGCCGCAGCTACTCTGCCGATCGTTTCTCGTACTGAAGAGCGACCGCCGCCGACGTGGGCGCGAAACCCGTATTTTACTTGGTATGTATAATCCGCGTGGGAAGGTCGGAAGGCGGTTCTTAAATTTTCGTAATCTTTTGAAATCGTATTTTGATTGTTTACGATCAACGCAATAGGGGCTCCGATCGTCTTCCCTTCGAAAACACCGGAGACAACACGAACGGTATCGGCTTCGTCCCGAGGAGTGGTCAGTTTACTCTGACCCGGTCTTCGTCGGTTTAAGTCTTTTTGAATCTCTTCTAAACGAATGGGAATTCCGGCCGGAACTCCTTCGACGACAACGCCCACAGACTCGCCGTGAGATTCTCCAAACGTACTGACTTTAAAAATTTTTCCCCAACTTGAAGGCATAATACCAAGAAAACAAGGTAAACCCTAGGGATAAAGCGCGTTTCTGGAAGAATCCTTCAGTTTTGTCAGGCGACGGAACGAGGCGCGGTTCCTCTAAAATTCTGATCGACCTTCTCGAAAAGACTCGGCTCTAATTCAGGATCGATCATATAGATGACTCTTCTTGGATCCATGCTGTTGTTCAAATTGAAAACCGCCTTTCTTTTATCTTCACGGAAAGAATGGGGATCGTATCCTTCGATCTTGATCTTACCCTTGTTCGTAATCAACGGTCGAATCGTTCCGATTCTTTCCAAAAGCGGTCTAGTCTGGTGTCTGTAAATTTCTTTGATGACACAGGTTTCAAAATGAACCTTTCTCTGAGAATCCATTGAAACTACGATGATATAATCCCCCGGATTGAGTACGCTCTGGTTTTCGCAAAGACTCAGCGCCATTAGATCGAAGAAGTCGCGAACGATCTTTTCGTTATAAGAAAAGAAACTGTTGTTTAAAATCAATTTCATCGAAGTGAGAGCGTTAAAAGCGGGGCGCCAATCCTGTTCGGAACTGAGAGAGGCGAATTCTCCTGCGATGGAAATGATTCCCGGATCCTCATCCGTATAAGTACTGTTCAACAAGTGATGAATTTGTCTCTGAATATCTTCGATGAGCGTTTGTTTGGTTTTGTCGTCTTTGTATTTCTGAAGATATTCGGTCAATTTCCGAATCAACATATTCGTAGAAGGATAATTGTTGTTCAAACCTTCCCCGCGAAAAGTTCTATGACTGTTGAGAACCGCCGATTTAACTTCGGAATCGATTCCGGTAAGGTTTCCGATCATAAGATAGCTGATGATCGGATGATTTTTAATATAGTCGAATTCCTCCGGTCTGAGATTGGAATGATTCGGAAGTTTCATCCTGGACTTTCCGATATCGACCATATAGGAAGCGAGCATAACGTTTAGTTGTTTCGCTTTTTGAAGATCGTTTTCAGCCTTATTCAAAGCTTTCATTCCGCGGAGTTTCATCGCCATAGAGATTACGGTTCTTTTGGTCATGATTTCCGAATCCGTTTTTACTCCGGCTTGTCTCATAACTTCGATCACATTTACAAGTCCGAGTTCCATATCGGAGCTCGCTTTAAAGTCCACGAGGATATCATCGATTCCTTTTTGAACTTTTCGGATATGGTTGTTATTAAGAGGAAAATGTTTCAGTTCTTCCAAAAGATCCGAGGCTTCTCTTGCGAGCGCGATCGTTAGGTCGGTATTGACCAGTTTCGTAAAAGAAACTCCACGACCGTGAATCGAGTCCGGTTTTTTATTCTTAACTATTTTATCTTTTTCTGATATAAGAAAAAAGATACCTTGGCTTTCGAATTTTTGAAGTCTGGTAATGTCTTCTTCAGAAGCATCCGACTTTTTGTGGATTAGAATTTGACCATTCTTATTATAAAAATCTACGGGGATTTCGCTCTGGCTTACAAAACTCTTGATTACGTCCGAAGTGAATTCAAATTTTTCTAGGAGTTCTTTATTTACAGAATGTGAGTTAACGCTCATATTACAACTCTTCTTTTAAATTGCCCGTAGGCGTTGGTTTGGGAGAGAATCGCGTACCATAGAAGGTAAAGGCAACCCTTTCTTAGCGATTGGAATATATGACTGGAAAAAAATTATTTATGACACTTCGAAGACGATTTTATTTTCCATTCTTAAGGGAAAAATCCGTTTCGGAAAGATCCGATTTAAGGACGAATGTACACTATTTAAGCAGGCGATAGGAAATGCGGTGTCGCATAACGATCTTTTCGATCGATCCCGATAAAACCAAAAAGAATCGAAATTTTGAAACAATTCAAACGTTCTTTTTCAAAGGAGACTCGGAAATACCTTACGCGCTTTCTTTCGGGATTTCACCGGTTTGTTTGATCAGTTCTTCATAAAGCTTTCCGTCCATTTCGGAGTCGAGGACGTAGATGATTCTTCTTGGATCCTGATTCTTCTCCAGATTAAAGATCGCCTTTCTTCGATCCAGTTTGAATGAATTTAGATCAAAACCTGAAATCCTCAGCTTTCCCATATTGCTGAAGTTTGGACGAATCGTTCCGATTCTTTCGAGCATAGGACGAATCTGAGTCCGATACATCTCGCGAATAATACAAACTTCGAAAAAGATCTTTTGATTGGAATCCTGCGTTACTACGATAACAAAGTCGCCTTCCCTGATAAACGGCTGGTTGTTGCAGAGCGACAATCCGATATGATCGTAAAAGTCCCGGAGGGTTTTTTCATTATATGCAAAAAAACTGTTATTCAATATCAGTTTCATCGCAACCAAAGGTTCGTATGCGTCCCTCCACTCCTGTTTCGTGGTTAGAGAGGCAAATTCTCCGGCGATCGAAATCACGCCGATATCGTCCATCGGAAGGTTATTGGTAAGAATATTTCGAATCTGTTTCTGGATATCCGCGACTAAAACGGTACGTTTCGGATCGTCCTTGTATTTTTCTTTGTAAAGATTTAGTTTTTGAACGAGAACCTTTGGTTGAGGATAATTATTATTCATCCCTTCGCCTTTGTGAGGACGATGGTGATTGAGAACCAAAGTTTTGATATTGTCGTCAAGATCGGGAAGATTTGCGACCATAAGATAACTTATAATCGGATGATTTTTGATATATTCAAATTCTTCAGTTTTCAGATCTTTCTGCACCGGAATTTTCATTTGAGTGTAACCGACGTCCGCTAAATAAGAGGACATCATCAAATTCATCTGATCGATTTTTTTTTGTTCCATGTCGACTTTGGTAAAAGCCTTTCCGGCTCTTACTTTCATCGCCATAGAAATTACCGTTCGTTTGGTCAGCACTTCGGAATCCATCGGAACACCGGCAGAACTCATAACTTCGATGATGTTCACCAAACCGTTTTCCATATCCGGAGTGGATCGGAAATCGTCCAAGATTCCGTCGATCGATTTGGAAAGTTGTCTGACTTGACCGCCGTTTAACGGAAATTTTTTCAGCTCCGATAAAAAGCCCGCCGCGTTTTTTGCAAGATCGACGGTGAGTTCGGAGTTTACGAGTTTAGAAAAACTTACTTCGCGGCCATTGACGCTATTGGGTCCGGAGGCTTGTTTACCACCCGAGATTTTTTCATATTCGGATTTGAGAAAATAAATCCCCTGACTTTCAAACTTGAGAAGTTTGGTTATGTCTTCGCCGTTTGCGTTTTCCTTTTTATGAATGAGGATCTGACCGTTCCTGTTGTAAAAGTCCACAGGAATGACGCTGTTTATCTTAAAATGCTGAATGATTTCTTCAGTGAAATCGAACTTCTGTAAATCTTTTTGTGCGTCCATGCAAATCGTCGTAAAATTGAAATTTGTCTAAGAAGTGGTTAAGGTTACATAACGTGAAAAAAACGCTTTTCGGAATTCCGTTCTTAATCCAATAAAAGGCAGGAATGCGCCCATTGCACCGAATATTTTCTTATGTGACGAAAAAAATATTTTCCAAACTACTTCCAGGAAGAATTCAGACTGATTTCGAGAATATTTCTGCTCACTCTTTCTTCCAGGGAAGAGCCGGCAAAACCGCTCCCTTTTGAATCCGACAAAATGAACGTATCCTGAGCTTGGTTTCCGGTTCGATCCGTTCGGATCGTAGCGGAATGAATGTTAATTCCGTTTTCTTTTAGAACGCCCGTAACAAAATAGAGAAGTCCTTTACGATCGGGAGCTTCCAGATATAGTTTTGTTTTATTTCCGCCTTCTACATCTTCAAAATCGAGTTTAGAATCGTTGCTAAGGTGGTAGGTATTTCTAAGATCGATTTCGCTGGAATGATGAATGATCTCTTCCAGAGCCGAATCTTCCGTAAATACCGAGGACATTAGAATCCCCAGTTTGGAAGCTTTGATTTTAGAATCCGTTTCTTCCGATTTCAAAGTAAAAACGTCGTAACTGTACAACTGTCCTTTTTCTTCGATCGTCTGGATATCGCCGGAAACGATTTCCCAACCCATAAAGAACATCGCTTTCACCATCTTATGAAGAGTACCCGGAGCCGTTTCGGACGTTTTGAGGGTCACAGTATAAAGTCCGTTTTCCTCTTTGTAGTGAAAGTTAATCATCGCATTGAGCCTACTTACTAGCATAATAGTCGGTTTCTAAAAAAACGAGTCTTTTCCGGGTGGATTCTGTCTCTTATCGGTTGAAAAATTCTTGCCTCGGACTTTCCCGGAAAAACAGTCAAAGTAGAGTGGAAATGAAAGATATTTGCCGAAAATAAAAGGACTGCATTTTCCAAAAACGGAATGAAAAGACCTCTCGAATACAACCCGGAGCAGCTGATCCAAAAATCGGAACCCTTACCTCTTGATAAGGAAAAAGGATCCGCAAAAAAATGGAAAGCTCCCAACCTCAAAAAAGAGAAACCCGCTTCCGAAAACGAGGGCGCTCCCGGTTTATTGATTTTTGGACTTTTCCGTTTCGTAAAAAAATACAAGGGAAGAATTTTTATCATCATCGCCCTTCTCTGTTTTGAGATCGGATTCTATGCGAGTATTCCTTTTAGTTTTAAGTATCTCATCGACGAAGCGCTCATCAATCGAAATCAAAACGCACTCTATTGGATCGGCGCTTACTTAGCGGTAGGAACGGTGACGTTCGCGATTCTCGGAACACTTAGAGATTATTTATACAACTGGGCTTCTTCCAGGATTATCCAAGATCTGCGATTACAGATGTATGAACATTTAGATCAGTTGAGTCTTGATTTTTTCTCGAACAATAAATTGGGCGATATTCTTTCGCGTTTTTTTAACGACCTCGCTTCTTTGGAACACGCGTTACTCGCCTTTATACCCTGGGGGCTTGGTCCTTTGCTCGAAGCGCTTTTTGGAACCATTCTTCTTTTTCTTTTGGATTGGAAATTGGCGCTTATCGCTCTGTTGATCTGGCCTATCACATTTTTAGGGCCCGGTTTTCTTTCCAGAAAGTCGACCGAGATCAGTTATTCCCGAAAATTAGAGGAAGCTCAAGTTTTGAGTATGCTGGAAGAATCCATCTCAGCTCAAAATTTGATCCGGGCTTACGACTTAGGCGATTATTTCTTTAGTAGATTTAAAAACAACTGCGAGAAACTCTTTCAGGTTTCATTGAGATTAGGACTTACAAACTCCTATCTGGAACGTTCGGCCGGTTCCGGGATTCTTCTTCTACAAGGAGTTCTTCTGCTGGCGGGAACCGCGTTTGCCTATAACAACGCTCTGAGCATAGGAACACTCGCGGCGTTTCTACCCCCATTCTTAAACTTAAGTTATTCTTTACTTTATCTTTCTCAGTATCTCCCCGCCTTGAATCATGCCAGCGGTTCCGCAAAAAGAATATTAGAATTATTGCGGGCCCCCGTTTTTGAATCGAACCTGGAAGAATCGTCCATTCCCGAATTAAAACAAGAGATTCGTTTTGAAAACGTTCACTTCCGTTACAAAGGCCGTTCAAAAAATCTAAGCGATATATCGCTCACGATTCCAAAAGGAAGTTATACCGCGATCGTGGGAGGTTCCGGTGTGGGAAAAAGTACATTTATCAAACTCCTCCTCGGGATGGTACAACCCAACGAAGGAAGAATTTATTTCGACGGAATCGATTTGAATTCTGTCTCCAGAAGTTCGGTTCGATCTTTGGTCGGCGTTGTGTTCCAAGAAACATTTCTTTTTAATACCACAATTTTCGAAAATATCCGAATCGGAAAACCGAGCGCTTCTCTGGAAGAAGTAATCGAGGCCGCAAAACGCGCCGAAATTCACGAACTGATTCTTTCGCTTCCCATGGGATACGAAACCAACACGGGAGATCGTGGAACAAAACTCTCCGGCGGAGAAAGACAAAGAATCGCGATCGCTCGCGCCTTTTTAAGAAATCCTCAAATTCTTCTTTTGGACGAAGCTACTTCTTCTTTGGATCCCGTAACCGAAGCGAGAATCATGAAAACGCTTTCTTTCTTGAGAGAGGGAAGAACCGTAATTTCGGTTACTCACAGACTTTCCACGATTCGGGAAGCGGATCAGGTTTTTCAGATCAGAAACGGAAAACTCGAAAGATTCGCCGTTCCGGAACCGGAACAACATGCGATGGTTCTTTAAAGAACCTCCGTTTCTTACTTGCAATTTTTTTCCCGGCTATTTTAGATTTTCAAAATGCTTTTAGTACCCACATACATAGCCGATTCTCCGATCGGAGGTTTTGGTCTTTTCGCAGGAAGAGACATTCAAAAAGGCGAATTGGTTTGGAAATATCATCCGAAAACCGTTTGGGTTCTAACGGATCAAGAACTCAATTCTCTTCCTTCCACCGTTCAAGAAATGTTCCGTACTTATTCTTATCAAACCGACGGGAAATGGTTCTATTGCTCCGATAATTCCAAGTTTATGAATCACAGCGACGATCCGAATACCAAAGAGGATTTTACGAGCGATCAAACCAATCCTATGGGACAGGACAGCGCGACGAGATTGATTCGAATTGGAGAAGAGCTTACCTGTAATTATAAACTCTTCGATGAAAATTGGAACGTGAAACTCGGATCAACCTCCTAAACGGATTTGTTCTTTCAGCTGAATCGCGGCGAGAGCATAACCGCCGTCCGCAGAATCCACAAAATGCACTTCTCTTACCGACCCCTCGTGCAAAGCGCAAGTCATAAGAGCTCGATCGGATACGTGATAACCGAAGTATAACTTACCTTCTTTGTAAAGTCCCTGTAAAAAGTCGATGAACGCTTCTCTAGACTTCGTATCGCAGGCGACCACCATCTTTAAGGTTCCGTCGTATTTTCGAAAGTCCGACGCGATAATCTGGGACTTTCTCAATTCTCGTAACTCCACTCCGTTGACCTTGGGACCGAATTTCCATTGTGTTTTTACGGCGAAGTTTACCGCAAAACCTTCGATTTTGATTTTGAGAAATCTTAAAAAATGTAAGAATCCCTTTCTGTTTTCCGTATGAACGGTCGCTTCTTTGTTAAAGTATTTGCCGCTCATATCAACGTTGATTCCTTCTTCGGTCAAAGGATGGATCTGTGTATCGTTTCCGAGAAGAATTCCGATTTGATCCAGGATCAGTTTCAACAAACCGGGATCCGAAGACGCCTGAATCGGATTCAATTTTATGATAAAGGAAACCGTTTCACCCCGATGACTTGGAATGTCTTGCCAGCGACAGGTGAATCCCGTAAAATCCGGTTTGATCCTTGCCTTGTGAGTCAAAGGAATGATATACGGATTGGAAGAATCGTCGTTCTTCACGAGATTCTCCGCCGCGTCCAACGCGCTGCCGGTAAGAATCGCTTGGTTATAAAATTCCGAAATTTTAAGTTTACAAAGTTTTAATTCTTTTCCGGATCTTTTGAGATCTCCGACGTTTACGATTCCCGCTCTTAACTTTAAACCAAAATTATTTTTTACCAATTCTCGAATGGAGAATAGAACATCTTTCACACCGGGAAGAACGCTATTCGGTAAAAGTAAAGTCATTCCATCTCCGCCGAATAAAAACGGATAATCCATATCCCCCATCAAATTGGAAACCGCCATCGCAGTCACCCCGCCTGCGATATTCACGTCCTTGTAATTCCCGTTGCGGATCGCTTCCGTAGAATTCACAACATCGGTAACGATCAAGTTCCAATCATCGGGCACCGTGTAATAATTAGATGGCTCAATGATTTCGGTAAAAGAAGAAAGAAACGGGAGATACTTATAAAAGTTTTCGGTATTTACACTTGGCGTTTTATCCGCGGTCTGGATCATTCTCGCTCACCTAATTCGATATTTTTTAATCTAAGAATCGGATCGTTTGTAAGTTTTGCGGTTCCGAATTTTACAAAAACGGAAAGTTCTTTCATCCGCAACTTACACTTTCATCAACAATCGTTTTGAACAAAAGCCGATACCATTCTTAGACGCTTTTAAAAAAATTAAACGTTTTTTTTACGACCTGAAGAAAGAGTCGTTCTAAGAATCAGTAATCGACTTTTCGATCTCGGATGAGAAACCGATAAAATCGGGGATTCAATCCTTGTTCCGAAAAACGGAATTCAAAGAAAAATTTGGAAACGGCCTTTAAGTCAGTTTCGCATACGACTCGACCATAACCGTACACACGAGTGGGTTAAATCTTTCAAAGAATCTGTCGTAACAACGACGATCCTCCGTAAAAGTCGCGCGCCCCGCCCAAATTTCGGGTGGTGGGGCGGGTGGCGGAAGACTCCGGGTGACTTTGCTCTATCAGAAAATCATAATTTTGCAAGAAAAAAATCCCATGTAGGAATTCCTACAAACATTCCCATTGGAATCTTTTTTATTCTCAATCACTTTCCGACCTGTTAGTAAGGTTATGGACTCGACAGAAAATCGATTTTAAGAATGGAATTCAAATAATCCGAAACGTAAAGACCGAATCCAACTTTGCCGTAGTTGAAATTTCAAAAACAAGTGAAGCACGAGTAAAGATTCGATTCGTTTTCGAAAGACCAAAAGAGGTATTGTTACGAAATCGATACGATCCGGTTGGACGGAACTCCGATCAATAATCGATTTTAAGATCCTTTATTTTCTTATCGAGGGTGTTACGATTGATTCCTAAAAATTTCGCCACTCTTGTCTTCGTGTATTTGAATTTCTTCATCGCGTATTTGATCAGACGGGCTTCCACTTCTCCGACCACAACTTCGATGGCCCTTCCGTCCAGGGCGTCCAAATGAGAAGAAGAAAATCGAGAATTCGCGATTTCGACGGAAGCGTCCGAATCTCCGACTTCCGGATCAAATTCTTCGTCTCCGTAAAGAAGTCTTCCGTTGATTTCGGAAAAGTCCTGGATATCAAGCATCTCCAATTGAGAAAGAACGACCGCGCGTTCGATCACGTTTTCAAGTTCTCGAACGTTTCCGGGCCAGTTATAATTCATCAAAAGTTTATGAGCTTCTCTCGTTACGCCGTTGATTTTTTTTCCGTTTTCTTCGGCGTATTTTGCGATGAAGTGATTGATCAAAAGAGGAATGTCGTCCGCTCTCTCCCTCAAAGGAGGCGTTATCATATTGACTACGTTGAGTCTGTAAAAAAGATCCGGTCTGAATTTTTTTTCGGAAATCAGTTCTTCCAAATTTGCATTGGTTGCCGCGATGATTCTAACGTCGATCTTCTTCGGTTTAACGGAACCGACCGCTTCGATCTCTTTTTCCTGAAGGACTCTTAAAAGTTTGGATTGCAGGTTCAAATCCATTTCACCGATTTCATCCAAGAAGATCGTTCCCGTATCGGCCATCTCGAACTTTCCTTTTTTATCCGCGACCGCACCGGTGAAAGATCCCTTTTTGTGACCGAAAAGTTCG
Source organism: Leptospira ainazelensis (assembly GCF_016918785.1). Classification (GTDB taxonomy): domain Bacteria; phylum Spirochaetota; class Leptospiria; order Leptospirales; family Leptospiraceae; genus Leptospira; species Leptospira ainazelensis. The sequence continues at coordinate 94,001 of NZ_JAFFPT010000013.1, read as the reverse complement.
CTCTCTAATAAATTCTCAGGGATCGCTGCGCAGTTGATTTTGATAAAAGGTTTATCGGAACGGGAAGAATTGTAATGAATCGCGGAGGCGATCATCTCCTTTCCGGTTCCCGATTCTCCGGTAATCAAAACGGAAGCTCGAGAATCCGAAACAAGGTGAATCATTTCGAACAACTTTTCCATCGGTTTCGATTTTCCGATCAGAGAACCGAACTTATATTTATTCTTCAGCTCCCGCTTCAAAAGGACGTTTTCTCTGGAGATCTCTCTTTTTTCTTCGTCGATCAACTTTTGGATTCGGATCGCCTGATAGATAATGGACGCAACTACTTGCAAAAAATCTAAATAAGTTTTCAGGTCGATGTATTTCTTATGGACAAAGTAAACGCTCACGACGCCTAAAACATCAGTATCCGATTTGATAGGCGCGGCAAGAAAACTAACGTTCTCGGGGTTATTCTTAAAATGCGCCGCGTTACCGACACGATTCAAAAAGTTTTCGTCGTTCGCGATCGATTCTACGATGATAGGTTCCCCTGTTTCGAAAACCCTTCCGGTCACACCTTCACCGGGAAGATAAACTCCCTTTTCCATCTCTTCCGCAGTTAAACCGGAAGCGGCTTCCAATCTGAGAATCGCTTTCTCCGCTTCAAAAAGGACGATACTTCCTCTTTCGAGATTTAGAGATTTTTCCAGACGATCCATGATATCTTCGAAAATTTCCTGAAGAACCAAAGTGGAAGTAACCGTTCTGGATATATCGATGAGTACTTGTTGGATCTTATTCTTCTGTTCAAGTTGTCGGAATATCTGCAAATTCTTAAAAATCTGAGCAGCTTGATTTGCGAGAGTAGAAATAATTTCGAGATGTTCATCGTTAAAAGCGCCCTTACGGCTGGAATCCAAAGAGATAACTCCGATGACCACATCTTCCACGATCATAGGAACCGCGAGCTCGGACATAATATCGTCTTTGATAGAAATATAATGCGGATTGGCGGTAACATCGCTGACGATCATCCCTTCGCCGGAAGCGGCTACGATCCCGGTAATCCCTTCCCCGACTTTCAGTTTTACTTTTGTTCGGATGGAAGGGTTCATTCCACGAAAAGTAACGATATCGAGGAGGTTCTCTTTTTCGTTGATGAGCATCAAGGATCCGGAACCGACTTCGCAAATCTGAATACAACGTTCCAAAATCAAATCCAGGAGTTTGTCCGGATCCAAAGTAGAATTCATCGCTGTCGCAACTTCTTGTATAGATCTTAATGGACTTGGCTTCACATATCCTGACATGCTTAAAATTCTTGCGATTTGATGGTTTTGAGGTCAATCGATTTTTTTTAATTCGCTTAATTTAAGAGCGTCTTTTTTGTGTTTATTTCCAAATTATTTGTATCATAACAAACCGTATTTTTTATAATTTTACGTCTATGACCTGTGCATTTTGCTCAGAATTTAAGACTCCAGATGGTTTGTTCCGGAATGGACGTTTTTTCTGTCGATCCTGCGGTAGAGAATGGATTTTAGAAAAGCGAAAGAACCCGCGTCTTCAACCACCGACGGACACGAATTTTAGCAACGAAATCCTTCTCGAGTTCTTATCGCTCTTCAACACAAGTCCGAACTTAATCCATCTTTTAGAAAGTTTCACTTCTCTTGCATTTTACAAATTAGGAATTCCCGGCGTCAGCGTGATGATCTATGAACCGCGCCTGGATCGAATGACTGTGATGTCGGTGAAGAATCAGAAGTCTTCTCTTTCCAGGGTCGCCCAACACTTTGAAATCAAGAAGGGAGAAGACAACGGTCCGCTCACCGAGTGTATCGAACACTGCAAATCGATTTACTACAAGTTTGCGGATCAAAAACACAAACATTTCAAACAGTATGCGAGGCTCAATCGAACGGTTGCCGCACTCGCGGTTCCGATTCATCTCAACGGGGAGGTTTTGGGAATCATAACGGTCGATTATAACAGGGACGATCCCGAAAAAGCGGAGAACGATCGATACTTTTTAGAACTCCTCGCCGCACAATTCGCCGTAACGCTAAAGAACCGAATTCTATTCGAAGTATCACAAACCCAATCCAGAAATTTTAGATCTCTTCATTCTGCGGCGCTTCGGCTCTCCTCTTTAGGTTTTAAATATAAGGTTGAAATCTTTCGAGTGATTCTTCTTTCCCTGACTGAATTTTCCGAAAACGATTTGTATTCTCTCTTTGAATGGAACAAGGACAATCACACTCTCTTCGGTCATTTTCTTACCGGTAACATTACAAGCCCCGAGATCAGAATGGATGTCGACATGGCGCGGCAATCTACGTTTAGAGTAAGAATTCAAACAACCGATGATGAAACGGAAACGATCGGAGATTACAAAAGAAGAATATCCCGGAAAGAACTCGAACCGATTCCGGGAGAAATGTCGATCCCGATCAAACGATATGAATTTTTTCTAAAGGAGGTTTTTGAACTTTCGGAATCCAAACTCGCGTTCTCCTCGGATTTTCCGGAACTGGAAAAATTCGGAATGTGGGGATTGAATCTAGCAATTCTTCCCGTGGTACACACTGACAAATCGGATATCGTAATCATACTCGGAAAACGAAAGGATCGTCATTTTAACGCGGAAGAATTAGAAGTTTTGAATGCGTTTTCGATCCAAGCGGGAATTTCGATCCAGAATTATCACCTCTTTGATCAACGAGCTCAAAAAGAAAGACTCGATAAAGAAATCGAGATCGCGAAGGAACTTCAAAAATCATTACTTCCTCGAAAGATGCCCGAACACGGAGGTTATGAATTTGCAGGAACGATGGTCCCCGCAAGAGGTGTCGGAGGAGACTACTATGATTTTATCACGGATCCTTTTAACACGGAAACCGTGATCTGCATCGGAGACGTCAGCGGAAAAGGTGTCCCTGCGGGAATCGTGATGGCGACCGTAAGGACGATCATCCACTCTTTAGTCCGTAAGAAGGTAAGCCCTTGGGATATCGTAAATACCGTAAACACTTATATCTTTCAAAACTACAACGATTCCGCTTCTCCGCGTTTTATGTCCATGACCGTAATCAAATGGGAAATGAATCGAAATGAATTTCTTTTTAGCGGAGCGGGTCAAGGAGTTCTGTATCTTCTAAGAAAAGCGGCTCAAAAAGTGGAAGAGATTCCAACCGGCGGAATCATTTTAGGAATCGATCCCGATATTTCCAAGTTTGAAAATCTAAATCAATTTCGAATGTTACCCGGCGATCTTCTGATCATGTGTACGGATGGAGTTCTGGAAGCCTCCAATCAGGATGGAATCCAATTCGAATCGGAGCGGTTCAAAAAATCGATTCTTCAATTCGAAGGAGAACCGTTACAATCGATGTTAGACGGAATCGTTTCCGAAATACGTAAATTTACGGGCAACCAAGAACAGATGGACGATATTACTCTTGCCGCAATCCGGAGGATCCGTTAGAACTGCATTTGCGATCGCCTATGAGAGATAAGATCTCGGAGACAACAAGAAAGATTTTCGAAGCCGCTTGGGAAAGAATTCAACCTTTTCAGGAAATGATTTTGTCTCGACCGGCAATTATCTCTTATTCGGGCGGAAAAGATTCTTCCATCCTGCTTCATTTTTACTTTTGGCTTTGGGTTGAAAAAAAAATTCCCGCACCCTGTATCTATCATCTAGATCATTCGATTCGATTCAACTTGGATCAGGAAAAGAAAATTCTGGATTACGCCGAAAGCACATTTCCATTTCCGAGAATGTTTAAAAAAAAAACGTTCCTCTCCTATCGCGTAAGTTAGGGAAGACAATCGAAGAAACCGGAAGAGCGTTTCGTTATAAGGATTTGGAAAAAATTTCCAATCAATACGACGCCTACATCGTTACAGGACATCATTCTAACGATTATTTAGAAACGATTCTTCTCAATTTAATCCGAGGAGGAGGATGGAATTCTTTGCGAACCTTGGGCTGGTACGAAAAGAATCGATTTCGACCTCTTTTTGCATTTGCTACAAACGAAATTCAAACAATTTTACAATCCGAGTTTTGGCCCGTTTTTGAAGACGAGTCCAATCAAAGCGACGAATATCTTAGAAATAGAATTCGAAATCATATAGTTCCGTTGTTGCTCCAAGAAGGAGCGGATCCGGATCGAATATACAAAAACTTTCATAGAATGGAAAAACCGGTCGCTGGGATTCTTTCGTCAAAACTCAATCCAAAAAAAGTTCCTACCTTTTTGAAAATCGACGTCTGGTTGTTAAACGACTTGTCCCATAGGGAGCGAAAATTCTTCTTAGATCGTTATTTGCGTTCCATGGATTTGTATCCCTTAACCCGGAATTTTTTCGAAGACTTAAGCGATTGTCTTCAACGCGAGAATTCTTTCGGTCTCGAAAACAAGGAAGCCTGGTTTTGGAAATCGGCAAGCTCGGATCTCTACTTAATTCCGAAAAATTCACTCGCTCTGAAAGAGTTTCGATTCGAACCGAGAGAAATGATCTTAAGATGGAACGGGAAGCAGAAAAAAATTCCCCCCGGATTTGTTCCTGATTTTTGTCCGCCGGGCGCAAAAATCCGTAAAAATGGGATGAGTGTTGAAGTTTCCGAGATCCTGAGACAGAAAGAGATTCCGGTTCCGATCAGAAAAATGCTACCCATTCTTTACGGGGAAGGGAAAGTTGATGTGATCTGTCTGAGTCTATGGGATTCTAAGATTAGCGACATCGTAGCGGACAGGGAAAAAGAAATACTACCTGACTTTCAGGAGCCCGGAAGATGAACGAGGATCCTCAAAAAAAGGATGAGCCATTTTTCAAAGACGTGGAGTTTAACTCGTCTTATGGCGAAGCAAGCAAGATCCCTTCTAAGGGGATCCCGCAAATCGCGTTTGCCGGTCGTTCCAACGCCGGTAAGTCCTCTCTTCTCAACGCTATTCTGGAAAGAAAATCCTTAGCCAAGGTTTCGTCCACTCCCGGTAAAACAAAACTTCTTAACTTTTTCTTTGTAAATCGTTCCATCTATTTAGTGGATTTACCCGGTTTTGGATATTCTGCAAATTCGCACAAAGATCACGAAGCGATGATGGATCTACTCATGGACTATCTAAATCATGCAAAGGATTTGAAATCCCTGTTTTTAGTTTGTGACGCTCAAAGAGATCTTCCCGAAGAAGAATTGGAACTGATCGGCACCTGTTTTGAAAGAAACATCAAACCCGTTTTAATTCGAACAAAAATCGATAAACTCAATCAGAGCGATCTTTCCAAGTTGAGAAAAAAAATGAAAAACATTCACGAGTTGTATCCGATGTTGGAAACTGTTCTTGTTTCCAATAAGTCCGGAAAAGGACTACTTGAGTTAAGAAAGATAGTGGATTCTTTGATTGGAATGGTCGGAACTCCGATGGAGTCTTTTACGGAAAGAATAGAGGAAATTTCTTAAATAAGAATTTAAGCCTTTGTATCCAAAAGTTTTCCGACCTTGTCGGAATTCCCGGCGCTCAAAAGTCTCAAACTCATCCGAGTTTGTTTATCCATCAACTCGCTAAACGTATCCAGAGTTTCTTCCAAAATGGATTTCAGTTTTTCTTGGTTGAGAGACATTTCCAACTTTCTCTTTCTTTCTTCCAACTCGACTTTCCGAGTCGAACGGATTCCCTTGTCCTCTTCGGAATCTTTTTCGGAGTCAAAGGTTTTGAGCTCCGATTCTACTTTGCGAATCTCGGAAAGAATCTGCTTTTCCTTATCTTCTAAGTCCGCCTTGGAAGTTTCGGCTTTTTTTTCCTTTTCAACGGTTTCCTTTTCTTTCGGAGTATGTGATTCTACGAGTTCGTCTCGATTCGGTTTTTCTTCCGATTTTTTTACGGTGACCGCCTCGGTTTCTCCCGAAACGGCGACCAATTTGCCGTTTCGAAACTCGTAATGAATTTTCATATTCATGGAACGAATGTCCGCGCGATCCCGCATCGCTTCAGAGCGAAATTCGGCGACATGCCCCAATTCGTGCGAGATTACGTGAAGAATCGACGTGGACGCAGGAGAACTTTCCAATTGTCCATGACCGATATAATGCAAGGATTCGTCCCGGGGAATTCCGAGTTGCATTCTATGTTCGCCGCCGATTCTCATTCTAATACTAGTGTCGACCGCAACAAACCCAAGTTAAGGGCTTGTTTATAAAATATTTCTAAATTTTAAAACCGATCCAATTCTATGATAAAAAGATTATGAAATTCGAAACTAAAAAAGCCTTCTCAATCGGAAGAAGCGATCTTATTCAAAATTTCAACAATGGCTGCATCGGAAAGATCGTGAAACACCAGACCGTACTTATACGTTTCCTGAACTAAATCTCTGCGAATGATATCCGCTTCAATTTCAATGGAAAGTATTGGAGACATAAATCGAATACGCTGACCAAGGAGTATTTCTTCCCTAGAGCTGATCGAAGCTCCGATCATACTGATATCTTCTAAATTTCCAAGAATCTCGTTCTTACCAAGAATCATCTTCACTAGGTTATTCTTACGAAAACGCTTATAAAAACGTTTATCGGATAGAGGATCGCTAGCAGTTTTTTTTTGTTGTCCCATCTCAGTTTGCATAGCGCATCCAGGATAACTCAATTTGGCTGAATGAAAAGAAAATTTTTAGAATGAGACAAGAATAAGAACACAAAACTCTTTTTTTAAAAAGTTTCCACATCGAAAACGGCATTAAAAAAATAAAAGACCTTAGAGAGAAAAGGAATCGTTTTCACGTCCCAGAAGAACGTTCATTTTTGGAGAAGCGCCGGATTCTTTTTGAAAGATTTTCAAAATCTCCTCATCCTTATGGTCCGGCTCGTGATGCGTAAGGACCAATCGATCCACTTCTAAAATTTCACCACATCGTACCGCAACTTTTCCCGAAGTATGTCCCCAGCCGATCTTCTTCTCCGCCTCTTCCGTGCTGTATTGAGCGTCGATAATCAGCATATCAGTCTTTCCGAAGGCTTTTCTCAAATCTTGGAATTCGTCTAAATCGGGTTCTTGCACTTCCACATCGGTGCAAAAGAGAAAACTCTTTCCCAGTTCTTCAAAACGAAAACCGGTGCAATTCCCAGGATGTCTGAGAAGGAAGGGAGTTATCTTAACGGATCCGATTTCGTGATCTTGATTTTTTTCCAGAAGATGAAAGGTCTTTTTCGACATCATTCCTGAAAGAGGAAGCGGAAAATTTTCCTCGTTTTGCTGTCTTTCGAACCTTTCTTCGAGATTTGGTATGGTAGAATAGAAGTGAATTTCTACATTGGGAAAGTAAGCCGGTTTAAAAAAAGGCCATCCTTGAATATGATCCCAGTGAGTGTGCGTGATGAGAATGTGAATCTTGTCTCCCGGTTTAAGACCTTCCGCAATAAGATCGTTTCCTAGCTGACGAATTCCGGAACCACAATCGATTACGTAACGATCTCCGGATTGAGCTTGGATATAAACGCAAGTCGTGTTTCCACCGACCGTTCTCGAAAGCGAAGGATCCAAAGAATCTAAGAATTCTTCTTCCGAGAAACTTCCGTTCTTCTGTTTGATTTCAGTGTGGGCCGCTTTTAGAATTTTGAGAATTTTTTCCCGATATTCGGATTCGCCCAAGGGAGTGGGAAGAGAGCCCCTTACGCCGTATAGTTTTACTTTCACTGTATTAGATTAGACAAACGAAATGTGTAAAATTCTCTGACGATAACCCATGATCCAAGATCTCGAACAAAAACTTTGGTCAATTGCAGGAGGGATTCCATTCGCTTCTGAATATTTTTTACAAGCTAGCCCTGTAAGGAAACTGAAAAAAGAAAATTTATTCCCAAAAGAATTCGAGACATATTTTTTAGAACTCGGTTCCGGTTGGGGAGAAGTGGCGATCGCGCTGGCCCTGGAAAGACCGAAGACCGGCTTTGTTCTCATGGAGAAAAAATTCGACCGAATTCGACACACGATGCGCGCCATCGAAAGAAACCGGCTCGAAAACGTAAAAATTCTCTGTGTTAACTTCAATTGGTTCTTAGAAGACGTTTTTGAAGAGAACGTTTTTTCCGAAATTTTATTAAACTTTCCCGATCCTTGGCCAAAAAGAAGACATCATAAAAAAAGAACGATGAATCCTAAGTTTCTTCATTCTTTAAAAACTCTCCTTCCTGAAGGGGGAAAATTTTCTTTCGCGACCGATTACGGACCTTACGCAAGAAAAGCAATTCGACTCTTTCGCGATTCCAGTATGTTTCGCCCGGAACAATTTGAGCTCAGATTGGAAAGATCGGAAATTCCCGTTTCTCACTTCGAGAGAAAGAAACGGGAAGAAGGGAAAAGAATCTACTACATAGATCAGATTCTAATTAAGAAATAAAAATCCTCTCGGTCATCAACGATAGACTAAGGAATAAATCTTTCCCTCTTCGTCTTTCAGCGGATAAGTCCAGAGCGGCTTTCCATCCAAACCGTAACGAATCGCCTTTCCCGATCTAAAAAGAACTATGCTGTCGTCTTTTTTACCCGGAAGAATTCCTTCGATATCGGAAGATTCTACGTTAAACGAAACCGACTTCAAAGAACCCGACTCGACTCGGTAGACGGTTTTTCCCGAATGAAACCAAAGATAAGGCGAACGAACCACAAAGAGTGAAGCAGATTCCGCCGGAAGATCAACGGAGGAAACGTTTTTGTCGTCGATCGAAACGATTTTTTTACCGGAGAGAAAAAAGATTCCCGTTTCGTAAGAACCAAGATAACGAAGATCTCCGGTCCCCTTCTGCTGAATTTTTTTCGCATTCAAATCTTTTAATGAAGAATCATAAACCTGCGCTTCGATTCCGTTTTTATTACTAACGATAAATAATGTTCCCGATTTAATTCCCGACCAAAAAGAACCTTCAAAGACAACGGAACCGTTCTGCTCAAGTTGATCGGAAAAACTATAAATTTTAGAATTTTTTCCGGAAACGATTTCGACTAAGATATTTTCTCCGGAAATGGCCGCCTTTCTTACTTCTCCCGAAGGAAGTTTAGAATCTCTTAATACGATTCCCGTTTTGAGATCCAATACTTCTATTTTCTTTTCGGAAATACCGACCAATCGTTTATCGGCGAAGATAAACTTCAATGGAGTGGAAGTTTGAATTCTCCAGTTACGAATTCCGCGGTCCTTATCCAAGGATTCGACGCTCGTCCCATAATTTAGAATTACGGAATTATTAATGAGAATCGGAACCCCGATCAACTTTCCCCGGCTCTGATACGATTGAAGGATAACGGGATTATTATCGTCGGCGATGACCAATCTTTCCGCCTGCGTTGCGTAAGGTGAAGTTGGGAATTTTTCGGCGATCTCTCTTCCTAAATCCAGTACTTCTTTTTTGATTGCAGGAAGCGCCATTTTCGTTTTTTGTTCGGAGAGGATTCGAATGAGCGCAAAAATATTTCTCGCGCTTCTTTCCAATTCCAAAGCCCGGCGAATCTCTTTTTCAGCCTGTTCAAAATCTCCGCGTTTATAGAAGATATAGGAAAGTTCGTAGTGAGCGTCCGGGAAATCCGGATTCTTTTGAATGATATCTTTAAAGATCGTCACCGCTTCGTTGTAAAGATTGTCATTAAAGAGAATGATTCCGATATTGTAAGGAGCGAGCTCGTTATCGGAATCCTGCTGCATCGCGGCTTCAAATTCTTCCTTCGCGAGTTTTTTATTTCCGGAATGATACGTTGAAATTCCTTTTCCGATTCTCGCAGCCACAAAATCCGTGTTGAGTAGAATCGAACGATCAAACGAATCGATCGAAGCTTCGTATTTTTTCTTCTGAAGGTGAATGATTCCCATCTGATAATGGCTATAATAAGAATCCGGTTTTTTCGCGAGAATTTCTTTAAATCCTTCTTCGGCCTTATCAATTTCACCCTTTCTCAATAAGAACGCGTAGATTGCCTCGCGACTTTGTAAGTTTCTCGTTCCTTGCGGGGGATTTTCCAACATAGAAATCCCTTTTTCCTCGTTTCCAAGCGCGAGATAACATTCGGCAATCTTAACGTAAAGAGTAAGCTTGCCCGTTTTTTGAAACGCTTCCTGATAAAGAGGAATCGCTTTTTCATAATGAGCCGTATCGAAAAGTCTGTTCGCTTTTTGAATGGTCGGAATTACGGTCGCAAACTTTTGGTTTTCCTGAATCGTTTTACGAGTTTCGGCGATCTCCGGAATATCCTTCGATAATTTCTCGGCCTTTCCGATCCAATTGATCGCCGAATCATGATTGCTCTTTTCATTTTCTTCCAAAGCGATTTTATAATACAACATCGCCAAACGAAAGTTAACCGCTTCGTTGTTCGGAAATTTTTTCTGAAGATTTTTATAAACCGATTCAGCCTTATCGTATTCTTTTTTATCCTCGTAAGTTCGTCCTAAAACGATCGCGGCGGAGGGATCGTTGCCGGTAAGATTCTCGAGCTCTTTTGTGTATTGATTTACCAGATTGTGATTCTTCTGAGAAGAATAAAGTCGGATCAACCCTTGAAGCGCGGGAATGTTTTGTTTATCGATCGAGAGTGCTTTTTTAAAATTTTCTTCGGAAATTTTCGGTTCTCCGGAGATGAAATACAAACGCCCGAAAGCGTTATAGACGGAAGGTTCTTCGGAAGAAGCTTTTTTAGCTTTTTCATAAAAAACTTTTGCTCCTTTTGTATCGCCTTTTCTGAGATGTCGATCCCCTTCGTAGATTTGTTCCGAAACGTCGATAAATGCAACGATCTGTTTTTTTTCAGCTTCCGATTTTAAAGAATCCGCTTCCTTTCTCGCGGCCTTATAACGATTTTCAGCGATCAAAAGAAATACTAAGTTCGTAACAGGTTCCGCAAATGTGGGATCCAATTCCTGAGCTCTCGTAAAATACACGAGGGCTTTCGCAGGTTCACCCAGACCTTTCATATTCAAACCCATTTGATTTTGAAAGATCGCGTTGTTCGGAAAAAGAGTTGTAGCTTTTTCTAAAACGGCGACCGACTTACGAAAGTTGCCTGCTTTGTAATGAACGGCCGCAATTCCTGAAATCGCTTCGGGGTAATCGGATTTGAGAGAAAGGGATGTTTCAAATGCCTTGAGAGCCGATTCGAATTCTCCCAATAAAATTTTCGAATTTCCAAGAAAGATATAGGGAGTCGGATTTTTTGGATCATTTTGAACCGCAGTTTGAAAATGCCCGGCGGCCTCTTTATAATTTTTACGACGCATCGCCTGATTTCCGCTTTCCAAGGCAGACGCCACACGAGTCACAGAGGCAGACTTTTTCGCAGAAAGTAATTCAGGATCGTTCTTTCTCGCTTCTTCAAAGTAAACTTCGGCTTCTTCGTATTTTTTTAACTGAACGGCTGCGTCTCCGAGCTGCATATTCAACTGCGCCGGATATGCGAAATCTTTAGGAGGAATCTTTTTCAGCGTGGAATAGGCTTCTTCAAACTTGTTTTGATTCTTTAAAAGAACGGCTTTTTTGAATGAATAGTTGTATTTATCTTTTACGGGAAGTGTTTCCAGTTTTCCATAAACTTCGATCGCACTTTCGTTCTTTCCTTCCGCCGTATAAATGATGCCTAACGTAAGAAGAATTTGCTCGTTTTCGGGATCCACTTCCGTTCCTTTTTTCAAAGAAAGAAGAGCTTCCTGGTTTTTACCGAGTTTATATTCCGAAATACCGGCTAAGTAATAACCGGGAGCGGTGGGATATGTATTGATCGCGAGATTGGCTTTTTCTAAAGACTTTCCAAAATTTCCTTTTTGGAAAAAAGAATTTCCGTCGTTTAGAATTTTCGAAACCCTTTTCAGCTTCTCACGAGTTGCGGCGTCTTTTTCCAAAACTCCGTCTTGTGTCTGAGATTTTCTAAAATCCTTACTCGAACAATTAACAAAAAATTGTCCGCCGATCAATGCGAAAATGAGAATCGATATAATATTACTTTTCATGAAATTCAAACCTTTCATTTATATCCTTTGTATTCTATCTGAAGATTTTTTAACGGAGCTCGTTTTGAGAACTTTTCACCTCTGGTGAGAATCGAAATTCTCCAAACTCCGGAAGCTTCTATCGTATCTTCCAATACTTTGGAATAACCAAGATAAAAACGAATCGTTCCTTCTTTCGTATCGGTTACGATTCGAAACGGACGCCCCTCTTCCTTTTCTTCCTTTATAAACTTATAAGTTCCGATATTTGTCCCTGTGGATGGAAAGGAATAAAGACTGAGTCTTTCTTTTTCATATTCTAAACTTACCGTTTTTTTTGCGGTATGAAAAGAAATAGCGACAATCCCCGAATCCGAGTCCGCAGTGATCGGAATGATTCCGCGAATTTCAAGACTTTCCGGAACAAACGGAGTCGAAAAAACTCCAAACCAACCGGGAGGCAAAGCCGAAACATTCTTAAAATCTAATGTATTTCCTGAAATCGCTTGAAATCCTTTTTCTCCGGATAATTTCCAAAATTCCGGCTCGGAAACCAAGTTCCCGGTTTTGAATGGAAGCGCGATTTCCGTAACCTTGTCGGCATCAACGACCAACTGACCTTCGTAATAAACAAGCGGTCCGTTTTCCGTATCCCGAACCAATTCCAATTGGAGCGCACCCGGACTCAAATTACTTCGATAAAAAGGAGTTTCTCCCGTTCGAAAGCCGTCCAGAGCAACTTGTAATGCTTCGGGGAAACTCAAAATACGAAGACCGCCTAAGGTCCGATCCTCTTTCCATTCTTGGTAGATAGTAACGGTTTGTCCCGAGCGGATTTGAATCGATTTGTTGATATCTTTCTGACCGGGCCGGGTAATTTGAATCTGCTGGAGCCCTTCCGGAAGCGGATAATTTCGAAAAGAAGCGATTCCGATCTTCTCCCCTTGGAATAATACTTCCGTATCGGCAGAAGATGCGCTAAAGGATAAATAACCTTGAACGGATTTTTTTAAGATAGAATCGATCTCCCCCGAACTCAGAGATTTTTCCCAGATCGGAACGAGAGAGGATTTCGGATCCAATGCAAGAACTCCCGAACCGTGTTTTAAGTAGAATACCTGATTGACCGGAGTTTCCGTTTGCGCTAAAGGAGGTTGAAAGGAACCGCTAACGTTTCCATAGACGATCTCGTTTACCGGATCCGTGATCTTCTGACTTACGATCCATTTTCCGTTCAACTCCCGGATATCGGTTCGAACGACTGCGTCTACCTTTTGTTTCTTAAATTCTTCGGTCAATCGTATAGAATTCTTCCAAACCGCATCCGAAAAACGAACTTGTTTTCCTTTTACTTTGGCCCAGATCAATCGCACTTCATCGGATAAAAACGCCGATAGTTTTGGATCCATATCTTTAGGAACTTCGATGGGACCAAATGCGAAAATCGGTGTTGGATTTCCTTCTTTCCGAATTTTATAATCAGTCTCGGAACTGTTTCCAAGAATCACTTCTTCCTCTTTTAAAGCCTTATAGACCGGCTCTTGCAAAACCGAATTGAAATTTTCAATTTTTTGAACCGAGGAACAATCTATAAGAATCAGTAAGAAAGAAAAAGAGAGTGTAAAGACTCTGAAAGGTTTAAAAATAAATTTCATAATAATTCAATTATTTTCCACCAAGTTGAATGAGAAATCCAGTATAAAAAATTTAACGGAAGGGATCATCCGTAATTTTCGAAGAACGGATTAAAAATAAAAAACCGGGGAAATTTCCCCGGTTTTGCACCGAATTCAGGGTAAGTCGAAGGACTAGAAGCTTTCTTTCGGATTTAACTTTAACTTTTCCTTTTGTACATCTTGTTGAACGTATTTGGTCTCGTTCACGGCTTTTGCGGTTTTAGTTACTTCATCCGCATTGTTTCGAGTCGCTTCCCGTTTCTGGAATTCAGCTTTTACTTCTTCCACGGAACCGGACTGACTCAGGATTTTGAGTTCCTCGCTGGAGGATTTCAATTCTTCCACCAGTTTTCCGTATTCGAAAGTTTCATTTTTATGAAGGACGATCAGTTCCTTCATTTCGGTTAAAGAATCTTTTTGAAGCGAGCGGATCAGCTTGTCGGTGAGTTTTTGATTCTTCTCGATTCTAAGCTCGCGATTCTTGCTGAGAATAACTTCCGAAGAATCTCCTTTTTTGGAAACCGCGATGCTTCCTTCGATGACCGCAAACCGAACTGTGCAGCTTTCTTTTGCACAATTTACTTTGGATCCTTCAGGACTTTCCACTGACGTTAGGAAAGACGTTCCACGCACTCCGGCGAGAGCCGTCGGAGTAGAAACCGTAAATTCGGTGTTCTTCTGACCCTTTTTCACCATTGTTACGATCTTTCCGTAGTTCACCTGAACGTTTGTATCGGAACCATTCGGATTCATGAGACTGGAAATTTCGATGTCCGAATTTTTAGACATCTTGATGATTCCACTTTCGGCCACCATGATTTCCGCGCCGCCGTTAGCTCCCGTTACTACACGATCCGTAGCGCCCAGCGCAACGCCTAATTCCGCTTTTTTCTCCCCGGCATCGGAAAGAATTTTCACGTCGCCAAGAACCCAAACGATTCTTGCAACTGCGGCTTCCGATTCAGTTTTTACCTGATCACTACCGGAAGATTTATTTGTGCTACAAGCCATCAATACGGCCAAAAGACCGTAGCTGATCATTATTAATAGAGAACGTTTCATATTACCCCCGAACATCAAAAGGATGCACTTTTACTAACAGACTTACAAGGAAAAAATTGCAAGAACTCAGTTTTAGTTATACCATAAGAAAGAAGAATTTTCCAACAAAATTGGGAACAATCGACTTCAAAACTACTTTTTCTTTGGTTTTTCCGATTCGATGGAAATGTCGTCCAATTCTTCTTCCAGTTTGCATTTTGGATAATTATCGATCGGTAAACTTGTCCCCACCCAGCCAAAGGCTTCTTGCGCCGTAATCACATGAATATCCCAGCCCATGACAATGTTCGGACAATCCCAAACTTTATTTTTACAAAGAACCTGGCTCGATTTCGGTTTTGGATACGCCCAAGCGGAAGGAGGATACATACATTTCATTTCCACTTCGGCTATCTTTCTCAATCGTTTTACGTTGGTTTCAAATTCCTTAAAAATGGAAACCAAAGGATTTGCCAACAATTCGTCGAAGTATTTTCTGGAAGTGTTATAAGCGATGTAATAAACCAATTCTTCCATCACATAATCCTTGTCAGTCGCATTGTGACTAACGTTTGCGATGTATCGAGCCAGTTTTAGAGTATCGGTCAGCAAAGCTTGAAAAAAGTCGTAAGCCTTTTCCGGAATTGCGTCTTCTCGACTGGAAGATTGATTACTATCGCTTTCCCCGTCGTTCGAAAGAATATCGTCTAAGAAAGTCTCATCCAGACTTTCGGACTGGCCCGTTTTTTCGATTGAGATCGGTTTATCGGGATTTTCCATCATTCCTAAAGGAATATGATTCGCGATCGCAGGATAAATAAAATCTTGAAGATCTAATTTTTGTAATATATCGGAGCATCCTTTTGCGACGCGAACTTTTTCGCCGTCTTCGCTTGGAAGTTTTGCGTATGGAACCACGTGGATTCTCGGAATATCCATAAGAATTCCCGCAGTAAAGGCGTATCTTCTTAACAAACGAAACTTCATCGTATCGGGAATCATGACGATCCCCAAGGACAAAAGCCCCAACTCGCTTATATATTTAAAAAAATTAGCGTTTTGATTATAAGCCTTCAAAAGTGTGAGAACCGTTTTTTTGGAATGTAAGGAATTTCGAATGATCCCTTTGTAATTATAGATGGAATTCTCATACATAAATTTCAGAAACTTCATGTCCGAAATTTTCAACTGATCCACGACTTTGATCGCTAAAATATTCTGGATTTGTTCCAAAAGTTCTTTGTTTAGTTTAACGTCGAATTTCGGATTGTACTGTCCTTTGATATCTCTCAGACGTGTGAGCGCGGATTCCTTTACTTGAACCTCTTCCTTTACTAAGACGTTTCCGGAATTGTCTTCGATCGGTGAAAGAAAACGAATCATAGATCCGGTTTCAAATTCTTTCGTAAAATCGATAAGATCGTCGATGGAATCGAATTCTAGACTGGAATGGGTCACTTTCATTTTGAAATTCTATCTCTCCGTGTGACTCTATGGGGATTATCAAGACTTGCAAGCATAGATTCGAGACTTTTTTTTCTTTCTAACGTAATACGATCACTTTCTAATGTTTTAATCATCGCGCAATTGGATGAAAGTATGCAACAATTTGATTCTTCACAATTCTTTTTTTGACTAAAGAGTTCGGGAAAACTCTCCATTATTTCTTCTTTTTTTAGGTGAAGAATTCCCCATTCTTTGATTCCGGGAGAATCGATCAGAGTAGTTCCGTCGTTCAATGCGAGCAAAAGAGAATTCGTGGTAGTATGTTTTCCTTTGTCCTTTGAAACGCTGATTCCGGAAGTTTTTTGGATTTGTTTTTGAGTCAATAAATTGAGTAGAGTAGACTTGCCTACGCCCGAATTTCCGACTAAGAATGTCGCTTTTCCTTTTAAATATTCCTGCAATTCCGGAATTCCTTCGTTTGTTGTACAGGAAACCCCAAGAACCTGATATCCGAGACTTCGATACACCTTCAAACGAACCTCCGCTTCTTCTTTCGAAACTAAATCCAATTTTGTGAATAAAATCAGAGGTTTGGTTCGGGACGTATAAACCGCTGCGAGACAACGGTCGATAAATCCGTCTTTTGTTTCGGGAGATTTGAGCGAGGCCAGGACCGCGGTTTGATCCGCGTTTGCACAAAGCACCTGCGTATCCCCTTCCCGGCTTTTTCTTGTTAGGAAAGATTTTCTTTCCATTCTCTCGGAAATCACCCAATCCTGACCGGATGACGGCTCCGCGAGAATCCGATCGCCTACTACAAAAGGATGTCGTTCTTCTGCGGCAATCGTCCGCAACTTTCCTCTTAGAAAAGCCCTTACAGTTCCCCGTTCCGGTGAATAAATTTCATAGTAAGCCCCGTAAACACGAGAAATGGTAAAAAACTCTTTGACTGATTTATCCTGATCTAACATGATTCTTACGCGTTTTCTATGCCTACCCGTCGACTCAACGCCTTAGGGCCGATCGTTTATCTGATTCTCTTGATAGCTGGTTTTCAGCTTATCTCCGTCCTAATTTTGCAGTCATTCCATTTCTTTTCTTTCGAAATTCTTAGAATATTCCTAACTCTCATTCCGGGAGCCCTTCTAGGTTTTTTAGTCTATATTTTATCCATTCGAATTCTAAGAAGAGTTTCCGGAAAATTCTTAGGAAGAATTTTTCCTTTTCTCCAATCTTCGAACATAGAAATCGTAAAGTATCTTTCCGTATTAGATAAATTTAAAAACGATCTCATCGCCACGAATCTAACCGAACTCGTATGTGAGAAAATTCTAAAGTTCATTGAGAGCGTAATTCCGACAAAAAAAGTTACGATCTTTT
The DNA here is from genome assembly GCF_016918785.1 of Leptospira ainazelensis. Taxonomy (GTDB): domain Bacteria; phylum Spirochaetota; class Leptospiria; order Leptospirales; family Leptospiraceae; genus Leptospira; species Leptospira ainazelensis. The sequence goes on along the minus strand of NZ_JAFFPT010000013.1, from coordinate 76,500 downwards.
TATGGAAAGAGGAAATGGGAAAATTCGCCCCGTTTCCCGACTCGGGCGAAATACAATTTTTTATTTTCGATCCATTTCTTCTTTGGGTCACCGAAAACGATAAAATTTACAATTTTAAAGAATTTGAAACCGATCCGTATCTGAGTAAAATTCGAAAGTCCGCTGAAATCTTTTTTACAACTACACAAGCCGAGCTTGTTGTTCCTTTGATCTTGAACAAAAGTTTATTGGGAATGATCGTTTTAGGAGAAAGAAAGAATCAAAAAAAATACACTTCTTCGGAAATCGAAAAACTAAACGAGATTCGTTCCGTATCGGTGATGTCCCTTTCCAACGCGATCTTTTACGAACGTTTGATCGAGTTGACTGAAACACTGGAAGAAAAGGTTAGGATCCGAACGAGAGAATTAGAGAACGCACAATCTCAATTGATCATGTCCGAAAAAATGGCTTCGCTCGGTATCATGGTCGCAGGAATCGCTCACGAGATCAACACTCCGGCGGGAGTGATCAACGGCGCAGCAGACAATCTCGATCAGAACATGAACTATCTTGTAAGAAATATTTTCGACATCGTTCTTTTGGCGGAAAATCGGATTCTAAGAAAGAATTTTGAGTTGGCGCTTCTTCACCTTCTAAGGGATAAAAAAAGATCCGATTTGGATTCGAGAGAGAAGTTCCGTTTAAAAAATCAACTTCGTGAAGAAATGAAACGGATGAATTTCAGCGAGGCGATCTCCGCCGAACTTTCCAATTTTATCATCGAAAATCAAATCGGAGAAGAAAGAAAATATATCTACAAGGTGATCATCGAGGACGACGACCGGGGCTATTTGATGCTCAAAAACGCGACTCATATCAATCGAAATATCAAGAATATCCGATACGCTATTCGAAACGTAGTAAGGATCGTAAAAGCTTTGAAGTCCTATTCTCATTTGGATCAATCCAAAACTTTATCTCCCGCGAATATAATCGAGGGTTTGGAGACAACGTTAGTCATACTTCATAACCAGGTGAAATACGGAATCGAAGTCGTCCGAAATTTTTCGGAAATTCCGATGGTAGTATGCAACCCGGACGAGCTGAATCAGGTTTGGACCAATCTTATTCAGAATGCGGTTCAAGCGCTCAAAGGCGACGGAAGAATCGAAATCTCAGTCTTTCAATCCGGAGATTTGGTGATCGTTCAAATCGAAGACAACGGACCCGGTATTCCTTCGAAAATTCAGGATCGAATTTGGGATCCGTTCTTTACGACAAAAGATCAGGGAGAAGGAACCGGACTCGGTTTGGGAATCGTCAAAGGGATTGTGGAAAAGCACAAAGGAAGAATCACCTTAACTTCGGTTCCAGGAAAAACGACTTTCCGGGTAGAATTGCCCGTAAACCCGGAGTTTGTCGCAACTTAGAATTTTGATAAAAATAATTTCAAACAAAGAATCCAAAAGCGCGTAACGTGAAAAAAGAAACAGACATTCAAGAAACCTCTTTTTTTAAGGAAGTTTATACATTGGTAAAAAAAGTTCCAAAAGGAAAAGTCACTTCTTACGGAAGAATCGCTTCACTTCTTGGAAAACCGAGGGCGGCTCGAGCGGTGGGTTATGCCCTCAACGCGCTTTCCAAAAGTCAGGAACAAAAAGTTCCTTGGCAAAGAGTGATCAATAGTCAGGGAAAAATTTCTTTTCGGGGAGATACGGGACGTTCGATTCTTCAAAAAAAAATATTGGAAGACGAAGGAATAAAATTCAGCGTGAACGAGATTGTGGATCTCGAAGTTTTTGGATGGCCAAACCTAATACAAAAATCGACTCCGCGTAAAAAAAGAAAATAAGGTTTTCCTCTTTTAGAACTGTCCGAACTTATCAAAGAAAGTCATCCATGAACAAAATCAAACCTGTCACTCTTACGATCGCCGGATCGGATTCCGGAGGCGGAGCCGGAATCCAAGCCGATCTCAAAACGTTCACCGCGCTGGGAACCTTTGGAACTTCCGCGATTACCTGTCTAACGGCGCAAAATCCATCGGGCGTTACCGGAATTTTAGAAGTGAACGCGGACTTTTTAGAAAAACAAATTCGCGCGGTGATGGATTACTTTACGGTCAAGGCGATCAAAACGGGAATGTTGTTTTCAACTGCGATTATTGAAAGAACACATTCCCTTTTATCGGCTCGTAAGGAAAAGGAAACTTTTTTTTTAGTGATCGATCCCGTGATGGTCGCTACAAGTGGAGCTAAACTTTTACAGGATTCCGCAATCGAAGCTTTATTGAATCGGCTGATTCCGTTGGCGGGACTGATTACACCAAACCTGGACGAGGCCGAAATTCTTTCCGGAAAAAAAATCGGAAGCCGCGCCGAAATGCCGGACCTTGCCAAAGAAATTTTCGAAAGATTTAAAGTTCCCGTTCTCTTAAAGGGCGGGCATCTACAAAACGAGAAAATCGCTCTTGATATTCTCTACGATGGAAATGGAACTTCTTACTTTGAAAAACCTTTCATAAGCGGATTCTATCCACACGGAACCGGATGCACCTATTCTTCCGCGATTACCTCGTATTTGGCGTTAGGTAATTCTCTTATAGAAGCCGTGGGTAAAGCGAAGGAATACCTCCACGCAGCCATCGAACAGGCATATACCGCGGGAAAGGATAGAACCTTAAATCATACGCCGAAGATTGCAGACTGAATTCGGTTTATTTTTATTCGCTTAACAATTTCTCTTTTACCAACCTCTCAAGAATCGTAAGAGGCAAAGAACCGCTATCCAAAACAACGGAATGAAATTCGCGGATATCGAACTTTTCCTTTTTGTTTTTTCGAACCGATTCCCTAAGTTCTAAAATTTTTAACATTCCAAGTTTGTAAGAACAGGCTTGTCCGGGATAAACGATATATCTTTCGATTTCGGCGGTAACATCCTTAGCGGCCATTCCCGTATTCTGCATCATATAGGAAATCGCCTCTTCCCGAGTCCAACGTTTATGATGCAGCCCTGTATCCACTACTAAACGAACAGCTCGAAAAAGTTCAGCCTGCATCCTTCCTAAATCGGAATATGGGTCTTCAAAAAAACGATAGTCTTTCGCAAGTCTTTCCGCATACAGCGCCCAACCTTCGACATAAGCCGTAAACGTAATCGTATTTCTAAAACGAGGAAGCCCTTTTAGTTCCTGCATGATCGCGATCTGCAAATGATGACCGGGAATCGCTTCGTGATAGGTAAGGGTTCTCATCCCAAATTTCGGAATCTCCTTCGTATCTCTGAGATTAGCGTAAAAAATTCCGGGTCTGGAGCCGTCCAAAGCAGGCTCGTCATAGTAAGCGCCCGGCGCCGTTTTTTCTTTAAAAACGGGAATTCTTTCCACTTCGACTTTTCCATCGGGCATTCTTAAAAAAAGGGCTTTGGTTTTTTCCTCGCCGTCCTTTAGAATATTCTTATATTCTTTTAAAGCTTGAAGTTTTCCCTCTTCGGTATCCGGAAATAAGAATTGGGATTCTTTTCGAAGCGCGGCCATTGCCGCCGGAATCGGTTGATTTTTACCGAGTCCTTTTAGAATCGTTTTCATCTCGGTCTGAATTCGCGACACTTCGGAAAGACCGATATTGTGAATCTCTTCCGGGGTTAAGTCGGTCGTAGTATGTTTTTTTAATTCGTGAGAATAGTATTGATCTCCGTCCGGAAGTTTCCAAACTCCCGCTCTTGAATCGGAGTGCTTTTTTTGCTCGTTAAATAAGTTCAGCAATTTGGAATATGCGGGAAAAATCTGAGTAACGATAGAATTCTGAACTTGAATGAGATAAAGGTCTTGTTTTTCTTTTGGAATGGATTCTATCTTTCTGAGTTTTTTTTCAAAGGCTGCATAGAGAATATTCTCCCTCGCGGGAACTGAAATAAAACCCGACACCTCCGAGATCAAACGATCTAAGATAAAATCAGGAGGAAGAATCCGATTCTGATCGCGAAGTAAAATTCCTGCGATCAATTGATCGATTTTTTTAGGAACCGCACCCAATCGAAGGATATAATTCTCCACGTCTTTGGATGACTTTAGCGGATGTTGTGTGACTAAAAAAGTCGGAATTTGGCTTTGAACTCCGAATAACTGATTGGCTGGATAATCGTGAAACAAAAATCTTTCGCCCGCGATCCGAAGACGAAGCGACCATTCCAAAATTTCGAAAGAAAGCAGTTCTTGATCCGCCAATCCCTCCTTTCCGTAAGAAAGAAGAGTTTCTAGATTTTTCTTTGTTTTTTCCAGGTCTTGTTTTTGTTTTTCAATCGATATATCGGTTAGTCTTTTTTGATAACCGTCGATCCCAAGATTGTTGAGAACACCGAGTGACGTAAGATATTCGGGATCGTCTAAAACGGCTTCCCAAAAAACTTTTTCGTAAAAAAGACCGAGTGTTATCGGTTTAAAGAAGACGGTATGTAAGAGAAAGGTGAAAGAAAGAAATATTAAAAACAAAAAACCGAAAAGGATCCGCTTTCGCGCCGTTATACTGAACATAGTGTGACAAAATACAAGATCTGGGAAAGAATGAAAATTCTATTTTTGTATCTCGAATGGATTTCGGTAAAATTATTATTTCCTTGGAAAAGAAAACGTTTATCCGATCGAAGAATCCTTGGAAATTCGTAAGCAAATTACGGTTAAATCGTCCTGAAAACCGGTTCCTTCGGTGAATTTTTCTAAGTCTTCCAAAATAATATCTACGAGTTCCCGTGATGTTTTTTCTTTTTCCTTCTTTAATAAATTATGAAGTCTTTTTTCACCGTAGAATTCTTTGTTTAAATTCGGTTCTTCGAAAAGACCGTCGGAAAAAAGTAAAACTTGATCTTCCGAATGAATCTTTAGAATTTTATCCTTGTAGATGGACGCGGGAGAAAGCCCTATCATTCTTCCCGTATTTGAAAGTGTTATAAATTCCGAATTTTGCATCAAAATCTGATCTGGATGACCGGCGGAAGAATAACGTAAGACACCTTTGTTCAAATCAAGATCGACAAGAATGCAAGTATAATAGAGATTTAGAGATCTGAATTTTTCTATAAACTCTGAATTCAAAATCTCTAATATTTCACCCGGTCGTTTCCCTGAATTTTTTAAGAATTCGTATCCGACTTTGATCGCCATCGTAATCAGTGCGCCTTGAACTCCGTGTCCGGTTGCGTCGGCCAAAAAGAGGCGATAGACTCCTTCGTTGACGCGAGTGATATCGTAAAAATCTCCTCCGACCTCGTCTCTGGGAATATACTCGGCGCGAATATCCAAATCGGAATAATGTTCGAAACCGGAAGGAAGCATTATCTTCTGGATTCTTTTGGCAGTGAGCAGATCTTTTTTGATGATTTGAAAAGACTTATTTAACTGAGCCATCAATTCTTCGATGGTCTTTCTCTCCTCGGAAAGTTTGCGTTTGTCTTTTCGAGAAGTTCGAAGAAGTTTTTGAACCTTTGAACTTTGCGATTTTAGAAAACCGGAAGCGATACTCATCCAGTAAAAATACAAAAGAATCGTTAAGACGAAGATAAAAAAGAAAATCACGAGAGTTCTATCGCTCAGACGAATAGGCGAGGTTCCCGCAATGCCCGTAAAATAAAAGAGAAACAGAGAGAACGAATAGATCAACGCGCCAAGAATAAAATACCGCCTTTCCATCATCCCGAAGGGCGCGAGATAACTTGCGTACAAAGCCGTGAGCATCACGACCATAAAATCCGGAACTTGAACCATGAGCCAGGCGTTAAAAAGTAGCATCGGGATATGCCAGACGTAAAACGATATCTTCATCCATTTTTGAAGATTCCAGCGTCCGTTTGCCAACTGATAATTTAAGGGAATAGCCGTGACTGCGTTTACTACCAAAAATAGAATCAATTCGCCGTAAGAAACTTTTTCCAATCCTTCCGTATTAAAAAATTTTAAAATGGAAAAAAGGACGGAAACAAACCCTCCTCCCAAAATCCAGTTGAGAGTTACCGGAAGTTTAAAGGTTCTTTTGAGATGAAAAAAATTCATAAATTTCTAAATCAGTGGGACGATGACTAGAAAAATAAAAGAGACCAAAGCGGTCCAAATACTAGCGGAAGCCAAAGAGAACCAAAGAGAATTTTGCCATTGAATCAAGGGAGTTGCGACAAACAAAATCATTCCAAGATAAGAAAGATACGGGGAGCGGTCATAGAGATGTTTCTGCCATTCGATAAAACCTTCTCGAAAATCCTTCACGTCTCCGCGGAATTTCAGATCCAGGATCAATTCTCCGATCCAGCCCGATACGGAAAAAACCAGCGACCAAAAGAAAAATAAAATCGGTAAGGAAAGGGGAATAAAATTTCTCCAAAAAACGAAACTCGATATCAGAAGAAAAAATCCGAAACTCGGAATTCCGGGATATAGGATTTTAATTCTAAAAAATTTACTTTCGGAAAGAAAACGTAAGAGCGGAATTCCCTCTCTCGACTGAAACGATCCGCAGAAAACGCATTGAAGCGAATCCGCTAAAATATGGGTTCCGCAATTCCTGCAAAATCGTTTCTCCGTCTCCATCGTTTCCGAAAATCGATCAGCTTTGGCTGATAAGCTGATTGATCAATTGGCGCAAAAAGTCTACGTCCGGAGTTCCGCTTTTCGGAAGAGGTTTATTATTGATAAACAAAGTCGGAGTCGAATTGATTTTCAATTTTTCAGCTTCGTCGACTTCTCGATTGATTTGATCCCTGATTTTTGGGGAACTCATACAAGAGCGGAATTGATCCATTTTAAGACCGTTTTTCTCCGCAAGTCTGCTTACGGTTGCAACCGTGTGCATCACACCGGTTTCATTGTCTTCGTAAAGACCGGTATAAACCGGATAAAATTTGTTTTGTTGATTCGCACAAAGCGCGGCGCTGGCGGCTACACAAGAACTCGCTTCGGGTGATTTTCTGCCAACGAGTCGATTGCAATTTCCGTCCAAGGGAAAATTCTTATAAGCCACTTTGATGATCCCGTCGTATTCGGTGAGAAAGGATTTAAGAATTTTGCTCGTGTGCATACAATGCCCGCAGTTGAAGTCGGCATATTTCACGATCGTAATCGGCGCGTTCGGATCTCCTACAATCGGAGTTTCTTTTAGATCGATCTGAACCGCAGGAGTGGATTCGAATTCTTTTAGAAGAATTGGAATCGCTTTTTCACCGGAAGCGGAACCCGAAACAAGACTCCCGCCGCCGGTAGAAATTCTTCCCCCGTAAAAACCGAAAACAAAAAAAGAAAGAATTACGATCAGAAGATTTAGAAAATTTCCGTTTAGGCCGTTTGTTACTGCGGAAACTGATTTATCGGAGATCGATTTAAACCCCGGATAATTTACTACAATCAGTGCGATCGTAACCACGTAAGTAGCGGCGCAAAGACCGCATAACGCTTTGATCACACCGACCGAAATAATAAACAGTCCGACATCCGCGACCAAACCCAATAGTAAAACGTAAAATGCAAGACGGAGATTCGATTCTGCAGTTTCTTTTTTAATCTCTGAAAGAACGAAAAGAAATCCTACAAATCCGTAAAAAATAAAGCCGAAAAGCGCGGTTGGAAGATCTCCTAAACCGGGAACATTGCGAATCGCAGAAAAAGAACTCTCGGAAACTTTATCACAGGAACCGGATTCGCTGATTGCGTTACAAAGGGCTTCTCCGACGGAGCTCGGATCTCCGTAGTACTTTTGGATGAGAAGAAAGGAGAGGATCAGACCTAAAGCAGAGAGAATGATCGAAATTTTATTTTTTGATAATTGATTCATGAATTTCCCCGATCCTGTAAGATCGATTTACCTTTATGCATAGTTCCATTTTTAGTGAAAAGAAAAATCCAGATGATTTCTTCCGTTTCCTTCTTAGAGTGAAGAAATCGCTTCCGCGAGATCTAATTTTCCTTCGTATAAAGCTTTCCCCGTGATCACTCCGTAGAGAGGAATTTTCGTATCCAGTGAAGAAAGATCCATAAGATCCTTGAGCGAAGAAATTCCCCCCGAGGCGATGACTTGAAAAGGAAACGAATTGAGAATTTCTCGATATGCTTCCAGATTTGGTCCAGCCAGAGTTCCGTCCTGCGCGATGTCCGTAAAAACCACGTGTTCGATTCCTGCTTTTGCAAGCTTCTCCAAAAGATCCCGATAGTGAACGCCCGAATCTTTTTCCCAACCCGAAATTTTAACGATTCCGTCTCTTGCATCCACCGCGACAACGACTCGATCCTTTCCATAGGTTTCAAGAGCGAATTTTAGAAGATCCGGATCGGTCACGGCTGCGGTCCCGATGATGAAGCGGTCGATTCCGATTTTATGATAGTATTCTAATTTTTCCTTATCTCGGATTCCTCCGCCTAACTGAACCTTTAGCGAAGTCGTTTCCCGGATTTTTAGGATAGAATGTTCGTTTACGCCGACCTGATTTCTCGCGCCGTTGAGATCGACCAAGTGAAGCAAGGAAGCTCCATTCTTACTAAAACCTTCGGCGAGCTTCCAAGGTTCTGAAGAATAGATTTTTTTTTCTTCGTAGTTTCCTTTGAACAAACGGACTGCACAATTATCTAATAAATCGATTGCGGGGATGATGATCATACAGATTGAATAAAATTCTCCAAAAGTTTAAGTCCGTGAGTATGCGATTTTTCGGGATGGAACTGAGTGCCGAAGATGTTATTTTTTTCAACAACCGCAGGAAATTTTTCCTGATAGTAGTCGCAGAGTCCGGTGATCGCGTTTCCTTCCGCGTCTGTCGGCCTGTAAGAATGAATAAAGTAAAAGAAAGACTGATCCGGAATTCCCTTCAAAAGAATACTCTTATCCTTCTTACGAAACTGAAGACGATTCCAACCGATATGAGGAACTTTAAAATCCTTACCGTGAAATTTGCGAATCTTTCCCTTGATATAACCTAAACCTTCGATCTGATCTTTTTTTGTATCTTGGGCAATCTCTTCCGAAGATTCAAAAAGAATCTGAAAGCCGATACAAATACCGAAGAGAGGTTTCCCTGCGCTTACGTGTTTATCGATCGTATCTCGCAACCCCGTCGCGTTTAGATTCTCCATAGCCTTGTCAAAATGACCGTCGCCGGGAAGAATCAAAGCGTCCGAGTTTTCAATCGTAGCACGATCCTTCGTAAAAACAAAGTCATTTGTATAAAGGGAAACGGCTTTGATGCAGGAATGAATGTTTCCCATTCCATAATCCAGAATTGCAATCACTCAAGAACTCCCTTTGTCGAGGGAATCGCTCCCGCTGCCGCAGAATCTTGAGCAATCGCCATTCTCAAAGCCTTGCCCAAGGCCTTAAAGATAGACTCGTGAATATGATGTCTGTTGTCGCCGTAGTGAACGACGACGTGAAGATTCATCTTCGCATTGAGAGCGAGTTTTTGTAAGAATTCTAGGGACAACTCGGCGTCATAAATTCCGAATTTTCCGGTAAGTTCCGGGCCCGTGTATTTAAAAAAGTAACGACCACCGAGATCCACGGCAACCGTGGTGAGAACCTCGTCCATCGTAAGAGTAAAATGTCCGTATCGAAAAATTCCGGCCTTATCACCGAGTTGTTTATGAATGGTGTTTCCCAGAAGAATTGCGGTATCTTCCACAGAGTGATGACAATCGATTTCAATATCTCCTCTCAGCCAGAGATCCAAATCGATCAAACCGTGTTTGGAAATATGAGAAAGCATGTGCTCAAAAAAAGGAATTTCAGTATCAAAACGATACTTACCGGTTCCGCGGAGATTCATCTCCAGTTTGATTTCGGTTTCGGAGGTTTTGCGTTCAGCTTTCATTCTACCTGGATCATAGAATCCGAACGACCTCCGTGTCAATGAATTCCAAAATAATGGATGACGGAAAAGCCAAACCTCTCGAGATTGTAAGAGCAGTTTCTAACTGCATTCCACCTCGCCGAAGTGGCGGAATTGGTAGACGCACTGGCTTCAGGTGCCAGCGATCGCAAGGTCGTGGGGGTTCGAGTCCCTTCTTCGGCAAAAAGTAATAGAACAATCAAACTTGGACTCGAAGCTTTCGAGCGAGAGCGTTTTGAGCTTCCGTAAGAAGCGAAAAAAAGCGACACGAATCCAGGATGGATGAGTGCGCGAGAAAGACGCCCCGAAACTTAGTCGAGCACGATGCGAGACTGTGGAGGGGCGAGTCCCTTCTTCGGCAAAAATTAATTAAGAATTTTTCCTAAAGCCGCTGAAAGTGTAGCAACTCCCAACATGCCTCCAAGGATCCAACGAGTCTGTAGAACGATCGATTTATGAATATCACCGATTGACTTTTGTAATTCGATTCGAACATCCGAGATTTCTGTTTTCACCTCAGTTCGAAAGTCGGCAATTTCAGATTTTACATTTGCAATTTCAGATCTCAACTCCGTCCTAAGTTCCGTAATTTCCTCTTTCAGTTCGGCTTTTACATCCGCAATTTCGGTCTTTAACTCCGTCCTAAGTTCCGTAATTTCCTCTTTCAGTTCGGCTTTTACTTCCGCAATTTCGGTCTTTAACTCCGTTCGCAATTCGATGATTTCAGATTTTAAATCGGCTCGAAGTTCTACGATTTCGATTCTTAATTCTTCTCTAAGTTCTGAAATTTCTTTACTATGATTGGCGTTATCCGTTTTAAATTCAGATTTAAGCTCGGCCATTTCCGTTCTTAATTCTGCTACTTCGATCTTTACTTCAGCGCGAAAATTTGAAATTTCACCTCGAATATCCGTAGCTTCGATTTTGATTTCATAACGTAATTTTTCAAGCTCGGTGGAAACACTTGTTTTCAATGCTTCTAAACTTAAGAATATGTTTCTGCTCTCGGTGAGAAAGCTCGTTTCAAATAGATTTGCTGACGATTCGAGAGTGGATGTTTTCGAAGCCGTTAAAGCATCGTTTAGAAAAACCACAAATTGATCCGTTCCTTCCGGACCCAAAAGTTCTTCTAACTTGCGTGGAATTCTATGGATTAAATCCATTCCCATATTTGCACCTTCCTTTCTTTCGAGTTCAAGCTCATTTTTTCCTTCTCCACAATACGGTTCCGGAAATCGAAAGAAGGGCCTTGTCGATGGCGAATTTTTTTATCTTATTTTAAAAAAGGTGAATTTTTTTTGAAAATTTTTAGATCACTTGGTTCATTCAATTTTTAGGAAGAATCAATTAGAATTTTATAATTTATCACACCAACCTTTCCGAACTATAATTTCTTTTCCAGTCTGTGTAACAAATTTCAGGTAAAGTGGAATCCCAATTCTCTAATTCAAGAATGCAGATGTTACACTATAATTCGAATCATTCAATTTTGAATCCTTTTGAGCTCCATTGGATCTTTGCATTTGAGAATTCTACTTTTTTCATTCAATTCTTAAATGAATGGAAAGGAACTTTCCGACCGGAAATTGAGAACAATTCATTTTTCGCTCAATACTTTTCTTGAATTTCTCCCATGAAATCTGTAAATGGAACCTGGCCGTTTCTGCGGTGGAGATTTGCTTTGATTTCAAAGAAAACAATAAAGAATAAGAAAGTTATAAATAGCGAATCAGCGAAAAACCCGTCTCTTTTGGATCCACGAAAAGAACCTTCTCAGAGACGATCCATCGATCGCGTTCAGAAAATTTTGGACGTAGTAGCTGTTTTGCTAGAACGCAACGGCGCGGAAGCAATCACAACAAATATGATTGCCCAAGAAGCTGAAATTCCAATCGGTTCCTTGTATCAATACTTTCCGAATAAACACGCAGTTTTGAATGCGGTTGGCCAAAGACATTTGGAAAGAGTCAATCTAATGCTTTCCGAAATCTTTCAATCCGATCTTTCAGGGCAAAATTGGGAAGAGCTGATCGATCTCGTAATCGATTCTTTTGCCAATTTTTATCTGACCGAGCCGGGATTCGCTCCACTTTGGTCTTCCATGAAACAGGATCCTGAGCTGATTGAAATTGACCGGGAAAACAATTTGAAAATCTCAGCGAACGTTTCTAGAATCCTTTCCCAGTTTCAGGTTGATCCTGCGGAAAATAATATCATCTCAAGAATTATCGTGGAAGTAACGGATGCGATTTTGAACCGTTGGATACGCGAGCAAAAAGATAAGGAATTTTCCAGTAGAATGATCATCGAATTGAAGATCATTCTGAAATCCTATCTCACTCGATATTTTCCCGGAGGAAAGGAAACACTTTGATTCGGATTCTTCTTTTTGAATTTCCTTTAACGACCTTTTTTGTTTTTTTAATGACCGCGACCTTTTTTCTGGTGAACATTTTTTTACCGGAACATTTGATACGGCAGTATTTCCTGAATCATCCGGGACATATCCAGCCGATCTCGTGGATCGGAGCCGTGTTCTATCACGGAAACATCTTTCATCTTTTTGGAAATATGTTTTATCTCTTTTTTCTCGGAAGAGCAGTGGAATACAAGGCCGGAAAAGGAAGATGGCTTCTTTTCTTTTTTATGGCAGCTTTAATTTCTTCCCTTTTGGATTCTTTCATTCGAGGAATTATATTACACGATTCGACGCCCGTAGTCGGAGCCTCCGGCGCAATTTCCGGAATAGCCGCAGTGGCAGCGCTTCTTTCCCCCTTCTCGTTGCGTTTTAATCAGAAGAACATTCCCTTTCCCGTATTTCTCGTCGCTTGGATCATGGTTTACTCTGATATAACCAATGTATTTAACGACGACGGAGTAGCTCGTTGGGCTCATCTAGGGGGATTTATATCCGTCATCTTTGCCGCGTATTTTCTAAAACCGACGGAACGAAAACAACTTCATTCCGGTTTTATTCTAAACTTAATATTTATCGTCCTCACTTTAATCTTGGCGTTCTTCTATTCCAATCGTTAAGTTCCAACTCCGAAAATCACAAACAAGATTCTTATAATTATCTAAGAATCTTGTTTTGACTCCTTTTGCGGATCAGCACGCAAAATAGGAGACGAAGATAAAAATGATTGTCAGCAAAGAAAAATTATCAGCCCCTGTATGGAAACTCGGAGAATGAATCATCCTTGAGCAAACACGGCTTCTTTCAAATCACTCAAAAACTATTTCTAAGAAAGGGAGACGAATTACTGATTCTCAGAGATCGAAAATCGGGCCTTGGAGACCTGCCGGGCGGAAGAATGAACGAGGACGAGTTTTACCAAGATTGGAAACTCAGTATGGAACGCGAAATCGAAGAAGAATTAGGTTCGAACGTTCAAATCGAAGTTTCAGCAAAACCTCTTTTTATTCACAAACACCGCGTCAACGAGGGCAACTTTCCTTGTATCATCGTCGCCTATCACGCGAATTTTTTAGGCGGGGAAATTCGACTTTCCGAAGAACACGACTACATCGCTTGGGAAAACGTCCATTCTTACAATCCGAGTCCGTTGTTCTCGGAATACATGCTCGACGCGGTCAATCTCTATCTCAAGGAATACTCATCTTTAGTTCATTAGAGAAAAAGAATATGACTCCATTTTGGAAAAACACAATCGTATCGTTTATCTTGATTCCTATTTTTTTGGGAATCGCATCTATTTTTTCCGGAAAAGAAATTTCTTCGGAACAATACGCGGCACTCAAACAAAAAGAATATCAGATTCTTACCGCCGGATACGACAGAAACGCGGGAAATATTCTTGTAATCCAGCCCGAATGGCGACTCGAAGACTTTTCTTCGGAAGAAAGATTTTTGAAAACCCTGGATAATCCGCTCAAACAGGCGAAACAAAAAGGATTCATCAAAAAAAATACGTTAGTCGTCCTTCCTTCCCATTCCGGAAGTTTTTTATATTTTCTAAATGCGCGTCAGGAAGTTTTCTCCAGCCCAAATTTAGAAAGAGCATTTTTCCTTTTGAGCCTGGAAATTCGTTTTAAAAATTGGATCGGGTTGATTACGGGACAAAGGACCGATCCGTATTCAAAAATTTCATCCACCTATCAAAGAATCTTTTCTAATCTTTCCAGAACCTATGGAGTTTATCTTATGCCGGGTTCGATCCTTTTGCCCGGTGCAAATCTGGAAAACGGAAATTTGATTTCGAATTCGGAAGGGGAATGGAAAGAATTTGTGTTTCTCTTTGAACCGAACGGAAAACTCGCCAAAGAATTTCTATTCCACAATCCTTCGGAAGTATGGAGAAAAGATCTTTCCAAGTTTACGGAAAGCAATCTTTCCTCTCCGAAAGAGAACGACATTCCATTAATCAGCTATCAATTTCCATTTGCAAGATTCGGCATTTTTTATTTAGAAGAATTCAAAAACACTGAGTTCCAAGAAAAGATCAAGAAGACGTTCGTTTCCAGGATCATCGCGATCGGAGAAGAATCATCGGAGACATTTCTGAAAGAATGGGCGACTAAATCCAATTTCGAATCAACGATTCGAGTGATTCCTTCCGGTTCGTTGATCGATCGAGATTTCGAAGGCGGAAGTTACGTAAAGACGAGATACGGTGCTCCGACTCCGGGCGTGAACAGCAAAGAGCCGTTGATTCTCAACCTATTCTTATAATCCTTATTTGCTGCGAACTTCTTCGTAGAGTTTCCAGATACTCCAATCTTCAGGTTGAAAGTCGAGTTTGCTCAAAATCAATTGACCGGGTTCCGTTTCACAGACGATCCGATCATCGCCGGAAAGATAAGCTCTTTCACAAAGGATCGGGAGATTTTGACTTTTTTTCAAAGGCCCCCAGAGATGAACTTTGCCTGAATAACCCGAAAGAAACTCATTTTTCTTCGCCAATTTCCAAGGATAAATTTCCTTTCTGCTCACCGTAAATAGTTTCGTGATCGCAGGTTTCCCTTTCGAAGAAAAGTTGATTCTTCTTAGATGCAACTTACCGATTTCGCCGCCGATATAATACGCGCTTTCACCGTTGCCGTAATAAAGAATCGGACTCAGAATATCCTTATCGATTTTTTCCGCGGTCTTTTGTGTGGGATGAAACCAGTAAAGATTGTATGCGCCTGCATTACCGGAAAAAATCAAAAAAGAATTTCCGGAAGAATACATGAGAGAACGAGTTTTTAAATTCGGAAACGGAGAAACGATTTTCTCCTTATTCAATACTAAGACCGGCTTTCTAGGTTCCACCGTTTTTTCTTCGTATAGATTATCATCCACAAAGTAATAAATTTTAGACCCGTCCGGAAGAATCGATCCGCGATTCTTGCAGGAGACCTGAGCTCCCGCTTCGTAAGAAAGACTCGAATCCTTCAATGAAATCGCAACGTATCTACAACCTCCGGATGTTTGCATCGGATATTCCACCAGCGCATAATTTGCGTTTTGTGAAAGAGATAAATTTGAAGGAACCTGATCCAAACTTCTTGAATTGTTTTCTCCTGCCGAGAGGTCTTGATAGAATATTTTTTGATCTTCGGTCCAAACCAGCTTCAATCGATCATTTGAAAATTCGATCACCCTTGCCGAATCCGGAGCTTCCGAGGAAAGAATTTCATCGCGATCTTTCGGCGATTGAAGTTTGTCCTTTAATTTGTCCGCGGCCTTTTCGTATTTTTCCTGTTCTACCAGCTCTTGAATTTCTTCGATAAAGGTTTCGTGGCTACTTTTGCAGAGATTAAAAAAAGAAACCGTAAACAAAATCAAAATCGTATTCTTAAGGATAAACGTTCTTGATACGATCTTATTTTTCAAAATGGATTCAATATTCATAATATGTTTCAGTTTCTCTTTGGGGTCTATTCATCGATTTTGTTTGTAAATTCGAATTCTTTTTGAAAAAGTTCGGTCGCCCTTCTTCCGGTGGTTTTTGTATCCAAAAACGAAATTCCTCCGTTCAAGACCGCCCCCAAATACGGAAGCCAAGCGTATCTCGAAGAAGAATTCCCATTCTTACGAAACAATTTCCAGCCGAGATGAAAGCCGATCGAACGAAGAATTTCCAAGGACGCGGGTCTAACAAGGACTCTGCTTCCCACGTCTCGAACAATCGATCGAATCAGGGCGTGGTTTGTATCCGGAAAAATGCAGTAACTCATGATCTCCGGGGAAACCTGAGATTCCTTTCCGTAAAGAGCGGCGATATCTTTTACGAGATGACCTTGGATTCTGTAGAACAAGATCATTTCGGGTAATAAGGTCAGATATCCCAAATGCATTTTAGGAATCGAAAGCCCGGCGCTGACCGCCCCGGCTCGGATCGCGGCCTTCTGCACGCATTCTTCGATCAAATCGCTCGGGTCGCCCACGGTTTTACCGAAGGGACTGCGATATCCTCTGAGGTCGGTCAGTAAGGTTAAGAATTTTTCAGAAAAAGCTTCTGCGACGGAAATATGGTTTTCCATAGAGTGGGTTGATTTACAAAGGAAAGGTCGAGTTCATTCAATGATAGATAGACTTGAAAAAATACAAGAAAAATACCTTCGGATCAGCGAAGAGTTAAATCTGGCGAAGGATCCGTCTTCGCTAAAAAATCTTTACAAAGAAAGATCCCGTTTGACGCCTCTCTATCTCAAGGTGGAAGAATATCTCAAACTTACAAAAGATAAAAAAGACGCGGAAGAATTGATCCAGTCTGAAAAGGACGAAGAAATGCACCTGATGCTCAAGGAGGAAATCCGGCAAGCAGGTGAAAAACTCGAACAACTCGAAAAAGAACTCGAAATTCTTCTTTTGCCTCCCGATCCGAATTCGGGTAAAAACATCCTCGTTGAAATCAGGGCCGGGACCGGCGGGGAGGAAGCGGGGCTTTTCGTCGCCGATCTTTTTAGAATGTATTCGCGTTTCGCGGATAAGAACAAAATTAAGACCGAGATCATCGATTCTTCTCCTACGGGAATCGGAGGTTTGAAAGAAATTATTTTTGCTTTGGAAGACGATCGTGCTTACGATCTTTTCAAATTCGAGGTTGGAACTCATCGAGTTCAAAGAATTCCAAGTACCGAGTCCGGCGGAAGAATTCATACGAGTGCCGTAACGGTAGCCGTTCTTCCCGAAGCGGACGCGGAAGAAGTCGAGATCAACGAAAACGATCTAAGAATCGACGTTTACCGTTCGTCTGGCGCCGGCGGGCAACACGTAAACACGACGGACTCCGCCGTTCGAATCACACATATCCCGACCGGAGTTGTAGTAGCTTGTCAAGATGAGAAGTCTCAACACAAAAACAAGGCCAAAGCTCTGAGAATTTTGAGCGCGAGAATTCTCGAAAAACAAGCCGAAGACAAAAAACAAGCTTCGGATGCGATCAAAAAACAAATGATCGGAAGCGGGGACCGATCCGAAAGGGTAAGAACCTATAACTTTCCTCAGGGAAGATGTACGGATCATAGAATCGGATTTACGAGTCATAATCTTTCCGCAATCATGGAAGGCGACTTGGACGAACTCATAGGCGCTCTCACTGAGGAAGATCGAATTCGGAAAATTTCAGAAACACAACCAAGCTAAAGAGCTAAATCTTAGAATTTTACAGGTTGAAAAATCACGGATCGATCTCGAACTGGAATCAAAGAAATGTTAAAAGAAATCAGCGAACCACATAGGACTCTTTGCGGAGAGAGAATTCCGTTCGAAAACATTCATGCCGTATCGGTAAGCCTTCCTCATCTTATCGACGTCGTCGGCTACGAAGAAAAAAGAACCGAAACTCTTTCCCGATTGAAGTCGGGTTATCCTAGATTTGTGGCGCATTCTTATATCGCGAGAATTTTAGATTACAATCGCGAAAACAGAAAGATCACCACTCCTCAGTTTATCGTTTCTTCCAGAAAAGCCGCGGACACGATCGTCCAAAAATTCTCCATTCAAGAATTTGAAATCATAGAAGACGAGGAAATCGTCACGTTAGTCATTCCGAACCTCAAAGAATTGGAAAAAGAAATTCTATCCTTCATTCAACACACGGGTTGTCTTGCGTCCTCCAGAAAAGCGGAGGACTTTCTTTTAAAAAAAGGAATTCTTCAGGAAATCTTTCGAGAGAAGGTTGAAAAAGAAAATCCTATTCAGAAAATTATTTCCACGCTTTCTTCCTTTTATGGAAATTCTAATCCCGAGATTCTACTTTCTTCTTCCGGCATGAACGGGGTTTATACCGTATTCGAAGCCTTAAATCGAATTCAAAAAAAGCGGAACAAAACGATTTGGATCCGTTTGGGTTGGTTGTATGTGGATAATATCCGCATCATGGAAAAATACACTAACGATTCTTATGTGATCCATAACGCGACGGACTTGGATGATCTCGAACAATTTCTGAATCAAAATGGAGATCGTGTCGCGGGCATAATCACCGAATGCCCGACCAATCCCCTTCTTTTGGTTCCGGATTATCTAAAACTAAAATCGATCGTGGATAAACATAAAGTTCCATTGATCGCCGATATTTCCATCGCCGGATCCGCAGTAATCGATGTGCTTCCGTACGTGGATGGAATCATAGAAAGTCTTACGAAGTTCGCCTGTGGAAACGGGGATTTGATGATGGGAGCTCTGATTCTAAATCGAAACTCCCAATGGTTTCAGGAAATTCTTCCGATTTGTAAAGAGTTGGTGGAAAGTCCTTATATTCGCGATTGTGAAAGACTCGCTTATGAAATCAAAGGATACGAAGATCGTGTTCGTAAAATCAGCGGCAATGTAATAAAATTAGCGGATTTCTTTTCCAAACAACCCGGGATCAAGAATGTTTTTTGGACGGGATCTTCCGAGTCCTCGGATAACTTTTCAAAGATTACAAGAATTCCCGGAATTCAAGCGGGAGTTTTATCCATCGAGCTTTCGATTCCATTGGAAACATTTTACGATCGATTGGCGCTGCTAAAAGGCCCGAGCTTTGGAACCGAATTCACATTAAACATGCTTTATGTTTATTTGGCTCACTACGAATTAGTGACCAAAAAAGAAGGACTCGAATTCTTAAAAGAAAACGGATTGGACCCAAATCTCATCCGGATCTCCGTCGGAATCGAAGACCCGGATCTATTGATTCAGGAATACAAAAAGGCTCTCGAAGTCTAAGCTCTTGCTTCCGCAGGAATTCCGCTTTGTGAAGTCGGGTTTCCTTTGAGATGAAAAATTCCTTTGTAAAAAGCGAAAAGAATTCCGAATTTAGAAATCCCTAATATATAAAGAACTCCTGCCGCGACGATACTTCCCAAAACCCACCCAAGCGTGTGGATGATCAAACTCGAAAGAATCGCTAGCCCAAGTGCTCCGATAAAAACCGAGCCAAAAAAGAAAACGATTCTTTGAACCGGGCTTCCCTTTCCTTCTTTCGTTTCCTGTTCGAGGGAAACGCCTTGAATCTCAAGACCTTCTTCTAACCATCTGGACATAATAACGATCATGATCGGGATCATAATCAGTCCCATGACATACAACGTGATCGCGACATCGGAAGTTAACCAAGAAAGCGCAGTATTCCAAGACCAGTTGTTGAGGTATTCTTCGCGAGTCGCCGAAAAAAATCTTTTATAACCTTCTCCGTCCCAACCGTGAACGAGAATAAAAAACATTCCGAAATATCCCAGCATCACTTGTAAAAAACCGAAAAATGCTTTCGACTTTTCGAGAAGTTTCCAAACGATCCAGAAAGCGAGAATTCCCTGGGAAACATTTGTAAAACCGAAAAGAGTGACCAACCAACCCGGCATCGATTTATCCAGGACCTGCATCGTTTCCCAACTTGTAAATTGCCAGACCAAGTAGAGTCCCGATGGTCCGAAGACAAGGGAAAGGAAAAGCACGTTGATTAAAAAATATGTAGTTTTCCAAAATGGAATCTTTTCCTTCTTTTCACCAACCTCTTTCAAAGCCGCAAACGGGGAAGAATCCGACGAGTTTTGAATTTTTTTAATCTGACGAGAAGCCGCCATTGCAAAACCTGCGCCTAATCCGTAGGCCCAGAAAACATCCACTTGAACCATTTTCAATTCTCCTATTTCTTAAATTTGAATAAAGAATGACACATCATTCAGTTTTTTTCAAGTAAAAAAAAAGTAGGAACTCCTTCTTTTCAAAAGTAGAAAAGATATTACAAATCAAGCCCTCATTCCATCCAACATCAGGTCCGGAACCGCTTTCATCCAACGAATCGCGTATTCTTCGTTTGATTTGTGGGAAATGGACTGACGAATTCCCTCAAACATCATGGAATTGACCGCTTTCGAAGCGACGTCCGTATCCAGATTCTTTCTTAAAAATCCCTTTTTTACTCCGTTAAGCAAATAGAGCTCCGTAACCTTCGCCGAAAGATCATAAGTTTTTTTGATCTTGATCGAAATAGAATCGTCGATTCCCTGAGTTTCAAAAAAGAAAACCTGACCGATTCGAACGTCCTTTCCAAAAAGTTCGAATAAACCGGCACCGATCTCTCCGATCTGAAATCTGTATTCTTCCAAGGAATTGGATTTATCCGGACTTTGTCTTGAGATCACTTCGGAAAGTCCGGCCTGAACTTGATCCAAAAGCGCATGAAGAATATCCAATTTATTCTTAAAATAACGATAACAGGTTCCGTGACCGATGTCCAATTTTCCGGCGATGTCCGCAATTCCCGCGGCGTGATATCCTTTCTTAGAAAAGATATCCAAGGCCGCGTCCAAAATCTCCTCTCTTCGAGCCTGAATTTTTTCTTCTTTTTTCATACTTCGGTGAGAATGTTTTGGGTCGGAGTTTTTTTTGTAAACCAGAAGATTCTCAGATGAGATCCACGCTCAAAGGAACTAAGATCGTAAACTGAGTTCCCTTTTTAGAATCGGAGGAAAAATCGATTTTTCCTTTGAGTTGTCTCACGAGAATATTTACGAGTTTCAAACCGAGTGAAGTGGAATCGTCAAGATCAAACCCGAGAGGCATTCCGATTCCATTATCCTCGATTTTGAGTTCTAAGTTTTCATTCTTTTTAGAGAGAAATATTTTCAACTCGGGTAAACCCGTGGCGGAAAGATTTTGTGGGAACGCATACTTTAGAGAATTGGAAACTAATTCGTTCAATATCAATCCGATTGGAATGGCTCTGTTAACGCTGATATCCAAAGATTCAAGCTGGGTAATCAATCGAATCGATTCAGCTTTTCCATAAACTTGAAAAAGCTGATTCAATAATTTTTCAATGTAGATCGAATACTGAATTTTTCCTAAGTTCTCGGATTGATACAATTCTTCGTGGATCATCGACATCGTTCGAAGTCGATTTTGACTTTCCTTAAAAACGGAAAGACTTTCTTTATCATGAACGTAATCGGATTGCATCGACAAAAGCGATGAAATCACCTGAAGATTATTTTTTACTCTATGATGAATTTCCTTGAGCATCACTTCTTTCTCTTCCAAAGAAAGTTGCAGCTTTCGTTCCGTGGATTTGATCTCGGTGAAATCTAACAGCGTTACGATCACGCTGGAAAGAGAGGTTTCAAAACCGGGCGGGACGGACCAGCGAATTTTAATATCCAGCCTTGTATTGTCCTGGACTCTAAAACCGACTTCTACTTCGTAAAAATAGGATTCTTCCCGAATTTTACGAAGAACCCTTCTAAACACTTTGAAATTATCCTGACTAAAAAAACGTTTCCAGTTCTTAAATACGGTTTCGTAAGAATCCACTCGAAGCAGATTCACCGTCTCTTGATTGACTCCGATGACCCGAATCGAATCAAAACAAAGTTGTACAAAATCCGGATTCTCCTCCAGATAATCCGTGAAAGAATCTCCATTTAAATCGATCGGAAGTCCGTCTAACACACGTTTTAGTTCGGAATAATCGGCTTCGATAATTGCGACGGGAAGGTGTTCGAACAACCCCATGTATCGGGTCTGACTTTTTTCCAACGCGGCCCTTGCCTCGTTTTTATCGAGTATTTCTTCCCTGAGAATTTCGTTCGCCTCAAGGAGTTCTCGGGTCCTTTCCTTAACTTTGGCTTCTAGACTTTGGTGAGAGATTCTCAGTTGGTTTTCAGCCTCGTTTCTTTCATTCACGATACTAACGACGAGTAAACTAGTAATCGAAAGAACAGCGATAAAAAATTGAAGCAATATATAGGAAGCATTCATCGTTTCGGCATAAAATTGCGGAGAACCGGAAATGGTTCCGAGGATTGCGATCACGGAGGAAAGGACTACTGCCAGACTACTCGCCCTTTCTCCCAAACGAAACGCGGACCATAAAATCAAAGGAATTAAAATATATCCCAGAGGATAACTCAAAGAGAGGATCGGAGTAACCAAATCGAATGATACGAGAGAAAAAAATACGATCAATAGAAGTAACGTCATGGATTCTAAAAAATCAAAAACTTTCGGTATCTTGTATTCTCCTCTAAACCAAAAAAGAATAAAGGGGGCTCCGATATAAACTCCGAGCGTGTCTCCCGCCCACCAAGTCAGCCAACTTTGGCGCAAACCCGATAACTCGATTTCGTTTAACAAGTACATCGTCGTAACGGAACCGGTCGCGCTGATACTGCAGACAAGCGCCTCAAGAAAGATAAACAGAAGGACGAAATAAGTGCGTTCGGAGACTTTACAGCCGGGAATTTGTTTCGTTAGCACGACTTTGCCGACGTAACTCTGAAGCGCTGAGAAAAAACCTATCGAAACGCTGAGATATAAATTTTTATTCGGATCAATCCAAATTCCTGATAATAGATCCGTGCCCGAATTGGAAAGGAAAGACGCGATCAAAACGCCGACGATCGTATAGTTTCCAAAAATAAGAGTTAAACCAAGCGCCGCTCCGGATGCGGGCCAAATCGCGGATGCGTATCCGGGATAAATCGCCGTATTTCTTCCGATTTGGGCGAGAATATAATATATAATCCCGGAGAATAAAATGATTCCTGAGATTCTTATGATTGCTTTGAAACGAAGAGACAAAATCATCAATCCTAATTAAGTTTGCTCTAAAATGAGAATCGAAGAACTCCTATTCTCTGACCAGCCTTTTATGATTTTCGATGAAGGATTCCATCCTTCCGGAAAGATTCTCTTTCGTAACCCAATCACCACAATCAAGGCATTTACTTCAAAAGAAATCGAATCGTCGCTTAACGAAATCGAACTCAACATTCAAAATGGATTCCACGTCGCAGGATTTATTTCTTACGAAGCCGGAGAAATTTTTTCAGGAATAAATCGAAAAAATTTTCAAACGGATTTTCCGTTTTTGTATTTCGGCGTTTTTCAAGAACCGGAAATTCTTCCGAAGATTGAAGAAATCGTTTCTCAAAATTTTGGATTTCACATTTCATCCTTACCGGACCAGAATCAATATTTTCAAAATCTAAAATCGATTCGTGAAAAACTTTTTCTCGGGGAAATCTATCAAATCAATTATACGGATCGGATCCTTTTCGATTTTGAAGGCAACATCTTATCATTCTATAATATACTTTCAAATCGGCAACCCGTTTCATACGGATCTTGGATACGAATTCCGGATTTGGACGTTCTTTCGTTTTCACCGGAGCTTTTTTTTGAAAAACGAGGACGAAGTATAATCACGAAACCCATGAAAGGAACATACCCGAGAGGAAAAACCGAATCCGAAGATGAAAAAAACTCCGAGTTTTTAAAAAACTCCGAAAAAGAAAAAGCGGAGAATCTGATGATCACCGATTTGATGAGAAATGATCTCGGAAAAATCAGTCGTAAAGGAAGCGTCCAAGTTCAGGAATTATTCTCCGTGGAAAAATACAAAACGATTCTACAAATGACCAGTACGATTCGATCCGAACTTTCGGACGAAATCACAACCACCGGCATTTTCCGAGAATTATTTCCCGGAGGTTCGATTACCGGCGCTCCAAAACTCAGAGCGATGGAATTGATTCAAGAATTGGAAAAACCGAGAGGGCTTTATACCGGTGCAATCGGAATTTTTCGTCCAAATTCGGACGCCGTTTTTTCGATAGCGATTCGTACATTAGAAATTTCTCATGGGAAAGGAAAAATCGGAATTGGATCTGGAATCACATGGGATTCGGATCCTGAAAAAGAATGGCTAGAAATTTTAGAAAAGGCGAAATTTTTTTCCGAAGCGCCTCAAAACTTTTCCTTATTTGAAACGATACTTTACAAAAATGGAATTTTCTATTTTCAAAAGGAGCATCGAATCAGAATGAAAACTTCGGCTGAAATTCTGAAACTTCCTTTCTCCGAAAACGGATGGGATTCTTGTCTGCAGGAAGTTCGTTCCGCATGTAAGGAGAAGAATTCTTATCGTATCAAAATTTGCTTGAATACGACCGGAAACTTTTACTTCGAACATTCGATTCTTTCCTCCTTTCAAAAAGATGGAAACTTACAAATCAGCTCGACCCGGATGGATTCCTCTTCAGAATTCAGAAAACACAAAACAAATCTCAGAGACGTCTACGACCGAGAAGGAACTCGATCCAGAAATTCTTCTTATTTGGACGTTTTATTTTTAAACGAAAGAAATGAGATTTCGGAAGGAAGTATCACAAACGTCTTTCTGAAAATCGGAGATTCTTACTTTACTCCGCTTGTTTCTTCCGGAATTCTTCCGGGGATCTATCGCAATCGACTTTTAAAACGAAAGGGTTTTTATGAACGTTCTCTTTCTTTGGAGGACCTAAAGTCCTCCGATTCCGTTTTTCTTTGTAATTCGCTTCGGGGAATTTTGCGAGTTCAAAAGATCGAAGATTCTGCAAAAAATTCGAGTTTAGAATCTAGTTGCGAAAATCCGCGGAAGTTCTAAGCTTTCGAGGATGAGAACTTTTCTGGGAATTTCCATTCCGGACGGAGTGAAAGAACAGCTAACCTCGATCTGTTTCGGATTACCCGATATCAAATGGGTAAGCGATGAAAATTTTCATATCACCTTAGTTTTTCTAGGAGAACAAAATTCCGAGGATGTAGAAAGAATCTCCGAATTCTGTTCCGAAATTTCACTTCCCGACTTCGACCTGGAACTTCGGTCTGTGGGTTTTTTCGGAAAACAAAAATCACCTTCGATTCTTTTTGCTAACGTGGAGAAAAATCTAACGTTACTTCAATTGCAGAAAACTTTGGATTCCGGTCTTCGAAAACGCGGGTTTAATCCGGAACGCCAAGACTATCATCCTCACGTAACAATGGGGAGATTTAAAAATACGAACTTGGATCGGATATCTCTTTATTTGGAAGAATTCTCAGGCTTTTCTTCTTCCCGGTTTCCGGTTTTGGAATTTCATATCTACTCTTCTAAATCCTCTTCGGACGGACCGACTTATACGATCGAAGAATCCTTTTCACTTTTTCCGTCTTACAAGAATTATGGGAAAATACTTTGAAAGACTTTTCCGACTTTTTTAGAAATCCGCACGTTTGGGACCGGGAGATAGTCGCGGTCGGCGGAGACCTTTCTCCGGAAAGACTTCTTTATGCTTATAAGAATGGGATCTTTCCTTGGTCGGATCAGCCGATTCTTTGGTATTGTCTGGATCCGCGCGGAATTTTCGATCTCAACAAGTTGCATATTTCGAAACGTGTGAAACGGAAAATCAATCAGAAGAAATATACGATTACTTTCAACCGCGCATTCGAACAAGTTATGCGCTGTTGTGCCTATCGGCCGGGCGAAGAAACGTGGATTACCGATCTTTTTATCAAAGGTTATATCGAGTTCCACAAACTCGGTTATGCGCATTCAATCGAAGTTTGGGATGAAAACGGAAAACTCGGAGGCGGGGTCTATGGGGTTGCTATCGGCAATTTTTTTGCGGGTGAGTCGATGTTCTCCTTTGTTCCTGATTTCGGTAAAATCGGATTGTATCATTTATTTGAGGCGCTCAAAAAAGATCAGTTCCATCTTTTCGATACCCAGCAGCTAAACATCGTTACTCTGGGGCTCGGTGCGTATCAAATTCCAAAAAAAGAATATCTTAGAAGACTAGAATTGGCCGTGGCTTCCGGAAAAAAATGGTCTCCTCCTCATTCCATTCTTTAGAAAAAAACGTATTTACTTTTTTCGGAAGGATGTTGCACTTCTCAGAATCAATCACTCTATTTAATAGGAAACTTTAAAATGACCCTTTTTAAGAAAATTCTTGCCCAACTTTTGATAGCAGCAATGGCGCTGACTGGATTTGCAGGACTTGTAGCGGAAGAACCGGCCGCTGACGCTCCGACTACTCAGACTGAAACTCCGAAAGAGACAAAGTCTGAAAAGAAAGGAAAAAAAGCTAAGAAATCCAAAAAGGCTAAAAAGGCAAAGAAATCTAAGAAAAAATCCAAGATGGAAAAAGCAGAAAGTAAAAAAGAAGAATCGGCTCCAACAACTGAATCCTCTTCTACTCCTGCCGGAGAAGAGCAATAATAACTGCTTCCCGTCTATCTCTTCCGAGGTAGACGGTCCTTCCTTTTCCTAATTTTTGCACCGCACCCTCTATCCTCTCATTTGAAAATTTGGTTGACTCATTCCTTTTTCCTCTTAGCTTAATTCAGCTTTTACCCTACTGGAAATCATTCCGGTAAAACTCACTAAAGAGGAATTGGAAATGTATAAAAACCTCGCGGATATGTTAATACAATCCACCGAGAAATTTGGAGATCGACCCGTATTCTGGAGCAAGGGAGAGGATAAAGAATTCCACCCTACCTCATATAAACAGCTTTATGATATGGGAATTGCGCTCGCTGAAGCTTTAATCCACTTAGGATTGAAAGCAAGAGAGCACGTTGCCGTATTAGCGGACAACCGACTCGAATGGATGGTCGCGGATTATGCCGTTCAGTTTTCCGGTGCAGCAAACGTACCGAGAGGAACTGATGTTACTGAATCTGAATTGGAATATATTTTAAACCATTCGGAAGCAAAAATCGTCTTTATCGAAAACGATAAGATGCTCGAAAAGTTTAACAAGGTTAAGTCGAAAATTTCTAAAATTGAATCGATCATCATTATGGACAAAGCTTCCACTGCAAAAGGAAAGCATATCCATAGGATTTATGATTTGATCGAAGAAGGAAAGGAACTTCGAGCGAAGGGTGGAAGAAAAGCGGAAAAAAGAATCGAGGAAATCAAACCCGACGATCTTTTTACTCTTATCTATACTTCCGGAACCACCGGTATGCCGAAAGGTGTTATGCTCATGCATTCAAACATGATTCACCAAATGATTTATGTTGTTCCGATGCTTTTGACGGATATCAAACCTTCGGATAGTATGCTTTCTATATTACCGATTTGGCATATATTCGAAAGAGTAAACGAGTACGGTGCGATTTCGAGCGGTATTCAGACTTATTATACGAAAGTTTCGGATCTGAAAAACGACCTCGCGAAAGCAAAACCGTCTTTTATGGCATCCGCGCCTCGAGTTTGGGAAAGTGTTTATACTGGAATTTACAACAAAGTAAACGATCCAAAACAAACTCCTCCCGTAAGAAGAGCCTTATTTAAATTGGCGTATTTCTTTTCAAAACATTACAACGCTTCTCTTAGATTCTTAAAAGGGTTGGAAGTGGACTATGAAAACAGAAATATTTTCAAATCCTTGGCGATTGGAATCAAATCCTTAATTCTTGTGCTCCTTATGGGTCCGTTTACCGTAAGTGCAATGGCAATTTTGGCGTATTTGGCGCTTCCCGCGTATGGAATTCACCTTCCAAATGCGCTCCTTTTTACGATTGCAGGTCTCGGTTTGATCTTTAACGCAAAAACTTTGGATGCGATCGTACTCTCTAAAATCCGGGCCGCTACCGGCGGAAGACTTAAAGGTTCTATGTCGGGTGGGGGAGCTCTCCAATCGCACGTGGATAACTTCTTCAACGATATCGGAATGCTCGTTCTCGAAGGTTATGGAATGACGGAGACAAGCCCCGTAATTTCAGTTCGTCCTTTCGTAAAGCCGATCATTGGATCCGTCGGATTCTTGGTTCCAAAATCGGAATTGATGATCAAAGACGATAGCGGTAACGTTCTGACTCACATCAACGACAAGTATGAAGTCCTTGCAGGTAAGTTAGGACAAAAAGGAGTCGTCTTCGTAAAAGGGCCTCAGGTCATGAAGGGTTATTTTAAGAATCCTGAAGTTACCAAAAAAACGATTGTAGACGGCTGGATGAACACCGGTGATATCGGGTTTATCAACTACAAAAAGACCCTGACTCTGACAGGAAGAGCAAAAGACACCGTAGTTCTTTTAGGTGGAGAAAACGTAGAACCGGTTCCAATCGAGAACAAAATGGACGAATCCCCTTTTATCAAACAATCGATGGTAATCGGGCAAGATCAAAAAGTTCTCGGTGCGATCATCGTGCCTGACGTGGACCAGTTGACGGAATGGTGTAAGGAAAACGGAATCGATGTTTCCCAAGTGGAAGAATTGATCAAACATCCTAAGGTTATCGATTTCTACAAAAAAGAAGTTCGTAGCTATAACAGCACCAAAACCGGATTCAAATCTTTTGAGCAGGTTCAACACGTGATTCTCACCAAGAAACCTTTTGAAATAGGGGACGAATTGACCAACCTTCTCAAAATGAAACGTCACGTGATCACCGAAAAATACAGCAAAGAAATCAAGAAAGTCTACGATAAAGACTGATTCTAAAATTCTCTTTCGTATTTAAAAACCCGAAGTTAGTTTTAACTTCGGGTTTTTTTTATATTCGGATAATCGGATGAAAGAATCTAGATCGAACAAAAAAAGGAAAATTTGATTCTAAAATTCATCCAAAAGGATCTTACAATCTGATAAAGACTGGTGAGTTTCGATTCGGCCTGAGTCGGACTTTTGCCGGATTCGAATTTTTTTAAAAGTAAAACTTTGTTGCGACTCACAGAACAGAATTTCCTTAAAATAAAAAAAGAACTCGAGCTCCCGGAAAGATTTCTTCTCCTTCCTCTAAAATCGAAGGATCATGCAAAGTGAGAATCTTCGTACCTTTTCCGTAAAGAATCTGAACGTATTCTAAAAAATCGCCGTTCCTTTTGAGCGAAAACGCAGCCGTTTTTGGAAGACCAATTCCATTCTTACATTCCTGAATCAGATAACATTCGTCTCCGGTAATTAAGAATTGTTTATCCGAAGTTACAACCCATTCCATGGCTTGAGAACCCGGAGTATGACCCCCGGTAAAAAGGATTTGTATACCGGGAACAAGCGAATGAGTTCCATTGAAAGAATGAAGTCGATTTCGGTTTTTTAAGTCGTTCAGGTAAGACGACTGTTTTGGAAAATAAGACTGTTTTTTCAAAAGATCCAAATCGTGATTTTGAATGTGAATCGTCGCAGATGGAAAGAGAAATAAACCGCCTGCGTGATCAAAATGAAAATGTGTGAGAACAATATCCGAAATTTCTTTCGGATCCATACCGCATTTTTTTAAAAGGATATCGGGTCTTTCAAAGGAACTAAAACCGAATTTTTTTTTGTAAGTATCGTTCACGAATCCCGAATCAATAAGAATATTCTTTCCTGGAATTCTTATCAGATAGAATAGATAAACGATCTCGCGACTTCCGTCTTCCTCTTCGACGTTTAGATATTGATTCGGATAAGAACCTCGTCCATAGGAGAAAACATAAAGGCCGTAATTCGATTTACAGTTTTTTACAACAGTTCGAGACGAAAAATCCGAAATTCGATCTCCGGTTCCACCGCAAAAAACCGCACAACAAAAAAAGAAACAGCCGATCCATATTTTTTTCATTTGAGAATTTCGGAAGGGCTGCTTTTGATTTCCGAAAAACCTTTTTGTATCGGCGATCTAAATTGCATTATAATTCCCTTATGGAGATGTCCCGGCAAAAGCATCCATTGTTTGAGATTTTTTAAAGACTGAACGTTGTAATGTAATGGATAATCCACCGGAATTTTTTCTCCGTCCGGAGATCCGTATTCTTCTTTGGTTCCGTTTTGCATCGTCCTTAAAACGATTCCTTTATCGTCCGTGGGTAAACTCAAAAGGTTATCTCGAAAACCCGGAGTGTAAGAAAAGTAATCTTCGATATTGGAAAGATAGACGACTCTAATTTGAACATTCAGACGAGCCGCTCTTTCAGAAACTGACCGAATACTCTTCTCCGCGTTGATATCGCCTTTCAGAATCTGAATTCTTCCTTGAAGAACCATGTTTCGAATATAGTTGTATTCTTCTTTAGAATGGATGAACGTCTTAAGTCCGAATCTCAGAGAAGTTCGATCCAGTTCATTCCATCTCTGGGGAATGTCCGATTTTCCTCGGTGCGCCACTTCCCAGGCATCTCGAATGAGATTCCATTCAGGATCGTTTCCCCATTCTTTTTTTAACAATTCAAAGGAAGAATTTTTATTCTTTCTCGACCAAAGTTCTCGGTAAGATTCCGGATCTGGCGCCAACGTAAAAAATAGTAAATGAATTCGATTGATGATGCAGATCGTATAATCGAAATCCATAAGCCAAGCGTATTTACTTTTCGCCCAAACGATAAAGGTAAAGTTTTGATCGGTCCCTGCTCCTAAATAACCGCCTTCCAAGTTTTCGATATACGGTTTAAAAAGATCGATCCTCAACTCATTGGAAGCCGGATAGTGTCTTCCTCCGAGATCCTTAGAATCGAAATCGTCAGTGATTAAAGGAGCGAGGAAGAATTTCTCTTTCTCGCCTAACGGAGGCACTTCCCATGGATCTCTTGGAGGGGCGGCTTTGCAGAATGAAGTAAAGACGAGCAATCCCGATAGAAGTATCGGGATCATTATATTATGAAACATAAACCTGGTTACTTTGAGTTGAGTTTATACCAGTTCAACCATTCGTTCCGAGAGTAAAAGTTCTTTCCTGTGATCGAAGACAAAGAAGCCATTAAAAGTTTTGAACTCGAGGCCTGATTCTCCTCTAAAATTTGAATCAATACCGGAATACTTGCAGGATCCTTTCTTTTTCCCAACTCGGAGATAGCTACTTGTTGAAGAGCGACATTCTCTTTTTTAGCAAAGATTTCAAGAAGTTTACGGGATTCTTCTCCGGGAATCGACGCGATCGCGGGAATTACGATCGAAGCCGAGTTCGGTTTATTCTCTGCCAAACTTGTTAAAGTTGGAAGCGCTTTTGGAGAACGAAGTAATCCCAAGGATTCGACGGCCAACGCTGAAAGTTTCGGATCATTAGAATTGGATGCCTTGATTAAATCTTCAAGGGCCTCCGCTGCTTGTAGAATTCCTAAAGACCAAGCGGCGCCGTAACGACCGTCTCCTTGCGATTCTTTCAGAACATTCAATAAAACTGGAATACTCTTTTTGTCGCCCATATATCCAAGGGCTTGTCCGATCACTTCTCTATCGGGGAGTTTAGAATCCAACAACCTCTGTTCTATCAACGTTCTCGCGGAAATAAAATGAATTCTCCCCAAAACAAGCGACGCCGGAGCGGAGGATTCTGGCTCGTTTTCTTCGAGTATTTTCAGCGTCAACATGCCCGTTTCCGAAGAAGGAATTTCGGAAAGAACACTGACCGCGCGAAAACGAATTTCACGATTTTTATTCTTTAAAATCGGAACGACCGATCTGATCGCGGAAGGATCCTTTATGTCGATCAAAGCAAGCATGGAATTCTCACTCCCCTTATCAAAGTCGCTCGCCAATCCATGCACCAAAATCGGAATCGCATTCTTACTCGAAATTCTTCCTAATGCCAAATATGCGGCCGCCAAAGTGGGAGAAGGTTCCGTGGTCTTTGCAAGTTCAATAAGATAGGTTTCCGCAGTCCTTACTTTCAATTTTCCTAATGCCATAGCATAGGTTTTTGAAAATTCCGGATCCTTGTTTTTTTTCGCCAAACCTAAAATCGTTTCTCCGGAAGACCGGGCGCCGATTCTTACCAAAGTATCGACCGCTATTAAACGGAGTGTCGAATCTTCCGATTGTAAAAAGGGAAGCACAGCCGACGCGGAAGAAGGATTTTCCATTCGGGAGAGCGCTTCCATAACGATATCCGGTGTAACTCCGGATTCGGGTCTAAAAAGCTGGATCACTTCTGAAAGCGAAGAATTATCCTTCCAGGTGCCCAGTGCGATCGCCGCAGTCCCCTTCACCGCAGGATTGGAGTCTTTTTTGAGCAATTCACGAATTTGATTCAAGGAGGCCTTGTGATTCCTATTAGAAAGTTCTAAAATAGCCTGAGCTCTCAACTGCGGATTTTCGGACTTCAGTTCGATTAAAATTTGTTCTAAGGGAATCTCCTTTCGTTCCTCCGCGATCGGGAGTAAATCCGGCCTCGGCGGTCCGCCGCAACTCAGCATAAACGTAAAAACGATCAAAAATAACTGCATGTTTTCTCCTTTGTTTTAAAAGACTATTCTTGAAAAGGATTGATAGCGAACTAAGAACGAGGGATTAGACTTTGAACCTGCTTCAAATCCGCAAGTTCCTTTTTCCACAATGCAAGGTCTTGGTTCGCGGTCCCAACCTGAGAAGGATCCAGCTTCCCTTGTTGAATCGTATATTCAATCAATTGAATTCTAGATTCGAGTTCTTCGATCTTATAGTTCACATAAGCAAGTTGTTCCTTGGGATTAACGCTCGCCTCCGAAGGGGCTTTTGGTTCTTTGCCGGGCTCTGCATATTTGCTCAAGGATCTGGAAACCGCGTTCATCGCTTCCACACTTCCGATACTATCCAATCGATCTCTTGCTTCCTTTTCTTCGGCTTCCGATAAAGCGGGTTTAAACTCGGAAGGAATGTAAATATTCTTAGGATATCTTGCTACGAAATCGGTCCATTCTTTTCGAATCTGTTCCTTTTCTTCGGGAGTTTTTTTGGGACGAAACGCTTCGGGCCAAAGCCTTTTTGCCTGGCCTTCCAACTCCGGATCCTCGTTAAAAGGATGTGGCGCATCCGGAAAGTAAGGGTCCATCTCCGAATAGTATTTCGTTTTTAACACGGCTTCGCTCTCTTCCGCAATGGAAATTGAATTCTTCTTTCGATCTTCCGGCCAAAAAATAATAAATAATATTAGAATTAATGCAAATACAATTGCGACTAAAATATACTTCTTTCTAATTTCCATAAAACTCGCTTTAAATAAAAAACGCCGCCTTAAAAAGGCGACGTTCCAAATTTACTATCCTCTTCCTCAAAAATCGAGGAAGAATTTTTGTTAAACGAAAATTCCGATTACCCAAGAAATGAACTGTCCGAAAATTGTATCGGTCAGGAATTTCTTCAAGTCGATCGGATTTCTGTTTAGAGTGTCGTAGTACCAAGCGGTATATTCGCTTACTTGAGCCAGATTTAAGCCATAACGTGCGTTGATGACTTTGATCAGCTCGTTTGCGAACACCGAGTGTCCGAACATATTCGGGTGTACTCCGTCTAAACCAAAAACTCCCGGCTGGTTCGGTAAAGGCCAGTTTGCGCGAGCGTAACCTGGACTCCAACCGGACGGGCTTTTTACGATACGTCCGTTTTCTTTGATATCATCAAAGACAACTTTTAGGTCAGCCACTGCAAATCCCATCGCCGCACCTTGCGCTTTGACTTCGTTATTCAACATAGCCAAAAAGTTGGTGATAGTCGCGACTTCACTCGCGTCTAAAACTTGATTCGGATCTGACACGGAGTTTCTGAAGAACGCTTTCAGACCGGTATAATTTGCTCTTCCTTGAGGATCCTTATAAGGTTCCAAAAAGGCGATCGCAGTAACGTTAGGAATTGTAAAGAGAACACCTCCCTTCAAACTTCCCATCGCTGCCAGTCTTCTCATAACTTCACGAATATCTCTTTTATATCGAGCCTCGTCCAAACAAGCTGTCGTTGTAGAAAGAGCAGTACAAAGAACGTGATTCGCCGCTACCGTTCCAAAAAGGAAAGAAGGTCTGACTTTTTCCATAATCTCAATTTGGGTTCCGGAACTCCGAAGACCAAATTGGTGAAACTTATCAGGTTCTTTACAATCTTGAACTTGTACCCAGCGGTAAGTATACCAGTACCACTTTGCCCAGTACCATTCTTTATCCCACTTAGTTGCAGTAACGTCTTCGCATTTTCCGGAAGTTCTCAAAACGGAAGTATACTCTGCACCTGTAATTCCCGCATGAGTAGGAAGGCTCACCGTTGAACCGTTACCACCGATGATAGAACCAGCGATGCAAAAAACACCACAATCCCCTTTTAGAACGTCTTCCAAATTGATAAAAGGTCCTTTCAGGACGTTATACGAAACGGAAGATCCGGCTTGTTTGCTTACCAGAACCGGATAAGCCCAATCCTGAGTTTTTTTCTCTACTGTCGCTCCGAAGAAACCATGACTCAGAGAGTCCCCAATTACCCCAGGCTTTGCAAAAAGTTGAGCCTGAGTCTGCGCGGATAAAGATCCTACGCCGAATCCGAGCACGAACAGAAGAGTCGCAATCCAATTAGCTTTTTTCATCTTTCACTATTCTCCATTTTCATTTATGGCCCTGGAGAACGACTATCCTCTAAGGAATCCCACCTCTCGTTCTTCTGCCGGCCCGGGTTTTAACCCAAGACAATCCTAAGACTGTAACGAACAGTCAGTCAACTTGAATTAAGGTAGAATGACTAACGCAGAATTTTTTTTTGCGATTTGCCATAACGTTCGATATAAAATATTTCGAGTTGTAATCTGCTAAAAATGGAAATTATTAAGTTTGATATCAAATGAAGTTACAAAGACGGAGGATCTAAAGTACTCTAAAAGCTTAAAAAAGGGGTCTTATTCTTTTGAACGCAGTGAAATTTTTGGGAGAATGAAAGAAGCATAGGTTATTCGATCCGTATCTGAAAAGTTCATTTTTTGACGAATTTATACAATTCTTATCGTTTCAAAAATGTTAATCTCCTCAATAAATTTTGGAGGCAACATGCAAAAACAATCTAGAAGAAAAGTCTACGACCTGCCGCACAGAGGAATCCGCAACGCGTTCTTCATTTGGCTATTCGAGACCGGAAAAACGGATCCCTACGACCCGAAAGACGTACTGAAATTTATTTCGATTTCCCAAGAAGTGTTTAGAATCTTAGAAGTTCACGCAGAGGATGAAGAATCGGTCTCACTCAGACGATTGGCTTTGATCGATCCTTCCTTTGCCGCAGAGGATAAAGAAGAACACAAAAAATTAGAAACGAAAATCGGAGAACTCAGGCAGATTACCGCAGCGATCTCCGAACTTTTGGAACAACCCGAAGCGCTCGTTCCTAAACTTTCGGAGTTTTACGATAAGCTCATTTCATTTCAGCTTGCTTACTCGAATCATATGGAGCACGAAGAGAAAATCACTCAGGAAAAAATCTGGGAATCCTTTTCCGACTCGGAATTGGAAGAACAACAAAAGCAAATCATTATTTCATTGAACGCATCGGATTTGGTTCTCTGGAGAAAATACATCGCCCCAACTCTACCGCCTCGAGAACGGATCGGTTTTGAATCGATGACTGGATCGATCCTAAACTCAAAATCAAATTGAACTTGAAATTCAAACTGTATAGAGTATAGATAAATTCGTGACGCCCATAGATCAAAAAGAAAGTTCCATTCTATTTTATTGGAATCGTAAGATCATTTCCTCTGAATATGAAGTTATGCCTGGCGAAAATTGCGTTATCGGCATCCAAACTCGAGGAAACATATATTTGGTTCAAAATGAAAAGAGGAAACAATTAACTTCTGCTGGGATAACGGGCGTCCTTACGAACTCGAGAACTTTCTTTTCTGAAGAAGGTGTTGATTCTTTTCTGATACAAATCCCTCCTCACGAGTTGGCGACTTTCCTCAAAGAGCCTTTGAAAGAAATTACAGGGCAAAGTATTTGTCTGGAAGATTTATTTTCACCGCAGTTGATTTCCGAATTCAAAGCGGAATGTATCGAAGAAAGAGAAAGAAATCTTCCTTCGGGATGGGCCTGGAATCGCTTTTATAGGAGCCTAAAAAAAAGAAAAGAATCCGATCCTTACATAAAACACATTCTCTCTAAGATAAAAAACGCCGATGGAAAAATTTCGATCTCATTCCTATGCAAGGAATCTGGAATCAGCCAGAGCAGAATGGAAAGAGATTTTAAGACTTATATCGGCCTATCGCCTAAAGAGTATTCCGATCTCATCCGTTTTAGAAAATCCTTATCCAACAGACATTTCAGCAAGAACTTAACCGACCTCGCTTACGCTTCCGGTTATTACGATCAGGCTCATTTCATCCGGGAGTTTAAAAAAAGAACCGGAAAAACTCCTAAAGAATGGTTTAAATAAAAAAGCCGGAGCTTCCTCCGGCTTTTGACATTGGAAAAATGATAAACGAAGAAACGATCAGTCCTTATCTTTTTTCTTCTTTTTTGATTTTTTATCCGACTTGTCGTCTTTGTCCTTTTTCTTCTTAGATTTCTTTTCTTTTGCAGAAGAATCGTCATCCTTATCTTTTTTCTTGGACTTTTTCTCTTTCTTTACTTCACCACCATCGTCTTCTTTATCTTTCTTTGTCTTTTTGGATTTTTTAGAATCGCCGTCTTTCTCAGATTCGTCTTCATCCTTATCCTTTTTGCGTTTCGACTTCTTCTCCTCGTCGTCTCCGTCATCATTCGTATCTTTTTTCTTTTTAGATTTCTTTTCTTTTGCGGAAGAATCGTCGTCGTCCTTATCTTTGTTTTTTTTAACCGGCTTACGATCTCCGTCGTCGCTGCCTTTTCCAGGTTTCGCTCTACAATAATCATCGACGGAAACTCCGTCTTGTCTCGTGTAACCGCTTACCCAAGTACAATCATCGTTTGATTTACAAGAAGAAGCAGATAGACCTTGGCAAGCGCTGTCTGCGGAAGCGGGGCCAATTACGAAAAAACCCAGAGTTAGAGCGACCGCAATCGCCAAAACACGGCGAAAAATCAGATTCATCAGCATAGTATCTCCTAAGAACATTTGATTTTATAAATTCAAAGAGATACTTTACCTTACACTTAGCTTTATCAATAAATTTTCAAAGCTTTCAAAGTTAATTTATCGAAAAGGAAGACGCCCTATCTTTTCTCCATCTTCACAATGACTTCGAAATGTTTGGTGCGGGGAAAAAAATCAACGAGAAGAACGTTTGTAAGACGGTAAGAATCGCGGCATAACTCCGTTAAATCCCTCGCCAATGTTGTGTGGTTACAACTCGAATATAAAAGTCCGTTTGGTTCTTTAGTTTGGAAGGTCTGAACAACTTTTTTTGACAGGCCGGCTCTCGGAGGATTCGCAATCCAAAAAGAAGAATGTAGGTCTTCGATCGGAATCGTTTCCGTTTCTAAGTTTAGGGATTTGAAATCGCGGGGAGAAAGGTTGTTTTTCAAAAGATTCTTCTTTGCCTGTTTTACGGAATCCTTAGAAAGTTCGTATCCGATCCAATTTTTGCTTTTATTATGAAGTGCGATCGAAATCAAACCGGATCCACAATACAATTCTAATATAGAATCCTGCTCGTCAGGAACAAGTTGGTGAATTTTTTCCAACCAAAGAGGAATGAGAAAACGATTGATTTGAGAAAAACCGCCGGGAGGAATTTCCCACACGAACTCCTTCGATTCCGGAATTCTTATCCTCTCGCGAAAAACCACGGATTCTTTTTTATAAGGTACGACTTTTTGTCCATCCAGACGATAGGAAAGCGTCTTGGATTTTGAAATCGGCGCGGAACCGTCTTTTTCCTTTCGTAAGAATTCCGAAAACGCAAGATTCATTTCTTCCGGAAGGTTTTTACAACCTTCGTCGGGAAGGGGCACGATCGAATGTGAGAATTCTTCGTAAAAACCTGCGATTCTTTTAGAACCTGAAAAACCCAAAGAAATCTGGGCTGTGTTTCTATAACCGATCGGATCCCCGCATAAGATCTCGATTTCAGGAATTTGAATATGATTTTTGGAAAGAGATCGTTCCAACGTTTCCAGAAGAAGAAACTTTTTTACTTCCAGTTCTTTTTCATAGGATATATGTCGATAGGAACAGCCGCCGCATTTTGGAAAAGCGGGGCAATCCGAAACAATTCTCTCGGGAGATTTTTTTATGATTTCCGATCCAACCCCCCAAATAAGAGAACCCGTCTTTTTGAGAGAAAGAGCGGACACGATTTCGCCGGGAATTGCGTTTTTTAAAAAAAAAGTTCCTTCTTTTGAATTAGCAATGGAGTAACCGAGATTTACCCAGGTTCTGGGTTCGAGTAAGAATTTTTTGGGACTGCTTTTATGTCCCTCAGATTCGGTTTTTATCACGCTCTAACACCTGCCTCCAGGAAAAACAAAGAACGAAGAGCGCAAAGAACAATTCACCTTGACACAGGGGGGTTTTCTCACGGTAAAGTAATTCTCGTCAGGAGAAGTGGCTGAGTGGTCTAAAGCAGCGGTCTTGAAAACCGTCGTGGTAATCCCACCGTGGGTTCGAATCCTACCTTCTCCGCGACACCTTTGGAGACGTGCCTGAGTGGCCGAAAGGAGCAGTTTGCTAAACTGTCGTACGGGTAACTGTACCCAGGGTTCGAATCCCTGCGTCTCCGGTATTTTTGTTTTCATTCTACCCATTAACCGGAATCCTCGCCTCTATGTCCTCTGAGCGGTTCAAAACCCAGGAATTTATTCAGGAATCTCTGAGAATTTTAAAAAGCGAAGAATTCCCCGGTCCAATCGCCGGACTTTCTTACGTTCCATTCTTCGGGTGGCTTTTCGTCTGGTTTTTTCGGAAGGCACAAGATTTTGCATCTTTTCATCTCGTTCAAGCTATGAAGTTGAACATCGCCTTTATTGCAGTTTATTCTTTCGTTTGGTTTTTAAGGGAATTTCCGGTAATCAGCTGGTTTTTGTCTTTGATCCGAGTGAATCCGATCGTTACCGATTTTATCAGTTATGTTTCCTGGATCGTTTTTTTAGGTTATAGCGCACTCGGCGCCTTCAAAGCGTATCAGGAAGAAAAATACGTCCTGCCTTTTTTCCCGGAGTTAGAGAATGAAATTCAAAGATTATTTAAAAAAATACGAACCGGTTCTCCGTAATCTTCCGGAAACAACCAATCGTTTTCTCAGATCCGAAAGGTTTCTCGTATATTTTGTCTCCTTGCCTTTTTTCGGAACCTGGTTGGTAGGTTTTACTTTCTACTGGGAAAATCAAACGGTTCGAAAGTATGCAGGTCTATCCTTTATCAATTTTCTCTATTTTCTTTTCTTCCTTTTGATCAGTGTTCCCTTGTCTTGGATTCCCGTTGTCGGACCTTGGCTTGGACATCTGGTGCATCTTTCCGGGATTTTGATTTATCTAGGAATCTCCGGATTACTGCTATACAATTACACAAGCGGAAAAAAGATTGCACTCAGGATTCCTGAAGAACACCTTTCTCTGCTGGAATCTTATATCCATTAACCGATATGCGCCCATAGCTCAGCTGGATAGAGCGTCTGACTACGGATCAGAAGGTCGGAGGTTCGACTCCTTCTGGGCGCACCACTTTTTCCCCACTTCACTTCAGTCGAAAATTTCGCGGTCATAGGATCGATGAAAAATCTTAAATCGAATCTCTAAATTTTATCTTTCGGAAATCAGAATAAAAAAAATTCCCACTCCTTTGTTTCCGTTTCTCGGAATGATTTGAACAAGTATTGTGAAAAATAAAAAAACTCTATTCTCCGTACTTTGAAGAATAGAGTAGAAAGGTGATTTAGAAAATCATTTTTTCTTTTTATTAGCCCAGGCAGGTAAGTTCGGGAAAGTAGTAACCACGAATTTTTTCCAATCGATATTGGTTTCCGTAAAATTATTATTCCGAACGCATACCATTCCGTTCTGCGTCTGAGTCCACTGTGCGCACTCGGTTTTATTTACGGTTACGGGCATCCTCTTGATCGATTCATGCACGTCGGGAAAATAAACCGCTTCTTCAAAATTAGTTTCTTTCGAAAGCGCAGTCTTATTCAGAGTAGCGATAGAATCCTTTAAGACTCTATAGATGATCCCCTTATGAAGGCTGCTTTTTACTTTCCCCAAGTTAGAACCATTTGTGTAAACACTGAAACGATCCGTGAACAAGTTCTTCTGATTAGGATCACTAAGCGAATATGTGATTTCCGTAACACCGGCACACGTATCGTCGTCATACGCCAAAAGATGATTTAGGACGATAAGATCGAGGGTATGATAAACTCCCGGTTGAACGTTTCCTTTTTCATCTTTTACCGGAAGCAAAAACAACTGATTTTCGACAATTGTCTTTTGGAGAGAACGATTGAATGATTCCGCATCACTTTCATTGTAAACTCCCGGAGCTCCGTCTTTGCTTTTAGCGTCAAAAACCATTTTTTTCCCTATCTTCTCATTGAGCGGTTGAGAATTCAAAGTTGCCTGCGCCGGTTGAACACCGGGCATTTTTAATACGACATCCGAAGCGGACGAGCAATGGATCGTAAAGAGGCATACCGTAAGTATACAAACTAAAGATTTATTTGTCATTTTTCTAAAAGAATCTCCTGAGGATTAGAATTGCCAAATCGGCTTTTTAGCCATTTGATAATTCTCTATTTTAGAATATTCTAAAACAGAAGCATTGCAGACAGTAAGTTTGAAAAAAGTCTAAAATGAAAGAGATTCCACCCGATAAGAGTCCGATCACGACTAAAAGCCGCCGCAAAACAGGATCCTTTTCGAAAAAGAGGATAATACTCACCGATATTCGTTTCTACAAAAGTAAATACGTTACGGAATCATTTTAGCGGACTTTCTCTTTTAAAAAAAGAAAGAACGTTTTATGAGCGAAGGTATTTTATAAAAATTGAATACAGAAAATGATTCCAAAGAATAAAAAATAACGTTCCGGGCTTCCTAACATTCGAATCCGCGAAAAAAGGATTCTTTAAATACCAATTCGAAAACACGCTCCTCGGAGTATCTTAAGATCATTCGGTTTAAAACGAAGTCACAAAGAAAAATCTTGTTTGTGGACAAAGAATTTTCCTGGAATCGATTCTTCCGGCCCTCGATCGAACGATCAAAATTTCATGGAAATCTTAGCGCTGAAGTTTACTTAAATTTTGGGAATCGGATTCACCGAAAGTTCAGATTTCTTAGAATCGAATTCACCGGAGAATTAGAAAGACGCCGTCTCATGATTCCGCCCGAACTTCAGGAGTGTGAATTCCAGAAATTCTTCTTTGAAGAATTTTTAGCACGGCAAAAGCGGCAAGTTTTTGGCCCATTCTAAAAGAATTGGAGAAGCTAAATTCAATTTTCATCCTGATTCCGCCCTTTCTGAAGGGTGTGAACCGGGATTTTAAAGCTATAGCTCGAATCGGAACGATTCTCCCATAGATTCCCGTTTCAAAACCGAAATCGATTTTTTTTTGGTCGAAAAAAGACAAAAACGGGAGCGTTCGAATTGACACTAAGACTGAGTCTCATTTACATTGTATAAGAATCCTAAATAGAGAGTTGGAACCAGATGGAAAAATGTCACTGCGCTCAAGTAGCTTTCGAAACGATCGTCGAAACCGCAAGAACAGAGGGTATCGATTATCGAGAAATTGCAGAAAGAGTAAATGCAGGAAATACTTGCACTGCTTGTAAATCCTATCTTATTGAGTACTGTGAATCCAGACTCGACCTCCTCCAAACCGCCTAAACAATTAATCACAGATTCTCTTTTTCAAGAGGTGTTGGAAAAAGCCGGCGCCTCTCTTCGCGGAAGAGCAAATCACAATTTTCACGAACTTTCCGAAGTTTACCAGAGATTTCTCAACGTCCTTACAAAAAGCACCTATGTTCAAGCCCATAGACATAAATCTCCGCCCAAATCGGAAACCTTCCTCGTCCTAAAAGGAAGTCTCGGTTTTATTCTTTTTAACGACGACGGCTCCGTAATGGAAACCCACCTTCTCAGCGCGGACGGTCCGACATACGGCATCGATGTCGCTCCAGGAGTGTATCATAGCCTTGTTTGTCTTTCGGATAACGCGATTTGTTTTGAAGGAAAATCCGGTCCGTACAACCCGAATACGGATAAGGATTTTGCTTCTTGGGCCCCCGCCGAAAACGAATCCGAAACGGAAAAATATTTGGAGAAATTGAGATCCCTTTTTTGAAAGTTTTGTTTTTTATTTAAAATCGATTTTTTTACTTTTCTATCTCGGAATCAAGGTTTCACTTTTGAAAACTGAAATCTTGCGGTTTTCAACGTCCAAACAAACGTTATGAGTTATCCAGTAAAATACGGACATTACAATCTAATACCGGATTCTTTGCCGTCGGAAAGCGAGTTCTCTCTCAAACTGCGGCCGATGGATCTCAGAGTGCAATGGAAACGTTGTTCCTTAACGGCCGACTACGTTTCCAACTTTTGCTCCTTTCCCGAAAAACTAGATCCGGATTCTTCCAATACGATCTCCATTGTGTTAAACGAACTCATAGAAAACGCCGCAAAATTTTCCAAAGATCGAAAGGGGGAAATTTTTTTAGAACTGAAATACTATTCCGAAATTCTAAAAATTGAAATTAAGAATTCAATGGATGAAATTTCAAAGAATAAACTGGAGAATTCCATCTCGGCCCTCATCAATCGAAACTCGGACGAAATCTATTTTAGCAAATTGAAAGAATCTTCCGCAAACGAACTGAATTCAGGAATCGGACTATTGCTTTTGTCCAAAGATTTTCCCGTTAGATTGGGATTTTTAATCAACGAAGCTTCCTTTGGAACCTACGAAATTACGGTAAGAGCCTATTTAGATCTAAATGAAGTGGAAAGGACAAAACGAAAAGCGCTACATTCTTAATCTTCATTCCAAACTCGTTTTTATTTCGGAACGCAGCTTTTTCAAATTTTCTAAAAATTTAATCTGCCAGTAACGATCTTTGTTTCCTCTGATTT
Source organism: Leptospira ainazelensis (assembly GCF_016918785.1). Classification (GTDB taxonomy): domain Bacteria; phylum Spirochaetota; class Leptospiria; order Leptospirales; family Leptospiraceae; genus Leptospira; species Leptospira ainazelensis. The sequence continues at coordinate 33,708 of NZ_JAFFPT010000013.1, read as the reverse complement.
CAACGTTGTTGATATTCTTTTTGTCATAGCCCGCTACAAATCTTGAAATACTCGCAATTCCTGCGCTGTTTAAAAAATCCAAATTTTTTATATCGATGATAGCCTTACCCCGGCCTGCTCCCTCAAGAATCGTTTCGATGAGAGTGATGATGGGTTCATATTCCTCCACATTGAGTAAACGTAACGTTCCTGAGATTTTGATTTTTCCACGATTTTTTTCCGTCTCTACGGAATAATCTTCTTTTGAAATTTCCATTTGTATTTACTTGCCTAAAGGAACTTGATCCTTTCCAAAAGATAATATCCTAACTTTGCAAAAAGTCGGAAGGCATTTCTTTCTTTTAAAAAAAAAGCAAACGCGAATCAAAGTTTCAGTTCCGCTCGTCAGAAAAATAATTTTTCACAGAGTTTTCTTATTTTTTCCGCATTCCAAAGTCTAGTTTTCGGGAATTGGATAATTTTTCCCTTCTGAGTTTCTTTCCATCTCTCGTTCTGTACGACTTCCCCTATTTTTTGATTATGTCGTTTACCCAAATCGCTCTCTATCTTCCCCATTGATATTACTTTCGGTTTTAGAGATGCCGATCTTCAGAAACTCCTGTGAAAAAACAAATCGAAGATACGGAATTCCTCTCCATTTTTTGACGGTTCATTCGATGGCGGCTCCGGGTTTTCCGATCGGAATTTTTAAAGACCGAAAAAAAGAGAATTTAAGAGCTTTCTACAACTTCTTTACATTTTTTAGAAGTTTCTTTATGAAAACTGTTGCCACATTCCTTCCCCTAAGGAGACTATATGAGATTGCGGGAAATTTCCCGCTCCATTATAATATAAAAATAACGCCTGGAAAGAAGCTCTTATGCCTGAGTTTGATTCGATTGATCTTATGAATTTTGCAGTCTATGGGAACGAACACGATCCCGAATGGGCCGATATAAGAAATTATATCAAGTCCAACGCGTCCGCTCAAAAAGAGCTGGAAGAATTGAGACGTTCCGTGCCTCAAAATGCCAGAAAGAGACGCGATCCGATTCGCTCCAACGAGTACGGCGGCGACCGATCGTATGGGCAAGAATCTTCTTCCGATCCGAGAAATGCAAATTCTCCGGAGGAAAAAAAGAAATGGTGGTCTATTTTTACGGGGGAATAAAATGGCTTCCCTCATTGTATAAACGAGGGAGAAGATCATGGAAAAGGAAGCGCAGACATATTTAAGACTAAAGCAGTTTGTGGCTCCATTCTTAGGTTTTGCCGTTAACATCAACGCTTACGGAACTGAGAATATAGTCCAAGAAGGAAAAATAATCCTTGTAAGCAATCATCGATCGGATATGGATCCGTTCATTCTTTCCTATACTTTCCCACGTTATATTTCTTGGATCGCCGCCGATTATACGTTTCGAATTCCTATTTTCAAAGATTTAGCAAAACTTGCCGGTGGAATCCCGATGGCGATCGACGGAAAAATTTCGATGGCGAGCATCAAAATGGTCCAGCAAGTTTTCAAAAGAAACGGAGTTCTCGGAATTTTTCCGGAAGGTCACGACTACATGGTAAAGAATGACTTTTCCGGACCTATGGTGAAATTTCACGACGGTTTCGCAGCCTTTTCGATTCGAAACAAAGTCGATATTCTTCCATCCGTGATCGTACCCATCGAAGAAAGTTATTCCGACATTCCGATTCCGTCTCTTGTTCGTTCTTTTATGGGAATGCCGAAGGAAGTCTGCGATATTAAAAGAAGATCGATTTACAAAAAAGTCAAAGTTCTTTACGGACCTAAAATCGACCACAGACCGTATTTGGAAGGAAAGTTGGAGGATAATCTCAAAAAACTTTCAACCGAAGTCCGCCTGAGAATGGAAGCTCTTCAAAAAACGGACGTCGCTTAATCAAATTTTCAATAAGTTTAGAATATTCTAAACTTCTATTTCTCCCGAAAAAATTTCACGAGCAGGACCAGTCATCAAAACGTGACCAGATTCCTGCCATTGAATCCGAAGGGTTCCCCCTCTTAGATCGATTCTTACATCTTTTCCCGATCTGCCGGTCAGGTTTCCCGCGACCATTACGGAACAAGCGCCCGTTCCGCAGGCTAAGGTTTCACCCGCGCCGCGTTCCCATGTTCTTTGATACAGATGATCCTTTCCGCGGACGGTTACAAATTCTACGTTTACTCTTTTTGGAAAGATAGAATGGTTTTCGATCAGAGGCCCGATTTCGCGAACCGGAAATTGATCGGAATCCTCGACAAAGATGACACAATGCGGATTCCCCATACTGACCGCGGTGAATTTCAAATTTTGTCCTGCGATTTCCAGAATTTGATCAACGATGGTTTCTTCATTCTTCCATAAAACTGGAATTTTAGAAGGAATCAGAATCGGCTTTCCCATATCCACACTTACCAAATCCACTTTATTCCCGGATCCGATTTTTAGATCGACTTCCAGGACTCCGGCTCCGGTTTCAATTTTAGGATTTTTAGAATTGGTTAAACCGTGATCGTAGATATATTTCGCCACACAACGAATTCCATTGCCGCACATCTCGGAAGAACTTCCGTCCGAGTTGTACATATCCATCATAAAATCACCTTGTTTGGAATTTCGAATAAAGATGACTCCGTCGCTTCCGATTCCAAAATTGCGATCGGAGAGTTTCTGAATTTGTTCCGGTGTTAAGCGAACATCCGTCTGAGTTGCATCGATATAAACGTAATCGTTACCGATTCCTTCCATTTTTGTGAATTTAAGCGCGGCCACGGAAACTCCTGGTGATAAACTGAATTCTATCTTTTTTTTAGACTCTTTCCGGGGAAATTCAAAAACAAGAAAAAGCCGGTTACTTTTTTCTGGCTTTTCCGGCTTCGAACGGAGACATTGAAAATCCGGCCATTCGCCTGGGGGCTTCTTTGAATCAAACCTGTTATCTTTGCTCGAGCGCTCAAAATTCTACCGTATTCGTCGAAAACGGAATCGATATCGTCCGTTGCTCGAACTGCGGACACGTATTCTCCACTTACGAACAAGAGGAACACTACGAAGGCTACTGGGACGACGATTCTTCTTACGATCTCGGTTGGTGGGACAACGCGCACAGAGAAATCTATCAGGACTTTATCGATGAATTCTTAAACGCCCCTTCCGGTAAAATTTTAGACGTAGGTTGTGGACTTGGATTTTTTGTAAAACGAATCGGCGCGCAAAAACCGGGATGGGAAGCGATCGGTTACGAGATCTCCGAAAAAGCGGTTCAATTCGCAAAAGAAAAAAACGGACTCAAAAATATTTTTCCTGGAATCGTTCAAAACTCCGGAATCGCAAAAGAATCCTTGGATATCATCACTCTATGGGACGTTATCGAACACATCCCAAAGCCTCATAGTTTATTAGAATATTTGCATTCACTTTTAAAACCCGGCGGAATTCTTTTTTTACAAACACCAAACTTTCCGGTTCAGCTATTTAAGGCTCGCCTGAAAGTCTTTCTAAAAGGAATGAAACCGGACGGTCATTATTTGGAAGCAAAGGATCATATCAACGATTACACGGAAAAAACGATGAAGATGCTCTCCACACAAACCGGATTCAAAGATTGTAAATTTACGATCCTAAAACCGATTGCTTCCGTTTCCGGAAGCAAAGGCGGAAATCTCGGCACTCTTTTTAAAAAGACTTATTATTTTGCGACAAAGATCGTTTGGCTTCTCAGCTTTAAAACTTTGAATCTCAACAATACGTTATTCGCTATTTTAAAGAAATAATTTCAGAGCCGCGCGAAGATCGTTAGTTTCCAAATAAGAATACTCGTTCTTTTTGGGAACATCCGCAAGGACGATCCTTCGTTCCTCTAAATCGTTTTGTTTTTTTGAGAAGATCGATTTCAGATGAATCGCCGGAATTCCATGCCGGAGCGCGCCTTCCACATCGTCTTTTAGAGAATCTCCGATCATAGAAACCGGATTTTCGCCCTTCACAAGTTCCCTCGCCTTTGCGAAAAATTTTTCGGAAGGTTTCTCCTTACCGATCTCTTCCGAACTCAGAATCGAATACTTTAATTTTTTAGGAAACAAAAAGTCGATCTTGATCAACTGAGTCCTTAAGTTCTCGTTTGTGCAAAAAAGAATTTTTTGTTTTTGAGAGATTTGGTCCAAAAGAGAAAATGTTTCTTTGTATTCTTTCTCATATTTTTTTTTGAAAGTTTGAATTCCGGTTTGGAAAAAATAGAAATAATCTTTTTCCAATTTTAGAATCCACTTTGGATTCAGAGTTTCCCATTTCTCAAGACACATTTTTTTAAAATAGATCAAACGAAGTCGATTGGATGGAGAATCCTGAAGTTCCAACTTCGCCTCTTTACGAGCCTCGTCGTAAAGTTGTAAAAATTCTTTCGTGGAAGTCAGACCGTATTCTTTGGCTTTTTTGGAAAGTTCTTGTATAGAAAATTCGTAGATCGAGGCCGAATCCAAAAGAGTATTATCAAAATCTAAAAAAAGAGCCATTCCATGCAAAAGATTCTTCCCGATGTCAAAGGCAATTCTTTTCCTTCATTTTTCCTTGCGCGATTTTAGATTCCCATTAATCTTCCAATCGAACATGACTGAAAAACAAGATTTCATTTCACGAAGATCCTTTCTCTCCATTTTAGGACTTTGTATTTCCGCGGTGATAGGCGGACTTTCTTTTTTAAAATTCAGACATAGAATCACGGGCAAAATCGTGGGCCCAAATCGAGAGATCGGACATAGAATTCGGGAGAATTCTGAATCAAAACCGGCTTCGAATATAAATCGGAACGTTTCCGAAAAAGTGAAAGTACTGATTCTTGGCAGCGGCGTTTCCGGCTTGAGTTCGGGTTATTATCTTCATAAATCCGGTTTTTCCGATTTTAGAATTTTAGAATTAGAAAACGATGCCGGAGGAAATTCTAGATCCGGTAAAAATACGATCGGTTCCTATCCCTGGGGAGCGCACTACCTTCCTCAGCCCGGAGAAGAAGCCGTCCTCGTTCGAAAATTTTTGGAAGAAAATCGTATCATCATCGGAAAGGACAATCGAGGAAATCCGGTTTTCGATGAGAGATTTCTTTGTTTTGATCCGGAAGAAAGAATTTATTACCAAGGACGATGGAACGAAGGTTTATTTCCGGGAGGAAACACTCACTCGCCCGCCGGTTTAGAAGAAGAAAAGTTCAAAAAATGGATTCAAAAATGGAGAATCAAAATAGGACGCGACGGTAAAAAGGCGTTCACGATTCCGATCGACCTATCTTCTAAAGATCCGGAAATTCTCAAATTAGATAAAATTAACTTTTTTGAATATGTCAAAGAACAAGGATTTCAAACCAAAGAACTTTTTTGGTTTTTGGATTACTCCGTAAGAGACGATTTCGGCGGTTCGATGGATACCGTGTCAGCATGGATCGGACTCCATTATTTTTGTTCCCGGCCAGTAGACAAAAACGGAGAAGATTTAACCCTTCTTACCTGGCCCCAAGGAAACGGATTTTTAATCGATAAACTCAAAACTCCCATTCTTTCCAAAATTCAGAAAGAAACACTCGTTGAAAAAGTAGTTCCTTCTAATTCCAAAAGTTCCCGTTTTGCGGTTCAGACGTATTCGATCGAAACCAAAGAACAAAAAACGATCCACTGCGATTCGATCGTCTACGCCCTTCCCTCTTTCACGCGCAAATATATTCTCGGAGAAAAATCCGGAGTCGCGGAAGGACTTACTTATTCCCCTTGGTTGGTTGCGAATCTTTCGGTCGATCAAGTTCCAACTGGAAGAGGAATTCCTCCCTGTTGGGATAACGTCATCTACCAAAGCCCGTCTTTGGGTTATATCGTTTCCACACATCAGGATCTCCGTGCCGGTCGGGAAGAATCCGTTCTTACCTACTATCAGGCATTCGGCGATAAGGACACGGTTGCAATTCGCAAGAAAATGATGAGAACCTCCTGGTCGGATTGGAAGGATGCGATTTTAGCCGATTTAAAAAAAGCACATCCGGATATTGAAAGGAAAATTCAGAACATCGATATCATGACGAACGCGCACGCGATGATTCGACCCACTCCCGGTTTGATCTGGGGAGGAAAACGGGAACGCCTTGCTATCTCTTATCCGCACCTTCATTTCGCACATTCCGATTTGAGTGGAATCTCCATTTTTGAAGAGGCATTGATCCGCGGTAACATCGCCGCGATGAAAATTCTCGGTGAACAAAAAATATGAAATCAAAAGGCTGGATCTTCAATCCGACTCTGGACTTGTCGTTTATCATTTTGCCCGGAATTTTTTCCGTATTTTTATTATTTATATTAAGAGAATGGAATATTCTTCCTTCTGAAATTAATCCTTGGACTTGGTTTTGTACGGTTCTTTTGATCGACGTGGCCCACGTTTATTCGACTCTCTTTCGATCTTATTTTAACGAGGAAGAATGGCGGGAGAAAAAAACACTTTTAATAACGGTTCCTATCGTTTGTTTTCTGCTGTCCGTATTTCTCTATTCTTTCGGTTCGATATGGTTTTGGAGAATCATGGCTTACGTCGCGGTGTTCCATTTTATTCGTCAACAATTCGGATTTTTAGCTCTTTATCGAAAGAAGAGCGATTCGATTCAAATTCCGTTTTTTCTTGATAAAGTTACGATCTATTTGATGGGAGGAATTCCGATTCTTTATTGGCACTTAACGGACCAAAAAAGGGAATTTTCTTGGTTTATGGACGGCGACTTTTGGACATATCCGATCCCAAATTTAGCGACGGCCCTACTCTGGTTACAGCAGATTTGGCTGTGTTTGTATTTATTAACTCACGTCTTTTATTTTTTCAAATACCGCTCCCTTCCGTTGGGAAAGATTCTTCTCGTAATCAACACTTGGTTGGTTTGGTTTTTTGGAATCGTATACTTTAATTCGGATTTTTCATTCACGATCACAAACGTCGTCAATCACGGCGTCCCTTATATCTTCTTACTCTTTTACTATGTGATCCAAAATCCGAATGAAATGAAAGTGGAAGTTTTTAGATCCAAATCCTGGCTCTGGATTCTAATTTGTTTTTTAGGAGTTTTATTCTTATTCTCTTTTATAGAAGAATGGGCTTGGGACAGTTTTATTTGGAAAGACCACTTTCAAATCTTTCAAAACGCGAGCTTTTATTCCGTTGAGCTTCCCGAATTTGCGACCGCTTTTTTGGCATCGGCGCTCTTTTTACCGCAATTTACCCATTATATTCTCGATGCATTTCTTTGGAAGATCGGAAAACCGAATCCACGGTTATTTCACTTTTTTGAAATCGCTGAAAAATAGGTGAAATATGCTTTCCTTTGAATTTCTATCACATTCAGATCTGGTTTTCGTTTTTAAATAGACAATCCAGGTTTTCCTTCCATAATGACGAAAAAGTTTAAACAGGAATTGATCCATGATTATCGTTGAAGGAATCGACTATTTCTTAATACCTGCGGAGAACCCGGAAGCCTCTGCGAAGTTTTATTCTGATATATTCGATTTTGAATCGGTAGATGAGAAATCGGGCGAATATGTTGTCATGGGACTCGATTCGATCAATATTAAACTTCAGAAGATTTCGGGTTTTAAAAACTCTCTCGGAGAGAGTAAAATTCCGGTTCTTAGTTTTGTTTTGGATGTGGATGATTTCACGGAAGCCATTGCGGAATTAGAAGAGAACAAAATTTCCATCGTTCGCGGCCCGGAAACAAATAGCGCAGGAGAATTTCTGCATTTCCTAGATCCGTCCGGCAATGTTTTAGAAATCAGTTATAAAGATTAATTTATTCCTAACTAACTTCGTACACAAAAAAGCCTCTCTTTGAGAGGCTTTTTTATTCTCTAAGGATCAGAACCATTTCCTCCTGGTTCAGCCTACCTTATCGATGAAAGTACCCTTTACCTTGTAGAAATCCCCGTTTTGACCTGCTTCAACTGCAAAGGCCCTCTTATCTGAAACGTTAGCCTGCTTATTTTCATAAGGCTCGACGCGAACCATCCCTTCTTCTTTCGGGATTTTTCTTGTATCTTTGACTCCTTTTTCCGGAAGCCCAAGCTGAACTGAGGAAACTACCTTCATGATACAACTCCTATTCGAACTCTAACAGATCTCCGAAAAAAACCAAACATTTTTTATTGAAAGCTGATTTTACAACTTCCTTTTGCGGAGGTAATAAAGTACTGAACTGCGTAATTATCCGTAAAATTGATCGTTGGATTGTAAACCGGAGCTGTCAGAGTTCCGTTATCTGTTGCGACACAACTGGTCGAGAAATACTTCACAGCGACCAGGTTATCGCATTCGAGTACCAAAAGTGTACTTCCCGTTTCTCTCAAATTAGAGCGGAAAGCCTTTGTTCCAAAATCGGCCGTAAATTTAACGGTTGAAGAATCCGGATAGTTTACCGCGGTTTCATCTCCATAAAGATTGTCGTAAGCTTTGTAACAATCCACATAAAATCGCCGCGCCGAACAGTTATACCCGTCCGTTCCAAAAACGTTATCACAAAAACCATCAGCTTTTGAAACGGTTAGAAAACCCGCTTTCGCGCCGGCAGGAACCGTAGTGATAATCTCCGTCGTAGTAATAGAAAATATCGTCCCAACCAAGTCGTTGAACTTCACAATAGTATCCGTTGAGTTTGGAGTAAAATTTCTCCCGGTAATCGTGATTTGGGTCCCGGTATAGGAAACGTCAGTTGACTGAGGCGGAGAACCCGCAGGAGGGTCGATTGTGGTGACCACAGGACTTCCAATCCCTAGATCCGCGAATAAATTGGTATCCGAGCCGCTTTCCTTACATTGAAAGAACAAGAATACGATTAAAAGAATTTTTGTCGATTTATGTAGCATAACTTTACTTGGCTTGAAAATTTTACGACGGGCACCTAGTTTATCGGAACAAAAAGGTTTCGGCAAGAATTATTCTGCCTGAAAAATGGTGCCTGAAATGAGCGAATCCTCCACAATCCTCTACTCTATTGAAAACGAAATTGCGGTCCTGCTTCTAAATCGACCGGAAAAACGAAACGCAATCAGCAAAGAGCTTTTATCGGCTCTCCATAACTCGATTCTAAAAGCGAAGGCGAATCCATCGATTCGCTCTCTTGTCTTAGGTGGAATCGGTCCTTCTTTTTGTGCCGGAGCCGACTTAAAAGAAAGGGTCAGCATGTCGCCGAAAGAAGTGACCCAATTCCTAGATGGGTTAAAAAATTGTTTTCTAGAACTTGAGAACTTTCCTTATCCGACAGTGGCCGCTCTAGATGGCGACGCTTTCGGAGGCGGACTCGAACTCGCACTTTGTTGCGACTTCATTCTATTGAAAACTGATATTCGTATCGGATTAACCGAAACTCGATTGGGTATCATTCCAGGTGGAGGAGGAACACAAAGACTTCCTCGAAGAATCGGAATCGCGAGAGCAAAGGAAATGATTTTTCTGGGAAAGACAATTGATTCAGAGACCGCTTTGAATTACGGACTCGCAAATTCTATCTGGCATGACTCTTCACTTCCCGCTGCAAAAATGTTGGCAGAGGAAATCGCTTCACATTCTGCTCCCATCGCTCTTCAGCTTGCAAAGAAAGCAATTACGGAAGGTTATGGTCAGGATATACAAACGGCCCTCAAAACCGAAAGTAAATACTATAACGAAACCTTAAAGACAGAGGATCGGGTGGAAGCGCTCAAGGCGTTTCAAGAAAAAAGAAAACCGATTTTTAAAGGAAAATAAATGATTCTTACAGGACAAGAAATTCAAAAACGAATCGGCAAAGACATCGTTATCACTCCTTATTCTGAAAAACTTCTCAATCCTAATTCTTACAATCTCAGACTTCACGAGGAACTTTTGGTTTATACCGAACTTCCTCTGGATATGAAAAAACCGAATCCGGCGGAAAAGATCGTCATTCCCGAAACCGGTCTTCTTCTAAAACCGGGAGTTTTGTATTTAGGAAGAACCTTAGAATTTACGGAGACTCATAACTTAGTCCCGATGCTCGAGGGACGTTCCTCGATCGGCCGATTGGGAATGTTAGTTCACGTCACCGCAGGATTCGGAGACGTAGGTTTTAAAGGATTCTGGACCCTTGAAATTTCTGTGATCCAACCGTTGATCGTTTATCCAGGCGTCGAAGTTTGTCAGATTTTTTATCACACAGTCGAAGGACAAATAACGGAATATTCATCGGGTAAATATCAGGCCAATCAAGGAATCCAACCTTCGATGTTATACAAAGATTTCGAGAAATAGATTCCCCATTCTTTTTTGTTGACTTTATCCGTTATCACTCCAGAATTTTGACCTCAAAACACTTTTTGGAGAATGGAATGACCAGATTTAGATCTATCGCAATTTTTCTAGCCTTTGCATTTCTTTCTGCGCCTGTATTTGCAGGTGAAGAAGATGCAATTCTTGGAAAATGGTGGAACAAAGAAAAAGACGCTCAAGTAGACCTGCAGAAATGCGGAGCGAAAATTTGCGGAAAAATCGTTTGGCTAAAAGAGCCTCTTTATCCAGCGGGAAGCACCGAGGGAACTCCGGGGACTCCAAAACTGGATATCCATAACAAAGATGAAAGTCTTCGTTCCCGTCCGACTCTCGGTCTTGTTTTCCTCACCGGATTCTCCTACGAAGGGGAACAAGTATGGTCCGGAGGAAGAGTTTACGATCCAAAAGGTGGTAAAACTTACGACGGAAGACTTACGTTGAGAAATGCCGATACTTTAGATCTGAAAGGCGGCTACAAAGTCGGCTTTATGATGATCGGTAAAGAATCTACTTGGACAAGAGTTAAGTAAGAACAAAAATACGGTTTCTTAATTTTAGAAACCGTTTCAGAGATCCTTTTTGCAATTCAATCTCTCCGATCAAAAGGAGAGATTTTCTCGCCCTTCCGTTTTTCAGACATGATTTTCAATCTTCTTTAAAATCTTTTTTGCGTTCTCATTTAGCGGATCCAGCACCAAGGCTTTGTCTGCAAATTCCTTAGCCTCGCCGTATTTATGCTGTAAACGATACAAGTCCGAAAGATTGACAAGGTTATTTGCGTTGTCCGGTTGTTTGGACGCAACTTTTTCCGAAGCGGTAATTGCTTCCGAGAATCTTCCGAGCTTTTTATTCGCTACGGAAAGATAGTACCAGTATTCGCTCAATTCAGGATCCAACTCCAAATATTTACCTAAGATCTCTACGGCTTTGACGTAATCCTTGTCCTTAAAGCTCAAAAGCGCCAAGAGTTTGATAACCTTTGAATCCTCGGGAGTTTTCGAATAAAGATCCATGAGCTCATCTATCGCTTCCTTCGTGTTTCCGTCCTTATACAATTGCCGCGCGTGCGAATAAGATATGCTCCAGTCCGTAACGTCTTCAAAGGCTGTCGTACCCAGCTTATCGGAATCGTTCGAAAATTCTTGTGTATCTCCGTCCGTTCTAATTCCATATTCGATTCTTAATAAGGAAAGGTCGTCCGTGATTTCTCCATTCTTATAGATCAGATGTTCTATTTGATCTATATCACCTTTCCCGGCTTCCACGGTTTTCAAAAAAAGTGTCTCATCCTCATTGATCGATCGAGTATCCTTGTCAGGAGTAAGATCCAGATCGTCTTTGCCGTCCGATCCGAGAATCAAAACATCTCCTTCTCTTAGAGTTGTAGTAAACACTTTGAACGGATATTCCGATTCCAATCCAATCTTACGCAGATTCAAAGTTGTGTCCAGAAACGTCGCTCGTTCATCGCGATACAATACGCTAAAAGGATGTTCCGCGTTAAAATAGAAAGCCTTACCCGATTCTTCCTCGATTAAAAATACGGTAGCGGAGATCACCATACTTCCGTTAAACGATTTGAAGACGGCGTTGACCTCTTCGTAGGTCTCGGTAAGCCACTGTTCCGGTGAAGTATCCAAAACTCGATTGTTAGCCGCAGAACGCGCAAGAATGGAATTGATTACGACGCCCATTACAAGAGAACCTCCGGCGCCCTGCATGGATTTACCCATCGCGTCCCCGTTCATCGCGAAAATATAACGTTTGAAATCGCCGGGAACACCCAAACGCAAATTTCCGGTTACACAAATATCTCCGCCTAAATCGGCGCGTTTTCCCTTAAATTCAAATTGTTTCTTTTGTCTCAGGAGAAAGTGTGTCGAAATTTTCGGCGACTTACTGGCGTTGTAATTCAGAGGTTTTGCAAGGAGTGAAGTTAAAAAGTAATCTCCGTCCTGTTGAATTTTGAGTCTTTGGAATTCATCGATCTTTTCGGAAAGCTCCTCGGTCCTTTCCCGCACTTTGAGCGCAAGGTGCTCAGCATAATCTTCAAGCTCCTTTCTAGCGTCTCGAATCGAAGTAACCATATTGTTAAACGAATCGGCTAAAAATCCGATTTCATCCTTTACTCGAATCGGAACCTGGACTTCAAGACTTCCTTCGTTCACCTTTTCGACTCCGCTCAGCAAGTCGTTTAGAGGTGAAACAAGACTTCCCCTAAAAAAAAGTGGAAAAAGTAGAATGATCACTACAATCACCACTCCCAAAACGATGATCTGTTTTAATGCGGTCGGATGCATAAATTCTCGATATACTCGGTAAGAGAATCCGACTTCGCTGACCTGATCGCTCTGAGGGTCATACTTTATGAAACCGATGTAATGATTGCTATGCTCGCCGACGTCCTTTTTTCTATAGTATCTCGTAAGAGAAGGAACAAACGGGCGAAAGTAATTGAGAACCTCCTCCTTTAGCTTGGCGGGGCTTACGGTTTTACCGTCCCATTTACAAAAGTTCCAACGATACTCCAAAGAGATTCGAAACATCTTTACTTCTTTGGCACCGTCAAGATAGGTTCTACCCTTGGCGCAAAAATCTTCGGGAAAAATATTGTCGAGTTTATTCGACGCAACAAATACATAAAGCCCGAGTCTCGATAATTCTTTGTTTAAAGCGGTTTTGAGAGCGGCTCCGTCTAAGTCGGGACGTTCTTTCAAAAAATTTACGATTGAATATCGATATCCTCCGAAATTCTCGTGCGAATTTTCAACGAGTTTAATTAAGGAATCCCGAAAGCCTTCTTCCTGGAGATTGAAAATTCTCTCGTATAAAAGCGTATTTTTAAAATCGATACTGAGTTGTTCCTCGTCGGGATGGATAGATGAATCGTATTTCGTTTTTTCAAAAGAATTTTTATTCTGATTCCATTTGATCATATAAGAGATCCCATCTTCGATTGCACCGCCTTCCAGAGCTCGTTCCATATGAATCTGACTCAGAGTATCGTATTCGGATTCTTTATCCTGATTGGAGATATAGACGAGAGCTTGCATTATAATCAAAACCGTAACGAATGTGATTCCTACGATCTTGAGCATAAAAGAAGTTTTTTCTACGGAGAAGTTCAAATATAAGATAAGAATGATAAAAAAAGCCGCCATAAAAAGAAGAACGATCGAAGTAAGATAGATCGATCTTTCAATATAACCGTCTCGGCTCAATAGATTCGCAATCACCGGAATCGTCCCACCCACAAGAAAGGACAACATAAATCCGAAGATGATCCAACGCGACTTTCCTCTGAGTACGGTCATTCTCCAAATCGGGATCGCGATAAAATTAATAAAGACATAGGTAAAAATGATAATCGCAATCGTTCTACTTACATTCTCCGCATTGAAGTCCCAGTGATGCGCAGTGAAGTGATATTTAACCGGAGCCTTCCAAGTAGAAAAACAGAAATAGCCGACGGAAACGACGGCTACCGTCCAAAGGACGATCGTAGTAACCAGATTGAACTTTGGATTATCGTTCTCAGGATATCTTGCTACAAACTGACCGATATGGAGAATCGCAGGCAATATCAGACCTGCCGTGATCCATCGATGATATGCAGCCAAAGGATGATAGAGTACGGCGGCAAATACATAACCGAATTGGAATATACCAAGCAAAAATGCGCCAAAGGCCAAGTGTTTAGTACTCGATACTTTTTTATCGATAAAAAGGAAAACTCCTGAAATGAGCATGGAAGTTAAAAAGGACAGCAAACTTCCAAATGAATAATAATTGAGGAGGACGTTGTTCCAGATGGATTCGGTTTCACCCATAATTTCAATAAACCTTTCTTTTAAAAAATCTCTATCGATCGTTCAATTTGGAATTATATTTTTTTCCAAACAGACGTTACTCTAACGATAGGAAAGTTCTTTTCAATGATAAAATAGAAGCGAATTCGAATTGGAAAGGAGGTTTTATTTGAGACGCCCGTTTTTTCGAAACAAACGTTCGATTTAAGGAAAGGAAAGAAAATTTCGAAAAATGGATTCCTTTTGAAAGGTTTTCCAAGAGTAGACTTCGTAAGGCCCGGCGGTAACCCAACCGCGAAGGAGACTGGCCCAATTCTTATCTCGAATCGATTTGAGGATGAGTATTACTTCTCCCGTTGTTTTGGGGGAGTTTTCGAAAACCAGTTTTTTTACAAATTCTCGATATCCAGCGGATCCCAATTCCTTATAAAGAATAAACTGAACTTTCAGAGCCTTATTGTAAAAAGTCGGAGTCGCCGACGGCGTCTTTTCACGAAAATCAGGATCGAGGGGAAAATCCTTCCCGCCTTGCAAACCTTCCTCCATATTCCATTCTTCGGCCATCGAGATCAGTTCTTCTTTCGAAAGATTGATTTTCTTTTCCTTATAAAGAACAAACGGTAAAAAAGAAACAAGACCTTCGCTCAACCATGCGATATCGGAAAAATAGAAATGACCGAGTTCGTGAAAGAGGAGCGCAGGATATCCCGGTGGAGCGAGATCCGGCTCCAAAAAAATTCCTCTCGCCGGTCCTAGATCCCCGGAGATATTATTAAAACCTCCGACTCGAGTGCCGTTTAAAAAAACCTGATCTTGCAGAAAGAGAAGAACCCTGAATTTTTCCGAAGGTTTTCGACCCTCAAATATGGAAGCGCTGGCTTCGTGAAAAGAAATTCCGGAATAGGACTCCAGAGCCTTAAACAGATCCACGGTTTTACGATACGCAAACTCGTTCCATTCTTTGTCTTTGGAAGAATTTCGAATCTCAAGAATCAGCTCCCCTCTAGAAAGGGGAATTCTTCTGATCCAAGAATTCTTTTCCGAAAATAGATCGAAAGAGATAAGAATTAAAGTGACAAAAAAAAAATTACGCACGATCTCGTTCGATGAGTTTTAAAAGCCTTTCCCCGTTTTGATTTCCCGGATCAAGATGCATAATCTGGTTCGCAACTTCCTCGGCTAAATCGAACTGATCCATCAAACGATAGATATCGGAAAGATTGATCAAGTTTGAAAGATTATCGGGTTGAATTTCTTTCAGCTTTAAACTTGCGTGAAGGGCGTGCTCGTATTTCCCGACCTTTTTGTTAGCGATCGAAAGATAAAACCAGTATTCGTGCAGCCCGGGATCGGTTTTTAAATAGTTATCAAGAACTTCGATCGCCGTCGAATAATCTTTTCCTTTAAAACTCAAAAGGCCGAGAAGTTTATTGATCTTTTGATTTGCGGTATCGTGTGTATAACCGGTTTTTAAAAGTTCAAGGGCTTGATCGACTTTACCATTCTTATACAATTGTTTTGCGTCTTCGTAGATGGTATCAGGATTGAGGGCGACTTCGATCCGATCTCCACCGGTAAACATTTCGTCTAGTTCGTCTTTTTTCTTTTCGAGTTGAAATTCGACTTTGAGCATCGAAAGGTCGTCGGTCAATTCACCGTATTTTCGAATTTCGACTTCGATATCCTCTAAATTTCCTTTCCCTTTTTCCACGTTGCGTAAGAAAAGATTTTCATCCTCGTTGATCGTTCTTACGGTCTCCTCCGGAGTCAGATCGATATCGTCTCGACCGTCCGATCCAAGAATCAAAACGTCCCCTTTCTTCAATTCAAAAGTTCTAATTTGAAAATCGAACTCGGAATCCAAACCGAGTTTTCTAAGTTGCAGACCTTCTTCCAAAAAGCTCGCCTTTCCGTCTCTATAGAGAACGGTAAAAGGGTGCTCGGCGTTAAAATAGAAACATTTACCGGTTTCTTCCTCGATTAAAAAGATGGTCGCGGAGATTACCATACTTCCGTTAAAGGATTTAAAAACGGAATGAATTTCTTGATAAACTTCGCTTAACCATTCGGTCGGAGTTTTTTCTAAAATTCGATTGTTCGCGGCGGATCGGGCCATGATAGAATTCATGACGACCCCCATTACGAGAGCTCCGCCAGCGCCCTGCATGGACTTACCCATCGCATCTCCGTTCATCGCCATCGTATAACGTTTATAACTATCGGGAGTTCCTAAACGAAGATTTCCGGTAACGCAGATATCTCCGCCTAAGTCGGAATGTTTTCCCCTAAATTCGAATTGTTTTTTCTGTTTAAGAATAAAATCCGTATTTACGAGTTTCGATTTATTAGCGTTGTAAAAAAGCGGTTTCGCCAAAAGGGATGTGAGGAAATAATCCCCGTCCTGCTGAACTTTCAGTCTTTGGACTTCCTCCATCTTTTCTTGAACTTCTTGAGTTCTTTCTTTCACTTTTTCTTCGAGATTTTCTGCGTAATCTTGAAGTTCTCTTCTGGCCTGTTTGATGGACGAAACCATCGAGTTGAACGAATCGGCTAAAAATCCGATCTCATCCCGAACCTTTACAGGAACCTGGACGTCCAGGTCGCCTTTATTTACTTTTTCCACACCGGAAAGTAAACTATTCAACGGATTCACGAGACTGCTTTTAAAAAAGAGCGGAAATAATACCAGAACAACAAAGATCACCACCAATAGAATGATTGTTTGTTTTACGGAAGTCGGATGCATAAACTCTCGATACTTTTTATAAGAGAATCCGAGTTCGACAACCTGCTTCTTTGCGGGAATGTATTTCATAAAAGCGACGTGGTGACCCAAGCCGTCCACACTTCTTCTATAGTGTCTTGTTTCTGCCGGTTTAAAATAACTGAAATATTTTAGAATTTCGGCTTTGAGTTCCTTTCCGGAAATTTCTTTCCCCTTCCAAGAACATCCGTTTAAGTTTTTCAGAATTCCAATTTTAAAGGATTCCAATTCTTTATTTTTTTCTAAGTAGGATCTTCCCTCTTCGCAGAATGATTCATGACGAATCCCTTGAAGTTTGTTCGTGTTCACGAACGCGTTCTTATTGAGTTTTTCGGCGAGCGCTAAGAGTCCGGCTTTCAACTCTTTCGATTTTAAGGAAGAATTTTCTTTTACAAATTTATAGATCTCGTCTTTATAACCGGCAAAATATTCAGGCGAAGAATCTAAAATACTTTTGAGATTCTCTCTAAAATTATCTTCTTTTAAGTTTGCGATTTCTTCGTAAATTAGCGTATTCTGCAAATCGACTTTTACAAGAGAAAGATCCAGCGCATATTTCGAATCGTAATCGTTAGTGAGCAACTCTCCGCTTTTTTCATCGTAGCGGAGAATATACTGCACTTCATCATTCGCACGACCGCTTTCCAAGACCCGTTCACTATTGACGAGGTGAAGACTGTCATATTCCGATTCTTTGTCCTGGTTAGAGATAAAAACGAGCGCTTGCATAATCAAACAGATCGTAAAAAGGGTAATACCCACAATCTTAACCATGAAAGTGGTGCGTTCCGTACTGTTATTTATAAAAACGATTGCGACGACTGAAAATGCGGCGATAAAGAAAATCAGAGTCGATGTCATGTATGTCGATCGTTCCATGACGCCGTCTCTACTCAATACGTTGGCTATGTTCGGATAAAAAGCGGCTATCATAAAGCCGACTGCGAAAAGAAAAATTGCGAATCGTTTCTTATCCTTGTCGGTAACGATTCTCCAAATAGGTACAATTATAAAGGCGATTACGGAGTAAAAAGCGATACTAAAAGCAAGATATCTGCTCGAAGCGAGCGCGTTGAAATCCCAGTGGTGCGCGGTGAAGTGATAGATTTTTTCGGAAATATAAGTTAAATAAATAAAAGCACATGCCACAAAGAAACTAAAAACATGTTGGGAATATAACAACCAAGTTCCTAATTTCTTATTATAATTGCTCGGATAACGGATAAAGAATTGAGCAAAATGAGTAATGGCCGGCAGAATCAAACCTCCGGTCAACCACCGGTGATATGCCGCTAACGGGTGATAATAAAACGCCGCAAGAAAGTAACCGATCTCAAAAAATCCAAGGATAAAAAATCCGATTCCAAGATGATAGGTTGCAACTGTCTTTCTTCTTAAACTAATAAAGAAGACTGCGAGGAAAAAAGTCGTAAATGTTACTAATAGACTTCCAAAAGAATAATAGTTGAAGAGAATCAAATCTGATCTCAGAAAATCTAATCCCATAATCTCCAGTCCGTCTTTCTAATTCTATATTTTGTTCGAAAAAGCACGGGTTTAATCAAATATCGCAAAAACGGTTTCAATAATTCATACCAAAACTAAAAATCAATAGAAAAAATAACGATTCAAAAGAGTTTTCCCTAATGGCCGTTTTTGAAAAGCTAACTTTCCTTAATACCAAGATTTCCAGGCATTTAAGGGAAAAACTTTGGCTGAAAATTCTCATAGGAATGTCGGCTGGGATTCTCGCAGGCGCTTTGCTTGGATCCGATTTATCGCTCGTAAGTAGAGATGTTGCTCAACTTACTACTTCGTGGCTTGTTATTCCCGGACTTGTATTCATCAGCCTTTTGCAGATGATCATGGTTCCGTTAATTTTCTCTTCTATTATTCTCGGAATTTGTTCTGCGGAAAATCTGGAGAATGTTAAAAAACTTGGAATTAGAACGGTATTTTATTTTGTTTTGACCACGTTTGCAGCCGTCGGAATCGGGATTTTTTTAGCGACCTGGTTGGAACCCGGAAAATCGACGATTCATCTAGATCATCTTCAAAGTTCCAAAATTCCGAATCCAGTCGCAATTCCAAGTTTGGAAAAATATCCCGAACTTTTGATGTCCTTTTTTCCAAAAAATCCGGTCCTCTCTATTACTCAGGGAGAAATGTTAAACGTCATCGTCTTTTCCTGTCTGATTGGAATCGCGATTCTTTCGGTTTCAAAGGAACTCTCAAAACCGATTTTGGAAATTCTAAACTCTATCTTTCAAATCAGCATGAAAATCGTAAACTGGGCAATGGGTCTTACTCCTTTTGCAGTGTTCGGTCTTATGGCAAAGGCGATCTCATCGATCGGTGTGGAACTTCTTCTCACGCTGGGAATGTATATGAGTACCGTTTTACTCGGGTTGCTTTCCGTTCTGATAATGTATTCAATCATTCTTATTTTAGTCGCAAGAAGAAACCCGATTGATTTTTTCAAAAAAATCGCAAGTCTCCAATTACTCGCTTTTTCTACTTCGAGCTCCGCCGCCGTGATGCCTGTCTCCATTCAGACAGCAACCGAAGGTTTAGGCGTAAAAAAGAACATCGCGGAATTTATCATTCCAGTAGGCGCCACCGTAAACATGGATGGAACCGCACTGTATCAATCGGTCGCGTCCATCTTCTTAGCTCAGTATTATGGGATCGTCCTTGGCCCGACACAACTCGTCTTTCTACTCTTTACGACCGTCGGCGCTTCCATAGGAACGCCGAGTACTCCCGGAATTGGAATCGTGATCTTAGCCACCATTCTTGCGGGTTTAGGAATTCCGCCGGAAGGAATCGGAATCATCCTCGGGGTGGATCGATTTTTGGATATGTGCAGAACGACGATCAATGTCACCGGCGATATTACCGCTTCCTGTGTGATGGACAAATTAAGCTGATTGAAATCTAAATTTTATAAACTCACCTTTTACAACATTCTCGCGAACATCACAGTTCCCTTAACCGGTTTGGTGGACACGGCAATATTAGGAAATTTAGATACACATATCTTTATGGCAGGAGCCGCGTTATCCGGCATTCTTTTTGATTTTATCTTCTGGATGTTCGGATTTTTAAGAATGGGGACCACGGGTCTTACCGCTTTAGCCTCGGGAGAAAAGAACGAAAAAGAATCGCTTTTTATTCTCATCCGATCGATCATTCTGGCCTTCTTTTTCGGAATCGGAATTCTCGTTTT
This sequence comes from Leptospira ainazelensis, assembly GCF_016918785.1. Taxonomy (GTDB): domain Bacteria; phylum Spirochaetota; class Leptospiria; order Leptospirales; family Leptospiraceae; genus Leptospira; species Leptospira ainazelensis. Next base: position 13,611 of record NZ_JAFFPT010000013.1, on the reverse strand, counting down.
ATCACCTTGGATTAAAGAATTTGGGTTTAGAATTTTAGAAGGAGAATCCGCCGTAAAAACAGCCGGCGTTTCTTATTTCGACGCAAGAATTCCCGGTTCTATCGCCGTCCTTTGCAACTACGTTTTTACAGGTTGGTTTTTAGGGAGGGAGAAGAGCTCTTATGTTTTGATCGCTACCGTGGCCGCAAACGGGATCAACGTCGTCTTAGACGCTTACTTTATTCTGGAGTTAGGATGGGAAGCTTACGGCGCCGGCCTCGCGACCACGATCAGCCAGTTCGGAATGTTATCGGTTTTCGGAATCCTATTTGTGCGGGAATGGAAACAAACCTCTTCGTTTGAATTATCTTGGATTCGGGAAAAGGTATTACTTTCCGTTTCCGGTTTCTCTTCGCTCCTTCATCTAAACAGAGACATTTTTTTAAGGACTCTTTTCCTCATCGTAACTTTTAGTCTGTTTCGAAACTTCAGTTCGGAGGCGGGAACTGAAATATTAGCGGCCAATTCGATTCTTCTTCAATTGATTCTTGTGAGCGCTTATTTGGTCGACGGAGCCGCATTCGCAACCGAAAGTTTAGCCGGTAATCTTTACGGAGAAAAAAATTGGAAGGAATTGAAAGATCTTCTATCGATCGCTCTTTTTGTCGGTTTTCTTTTTACAACGGCCTTCTTATTCTTTCTTTTCATTTTTCCGAATATCACTTTCGGATTGATTACAAAAAGTTCGGAAGTCCTTTTGATTCTTAAGAAATATCAATTTTGGCTCATTCCCGTTTTGGAAATCGGTACCGTTGCTTTTATTCTAGACGGATTTTTTATCGGTTTAACTCAAGGAAGAATTCTGAGAAACTCCATGCTTTTGAGTACTACCTTTTTCTTTTTTCCGATAGCTTATTTAGGAAAAACCGCAAAAAACAATGATCTCCTTTGGTTAGCTCTTGTGATGCTTATGTTCGGAAGGGCTTTGACCCTTTCTTTACAAGCCGGAAAATTCTTTCGCGGTACACGGGAACGAATTCTCCGGCAAACTTCGGAAGGATAAGATTCTTATTTTGAATTTTGACGTTAGACGTCATTCAAAGCTAACCTGAATTTCTGCGGGAATCGATTTCCATTCTTCCGAATTTCTGCTTTTGTAAAAAATCGGAGAAACGATATCTTCCCAGTTTTCTCCTCGAAATAAATCCAGACTTTCCTCCCCTTTTTTAAAAACACGGGAAGATTCATCCGAAGCGGGTTTAACGTTTTGAATCGGCGCCCATCCAAATCCGGGAATGTAGACTTCTAAAGTTTCTTTAAACGCAACCGCCGAATTTTTTTCGGCCCTGGTTGCAGTGTATAAGGAACGGACCGGAATTCCCGAATCGATTAAATTCTTTTTCAAGGAGGGAATCGAATTCCGAAACAACCTCGCATCGAAAACCTTATCCACGTAATACGAGTTTTTTTGTTTATCGAGCGGTTCTCCTTTTAGAAAGGGTTTGATATCGTCTCCGATTCTCTCTTTCTTTTCAAGAAAGTCGTCAGTAACGTAATAACGTATATTCTGAGTTCGAACTTCGAAAGAATATTCTAAAGTCTGAGTTCCTTTTTTATCGTCCACTCCAAGACTTTTTACGAAAGCCCTTCCGTTTCCGATAAAATCCTGTTTGAATCCGGATTCTCCCATCTTTAGATTTCGAACCCTTTGGTGTTCCGTCGTCGGGGGTTGATAAAGACCGAGCATTCCGCCGGCTATGGAAAGTTCATTCAATGAAAAGGTAAGTTTAACTTTTACTTGGTGTGTTGTTTCGCCCGATGCAATAAAACGATCGGTTTCCACAAAGGAAACACGCTTCACTTCTTTTCCCGCTCGATCGATCACGTAGATTCTACTCCCTAAAAAAACCATACCTCTGATTTCTTTCGAAGGGGTTTTGATAGAGCCCGTGATTGCGCCGTTGTTCGGATTGTATCGATAGATATTTCCATCGGAAGAATCCGAAATCCAAACCGAATCTCTTGCGAATACGAGATCTTTCGGTTGCGCTCTGTCCGTAAGAAAACCGCCGATGATTCTTCCGGTTCCTTTATCCATGATGGAAATTTTTCCATTCTCCTGATCGAGTATGTATAAAAGAGAATCCTGACTTGCGATTCCGCCGATTTTTTCGATCGAAACCGGAATCCGTTCCGTTACTCCGCCGGTATTCGGTTCCACTTTAAGAATGAGTTTTCTGGAAGCGATATAGATCCTTCCTTCTCTCGGATCGAAATTGATCCCCGTAAGAAAAGGAATGTTTAACGGAAACGATTCCTGTCTTCCGGTAGGATCGACACGATACAAGGAACGTTGCGAAGAATCGATGTACCAAAAGTTAGTACCGTCATACGTAAATCCATAGGCGTTGTCCGTAAGTTTGATTTCCTGATCCTGCGCGAAAATCGGAAACGAAAAGATACATCCTAGTAATACTAAATACCTGAAAAAACTGACTTGAGTGAAATCCATAGCTCCTCTGCAAGACCGGGTCTATTTATATCAGTTCCAAGTTGGATCGGCGACGGCACAAAAATAAAAATCAGCGAGAATAAAATCAAAAGACCGCCAATTTTCCGAAATCGATCCAGCGGAACTACCGGGTCAGGGACAAACGGGTGTTCTACCTTTATGATGAAATAAATGAGAAAACCCCACAGCAACCATGAGAAATTCCAAAAACATAAAAATAAAAAACCTATAAAAAGATAATAAATCCACTTCCGATATTTTTCACCAAAAACTGAATAAATTACGTGTCCTCCGTCCAATTGGCCAAAGGGAAGAAGATTGATCGCGGTGACGAGTAGACCGACCCAACCTGCTTGAGCTAGAGGATGGATCCAAACGTCTTGTATCGAGGGGTCAAATGGTCCTAGGATCCATTGATTCACCAAAACGGTGAAAAGAGATTCTCCAAAAGAAATGACCGTCGGATTTCCTTTCAACGATTCTATTGGAACCAAAGATGACCAATAAATTCCCAGAATATAACAAGGAACCGAAAGAATCAAACTCATCAAGGGTCCCCAAATGCCGATGTCGAAAAGTTGTTTTTTGTTTCGGATCGGTTCCAAAATCCGAATCACCGCGCCCATGGTTCCGATCGGAGCGAATGGAATCGGAATAAAATATGGCCATGTTGCTTTAACACCGTAATGCCGCGCCGCTAAATAGTGACCCATCTCATGCGCTAACAAGATTGTGATCAAAGAGAACGAATAAGGAAGTCTAAGAAAAAATAGTTCTTTGATGTATTGTGAAGGTAAAAAGGGAATTTCAAGAAACTCACCCTGAAAAGTAAGAGTCAAAAAAGTGAGGATAAACAGGATTAAGTGCGTAGAAAATTTGGACTGTTTCAATCTTTATTCTTATTCTTCTTGGAAAGAATCCTCTTTACATGGTATCGCGAATTTTTAGCCTTTTACTAATCAGGGCCCGGAGAGAATCGCTTGTTTGAAAATATTAAATTTATTAAAAAGTATGACCCAGCCGCAAAATCGTATCTGGAAATCGTACTTTGTTATCCGGGTCTCCACGCTCTCTGGTTTCACAAGCTGGCTCATCTTCTCTATCGGATGAGACTCTCTCTAATCCCGAGGATGATCAATACTTTTTCCAGATTCATCACGGGAATAGACATTCACCCCGGGGCGCAGATTGCAAACGGAATTATGATCGACCACGGACACGGAATCGTAATCGGAGAAACCGCTACGATTGCAAAAGGATGTCTCATCTACCAAGGAGTAACTTTGGGCGGAACGGGGAAAGAATCCGGGAAACGTCATCCGTCTTTGTTGGAAAACGTCGTCGTCGGAGCCGGTGCGAAAATATTAGGGAATATCACGATCGGTAAGAATGTTCGTGTCGGCGCCGGATCCGTGGTCATGAGAGACGTACCAAACGATACGACCGTCGTTGGAATTCCCGCGAAGATTGTTCGTTCTAAAATGCCGATCGGAGAAGAAGGCGAGCACATGCTCGACCACAATGAAATCCCTGACCCAGTCGCGAGAGTTTTTTCCATTCTTCTCGAAAGAATAGAAACTCTTCAAACGGAAGTTCATTCCATGAATCAAATGAACGGGAATCAAATTCTTCGGAAACACGGAAAAGATAATTTAGAAGAAATCCTGGATGAGTTTATTCATGGCGGTGGAATCTAAGAATCCGGGTAGCACTCAAAATCGCCTTATGATCCTTTGTCGAAAGAATCCGGCAGTCTGCGAAATTAGAAAAGAAAATTCCGAATTGATTTTTTGATTTACCCGATTCTCTTATTTCCTATGAAAAAGAAAATTCTTTCCGCCGTGATATTCTTAATTCTTTTGTTCGGAATTTCGGATTGTAACCTACTCGTTTCGAACGAGCAAGCGTGTTCGAAAGATATGGAAGAATTCGATCAGTGTTTTCCGACTCTTCTTCTCGTTTATCCGGGATGTGTGGATCCAAGTCTTAACACATGCGGAATTGCAGTCGTTGAAGTCGCCAAAGAGATCTGCCGCGGAAGAATGAAACAGGATAGTTGTAGAGCTCACCGTTAAAATCGGAAAGCCCCGTGAGAATTCTCACAGGGTTCGGTTCCGAGAAAACGCGGTTTATAAGAATTTTACTTTTTTGGAATAAAACAGTCGATTCCATCAGTTTTCAATTTGGACTTAAAGGAATCAGCTGCAGTTCGGTTTCCAAAATCACCCAACTGAATTACAAACAATCCATCTCTTGTGAACATGAAAGTTTTCTCTCCGTATTCTTGTCCAAGATTCGATTTGTAAGTTTCGGCTCTCCCTTGATCGCGAAAGACTCCAACTTGAACCGTGTAACCTTTTGGAGAACCTTTGATGTATTTTCCGGCGGCTACGGGTTTGTTCGGATAATCCGTTTTTTGAGGATTCAGTTTTTCCGGTTTTCCGGTTTCATCGCCTAACAAAGCTTCTTCGTCGTCGGAATTTTCAAGATCTTCCGATTCTTCTCCCGTCGCGCCGCCGCGTTTGATAACTTTGATCCCGACCTTCGCAACACCCGTGTCTTTGAACTCAAGAGTATCGGCCGCTTTTTCGGAAAGATCGATAATCCTATCCTTCACAAAAGGGCCCCTGTCGTTTACACGGACTAAAACTTCTTTTTGATTTTCTAAATTCTGAACCTTGACGATGGATCCTAACGGAAGCGTCGGGTGCGCGGCTGTAAGTTTTGTTTTATCAAACTTCTCTCCGCTTGCGGTCGGTTTTCCATGAAATTTCGCGCCATACCAGGAAGACATTCCGACTTCATCAAAATCCCCGGAGGAAGAATTCGATTTTTCCGGCGGCTGGGCCTTCGCGAATTTTTCAACGTTCAGCTCTTCTTCGAAAGATCTTCTCGCCGGTTTTTGCGAATTCGTATTGGAACCGGATTCTCTGTCCATTGGAGCGATTTCCTTTTCAAAGAAAATCTCGGACGGATCTCCGGAAGCGCTTACGCTTCGCTTCGATTCAACGGATGCGCAAGATGTAAAAATAATCAGGGCAACTAAGATTGCTATTTGTTTCATTGTTCCCTCGGGTCCTAGTGATTCCTTTATTAAATCGGAAGAAATGAAAAATTCCATTACTACTTTTTCAGTTGTCCGAGGGAGATTTCGGTCCGATAATCCTTATATGACCGGGACCGATATAAGCAGAATATTCAACCAGGCGCTCGCTCTGGAAAAAGAAGGCAAATTCCCGGAGGCGATTCGGCTGTACGAAAAAATCATACAGGCACAACCCAAGTATCAGAAATCCTATTTGAATCTCGGAGCCCTTTACTCAAAACAAGGGAATTCGAAAAAGGCGATCGAGGTTTATCAAAACGCGCTCGGTGTCGGTAAGACACCAGAGCTCTACTACAACATCGGCGTTGAGCTCTACCGTTTAGGAGAAATCGAAACCTCGATTCGGTCCCTTAAAAAGTCCCTCGAACTCGAAAAACGTTTTTTGAAATCTCATATCCTATTAGCTTATTGTTATCGCCAACTGGAAAAGGACGAAAAGACAGAGCTCTACTTAACAAACGCAATTCGAATCGATCCCGAAAATCGAATGGCTCTTACCGCCTTGGCGACTTTTCATTTTGAAAAAGAACGTTGGAAGGAATGCCTCGAAATTGCGAGCAAAGTAAATCAACTCTATCCGGGAGATTCTCGGATGCAGGTTTTGATTTCCGAAGTTCACACACGACTTGGAAACTTCAAACAATCATTTGAAATTCTCAAACAAGCGACTTCTCAAGCAAAAGGTTTTACTCGTTTTTCGGACGCGATCGAAGAATCAAAAAAGAATCCGGAAGAAGCCGCCTTTTTTGAATCTTTGGAAAAACTCACCAAAAACAAACTGGATGAATTCCGATCAAAATTCGAAATGAGCAAGGAGAATCCGGAAGACTTCGCACCTCCAAACCCTCAGGATGCACTTGATCTTTCACTCATGTATCTGTTTCATGGTGATAAAGAACGAGCTCTGAAGTATATGCTGTATGCTCAGAAACAATTGGAAGAAACCGGTGCACAGGAAGCGAGCGATCCATAGAGAGCGAGGTTGCCAAAAGCAGCGAAGCGTAAACGTTGACTCCAAACAAAATTTGGAAATTCAAACGAGCCATCATAAATGGCCTACTAAAATATTTTGGAATATAGTCTTAGTCATTTCCTTTTTTAGTTCTTGTATCTATCCGATTCGCGAAGCTGAGATTTTGGAAACGGACCCCGCCTTTTTGTATTTGAACTCTACCGAATTCTCTCAAGCTGAAATGGAAAAAATAAATTCTCTCTGGGCCGTGAGAGCGTTTAGAGGCAAAGGTACGACCGCGGAAGATAAGAATAACCTTGGAATTCTTTTTGCTAAAAACTCCTTTTTAGATGACGCGGAAATTTCTTGGAAAGAATGTCTAAAAATTTCTCCGACCAATCCGATCTGCTTTTCCAATCTACTCCGAATGCATTTTCTGATCGACGAATACGATTCCGCAAAAGAGGAAATCGACCTCTTTTTGAAAGCCGCAAAAAAGGATCAGATTCAACAACTTAGAAAGATTCTCACTTCCCAAAACCGAAGGGAAGAAACCGTTTTGCTCCTCGACGTTCAATCCAAAATTCCAGGTTCGGAAGTCGTTTCCTGGGAAGAATTAAGCGTCTACTTTTTAGAAAAGCAGGATTTCGAAAAGGCATACTACTATTTGGAAAAAATTCTTCAAATCAATCCTTACCATAAAAACGCTCGGGCGTCCATGGTTCTGTTAGCTCATGATATGGAGAAATGGGACGATCTTCTGATGTTTGCGATGAACCTCCAAACTACGGACGATAAAATTCCGGATCTGAGTTATTACATCGCAAAAGCATATTATGAAAAACGAAATTACTCCGAAGCTATGGAATGGATCCGTAAAACGCCGGACTCCGAAAGAGAAACTCTTCCCTTTGTAGAACTCTGGAAGCGAGTTTTATTGTCGATCCATCCTAACAGCGATCTAAGCCCGATCGTTCCTTACATTCGAAAATTACAAAACAAAGGACTTCAAATTCGAGAAGATGAAATTTTACCTACTTTAAATTCTTCCGGTAAAAAAACCGTAGAAGATATCAAAGTGGGTCGTTAAGTTTTATTAGGATTGTAAGAAATTCCAGATCGTAAGCGCCTGTTTTAGATTTTTAGGTTCGTGGGTCCGAATGTAATCTACGTTTTTAAGCGAAAGATAGAGTTCCGTGATCACGGTCGCAATTTCCCTTTCGGAAACGTCAAGACCACCTAACGCATTTCCTAAAAAAGATTTTTTAGTTACGGAAACCATCATCGGGGAGAATTCCTCCCGAAGTTCTTGGATCTTTCTCAGAACCTCGAAACTGATCTGAAAATCCGGACTCAGAAAAAATCCCATTCCCGGATCAAAGATCAATTGTTCCTGTGTAATTCCTGATTCTAACATTTCCCTTTTTCTTTCTTTGAAAAAATTCCGAATCTCTTGGATCACGTTGTCTTTTGTGAGATGGGAGAATGTTTCCGGTCGATTGGAATGATTGTGAGAATACATCAAGATGAACTTCCGATTTGTCCCTGCGAATTTGGAAACTTCGTGGATCGATTCTTTATCCACAAAACCCCGGATATGATTGATAAATTCGACTCCGGCTTCCAACGACTTCCGGATCACCTCGGGTTGAAACGAATCTACGGAGAGACGAATCTTGTCGTTTATCAATTTTGGAACGAGTTCCTTCATCCGAACCCATTCTATCTCGGGACCGACCGAGCCGGATTTGACGTTCGAAGACTGAGCTCCGATGTCGACGACGTCCGCACCCTGAGAAACCAAAGAATCGGCTTTCTTTTGAGACGCGGCAAACGTGAGATACTTTCCCCCATCTGAAAAAGAATCCTCCGTGATATTAAGAACCCCGAAGATTATAGGAGAATGTAGGGAAGAATTCGATTCCTTGTTAGTTTCCATCTTTAAAAACTCTAGTTCAAGACCGATACTCTAAAGGAGATCCTGAAATTAAACTAAAAACGGCCCTCTCTGATTTTCTTTTTGGAGCGATTCATGCGTACTTTTTCAAAATTCTTTTTATACTTATTTTTTTGCTCTCTCGCTCCTATCTTTTCGCAACCTCTTCCGGATTTACCCGAAAAACAATTCGGCCAACCGCTCAACACACAAAACGACGAATACAATCCTCTGATCAGCCCGGATGGAAAGTATATCGTGTTTCAATCGAATCGACCCGGCGGCGAAGGTGGGATGGACATTTGGATCTCCGAGAACGTTCAATATCTGGATAAGGAAGTTCCGGCGGAATGGACAAAGCCGGTGAACATGAATCAAAACATTCGGGAAGAATTAAAACGTGCATCCGTAGCCGGCGTTCGCAAACCGAATCTTTTCAACTCGAACGCATTTGAGGGCGGAATTTCGATTCTGTTCGATTCTAATCACGCCCCTTCGGAAATTTATTTTACGTCCACTCTCAATCCCTCCGTTGGAAGGACGGGCTTTGAAGGACTTAACATCTACAGAACGATCAAAGATAAAAAGACGGGGCGATGGAGCGATCCTGAACACTTAAATGAAATCAACTCCAACTTCAACGATAAGATGCCGGCAATTTCCCCCGATGGAAACTTTCTGATCCTTTCGTCGGATCGCCCCGGCGGTTACGGAGATTTTGATCTTTGGATTTCGGTTCGAAACAGGAAGAATGGAACCTGGTCTCAACCGAAAAATTTAGGTTCTCCCTTGAATTCTTCCGAAAGCGAAGTCCTTCCCTTCATTCATCAGGATGGGGAGCAGCTTTACTTCAGTTCCAATCGCGAGGATGAAAGAAAAAAGTTTAAACTTTATAGAATCTTCTTAAAATACAAATCCGCGTTAGACAACATGCTTGAGGATGAAGAAGACGTCGAAGAAACTTCCGAAGTAAAAACGGCCGAATCTATGATTCCAAAAGTGGATCAGTCTTCTCTTTTTCTTTTACCAAAACCGTTTAACTCGGAAAAGTGGGAGGGTTTTGATAACGAAGGAATCAGTTTTGATCGAGACGGAATCTGGGCTTATATCTCTTCTAACCGAACCGGTGGGGAAGGACAGTTTGACGTCTATAGGTTTCAGGTTCCTGAATCGCTTCGCAATTCTTACAATCTCAATTTCAAAGGTCTTGTTTTAGACGGATCCGAAAAAACGATGATCGGACTCGATTCAACCCTAAAAATTTACGATGGAAGTAAACCTGCAGTCGTAATCACTTCGAAAAGAATCGGAGGAGATCTTACAAAAGGAAAACAACCATCCAATTTCAATACAACGCTTCAGACCGGAAAAATTTATAAGATCGAGATCAGCTCGCCGGGTTTTCATCCTCAAGAGGATATCCTAGACCTTCGAGGTAATATCGGTAAGAATCGTAAAGTTTATCGGACTTATGTCTTACTACCGATCAAAACTGGAGAAGGAAAAGCGGAAGAGACAACGAAGGTGGAAGAGCCTCCCGTTACCAACAATCAGCAGACGACTAGTGCCGCTTTGAGAGTCGTCGTCGCGGATGAAAAGACTAAAGAAATTCTCCAAGATGCAAAAGTAACACTTTTTACACCGATTAATCGCAAAGGAGAATCTCTTCCTCAAGAATCCGATAAAAAATCCTTTATAGTAAATAAATTGCCCGAATCCGATTTCGAATTATTTGCGGTTGCGCCTAAATATATTTCCGAAAGCGTTAATATTAGTCAAAAAAATATTTCCAAAAATGGAACAGTGACAATTTTCCTTAAAGCCGAGAAGGACGTAGATCCGATCTATAATCTACGCATTTATTTCGAATTTAATAAAACAAAAATCACGGAGGAGAATAAAAAGTTATTAGATCCTCTTGTAGACTATCTGTTGAAAAATGCGTCCGATAAAATTGAAATTGGGGGACACACGGATAACGTGGCCTCTAAGGAATACAACACGAGGTTGAGCGCGAAAAGGGCTCGTAACGTTTATGAATATCTCATCTCAAAAGGAATTTCTGAGAAAAGAATCAAAGCAAGAGCTTATTGGTATTCGCAGCCGGATGCAGAAAATGAAACAGAAACAGGCAGAGCAAAAAACAGAAGGGTCAGCTTTCGAAAGCTCTAAGGAGTTTTCATGAACGTAATGTATCAAGAATTTTTGCAGGCGCCGCGATCCTGGGAAATCATAGAAGATTTAAACAAAATAAAATACATTCTGAAAGAGTACATCCACTTTCAAGGACTGTTAGTAAAAGAATCGCCGTTTCACCAGGAATTAAAACCGATCGAGATTAAAGAGGATGGCACATTCATTTTTCCGATCGATACAACATTGACCAACGTAGACGGTGAACTCGTATTATACAGAACTCTCTCCAAACACATTGAAATCGGTTTTCACGTAACGGAAAAAACAGATTCTCAGATCATTTGTAAACCGGTTTTTGCAAGAATAGCCAAAACTCAGAGAATGTCACCGAGGATCGAAGGTTTGATCGGTAAGGTTGTCGCTCACAAGTTTCTCATACCACGCAAAGAATTGGAAGTAAGCAAAGTATTGGGAACTTCGGGACAGATCATTCTAAACGATCTCAATCGCAAAATAAAACAAATTTATCCTAGCGCACATTTAGTATTCAGTTCTTCTAAAGATCTCTCACCCGAGGAAGAACTCGTAAAAAAACATAAAAAACCGATTTATATCGGCGATACGAATACGATGAGCTCGGACGTTGAAAACGATCTGAAGGATTTGGACGTGCTTCCGATAAAACAAATTCTTCAAGACGAACTGATTTTGGAAGATAGGATCCGCTTTTTCAAAAGCGGTAAAGTTCGCTCTCTTCTGATATTTCCGATTCTTTTCAGAACCGGAGGCGAAACACAGATCTTTGCAATGGGCGTGATCGAATCCAGCGACGGTCCAGTTTCCGAAAAAGTAGTACCCCTTTATCTTGAAATGGAGGAAATCTTCAATTCAAGAATGGGAGATTCCAATACGAAAGCATTGGATGTCAGACAAAACGTACTCAACATTTCGGAAGGAGGAATTCTTTTAGAAGTTACCGAGTCCGAATTGATCGAGTCTTTTTTACACAAACCTTCGTTTACGGCGGACATTACCTTTAAGATGCAGGCTCCTCTACGTTTCGCATTTCATATCCGACATATTTTTCAGGTCGGAGAAATCTACCACGTCGGTGCAGAAATAGTTGGCTCCAATGATGCTAAGGCAAATATGACTCTATTGAAGAAAAATATGAACTTCATTAAGACTCAGTAATTTGCCTTGGAAAATCAGAAGAACTTTTTAACCACAGCCCCTTACAAGGGGACCAGAGATTTTTATCCCGAAGAGATGCGTCTCCGCAATTGGATGTTTTCCGTAATGCGCGAGACAGTTCTTTCGTTCGGTTATCAAGAATACGACGGTCCTATCTTAGAATCCTTCGATCTCTACAAAGCAAAAAGCGGAGAGGAGATCGTAGAACGTCAGTTATATGACTTCGTAGATAAAGGCGAAAGAAGGGTTGCGATTCGTCCTGAAATGACCCCGACTCTCGCAAGAATGGTTGCGGGCAATCTCCGCAACCTACCAAGACCCGTTCGCTGGTTTTCCATTCCAAACTTGTGGAGATACGAACAACCGGGTAAGGGACGACTTCGCGAACACTGGCAGTTAAACGTTGATCTTTTCGGAGTCGATACTTATCGCGCCGAGCTCGAAATTCTACTCATAGCGGATTCTATTCTAAAAAAATTCGGCGCTCCCGACGGAAGTTATCAAATCAGGGTTTCTCACCGAAAACTTCTCGATAGTTTTTTAAAGATTACTTTGAAGTTAAATGCGGATCAGATTCACGGCGTTTCCAAACTTTTGGATAAAAAATCCAAAATCACCGCCGAAGCATTCGAGATTGAAATCAAACCCCTCCTAAACAATATTCAAGAACAATTACCTTTGATCGAAACCTATCTTTCCTCTACATTGGAGAACGTTTCGGAAATTCCCGGAATCGATTCTGAATCCGTTTCTTTTATCCGAAATCTATTTCGCGAATTAGAAGAACTCGGAGTCGGAAAACAGCTTACCTTTGATCCGTCGATCATTCGAGGATTTGATTACTATACCGGATGTATTTTCGAAGTGTTTGATACAAACCCGGAGAACAGAAGATCGCTTTACGGCGGCGGTCGTTACGATAACTTAATCGGTTTGTTTTCGAAGGAACAACTTTCCGGAATCGGCTTCGGTTTAGGCGATGTGACTCTCAAAAATTTTCTCGAAGGTCATAATTTAATTCCCGACTTGGGAAGACAAACGACGGTTTTCCTTCCTATCATGGACGAATCCTTATTCTTAGAAACGTCCAAACTTTCCAAAGAACTTCGTGAGAATGGAATCCTCACCGAAACGATGTTAGATTCCGCAAAAATAGGAAAACAAATTCAAGTCGCGGAAAAAAAAGGTTATCGCTACGTATTGTTTCTTGGAGAATCGGAAATCCAATCGGAATCCGTTCAGCTAAAAGACCTGGTTTCCGGAGAACAGAAAAGCCTGCCTAGAAAAGGGCTTTCTGAAATTCTAAAGAAAGACTTTCAACTTTGATACAAATCGTAGATAAGATCGACTTTTCACTTTCAACTTGGATCCGTGAAAAACTACACAATCCCAAGCTGAGTCATATTCTTTCCAAAATCAATCGTGGAGAAGTCTTCCTCGTAATTCTCCTTCCATTTCTTTTTCTTAAAAACGATCTCCCGATCGCGTGGTATTGGGTTCTTTTGTTTACCGGTGCGATAACGTATGCCAACGATCGATTTGTACTATTCTTAAAAAAAATGATCGCAAGAAAAAGACCTTTGATCACGGTCGCTGGAAAAATAGATTCCAATCCGGATATGAAACTGATCAGAATCAAGGCCGGAGAAAATTTAAATAAGAACACAAGGATGAGAACCGCCGTCATCGAGTTTGCGGCGTGAGCGGAAGGAAACGAATGTTTCATATCCGGATTGGAATCTATTTTTCCAGCGACCGTGATCAAAGGTCTTTTTCTTGCGATCATTTTTTTTAAG
>NZ_JAFFPT010000009.1:335000-337500 GCF_016918785.1 Leptospira ainazelensis | reverse complement strand
TGCGGCAAATTCGATATCCCACTGATTGCCATCTGGTTTGCATGGTAATAAATCAACATAACCTGGCTTTCTTAAATCCTGCGAGGTATAGACCCGTTCCGTACCAAAATCCTCACTTAAATAGAGTCCTAATAGAGTACCGTTGATTTGCGTTGTTTTTCTTCCGAATAAAATATCTAGAGAGGGCGCTTCTAAGTCTGCGTCGACTACTAACACTTTCCAACCGTCACTCGCCATACTTTTGGCGATTGTTCCCAAAATTGTAGACCGAGCTTGTCCTCCTTTGAAACCGTAGAAGTGAATAATTCGTAGTCCGTTTTCGCCATCTCTTGAAATCGGATCTTGTGAAGATACTATATCGAATTCGCCAGCTAACCAATGGTCACCCGCAGATCTTTTTAGAGGAGATGCCTCTTTATTTTCTGTTAAAAATGAAGGAAGGATTAATCCGTGGGAAAAAAGTTTTCTCAGATCTCCAATGGAACATTCTAACCAATTGGCGAATAAGGCTTCCCTTTCCTCATCTTCTCTCGATTGAAATTCCGAGCTGATAATGGATAGATAGATATAAGGAAATCGAAACTCAAAATTGAATTGAAATCTCCCTTCCCGAGAAATGTCATTCATCTTTTGAATAAGTTCTTTGACGGTGTTCATACCAAAGATCCTTTTTGTCTCATATGAGTTATGATACTATTTGCTGTTTCCATTGCCTTATCTAAATCTAGAGTCTTAGACCCTCCCGTAAAGTCGCTTTCATGTCGGAGATATCGAATGCCGGGATATTTATTTGGATCCATCATTGCTTGATTTCCGTTTTGATCTGTACATAATAGCTTTTCCAAGTCGGATTTTAGTTGTATTGAGAGTGATCCGTCGATCTCGTTCGCAATCCATTCGATAATTCTGTGACCTGACTTCCAACCTTCAGTTGCGGACATTCTATCTTTCAAAGCTATTTCAATCCCGATTAACTTTTCATACAGCTTCGGAAGAATCCTATCTGGAGTTCCCTCTAAAAAGGATTGAACATTGTATTTATGAATGATTGCCATTGATTCTCTCCATCTTAAAAACTAAACTTTTTATGAACTTTCTTAAAAGCGCCGATTCGTCACGGTTCCTTTATCGTTTGCAATCCGTGTTTATCGAATTCTTTTGAAAATTTACAGTTCGCGCTCATCGTCGTTTTACAATTACAAGAAAGTGTTTTCTCCCCGCTTCGGGAAAGGTTTATTTATAATGGCGGGAAACCTGTCTTGCATTGCGAATCAATTTACGGATCCTTCTACGATCTGAATCTCCTCTTCGTCCAATCCATACAGTTCATACACCAGTTTGTTGATTTTCTGGTCGATGATTTGTGCTTTCTTTTGATATAAAGATTGGTCGTTTTCCGTTGCTGATTTCTGGATCTTTTCTTGGGTTTCGAGCATCTGATCTACGAGGGATATGAGTTGATCGGATTTCTTGCTCCGAATATTTATAGATTCAATTTTTAGAATTGGAATTTTTTCGATGTACATAGGTTTATATTCGTAATAGCCTCCTTGCTTCGTTGATGCAATTTTATGGAGAAAAAAATCGGAAAGCCGAGAATTAAGAATTGCTAATAGATATTTATCATTCCCAGGGATAATGTTTGTTTTATCATTCGAGAAGATTCCATTTTTGTCTATCGTATAAGAGGCTCTTTGAGCAATCGCAGGTATTATAATTTTCTCTTTTTCGAATTCTTCATAGTAATCACAGGCCCGGAGTTCCCACCAAAAATCGCCTTGGTCATAACGAGCTTCCGCTTTTTTTTTATAAAGATTCAGATGATCAAATATTGCAGGAAATTCTTTTTGAATGTCGTATTGTTTGTTTTTATTTTTCTTTGAATTTGTGAAACCTTTGGGAAAAAGGATCAGCCATTTTCTAATTTCCGGTGTTCTGTATCTTTTTATATCCTTCCCCTCTAAAAACGGTTTGATGATCTCTTTACTTTTCGGATCTTCTTTGATCAAACGGTTTTTTGTCGCCTCATCGATCACAAAGGCTTCATTCAAACCGGTTTTAATACCGTAGTATATTTTTCCATTTACGTATTCTCCTAAAGGAGTTGCCGCCTGACTTATTTTTTTCAGAAGCGCCGTTTCTTTTTGATTAGAGAGAGACCACCCCGAGTCGTTTAGAGATTTGAATTCTATTTTATAATGGTTTCGCTTTACTTCTTCTCGAAGAGATTGAAATTCGAGAGTCTTTATGTTACTAACATTGATTTTTGCCGGTTTTTGATTGCTGATTTCTAAAATGCAAGGATATGTTGTCGCACCTTTAAAGACCGGTAAATCTCCAAAATCAACGATCTCATGGATTCGTTTTTCTTTTAAAAATTTCCGTAATGATTCTCCGTAATTTGCTCGCATCCATTTGTTCGCAACGATAACGGAATAGACTCCCGTAGAATTCAATAGGCTTAAAGATTTTTCAATAAAGTATACGTAGAGATCCGCGG
>NZ_JAFFPT010000009.1:0-330000 GCF_016918785.1 Leptospira ainazelensis | reverse complement strand
TCCTACTATATTTTATCGGAGAGATCAGACAAAATCAATTGTTGAATTCAGATGAGTTCCCAGGTTTTTCGCTCCTTTCGTTTATATGCGTCGTAGCTAATGGGCATGTTTCCGGAAAATCGAATAGTTCCATCTGTCTTCAAAGAATTGATTACATCTCTCGCATGAATCGGCAAATGTCCTGAAAAGATCGTAAATTCGAAGATTTCAAGACTATTCTGAATCGATCTAGTTTTGATTTTGTTTATCAGTTGTTCTTTGAATAACTCGATTTTAGTTTTCAATTTCAATTCTTGAAAAAGCTCGTTCGATTCCTGTTTTTCAGAATCAGAGTCAATATCAAAATTTGCATCTCCGTTGATCGGATTTACCTTCCAAGCAATCTCGAGAAATTTATAGAATGCCGCAATGTGCGATGCGCCAAATATTAGGCCGTGAATATTCGGACCTTTTTTAAGCGAAAAGGGAAATATCTTGTAATTAGAGTACACGGGAATCAATTTCCGAAAATGATCGACTACCGTTCGATGAAATGTTCTGTATGGAGAATTTTCTAAATCTTCTTGAGAGATATTCAAATGTTTCAGGAAAGAATCATGATCGCTGAAACGATATAAATGCGCGGAAGAAATGAAGAAAAGAAAATCCATCAATTCAAACCGAATGATTTCCTGAAATCGAGATTCCGAAACGAATTTAATTCCATTTTGATCCAGGAAAAGCAGAGAGGGAATCCCTTTCTCCAATTGGCCACGAACTTTTGTAAAAGAGCTTTCAAAGTCTTCGTTGGAAAATTTCACTGTCAGATACGGATCCAATTCTTTATGATTTTTTAGAAATTCGGTTACATTCTTTTTTAAAGAATCGAATTTTGAATTCTTGTATTCATTAAAATAAAGAATGATATGAGTTGGATGTTGATCCAATTCGTTTTTAAACTGAAGAATCGTTTCTAAGGTTAGAATCGGGCTTCCTGGTTGCTCCGCACTATCGTAACCCGGACCTGCAAAAAAATCGAAGACCTGAACGGTTCGAAATTGACCCTGCATGATGAACGTGGGCAACCATGCTTCTAAATAATTCCGATAGAGAAATAGTTTGGTAAGCGTGGAATCTCCAAAAGGATCTTTATGTAGATCTTTTGCGGGCATCTCTTATCCCAACTTCCTCCATTCTTCCAAAACACCCTCCTTGATCTCTTCTTCCACCAACGGAAAGGTCGATAGGATATGTTTTAACTCGGCTTCTTCCAACCCGTAAATTTTGGCGACCATCGCATCGATTTGGTTTTTGAGAATTTGTCTTTGAACCGGATCCGTGACCCCGTGGGTTTTGTGGTTTGCTTGAGGGCCGAAAATTTCTTTGAGAAGTTCGTCGAAAGCAGAAGTAGTTCCAATCAGTTGGGCAGTTGATTGAATTATATTTTTTCGGAAGGCGAAGTAAGGCTGAGACGCCTGGATGTGTTTTTCTTTTTGAAACGTTGGGTCTTCATTTAAATATCGTGGTGTTGGAAGATCAAAAATAACTGCTTGGTTATAGTGATTACCTGGAATACGCAATCTAACATAAAAATCCAAAGAAAAACTATTAATGAGACCGGTTAGTAATAAGTTAATTTGTAGATGATCAGAATCGATTATCGAAAGAGAATTTCCTGAAGACTCGTTTCCTTTTACAATTGTAGCTAATCCGGTTCTTTTATTGGAAGAGGCAGTGACGTCGCATATATAAATTTTATAACCTGCTTTATTTTTTTCCTGCGGGATGATCCAATAATGTGGATTTATTTTCTCTAACTTTGGAAAGTCAGAATAATTCCAAACTGCCGATCTCTGAGAACCACTAATGTAACTTGCTGCCCGATGGTCATACTGGGTTACCATGCGTCCTTCATACAAAGGCCACCATTCTTCCTTTCCTTTTTTCCAGATCATCGTTTCCGGATCGTATTGCGCGCCTTTCTTTTTCAAAGCCTCCTGTGTAAAAAAGAGATGAGCATCATTTGTCATGTGGAACTCAGCAGACAATTTCACATTCCAGGTTCCTTCCAATTCTTCTCCCAACCTAGGAAACCTCGCCATTTTTTCCACGATGCGGATATCCGTAGCCGATTTGAATTCCATCAGACTCCAAGAATCGGGACTCAATCGTGTGATCAATTCGATCGGAAGATCCAAAAAGCGCGGGTCAAGAGAAGGATCGGACGTAGAATCTTCCGATAGGCTTAATTGCTTTTTACGATTGCTCTCGTGAACGCTAAGAAGGTCCGACTCCGTGTGGAGCATAAACGCCGCCGGAACAGACGAAGCGGGAGAATCGGTCTGCTTGGTCGTGGAAAGAAGGATAAACTTAAAACTTCGATGGACGTTATCGAATAACGCCTTTGAATTCTCAAACCCATAGAGGAAATGAATTTTCCCTTCTTGGAAGAGCATCTTTCGTAAGTCCTTGGATCCCAGGTCGGAATACAATCCGGCGGGGATTACGATTCCCAAAGAGCCTCCTTCTTTGAGAAGATTCCAACCGCGCTCCAAAAAGAGTTTGTAGAGGTTGATATCTCCGCTTCCTCGATGAAGATAAAATTCTGAATTTCGAAAGAACTCCGCCGTGGAAGTCAATTGAGCGCAGTTGCGAATCCATTCTTCTTGGATTTTCGGTTTTTTTTGAAACAGATCCGAGACGGCCTTACGCGCCTCGTTTTTATCCAATTCCCGAAATTGTGGAATAAATTCTTCGAAAAATTCCTGAGAATTCGGTTTCCAAACCTCCCAAGGTGGATTCATCAGTACGATATCAAATCCGGGGAGGTTCGGTTTGGGTGGATGGAGAATGGTCGAGAATTCCATTCCATAGTGAAACGGTTTTGTATCTTCGGATTTTAGAACAAACCGATTGAGAATTTCTTTTGCTTTTAGATCCTTTTTTTCATCGATAAAATCGATTTTCTTTTTTGGTCGAACCTTCCATTCCGACATCTGTTGTTCTAGTCGCTGATTGAGTATATTCTGTAATTCTAAATCAATTTCTCGGATTTCTTTTCGGAGCTGGAGGGCTTTTTCCGGATTCGGTTCGTTCGTATACCGGGTTACGAGTTTATCTTTTTTGAGCATCTTGCTCTCTGCGTCTCCGAAATCCAAAACTCCTTCATAAGCGGAATCTTTTTTTCGTTTGGATCCGGATTGGGTTTCGGAAAGCGCCTTGAAAAAATCTTCCGGTAAAAAAAGAAAACCGGTAAGCGAGTTTCCGCTCCGTATATGGAAGTCGATATTAGGCAGGGGCTCCAAGGAATCAGACTTATTCCCGATTCCCTCCACCATAGCAAGAAAGAGTCTTAGCTTTGTGATTTCGGCGGCCTCTGGAAGAATATCCACGCCGTATAAATTTTTGGCGGCAATATGACGGCGAATTCCATAGATCGGTTCCTTTTCGAGGGAATAATCTCTTTGCACATACTCCTTGAGTGTTTCCCATTTTTCATGGAGAATTCTCTCAGCCAATTGGGAATGATAGGCTGAGAGAGAATGTAAGGCTTGTACTAAAAATTGTCCTGATCCGCAGGCAGGGTCGCAGATTGTGATCGTACTTAGAGTTTGATAAAAGAATAATAATTCCTCCTCGGTCGCCTTTTCGATAAATTCTCGCGTGTGTTTATACGGTCCCGAAGTGGATTTTCGACTTGTCTCCTGGAACAAATGACCTTCGATCGTTTCGTCGGATAGAAATTGCGAGAGGGAGGCTGGAGTATAATAGACCCCGCCTGATTTATTATCGACTAACGTATTTTCGAAGATATAACCGAGGATATAGGGATCGATGGAATCTTCATCCGTTTCCGATCTTTCATTTACGTTCCAATTCCAGGATTCAAAGAATTGAAAGATTTCCGCAAAGGATTCGTTCGCCACTTGAATTTTAGGATATCGTTCCTCCAATTCGTGTTTAAGAAACAAGCCTCCGTTTAGATAAGGGATCGATTGGCCGACCACGTCCAGCGTCGAGCGCTCTCGTTCTTTTCGACAAAGGGCATTGAAGAATAATTCTTTTAGGAATGTTTCGTAAAAAGCGTTCTTCTTTTTAGCATATTCACGATATTTTTCCGCAAAGTATCTTGGATTTTCGTTTAAAAGATTTTTAGATTGAAGGAAGAACAAAAAGATCAATCGATCTAAAAGTATTTGCGCGTAGAGTTTTTTTCTTCCGGGTTCGTAATTCCGTGAATCGAATTACCCAAAGCGATTTTCTGACGGTTGAACTCTTGGTAGAATTTTTTGGAAATATCCTTTCTTTCAAACAAGTCTTCGAATTTAGACGGATCCCCAAAGGAGAGTTTCGATATTCTTTGCAACGCAACCGGATTCGAATTTTCTAGGATTGAAGAGCGTTTGACCTTATAACGTTGGATTCGGATCTTATCTTCCATTCCTTTTCTTAGGAAGATCCATTCCTCAAAGTCGGATGAAATCGCTAATATTCCGATTCTTTGATATACGTGTAGGGAGACTTTTTTATTAATTTCTTGCCGATCCGAAAAAAGAAACACTTCGAGAAAACCGTTCTCGTCCATTTCTACAATGAGAGAATTTTCTTCTTTTTGAACCGGAAATTTAAGTTCTTGAAATAGGGCAAGAACGCTATCTAATGAATTCGCCTTTTGAAAGATTTCTTTCAGTCTATCTATTTTACTCATGTTCTCCTAAAGAAAAATCGTAAGAATTCTTTTTCCTATAATCTCGTCTCGTTTATAGATTGTACCTCTGAGCGTTGGCTCGGAGATGATATGATGGTCATAAAAATCCGCTAATACTTGAGCGAAGTCTTTGTATTTAACCGAGGAGACTCCCCTGTCCAAGTTGATCCCGATTTTTTTTAATTGGTTACGCAGATACGCGAGTTGCGCATTGGAGAAGGGATGCCGTCCGAAGATATCTCGTATCTCTTGAACGATCTCGAGTCCGTTCCCCTTCAGTCGACTTATTTCGGAAAGAAAAGTTTCATCTTGTTCTTGAAAGGTGAGGTCCTGCTGACCTTTCTTTTTCAGAATGGAATCAATGACAGTCAGTACATCGATTTGAATCCTCGCTTTGATTTGTCTTAAGCTCTTACCAGCGGCGCCCGGCTTAAATCTGTCCTTTCTCTCTCCCAGTATCAGATCAAACTCTTTATCCGCCTTGTTTTCCAATTCGTTGAGTTGATTCGTTTTCAAACCGACGATCGGCGAGTTGGGAGATATCGTTGAATCTATAAATGGATAGGGGAATTGTTCTTTTAGTTCTTCTTGCGAGGATAAAATCCAATGTCTGGAAAGGAGGTCTTTGTGATCTCCTCGCCGACCATAAATTTCGTATAATACGTATGCAGCGTTCGGTTTTTCGTTAAGAATCGTATAATAAGACTGTGATAGATTGGAGTCGGGGAGAATTTCAAAGTCTTCTGATCGAATTCGATTTTTTACTGCAGAAAATTGCAATCGAGAGCGAAAATGGTCTTCCTCTGTTTCTCCTTCGATTCCGTTGAAGACGCTTGTCTTGTGCGATAAATCTTCCAATTCATCTACGGAACCTGCGTTGCGGATAGTTTTGATTTCTTCGCCAATTTCTCGAATGTCGATGTGTTCGTCTTCACTGGAAAGAATCGCCATCTCTTTTCCGAGAAGAATTGCAACTTGTTCCACTTTCGAAGATAGGATGTCTAGGAGTTTTAAGAAGCCGTTTAATACTTCATCATCCGGAGTCATGTTCAGTACGGTGACTCGATTTTCCGATCCGATTCGATTGACTCGTCCCACTCTCTGAACGATTCGCATAGGATTCCAAGGTAGATCAAAATTAACCAACAAGTCCGCATCTTGAAGATTAACGCCTTCAGCAAGAACGTCCGTGGCGATTAAAACATCCAATTCGTCCTCAGGAGAGATCTCAGCTCTTTGTCCGCGAGGAGCAAATCGAGACAATTTCTGTTTGAGTTCCGGGTCGCCCGAAGTGACCATATCGATTCTGAAATTACTTTGGTCCGAATCCTTATCTTTTAAGTGATATTCAAGATATTTTGCAGTATCCTTATATTCGGTAAATGTCATGCACTTCCGAAATCGTGCGGTTTTAAGGGTGTGGATGAATGTCCCTAATTTCGGATCAACTAAACTGATCGGATTTTCTGGATTTTTTTGAAGAGGTTTAAGATGACGTTCTATGAAACGATTAATTTCCAATATGTCATTTTCGATCCAAGATCTTACCTCGGTTGCGGTGAATTGTATGTTGGACTTCTTTTCATTTTCTTCATCGTCGGATTCGGACGTCTCTTCGAAAAAAGTAGAGGATTCTTCTGACTCAATAATCTCGGTTTGTAACCTGTATCGATTGTATTTTTGAAGGAGTTCTTCGATTGTATCACCCGATTCTAATTCATTGAGGAGTTCTTTTTCCCTCCGAATAATATTGAGTAGGGAAGTATAAAAAGCATATAAACTGGATTCTATCCGTTTATAAAGAAGCAAAACATACAAATATGAGAGGGTTCTTCCGGCTTTTGGATTTGAAAGGATGATATGAGGGAGGTGAAGCTTTTCCAGAAAACTCCCAAGCTCTTTAAAAATATCGTGATGATTACTTAAATAAGAATAGTTTAATCTTTTTACTTCAGGGTCTTGAAACTCTAATGCTTTACCAGCCACGGTAATATTCTTATAATTTTTTTTAATGGAAGAGCGCATTCTTAAGAGCATAATTCCATTTAGTAAATTTCTGATTTCTTGAATCGATTTTTGAAATTCTCCATCGGAACTTAAACTGGAAATATTTTTTTCGGATTTTAGGGATTTAATTTTTTCATGAAATTTGTCAAATGCGTTCGGACTAAAACCAGCTGCATATAGTTTCGCATCTGTGGTGCATAAACTGACTAGGTTTTGTAAGTCTCGAATCGAATTGTTAAATGGGGTTGCCGTCAATAATAAGATCGCGGATCTTTGCGAAACTTGTTGTGGTTGTAGTTTCCGTAAATTTTGGTATAAGAGAGTATCTCGGTTTCTTGCGCGATGGGCTTCATCTATTACAATAAGGCCGAATTCTTTACCACCTTTGAAAGCATGAATCTTTTCTTCGCTTTCTTGACTTAACTTTCCTTGGGAAAGAAATTGAACGGAATCCGATTCGGGGATATTGAAATATGTTTCTAAGGTTTCTTTCCACTGGGGAATCAGAGTGGGTGGGGCGACGATCAGAACTCGATCCTCTTTTTCTCGATATCGTCGAATGACTTCTCCAGCAGTAAAGGTTTTCCCTAAACCTACAGAATCGGAAACTATAGCTCCTCCTAAAATCTCAAGTTTACCTAATACGTTTTCAGCACCTACTTGCTGAAATTCTGCTAAGAGATCGGTTTTCTCCAATCTATCCTTAGTTAGTTGTCCTAAATAATGACGAATGAGAAGCAAATAAAGCTCGAACGGGGAAAGTGCGATGGAAGTAGGCCGATTATTTGCACGCCCTCTACGTTCCATGTCAACGATTTGAATCAAAGATTCGTTTAAGTCTACAGTCGAAGTGTCCCAGATTTTTTGAAACCAACTGAGAAGATGGTCATAGTGAAGTTTGTCGGAGTTCGTTAGGTTGAGTTCTCGATTATCCGTTAAGCCCGATTCGCTAAAATTAGAGGAACCGACGATAGAATGATAATGTGTACCATTCTGAAGACTTAATTCTGCTAAGTATGCCTTTGCGTGGAAAAAATCTTCGGTATACAATTTTACGTTCAGGATTCTACGTTTTAATAATTCTAAGAAAAATGTAACATTCGTTAAATCCCTCCCTGCAATATCGGATTCAATTTGTCTAATGATTTCTCGAACTTGATCTTTGGCGCTTAATCGAAAACCCGCGTTTAATAATATCGCAGTATATTTATCTGTCCTCGGACTCATTATGATTCTGATCGTGTTTTCGGAGATCGAATCTAAGTTTTGAAATCTCGGATTCTGTAAAAGACCCGGAGCAATCAGATCGAAACCGCTATAATAAAAATATCCGACTGCAGCGTTGATATTTTTTGCATAAGGTAGAAGGAAGCGGTTTAAAACGGTTGCAAGTTGTGAGTCTTCGGTGTTGTTATCAATGATCGCGGGGAAATCCATAGGTTAAAACGTAGAATTTCCTTTTAAGCTAAAGATACAAATCATGATTTACGAATCGTTGAAATTTTGCCCTAGCGGCTTCGATACTCATTGCAGGAGTCCGATTCTAGTTTTTCGGCCAGGGTGAAATCATAATTTCATATCTGTATCTTATATGTCAAATCATAGTCAGCATAGATATAGGAAATATATGATTTTGGGGTTATACTTTTGTTTCACGAACGAATTTAAGAAATTTTGTCGTAAATTTAGCACCCAAACAAAACCACACCCTCACGCCCTCCCGTAAAACTTCCCCAACATCAACAAACTCTCTTGAAACTCCTTCAAGTATTCCTCTCTACCGGTCATAAAATAAACTTGGATCGAACCTTCATAAAGAATCACGATCCGTCTGACAAAGGATTGAATCTCTGTTTCGGATAACGTATCTTTTTTGCCTGTAGCCGTATTTCGAAGATAAGAAGAGAAAATTTCCTCCCAATCGCAAACGACTTCTTGGATCTGGCGATTTGCCTCGTCGTATTGTTTTTCGTCGAGGGAGAGAGGGGAAGAGAATGTCTGATTCGCGAACATCGCAAAAGGACAACCTTTGAGACGATCGGCCTTTGCTTCTTTGCGTAACAAAACCACCCACGCTTTCGCCAATTGGCTGAAGTCGGAATAACGACTTGTTAGTGTGCGAAAGAGCTCCGCATTTCTTTCTCTGCGAAGGCGAAGGTATTCCAAACCCACGTCCCCTTTTTCTCGAAAGTATTTGTAAAAACTTCCTTTGTGAACTCCGGATCGTTCCAGGATATCGTTCACTCCCGTGTTTGCAAAACCCCGTTCGTAAAAAAGTTCGTCCGCGGCTTGGATGATTTTTTCCCGAGTTTTCATAGAATTCCCCGATTTTGACCGATTTCTCGGTTATCTTCTCAATTCTCCCTAAAAGGGCATTAAAAAATAGACATCGTTGTCTATTTTTTAGTAGACGGGATCGTCTATTCCTGAAGTTTAAAAGTAGACGATCGAGTCTATTTTTTTTGGGGAGAATATGAAACGAATCTTGGTTCTGGGAGCTACGGGGACTTTAGGAAAATTCGTAACCGAAGAATCTTTCAATTCCTCAAGTTCGGGAACGTAGTTCACACATTAGACGGAATCGGACCAAAGTATGGAACACTAAGGTTAGAGGACTATTTTAGGGAGAATTTGGATTCGGTTTAGAATATTATTAATATATTAAGTAGTTCATTGTATTCTTACCGTTCGATGGTTTTTAAACTTGATTGAACGAGTGATTTTTAGAAAGGAAGGATTGTATGAGTCAGGAAAGAAGATGGTTTTTGGAAGGGGATTATTTCGAGCACTGCAGTTGTGAGAGTTTGTGTCCTTGTTTGTTGAGCGGTTTTAAAGCGGATCCGACTTACGGACATTGTCAGAGTATGCTCGCGTTTCATATTAAAGAAGGAGAATGTGCCGGTTTGAAGTTGGACGACTTGAACGTTGCGATGCTCGTTTTTACTCCGGGTCCGATGGCGGACGTTTCTTGGACCACAGGACTTTACATAGACGAACGTGCGAACGAGGAACAGTTCGATTCTCTTTTTCGAATTTTTTCGGGAGAGATGGGAGGAGCTCCCGAATATATGAAATCCCTCACGACGAAATTCTTAGGTGCGAAAAAAGTTCCCATTCAATACGAACTGAAAGGGGATAAGACGAGAGAACTGAAGATTCCGAATCTTGTAGACGTTCGTCTCGAATCGATCCGAGGACATCGTGGGAGAACTGTTTGGATCGATAACGTTGCTCACGTCGCGCAAAAGATTGCGCCCGGAATCACCGCAAGAGCTACTGTGAAAGATTACGAATTCGATTGGGAAAATCCCGGTAAGAATGGATTCCTGGGGCCTTTTCATTGGAAGGGCTAAAAGAATGAAAGTCTTTGAAGGAATTTTCCGGCTTCGTTTGAATTTGGAGCAGAGCGTCATTCTGGGGCTGATGTTTTTTCTTACGTTCATCTCTTGGATGGCTATGTACGATATGTCTTGGATGCAATGGGGCGGAAGTCGTCACTGCGATAAACATGCGAACGTATTTTCTTTTTCCTGGGCCGTTCTCAATTTTTGCATGTGGGTTTTGATGATGATCGCGATGATGCTCCCTTCCTTTTTGAAATCGGTCTTGCTGTTTACTAAGATGGATCAAAGTAAAAGAGCGGGAGGATCTTTTTTTAGTATAAACAATGGACTTTTTATAATCCTAGGATATCTTTCAGCTTGGGCGGGTTATGGCCTTCTTGGAACGATTCTCCAGTATATTCTCCTCCAGATGAATTTACTTTCTTCCAATCTCTCTTTTTATTCGATGGAATGGAGCGGGGGACTTTTGATATTAACTGGAATTTTTCAGTTTAGCGGTCTCAAAGACAAATGCCTTTCTCAGTGTAAATCCCCTCTCGGTTTTTTTCTTACATCCTGGAAAGAAGGTGCGTTAGGCGCCTTTCAAATGGGTTGGTCCCAAGGAATCTACTGCGTGGGTTGTTGTCTTCTTTTGATGGCTCTTATGTTTGTAGGCGGGGTGATGAGTCTCTTTTGGATGATAGGGCTGACCGCTTTAGTTTTGGCGGAGAAATGGATCGATGGTAAGTTTTCGATCCGCAAAATCACGGGCTTTGTTTTGATTGGATGGGGTTTGTTCTTATGGATTAGAACTTGATCTCTCCGAGAAATAATTCTCTTTTGTGGTTCGGAAAGGATTTGAAAAATACAACGGGAAATTCTCTCGCTCCTCTATGATTTTGAATCCGTTTTTGGATGATTCGCCTCGTATTTTTCATTCCTTCTCTGACATGTTTAATTCCATATATTAGAAAAATAGAAAATAACCTTATAAATCTTTAATCGTTTGTATAAAAAACAAATTCTGCTCATTTCCTTTTTTACTCCGTTTGTTCCCGGTGAGACGCGTATTTCGAAAATCAATCCACCAAAAAAAAATCCGAAGATAATCTGCCAAATAACTTAAAGTAGAATCTGCTTCGAGTTTAAACTAAACGAACATTCAATTAGGATTTTAGAAAAAATGAATATAACAATCGATCAAACGAAGTTAGAACAACTCGTTGGAAAAATATTCGGCGAAATTTCGGCGGGATACAGCGGGGCGCTTGTGCTTATGGGAGAAAAACTGGGCTATTACAAAGCTCTTGCAAACGGCCCTCTCACCTCGTCTGAATTGGCTCAGGCTACCAATACAAATGAACGTTATGCGCGAGAATGGCTGTCCGCTCAGGCGGCCGCGGAATATCTTCAGTATGATCCGGCGGAGAAAAAATTTTCCATCTCACCGGAGCAAGCTATGATCTTTAACAATGAGGACAGTCCCGCTTATTTGATGGGGGGATTTTACGGTATCTCCGCTATGTACGCGGCCGTTCCTAAGCTGGCCGATGCGTTTCAAACAGGAGACGGTGTTCCCTGGGGAGATCAGCACGAACATATTTTCTGCGCTACCGCTAAATTTTTTCGACCTACTTATCTTTCTCAGCTCATTCAAGTATGGCTTCCTTCTCTTGAAAATGGGATGGTCGATAAGTTAAAAAAAGGGGCAAAAGCCGCGGATGTGGGTTGCGGTTTTGGTACTTCCACGATCATTCTGGCTCAAGAATTTCCTAATTCCCATTTCTACGGTTTCGACGCTCACGCCCCTTCGATTGAAAAGGCGCGCGAGGCGGCGCGTAACGCGGGTATCAAGAACGTAACCTTCGAAGTTGCGACCGCTAAGGATTATCCGGTTGGAGGATATGACTTAGTCGCGATGTTTGATTGTCTTCACGACATGGGGGATCCGGTTGGTGCGGTCACACACGCGCGCAAATCCCTGAACAAAGACGGCTCCGTTATTATCGTAGAACCGTTCGCTCACGATCAACTCGAACAAAATTTGAATCCGATCGGACGAGTCTATTACGCGGCCTCGACTATGTTTTGTACACCTAGTTCCTTGAGTCAAGAAGTGGCATTAGGTTTGGGTGCGCAGGCCGGTGAAGCCCGTTTGCGGGAAGTCGTTACCAAGGGTGGTTTTAGCCGATTCCGTAGAGCCTCTGAATCTCCTTTTAACATCGTCTACGAAGCTCGCAATTAGAATCGGCGGACTGGACTTGGTTATTTTGTTCAGCCGATCCATGCTGGTTCAGGGTGAGTCCAGCTATTCTTTAGAAAACCGAAGAGTGAAAGCGCGGCTTCCTTTTTTTATACGCGGAAAAGTTGTATTCTTCCTTTTAAATTGTTTCCGATTTGGAAGACAAATAGAGAAAAACAATATTTGAATATAATGAAAACAATGAATTCTAAATATAAAAATAAGATCGAGGCGGACGAAGATAAAAAATAAGGAAACTTAAATGAATATAGAATATTGGAAAAAAGGAATCGCGACAATTTGTTTCGGATTTTTGATTGCGGGATGTAACGGCGAGGAGGCTGGTGGAACTTTGGAAACAAAAGACCGCGATAGCTTTCTCGCACTGGTTGGAGGAGACGAGCCAAGAGTCTTGCCCGGATTAAAGCTTTCTTTCAAAGAACGGGCCGAATCAAATCGAGATCAGAAAATGGATTTGAACAAAAGATATGCTCAGGATGAAAATATTCCGCTCATAAGTTGTGGTGTCTCTTGTCAGGCCTTTGAACCTTTAGTCTGTCCCCCTCTCTCAAAAGGGCTTATCTGTAAAGTTACGGTTTTTCCCGATGACGGTCCGATGGAGGAGAAATTTCCCCCTGCGGATTGTTTTGCAGGAATCAATCATATGGAGGCCCAAAGAAGTGCGAGAGCCTATTACAATCGTATGTTTTGTTTTGGAGACGGCGGAAAAATTCCCTAAGATTCCGTTTTAAACGTTGCAGTAGGTTCGAGAATTTTTTTCGGATCTGCTGCAACCTCTCTTTTTTTATTTTGATCTGTCAGCCGGATGGAGAGAGGAAATCGAATTATATTTCCGATTTCATTTACAAAAACTCTTTCTTTTTGAAGCCTATCCCTACAATGCTTTCTCAACTGGAGATTTCATGAAAAAAATTCTTTTGTACGCGATGGCCGTCTTTTACGTTTTTGCGGGACTCAATCATTTTCTCAATCCTCCTTTTTATTTGAGAATGATGCCTCCTTATCTTCCTTATCATTCTCTTTTGAACTACGTGAGCGGAAGCGCCGAGATCGTCTTAGGGTTGGCTTTGTTTTTACAGCCGCTTCGAAGACTTGCAAGTTTTGGAATCATCGCTCTTTTGATCGCGGTTCTTCCTGCGAATGTCTATATGCTTCAGGCGGCGCTCTCCGGAACCGACTTCGGCGTTCCCGTCTGGGCCCTTTACGTTCGTCTTCCGTTTCAACTCCTCTTTATCTTTTGGGCTTGGAGCGTAAAGGATGTCGAATGAAACCTTCGGTGATTTTTTTAGGAAAGATTCTAAAACAGATCTCGGCTTCTTTGGAAACTGAATCCAGTCTGAAAAAGTTTTTATCTAAGAATTGGAAAATGTAAAATCCTATCTCGGGATTTATCGCTTCTTTGCTTTTCCAGACTCTTTTTTTTTGAATCCCCGCGTTAGGGATTCGGAAGGCGCGTGAGCGGCCCGTTTAGGGCCGAAGCGAAGCGGAGCCTGAAGAAGCCCGACCCGCGAACACTTCGTTAGGAATCGTAGATTTGTATGTGTAGAATTCTTTATTAGAATTCTATTTTCGCGGGGAACGCCCAAACGACCTCATGATAAATCCGAACGTATTCGATCCGGTTTCCCTGGTCTTTAAAAATTGTATAGCACGTTGTATGAAACTAAGATTCGGATTTGAACTTACGTCAAACGAAACGGTTCTTATAGTTTTTTTTGAAATCTTTCGATGTAAAGACGTTCGTAAACCTTTCTTTTTCTTTTGTTTCGTACCGGATGTTTCCTCAAATCAACTTTCCTTTTTTTAGCTCGTCGATCATCGCGGGTCTAATTTTATAAACCGAAGTAAATTTTGCAGCTAAAGATAAGATTTCTTTTTTTCCGGACGGAGCGGACTGCGCCATTAATTTCATCTTCTTTACGAGATCCTTATATTCCGGTCTAGAAGAAATGTTTTTTGCTTTCTCCTCGATATAGGAGAGTCCGATTTCAATAGTCTGATGTTTATCGCCTTGAATCAATTCAGGATAAAAGTGAAAGAACATGTGAAAATTATCTTTTCCGAGTATTGGAATTACCTTTTTGACAAATCCTTCGTCGAGTAGGAACCGGATCGGTTCGTAACGATTCAAATATCTCGGTGTGGTTAGGATAATATTCGAAATTTCCTCTGCATTTTTTTTCCATTCCTTTTTGGGAAGGTTTCTTTGCATGATTAGTTTGTATTCGTTCTTGCAATTTACCAAAAAGAGTTCCTTTGCAATCTGAAACGCCTCTTCTTTTTTTCGCCGTATCTCCATCAGCTCTAATAAATCGTTTTTCCAGAGATGGACGTATCCCAGATCTCTTTCATTCTGAGCGATTTCTATTCCTTCTAAAATCAAATGTTCGGCGTCTTCGTATTTTTGTTCGGAGATATTTTTTTTAACGAACCTACTTCTTATTGTAGGATATTCGATATAAGATTGAAGAAACGAAAGTCCTTCGGTTTTGCGTCCGAGTCTTTCTAAGATCTTATATTTCTGGAGAATCATTTTCTCCGTTTGATAAGAGCCTTCTTTTTCGGTTTTTATTCTTTTATCCAAATGTTTGATAAGCGAATCCAGCGGCTCCTGTGGGAGATTTAAAGAAAGCAGAACTTCGAAATACTCGTCCGAAAAACCTAAGTCTTCCGCCGTTGCATTTTGATAGAGCGATAGACAGATTCTGAAAATTTCGATATGGATTTTGTCGTTGATATTTGCGACTGATTCGATGATTTCCAAACTTTCGTTGATTAGGGAAGAGGTCAGTCCGGAAGAGTCGTCCATCTGTTGTGCCGCCGATAATACGGTTTCTGCGGAAGCGCCGGCTATATACAAAGCGTCTAACGGCTTTACTCGAATCAGAGATTGGGCTTTTTTGAGAAAGTTGCTCATTTCCCTTTCAAAGAAAAAGCTCGTTTGATAGTCTATAAAACCGTGTTTTCCGGAAAAGGTACGAAAAATTTGCTTCGATTTTTCCTTATAAACTTGTTCTGAATCGGCTCGAGACGGTGCAAAATAATCGGTCAGCTCGCGAAGAAACTCTTCGTCATTCTCCGCCTTCGTCAAAAGAAACTCGATCAGTTCTTGTGCGGAAAGCTTGGATAAAAGTTGATTCAACTTTATCGAACCTTTCCTTTTATTTTTAGAAACTGAATGATCGAAAAAAATCCGTAGGAGGGCGGCGACGCCGTGTTTGCAATATACGTCTTGATCGTAAGGGCAATCGCATTCGACAAAGGCTTCTCCATGGGTTCGTATTTGCAGCCTATAGTCGTTTGTTTCACCGAATACTTTGACCCAATAAGAATCTGGCCGAGTTTCCGTGTAACTCTCGACGGCGCCGATTTCGAAAAGGTCGATTCCTCTCTGCACTATCGTATCGGAAGGTCTATAACCGACCATCTGATCGAGAATTAGATTCGCTTCTTTGACTGTGATCATATTGATTCTTTCTGATATAACTTTTTTACCGAGACTAACTGAAATTTGGATCGACCTAAAGCAAAAATACGGATTGATCCCTTTTGAAAACTCAAAGTGTACCGGTTACAAATATGTTCAACTCCGGCCTCTTAGGACAACCGAAAAAGGTTGCTTCCTTGTGATTTGGAAAAAAATAAAAATGAGGGACTGTCGGACTGTCTCAGCGGTTAAAAGTGATTCACCCGTTTTTCTTATCGCAAAACGCAGTAGAGGCGGAATCTTTTATAAAAACCCCGGTATAAATTCGTCGTTCGGAGGCGCTTTAAAGGACTTAAATTGCTCTTGTTATACTTGGTCCCTTTTTTATCGTTCCTCTTAGAGGAAGAATCATCCATGAGTTTTTCGAAAATTCTCAAACGCGAATTTCAAGTTGCTTTTTCAAAAACGAGCCAACCGATTTGGTTTCGAATTTCAAAGTATTTTTTGTTGTTTTTTCTTTTGTATCTCCTTCGGGATTCAGAATATCTTTGGCCAATTTTGTTAAGCGCATTCGTGATTTCCCTTTTAGTTCATTTTTGGTTTCGATATAAAACGAAGGGCTGGACACAAGATTTCGGCCCTTGGAAACACGATCAAATTAGAAAATCCTAATTTAGAAACGGGATAGGCGTTTTGCCCCTTTGAGAAATTCCTCCGAATCCTTTTTAAAAATCAAAAATCGTTTTTCCATGGGAAAACGATTTTCTTTCGGGTGTGAGAATTTAACGGATGATTCCGCGTTCTCCATTCTCCTCCGGTTAGAGTGTGCCATTGAGGTCGAACGATTCCCCGACTTTCAAATCGACTTCGAAAATGATAAACGACCAGACGGTCTCTAATTTTCCCCGACGGTTTGAAGTCGATTCGAAGAAGTCTTTTTTTGTGTATCCTTTTCCTTTCATTTTTGAGTGAAATCGTAGGTCTTTCCAAAACCTTGGACATAAGGATTCTATTTTCGATGATTAAAATTACAGGCCTGAACAAGGCGTTTACCACAAAAGTTCTTTTTGACGACCTCAGTCTCACGATCAATCGAGGAGAAAGGGTTGGTCTTGTCGGTCGTAATGGTCACGGAAAATCGACGCTCTTTCAGATGATTCTCGGTAACGTGGAAGCGGATTCCGGTTCCATCTCCGTTCCGAAAGGTTATAAAATCGGCCATCTCCAACAACACCTTCATTTTACGAAACCTACCGTTTTGGAAGAATGCGCGCTCGGACTTCCGGAAGGGGAAGAATACGAAACCTGGCAGGTCGAGAAAATTCTTTTCGGTCTCGGTTTTTCGGAAGCAGATATGGAGCGTAATCCTTCCGAGTTCTCGGGAGGTTATCAGATTCGAATGAATCTCGCAAAACTCCTCGTCTCCGCTCCCGATATGCTTATGCTCGACGAGCCTAACAACTATCTCGATATCGTTACGATCCGTTGGCTCGAAGAATTCTTGAGAGAATGGGAAGGAGAAATCATATTAGTAACTCATGATAGAAGCTTTATGGACGCCGTCGTCACACACACGGTTGCGATTCACAGAACGAAGGCGATCAAGGTTCAAGGGGATACTGAGAAACTCTACAACCAGATCAATCAGGCCGAAGAAATCTACGAAAAAACGCGTCTGAACGAGGCGAAAAAAAGAAAACAGGAAGAGATCTTTATCGCAAAGTTCAAAGCGAAAGCGAGCTTTGCGAGCCGCACTCAGTCTCGAGTGAAGAAGTTGGAAAAACAGGGTGAGATGAAAGCCCTAGAACAGATTCAAGATATGGAATTGTATTTCAACAGCGCTCCTTTTGCCGCGAGTCAGATGTTTTCTGCGGAAGATCTTTGTTTTTCTTATGACGGAAAGGAGCCGTTCTTAATCGAAAATTTTTCCATCAGCGTCGGCAATCGAGATCGGATTTGTATCATCGGGAAGAATGGAAAAGGGAAGTCCACTCTTCTCAAGATGTTTGCCGGTGAAAATGTTCCTTCGCAGGGGATGGTCAAAAAACATCCGATTCTCAAAGAAGGTTATTTTGGTCAAACGAACAAGCTCAATCTAAACGAGAACGCCACTGTCGTGGAAGAGATCATGAGCTCGGATAAGTCTTGTACGGAATGGCAGGCGAGAAACATCGCGGGTGGTCTTATGTTTTCGGAAGATCAGGCTCTCAAAAAGATCAAGGTTTTGTCCGGTGGGGAAAAGAGCCGCGTCCTTCTTGGAAAAATTCTTGTGACCCCTTGTCATCTCCTCTATCTGGATGAGCCCACGAATCACTTGGATATGCAATCCTGCGATTCTCTCATCGAGGCCATCGACGAGTTTGAAGGTTCGGTGATCATGGTTACACACAACGAAATGCACCTTCGCGCGGTCGCTACGAAGCTGATCGTCTTTGATAACGATACGATTCGGATTTTCGACGGTTCTTACGAGGATTTCTTGAACGAAGTGGGTTGGTCCGACGAAGAGTTTTGAGTTGGGAGTTCCCGCGTTCGTTTTGATTTCAAAGGAAGAACCGAGTCCGGTCGAAGTTCCTTGAAAAGAAGGAGATCCTACTTTTCTTTATTTTCCAAGATCAAAGAAGAATCCGATTTTTTTGAGGAGCTGCGTCCTTTGCTGGTTGATCCGGACTTTTTCTTTTTCGCGGGAGTTCCCGCATTCGTTTTGATTTCAAAGGAAGAACCGGGTCCGGTCGAAGTCCCTTGAAAAAGAAGGAGATCCTACTTTTCTTTGTTTTTCACACAAAGCATCCCTCTTTCCAAAAAGGAACCGATCGATCTGTTCTTCTGATCCGGATGTCTCTTCTCCTGAGGAGTTCCCGCATACCGGAAAATCCAAAACTGATTTCCCGGTAGTCCTTGTAAAAGGAGAATGCCTTAGTTTGCGTACATCCCCGTGGAGATCGCGATCCGATTCCAAGAGTTGATCGTATTGATCAAGATGATCAACGCCACAAACTCCTTTTCTCCGAAATGTTTTCTCACTCTTTTATAAGTTTCATCGGGAACTCCGTTTTCCGAAATTTTGGTGATTTTTTCGGTCAACTCAAGCGCCGCCTTTTCTTTTTCCGAATAGAAAGTAGCTTCTCTCCAAGCATCCAAAAGATAGATTCTTTTTTCGGCTTCTCCCATTGCTCTCAAGTCCTTAGTGTGCATATCGATACAAAAAGCACAACCGTTGATCTGAGAAGAACGAATCTTGATGAGCTCGTAAAGAACCGGATCGATTCCACCTTGTTTTGCAAAATTTTCCATCTTCAACATCGCTTGTAAAGATTCGGGATAAACTTCTGCGTAATTCAATCTGGTTTCCATAATGTCTCCTTATTTATAAAAAGAAGACGCGGCTCCTCGTGTTTTGTGACGGAGTTTTAGAATTTATCGGGACGGTTTGAAAAATTTGAGAATCTTCTTAAGAGGCGACGCTGTTTAGAAGGCTGCTCTAACATTGGAAAAAGTAGGATCTCCCTCTTTTGCGATATTACAGGATATCCTCAAGAGCAAGATTTCGCGCAAAGGTATAATTTTTAGAATTATTTAGTTCCTTTTTGGGAATCAACTTGATTGATTCTAACAAATCGGATCGGCGGGCAGTGAAGTCGCGTCTCCTATTTCCAATTTTCAAAATAAGAGACGACCGCATTGACTGCCTGTTCTCTCATCATCTTTGAAATTCTGTTCTCCAGATAATAACCTCTTTTCATACAAGCAAAAGCGATTTCCACACCAAGCGTAGCGACATCCGGTTTTTTGGGAAGAATCAAGGGAGAATCCAGATTTGCGAGTTGAACACGCACGCCCGCGCCGATATGATCGATCGTAATCTCCTGCGCGAGATAAGCGTTTCTGCTGAAAGGACCGCCTAACACGAGCATGCTGGCAACCGGAGTGGAATCATAATAATCCGAAGCGGCGTTCACCAAAACTCCGACCAATTTCTCCCAGTGAATTTTCGGATTTTTTGAAGCCTTAGCAGCGAGGATTTCTCCGACTTTCGCGAGATGTCTTTCGGCGAGATGCGTAAAAAGCGCGTATTTGTCCGGAAAAAATTGATAGATACTTGCTCTTGGAATTCCCGAAACCTTCGCAATTTCAGGGATCGACGTATCTTCAGGACCGATCCTTTCTAAAATTTTCTCGGCGGTTTCTAAAACGATAGCGACCCTTTGTTGAGAACGTTCTTGGAGAGGAGCTCTCGGTCTTGTCTGAGATTTCGGATTCTTAGAATTCGAACGTTTTGTTTTTGAATTTAGGTCTAACATCCGTTATTTATAGTTTCTTTCCAAGCTTTAAAAATTCCTTGCACTCAAACGTTAATTCACTAAGATCTCTCGAAAATGTAACATTTGTTGGATTTGAGATTTCGTCAATGAATGTTCTCGGGAAAGTAAAGGAGAATCGGATGAAGCCGAATATCAAAGTCTGCGTAGTAGGGGCGGGCCCGAGCGGAATCGCCGCCGCAAAGAATTGTGTTCAATACGGATTGGACGTGGTCGTTTTCGAGAAGAACGATAAGGTCGGTGGGAACTGGGTCTTCAATTCCAAAACCGGACATTCCAGCGTTTACGAAAACACCCATATCATCAGCTCCAAGGTTTGGTCCGAATACGAAGACTTTCCTATGCCCGAAGACTATCCAGAATATCCGAATCATAAACAACTCCAAGCCTATTTCGAATCGTATTCAAAACATTTCGGAGTGTATAAAAAAATTCGATTCAATCATACGATTCAAAAGATCACGAGAACTGAAGACGGAAAATGGAAGGTGGATTATCAGGACGCTTCCAAAAAGAAGAAGGTTGAGATTTTCGACGTTCTTATGGTTGCGAACGGACATCACTGGAATCCGAAATATCCCGAGTATCCCGGGAAGTTTACGGGAAAGTTTATGCACTCTCATGATTTTAAGGGAGTTACGAACGAGTGGAAAGGCAAGGACGTTCTCGTAATCGGAGCAGGTAATTCGGCTTGCGACGTTGCAGTAGAATCTGCTCGTGTCGCCAATACCGTAAAATTGTCGATGAGGAGTCCTCAGTGGTTTTTTCCGAAGTTTCTCTTCGGAATGCCTTCCGATGTTTTCGCGGCGACTACTCCGAGTTGGATCCCATCCAAGATCAAACAATTCGTTTTGACCAAACTGCTTCATATTCTCCAGGGGCCATATAAGAATTACGGTCTTCCTGAAAATACAACTTTGGCTCTGAGCCATCACCCCACTTTAAACTCGGACCTTTTGGATTTTATACGTCATGGAAGAATCAAACCTCGACCTGCGATCAAAGCTCTTCACGGAAAGGAAGTCGAGTTCGTAAACGGCGTGAGAGAACACTTTGATATCATCTGCGCTTGCACCGGATTTTGGACCACGTTTCCGTTTTTTGATAAATCCTTTATCGATTTTCAACACGTGGAAAAAATCCCGCTTTTTAGAAAGATGATGCACGACGATTATAAGAATCTTTATTTTATCGGACTTTTTCAGCCGGTGGGTTGTATTTGGCCGATGGCGGATTATCAGGCGAAACTTGCCTGTATGGAAATATTAGGAAAGTATGAAAGACCGAAAGATCTAAAAGCTGCGATTCAATATGAGATCGAACATCCTCATTTTTCGTTCGGGGGAGGACA
Organism: Leptospira ainazelensis; assembly: GCF_016918785.1. Classification (GTDB taxonomy): domain Bacteria; phylum Spirochaetota; class Leptospiria; order Leptospirales; family Leptospiraceae; genus Leptospira; species Leptospira ainazelensis. The sequence continues at coordinate 308,623 of NZ_JAFFPT010000009.1, read as the reverse complement.
ACGTCACGCTGTGGAAGTCGACTACCACGCTTTTAGAAAGGAATTGAAATCTGAACTTTTGAAAGCCGGGATCGATATTGGAAAACCGCCAGGAGGAAATAAATCGCTCTACAAGGTTTATTCCAAGGAAGTTTCGCAGGAACCGGTCGCGTCAAAATAGATTTTATAAGGCGGGCTCGTCTTTCGATCGTTTGAAGACGAGTTTTGTTCTAAGTTTTTGATTTTTTTGGCTGAATTGAGCCGTTTCAAAGAGGGAATTCAGGATCACAATTCGACTCTCCGCTTTTTTGCCGGCGGCTTTGAGAGTAAAACCTTCGCCTAAAAGTTCCTCGATCAATCCTAATTTCTTTATATTCCGATAATTTTATCTTCTATTTTTTTCTTCTTCTTTCGCAAAAGAACGGATGACGCTTTTTAATTTTCCAAGTCCCTGAATCTTAAAATTACGCTACTATATTCAAAAAGAAGAATATTTAGATTATTTTAAATCCGATATTCTTCTTTGTTCCAATCTTTTTTGAGCCGATCTCAATTCTCCGTCGGCGAGAAGTAAGGTCCATTCCGGGAAATGTCTCACCAAAAAATATTGAAGCCAGGAGTCCCAGGTAGCGTATCCGATAAATCGTCTTTTAGGAAACCAAGAGATAAAGGCTTTGGAAACCTTTTCTACGGAATGGGTGGCGTTGAGAGCCGAACCCATTTCGATTTCTTTCACAAGGTCCGGTTTGTCCCGGTTTTCTTTTACGAGGCCCGGTGTCTCCGTCGTAGGAGGGAGAAAAATTTTCACTCGAACGTTGTGAAGCATCATTTCCTGACGTAAAGATTGTGCAAACCCGGTGATCGCAAATTTACTCGCCGAATAGGCTCCGTAACCATAGATCGAAAATGTCGCGAGCATCGAAGAAATCAAAACGATATCGCCGGAGTTTTGTTTTATGAAATGATTCTGAAACGCACGGATCACGTTTACGTGACCGAAAAAGTTTATATCCATTAGATTTCGAAAATCGGATTCTTCCAAATCGTTTACTTTTCCCACTTTCGCATAACCGCTGTTACAAACTAGGAGATCCAATCCGTTTAGAATCTGGAGGGTTTTATTAGCCGCTTTTTTTACTTGTGAAATATCGGAAACGTCCGCGACTACAAAATCGTAGATCGCGTCTTGAGGTCCGATTGTTCTGAGTTCCCTCACGGTTTCTTCGAGGTTTTTTTTGTTTCTTGCGGAGATGACAATACTGGCTCCGTTTTTTGCGAACTCAAGGGCGAGACCTTTCCCGATTCCCGTGGAACCCCCTGAAATAAAAACTCTTTTACCCGAGAACGGAGTTTGCTTTGTTTTCATAATGCCCGCTTTTGATGTGAAACTTGGATACAAAGGTGAAAAGATCGGCTTTGTTCACTTTTGAGGGATTAGGAAAGCGAGATTGAAGAAATCTATCAAGGATTTTATTACATTCCCGTAAAAAAGGGAATGTAATAAAAATTGAATATTACGACGTTATTTTTTGATCTTATATCCGGTTTTAAAAATCCACCAAACCAAAATCAAACAAACGCTCAGGAAGACGGAAACCATTCCTAAACTTACGCCGACGCTGACGTCCGCAATTTCATAAAAGCTCCAACGAAACCCGCTCACTAGATAAAGCACCGGATTAAAAAGGGTGACCTTTTGCCAAAAGGGCGGAAGCATACTTGCTGAATAAAAACTTCCTCCGAGAAAAACGAGAGGAGTTATGATCAGCATCGGGATGATCTGCAGTTTTTCGAAACTATCGGCCCAAATCCCGATGATAAAACCGAAAAGACTAAATGAGATCGAAGTAAGAAAAAGGAAAAAAATCATCACAAAAGGATGTGCGATTCTTACAGGAACAAACAAAGACGCGGTTGCGAGCATGATCGTGCCTAGGATGACGGACTTGGTAGCGGCGGCTCCCACAAAACCGATCACGATTTCCACCATTGAAATCGGAGCGGCGAGAATCTCGTAGATGGTCCCGGTAAACTTCGGAAAATAAATTCCAAAGGAAGAATTCGATATACTTTCCGTCAACAAGGACAACATGATCAGACCCGGAACTATAAAAGAGCCGTAATCGACTCCGTCGACTTTTTGAATTCGAGAGCCGATTGCGGAACCGAAAACGATAAAATATAGCGACGTTGAAAGCACCGGAGAAGCGATACTTTGAAACAACGTTCTCCAGGTTCTGGACATTTCGAAAATATAAATGGATTTGATTGCGTGAAGATTCATTCTGACTCCTTTACCAATTGAACAAAAATTTCTTCCAAAGAACTCTGAGTCGTATTCAGATCCTGAAACTCTATCTTAGCTTTTTTTAATTCTTGAAGAAGCGCGGAGATTCCTGTCTGTTTTGCGTGCGAATCGTAAGTATAAACTAGTTGTTTTCCGGTTTTAGAAAGTTCCAACCCTTTCGTTTTCAGAGTGGTTGGAATCTTTTTCAAACTTTGGTTGAGATCCAGGATGATCTGCTTCTTACCCAGTTTTTGCATTAGAATTTTCTTATCTTCTACTAAGATCAATTCTCCCTTGTTCATCACTCCGATTCTATCCGCGATCTCCTCCGCCTCTTCGATATAATGTGTGGTCAGAATGATCGTAACCCCGCTTTCTCTCAGATTGCGGACGATATTCCACATATCTTTTCGAAGTTCCACGTCGACGCCGGCGGTCGGTTCGTCCAAAAAAAGAACCGAAGGTTCGTGAGAAAGGGCCTTGGCGATAAGAACTCTTCGTTTCATTCCGCCGGAAAGCGTAATGATCGTACTGTCCTTTTTATCCCAAAGGGAAAGCGACTTTAAAAGTTTTTCAATATAACTCGGATTAGGCGCTTTTCCGTAGAGACCGCGCGTGAAACTCACGGTCGCCCAAACGGATTCGAAAGCGTGAACGCTCAGTTCTTGAGGAACCAGTCCGATCTTCGAACGTGTAAATCGAAAATCGGTCAGGATGTCCTTCCCGGCGACGTGGACAAAACCGTCGCTCGGATTTACGATTCCGCAGATGATGGAAATGAGCGTCGTTTTACCGGCTCCGTTGGGTCCAAGTAAGGCGATGATTTCGCCTTCCTGAATTTCCAAAGAAACATTTTTTAACGCTTGAAAACCGTTCGAATAGGACTTCGAAAGATTATTGATGGAAACAATGGAGGATTGCCGTTTCATACTTTTGATTTTTCTCTGATCTTGTAAAATGCGATGGATAGAATGCCAAAAATAGCGGAGCCTATTTTCCAGCCCAGCAGGATTTCGAAAACCACACAGAGAAAGAACTTGTATTCATTCCCCCAAAGTGATCGCAAGAAGAGTGAGGTCGTCCATCAACTCTTGAGATTCCCTAAAAAGATAAAGGCTTTTCAAATGAGAATCCAGAATTTCAGAGATCGGGGTTTGCGAGTTCTCGTGTAGATAAGAATGAAATCGCTCTTCTCCGTAAAGCTGCATTAGATTCTTATCAAATACTTCGAATGCTCCGTCCGAAAAGAGAAAAAGACGAATTGGAGAATCGAACCGATACGACCGAGTCTGAAACTTCGCGGAAGCTTTCAAACCGAGGATCGGACCCGTTTTCGGCAATGTGATCTTCGTGTTTTCGGTAAGAATGATTTGTTCCGGATGTCCTCCGGAAGCGTACTGAATTTTGCCCGAGTTGGGATCCCAGTCCAGAATAAAAGCCGTAAAAAGGGAATTCAAATTGTGAAACATAGGATGAATCTTTTGATTCAATTGTTCTAATATGATTCCCGGTTGCGAATCCATCTCTTCCACCGTATCATAGTCGGCCTTGATCGCCATCGTCAAAAGCGCCGCTTGTGTTCCGTGTCCGGTTGCGTCGGCGATAAAAAATCTCCAAGAACCGTTTTTGGTCTTTCGAATGTCATAGAGATCGCCTCCGATCGGTCCCATAGGAAGATATAAAACCGACCAGACAAAAGGCCAATCTTGAGTGCGAGGATTCGGGAACATGGACTTCTGCAATTTTTCGGCCGTGTGGAGGTCCGATTGAAGAAGGTTGAGAGCCTTGTCTCTCTGCGATTCAAGATTCTTTCTCTGAGTGACGTCGCGGATGATCAACCCGATATACCGATCTTTTTCCAGGATCCAATGTGTGAGAGAGAGTTCTAAGGAAAATTCGGTATTATCTTTTTTTAAACCGACCATCTCGATCGTCTGAGAAGGATTGTTCTTTCTTCCGGACGTAAAAAATCTTGTAAACGCCTTCTTGTGTTTGTTTCGGATTCTTTCGGGAAGAATTCTTTCCAATGGAGAATCGAGTATTTCTTCCCCTTCCCATCCGAAAATTTTCACGGCGCCTTCGTTCCAAAAAAGAATTTTTCCGGAAACGTCCGATACGAGAATCGCTTCCTGAATCGAAGCCGAGATGGCTCTGAATTTAACTTGAAGCTCCCGATTGAGAGAATCCGTAAATTTTAAAAGGCTTCTATAACGAATCGAAATTAAAACCGATTGGAACGCGATAAACAACAAAAAAGTATAAGGTACGATATAAGGAGTCGGGATCAATCCCAGACGCGAAAGAGTATCGTTTAAGGCGCCGAATAAAAGGAGAAGACAGGATATTAAGAATACGAAGGAACCCGTTCTTTTGTGCAAAGCCGCCCGTATCATTACGACAAAGACGACAACGATGAGAAGAAACATAAAGATGAGATAGGCTTCGAAAAGAGATTCCAGTATTTTTCCCCGGAACATCCAAAAAATTCCGAGCATGAGAAAATTAGGAATCACTAAAATACGATAGAGTAATGTTTTGAGTTCGTTCGGAAATAGGGAACGGATATAACTTAAAAAAACGGCGGCAAGAAAAAACAAACTGCCTTGGTCGATTCTGAATTCGAGCAAGGGAGGAAAGTTAGGGAAGGCTTCAAAGATATAGTGTTCTTCCGTAAAAAATATCCTTAAACCCAAGGTAGCACAGACAAGCGAAAGATAGATGGAAGACGATTCTTCCTTTGTTAAAAGATAAAAAAAGAAGCTGGAAAATCCGAAAAAGAGGAGGGCGCCGAACGTAAGAAAGTCCAGTTTTCTCTTTGTCTTATCGATGGCCAATACGGTCTGAAAATTTCCGAGCTCGGGCGTCCTTCGAATTCCTCCAACCGCTTCAAACCAATTCGAAACTTCTAATATGATTTCGAGAGGGACTTTATCGTTTTCGACGAGGAAGTGAACTATGGGTTTTCCGATTCTCCTTACTTCGGTTTCCGGATTTTGCGAAGGTCTTCCGAATTCTAAGAGCATTTTTCCGTTGATAAAGACCCTATAGGCGTTGTGGATTTCATGGAATTTGATCGCATATTCTCCGGGCTTCAGACCGATTACTTTGAGTCTGTAGGTCGCGGCTCCGAAGGCTTTATCTTTAAAAGCGGGCACTTCGCTGTTTTCCCAAAAACCGGGAACCGATATAAAATCGACGGATTGCTTTCTTTCAAAACCTTCTTGAAATTCCCATTCCCCTTCCAATGGAAAAATTTTATTTTCCGTAGGAAGATCGTTCGAAAGAATCAAAACCCCTTTATTTGCTTTCGGGTTGGAGTCCGCGATCGGTTTGCAATGGGCGTGAAAAAGAATCCATCCAAAAATGGAAATCCAAAAAACAAAATGTGGAATCTTTCTACCAAAGCGCCGATTCATGACGCTCCTTCATAATATAAAAAGGGGGAATTCGCAATCCTTTTATAAAAGAAATCTATTTTCTTGTAATCGAATCCTTCATATAAAAAAATCTATCGATTTTGATTCACACGAAATCCGGTGTTTCTTTTTTGAGAGTTTTCAATTCCGAGTTCCCATGTCAGCGGATTTCCCGCAAGGACGACTTGATTTTTTGCCCGCGTAAGTCCGGTATAAAGAACCTGGCGAGTGAGCAATTTATGAGAATTGGATTCCGCAGACTCTGCGCTGTCTGGAAGGTAAATTAGAATTGTCTCATATTCTGAGCCTTGGCTTTTGTGAATGCTCATTACGAACGCGGGCTCGTGTTCCGGAAGTGTGTCCAATGCGAAAGGATAAAGTCGATTGTCGATCGGAAAAACCGCTCTCAATTCTCCCGTGTCTCCCATCCTGAGAACGATTCCGATATCGCCGTTGAATAATTTTCGACTCTTGTCGTTTTGTGTAATCAGAATGGGGAGTCCGACGAAGTAGAGACGTTTTGCGAGTCTTTTAGGAAAAAAAATTTGAGAAGCGGAGGACGTAATTCTTCCGTAAAGATCCTGCGCCGCAAGATTCATAATCTTAGATTGAATCGATTCCACACCCCAATATCCGTTTCGAAAGACCGTAAGACAACGGAATCTTCCGAGCTCTTTTTGAAACTTTCCGATAAAATCGATGTCCGTCAATTCGGTCCCGTCCTCGATTTTCCAAAGTGCAATTCGCGTGATTTGCGGTAAAAAAATTTTTTCCCAGAGTTGTCCAACTACTTCGTCTCTAGATAAAACATTCGGATCCGCTTTGGAAGGATTTTGCAACCAGACGACCTGACTTTCGTAAACAATATCGTCTCCAATGTTCTTAGTTTTCGGAAACGTCTCGTCGATTTTTGTTCCAAGATTCAAATTTTCAGGAACATACTTTAGAATTTCCTCCGCGAGTGTGACGATTTTAGAAACTTCTCCCCGGGAGTTTTTCTTCTGGCGATTGCTTTCTTCGAGTTTGGAAACGTAAGTCCCTTTTTCGGATTCTAATACAGCGAGGAAGTCGCTTAACACGGCGCCCTTTTCCACCGAAGGAAGCTGATTCGGATCTCCTATGAGAATCAGACGGAACGAAGATTTTTTCGGTAATGCCTGAAACAAGGAGAGCATCAGATTCAAATCCACCATCGAAACTTCGTCGACGATAATCAATCGGTGGGGAAGATAGCGTTCCCGATTGTAATAGAATCCGCCTAACGACGGTTTGTAGGAAAGAAGACCGTGAATCGTTTGCCCTCTCAGAAACGTATTGTGTTCCGAGATGGAAATTTTTTTGAGATTTTCCTGAAGGGACTCCGTTAATCTTTGGGCGGCTCTTCCGGTCGGCGCGACGAGCGCTATCTCTTCCGGAGCTGGAAGTTCTCCGAGTTTATTCAGAATTTCTAATAAGAATGCGACCACGGTCGTTTTTCCGGTTCCCGGACCGCCGCTTATGATTTGAAACGAAGAGGAAAGACAGGAGATGATAGATCGGACCTGACCTTTTTTGAGAGGGAAACTTTTGGATTCTAGATTTTTGAGAATTTGTTCCGCCTTCCCTAAATCGGGTTTGAGTTGGATGTTTTCTCTTATGATTTCTTGAAGAAGAATTTCGAGTTCGGTTTTGGTTCGGAACGTCTTTTCGAAAAAAAGCCATTCGGCGTTCCCGATTTTTTCAACGACCAAAGCGGGAGGTTTTGTTTTGAGAAAATCCTTCCATTCTTTTCGGATCGGAACGCATAAATTTCCGTCTTCTCCGGCTTTCCATAGTTCATTCAATATTTCTAATAAAACCGTCGAGTTTTCTTCGGAACGTTTCGTGTCCGTTTTCTTTTTGGATTCCAGTTCCGTAAGAAGAAGGATATCTTCCTTTAACTTTGTAGTCCAGGACGAGAAGGATTCTTCCATCATAGAAAGTCCTCCCAATTCTGATTCGTCAAAAGGAAAACGTTGTCCTTGATTTCGTTTAATCTTTTCAAGGACCAATCAAAGTCGGAATAAATTCCTTTTTCCTCTTCGGGTTTCATTCCTCTGAGATAAAAGTAAAAGACTCCGCCGAGTTTTTGAAACGCTTCCTTTTCTCCGAAAAGACTTTTTAGATATTCGAAAAGAATCATCGCATAGATATCCCTTTGCAGATCGTATCTGCTTTCCGGACTTTCGATGCTCCTTTTTAATGAGGACAAAGAATAGTCGTCAAGAAGGTTGGATTTGTAGTCAGCGAGATAAAATCGATTTTCAAATTCAAAAACAAGGTCGATGGAACCCTTTAAATAATTTCCCGGACCGCTCCGTTGCGGATCCAAGTCCAAGTGAAAATCCATCTCTGAAATTCTTTTCTCATTCGGAATGTCCAACAGACGAAACGAAGTCCGATTGCAAGAGGTGATTTTCGCGTTTAGTGAGTTCCAGAGAATTTCGCAGGCCCTTCTTTTATAGAGTTCTTTTTCCAACTCGGTATCTTTCTGTTTTGTTTTCGAAAGTTGAAAATAATCCAGATGAAAGTCCATTCTAGAAACGACACGATCGTTTTTTAGAGGTTCTTTCGAAGTCTCGGTTTCAAAAAGGGAAAAGTCTAATTCTTCCAAAAGAAGATGTAAAAAAGAGCCCGTAGCTGCGGAAGACGGAAGTGTGTCTTCCGTTTCCAAGGGAGAATCTTCGATTTCGTCGGATTTAAAAAGACTCTTCCCTTCTAAAACGGACAAAGGCTGTTCGTCTAACGCGACATTCGCCTTTGACTTTAAAGAGGAATAACTGTGGATCCAGACGGTCTTTGGAGAATAGGATTCCTGCAGAACTAAGGGAGTAAAAATAACTTCCGGCGATAGGGTTTCCGTAAGAATGTTTTGATCCATACTATCGGGAGATCGCGGAGTCCACGAGAGCGATTGAAAAAATCTTTGATCGGGTTCGTTTTCCAAAATCGCTTGGAGTCTCGGATAAAGAATTTTGAAATAGGCGGAATCCCTCGTCTTCCAATTGTTAAGCGGCGTGAAAAAAGGAAGATACAATCTGACCTTGGGCCGCGTAATGCCGACGTAGAGCAGTCGTTTGTTTTCGTTTAGGTTTTGATTAGAATATTCTTCTTTGCTAATTTTTCCTTCTTCTTCGTTATCCCAAAGACTCAACTTCCAAGTTCGATCGTTTTCGGAATCCACAAAAGGATAATCGTACACTTCCGGCGTGAAATTTCCGGAAAGATTGAATAAGAATACGACGGACCATTCCAAACCTTTGGATGCGTGTAAGGTTAGGATTTGAACCGCGTCCTTTTCGGTTTCTTTTTCGAAAAGGGGCAATTCCTCTTCGTTTCTTTTTTCGGATTGAAGTTGTTTCAATTCTTCTAATACTTCCTCCAATCCCGCCTGATTGGCGATTTGAAATTGAAGAAGTTTGCGAAAGATCTGTCTATAGTTGGTTCTTTTTCTTTCCCACGCGATGTCGGTCTTTTCTTCTGTCAGAAAGATCCTACTATCCTCTTCGATGGAGCGAAAGAGTTCCGCAAACTTCCGTTCCATCGCCAATACTTTCCAACGGTCAAGGATCGATTTTTCATAGGAATCGATGGAATGTTCGTCGAAGTAAGGAAGATGATTCGGATGGACCTGAAACAAATCTCCTAAAAGCAGTTTTCGATACGAAGACGGTTTATTCGGATCAAGAAGACATTCCAATATATTGCGTATTTGAATCGATTCGGGCGATTGATAGATTCCTTCCTGTTTGTAAAACGAACATGGAATCGCTCGAAGCTTTAACGCCTGTTCGACGAGCTTCCCTTCGGCTTTACTTTTGACTAGGATCGCGATCTCTTTAAAGTTTATTCTTTTTTCCTGAAACGTTTTCGAACGTTCATCGTAGGTTTCGTAAGAAAAAGAATTTTCGGAAGAAACGAGTTTTAAAATCTCTTCCGAGATAAATTGTCCCCAGGCGATTCTGGCCTCGTCATTCTTCCAAGTTTCTCTTCCTTGAAAACGGACGATCTGAATCGGTCCTTTGTTGTGCCGAGGGCTGAGGCGGACCTTATCGTCTTTTTCGGGATGTTTTACGTTCGAGTAAAGAATCGGTTGTGATTCGAATCCTTTTTCTATGATCGGGAAAAAACTTGGATCTCCGGTTTTACCTCCGAAGATTTCGTTATAACCTTGTATGAGTTCCGGAACGGATCGATAGTTTACGTCGAGCGGGATTTCCTCGGCTTGAATCGTTTTGAGTTCTTTTTTTGCGCGCAAATAAGTTCCGATGTCGGCGCCACGGAAACCGTAGATCGATTGTTTCGGATCTCCGATGAGATATAAAGCTCTTTGCGAATCTTGCGGGCTCGGATCCAAAAATAACCGTGAAAAAATTTCGTATTGTACGGCGTCCGTATCCTGGAACTCGTCCAAAATTCCGATTTGATATCTGTTCTGAAGCGCTTTTTTTAGAAACGGATTTTTCAGAGAATCTCTCGTTTTCAGAATCATCTGATCGTAACTCATCCATTCCCCGTCCTTGAATTCTTCTTCCACCATTTTTTTTGCAATCAGCGCGGTCTTCTGAAGAAAGTTTTCCGGGGAGAAAGGCGTAGAATCGTTGTTATACGGATATTTTTTTCCGCTTAAAAGTTTTGCCCCGGCGGAAAGAATCCGGTCTCTGTTTTCCAAAAAATCGGATTCTGAAAGTAAGGATTCCAATTCGTTCGGATTCACATAGTTCTTCCATTCTTCGTGTTGAAGCCGATACATCGCCGCTTTTAGTCTTTCTTTTGCTTCGGTTAGGATCCAATTGGAAGGAGATTCCGTCTCCACCGGATATTCCTGGAGAATCATATTACAAAATCCGTGTATAGTTGAAATCGTAACTTGGTCGAGCTCCCTTGCTTCTTTGGTAAGATCGGACTGGAGCAATTTTTTTCGAAGCCGTTCCTTCAATTCGCCGGCGGCCTTTTCGGTGTAAGTAAGAATCAGAATGTTCGTAAGAGGAATTTTATGTTCCTGGATCAGATCGCCTACGATCTCCATGATCGTATAAGTTTTGCCCGTCCCCGCGGAGGCTTCTATAAAGCTGGATTTTAATTTATAAGGACGCGTTGTTTGTCCGCTCATAGATCTCTCTTCCAATCCAAAAAAGGTTTGTAAAAGTCCTTAGCCCAACGAATCTCCGAACTCAAAATCAGATCGGGCGTTTGACGATAAAGTTTTACGAGAGAAGAAAGATTTTCTTTGACGGAATCCAATTCCTCTTTGAGATAATTTCTCCACGCCGTTTCATCGTCGAACTTTGCCGCGTTATCCGGCGTCGTTTTTTTTCCCGTGTTTCCCTGTATGTTTTTTACGTAGTATCCGAGAAACGCCTTTCTCGGAAAAAAAACGGGTTCTTCCCGTAGATAGAGTTCCGCTATCTTCCGAAAGTATTCTTTTCCTTGGGAAAATTCTTCCGGTATATATTGGATCGGAAGAAAGTTTTTCTTTTTTGAGTCTTCGGAAGGACGGGCCTTGAAGGAATAAATTTTAAAATTTTCACCTAATGCGGAAAAGGCGACGCCGGTAAGAAAAGGAAAACTCATCACCTTCCAGTAGTCTTTGTAGCCGTAAAAGTTTTCGGTGGGTTTGTCTTCGAGGCTTTTTGGAAAAAGCCAATAGAGAACGCCGTCTTTTTCCACCACGTGTTCCCATTCTCCTTTGATCTTTAAAGTTTTGCCGGATTGTAAGGATATGTTCAGCTCGGGGAATTTTTTACAAAGTTCTTCGGGTAAACCCGTGTCTCCCAGACTCAGATAAGAATAATATGTTCCGCCTTGAAAGAGAGGTTTCCAACCCGCGAGGAGTTCGTTTGTAAGACGAAGATATCCCAGAAGATCGGCTTCCTGGATTTTACCGAAAACCGACTGAGGAAATCGCGCCGATCGTTTTTCCAATTCTAAGATAGGAATCAAAGCCGATAAAATCGTTTTTTCGTTCCAAGCCCACGGATCTTTTGAAACAAGACTCGGCATCATAACCGCATGCATTTTTTTTAATATATTTGCTTGGGCGATTGCATCCAGGTCGAACGGTTCTCCTTCCGTTTCAACCGATTCCTCTTCGTCCAAATACATCCCTAATTTCTTTTTAAGATACGTGTCCAGAGGGTCGCTCAAAAATTGCGAAATCTCCCGAAGATCGATCTCGCCTATCGACGGGGTTATTGAATTCTTTTTTAAATCGTCCGGATTTTGAAAACGGCCGAGTAGATTTTGATCGTTCCGATCTCCGTTGACCCAGGTTCTTGCGAAGTCGAAACTCACTAGGCCTTGCCCCAATTCCTCCTTGGTATGTTTGTATTTTATACTATACGAATGTAGCGGAATTTGGATAGTTTCCCGAATTCCGAAGAATTCCATAATCTCGAAAAAATGAGAACACGGTTCGAAAGTTTTGTCTTCCTGAAGATTTTTTCCCACATAACTCAAGGTTAGCGATTCTTTTGCTGAATGAATCGTTTCCCATAATAAGGATTCTTGTATTTCTCTTCGGGAAATATCCCATTCTTCTTTGAGATCTTTTCTGAGATTGAGTTGTGAACGATCGTTGTTTCCCGGGAACTTTCCTTCTCCCAATCCGAGAATAAAAATATGTTTAAAGGGAATCGGACGCATCGGTTGTAAGAGGGAAATCGTAACTCCTCCGGTTAGATAAGCGCCTTTTCGATACGGAATCTGATCGAAGGTTTGTTCGGTGACGAACTTGAGGAGCGCGACTCCGTCCTTTTCGTTTTCTACTCGGACTCCCTCCCATTCGTATAGGGATTCCAACCAGGCGAAAAAAAGTTTTCCCTCCTGTTCGTGTTCTTCGGAAAACTCAAAAAGTTCTTCTAAAGAATTCCTTAATATTCTAAAGTATTCCCGGGTCCATTCCTTGTGTTTGTCCTTATAAACGGAAAGGACGTTTTTTTTAATCCTCACGACGGTTTCCCAGAACGTCGAAAGATAAAAAGAGTTTTCGTCAGATTCGAGATCGATCGGCGGAATTTTGTATTTTGTCCAGGCTGTTTCTTTCGAAAGAATCGAAGACAACCGAATTCTTCTCATACCGTTTGAGATCTGAAAAGAATCGGCTTCGCGTCCTTCTTCTTCATAGATCATTCCGCTTAAATCGATCAGATTTTCCAGATCGAGAATCGTTTGGGAATCGATCCGAAGTCTTGTCTGTAAAAGGGGATTTCTAAACAAACTAAGGAGACTTTTTTTTTCGACCGTGAGACTTGAGCAAATTTCCCAAACGCTGATCAACCCTCGATACAGTAACGAAGCGTCGTTTGCCTTGATATCAGTGAGAGAATAAGGAATCTTTTTGCGGACCGGAAGCGGGTCGATCGTCTTTCCGTTTTGAGAACTTTGTAAAAGAATTCCGCCGTCAAACACCCATTCGACGGCGGGCCGATAAATTCTCATATCCGTTACAAGGATCGCAAAATCCCAATACGTTAACTTTGAATTTAGACTCATTTTATAGAGGATATCGTTTGCAACGGCTTCCATTTCACGATAGGCGGAAGGCGCGTTCCAAAAACGCACCGATGTATCCGATACGATTTCGGATTCCTGCGCCGGTTTTTGTTTTCCATCCAACAAACTTCTGAGTGAGTTTAGTTTCGGAGGAAAGGAAGAAAAAGTTTCAAGATGTTTGGACAAGCTCCCTTCGACGTTTCCCATTCTTCCTGCGAGATGAACTTGAGGAACGGACCAACGCTGAGGACCGAACGGTTCGTGATGATTTTTCTTTTCACCCGTATGAAATTGATAGAGATAGATCGGAAGTTGATCCCGTTTGGAAAGGGATTCTAAGATTCCCAAATAAGTGTCCGAAAGATTGGATAAACAAAAAAGATGAAGAGAAGGAAATTCCTTCGGAGAAAATTTGGGATTTTTTTGAGCTTCTTTCAGAAGAAACTGCACCAAGGTCGCCGGTTCTTTCGAACTGAGAAAAACGTTTTGATAGAGTTCCTTTTGAAAAAGATAGTATTCGTCTTCTTTTGGAGACGGAGAAGGACGGTGTGAAATCGAAGGAATTTCGATTCCTTTTTCTTTTGCCCAGGAAGAAATCCAACTCGATCGATTTAACTCGTAATCTTTGATAAGCGAAGTCAGTTTTGAGCTGAGCGAAAACGCGCGGGGAATACTCCGTAGATAAGATTGTAGAAATCGGATTTCTTTTCGGTCTTTATTTTCGATCAGATAGGTAAGAATTTTTCTTTGATTGGTTTCTTGACTCGGGAACGTTCGATGAAACTTATCAAAATCCAAACCGGCCCTTCTTAGAAAAAATTCTTCAAAAGCCTTTTCTAAAAATAAAAAACGAAGATTGGCCGTAAGTCCGCCGATACGGGAAAGATTGAGATTCAACCAGAGTTTCATATTCGTGCTGGGAATCACGATCACGGGAGCGCGTAAGGGAGAATTTTTCCTTTCGACGAGGATGTTTTTTGAAAGTTCGACTGCGAGATCTTCGAGCGATAGACTTGTGATATGAGTAACTGGCAAACGTTTCCTCTTTTGGTCCCGGATTTACGAGCATTCTAAGAATTCGGCGAGATGGCAAGTAATTACATTTTCTCTTGCTCTCAAAGATCGATAGAAGAATGTAATCTGAATGCCTTCAGTCGCCGAACTCAAAACTTTTTTTGGTATTTCCTTTTTTAGAACTTCGCAAGAAAAGATCATATCCGACGTTCTTTCCGGAAAAAATTGTCTCGTCATCATGCCGACGGGAATGGGTAAATCGATCTGTTATCAGTTGCCCGCTCTGGCGATGGAAGGATTGACGATCGTCATTTCTCCGTTGATCGCGCTTATGCAGGATCAGGTTTCCAAATTAAAAACCCTGGGGATCGACGCCGCTTTTATCAATTCCTCCCTTTCAAAGGAAGATCGAATTCGGAGTTATGAAGATCTAAAACGAGGTAAGTATAAGATCTTGTATGTTTCTCCCGAGAGATTTCGTAAACGGGCATTTTTGGACGCGCTCCAAGGAAGAAAGGTTTCTTTGCTTGCGATCGACGAAGCGCATTGTATCAGCCAGTGGGGTCATGATTTTCGGCCCGATTATACTAAGATTTCCGAGTTCAGGGAGATTCTTCATAAACCCGCGACGATTGCGTTAACCGCAACCGCAACCGCCGAAATTCAGAAAGACATCGTTCGTCAGATAGGATTGGAAGAATCTGAAATCGAAGTTTATAACGAAGGGATCTGTAGACCGAATTTATTTTTAGACGTTCGTACTTTTGTGGACGAACCTTCCAAGATGGAAGCGATTGTGGATCTTTTAAGAACACAAAAAGAAAGTACGATCGTATATTTTAATCTAATTAAGAATATAGAAAAGTTTAGCGAGAAACTCGATATACAAAAAATTCCTCATCGAATCTATCACGGTCAGTTGGCTCCGGATCAGAGAAAACGTGTACAAAATCAGTTTCTTAAATCGGATGAAACGATTCTTCTTGCGACCAATGCGTTCGGGATGGGTGTGGATAAACCGAATATAAGAACGATCATTCACGCCGAATTACCTTCCTCCTTAGAAAGTTATTATCAGGAAATCGGTCGCGCAGGAAGAGACGGAAATCCTTCCGATTGTCACGTATTTTATATCCAAGACGATCTTACGGTATTGATGGAATTTATCGAATGGCAAAATCCGGACGAAGTTTTTATCGGACGGGTTTTTCAGGCGATGCAGCACCTCGGAGACAAATTGTCTTCTCTGACATACGAAGAATTGCAGGCCAGGGTTGTTCATAAAAACCGGGGAGATCACCGTCTTCAGACGGTTCTCAATCTTTTTGAAAGACACGGAGTCACCTCCGGAGAATTGGAAAGAAATTCTTTACGATTGAGAGAGCCTTTGCCGGACGCGCTTGTTTCGCCGGAGTTATTGGATTTAAAAAAGAAAACAAGCCTCAAACGTTTGTATCAGATGCTCCTCTATCTTAAATCGGAAAAGTGTAGAAGAGAATTCGTATACGAGTATTTTGATACGATCTTCCCAGGCTGCGGAAACTGCGACGTTTGTCTTCCGGGGCGCGGATCGATTCTTTGAACTCGCCTTTTTTCCCAGTCGAACCTTGAGTTCGAAGCAAGTATTTTTCTCGAAAGAACTTGTTTGTCGGAACAATTAAATCGATCCAAAAAAGGTTGACGTTCTACTCCAAAGTTCCCGGTTTACGGTCACTCGGTGTTTTCTTTTTATCTTGTGGAAATAAATTTCATTTTTATCGACACCTTTTTGAGAGATTGTTTGTCTGTCTTAAGATCGGGCCCGATACCAATTAGAAATAGAGGTGTATATGATCGTTCGGTTTTTTTGGATTCTTCTTTCTATTACGATTCTCAATTGTGCGAGCTGGGAGCGTTTGATTTCCACACAACGTTATGAATGGATCGATTCCTCCCGTTACAAACCTACTCAAATCTTCGTGATCGATCCTAAAAAAGATTCCGAAATCGAAGCGGACGAAGGAACTAAGATTCAATTTCCGGGCGGAAGCCTTGTGGACGCCGATGGGAATCCTATTCTGACCGCAGCAGTTCGTATTGAAGTTTCTGAATATTATAAAAGTGAAGATATTCTTCTGTCCGGTTTGACCACCGCCTCGCTTGGGCGTCCGATTCAGACAAAGGGGATGATTCTTCTAAACGCGTTCGTAGAATCCGGAGTCAAGGCGAATGTGAACCCCAAAAATCCTCCGAAAGTTTCCTTTTCCGGAAAGATCGAACCCGGTTTTCAAGTCTTTTACGGAAACCGGACAAAGGAAGGAATCGTAGATTGGTCTACGGAAGCGGCGAGACCGACTAACGTGTCAAAATCGGAGTTGGAACCGACTCAACCTTCGTTGGCAAAGTATCAAACTTCGACACAACCGAACGATAGAGTTGAAATGCGTTTTTCGGAAGAGGTTTTAGTCGTATCCGGGAAGGCAAAGCCGGTTTATTTTCCTATCTTAACGCTCGGTTGGATCAACTGTGATCGATTCCTATATATGGGAACACGTTTGGTTTCCCTGAACGTGGAAGCGGCTTATCCTTCCGGGGAGGACGAAACCTCGTATCGATTGATCATTCCTTCGATCCGTTCTGTGATGCCCGCGTATAAGGACGCTTCCAATCGTGTCGTTTTCCCAAATCTTCCCCCGGGGGAAAAAACGATCCTCTTCGCTCTGAAACGATCCGGAGTTAGTCGGTGGCAGATTTGGACGCAAGAGGCGACCGTAGGACAGGAAGAAAAACTCGTTCCTAAATGGGAATTGGTAAAACCCAAAGAACTGGTGAAAAGAATCCAATCCTTAAATTTTTAACTCGGCAATCGCACATTACATTCTAATTTTAGAATATAATGTGCCTTTAACGTTTTTTTCGGTCCGGGTTACAGGAGCAGGTTTCTCAATTTTACGGAATGATTCTCGAATTATGGATTCTCCTTTTGGATTTTTTCAACGAGTCTCGGACCTTTTAACGATCGTATCGAATTTGATCCGGATGATTTCGTCTCAAAAGAACGTTTTTTACGTTTACAATCGATTTGCAGTAAGATTCGATTGATCAAAAAGGGAGAATGGAATATGAAGATTTTATTATACATCGCCGGCGGATTGGTTGCGCTCGTCGTGGTTCTCGCTCTGATTGCGCCGAAAGATTTTCAAATAGAAAGAGAAATCGTAATCAACAAACCTAACAAACAGGTTTTTGACCAGATCAAATTCTTAAAAAATCACGAACAATGGAACGCTTGGTCGAAAAAAGATCCTAAGATGAAAAAAGAATTTAAAGGAATCGACGGAACCGTCGGTTTTACGAGTTCTTGGGAAAGCGAGAATCCGGAGGTCGGAACCGCCGAAGAGGAAATTGTCAAGATCGTCGACGGTGAAAAATTGGAAACTCAGCTTCGTTTTAAAAAACCTTTCGAAGCAAGTTTTACTTCTTACATTACGACCAAAGCCGTCGGAGAAAACCAGACAAAAGTTTCCTTGGGAATGTTCGACCGTATGTCGTTTCCAATGACTGTGATCAGTTTTATCCTGAACGTTTGTTTGGACCAGCAAAAAGAAATCATTGATAACATGGATGAAAGTCTAAAGAACTTAAAGACGAATCTAGAAAAGTAAGTATTCTGATTAGCTTTCCTCGTTAAAGTGGAAAGCATGTTCTCTTTTTAAAACGATTTCCGCACTTTTTTGAAGACAAGTCGCTTCTTTAAATGTTATCTTTTAGATTTAGAAAGAACGTATTGAACCTTAGAATTTCAATTCGTTTAAAACAAAAGCGATTGTATCATAGAAATGTAATCCTCTTTCATTTCTATTTCGGAGTTTTTCACCGTTCGTTTTTGGTTTTTTAAAAGAGCCGGATGAAACAAAATCCTTCCCGTTTCCTTTTTTTGAAAGGAAGAATCTTTCGAAAGAACATTCGAAGTTTTTATTTCTATTTCTGCTTTCATTTTTTTTTCTTAGACCGATATCAAGGACGGTTTGGAATTTGAGCTCTCTGTTTTTTGAGATCCGCGGAAAAACGATCCGACTTTTATTGTACGGTCCGGATTCATGCCTCTTCTCCTTTTCCCAAACTTTTACGTAAGGCGATCACCGTGATCGCCAAAACTAAAGCGATGGCCGCACAAAGTACTGAAACCAACTGAAATGATTCGGTAAACGCCTGTTTGGCCGGGATGAGAAGAGAATGCCCTAAATGTTCCGGCAATTCTTTCGCGATCGCCACTGCTGCGCCTAACGTGCCCTGAGCCGCCTCCGCCGATTCCGGAGTGATCCCTTCCGGTAGGATTCCTTTCATTTGATTTTTATAAACGGCGGTTCCGATACTTCCTAAAACCGCGATTCCGAGTACACCTCCGAACTCGGCTCCGGTTTCGGAGATGGATGCGGCGGCTCCCGCTTTTTCAGGCGGCGCGGAGCCGACGATGATGTCCGTTCCGATAATGACTACGGAACAAATTCCTAAGGAAAGAATGACCGAACCGACGACGACGTATGCCAAACCGGTTTGTTCGTTGACGAGAGAGTAGAGAGACATTCCGATCACGGTCAAAATCAAACCTCCCGCGACGACAAAGACGGGTCGTATTTTTCTTACGAGCACCGGGACAGTCATCGAACCCGCGACGTTTCCGGCTGCGGACGGCAAGGTCCAGAGCCCCGCTTCCATCGGGGATAAGCCGAGTACAAGTTGAAGGTATTGTGCCAAGAAAAGAAAACTTCCCAAGCCTACAAAAATCGTGAGACTGTTTGCGATGAGCGCCGCGCTGAAAGCCGGAACCTTAAACAACTCAAGGTCGATCATAGGATCCGGTAATCGTTTTTGTCTTCGGATAAAAAGCGCTCCGACAAACAGCCCTAAGGCGATCGAAAGAAAGGAGACGATTCCCCATCCATGTTCCGCTACTTGTTTTAATCCGAAGATGATCGATAGAACCGATACAAGCGAAAGAACCGCGCTTAGGATGTCCAAACTTCCTGCGTTCGGATCCTTGAACTCCGGTAAAAGTTTGGGTCCGACGATTAAAAGTAGAATCATAACCGGGACGCTCAAAAGAAATACGGATCCCCACCAGAAATGTTCGAGTAACAGTCCTCCGATCAAAGGACCGATGGCTCCTCCGATGGAAAAACTTGTTCCCCAGATTCCTATCGCAAAGGTTCTCTGGTTCGAGTCCAAAAACATATTACGGATCAATGATAGAGTTGAGGGCGCTAAAGTGGCCGCGGTAATTCCGAGCAGTGCTCGTGTCGCGATCAACATCTCCGCGGTTTTAGAGAATGCTGCGAGAACGGACGCAACGCCGAAGGCAAACGCTCCGATCATAAGAAGTTTTCTTCTGCCGATACGGTCTCCTAAAGTCCCCATCGTTACCAAAAAGCCCGCTACTAAAAAACCGTAGATATCTACGATCCAAAGAAGTTGAGAGCCGGACGGTTTTAAATCCTCCGTCAAATGCGGAACGGCGAGATAAAGAACTGTAAGATCCATCGCATAAAGAAGACAGGGCAGTGCGATAACCGCAAGACCGATCCATTCTTTTTTTCCGGCGAGGTTCGAGTTTGTGTTTGTCTGATTCATTTTATTTTTTCTTAAACCGGCTGATAACTCAGAAGTATATTGCCGGATTTGAATATTCTTGTTTGTTTCAGTTTTAGCTTGTATGAGTTCGGTAAACCTAAAAACAAAGGTTTTCCTTTTCCTAAAAGAACCGGGTTTATAAGAATTCTGAACTCATCGATCAATCCGGCCCGTATCAAAGAAAGAGCCAGATCGGAACTTCCGAAGATCGCAATATCTTTTCCCGGTTGTTGTTTGATTTTTCGGATTTCCTCTTCGGGATTTCCTTGTATCCTTCTGGAATTCTTCCATTTCGGATTTGTGAGAGTCCGGGAGACTACAACCTTTTCGATTTCGTTCATTCTATTCGCTACAAGAGGATCATTTTTGATAGCTTCTTCCGTCGGCCAATAGTTCGCCATCAGTTCATAGGTGATTCTTCCGAATATTAGTGTGTCGAGTTGATTTAGAAAATCGAAAGCGTATTCGTTAAATTCATCGTCCACGACATGCCAATCGATTTCCTTGTTCGGTCCTTCGTAATATCCGTCCACGGAGACCATCATTTGAAAAATAATCTTTCTCATATCTCTTTTTTGATTTTTGGTTTATTCAGGAATTTTAATATATTTCGGAACATATCCGTCGACTCGATGTATAGGGATTTTTTCGCAGAAGGATCAGCCGGCCATTCTTGCGAGTTCTCCTTTCAATCTGTCGAAGTTCTGTTCGTTTCCTACCTCGATATATTTTTTGACCCTATCGAATTCTTCCGAAGTGTCGAACACCATTTTAAAGTCGACCTGGGTTTGATCTCCTACTTCTTCAAAATGAATCGTAGCTACATAGTGATGTTGCGATACGTGTTCGAATAGGATTCGTTCCGGTTTGAGAATCTCAACAAAAACGCTATGATTTTCATAGTCGGTTCCGTCCGGTCCGTGCATCACAAATCTCCAGTTGCCTCCCGGCCTTAGATCAAATTCGTGAAACGTGTTCGTAAATCCTTCGGGCCCCCACCAGAGTTTTAGATGTTCAGGCTCGGTCCAAGCCTTGAAAACCAGATCTCTGGGCGCGTCGAATATCCTTCTGCTTACGATTTCCTTTTCTCCGATCGTCGCCGAAAGTTGTTCGTTTTTTTTCATAGTATGATTCTCCTGGAGCGGGCCTCCTTGGAAAAGTATTTGAACGACCCACATTCCGTTTTCCTAATTTATAGTTTTGACAGATACGTTTCGAGTTGATCCAACGTTCCGGCGAATCCCTGATTCATCGACGGGAAGTTGTCTCCGAAAATCTTGATTTCTTCGGCCGTCGCATTGATAGGCGATCCTTTCAGGTTGATAATCGTCTTTCCCTTTTCTTCCGTAAACGTAACCGTATTGAGCATTTCCAAAGGCCATCCTTCGGCCATCGGATGACGAACCATACCCGCGTTCTCATCCGAAAAGGAGACCACATAGATAAGTTTTTCGGGAGGAGAGATTTCTTTATAAACGAATCTTCCCCACATGATCTGTCCGTCCGGAGTTTTCATGCTGTAATGAAACAAGCCGCCCGGTTTCAGATCCAGACTAGTGACGCCCATCGTAAGCCCCTTCGGTCCCCACCACTCGGCGAGTCTTGCAGGCTCCGTCCATGCTTTCCAGACGAGTTTACGCGGAGCGTCGAAGGTCCGTGAATAAGTAAATTCAGGAATTATAATGTTACTTTTTTCGCTCATTTGCCTTCGCCGATCGTTTTTAGATTGTTTAAGCCGGTTTCGAATTGTTTTCCGATCATTTCATCCATATTTAAGAACAAGCCCATCACCTTTGAAATGAACTGATTTTTTCCAAACATGACCCAAGTCACCTGAGTCGAATCGCCCTTTTTGTCCAAGGTGAACTCCGCGGTGTTGTGAGCCTCAAAGGGAGCGATAAAGTCGAGTTGAATCGTGATCTTAGAAGGAGAGTTCGAGTTCGTAATTTCCATACGGCCTTTTCCGATGTTTTTGTTTCCATCCCATTCGTAGATCGTACCGACTCCGTTTGCCGGACCGCTGTAAGTTTTTTTCATGGAAGGATCCACGTTCTCCCAAGGGGACCATTTTGCCCATGTGCGAAAATCGTTGATCAAAGGGAACACTTTCTCAGGCGGCGCTTGGATAGAGATCGATCTTTGATAACGAAAATCGTCCGGTTTTGTGCTCGCGATTACGAGAAGGATCACGGTGACGACGATCAAAAGACCGACGATGGAAAGTAGAATGAGTTTTAACATAGACATAAAATTCTCCGTTTATGAGTTTGCGAACTTTGTAATATAGTTACCGATGTGATTCGGGTCGGTCCAGACCAATTCCCTTGGTGCGTCAAACACGCGTGAGGCGGATATTTCACGATCCGCCGTGTTCGATTTGTGATTGTAAGGTCCGTTCATAGTTTACTCCGCGCCGATTCCGAATCGACAGTGACAAAAAAATCTATTTTAAACTTTCGTTAAGTTTATCGATCATCTCGTTCCAACCAACCTTGGTCATTTCGCTGATCTCTCCCGCAGGGAGTCCGATATGTCTCAAGGTAAGTTTTGTCTTGTTGTCGACCGTTTCAAATGTAAGAGAGACGGTCGTTTCGTCGGGAAATTCTCCCTGAAATCCGTAATGCGAAGCCGGAACCGGATTTCCCTTGTCGTCGGCAAATGAATCCGAGTAAACGAACTTCTCCGGGATTACGATTTCGCGAAAGACTCCGGTGGTCCAAAAGTTTTGGCCTTCGGGAGAACGCATGCAGAAGACATACTTTCCGCCGATACGAAAGTCGATTTTACACTCGGGGGAAGTGAAATTTTTCGGTCCCCACCAGCGCATCAAATGTTCCGGTTCCGTCCACGCTTTGAAAACGAGTTCTCTCGGCGCGTCGAAAATTCTTGTGATAACGATTTCGTTTAAAGTCTGATTATTTTTTGTCATTGCATCGATCCTTTTGGAATTCTTAAGTTTTCTTTTTTTGCGGAGGTTCCGAATAGATTCGAATATTCTTATAAACTCCAGACTCCGGGAAGTCTTCTGCTTTCGGGTCTAAGCGCCCAGGAAAGAGCGACTAACACAAGACCAACGAGAGGCATAACGATATGAACGGTTTCAAAGCCGGAAATACCGTTGGAAATGGACGCTGAGGTGAGGTTGATAAACATACCCGCGTAAGCCCATTCTTTGACGAGAGGAAATTTAGGGACGCTGATTGCAATGGCTCCGAGGAGTTTCCAAACTCCGAGAAGAGTCACGAAGTAGAGCGGATAACCGAGTTTAGACATACCTTCCACGACTTCCGGTCCCTGCACCGTATATGCGTATGCGGCAAACGCGTAGTTTGCTGCGACGAGGACGGTCACCACCCAATAGATGATAGTTTTAATTTTTTCCTTGTTCATTGTCGAATTTCCTTTGATTTGTTTGTTCGTTTTTCTCGATCTGCTGGAGTTCCCGCAAATACTCATCCAGCCGATCCAGTCTGGCTTCCCAGATTTGTCTGTATTCGTCGATCCAATCAGCCACTTCTTTTAAGGGCCCCGTTTCTAAACGAGAAGGTCTCCATTGTGCCTCCTTGCCGCGGGAAATCAGTCCTGCTCTTTCCAAAACCTTTAAGTGTTTGGTAATCGCGGGAAGACTCATGGCAAAGGGTTCTGCAAGTTGCTTCACGGTGATATCCCCATAACGGAGCGTGGCTAAAATCTTTCGCCGCGTAGGGTCGGCCAGAGCCGCAAATGTAAGGCTGAGATGATCTTCTGTAGCTTCTTGTTGAACCATATGGTTAATTAACCTTTAGGTTAAATTATCCCTTAAGGCAAGGTTTGTCAACCGATTGCCGAAAAAAAAACGGGAAAAAAAGACCGGGAAATGAGAGGAGCAAAGAATAACCTCTGGAAATCGAAATGTCCACCGGTTTCTAAAGTTTTACGGACAAATTGATAATTTTATATCAAACTAATATTCTTCTGGAAACAGAACGATTCCTTCTGTTTTATGAATACTGGATTATAAATGGAGTAAGTTTATGAGTTTGATTTCGAGAGAGTTTCGATATGAGATTCCTGTGCTTTGGAGTCAGTGCGACCCAAACGGGCATTTGAATGTCGGGAATTTTCAGGTTTATTTACACGAAGGGAGAATGATCGCTCTCGAAGAAGCCGGTTTCGGTTATTCTAAGATGAAAGAGGCAAACATTGGCCCGATGATTCTTCGCTCCGAAACGGATTATAAAGCGGAGATTCGATATCCGGAATCGATTCTCGTGACTACGCGTTTTGGAGAATTTCAGGGTTCTCGTTGTAAAATCTTTCAGAAACTCATTCGAAAATCCGACGAAAAGGTCGCTTGCGATTCTCTTTCCCTTTGTATTTTGTTTGATTTTACCAAAAAAAGACCTTGGAAGTATTCGGATGAATTGTTAAAGGCATTCGAAATGAGTCCGGTTTCTTCCGAATAGAAAGAGAGTCCCTTTTTTTGGGAGTTCCTACTTTGAATGGGATACAAAATAAAATTTCCCGGGAACGTGAATCCTCTTAGTTGTCCCGACAAAACGATTGCATCAAAAAGAGGCTTGCAATCGGACTTCCATTTCCTCGGAGACAAAATATAGGAAGAATTCTCATTTTTCGAAAAACGAATCACAATCGTCCAAAACCGAAGAACAAAATCTTCCACACGGGATTCATTTTGTTTTATCAGTTTAAAAACGTAAGAATGGATTTTCCGTCCGAAGATCCGAGGAGATCGAGACGCGAGAGATTAACGTCCCTGGAAGTCTCGCCGTTCCATTCATCCAAAACCTGGAAATAATTTATGGATCGGATTTGATTCTTCTCGTCATATCGTTGTTAGTTCCTCCGGATTCCGAGGAAAACAAAGTAAGAATCCGGGATTTTGCTGGTAAAATTTTACGGATCGCGTAAAGAATAGGAATCATGTCCAATCCACTCTCAACCGTTCAACCTTGGTCCTTAGTCGCGGAAGGATACACAAAATCCACAAAACAATTCTTGGAATTTTATTCCCTTAAGGCGATGGATTTGCTCGGATTAAAATCGGATCACGTAGTTTTAGACGTCGCAACCGGTCCGGGTACGCTCGCGATTCCTCTTTCTAAATCCGTAAAGGAAATCTACGCGATCGATTTTTCGGATGCGATGATAGAACAACTCAAGAAAGCAATGAAAGAGGCAAACGTCGAGAATGTTCTTCCTTTTGTGATGGACGGACAGAAATTGGAGTTTCCTGAAAATCGATTCGACGGCGCTTTTTCCATGTTCGGTTTAATGTTTTTTCCGGACAAACTCCAAGGTCTTAAAGAAATTCATCGGGTTCTTAAACCCGGAAAAAAGGTGGCGGTTTCCGGATGGGCTCCCGTTGCAAATTCTCCCCTGATGCAATTTTTATTCGACGCACTTCGTAAGGCGAATCCGGAAATCCCCGAACCTCAGACCAATGTTTCCAGTTTTGAAAATCCGGAATTCTTTCGTGAACAATTGGACGCGGCCGGTTTTCAAGAGATCGATATCCTTCCATTTTCCAATTCGATCGAAGTGAAAGGCGCGGAAGAATTCTTAGATTCCATGATAGAAGGGGGGGCCCCGCTTCAATGGATGAAAAGCAAAATGGAAGAATCGGTCTGGAACGAAAAAAGAAGAATCATGTTGGAGCACATCGAGGCACAACTTACCAAACTCCCGATTTCCCTCTCTTCCGAAGCTTATATTGCCGTCGCAAAAAAACCGGACTGATCCGTCTTTTATCCTTTTGTTATTTCCCTCAATAGAGATTTTATTTTGATCTTCTTCTTCATCGAAATCTCTTTGAGCGGAACTTAGAATGGACTTCGAAAAGATAAAAAACCGTTTCACAAACTTGGATTCTCGAGTGCATTTTAAACTCAATACTCAAAGAAAAGAGTGCATATCGTAAAATTTATGATACTTAAAAGACCGTTTGTCGATTCGTCTAAGGATTAGAATTTAAGAATCGGATCTTAGAATCGTTTGATTCCCGTCGAGAATCGAGTCTGAAAAGTTGAGTAAAGTTTTTTGATCAGAGGATGAAATTCAAGAAGATATGAATAAGTTTTTTCTTCAGTTGAAAAAAACTCTGAAAAGCGAAATCACTTTTTCCCTTCTTCAGGGAGCTTTTGGAGTTGTAGTCTTTTGGATCGTCTTACGCTTTTATCTTCGTGATTCCGTTACACCCGAGCCGCAGTGGGTCGTTTTCAATTTTTTATACACCGTTGCCGTCACCCTTTACAGCAATTTTCGACTGATAACCGGGCGCTGGTCGGCGCTTCTCTGGGCCAACCGGTCTCTCCTTCTTTCTTTGCCTTTGCCCGCATTTTACGGATACTTTACGTTTCTTGCACCCGAATACTTTCCGGTGATGTTTATCTTTGTGATCAGCATTCAACTTCCCGTTCTGGGTCTCGCGAGGAGCGTCTATCTAACGTTTTGGTTTGTAACATACTACTTCGTCTTTTTCGGATTGCTTCTCGTTTTTAATCAGGAATATTTACAACTTCATATCAAATCGATTTTCGTCTTTTTGATCGTATTCTTTTTTATGCATGTTTGGCTTTTGCGCGCTTCGGAAAACGTACGCAATATGGGGAATCAGCTCACCCGTCATCTCGTCGAAACCAAAAAACACAAACGGAACATTCAGCGATTAAACCGCGTTCAGACGCTTGATCTGACTCTGGCGAGGAGACTACAACAGGACACTCTTCCGGACCTAACAAGAATTAAACGGCCGGATCTGATTCTCGCAGCTAAGTATTTTTCCTTGGAAAAAATCGGAGGGGATTTTTACGACGTGGTCGACCTGGGAAACGATCAAGTCGGATTTTTTATCTCCGATGTTTCCGGACACGGGGTGGCTTCTGCGTTGGTGACGATGATGACCAAAGCCGCGTTTCGAAATCACTGCCACGATGTAAAAGAACCGGATCTGCTTCTGAGTTTAGTCAATCGATCCTTGTGCGGAATTTTGGAAAAGCAGGATCTATTTGTGACAGCTTTTTATTGTATCTTGGATAAGGACGGAACGTTAAAGTACGCTAGCGCCGGACATCAACCCGCTTTGGTGGTTCGCGGAAATTATACGGAGATCCACGAATTAAAAAGCGAGAATACGTTTATCTTAGGAATCGAACCGAACTGGAAGTATTATTCTTCGAAACATCGATTAAAAAAGAATGATAAACTCATACTCTTCACCGATGGACTGATAGAAGCAAAAAACAAGATGGGAAGGGATTACGGAGAATCCTGTTTTGAAGAATTTCTTTTGGCGAACGCGAGACAACCCGCAGGAGCTTTTTTGGATCTTATGATGTTCGATTTGGAGGAGTTTATGAAAGGAAAAACTCCCGACGACGACATCGCGATTCTTTGTATCGACTATCGTCCTAACGATTCCCCGTTTATTGAATCAGATCCGCCGTAAAACCTCTTCTCATCGTATTTTCGGTGATCGTTACCGGCTCTAAAAAACTTTTGAGATAATCGGGGCCTCCCGCTTTTGCACCTACTCCGGAGAGTTTAAAACCTCCGAAAGGTTGTCTTTGAACGACCGCGCCCGTGATCGCCCGGTTGATATAGAAATTTCCCGCTTCGATTTTTCGTTTTGCTTCTTCGATATGTTCCGGGTTGCGGGAATAAAGACCCGCCGTAAGAGCGTAATCGGAATCGTTGGCCTTTTCGATCGCCTCGGAAAATGTTTTAGTCCGGAAGATTGCGACAAGAGGACCGAAAAATTCTTTCTTCGCAAGATCGCTATTCCAATCTTTTTCTTCAAAAATCGTCGGCGGAACGTAATGACCTTTTAGCGTTAACTCTTCCGGAATATTCGCGCGAAATAGAATCTTATCTTTATGTTCCGAAATGATTTTTTCCAACCTCAGCTTCGATTCTTCGTTGATAACCGGCCCGATTTTTGCCGAAAGAATCTCAGGAGGTCCTATCTTTAAGGACGCAACCGCCTCTACAAATCTGGACTTGAAAGTTTCATAACAAGAATCTAATACGATCAGTTTAGAAAGGGCGCTGCACTTTTGACCTTGAAATCCGAACGCCGAGTGAAGCGCCCCTTCGACCGCAAGATCCAAATCGGCGTCTCCGTCGACGATGATCGGATTTTTCCCGCCCATTTCGCATAACGCACGTTTGATCCTTTTTGAGTCGGGTTTTATGTTTCCGCATTCTTTGAGAATCGAAACTCCGACTTCTCTGGATCCCGTAAAATTGATCAACGCAACCTCCGGATGTTCTACGATTTCCGCGCCGATCTCTTCTCCTTTACCCGGCAAAAAATGGAAAACTTCGCTCGGGACTCCCGCTTTTAAAAAAAGACGAAAAAGATAAAGGGCGACGGCGGAAGATTGTTCCGCGGGTTTTAAGAGGACCGCGTTTCCGCAAACAAGAGGCCCCGCGCACATTCCGGTCAAGATCGCCGCGGGAAAGTTCCAAGGTGCGATCACTCCTATGATTCCTTTCGGTTTATAAGAATAGAGATTCTCTTCGCCCGGAAGATCGACCCTTTGTCCTTGGAAAATTCTTTCATATTCGCACGCGTAGTATTTGCAAAAGTCGATCGCTTCTATGACGTCCGCTTCCGCTTCGGGAATGTTTTTTCCGGTTTCCAAAAGAATGAGCGCGCAGAGTTCGTCTTTGTTTTCGCCGATCAGAGTTCCCACTTTCGAAAGAATCGAAATTCTTTCCGCGGGATCACGATCGCTCCAATCGGAAAAATGTTTTTTCGAAATCAGGATTGAGTTTTCCAGATTGGAAGCGTTGCTGAGCGAATATTCCGTTGTGATCTCGTCTTTGTTCGCGGGGTTTGAATGTTTTTCCTTTGAAAGATTTTTGATTTCTTTTCCCGAAACGATCGTTGGAACAAAAATCGGAAATTTATTTCGGATTTTTTGAATCGAGTCGGAAATCCATTTTCTGTTTTCTTCTTTGGAAAAATCTCGAATCGGTTCGTTATTAAAGTTTTGCATGGATTGATTCCTTGGGGTTTTTCAAAAGATGGGAGTACTCCATTCTTCCGGTGATAAAGTTTTGGAGAAAGCCCTGATTGGACGTGTTCTCCAAAAGTCTTCGGACCAGATACGCCATTCCTGGAAGAACTTCGCCTAACGGCGTATATTCGCGAATGCGGTATCCCATCCTTTTTAAGACAACTTTGTAGGAGTCTCCCATTCCGTATAACATCTGAATTTCAAAATCCCTTTTTGGAATTTCCTTGATTTCGGCGTAAGCAAGAATCGCCGAAAGACTTCGAATGTTATGCGACGCAAACGCTGAAAGAATCCGAGGATAAAAATCCAGGAGAATTTTCGCACATTCTTCGTAGTTAAGATCCGTTTCCATTTTGTTTTCGAAAACCGGAATTTCCCAACCTTTTTCCCTGGATCGGATCACTTCGTATTCCCAGTAGGCTCCCTTAACCAAACGGACCGTAATCGGAGTCTTTCTATTTTTAGAATATTCTAAAATACGAATTAGATCTTTTTGAGAGTCCTTTAGATAGGTTTGGATCACGATTCCGAAATGAGCGTAGTCCTCAAACTCCGGTTCGGAAAAAATTCCTTCCGCGAGCGATATTAGAATTTCCTTATAATCGTACTGTTCCGCGTCTAAATTTACGAAATAGTTTTTTTCCATCGCAAGCCGCAGGATGGGTCTTAGTCTTTCCTTGAGAGCAGATACGGATTCTTCCATTGCCAACGAAGAAATTTGGGAATACAAACTCGAACATTTTACGGATACGTTTACGAACGGACAGGTTCCGTAACGAGTGGTTTCAAATCCCGCAAAAGTATCCAGACTTTTTAGGATGTCGAGATATTGTTTTTGATAAGCGACAGCCTCTTTTTCGGAAAGGGCCGCCTCGCCCAATACGTCGAGAGTAAAGACTGAATCCGCTTTTCGTAAGTTTTGCAGCCTTCTTTTTGCTTTTTCGAAATTTTTTCCCGCGATAAAATTTCCGGAAGTTCTAAGAACCGCCGTCCGAATGAAAATTCCGAAAAGGTAGGAGACGGGAAATACGGATAATACGGTTCGAAGGAAAGGCCGGATCCAATTCGGGATTTCAGTATCTTTGTTTAAAAGATAGAGCACAAAATGTTCGGTAATCTCTTTTTTCGAACCTAACGAGGGAAGAACGTCCACAAAGCGGAACATTTCCACTTTGAGATTAGGGTAACGAAAGGAAAGTTTTAGGAACGCCTTGATCCAAAAATGTTTGGAAAGATAACGCGAAGAATGACTTTCGTCATCTTTGAAAATCTGCATACCCAAGGTTTTTGTCTTGAGTTCGATACTTTCGGACGAATCTGCAATCATCTATTCTTATGATCCCCAAAATTAGAGAATTGGAAACCATAAAAATAGGATTTATGTGAATTCTTAGTAACAAGTTTCTTCCAATTGGAAGACGTTTTATGATCCGAAAATTTATTCCTTCCATTCCTCGGCTAATCGAATTCTTTCCAGAGTGGTCGGATGAGAATGGTAGTAGAATACTTCGGCAGGATGCGGATTCAACCTTCCCTGATTGTCCTTTGCTAACTTGATTTCCGTATTGATAAACGACTTCTTATCCTTTGTTAGAACGAGCGCTTCGATATCGGCTTCGGTTTCCTGCATTCTGCTCAGTGCGCTCCAAACCGGTCTTGTCAAAGAACTAAAAAGGGAAAGAAGTAAAAATAAAAACGGAAGCGTGGATGGAGAATAAAATTCCCGCAATGAAACGGCTCCTTCCGTTTTGAATTTTTGAAAAAGATAACCCAATAAAAAACATAAAACTAAGGTTTCGATCGTGCTGATCGTAATGTCTTTGATCTGATGATTGTGGGTCCAGTGTCCGATCTCGTGTCCGAGTACGCTTATAATTTCCTCTTCGGTATGATTTTGAATGAGAGTATCGTAAAGAAAGATCTTCCTGTTTTCTCCCCAACCGGTAAAATACGCGTTTGTATGACCCGAGTATTTGCTTTCGTTGATCACATAGACGTTCTCGACCCTGATTTGCGCCTTTTCACAGAGTGAAATGATCTTTGTTTTGAGACTTCCTTCCTCGATCGGTTTATATTCGTAAAAGAGAGGAGTGATTACGATCGGAAATAAAATCGAAAGTAAAAGTCCGAAGATTAAGGAAACGACGGGAAGCAAATACATCCAAATCTTCTGGAATTTTTTGAGTAAGAATGCGATTCCGACGACCGCTATACTTCCGCCTAACGCGGCGATCCCGAGGGATTTTCCAGTATAAACAACCCAATCCAAAAAAGTCATTTTAGAAAAGCCGAATTGGTGTTCCAATACGAATCCGAAATAGTATTGAAACGGGATCGAGATCAAAAATTGAACGGCGCTAAAGATCAAAAAGAAAAATAAAACCGTGAGATAAAAACGATTCCCCGTTTTTTTCTCCAAAAAGGATTCCAATTTCGCTGAAATCGGGGAGAAAACAAAAATTCCCGCGACTACAAAATCCAAAAGATCCGAAAGAACCGAGGCGAAAAAGCCGCTTCTCGCGTATTCGATCCCTTTTTGAACGTCTGCATCCGTGAAGTATTTTAGAATTTGTTCATGTAGTTGCGGTGAATTATCGCCCTGATACGATAGATATTTCATCACAAGCGTAAATAGAATTTGAAATACGTAAAAGATCAGAAGGATTGTTTTGAGCTGCATTGTGGTTTCCGAAGTTTGAAGGCTGAGTGATTCTTGAATTCTTCTTCCTTGAGTCAAGTAATTTCCAGTTTTAGGAACCGCCCGCATTAGGGATACGAAAAGCGCGCAGCGTCTCGAACGTCGTCGAGTTG
Organism: Leptospira ainazelensis; assembly: GCF_016918785.1. Classification (GTDB taxonomy): domain Bacteria; phylum Spirochaetota; class Leptospiria; order Leptospirales; family Leptospiraceae; genus Leptospira; species Leptospira ainazelensis. Next base: position 276,971 of record NZ_JAFFPT010000009.1, on the reverse strand, counting down.
ATCCGTGATTTCGGCGTTTCCGTTCGAGATGAGTCGCTTCGCGACGAACTTGGAGTAGCCCGACCCGCTTGCTTTTTTTGGGGACTTTTTTGATCGAAAATTTTGCAAGCGGGGAATGCCCAAATTTTTATCGTTTATCCGATGGAGACGGAGGCAGCGCCTCTTTACATTTTACGTTCAACTCGTTTTCGTGCGATTTGAGACAATCCATCGGTCCTCCGTTTTCTTTTGTTTGTTTTTGTCGCCGCCGCAAAAACTCTCTTATGAAAGAAACGGTCTTATATTTTAAAAATGGAATGGAGACGATTCGACGTCGCTAAAATTCTTTACAGTTTCGATTTTCGTGTTATGTATTGATGAAGAAAAACACCGGATGTCAACAACCTCAATGATTGAAAGAATGTGGCCCTCTCCCGAGATCGTGGAAGATCTTTCCGAACTCAGAAAGAATGCTCCCCTAACGCATGTTATAACGAATATCGTGGTCACAAATTGGACCGCGAACGTTCTTCTCGCAATCGGGGCTTCTCCTGCGATGGTGATCGCAGAGGAAGAAGTCGCGGACTTCGCCGCAATTGCGAGCGGAGTTTTGATCAACGTAGGAACCGTCACTGCCATCGACGCAAACTCGATGAAAATAGCGGCTAAGGCGGCAAACAAAGCGGGAACTCCTTGGGTTCTCGATCCAGTTGCCGCGGGGGTTTTGCGTTTTAGAACCGAACTCTCTAAAGAGTTGTTGGACCAAAAGCCGACGGTTATCCGAGGGAACGCTTCCGAAATTCTTGCGTTAGTCGGAACAGCGGGAAGAGGGAAGGGCGTGGATTCTACGGTCCGATCCTTCGAGGCCTTGCCTTTCGCAAAAGAACTTTCCGAAAAAACAGGAGCTATCGTTGCCGTCAGCGGAGAAGTCGATTACGTTACGAACGGAAACGATACGATCGCGGTCCCGGGCGGCCATACGCTTATGACGAAGGTCACGGGAGTCGGTTGTTCTTTGGGGGCTTTGATCGCCTCTTTTTTAGGGGTTCAAAAAGATCCGTTACGCGCTACCGTTTCTGCTTCGGCCGTGTTTGCGATCGCGGGTTCGAGGGCGGCGCAAAAATCGAAAGGAACCGGAAGTTTTGCAGTCGCGTTCTTGGATGAGTTGAGCAATCTTTCGATCGGATCCTAAAAGGCCGCGTTGTCCAAAGGATTCGTTTGCCTTTCTATCAACGTTTGTTAAAAGGAAGTTTTCTTACTTTTTTCTCGCCTTTAAAAAATGGAAAGAATCGAGTTCCACGGGAAACGTAAGGAGACCTGCATTTTAGAAAAACATTTGTATTTTGTTAGGCGCTGGAGAATGATGTCCCACGTTTCGGGGGACCATTCTCCGTAGAAAATTCTAAGCTATAATGTTTTTTGAAAAAATAAACCGAATCTACGGAAGAAGAGACTATCTCACTCGCAAAAAAGCGTATCATCTTTACGTAACCGACCTCGTTATTTTTATCGTTTCGATCGCAGCTTGTCTTCTTTATATTCGTCAGGGAATTAGAATCGGTTTTTTGATCTTTGCAGTATCCGCGCTTATATCGATCCTTTTTCTAATGATCGATCGATTGGAGACAGCAATCTATTCGATTCTTTACTTGAGTCTTACCGCGTTGACGTTCGGAATCTTTTTCGGAATGCAAACCGGAAATATCTATTTTTCGATGGCGACGATTATCATACTTTTCTTACATTTTTCCAATAGTAAACTTACGATCGCCGTTTCTTGTTATACGGGTCTTCTCATGGCGATTCGGATGTATCAGTATTGGGGCAGAGGAGAATTGAGTTCCGCATTTATTTTCGATACTATCCTTAAATTCATACTTTTTTGTACTCTTGCGATCATCACCGTTCGAGTGCTAACGAGCCACAAAAAAGAAAAAGAAGTTTTTATTCGGGAAATTCACCACCGTGTCAAAAACAATCTTCAGATTCTGAGCGGATTCGCGAATTTACACCGTCAGAGCGGCGATCAACAGATCGAAAGTTTTAACGAAAGAATTCTTATGTTATCGAAGATTCACGACGCGATCTACAAGTCCGAGACGGATTATGAAGTCGATCTCAATAAAGTTTTGGAAGAAATCGTTAGTTTGATAAGAATCCAAGACGCCTCTTCGATAGAGTTTCGGCGAAGCCGAAACGGAGCGCCCCTGAGCATCGAAATTTCGGTTCCCTTTGCGATGATCGTATTTGAGTTGTTGAACAACGCGGTCCGGCATTCCGGCAAAAAGAGTAAAGAAAATAAAATTACGATTGAGCTGAACTTTTCAAATAGTCGATATACACTTATCGTTTTGGACGCCGGACCCGGTATCCAAGACAATTCGACCTGGTCTCAACCGAAGACAACCGGCTTTACGTTGATTTCCATCATGACACAACAACTAAAGGGAACCTTTCGATTTGATTCGAACGAGCTCGGCTCAAAAGCCGTCCTGGAATTTTCAAATCGTGATCTGTTTGCAAGCCTACTTTAGCAATCTATTGGATTAGTATTTACTAATATACTAAAAATATTTTTCATGAGATAAGACGAATTTGCCGTAACCGAAACTTCCTTGAATGAAAGACCGATTTTCTCTCAAATTTCCGAAAGCGGAGTCCAAAACCGGTAGATCGTCGGACTAGGTTCGCACTTTTTGAACCAAAATCAGCTTCAAGTTTTTTCTATGGAGCGTTTGTTATTTCATAAAATTCAAAATTTTAATGGAAAATATGTTGACCGGTCTATTTAATTATGATCCATTCCAAGAATGGGCGAAAAGGGAACGGTTTCAAAGGAGCGGATGATCAGGGCGATGGCCTTATCGCTCGAGACTCGCGGTTACAATGGAACTGGATTAAACGACATAGTCGAGTCTTCGGGATCTCCTAAGGGTTCCATCTATTTTCATTTCCCAGGTGGAAAGGAAGACTTAGCGGCAGAAGCGATCACGTCTTCCGGGAGGGAGATGAAAGCGATGTTAAAAGCTCTATTACATTCTTCTAAAACACCGGTTTCGGGGGTCGCAGCGATTTTTAAAGCCCTGGAGCGGAAGCTGATCGAGACGGATTTTAGTCAAGGGTGCCCTGTGGCGACTACCGCTTCCGAAACCGCCTCTCTATCCAATCCGGTCAACGATGCTTGTAGAACTATTTTCGAAGAATGGAGCGGCGAACTCGAAGATTACTTTGTCGAAAAGGGATGGGAGAAAAAAGAGGCTTCGGAGTTGGCGACTCCGATTCTCTGTCTTCTCGAAGGTGCGATCTTATTGTCTCGAACCAATCGAGATCCGGGACCGATGAAATCCGCCGCTAAAGCGGCGAAACTATTGATACAACAAGGAGAGACTGTATGAAACGATTTTGGATATTTTTTGTTTTTTTCGGGTTTGTCATTTTCGGTTTGATAGTTATTGCATTAGGATATCCTAAATTAGAGATCGATAGTTTAACTCTTGCGCAATTTAAGAATGAAAATTCCGTGGAACTTAGAAATCCCGGTATTCGTTTTACCCTTTTGAGAACCGCGAGCGCAGATACATCGGAGGCTTTTTTGTTTGAGGGCGGAGATCTTTTCAAAAAGAGAATCATCTCCCATTCCGCATTGCTCGTAGAACATCCTAAAGGAAAATTCTTATTTGATACCGGACTTGGCACCGATATCGAGGCGCAATTCGCATTAAAACCGATCCACCTTCAGATTCTTATGGCTTATAAGGATCATATCCCCGCGGTCGATCTTCTTAAAAGAGAAGGATACGATCCCAAACAAATCGGAAAGGTTTTTCTTTCGCATATGCATTGGGATCACGCGAGCGGGATTAAGGATTTTCCCTGGGCCAAAATTTTTACAACTCAAGAAGAACGTTACGCGGCATTCGCTTCTAATGCGAGACACGGTTATATTCAAAGTCAATTTGACGGAGATCGGATTCAATGGGAGAACTTGATTTTTAAGGACGTTCCTTATGAAACGTATTCAAAAAGTTTGGATCTCTTTCAGGATGGAAGTATAGTCCTTGTTCCGATGGACGGACATGGGGGAGGTTCGATCGGACTCTTTCTCAATCTCTCTTCTAAAAAACGATATTTCTTTACCGGAGATATTAGCTGGTCCAAGGAAGGTTTTTTACTTCCCGCCCACAAACCTCGACTCTCCAGAAGAATTGCCGATAAAGATCCGGAGTCTCTTGGAAAAGAGCTCAAGAGGGTTCACGATTTGATTCTTAAAAAGCCGGAAATCGTCGTCGTTCCCGCTCACGACTCCGTCGCGCAAAGTGATATTGCAAACTTCCCAAAATGGAATCAATGACCGACTTTGAATCGACTTGCGGTCGCCTAAGTTTCGAGCAGAATGGAAGTCGAATTCTTCTTGCCTAATGATTCCATAGAATTAAGATCGTCGCCTATTTTAATTCTAACGGGTATATAAATGAGTTACGAGTGTTTATTGACGGATCTGAAAAATCAAATCCTCGTCGTTACTTTGAATCGTCCCCAAAAATCCAACGCTCTTAATATGCGGATAAGAGACGAACTCGAAGACGTCTTTGACTCAAATAGGGAGAACGAGGAGGTTCGTGCGATCGTCTTAAATTCTTCCGGAAAACATTTTTCCAGCGGTTACGATCTTGAGGAAGTCGTTCAGACCAACCTTGAGTCCTTTCGTCATAGAATATTAGAATATCATAATTCTCTTTATAGTTTTCCGAAACCGGTCGTCACCGATCTAAAAGGGTTTGCTTCGGCGGGAGGTTTTGACCTCGCCCTCTGCGGAGATTATATCATTTCGGAAAAAAAGGCGATGCTTTTCCGTCCGGAAATCAGATTCGGAGCGCCTCCGCTTTTGACGACGCTTGTCAGAAAAGTCGGTCCGACCAAGGCTTTGTCTTTGACGTTAAAAGGAGATCCGATACGATCCTTATCCGCGCTGGAACTCGGTATTATTGACGAAATCTACGAGGGTGAGAATATTCTTAAACATGCGATTCTTACCGCCTCAAGGCTTTCGCAGTGGAATCTCAGGATGTTGAAGATTTTAAAGGGAATTTCGAATCATTACTTTATCGGCGATTTATACGAAAATTTAAGAAAAGAGTTCGACGAATTTGAGGTCTTCCTAGAGGATCCTTCCTTTTTGACGCGAGTTCAAAACTACGCGAAGAGTATCAGTCAATAAAGAACACTGATACTAAACGACGAATCACAATGTTGAGGTTATTTGAAATTCATAATCAAGAGAAAGGAAAGTCGATCCTTTTTCAAATAACAAAGAATCTAAGTTTTGAAAATCCAGATAGGTCTTTTTCGATCCGAAAGAACTCATGCAAATCAAGTTTCGTAGAGTTTTTAAACTAAAAAATAGGAAATTATAATATTCAATTTATATGATGTTACAGAGTTCATATTCTTCGATTCCGTTTCCAAAGGACGATTGGGAAAGGAATTTTGAAAAAAAAATCAGAAAACACAGAGGATTTGTATTGGTTTTGAGTCTGTTGGCGGCCTCGGGGTTGTTTGCCGGAATTTTGGGTTTCTATTTTTTGTTTCAAAGCGGTTTTTATTTTGTTCTTCCGTTTTCCGGTTTGTTTCTTCATGCGTGGATGATTCTTCTGGTACACGAGGGCGCCCATAGAAATCTAACGCGGTCTTATTTGGATCGGTGGATTTTGAATTTGGCTTCCGCCTTGGTCTTTCTTCCTTTTTACGGGGAACCGTTTCGAAAGATCCATCTTTATCATCACGCCCATACAAACGCCGCGGACGATCCGCTTTGGCCGGAATGGAAAAGAAATCTTTTTCAAAAGCGGAGAAAACTTTACGTTTTTGTGGAATTGATTCCTTTATTTTCCAATGTGGCGGCGATTCTTTTTACGAAACGTGATACCGCCGATCTAAAAAAAGTTTCCTCTTCGGTAAAATTGCATTCGAAGGTGCGTTCGATTTTGTTTTTATGTTTCTCATTTTCGATTTCCATTCTTCTCTACATCGAATTAAAACCGAATCTTTGGTTCGTTTTCGGTTCCTTTCTTTTTGCGAATGTCTGGGGTTCCCTGAGACATTGGTGCGAGCATACGGGTTCTCGTTCCGATTTGGAAAGTAATACCTTTTCTTTTCCTCTGGGAATGGGAATCGGAAATCACGAAACACATCACGCAGACCCGAGTCTTTCCTGGATTTCCTTAAGCTTCGGTCTAAGAAGAAGAATCAAGACCACCGGTATCCGAAATTGCCTCCGAGGAATTTGGTCGAATCCTGAATACATCCATTACGGATCTTAATTTCCGGATGCAATTAAATCGATTCAATGTCTGACTTTCTCCCGTTCGGCGATATAAAAGCAAAGTCGAGTTCATAAGCAAATCACGTTTTATTAAAACGTATTCTGAAACAGAGTCGGTCTTTTTTAAACCGAACTTCCGTTTTGGGATTCAAAAAAAGATTGCAATCGGATAAGAATTCTTTAATCAAGACGGACCTCGGGAATTCGTATAACGCGGCCGTAAACGATAAGGAAGTTGAGATATGTCTGAAAAATCTTGGGTAAAAAATATTCCCAATTCGATTACCTTTTGCCGGGTTCTCCTGTTTCCCGTTTTGATTTATTTTGTCTTCCGAGAAGAAAGAATTCTTTTTTCATGGATTTTCTTTTTTGCCTTATTGTCCGATATCCTAGACGGCCTTCTCGCGAGAGTTTTAAAAGTACAATCGGCTTTTGGCGCGAGATTGGATTCGATCGCGGACCTTTTGACTTTTGTTTCTGGAATTTACGGAATTCTAATATTCGAACCGTCTTTTGTGTCGAATTATCTTTCGTGGATTGCGACCGTATTGGGTTTGTATTTTGCTGAGATGATTTATTCGCTTATCAAATTTTCATCCATTTCCAGTTTCCACACGTATGCGAGCCGGGTGGCGGCATATGCGCTTGGAATTTTATTTATGACGTTGTTTTGGTTCGGAGCTTGGAGTCCGCTCCTCTATCTTTCCTTTTTTCTTTGTTGTTTCGCTTACGCGGAAGAAATCGTGATTCTATTTTATCTAAAAGAACTAAAACCGAACGTTCGAGGAATGTATTGGATATGGAAACAAAACAAGAACGTTTTGCAATCTTAAACGGGAAGAGCGGTTCAAAGAACCAAACCGAAAATCTTATTTTAAGAACCTATTTGGAAGGAAACGGAATTCCCTGCAGAATAACCGATTTTCCCGGACACGCCAAAGAGATCGTTAGAGAAAGATCCGATGTTCATGAAATTATAGTGGTAGGAGGCGATGGAACGTTACACGAGGTTCTTTCCTCTTTACGTTTTCCTTTTCCAAAAATCCGCTTAGTTCCCGCAGGAACGGGAAATTCTCTTGCGAGAGATCTTGGTCTTGGAAGTTGGAGAATGTCCTTAGAAAAATTGGTCTGGGGCAAGGAATTAAAGATCGATTTGATGAGTTTAAAAATAAAGACAATGGAAGAATCTTTTTTGTGTGTTTCGGCGAGTACGGTTTGTTTTGGATTTCCTGCGAAGGTGACTCAGATGGCGAATCGATCATTTAAACGTTTTCGAAAATTCTGTTATCCGATTGCGGCCGGTCTCGGATCTTTTGTGAATACTCGGGAATCTTATCTGATATCTTACGATCGATTTCCTGCGGAGAAAAAATCTCTTTCCGGAGGAATTATCAATAACAGTAAACACGTCGCAAACTTTGTCGCCTTTCCGAACGCGGAACTTTGGGATGGAAAATTCGACGTCGCCGAACTCGACGCAGGAAGTATCAAACAATCCATCCACAATCTTTCCATCTTGAGCAAAACTTATCTTTACGATCCGCCAAACCGTCTAAAGGCGATCGCTTCTACCGTAAAGTACGAACGTCCCGGTCTTCTGATGGTGGACGGAGAAATTTATGAAAATGTAATGGAGTTTTCCGTAAAAATTCTGCCGGGAGCCTTGAGGATTCATTCGCTTGGATAGGGAAGTTTTACCGATTTTTCTTTTTATCCTCGGAAGTTTTTTGACCGGCGGTATTTGGTTTTTTATTTCCGGACGAAATCGAGATAGTGCAGAAAGGAAAAAAAGGACCGCAAAGTATTGGTCTTACGCGGGAATCGTAGTCGGTGCAACGTTTCTTTCTACGTTAGGCGGAATATATTGGTTTCTTTTTTGTTTTTTGATTTCGATCGGCGCGATTTTTGAAATCGGAAAAACCGTTTTAAATTTTTCGTTACCGTTACGAATCCTTACGATATGGATCGGATTGTTTATACTGCTTTTATTTTGCGGAAGCGGTTTTCTATTTTCAAATCGAGTTCTGGTTTTGACTTATCTCAGTGTCGCCGTTTTTGACGCGTTCAGTCAGCTTACTGGTCAGAGTTTTGGAAAAACTAAAATGGCCCCTCGAATCAGTCCGAACAAAACCTGGGAAGGATTTGCTGGCGGAACATTTTTTGCGATGTTGTTCGGAGTTTTTTTCTTCTCGGTTATCGGTAAGAATGGAATCGATTCTTTTCCGTTTACAATAGGAATTGCGTTGTCGAGTTTGAGCGGGGATTTAAGCGCGAGTTGGCTAAAGAGAAAAGCTAAGATCAAAGACTATTCCAATCTTCTTCCGGGTCACGGCGGGATTTTGGACCGCTTCGATTCTTTGATCTTTACTTTGGCGGTTTTTGTTTTGTTAAACGAATTGAAAGTTTGTTCCATCTATCTCTAAAAAATCTGCGTTATTCCGATTCTCCGAAAGAAAGAACCTTTGTAGGGCAGTTTACGACACAAGCCGAACAACGGACGCACTGAACATTGTCCATCGGGATTCCTTTGTTCGCGTAGCTCATAACGTCAATTCCCTGGTGACAGACCTTTGTGCAGATATTGCAGGAAATACATTTTTTCTTTTCGGAAAAGATACGAAACCTGCTAAATCTTGCATATATATGCATGAGCGCCGAAAGCGGGCAAAAAAAACGGCACCAAACTCGACCGCTTAGAAAAAAATAAGCGCCTACTCCGACTACGCCGGCTAACATCAAATCGACGACGACGTCGTAGACTTTTTTTCCGTGATCTCCGATACTTCCTAAAACGTGTGTAAAAGGAAACCAAGAAGAAAGGAAAATTTCGCTTAACTTTAAAATCGTAATGATCGTCGCAAAAAGAAGAATCCATTGTCCCGCGTTTTCCAATCGGTTTGCGAGTTTTCCATGAGGCATCTTTGTTCTTGTTTCGTCTCCCAAGGTCTCGGCCAGCCCGCCGCAGGAACAGATCCATCCGCAGTAGGCGCCCTTTCCGAAACGATAGACGAGATACGGGATCACAGCGAACGTTTGTAAAATTCCGTATAACAACCAGAAGGTGGTAATCCCGGTATTGTAGAAAATTCCCATGTTCAGAGGCCACGCGAGAATGAGTCCGTATGCGTTCCAATATGCGCCGTAGGGAAAAACTTGAGTCAGTAAGAATCCGTTCGGATCTCCTAAAAGATTGTTTTGTCCTAAGAATGGAAGGATGATTTCGGGTAAAAGAAAGAGGGGAAATACTTGGATTAGAATTAAGGTCCAGGTTTGCCTGCGGATATACTTTGTCGGTCTCACTTTTATTCTTCTCAATCCGAAAGTAAGAATGGTGAGGGAATACAAAAGAGTATAGTGAAAGCCCGGTTGTTTTCCTAAAAATAGAAAATCGAAATACTTACCTCCTGCATAGACCGTAATAAAATATGCAGCCGCAGAAAATATATAAATATTTTTGAATGTGTTCCAATAATCCGAAAACAATTCTTTTCTTTTTCTAAATAGGTGAATTCCGAACGGAATTCCAAGCGTTAAAAAGGCAAACAGGGATCCGAAAGCGATCGCGGAATAAGTAGCGCTCCCATAAAACGAAGCCTTTCCAAAATAGACGACGTTTGCAAAAAGAAGCATTTCAATAAAACCGATCCAATCCCAAAATCGTTTCTGATTTTGAATTCTGAGTCCGATTTTTTTTAAAAACTCGATCGGAGCTCCGGACCCGATTTGGACTAATACGTTTGAATTAGAAATCGTCCGGGTGCCGACGTTCTTGTTTTGGGAATCGATCGTTCGGAGTTTTACTTCTTTTGCGGCGATCTCTTCCACTTCGCTTTGATTTAAGAATTCTATCTTTCCCTTTTGGACGAGGGAATCAAAACGTTCTTTATTTTCAAACTTGGGACGGACCAATTCTTTTCCTCGGTAGGAAAGACGAGTCGAGTTCGCATAATCACTGATTGCGATCGCAGCTTCTACGGCTGAGTCTCCGCCGCCGACCACGAGAACGTCTTCTCCTTCAAAGTCCTTCGGGTCGATCAGCCGATGATAGACTTTCGGTAATTCTTCTCCCGGTACTTTGAGATTTCCTGCGTCACCGCTTTTACCGATCGCGAGGATGATTTCCTTTGTAAGAAATTTTTTTCCATTTTCACAGAAGACAGAAAAGCCTGATTCTTCCTTCCGAATCCGGATCACTCTGGCTCCGACTTCCAGAGGTAGATCCCATTTTTTGAGAGAGGATTGAAGGTCTTCCAAAAGACTTTCTTTTGTTCCGTTGTGAATTTGAATTTCAGAGTGAGTTTCGACATCCTCCGGTTCGGCAAAAATCGGCTTTCCTTTCGGATAACTTTTGATCGTGTGAAACGGATCATTGGATTCTAATATTAGAAAATTATAATTTAGTTTTTTGAATTCGATTCCGGCCGAAATTCCGGATGGTCCAGCTCCGATAATCAGAACGTCGTAGGCCGGATTTTCCTCTTTTTTAGATCGCGAGTAATTTCCGTTTTTCTTTTCAATTTCTTGAACCACTTTGTATCCGCTTTCCACGGCGAATTTAAGAAGAGGTAATCCGGTAAGATCTCCGATCACACGGATTCCGGGAACCGAACTCTCGAAAGAATCGGTCACCTCCGGATAGATTTCGACCGGTCCTTCGGGAGCGTCGTTGTACAACCAGGAAAAGTAACGGGAGAGGAAGGGAATCTGTATCTTCATGGTTTTGCCTTTTGTTCGGGGATCGGATGCCGTTTTCAAATCGTTTTTGCTTCCAATAACCGAAGGTCGCTTTCGTTTTATGATTCTATTCCATTCTTTAAAAGTTACAAGGTTTTTTCAAAAACGGTTTCTTCTGGAAAGAAAGATATTTAGAAAATTCTAATATACCAGGCAGTTTGTTCAATGTTTTGATTTTTGGTTCAAGAAAGAACGGAGTTTGTTGCGGCTTTTTCCTTTGGAACGAGGGGGCGATTCGATTTTATCCTGAGACGGGTTTCCAGTTGCAGCAGGCCATTTTACGGAACTTTGCCGAAACGATGGTCGACGTTATGGAGAGGTTAGAAAGTCCGTTCTTTTTTGGATCAAAAAGTAAGAACACCCTCTTTTTTCAATTTCAAAAATACATTCAGAAAAGTGAATATATTTCTGCACTAAAAAACTCCGGAAATTCTAAACTAAAAAGGAAGAAAAGGGAAAATCGCCGAATTTTGCGGGGAAATTCGGTATGGAGCTTGTCGGGATCGAACCGACGACCTTCTGAATGCAAATCAGATGCTCTCCCAGCTGAGCTAAAGCCCCTTTTTCAATACCGGATGGGCCTGATGTGATTTGAACACATGACCCCACGCTTATCAAGCGTGTGCTCTAACCAGCTGAGCTACAGGCCCGGTAAGAGACATGTTTTTAATTGAGTTCTCAAAAGCAACAGTTTTTTAAGAAAAAAACGTTCTCGGTTTTGAAACTAAAACCCGTCTCTTCGATAAACTCGGATCTGATGATCTAAAAAATCCGAAATCACAAGATAACGATTGTCCGGCGAAACATCGAGACCGGTGGGTTGATTCCCTGCTTCCCAAAATTCTTTGACCGTATCGGTTGTTGTGTCGATGACATAGACCCTTCCAAGGACGTGCCCTTTTTTGAGATAACCTTCGGTTGGATTGTTCGGGCCTCGGCAAGAAACATAAAGATACTTTCCATCGGGAGAGAGAGCAATCGTATTCGGTTTATCGAATACTGGAATCGACTTCTGAACTTTTTTTTCCTTGAGATCGTAGACTTCAACTTTGCTACAACACATATCGGAGACGTAGATTTTATTTTCTTCCCGGCCCGGAACGATATGTCTTTTGTTGCCGGGAGGGCCGATCGTATCGATGAGTTTTTCTTTTTCCATCGAATAGATTCCCAATCTTCCGCCGCTCGATTCCTGATTGCTTGCTGAGAACTGGGCGATATACAACTCCTTTCCGTCTTTGGAAAGAAGAAGCCCTCTAGGAAGTCCGATCTTATCAGTCTTACGAATTTCGGTTTTTGTTTTTCTATCGATCACCGATATGTCTTCGCTGATCCAATTGGAACAATAGACAAGATCTCTCGTCGGATCGTAGAGAAGAATTTTGGACCACTTTCCCGAAAGATCGATTGTCGCTTTATACGCGAGAGTTTTTAAATCGAAGACGTGTACGGCGTTCGCCTGCATCTGACTCACCCAGAGTTCGTTGTGTTCCGGAATCGAAATCGTTTCCACAAAGCCGAGTTTTTTTTTGTATTTTTCAGGCGGAGAAAGACGAACCGTTTCGCCGGTTTTGATATCGAGAACGTCCATTCCTTCGTCTTCCAAAAGTGGAATCGCAAGTCTTGTATTATCGATAAAACGGACGCTCTTGGGTTGTATTCCCGTTTTTAGACGCATCGTAAAACGATGGGTTACACCCTCCTTGTCCAAAGCGATCAGCTTCTCGTTTAAGTCCGCGGCGTTTTTCGCGTGATAAGAAGAATTTTGAAAACCGGGAGAAGAAAGTTTTAACTCGATTCCTTTTCCGTCCGTATAAACCGGAACTTCCATTTCGACGAGCGCGATGTTTTTATCGGTCTCCAAAACCTTAAAAGGAAGAATCTCGTCTCCCACCTTTACGACGGTTCCTTTGTAAGGATGGATGCTGAACTTTACTGAAGAGGTTCCATTCTTCTCCCGATTGGCCGGAGAGGAAATCAGCGAAGAATTTCCGCTCTCGCAACAAACGAGAAACAGAAAAATCGGAATCAGTAAAAATACGTTCGGTTTGAAAAACGACTTTCTAAATTTTGAGCTCACCTGACACTCCTTGGTAAGGGTTCTTTTTTGGTTGAATTTGATTTCCAAGGATGATATTCACCCATCGGAAAGGACGGATTAGAAAATGATAAAATGCTAATGTTATGGAAAGTACCAAAACGAGGTGAAGAAAGAATTTTTCGGCGACTCCAAAAGAACTGTGAACCACGTAAAAACCCGCGAGCAATGAAACGGGGTGGTGTACGAGATAAACGGGCAAACTAGCCGTCCTCATGTATTCCGTATATTTGTTCTTAAAGTCGAAAAACTTCTGAAAAATTCCGATCAAAAGTCGAATCATTAGCCAACCCGCCGCACACTTCAAGAAGATATGAAGAATTCTTCTCCAACTTCCCGTATAACCGAAGTAAGACCAAAATGGATCGATTCTACTGATCTCGTAAAAACCCCAGAAGCTAAAGAAGGCAAGGCTTCCCCAGATCCAAAATTTGTCCGATTGAGGTTCCAGAAGAAGAATCTCTTTTGAAACGAGAAGACTTCCGCAAAGAAAGAAAGTATAGTTGTAAACGAAGTTCACAGGTTCTATCGCATACCAGGAATCGTCTTTCATATAAAAAAGATTGATCGCACAGGTTCCTACGACGCTGATCAAAGTAAAAATCGAGATCGTCTTAAATTCTTGAAAGAACGTTTTTTGATCGGGTTCTTTTTTTAGGAACGACGAGAACGGAAGAGTGATTTTTCGGATTAAAAGATGTAAGACTGTGAACAGGATCAAAAAGTAAAGAAACCAAAGATGGGAAGGGCGAATATTCCCATTTAAGAATATTCTAAAATAGAAATCCAAATAGGAGTAATTCTCTCCCGCTTGCAAAAGAGAGATGTAAGACTGCATCGGAGCAAAAAGCAGGATTCCGATCACGGTCGGGATGAAGATCCGAAAGATCCGCATTCTTAAAAATTCTTTGAGAGTTTTGGATCGGAAGATGATCTCCGTAAAATATCCGGATAAAAAGAAGAACAGCGGCATTCTGAAAATGTGCACCCATTCTCCGAATACGTCGAAGATTTCGGATCGTTCTTCGTTTCGGAGCGGATATTTAATTTCGGCCGCGTAGACGATCGCTACGTGAAATACAAGTCCGAGCAAAAGGGCAAAGGATCGAAGATTGTCTAAGTAAAAGAGTCGTTTTCTATTATTTTCTTTCACTACTAAGGATTGATTTCGGTTCAAGCATCCACCGTATATTTAAAAAGCGCTTCGCGTATAATCAATGTGGAAGGATCCTCTTTTCGTTGTTCCACCATCTTGTCTTTTACCAATAGACTGATGGCGTGAACCAAGTCTTGATGTTCCAGGCCCACTCTTAATATCGCCCATTTCATAAAATGATTGAGATGAATTCGATACGAGGCTCCGTCTTGTTCTCCGTGTGTCTGAGAAAAATTGATAAGAGCGGAAGTTACTAAATTTTTCTTGTCGGCTTTTAACAAAGACGCGATGGTTTTGTTGGTCTCTCTCAATCGTGAAGAAAGAATTTTCACGATCTTCATCGAAAAACCTGGATTGGTTTTTATAAGATTAAAAAAGGCGCCTTCGTTGATCGCGATGAGCGAAACGTCGGTTCGTGCGACCGCTCTCGCGCTCCGAGGGGTTTTATCGATCAGTGCCATTTCGCCGAACATATCTCCCTCTTTTAATTCTACGAGGAGTTTATAAGCTTCCTTTACTTTTTTGTGAATGCCTACCTTTCCTTTTACGATCAGATACATTACTTCCGCATCCTGATTTTCTTCAAAGATAATGTCCGATTCTTTGTATTCAACGCCCAGTTTATGGACCATGGATTCAGATATTTTCATAGTTCTTGGGTGACCTTATTTATAATTTAAGAAGAATTTTGATCTAAGTGCGATTTGAAATTTTTCCGAGAGGTCTGCACCAGCTTCATTCGTTGTCGAACCAGAATCAATCAAAATCTATAGACGGATTTTTGCAGTGAAAATGGCAAAATCCCGTATTTTGATTTTATAAGAAATTAAGGCGAATCATAAGATGAGTTGAAACTTATAATAGTGGAAATTCATGTTGACTCTTGGTTGGTCTCCATTATTTCTTTGGGGTCTTTAGAACCCACGATGGAGGAAGCATGAGCAGGAATCGGATTCTCTCTCTGTTTTTAATTCTCATTTTATTTGGAATTGTATTTTATACTTTCAAATCTTCTCCGATTGATCCGGTGGCTTACTCGCCGCCGCCACCTCCTGCGATGGAAGGAGCCTTTGCCCCCAATCAGTTGTTAGCCGATGCGGAATGGATCGCCCCGGGAAAAATACAAGGCCCTGAAGATATGGAAGTGGACGATCTTGGTAACGTTTACGCTTCTTGCGAGAATGGAAAGATCCTACTCATTTCTCCCGAAGGGACCATTAAAGCGCACGCGGCAACGGGAGGGCGACCCTTGGGAAGTAAACTTCTGGCGGACGGGCGTTTGATCGTTGCCGATGCGGACAAGGGTCTTTTGGAGATCGGCAGGAAGGGGGAGATCAGGGTTCTGAGTACGGAAGTCGACGGTCTTCCGTTTCGTTTTACGGACGATCTCGACGTGGCCAAGGACGGAACCGTTTATTTTTCGGACGCATCGGATAAATACGGAAGCGGGGAGTATCTTTATGACTTGATGGAAGCGAGACCGAACGGACGACTCTTGAAATACGATCCGTCCACCGGAAAGACCCATGTTTTGTTAAAAGAATTATACTTTGCTAATGGGATTGCGCTTTCTCAAAATGAGGATTTCGTTTTGGTCAATGAAACTTACCGGTATAGAATTCGACGTTATTGGCTCAAAGGACCGAAAGCGGGTCAGAATGATTTTTTTATAGAGAATCTTCCCGGGTTTCCGGATAATATTTCCTCGGACGGCAACGGAACCTTTTATCTCGCGCTTTTTACGGTTCGGAATTCTTTGATGGATTCCGTCTTACATCCGCGTCCGGGTCTCAAATCCTTTATCGCAAAACTTCCGAAATTTCTTTGGCCGAAAGCTCAACCTTACGGATTTGTTCTTCTTCTGGATGAGAAAGGGATTCCTCTTAGGAGTTTTCAAGAGCCGAGCGGAAAACATCTGAAAGCAATTACTTCGGTAAAATATAAAAATGGTTTTCTCTATTTAGGGAGTCTTCACAATGATCGAATCGGAAAATACAAATTGAATCCGTAGTCGAACACGATTGCGGAAAACGATTCCATCAAGAAAAAAGAATGAAGAAAAAAAAGAAATTTCCTTTCGAGACGGAGGCGACCTTGCAGTTGATGTCGGCGATTTCGGATCCGGTGAAACTCAAGATCGCAAAAATTCTTTCTTGTCACCGGGAAGTTAAAGCGGGCGATATCGCGAAGGAATTCGACATTTCAAGAACTACAATCTCCCATCATTTAAACAAGATGAAACTTCTAAATCTCGTTTCTTCCCGAAAGGAAGGAAAGGAGATCTATTACTCCGTTGATAAAACCCTGATCGTAGATACTCTAAAAGAAGTTGTAAAATTTTTGGAAACCTAAAAGGATTGCGATATGTCGATGAGTGTGAACATATAAAAATATAGGGCGCCGATTTTTAAGGGAGGAAAGGATGGATTTTTCAATACCACCGGAAGTGGAAGAGGTTAAAAAAAGAATTCGGGATTTTGTAGAAAACTATGCGATTCCCGCAGAGGATCATTACGATTACGATCATGGAAGAATGCCCGAGAAAGTCACCGAAGAACTGAGAAAAAAAGTTAAAGAACTCGGGCTCTGGACTCCGCATCTTCCAAAATCCGAAGGTGGACTCGGCTTGGATATGGTCGGAACGGCGATCATATTCTCCGAACTCGGTAGGTCTCCGATCGCGCCTTATCTCTGCAACTGCGACGCGCCCGACGAGGGGAATATGCATCTTTTGCATATCGCCGCCAACAAAGAACAAAAAGAAAAATATTATTATCCGCTAACACAAGGTAAGATTCGTTCCGCATTCGCGATGACCGAACCTCCTCCGGGTGCGGGAGCCGATCCTCAAACTCTTTTTACAAACGCGGTCAAAGACGGAAACGAATACGTCATCAACGGACACAAATGGTATTGTACGGGCGCGAACGGCGCGGCTTTTTTGATCGTGATGTCCAAGGTCGCGGATTCTTTTAGAAGGACTACGATGTTTCTCGTTCCGACCGACGCTCCGGGATATACGATGGTGAGAGAGATAGGAGTGATGGGTTCTCACGGACCGGGCGGTCATTGCGAATTAAAATTTGAAAACGTAAGAGTTCCCGAATCCGCGATTCTCGGAAGAGTGGGCGAAGGTTTTAAATGGTCCCAAGAACGTCTCGGTCCCGCTCGTCTAACACACTGTATGCGCTGGCTCGGACTTGCAAGAAGGTCGATTGAAATCGCGAGAGAATACGCTCTCAAAAGACAGGTTTTCGGACAAAGAATCGCGGATCATCAGGGAATTCAATGGATGTTTGCGGAATCCGCGCTCGAGATTGAATCGGGATATATGCTCACTCTAAAAGCCGCTCACACTCTCAGAGCCGGAGAAGACGCGAGACAAATCATTTCCATGGCAAAATGGAGCGTTTCCGAAACTCTTTGTAAGGTGATCGACCGTGCGATTCAAATCTGCGGATCTCACGGATACGGAAGAGATATGAAATTGGAACTGTTTTATAGGGATGCGAGGGCCGCAAGGATCGCCGACGGACCGAGCGAGGTTCACAAGATGGTGATCGGAAGAAATTTGGTGAGCGGGAAACACGAATTTTAGAATATTAGAATCTACTAAAACTATGAACGATACAGAATTAAAGAATGTTTTGGAAGATTATCTTTCCGGACGATTGAAGGGAAAAGCCGAAATTCACACGATGGTCTCTTTGAGCGGAGGGGCCTGCCAGGAAAACTTTCTGGCGGAGCTCAAGGTTTTAGGCGGACCGGAACAGGGGTCCTACGAAACGGTATTCCGAACGGACAAGGGCGCCGCCTTATTGGCTTCTTTGAGTCGAGAAGACGAGTTCGGAGTGTGCAATCTCGCATACGACGCCGGAGTTAAAACTCCGAGACCGTTTTGGTTGGAGACGGATCGTTCCGTTACCGGAAGTCCTTTTTACTTTATGCAAAAGATTTCCGGAAAGGCCACGGGGCGATATATCGTAAAGGACGCTTCGCTTAACAAAATCCGTAAACAACTCGCCGTCGATCTCGCCGAGAATTTAGCGAAGATCCATTCCGTAAAACCGGAAAGTTGCAAGGACGAGAAGTTAAAAAAAGTTCTCTGGATGGGACAGGATCCGAAAGACAAAGTGGTCGCGACCGGATCGATTCATTCTCTTCGTTTGGAATTGGATAGAATGAAGGAAAGTTATCCCGCCATGGAGATGATTCTCAACTGGTTGGAAAAAAAAGCGAAACCGTCGGACGACGTCGTTTTGATTCACGGAGATTTTAGAACCGGAAACTTTATGGTTACCCCCGAGGGTTTGCAGGGAATCGTCGACTGGGAGTTTGCACACTGGGGAGATCGCCACGAAGATCTTACGTGGCTTTGTATGAGGGACTGGAGATTCGGAAAATTGAATAAGGAAGCGGGCGGCTTTGCCGATCGCTCCGCATTCTACGAAGCCTATGAAAAGTTCTCGGGTGTCACTTTAGATCCCGCTATGATCACATATTGGGAAGTTATGGGAAACCTCCGATGGGCGATCGGTTGTATCGGTCAAGCGGAAAGGCATCTTTCCGGAAAGGACAAAGGAATCGAACTCGCAGCCATCGGAAGAAGGGCCTGCGAGATGGAATACGAAGCGATGAGGATCATAGAAAATGCAGGATAAACCAAGTTCGACGGATCTTTTGGAAGCGATTCAGGATTTTCTAATGAAGGAAGTTCTTCCTCAGTTTAAAGAGAAGGATCTCCTTTCCTATAAAACATTAGTAAGTTGGAATATGTTGGGAGTGGTCTCGCGTGAGATCCGTTCGGGAGAAGAATTGCTCGACAAAGAAATCGCCAGACTCTCGAAACTTTTAAAAAAAGAAGGCTCTTTTCCTTCCACTCTCGATGAAAAGAAGGTTCTCGCAAATACATGGAACTTGGAACTCCGCGATAAGATCAGAAAAGAAAATTTATCCATCGAGAATTCCGAATATTGGAATCACGTAAAGGAAACGGTGCGGGAAAAAGTAGAAGTCACCAATCCAAGATTTACGACGGAAAGTTAAGTAAAAATTCATGTCCGTAGTCTATCTCGTTCGCCACGGTCAGGCCAATTCCCAAGGATCGGATTACGATCTTCTCACTCCTCACGGCAAAAAACAAGCCTTCGAACTCGGAAAGTATATGGCGACTAACGGAGAAATTCCCGATCGTATCATAACCGGAACGATGCGAAGACATTTGGAAACCGGAGAATCCTTTTTGGAAGGTGTAAAATCGATCGTGGGAGAACAGACAAAATTCTCCATAGATTCTTTTATTCGTAGAGATGCTGGTTGGAACGAATTTGCTCCGGAACTCTGGGGTTCCTATTCCAAGTTGATCGCCTCGCAAAAACCGGAATTCGAAAAAACCCTCAATCAATTCGGAAAAGTCAGACTCAAAGGCGGAATCAGATCTGCGGCTCTGTTTTTCAAATTGACCGAGGAAATTCTCAGAGTCTGGAGGGAAGGGAAGGAGGCTCCGGCAGGGATCGAAACGTATCGAAGTTTTGAGGAAAGGGTATTCAATTCTTCTAATGTTTTGTTTTCGCCTTCCGATAAGGAAAGAAATTTCATTTTTACTTCGGGGACTCCGATATCTTTAGTGTTAAATCGTCTCCTTCGCCAGGACGAGGATAGTTTTGCCTGGATGCCTTGGATATGGAACACTTCGGTAAATACGTTTCGCTGGGTGAGAGGAAAATATCTGCCGGTTTCAATCAACGGCGTCCCTCATCTGTTCGAAAAAAACGATCGCACCCTATTTTAGTTTATTTTGGGAATTATTTGATTTAGAATTTCGTTTTGTGAGTCCTTTCTATGAGAAAATGGATCGACGGAAAAAACGATTCACTTCCATAATGTCCGTCGTTTGTTTGTGAGCGATTGATGACAATACAACAAAGTCATTCTCGACCGTTGATACCGAAATCCGGAATTTGGATATTCTGGATCAGCACCGTCTTAGTATTCGTTTCTTTTTTCGGAAACTATTACTACGAAGAAAGAAACACGGACAGACTTATCGATAATATTCATTGGACGATTTCTTATCTTTGTGCGGCGGCCCTCGCGTGGATCGGTTATATCGCGGCCGAAGGTGGGATCCACCGTTTTCGGCTTTGGTTCGCCCTTGGACTCACGGCAAACGCCCTTGGACAATTTTCCTGGGCGATTCAAGTTTATTTCGATTACTACGTAACTCCCACTCCGAGCGATTATCTTTTTCCTCTGGTCGCTCCTTCTTTTGTCGCCGGCTATTATATTATAGTTATCGAATGTAATAGGGAAAGCGCCCGTGCTGTGATTCTCGACGCACTCGGTTTGACGACCGCGATTCTTACTCTTTCTTTGGCGTTGTATTTACCTCAAAGAGAAGGTGTGAGTATTCCTCAACTTCTTCCTTTGATCAATCATCCCGTTTCGTTTTTGACCGCGGCCTCGCTTGGGATTCTTTTGATTCCGCTTCTTCGTCTTCAGCCGGATCGATATTGGTTTTTATTTCTGCTAGGAATGGGGGGAACCGGATTTAGCTGGTTGGTGTGGAACGCGTTTTTTATATCCGATATTCCGCCTGACGGAACCTTGCTCAACGCGGGCTTTTCAGTTTCCGCGCTCGTAATGGGTTACGGTTCTTTGACTTGGTTTCCCAAATACAATGATAGTCCTGTTTGGGAAAGAAGATACGAAGCCGCTCTTCGGCTTTTACCCCTGTTTGAAGTTGTCGCGAGTTCTATCACGATCGTTTTAGCGGGAACTCTTCCGGGTCTTCCGGAGGGAGTAAGAATTGTTGCTTGGACAGGGACTACGATCGTCGTAGTGATTGCGAGTGTTAGACAAAGTCTTCTTGTCAGCGAGATGACCGAAACTGAACAGCAGATTCGTTCGATCAATGAAGATCTGGAAGGAATCGTCGCGAACCGCACTGAAGAATTAAGAAAAGTAAATCAATATCTTACTTCAAAGAATGAACAAGTAGTCAGCGCAATGGAAGAATTGAGAAACGCGCAAAAACAACTCATTCGCTCCGAAAAGATGGCCGTACTCGGACAGTTGGTCGCCGGGATCGCGCACGAGTTGAACACTCCTCTCGGTGCGATCGTTTCCTCCAATGAAGGAATTCGTTCCGTGTTATACGATTCTTGGGAACGGTTGTTGAGGGACTATTCGAGTTTTACCGAATCTCAAAAAACGATTTGGGAAACGTTATTCGCCAAAGGAATTTCTCCGAGAGAATTTTATGATACAAAGGAAGAGAGAAACAAAAGAAAAAAAATCTCAGTTTTGTTAG
Organism: Leptospira ainazelensis; assembly: GCF_016918785.1. Lineage (GTDB taxonomy): Bacteria > Spirochaetota > Leptospiria > Leptospirales > Leptospiraceae > Leptospira > Leptospira ainazelensis. The sequence goes on along the minus strand of NZ_JAFFPT010000009.1, from coordinate 255,370 downwards.
GCGAACAGGGAATCGCGGAAGGGATGCGCATTGCGGATATTCTTACAGACTTGGGGCTCGGTCCGGAAGACGTTGTAAAAATTTCGAAACTATTAAACAAGGAAAACAATCTTCTATTGATCGCGCAAAACGCGCTTTCTCTTTCGAGTCTTGCCAGAGCGAGTTTTACGATCGAAAAGGCCGCGGAAAAAGCGTCTCTCGTGATTCAAGCGTTGAAAGAATACGCATACAGGGATCGTTCCGGAACTTCAATGGGCCCGGTGGATATTCGTAAACAATTGGAGACGGTTCTTACCCTTTATTATTCGAAATACAAGACCGAGGTCGAAATTATTAGGGATATGCCGGAAACTTCGACGGTTTGGGGAAACGCGGAGGCTCTCACCCAGGTGTGGACGAACATCATCGGTAACGCGCTTTATGCGATGAATTATAAGGGAAAGATGAAAATCGGCTGTAAAAAAACTGCGACGAGTTGTGTGGTATCGATTTCCGATAGCGGATGCGGAATCGAAGACACGATTCGTGATCGTATCTTTGAACCCTTTTTTACGACAAAACCGTCCGGCGCAGGCACCGGACTCGGTCTTGATATCTGTAGAAGAATCATAGAAGATCATAACGGAAGAATATTTTTTGAAACTTCCGAGAAAGGGACCACTTTTTTCGTTTCCTTGCCGATCGAGGAACCGCAGACAATTACTGTCGAAAACAAGGTTCCATAAGAGCATTAGAAAATCCTACTTCCCTAATATGGCTTGACCTTTCTTTTTGAGTTCTTCTTCGTCTTTCTTATATTCTACCTTGTTGGGGATATCCCGGCCTTTTATAAAAGCGGGCCGTTTTGCCAATTCTTCATCCCAACGTTTTAGATTCGGAAATTCGTCCAAAGAAATTTCGACCCAGTCGTGAACGTTGACCCAGGTCCAGGTCGCTATATCGGCGATGGAGAGTTCTTTTCCGCCTAAATACTTTGTTTCTCCTAATCTTCGATTTAGTACCGAATAAAGGCGTTTGGTTTCATTTTGATATCTGGAAATCGCAAAGGGAATTTTTTCCGGTGCGTATTTTAAAAAAACGCCGGCTTGACCTTGCATCGGACCGACACCGCTCATCTGAAACATCAGCCACTGAATGACGACGCTCCTTTCTTTCGGATCCTTTGGTAAAAGTTTGCCGGTTTTTTCGGCGAGATAAAGAAGAATCGCGCCGGATTCAAAGACCGCGAAATCGCCGTTGTCCTTATCGATGATGGCCGGAATCCTTCCGTTTGGATTGATTTTTAAATACCATTCTTCCTTTTGTTCCAGTTTTCCGAAATCGATGGGATGAACCGTATAAGGGATTTCTAATTCTTCCAAAAGAATCGAAACCTTTCTTCCGTTTGGCGTCGAGGCCGTATATAATTCTATCAATGACATTCTCCTTTGATTTTTGAAATCCGAGAGGACTATCTTTATTAGACTCGTTCCAGTATAAATGTATTTTAAAAAGTTACAAATAGAAGGCGATCATTGATTTTTTTTGACGCGGTTTTCGACCAACAATTTTGTTGGTGCGGGCAATCGTTTGAAATCCGGGAATTCTTATTAAAATAGGCGGTATGGCATGGATCTATCTCATCGTCGCTTCCGCTTTTGAAATCGGCTTTACTACTTGTCTGAAACTTTTCGAAAATTTTTCAAAACCGTTTTGGACCATAGGTTTCGGAATCTCCGCGATTTTGAGTCTTGTATTTTTAAACAAAACAATTCAGACGATTTCTATGGGAACGGGATACGCGGTTTGGACGGGATTGGGTGCAGTGGGAACCGTTCTCGTCGGAATCCTACTTCACGGGGAGCCGATGGATTTTTGGAGAGGATTTTTTCTTTCCACCTTGATTCTTTCCGTTCTGGGTTTAAAATTTCTCGTAGCCGAGTAGATTCGAATCCGTCCTTATCCTAAGAAATATTATAAACTTAGAATATTCTAAAATTTATATTTTAGACAAGTTTTTCGAGACTTCGGCTTTTTGCGGATTGTGGTAAAGCCAAAGTCTCTCTGCAGACGACTTATGTTTCTTTTAGTTCCGCGTTTGCCTTGATAAGTTTGAGACGTTTTCGGATTTCCTTTCCGCGTTTCTGATTTACTTCCAAAACTTGAAGAAGGATATCGATCGGAAAGACGGTTCCTTGGAACATTCTTTTCATCGTTCTTTCGGACATATCATACCAGCGGGCTTTGGACGAAACCAGGAGTTCCCCCGTTTTGACGAGATGAATGGTCGCTTTTGTATAAAGCCTTCTTCTTCTTACCATCGTCACCCAACAACGAACTTCGACATCTTCTTGAAGAGGAACCGCTTTGTGATAACGCATATACAATTGATCGGTCATAACAAAATGGCCGAGATGAAAACAAAGGACACCTTGAGCTTCGTCGAGAAGCGTTGCGAGAACGCCGCCGTGCGCGTAACCGGGAGCTCCTTCGAATGATTTTTCTATTTTAAAAGGAAAACGAACTTCGCCGCTTTCTTCGTGAAAAGGAAAGTTTGCGTGGATCCCTTTGGGGTTATCAGGACCACAACCAAAACAGTTTTTGTGATGCCAGTCTTGTCCGTTTTGACTGGCTTTGATCTCCCGGTAGATTGTCTCAGGTTCCATTATTTTCCTCCGGAAGGAATTTGGATTCTTATCTTAGTTTCGTTCTAGCAAAGGAAACGATTCTTCTTCCATGAAAAAATCGGAGGATATGGATTCAAGTGAGAAAAGGAAGAAAATTTCAAAGATCGGAGGTTGTTCTTTTCTTCGATCGGAAGAAGTTCGGACCGGAATTTTGATTCTTCCTCAATTCACCTTGACTGCGATCTTTGCGATCTTATTCTACGTTGCGTTTCATCAAGGGAGAATTTTTCATGAAAGCCGCAATCTTAGAATCCGGAAAAAGAAGTTTAGAGATCCGAGACGTCGCCGTTCCCAACGTAGGTTCGAACCAGGTAAAAGTAAAAATCAAAGCCTGTGGAATCTGCGGTTCCGACGTCCATCTTGTAGTTCATGGAACGCTCAAGTGTAAACACTTTCCGAGAGTTCCCGGTCACGAATCCTCCGGCGTTGTCGAAGAAGTTGGAGAGAATGTAAGTCGGTTTAAAAAAGGAGATCGTGTTGTGATCGCCGCCGGAACTTCCTGCGGAGTCTGCGCTTATTGTAAAGCGGGTCATGAAAATCTTTGTAAAGACTTGGGAGTTTTTGGTTTTGATCGGGACGGAAGTTTCGCCGAATACAACGTGGTGGAGGATCGTTATCTCTATTCATTGCCGGATGAGATTCCATTCGATCAAGGTGCGATTCTTGCCGACGCTGTTTCCACTCCGTATCACGCGATTCGTTATCGGGGAAACATCGTGGACGGAGATACGGTTGCGATCTTCGGATGCGGCGGTTTGGGAATTCACGCGGTTGCAGTCGCAAGAGCTCTTACGAGCGGAAAGGTGATCGCCCTCGACGTGGACAAAGGGCCTCTTGAAAACGCGGTAAAATACGGCGCCGACGAAGTCATCAATCTAAAAGAAGTGAGAAATCCGGGTAAGGCTTTGAAAGAAGTGAGCAAAGGAGTGGATTTGCTCGCTGACTTTTCGGGTTATATGTCCAATATTGAGGAATCTTTAAGAGCGATGAATCCGGGAGGAAAAATCGTTCTTGTAGGAATCGGAAGACAACCTTTGAAATTTCAGATTCCTTTTATACTCATAGAAAAGATGATTTCGGTTTCCGGATCTTACGGCTCTGATAGGAGAGCGATCCCCGAGTTGATCGACTTGTATCTAAAGGGAAAAATCAACCTCACACATTCCATCACTTCCCATCATCCATTAGAAGAATTGAATGAATGCCTGGAAGCATTGGACGAAAGAAAAGGAAACCCGATCCGATTTATCATTCAACCGGGTTGAATTTTAGTTCGGACTTCGTGTAATCGAATTCGTTTTAAAAATAGAATCTTAAAATAAAACCGCTTCTGGAAAATTTCAGCCTTGGATTTTAGGAATCCTATTCTTCGTAAGTTTTTGGAGTTGCGAGGCCGCCTCCGAATCTGCATAAACCTTACCCACAAAGGTGATTGAACCTTTAGAAAAATCTGTCGTAACAACGACAGTCCTCTGTAAAACGAAAGCCCCGCCCGAAATTTTGGGTGGAGGGGCGGGAGGTGGAAAACTCCGGCTGATTTTCCTATATCACAAAATCATAATTTTGCAAGAAATATTCTCTCTCAGAGCTTTGTAGGAACTCCTATAAAAAATCTTACTGGTATACTCCTTGATTCTAAATAGTTTTTTTCAACTCGTTTGTAAGGTCATGCCGAATCTGAAGACGAAAGTTTTGAATTCTCCAAATTGGAAAAGGATTTCGAAATCAAGTCTTGTTTTGGACGGACTTTCGATATCTTTGAGCTCGAGCTAAATCCAAAGCCTGGAATTTCGACGATGAGGCTCAGGGTGCGAGAAAACGGTAGTTTTTCCTTGTTTCTGGAAAAGTAGGAACTCCTCTTTTTTACGATTCTGTCAAAAGTTTACTGTAGCGATCGCTATAAAAACCTTGCTTTTTAAAAATCGAGATTTAGGGTAGGGAGAATTCCTCCGCAATATATATCATTTGTTATTTAAAGGTGATCCTGTGAAAACTCAGATTCGAAAACTCGCAATTTCCGGTTTTGTTCTTTTTTCCATTCTTCTTGTTCTGCCCGTTTTAGGAGCTTTCTCCCTCAAGGATATTCCGCATTCGATCGGACCGGACGGAAGAGAACTTTCCAAACAGTTTCTCGGTTTTTTGAGAGGGGTCGCCAAAAAGGTTCAATACGACGGAAGAGCATTAGAATTTCATAATTATATAGAAGCCTCCTTGGAAAAATTCGAATTGAAAAAACTCTACAACTCCGAGTTTCTTCAAAAGGAAGAGGACGGAACCCACTGGGTGAGTTATAAGGGAAAATTTTCACCCGAAGGTTATAAGATCAATCTTGAAGATAAGAGGATAAAGGCGATTTCAGTTTCCTCTTTCGGGGATTTTAGCGCCGAGTTCGATTTGAGACACAATCCGAAACCTCTCTACAGAGGAACTTCCTATTCCGGGAACTTGGATCTCCTGACTCACTTGGGACCCTTTACTCACAAACACGGCGTAATGGCGATGGAATCGTCGCTCAAATTTTTGGATCCCCAGAACGTAAAACAAATCGAAGCTCCTGCGACTCTTATATTCAAAAAAGTGAATCATCCTGAAGCTCGAAAAGTGTTAAACGACCTTTCGAAGTCTTTTCCGGATCTCGGCAGATTTCTAAACTACTATTTCGGTTTGGACTCTCTTTTGGTTTTGAGCGAGGATAAATCCGCAAACGGAGAGGGTTCTTTCACGAAGTTTAACTTCAAAGGTTCCATCTCCAGAAACCTCTCGGACGACTACGAAGAGTTAGGCGATTATCTCGATTCCATCAAATATCTGGGTTGGGTGAATATCAAATTGGAGAATCCGAAAGGCAAGATTCTCGCCGAAATTCGTCTCAACTCCAAAACGCCGGATATCTCGTTTAAGTTTGTCACCAAACACGGAAAAATTCTTCCCTACGATTCCAAAGGAAATCTATTTCCCGAAGATTCTTTTTCGATCGTTTCCCTCAGTAATTTCCCGTTTCAAGTTCGGGTTTCTCTGGAAGCGAATCTCTACGGCCTTTTGCTCGAAAATCCGGAGATCCTTCTTTCAGGTCTTTTCGTAAATCATCCGGAAAACGCCTCTCTTTTGTTTAAGATTACAAAGATCGAAAAGTTCGACGTTTCCGGAGGTTTTTCCTATGTGATTCCGGCATGGGCGATCAACTTGGTGATTCCTGGAAATTTGGAATCGATCATCCATGAATTCACCGAAACTCTCGTCCACGCAAACGGCGAGAAAGGAACCAAAGTGGCCCTTTCCTGGAACAGAGAATCCGGGAAAACGATGATGAAAACCCATGTAGAATCAGAATTTTTGGATAATTTTTTCATCCGTTTCGGGCTCAAAATCTGGAATCACAAGGTTCTTCCCTCCGAGGAAGCCCGCGACGATATTCGAAAGGTTTTTATCCGCATCGTGGATTTGATTATCAAAGATATCTAATTTTTTCTCCAAATATCGATCGTTTACTACGCGGCAGGGATCGATGCGAAGTCAAGTTATTGAAAGTAGTTTAACCCGCGCCTTACTTCAGGAATACTCAATAACTTGACTCGAGCGGAGAGCCCGTCCGCCGCCCGAATCCGTATTCCAAATATCTAAAGTCGCATTAGAATTATTTTTTTAAGAATCCGTTTTTTCTTCAAAGTTCTGACCGTGTCCGCCCGCGAAGGGGCTATCAACGGTATCAACCTTTTAAGGAACAATAGAATGAAGGAAATAAATAAAGTATCCCGCTCAATTTCATCCAAAGGAGAATCCTCTTTTTCTTTTGGAATTATAAAATATTCTAAAACTCTAATATTGAGTTTTTTGATTTTGGCGATCGCGGTTTCTTGTAAACCGAAAACCGACGAGGAAAAGTCCGACGAGCTTTTTTTGAATTTAATTATGGCGAGCGTTCTTCTGAATCCTTGTAATAGCGGAGTTCGTTTTAGCAGCGCGCCTACTAACATCACAGTTCCCGCCGGTCAGAGTCTTACGATTTGCGGGGATCAAAACGGCACTCCGACCCTTACTTTCGCAGAGGCCGGTTCTTATAAACTTACGGCAACCAGCGGAAGTCAGACACATAGTTCAAGCAAGTGTAACTCGATCTATTCCAGTTTTCCGATTACGGTCAAGGATCCTTCCAATGCTTTGATTTTGACGAGCGCCGCGACCGCGGTTACTTTGGATATCACTGCGGCGGCTAACAGCGTTTATACGCTCACCGTAAGCGGAGTGTCCAGTTCTTCTCCTTACACTTGTCAAGGGTTGAGAGCCTCCGTTTCCACGGGAGCTGCGCTTCTGACGATCACTCGTCTCTGAGATTTCGGATTTTAGAGTCGAAAAAAAAATGGAAGAATGAATCCGCGCTTTTCTCGTGAAGAATCGCGCGGATTTTGATTTTAGTTAGAGTCCCGTGATCGTTCCGCAGGTTGTGAGAAGATCTTTCGCGTTCACATAAGACTGATCGGAAGTCGCTACTCCAAGCGTAAGATTGATCTTGTTTTTTGTCAGATTCGAATTCACACAACTTCCGCCGTTCCCGGAACATTTAGTATTTCCCGGTTTGGTTCCGGAAGCGAGGGTTGTCAGCCAGGTCACAAAATTCGTTCCCCCCGCATTTACTCCATACATATCTTCGGAAGTGGTGATCGTATGAACGTCTCCCGGCGCGATGTAGTAGGAATAGTTGGTAGCTCCTCCTGAAATTCCATTCATCGAGGTGACCATTTGTTGAGCCCATCCGCAAGACGCTCCGTCCGTGGAAGCGGGAGTTCCGTCCGGAACCGTACTTCCGTCGCTGTCTCCGAATAACGCGGAATAACTTCTGGAAGAATCATTCGGATCCGTCGTCTTAGAATCCGAATACGTCGGGGCCGCGTTGATGATGTTCATTACCTTGTAGAAGAATCTCTGATTTCCATCAAACAGCGCCGTATATTGTCCCGTCATATCTGTGGGATAGAATGTGGATACCTTTGTGAAAAAATCCTGAATCGAAGGAGCTCCTACGGTTAAGTAATTGGCCGCAATTCCGGTCACCCAGGTTGGAAGATTCGCATCGGCTCCCCATTGTGTGCTCAAGTTTGCGAAGAATCCCGCCGGAACGATTCCATTGGAGGCGTCGGAAAGCATATTCACTTTTACGGATGCATTCAGTCCTCGAACCGTTTCTCTCACGATCGGATAGTTCAAAAGGGCTCCGTATCCTCCGGCACTTTGTCCGGTTACGAATACGTTTTCCACCCCCGGATATTCAGTTTGAATGTATTTTAAAGTCGCTAAGACGTTATCGTATCCTCGGTGTTTGATGACGCTCGCGGAGCCGGTGTTCGGATTTGTGTATGTCATATCCTTGGAACCGATGTGCAAATCTCCAGTACAGTATGGAATGAATATGACGTCGTAGTCTTTGAAGGGATTGGATGGATTTCCCGCGTTCATCACTCCTTGAAACGCGATTTTTACAAACTGATCCGGGACGACGTTGAGAGCGTTAAAATACGTAGTCGTGTTGTTTCCGAAACAGTTGTAGCCGCTCCAACAAGCTCCTCCTCCCATAAAGTTGATCAGGAGTTTTTTATTGGAAGTCGCCACTTTTTTTCTATATAAGGAGAACGTTGTGTTTCCTTCGATCCCCGTACAGGAAGGATCGAAGGCACGATTTGTATAAGCCGCTCCGGCAACCGTGATCGTTCCCGCGATCGGAGTGACCTTCTCATAAGGGGTGTATAAAAAATTCGCGACGACAAGTCCCAGTATTTTTATATCCTCATCGTCGTCGTTTTTTTTGCACGCGCTGGAAGCGAAAATAAGACAAAATGCCATGATCCATAGAATCTTTTTACTCATCTCTTGAACTCCTCATCTTTCACTCGGGATCGTCTTTTTTGAACTCGCCAATTATAAAGTGAGGTGGAATGAAAGTCAACCGATACCGCAAAATCAAAAAGGAAGAAAAGGTCCGTTTCCGATTCTCCTTTTTTTGAGAATGGTCTTTTTTGAAATTCGAAATCGTTCGATGGAGTTCTTTTGGTTTTAGAATCCGAATGAAAGAAGGAGTTCCCACGTTTCGAATTCTTTCCAAGAGATTAGAATTTCCGCGAACCGGATTTTCTCATTTTAAGAATTCTCCAGGTGCGCACGTTAGCAAAAAAAAGTCGGGTAAGAATCTTTTGTGAGCTTTTGATTTTTCTTTTTTTCCGATCGCTCTTTGGGTTGGAAACGTTTTTAGGTCGGAACTCCGGGTCGTTTTCAGATTGAGAGTTTGAGATTCGAGGTTGGGGAAGAATTCAAGACTCAAAACCGGAATCTCTTCGGACATGAAAATTTGGTTTTGCCTGGGGACAAAAGTAGGAACTCCCAAAAATTCACATTCTCCATCTCAAAAAGGGGACCTCCGTCTTCTCTTCCGGACGATTTTAGAAGAAAAATGAATCGGATTTTATTTGAGAATCCTTTCCTCTGTAGGAACCTGGACAAATCCGGCCCTTGTCGGAACTTTTTAGGGAATAGGAGACCTTTTGGAACCATTAGAGGATTTATCTGGAATCGATGAGAACCTGATCATCCCGTTGGATTCGATCTTACCGCCGGAACTGTTTTTAATTCCTATCAAGTCGCGTCCCGTTTTTCCCGGAATCATCACACCTCTGATCGTTCCCAGTGGAAAATTCGCAAAGGCGGTGGAGGAATCTCTCAAAGGCAATTCTTTCCTCGGACTCGTTCTTCTCAAAGACGAAGAGAACGAAAAAGAAACTTCCGAAAACATCTATCAATTCGGAGTGGTTGCAAAGATATTAAAAAAAGTGCATCTACCCGACGGCGCGGTCAACATTCTCATCAACACCGTACGTCGATTTAAAATCAATTCTTACACGAGCAACGATCCCCTCATCGCTAAAGTCTCTTATCCGGAAGAGGAGCCGGGCGCTCCAAAAAACACGATCAAGGCGATGATGAGAACCCTGCTCGTTATGACCCGCGAACTCGCGCAGAACAATCCCCTTTTTACCGAAGAGATGAAACTCACGATGCTCAACGTAAACGAGCCCGGAAAGATGGCGGACTTCGTCTGTTCCATCCTCAATCTCGAAAAAGAGGAATATCAATCCGTAATCGAATCCAACGTCTTGAAGGAAAGAATCGAAAAGGTTCTTCTGTTTTTAAAAAAAGAAATTGAACTCGTCTCGATCCAAAGGGAAATTTCGGATCAGATCCAGGATAAGATCGATAAACAACAAAGACAGTTTTTCTTAAGAGAACAACTCAAAGCGATTCAGAACGAGCTCGGAATCAAAGACGATAAGTTCGAAAAAAAATACGAAAAATTTTTAGAACGTCTCAAATCGATCCAAGCGGAACCGGAAGTGATCGAAGAGGTTACGAGAGAAATCGATAAATTCTCCTACGCGGATCCGAACACGGGCGATTACAACGTTATCCGAAATTACCTTGATATCTTAGAATCCCTTCCCTGGGAATCTGCGCCTTCCAGAGAAATCGATCTGGACAAAGCAAAACGTACTTTAGACAGGGATCACTACAAACTCGAAGACGTTAAGGATAGAATTTTAGAATTCCTCGCGGTTAAAAAGTTGAAAGCGGACGAGAAGGGAACCATTCTTCTTCTTGTGGGCCCGCCCGGAGTCGGTAAAACTTCCATAGCCAAGTCGATAGCGGAAGCGATGGGAAGAAAGTTTTTTCGTTTTTCCGTGGGCGGAATGAGGGACGAGGCCGAGATCAAAGGACACAGAAGAACTTATATCGGTTCCATGCCGGGAAAGATCATCTCGGCGCTTCGTATCACAAAAGAAAAGGACTGTGTGATCCTTCTGGACGAGATCGACAAACTCGCCGTCGGAATCCAAGGAGATCCAGCCTCGGCGCTTTTGGAAGTTTTGGATCCGGAGCAGAATAAAAATTTTAGGGATCATTATCTGGATCTTCCATTCGATATTTCGAATGTGTTTTTTATCGCGACTGCGAATACTTTGGATTCCATTTCTCGAATCCTTTTGGATAGAATGGAGATCATCAATCTTTCCGGTTATATCACTGATGAAAAAGTGCAGATTTTCCAAAAGTATCTCTGGAAAAAAGTCTTAACAAAAAACGGAGTCGCACCCTACGGAATCGATTTCGAAAAAAAGGCGATCATAGCCCTCATCGATTCTTATTCCCGCGAGTCCGGAGTCCGCGGTTTGGAAAAAGTGACCGACAAACTCGTACGCAAGATCGCGATGAGAATCGTAAAAAAGGATCCTTTTCCGAAAGTGATCCAGGAAAAGGATCTGGAAACCTTCTTAGGAGTTCCGAAATTTACCGATGAAAGAATGGTCAAGGCTCTTGTTCCCGGAACTGCGCTCGGGCTTGCTTGGACTTCGGTCGGCGGAGCCACACTTTTGATCGAAGCCCTTTTCGTAAAAGGAAAAGGCGGGATTCTTCTTACGGGAATGATCGGAAAGACGATGGAAGAATCTTCGAGCATCGCCTTGAGTTATATTAAGAATTTCTTAAGTAGAGAAGATCTTTTTTCGGAAAAGATGGTTCATTTGCACGTCCCCGACGGAGCTACTCCGAAGGACGGACCTTCCGCGGGAATCACGATGGCGACCGCCATTCTTTCTCTCGCTTTGGGAATTCGTGTAAAGCCGGGTTTTGGTATGACGGGAGAAATCACTCTTACCGGAGAAGTTCTTGCGATCGGGGGTCTTCGCGAAAAGATCGTCGCCGCAAAAAGGGTCGGCGTCCACAAGATCATCTATCCAAAAGACAATCTCCAACACTTGGAAGAAATTCCCGACTACGTTAAAAAAGGAATGTCTTTTTTCCCGGTAAGTCGTTTCGAAGAAGTGGCAAAGTTGATGTTTGACGAGAAGGTTCTTATAAAAGCAAATCCTTTGCTCGAGGACGCTCTTCAAACAAAGCCGTTTCCGACAAAAAAATCGGCGAAAAAGAAAACTTCCGGCAAAAAAACTTCTCCTTCCAAAAAGAAGACAGGCGATCGAAAAAAGAAGAAGTAGTATTTTAGAATATTCTTAAATATAAATTTTAAAAAGTAGGGGGCCTAATGGGCGTTCCATTTATCGACATCAAAAGGTTTGAACCGGGACTATTGGAAGAATGGGAAGAGAAGGTAAAAGTTCTCAGTAAGAATGCGAGTTTTATCGGAGGTGAAGAAGTTTCCCTCCTGGAAAAAAATCTTGCGTCTTACGCTCAAACAAAGTATTCGATCGCCTGCGCGAACGGAACGGATGCGCTCCAGTTGGCCTTGAGAGCATTAGGCGTGGGAAAGGGCGACGCGGTGTTGCTTCCGGATTCCACGTTTTGGGCCACCTTCGAAGCAGTCGTAAACGTGGGAGCCGATCCTTATACGGTGGATACGAATCCCGACGATCTTCAGATGGACTTTGTGGAATTCGAAAAGGCGGTTGAAAAAGTAAAACCCAAGGCCGCGATGATCGTTCATCTCTACGGTTGGGGTTCTTCCAGAATCGAAGACTTCCGTAAACTTTGTAAATCCAAAGGGATTCCGCTTTTGGAAGACGGGGCTCAGTGTTTCGGAGTGAAATACAAAGGAGAATCAATTTACAAGGACGCCGTAATCAGCACGACTTCCTTTTATCCCGCGAAGGTGTTAGGTGGAGCGGGAGACGGCGGCGCCGTATTTACAAACGACGAAGAACTTGCCAATAAGGTAAGAATGCTCGCAAATCACGGGAGAATTTCCCATTACGCATACGGCGACGTAGGTTGGAATTCGCGACTAGATACCCTTCAGGCCGCATTCTTAAACATCAATCTTAAATATTTGGATGCGAGAATCAAATCCCGTAGAATAGCCGCACAAAAATATTATGAAATACTCCCAAACCTTGGGGTCCAAGCGATTCATCCTCCGAAGGACTACGAAGAAAACGGTTATTGCAACGTGACTCTTTCCGCTCCTGAAGAAAGACCGAATATACAGGAAGTTCTCAAAGAAAAGGGAATCGGGTTCGCAAATATTTACCCAGGAGCGATGAGCGATCAACCCGGAGCCAAGCCTTATATCAAGGGCAAGTTCGGTGATAAACATACTACGGGAAGAATCTGCGCTTCTATTCTCAACTATCCGCTCTTTCCTTATATGAAAGACGAGGAGCTGGAAGAAGTTTTTGCAGCGATTCGAGAATATAATTCCCGAAAAAAATAAATTCTCAACCCTTAAGGGGCGGAGAAGTCCGCTCCTTATATCTTTCTAAAAAACACTTGTCTTCCAAACACACACTCTTATAATTCTTTCATCTTAAAAAGTAAGACGGAGAATTTGCGGAAGTTCGCGGCAATTCTCTATTCCTTTCTTGTATAAGGTCTGTATAAAAATAGGGAGCTGACGATGAATATAGATATAGGAATTTCCGAAAAAAATCGAGATACGATCAACACAGGCTTACAAAAACTTTTGGCGGATACTTACGTTCTTTATTTTAAAACTCACAGTTATCACTGGAACGTGACCGGACCACAATTCAATACGCTTCATCTCATGTTTCAAACCCAATACAACGAACTTTGGCTTTCTATCGATTTGATCGCGGAGAGAATTCGGTCCTTGGGTTTTTTTGCACCGAGTTCTTCTCATCAGCTTGGAAAGTTGACTTCGATATCCGAAGAGAGCGGAGTTCCCAATGCGGACGATATGATTCGTCATCTCGTCGCCGGCCATGAAACCGTGATTCGGACCGCTCGAGCGCTTTTACCTTCCGCCGACGAAGGTGGGGACGAGGTAACTCTGGATCTTCTCACACAAAGATTGGAAGTGCACGAAAAAACGGCTTGGATGTTAAGGAGTATGCTGGAAGTCAGCAAACCTTGATTTCGATTTAAAGCGACATCGTTTATCGGGCCGGCTCCTTAAAAAGATAAGCCCGATTCAGTCCACATTCTATCTTTCCCTTTTTACAATATTCTAAACTAAGAATTCCGGTTCGGAGTAATAATTTCTTCTTTAGCAAAGTCTTATCCTTTTTAGAAGAGTGAGACATGCCTGATAGACGGAATTCTTCGTTTCATTTTAGCTTTATTCAGGTAATAATTTCTTGAAAAGAAATAAAAAACGGTTCTACTCTTCTCCTCCGAGGAATAGAAACCGTGATAAAAAAAATCTACAATCTTTCCCTTCTAAAAAAACTCACTTTGGTAATTCTTCCAACTCTCATTCCGCTTCTTTTATCTAGTTTTTTCTTTTTAAAGGAATTTTCGGATAAGAGCGAATTTACAAAACGGGAGGTCGGCGGAATCGATTTTTTCTTTGGATCCATAGAACTTTATTCCAAACTCGTAGATCGTAGAAAAGATTTCTTCTATTCCATGAAAGGAAAAACTTCGATCGAAACTTTAAAAAAGAGTAATCAAGCGATGGAAGACCAATTGATCAAATTGGAGAATTTGGAAAAAGAGATCGGCTTTATGGAACGCTCCCCCGAATATCTTGCATCGATGAGAAAAGAATGGAAGGCCATTCCCAGGATTCCAGAGGCTAATCTTGATATCGACGTTATTCTCAAATCTCACGAACCGCTTTTTAAATTGTTAATGGAGTATCAAGAATACGTCGCACAGGATTCAAATCTGATCTTGGATTCTCATCCTGAAACTTTCTACGTTCTTTCGGTTAACATTTTGTATATTCCGAACATCATCAGCGATCTCGCGATCATTCGAGGGACCGGGTATCAGCTTTTGGAACAGAAAAAACCCGATTTACATTCCAAGGAGGCGATCCAGATTCTAAATAAAATCCATCATATCGAAAGTAATCAAAAGGAAGTTACGGCGCTCCTCAAAAGATCTTTGGATCAGAACGGAATCATAAGAAACAAATTTGAAGAGCGGATTCTACGTTTAGATAAGAACGTAAAGTTGAACTTGGATCTTTGCAAAAAAACCTTCACGGGAGAATCCGTTGAAACGCCTGACGTCTTTTTACAACGTATGCTTTCCTTCGTTGAAGAATATAAGGTGTTGGAAAGGGATCTTCTCCTTACTACGCAGGAGCTACTCGAAGAAAGATTAAAAACCGATCGGCTCAGAATCGTTTTTGCTCTTACCGGTTTGTTAGTCTTACTTTCGGTTACGACGATATTTTGTTATATCGTGATTCGATCCATCATCGACCCGGTTCATAAAATCACCCGCGGATTAAAACAAGCAATGGGAGAACGGGATCTTACGATTCAGATCGATGCGCTCTATCGGAATGAAATCGGCGAGATTACCGATACCGCCAACGAATTCCTGAATTATCTTGCCTCTCTTTTTCAAAATCTTTCAAGAATGGCGCATAACTCGAATCTGATCGTAAGTCAATTGACGGACTCGATTCAAAATCTAAATCAATCCGCGCAATCGCAGGCGGCGGGAACTGAAGAATCTTCGGCGGCGCTGGAAGAGATCGCTGCGTCCTTGCAGAATGTTTTGTATTCCGTGGAAGAAGAAGCCAGAGACGCACAAGACCTCAGCGTAAGATCGGGGCAACTAAAAACTTCGATGGGACTTGCCGGCGAAAGATTGATCGGTCTTAGCGACTCCGTAAGAAAAACTGCGAATGCGGCCGTGGAAGGAAAGGACACGATTCTTCAGGCGACAAAGGCCATCGATGAAATTCGGGAAATGGCGAAACAGATCAATTCGATTACGGTTTTGATCACCGAAATTTCGGATCAAACGAACTTGTTGTCTTTGAATGCGGCGATCGAAGCCGCGAGAGCGGGAGAAGCCGGAAAAGGATTTGCGGTGGTCGCCGAAGAAATTTCGAAACTGGCCGATCGGTCCGTATCGAGCGTTCGCGATATCGAAAGACTTGTTTCGAATACTCACGAGGCCGTCGACAAAGGCTCCAACAACGTAAACACGGTCGTTACATTTCTTTTGGAATTGATCGAAAACACGAACCGATACCAGCAGGAAGTTGTGGACCTCGTGAACAACGTAAAAGAAAACACGATTCGAATCGATCAAATCACGGAAACGATCGTAAAGGTCTCTTCGGAGTCATTGCAGATTGAAACCGCCACCAAAGAACAAAAATTATCCACGGATCAGATTGCGGAGACGATTCAATTGATCACGACGGAATCACAAACGATCGCATCCAATTCGGACGAAGTATCAAGGGTGGCCGAAAAAATTCAACACCAGGCTAATGAATTGAATTCGATTCTTTCACAGTTCAAGTTTTCGTGAGGATTTTTCTTTACAAAACTTTTCTTCCTCTCAACATGAATCGTGTTCTATCGAAAAGAATTTTCGACAAACGGATATTTTCTTTTTAGGGATTTTTTTTCCGAAGAAGAACTTGTTCCTCTTTCCGAAATCGTTTTAGACGCCGATTCCAGATGGCGTGCGGATCACGACTTCCCCGAAAACGTAAACAGCGCTTATCTGACCGGAAAAAAATTTCTCCCAAACTTTCAAGATAGAGAGAGACTGTTCGAATTTATATCAAAACCCGAGCTCGTTTCGATCGCGGAAAATTTAGCAAATTCTAAAGTATTTTTTCTAAATACTCAGCTTTTTTTTAATCCAAAATCCGATTTGAAAAAACCGTATTGGCACCGGGACGTCCAATATTTGGGAGTTGAAGAAGAGATACAAAAAAGGATCATCGAAAAGGATATCGTTTTGCATTTTAGAATTCCGTTTCAGCCCGACCCCGGAATGGAATTCATTCCAGGATCCCATCTTCGATGGGATAACGAATCGGAACGGAATACAAGATTGGAACTAGAAGGACGAAAACATTCCGATGAGCTTCCCGATTCCGTAAGAATCCCGCTGGAGCCCGGCGATTTACTCGTGTTTTCGGCCCATCTCATTCACAGAGGTGTTTACGGTCTGAATCGGAGTTCATTCGATATTCTTTATACATCGTTTCCGAGTTCGAGTATGGAAGTGCAAAAGACGGGGCATTTTCCGAACTCGGATTCTTCATTTTTTGAGAATCCGATTTTTGAGACGACCGCTTCTTTGATTGATATCGAAACCGACTTCGTTTGATTAAAAGGCGGATTTGATGGAAATTATTTCCGATTTATCAAACGGTTTTCCAAAAAGTTTACGATCAACGCCTGTCTCGCCGATTCTTGCTTAAAGTCGTCGAGTCCTATCGTATCATCGGGATCCGAAAAAGGGGTTCCAAATCGGATTCTTTCATTCGGTTTGAATAACCAAATCGGCCAGATAAAATAGTTCCAAACCGATTTACTCATCCCTCCGCGATAGCGCATAACGTATGCTGCGTTTTTATCTTCTGCGACAGGTTCATTTTTGAAAGTGGAACCTGCATAGATGGTAGAATCCAAACTCATAAAACCGAGCGAAAGGATGTTGAACATCCATCCCAAGCCGTAACCTAAACTTAGAGTCGTATAATCGATTTTGAATTTAATTTTTCCTTCGGCTAAGAGAACGGCTTCTTGATGGCTAATGTCTACGGTGATCACTGATTTTGGAATTTGGACGCAAGTTTCCGAAAATTTAGATCGTATTAAATTTTTCGAATTTACGTTCCGAATCTTATCACAGAGATGTGGTTTTTCATTTTGTATCTCGGCGTATTTCTCGAGTTGGAATTTCCATTGGGTATCATCCAGAGAAACGGCTTCTTTGGTTTCGACGGTAGAACAATAGTCGGATTTAAACAAGACGTTCGGAATCGCGTTTTGGATCAAAGTTCGAAGTTTATCCGAAGGTTTTGTGTTAAACGTTTCGTTTCTGTCGTAAATATCAAAGACGGTAATTTTATTTTGGCCGTTTTCGTTAACACAATTCAAAAAGCCTATTTGATCTCCGACGATTTGAGAATCTCCGTCGGAAATTCGGATCAGGACCGGTTTAGACACGATCTCTTTGTCCGATTGGAAAATTTTTTCCTTGAGAGGGACGGTTTGTGTATCCGTAGAAAGCCAAATACAGGAAAAAAACTGGAGCGAGCTTAAAATCAGGAACAACCGAAAAGAAGATATCAGAAAGAATCTCAGTGACATCAAGGTTTCTTTTTTTCGTCTCTATGGAAGCCGTCGTATTTTTGCCCGTCGTGCAAACAGGAAGCCAATTTCCACGTTTCCTGAATCCGATCCATCGACCATTGTTTAATCATAATTGAATAACAATTCAGATCTAAAGAATTGAACGAACAATTAGAATGAAATCAAAGCAGACCGCTTATCGGGATCTGCGTTATAAGAAATATTAAAGATAGAGAGAAAATTGAATCATCCCGTTATCAGTTCCGGAACCACTTCCTTTTCGACTCTAAAGTTTCTAACCAAAGAATGTAGAATGGCCGAGAGTTGTTTTAGAAAATCGCCGGTTGCGGTCAATTCTTCGGATTGGGCCGAAATTTCGTGAAACGCCGTACTGACAAATTCGATGGATTCGTAAAGTCCTCTGATTTCGGTGGAACGATCCACGATATTGCTCATGATAATTTCACTTTGATCCGTGACCGATATGTTGAGACGGTTCAAACTTTCGATAAGGTTGGAATAGTGTGCGCTGTTTTCACGGATCGAAATTTGTGTCTGAGCGAGCGTCCTAAATTCTTCAGTTAAATTTTTAAAAAAGTCGACCGTGGTCAAGACCGTTGACTTCCCGCGATAAACTGCGGATTGAATCTCGCCTAAAATTTCGGTCGCTTTTTTTGTACTTTCTTGCGTGCTGGAAGCGAGTTTGTTGATTTCCTCAGCCACCACTCCGAAACCTTTTCCGGAACTACCCGAACGTGCGGCTTCGATGGACGCGTTGATGGAAAGCATTGCTAACTTTGCAGAGATGTCGTTTAACAATTTAACCAAACTCTCGACTTTTTTGGCGGAAGCGCCGATGTCGTTTATATCCGACTCGAGGTGATTTAGTTCCTTTGTGCTCAGGTTGATGTTTTCCACCGAACGTTCCGACTTTTCTGAACTCTCTTTGAGATCGAGATCGAATTTTTGGAATCCGAAAACCAATTCGTTTAACATTTTCTTTGCTTTTGCTTCAATCGCCTTTTGTTCGGAGGCGGAATTGGAAATTTTCTGAAACGAATCTCGGAATGAATCGAAAATGGCGGTGACTTCTTCCAAGCTGGCGGCCTGTTCCTGAATGTTTTGGCTCATATTTCCCCAAGCGGAGGAAATTTCGGAGGCGGAGTTTTCGAGTTCTCCGGATTTTTCCTTAATCGTAAAAATCATTTCTCCAAGATTGGAAAGATATCGATTCATCAGGAATGCGATCGCACCCGCTTCGGTTCCGGAATCTACGTGGATTTTGCGGGTTAAATCTCCTCCGCCTTTGGAAAGATCTTTTAAGGAATGAATCAAGTCGATCCAGCTTGAACCCGCGCCGTGTTCCGTAATGTTTAAACCTTTTTCTTCGAACTCTTCGTTGACTCGGATTCCGATCGAAACTTTTAAAATCCAAAAAAGGAATAAACCGATTCCAAAAGCCCAAGCAGCGCAAGTAGAGACACCGATCAATTGAGGAAGTATTCGAATATCTTGATTTTCTGATAGAAGAGGGAGAAACAAAGTGCCGATGATTCCACAAACTCCGTGAACGGGGAACGCGCCGACTACGTCGTCGAGTTTAAACACCTTTTCCAAAACCCAAGCCGTGACGACGACGGAAATTCCGGCGATCGCGCCCAAAAGGAGTGACGCGGAAGGTGCGAGTGCGTGGCAACCCGCCGTGATCGCGACGAGTCCTCCGAGAACGCCGTTCATACAATCCTCGACGGAAGCGACTTTGTAAAAGATCCACGAAACCGAAATCGCTAGGATTCCACCGGCGCTTGCGGCGAGACTTGTGTTGAGAATGATCAAAGGAACGTCTTCCGAAAAGGAAAGGGTGCTTCCTCCGTTAAACCCGAACCATCCGAACCAAAGAATAAAAACGCCTAGGACCGAAAACGTAAGATTGTGTCCGTGGATTTTACGAGGTGAACCGTCCTCTCTAAACTTATCCTTTCTCGCGCCGAGGACGATCACACCCGCAAGAGAAATCCAACCGCCTAATGAGTGTACGACGGTAGAGCCCGCAAAATCGACAAATCCGAGTTTTGCGATCCATCCTCCGCCCCAGGTCCAGTGGCCGAAAGTGGGATAGATAAATATGGAGACAAGAACCGAAACGATCAAATATGCAGAAAATTTAATACGTTCCGCGACGGCTCCCGAAACGATCGTAGCCGCAGTTCCCATAAACGCGACTTGAAAAAGGAAAAAGGCAAACTCCTTACCGGATTTAAGTCCTTCCAGAAAGAAGTGGTTGGTTCCGATCCAGCCGTTATCGGAATAACCGAACATAAGGCCGAAGCCGATACAAAAAAAGGCCACGGTACCGACGATATAATCCATCAGATTTTTGACGGCGACGTTGATCGTGTTTTTAAGTCTTGAAAGACCCGTTTCCAACATCAAAAAACCGGCCTGCATAAAAAATACTAAGGCAGCGCAGATGATCAACCAGATCGGATCCGCGCCTTTAGAGAGTTCTTGCGCCGGAGAATCCGCAAAGAGCGGGATTTGGATTCCTAACAAAAGGATGAGGAGGAGAAATCTCTTTTTCAAATGATTCTTAACGTGTTTCATAGGTTCTAACTATTTTACCTCTCGATCAAGATTGAAAACCGCTCCTTGGATGAGGTGTTTCCGAAATCGAGAAGGGTAACTCTATATTATTTTTAACTTGCTCGTTTCGTTTTGTTTCGAAGTTTCAGGAATCAAATTCGATTCATACAGGAAGTGAGTGGAAAGCGAAGTTCCGATCCGTTGGTAGTGTTTCGAAAGAAGTCTTTCATCCACATAACTCTGGATTTTATTTTTAAGCGAATCGTGAAGAGTTTTTTGACTCTTAGTAAGGAAAGAATTTGGACAGGATCTTACGATCAATGATTTAATCGAGCGAGCGTAAATTTTTGTTAGTCGGCGAAGAATACGCCGATTTTTTAGCGATCAATGTTGTATAACGTCTGTAATTCGGAGAACTTGATAACTTTGAATTATAAACTGGGAATAAAAACGATTCTAAATTTGCGACAAAACAAAAATCAGTATGAATGATGACCTAATGATGGCAAAAGAGTTATTAGGGTTGAAAGGCGCTAAAGAGAAGAATCCAATCGTTACTCAGTCTTTCGTACCATTTCTCTTCCGGAAAAAAAGTTCCGCCCGCGAGTTCTAAAACCGCTTTCATATAAGGTTCACCCGGATCGAAGTCCTTGCCGTCCAAATGGATCGAACCGCCCCATTTTTTTTTCGCCTGTGTATGCGAATAAACACCCCTTAAGGACTCCACTCTTTCGTTACTCAGGGGAATTTTATATTTCTCGGAAAGTTCTTTTACAAGACGGACGACGGCCTCGGTTTGTTCCTGATTTGATAGGAGCATCTCCGTATCTTTTCCAACGATCTCTATTTGAAAACAGTTCGTGTTGGTTCCGGTCGCGGCTGCGGCTGTGTCCAAGATAGAATCCAGAAGTTGATAGATCTTGCCGTCTTTGTCCGCGAGGAAAGTCGCGGATAAATTCCGTTTTTCTAATACTTCCAAAGTTTTTTGATAATCAGGAATTGCCGTGTAATGTAAAACTATACAATCGGGTCGAATCGTTCCCCGGTGATTGTAACGAAGTCTTTTGTCTTCGAAGGCCTTTCCGTCCGATGTTTTTTCGATCGAACTCAATTCGATCGAGGGAGAGGGGGTGATTCCTCGTCCGTGCGAATAGATCGGAACGATTTTTTTGCCGGTCGCGTCTACGAACTTTTCTTTTCGAATCACCCAACCTTGGACAAATCGATCCTTCCATTCGGCTTCCGGGAAAAATTTGCCTTGGATTCTGGAAAACACCGTTGAAAGGATTTTTTCACCGCCGCAATCGCTCGTATCCATAAATCTTCCGAATTTCTTTTTACTCTGAGAATGGGTAAAGACACCTTTGCCGGACGCGATGTCAAAGTTGTTTAGAGGAATTGAATATTCTTTGGAAAGATTTTGAATTAGATCGCTGAGAGCTTTGAGTTGACTTTCATTTTTAAGAATGGATTCTCCAGAGCCTTCCCAGGAAACGTGAATCGCAACGTCGTCCATTCCCGGCGCGGCCCTATAAAGAATTTTGGCGGGATCTTCCACGCCGTAAACGGCTCCGTTTTCCAAAACAAGAAAGTGCACCATCCAACCGGAAGTTCTGCTTTTTTCCAGATATTCTTCGGCCTTGAGGGCGTTTGTGTGATGGAGAAGAATCGATTTTACCCGAAAGGACCAGCGTTTTTTGCCGATGGAACTCAAGGATTCTTGATCAAAACCTAAGGTTAAGAACGGAAGAATCGAATTCTTTCCCTTGGAAGCCGATACCTTGTCGACTGACGCGGAACAACCGAACAGGAGGAAAAAAAGAAAAAAGAAAAATGTCCTGAACGGAGTCATATCTCGGAAACCTTTTCCCTGAGACGGGTGAGATCCTCTCTCAGTTTTTCCAAGGACCTGGAAAGTTTTCTATGGCGATTGATTAGATCAGAATATTCTGAAATTCTAAAGTTATTCCCATTCTTTTTGTTCTTTTCCTCTTCCGGTCCCAAAGGGATTTCTTTGAAAATTTCCGAAGAAGAAGAAAATTCCATCGTGAGTTTTCGATATTCCGCAGAGCAGGAGGAATAGAATTCGGGAGAAAATTTCGATTTGGAGGATTCCAGTTGTTTTTCGAGTCCGTCTTTTGCAGTTTTTAAAAAGGAAAAAAGGGATTGGTTGTCTTGGATCACTTCGTTTAACGATTCTTGAAGATGGGCTACGGTTTTGTTTTTAGAATCGAGAATCCCTTTTTTCGCCTTAAAATAGATCCAATAGATAAGTATTGCCGAGATGATAAAAATGAGGGAAAAAAGAAAGAAAGTCCGTTTTTCGTAGATCCATTCGAGGGTCTCCCATTGGAGAAGATCCGGATCGTAGGCAACGATTGCCAATCCGGAAAGAAAGACCAGAAGAATCGAAAAAAAGACCGTTCGAAATGCCATTCGAATTCATGACAGATTCTTTGCCTGACTTTGTCAAGGAAACCTTCCGACGGAAAGAAAACCGTTATTCGGGTTTAAGATCAAGTCCGGTCAAATCCGATACTCTTAGAGATGGAAGGATCTACTCCAAAAACGGTTTCTCAGTCCAAAGTAGTAAACTTTGGACTTTATAAGATCAAAAAAACTCTCAGAGAAGAGGGTTTTGAAGTGGTGGAAAAACCGGACGGAAAGATCACTCTCGTGATCCGTGTCGGAAAGGAAAAACAAAGTTAGACAAACTTTGCCAGACCGAGTAAAAAACTCCCCACGCCTAACATTCCCGCTAAAATCCAACGAGTTTGTGTCGAGATCGTTTTATGGATTTCCGAAATCTCCGTTTTCAATTCCACCTTAAGTTCGTTGTGGTGACTGAACACCTCTTCTCGAAACTTACTCTGAGAATCCTGAATCTCCGAACGGAATAAATAAAATTCTCGAGTGGTCTCCAACTTCCATTGGTTCATTTCCCCCCGGAGAAGATGAATTTCTTCTTTGGTTTGCGATTGTATACCGCGGAGTTCTTTGATTTCCTCATTGAGAGCGGAAGCTTCTTTGTGAAGTCTCCTTTCAAAACGGTTGGAAGAAAAACCGACGATTTCGTTACGGAACTCGTTCAGAGTGGTGTTGAGAAATTTACGAAACTGAAGTGAACCATCCAGACCGAGAATTTCTTCGAGTTTATTCGGAATTTTGTGTACCCAGATCATAGGATTAGAATGAACTTTTGACGGAGACTGCTCAAGCATTATTTTTTACCTCTCATCCGGAACGGTTCCAAAGGAGTGTGCGAGGTGGCGGCTTTTGAATTTTTTTTGTCGATTTTTTTAGCAAATTAGAAAATTCTTAAATAGTTTATTTATCAAAGGAATTGATTCTTTCCTGGAAGAATGGAGACAAAAAGGATCTTTCCGGACGAGAAAGGAACTCTACTCGGAGTTGCATTCTTAAATCGAAAAAATGAGAACATTTCGATCGATGTCCTTGTGAGCGTGAGAATGAGAATGCGATTTGTGTGTTCTGAAGACAATAACCTTTATCGGGAGTTTGTCCCCAAATCTCAAATGTAGGAACTCCAATCCGGATTTTACAAAAATAATTCCTTTGGAAAGTTCATAGCCCGCTTAAGAAAACTTGGTCAGCGGGAGCTCCAGCGTTTTGATTGCGAGTTTGACAGAGTTGTTGTAGTCGCTTTTTTAAGATTTTGGAAAAGCGCTTTGTATATCAAAAAAATATAATTTATAAAACTCTCATAGATATGAAGTTAAAAAGAATCCGGATCGCTTTCCGGAAGTTCCACTTCTTCTTTTTTGGGTTCCGGTTTTAGAAAGTCCGGGCATTTCTCCTGAAGTCGTTCGTGAACTTTCCACTTGTCTCCGGCGAGAGGCATAACGCGTAAGTAAATTCTATAATTCCGAACCGACCCTTTGCAGTAGCCGCCCTTGAGATAAAGATTGCCTAAAAGTTTTCTCGCCCCCGGATGAGCCGGTTCCAACTCGATGACTTGATTGGCGAGACGTACGGCCTTGTCCGGATTGTTAGCCGCGAGTTTTCTTGCTTCTTCCCAGGCGGGAACGGTTTCCTTTTCATATCTTCTATAAAGATCCACATTCCCCATCTGAAACAATCGAAAGATGATCGCGTCTTCTTTTCCGTTCTGACAGATTCCATACCAGACGTCTTCTTCTCTTTCCGTGATTCTGTTGGCGCGGATCCCCGCGAGTTTCGAACCGTCCACACAGCCGGTCGCTTCAAAAAGATCCTTCATCGCCTGCGGTGAAGTTGCAAGAATTCTTCTCGCTCCGTTTTCAAACGTTGCGATCTCGTCTTCCGGAAGAGAATCCTCAGGATTGGGTACGTCCAAAAGACCGGACAAAACTCTCAGTTTGATCGAAGATTCCAAAACCCATTCGGGAAGATTTAAGGATTTTAAAAAGACGTCTTCCTTCTGAAAGATTCTTCGATAGACGGAACAATCGATCAAGGTAAGAATCAGGGACGAAAATAAGAGGAAACGTATCGAAAGGGAGAAAAACGATCCTGAGAGGACTTTTTGATTTGCCACAATAGGTAACATGTGATTTCTCAACAATAGAATCAATCAGGAATCTATGATCCAAGAACTGAAAGCAGATCTAAACGGCAAGGGACAAAAACACTGCGTGATTGTTTCCCGCTTTAACGAATTCATCACCGAAAGCCTTTTGAAAGGCGCTCTTGAATCCTTCCGGATGCACGGAGTCAAAGAAGAAGATATCACCGTGGTAAGAGTTCCAGGCGCTTATGAAATGCCAGTGGTAGTCGCGAAGGCGGCGGCTTCCAAAAAATACAACTCGATCATCTGTTTGGGCGCGGTGATCCGGGGCGCGACCGCTCACTTTGATTTCGTAGCGGGAGAATCCGCAAAGATCGGTTCGATCGGCGTCCAGTATTCCATTCCGGTTGTGTTTGGAGTTTTAACCACGGATACGATTGAACAGGCGATCGAAAGAGCAGGGACCAAGGCCGGAAACAAAGGTGCGGAATCCGCTACCACGGCTATCGAAATGGTCAACCTGCTTTCCCTTCTCTAAATGTCAGCCAGACGTACTTCCCGCGAAATCGCCGTAATGGCACTTTACCAATTGGAACTTACAAAACCTCCTCTCAAGGACGTTTTGAAGTTCAAGTGGTATGATAAAAAAACAGAACAAGAAGAAAGGGATTTCGCCATTTCTATCGTAAATGGGGTTGTGAAAAATCAGGAACAGATCGATACTCTGATAAAGAAGTATTCCAAAAACTGGGACTTTTCCAGAATCAGCGTCGTCAATAAGGCGATCCTTCGTCTGTCAGTCTATGCTTTGTTGTATACCTGGGAAGTTCCGAAGAACGTTACGATCGACGAAGCGGTGGAGCTCACGAAAGAATTCGAGAGTGAAGAATCGGCTCGGTTTGTAAATGGAATCTTAGACGCAATTCTCAAAAACGAAATCAAATCCGATGGATGAAAAAGAAATCCGAAAAAACAGGCTGTTCTTAGAAGGAATAGAGGAAAAAGAACTCTATTTCCCCGAAGATAAGGAGCAGCCCATTCGGATTCGCAGATCATACAATAAACTTCTAATATTCTGGATTCTTCTCGGAGCCCTCGTTTTGGGAGCTTTGAGTTTCGCGGTTTACTATCAATTCTTCCGTTCTTCTCCCGGTTCCGAGTTCGCCGGCGGTTTCAACAAAGATCTCGTACAAAATAAATCCGATATCAATCGTCTTCTCGAAAGACCTTATCTTCCTGACGGAAATGCGAATCCGCAACTCGCGAAGTGTATCAATCTTTATAAGGAACGATTCACAAGACAAGCATTCGATTATTGTAATGAATTTTTGGATTCTACCGGAACTCAGGAAGAGAAGTCCATCGCACTCACAGTGTTAGGCGTAATACACGACGAGAGCGGACGTTATCCGCAGGCGATCGAACGTCTCCAGAAAGCGGTTCAATTTGATCCGAAGAATTTTTACGCGTATTACAATCTTACACTCGCATACAAACACGCGGGAAGATTCGCCGACGCGAGAATGGCGGCGCTCAAAGCAAAGGAAATCGCGCCCAACGATCCTAGGATTTCCTTGCTCGCGGGGAATCTTTTCAACGAGTTGAACGATCCCGACGCGGCGATCGACGCTTACAAGGAAGGACTTGCTCAATCTCCGGACGATATGTATCTCACTTACAACTTGGCGGTGAGTTATTTTAAAAAAGGCGAGATTCCGCAAGCGGAAGAAGAATTTAAGAAAGTTGTAATGAAGTCTCCTTCCGGAAGGCTGGCCGCTCTTTCGCATTCTTATCTGGGAAACATCGCCTACAACAAACAGGATTATCCG
Source organism: Leptospira ainazelensis (assembly GCF_016918785.1). Lineage (GTDB taxonomy): Bacteria > Spirochaetota > Leptospiria > Leptospirales > Leptospiraceae > Leptospira > Leptospira ainazelensis. Next base: position 228,765 of record NZ_JAFFPT010000009.1, on the reverse strand, counting down.
AGCGCGGAATATCATTTCCGACAGGCGAGCTCGCTTTCTCCAAACGAAGCGAAGTATCTTTATAACCTCGCCGTCGTTCTTCAGAAGAATGGAAAAAAAGAAGAAGCTCTGAAATATCTGGAACTTGCAAGAGACGCGGGCGCGAACGATCCGGAGATTTATAGATTGATCGCGGAAGGATTCTCCAATTTGAATCAAGGAGAAATGTCGATCTCCGCTCTTCAGAAAAGTCTGAAATACAATCCTACCGATTTGGATTCTCTCTTTCAACTCGCGGAAGCGTATTACAACAAAGGCGATCTTCTTTCCGCCGAAGAAACTTATAGAAGAATCGTGTCTTCCACTCCGGGTGATAGTTTTACCGAAACTGCGCTTATCAATCTCGGAGTCGTTCTGGATCAGATGGAACGTTACGGAGAAGCGATCACGGCCCTAAATCGTGTACTCGAACTCAATCCGAAAAACGCAAAGGCGTATCATACGCTCGGGCTCGTCTACAAACATTCCGGAAACGGAACCTTGGCGATCGAAAACTGGAGAAAGTCCGCTGCGCTCGAACCCGAAAACGTACAAAGCAGGGAAGCTCTGGGAGACTATCTCTTGGAGAATAAATTCTTCCGTGAAGCCGTGGAAGAATACACGGGTGTGGTAAAACACAAGGAAGACGCTTACAAGGTCTATCTCAAGATGGCCGAAGCCTATATGGGAATGCAGGACGATTCCAACGCCGAAAAAATCCTATTAAAAGTTTTGAATACTTCCAGAGACGGAAGCGATCTGAAGAATGCCCACAAAAAACTGGCGCTTCTTTACAATAGGTCCAAAGACCCCGATCTCAAAAACCGCGCCAAGGACGAAGCGTTTCGTTCGGCTCATATGGATCCCGAGGACATGGAAGGCCGACTGGTACTTGCAAAAATTCTAATAGATTCCAATTCGATTTTGGATCGTGAGAAAGCGATCGACGAATTGACCGCGATCGTTCGTTCGGACGTAAGACCGAAGACCGCGGCCACGGCATACAACTATCTCGGAATCTGTTATTACAAAAACGGAGAATACAAACGAGCGGTTCGTTCGTTCCAGAGTTCTATCGACTTGGACCCTTCTCTTTCCGAAGCTTATGAAAACAAACGCGCCGCCTCCGCAGCGCTGGAAGAATCCACTCGAAGGGAGGGATTTTTCTGAGGATCTTCTTCACAAACGTTTTCCTTTTGATTCTACTTACCATTCCGATCGTAGCGGCAGAAACTCCCAAAGACGAATTTAAAGAAAAGGTCTTGAGCGCCGGAAAGGCTCAAATTTCGGCCATTTCCGAAATTCGATCTCGAAGCCGGTTGGATCTGGTTAAGGAATTGGTTCCGATTTTTCAGAACGATTCTACGGACGAAAAGGTTCAACTTGCGATCTTAAAACTATTCGGCGAACTCGAAGACTTGGACGGTCTTGCACCGAATTGGGTAAACGTTTTGGATTCTACCTTCCAAAAGACGACTAACGTAATTCTGAAAAAAGAGATTCTTCTTTTGGCCGAAAAGAAAAAGGAGAAACGACTGATCTATTCCGTGATCGCCGCCTTTGCGGATCCGGAGACCGAAGTAAGACTTTTGAGTTATAAACTCATGCAACTTTTAAAGGACGATCGGGCGTTGCCGATTCTTTTGGACATGTCTCTTTCCAAAGATTCGGTTCAGAGGTTGTATTTTTTAGAGTCCTCTCTGATCATAAAGGACGAAAGAATTCAGAATCAGATTCATAAATTGGTGAACGACGAAAGTTCGGGTGTGCGAAAAAAATATCTCATCGTGATCAACCGTTTGGGAATGACTGAAAAATTTTCTCAGTTTCAAAAATCGGCGACGAGCGATCCGGACGACGACGTTCGTCTTGTGGCTCTCGAAATTCTTAAAAACAAAAAAAACCGTCAGAACATCTCTCTTTTTTACAAGGGTTTGAGCGATCCGAATCCGGATATCAGAAGGGTTTCTTTGGAGGCGCTTCTTGTCTTTCAGGATAAACAAGGAGCGAAAGCGGTATCCGAACAATTGACTAAGGAAGACGTTCTTTTTCTCAAAGCGAGGATGATCGATCTATTGCTCGACCTCGGAAGCAACGGGGGAGGGCAGGGAATTCTCGCCGTGTTGACTAACGGAGAGGAAACCGAACTTCGGACCAAGGCCGCTTACGCCGTGGGAAAGTTAGGCGCGAATACGAGTGCGATCGAACTTACCAAAATTCTTTCCGAAGAAAAAGAGAATATGGTTAAATGGCAATTGATTCATTCTTTGGGGGAACTCAAAGATAAGAACGCGGTGCCTGCGTTACTCGTTCTTGCGAGAAACCCGAGAGAAAAACTGAATTTGAGACTCGAAGCCGTCGCGACCATACGGACGATCAACGATCCGGAAAGCCTTCCTTCCTTGTTCGAAGCTTACGTTTCCGAAACTGAAAAATCTCTTCGTGTCGAATTGGAAAACGCGATGCGGGAAATCTTAAATCTGAAATTTCCTCCGAGAATGCCATAATTCTTAAATTACTCCAACCTCTTGTAATAACCGATCGAGACGTTTACGAAGAGTCCTTGATCGTGGGCCTTATGAAGACCTAAAAGACCGTACTGATTTTCAAATGCGACAGCATTCGGGGAATCGCTCCAAGCGTTCGGCCAAAAACGAATCGACGGTTCGAACATAAGACCTTCGCTTCCACCAAGAGGAAAAAAACGATAGTAGAGACCGAATCCAACTGAGCGAGTTCTATAACGGTGAGTGGAACCGGGAGAAACGTATTTGGCGCCGTATAAGAATTCGGCTTCGATCGTTTTTCGAACCGTGAGATCCAAAAAATTCTCGGAAGAAGAAAGGGGAGGAACCCAGTTTTCAAAACCGTTTCCCTGAATCGGAAGATCGGATCGAATTCCCAGGGATTGTGAAAGATAGAGTTCGTCCGGACTTGTCTTTGATTGAACGCGATAGAAATGTTCTTTCACTTCCAGACGAAGATCCAAGTTGGGAGTAAAAAGATAACCGACGCCGAAACCAGTCGTGTAAGGAGCATTGACCCTGAGACCTTGTTCCCTTTCCGTTTCGTTTAAACCGACTCCGCCGGCGGCGTCGAAATTGAGATTCGAGCCGTGAGAATATTCGAATACGAGATTTTTTCCGTAGTAGGTTCCTGCGAGGTTCCAACCTCCCAGAAGCGGTTGAGAAAGTCCTCCTTGAAGTGAAATACCTTCCGCGTTTAAAGAAGAAAGAAACGTGAAAAGAAAAACTGAAAATAGGGTTTTGATTAAGATTCTTGACATTCAGGTTCCTCCGAATGGAGTTTAGTTTATCTCGAAACCAAGGTCCGGTCGCCCCACCCCATTGGGTGGAACCCGTTTTTTAAGGAGAAAAAGATGAATTTGGATTTCGGATCCTTTGCCATCGTCGGCGGCTTGCTTCAGTCGATTCTTCTTTCCTTATTCTTTTTTCGTCTGAAACAAAAAGGAAACGATAGCCGATATCTTGGTTGGGCTTTTCTTCATCTTTCTCTTTTATTCGGTCTCGGTTTGGGATTTCAGACGGGTTGGGTTTTGGAGTTCCCGCATCTTTCGAGGGTCGGATTTCCTTTGGGAGCGCTCGCGGCCCCGATCTTCGCCATAGCGCTTCAGAAGTATTTCGGATATCCAAAGGATAAAATCTGGACCCGTTTTTCTTTTTTAGCGCCTTTGATTCTTTTTTTGTATTCGATTCCTCATTATCTCCTAAGCCCCGAAGAAAAATTAAAATACATTTTGGAAGATAGAATCACTCCTCACGCGGAATGTATTCGAATGAGTTTGGCGACTCTTCTTTCCAACATCGTGATCTTTGGAAGAATTTACGTAAGACTCGGAGAACTTGGGAAAGAATTTCCGGCGTCGGTGTTTCGTGAAATTTTCGTATTTAGAAAGTTTGTGATTCTTTGTGTGATTCTTCTTTTGTTTTCTTTTTTTCTCTTTCTCATCGATTCCGGATTTAGGGCCGAAACGATATCCAACGCAGCGCTTTCTTTTTGGGTGATCGGATTTGCTTGGTTTAGAGTTTACGCTGAAAGTTCGGAAACGGTCCCTTTGACTTTGTATGAAAAAGAAGAATTCAAATATAAAAAATCTTTGTTAAGCGAAGAGAGCGTTCATGAAATCGGTGAGAGAATTTTTAAAATTCTAAATTCAAAAGAATCTTATCTGGATTCCGAGTTCGATCTCGGAAGTTTAGCCGAGGAACTCGGTATTTCCACGCATACGGTCTCGCAGGCGATCGGTAGATATTTTCAAAAGAGTTTTTTAGAACTCTGCAGAGAATATAGAATTCGAAAAGCGAAAGAACTTCTTAAAACCACGGATCATCCCGTTTTGAGAGTCGGCCTGGACGCGGGTTTTAATTCGAAGACGAGTTTTTTGCGAGCGTTTAAAGAAGAAGAGGAAATGACTCCGAGTGAATATCGCGAAACGGTTCGTTAGGTTTTCCAATGGCTTGGATCGATTCAACTTTCAGAATGTAAGCCATTGGAAGGCAAGAGTTCGATTCGGATTCAAAAGACAAACATACCTGCTCCGGCTCTCAAGACCTTGAAACGCGGGAACTCATTTCAATTTGGGATAAGAAAAGAAAAATTAGAAATTCTACAAAAAATAATGAGACGTAATTTGTGGGAACTCTAACGGATGTTTGGAATTTTATAAAGCGGATTTTTCCTTCGTCCAGGGCCGTTAGGAAGTCTCTATAGTTATACTCATTCGTAAATAGTTCCTATATAAAACCTTCAAAGGAAGGTAGGAAAAAGGATCGAAATATTCCGGATTTCAAATTCGACATTCGTCTGTTCAAAAAAAGGATTCTCTTCTTGGGTGAACCGATTTTATCTGAAGCTATGTCAGAAGTTACGAATCAGCACTCACTCGAACACTACCGAAAACTGGAGAACATGTATCACGGCGCTCCGGTGAACGTATATTTTAAACCGTTGCTAACGATCGGAAAAGGAACGGCGGAACTCAAGATAGAAATTCGAGAAGATTTTTTTCACGCAGCGGGCTCCACGCACGGAGTTGTCTATTTCAAAGCGGCGGACGACGCGGCCTTTTTTGCCGCCAATTCTCTCGTGAAGGGAAACTTTGTTCTCACTTCTACGTTTCACCTAACGCTTCTTAGGCCGATTCAATCCGGGATTTTAACCGCGAAGGGATCGGTGGTTCAAAACGCGACTCACCAGATCATTGCGGAATCGATTCTTGTTGACGAAAAGGGAAGAGAAATCGGCAGAGGAATCGGGAACTTTGCAAAAAGCGCGATCGCCTTAACCCCGGAGATGGGATACAAACTGGAAGAATAAAGATCGAACTTTTTTGAAAATAGATCCGATTACAAAGAAAGGGCGACGCCTTTTCAAACCTTATTTACGATCATAATCCTTGAAGTTTGATCCGGAATTCCACCCATAAGCCGATTCTTATCGATTCCGTTTTTTACTTTGAAAACCGCTCGTAAAAACTTGAAGAACAAGATACGGTCGAGCTTCGAGTTCGGATCAATTTGTCGTTACACAACGAACTCGGAGGGCGCTCGATTTATCGTTCACCCACAACTGTCCGCTGGCAAAGTCGATCAGCATAGCGGAGGTTTTCAAATTATCAAACGTAGTCGAGGTCCAGTGTGGGTTGGGAGGCGTATTCGGAAAGATCGGATTGATCCGGGGAGCAGGCTGTGTATAATCGACGATGCTCAAAAGTTCGTTTACGTTCGGTAATCTCCAATTCGTTCTCCCTGCAAAATTCAGCATTTCGCAGGTATTGATCGCGGTGTTCCAATCTTCGTTGTTAGGCGCTCCCGCGCAGGTCGGCCAAGCCACTCCATCGGGACATTGCATCCAAAGAAGACCGGTATTGGAATCGGTAATCGTTCCGTTTGCATTATCGATCCATGCGGGTGCAGACAAAGAACTTCCGGAAACACAACGGAGATTGATATTCACGGCCTGAACGTTAGAGTAAAAGCCGAGATTGGGCGCGTCGAAACGAATTACGAAATTGTTCCCAAAATTTAAAAGATCCGGAGTATTGCTCCAGTAGCTGATACCTGAAAAGGTATTCGGAAATTGACCATTGATATGCGGATTGTTCGTGTAATGGAGCAGAGAAGCAAGTTCTCGTAAAGTCGGAATTCGCCAATTTGTTTTTCCCGCATAACCCTTGCCCGCGTTTAGAGTATTCAACTCCGAGCAACTTCCGGGAAGTCCACCGTTTGCGTTAGTCCAGCTGATGGGAGCGGTGGCTCCGGAGGCACAATTGGAACCACTTTGACCCTGTGCGCAGGATTTCCAGGTAAGGCCGTGAAGCGTGTCTAACGTCGTGTAATCGGAAGGATATCTACAGTGTTGAGTCGGTCCTACGAAATTTCTCGCATTCGGTATGTTGGCGTATTCCCCGTCTTGTCCGGTTCCCAAGCAGGGGGTGGAAGCCAATCCTAAATAACAGTTGGTTTGTCCCGTATCGGATATAGCGTTCGGATTAAAATTGGAGAACCCGGAAGGGCAGGAATCGGAGCCGCTTGATTCTTCTTGAATTTCCGGGGTGTCTACCTTATTCAAATATTGTAATGCTACAAATGGCGGATCCGGTTTTTCCGGAGCATTTACACAGAAGAAAAAGAATAGATTCAAAATACATAAAATAAAACGAAATTGCATGTGCGTTTCCCCGTTTTTAGTTAAAAACATATTATAGAATTAAGATTTTCTGAATTATAAAAATTACCGATATTCCTGAATCCATGGATTCAAAAATAGAACTCGATTCTATACAAAACAATTCTTCCCTTTGTTTTTCTTATTTTGTATAGAATGAGTAGATGTAACTTTGCTCGGCCATTCTTTGATTTTGTAAATTCAAATTCGAGGATCGAATTATTCAGGTTATATCTTGAAAACAAGAATCCTTGTTTTGTCGGGACTCTGGCTTTGGAATCCAAACTTTGTTCTATGGCTCAAAACCATTGCCGGGATTTGTTGCTCTTCCGATAAGATCGAATGATTTTGGAAGAGCTTCCAAGACAAAAGGTATGTTGACTGGTTTTATTCTTGGGAAGTTTGAAAATGAGAATATGGATTAGAACTGAATGGAAATCGCAAAAGAATCCGATAAACGGATTCTCTTTTTTTATTTTCTAAAGAGGACGATTTTTTTATGAATTCAATACTCGAAGAAAGACGCTAAGTTTTATATTCAAAGTATTCGGAGCTTGTCTCAAAACCCCAAAATGTAGGAACTCCAATGAGAATTTGACGGCAATCGGTTTGTTAGAAAATTCAAAAGCTGACTAAGGGACGAAATCCGTGGGAACTCCTGCGTTTTATCAAGAGATTACGGAGTATCTTCAGTGGTCCCTTTCAAGTTTTCGGACAAGCTCTTCATTTTTAATAGAACATTCTAAGTTTATTGTGCTGTAGCTACACAGATAGCGCTTGCTGGGTTCGTTTTTGCGGTCGTTGTCAATGTCCCGCCGCCTCCGAAGTTAATGACTATACTTGTAGTTAAGGCATTTATATCACTTGTAGAAGTCCAAAAAAGGGCGGAAGGAAAATTGGGGAAAGTTGCTGTTTGAATCGCGGGATTACCAGCTCCTGCGTAGTCCACGATGCTTAAAAGCTCGTTTACGTTTGGAAGTCTCCAATCACTTCTTCCCGCAAGAACCAAGCCGTTGCAGTTTGCAAGCGCGCTGTTTCGGTTTCCTGAAAACAAAACTCCCGCCAAACACGTAGTGTTTGATTTTCCAAATGGACATTTAGACCAAAGGAGATTTGTGTTTCGATCGGTGACGGTACCGTTCCCGTTATCCGTAAAATTGAAAGCCGATTCCGGAGTTCCGGAAACACATCGAAGAAGTCCGTTAGCTCCCTTTACAAAAGGCTGAATGGGCGGAGAATTGATAAAGTCTACAACCCATTCCATCGTCGTATTCAAAGGATAATCGGTATTCGTTAAATAAACATTACTTTGATCGGCGTTTGGGAAAGGTGCTGTTTCCATATGTGCGGGAGCGTTCATATAGTGATAGATAGAAAGTAATTCTTTTGCGGTCGGAATTCTCCAGTTTGTTCTTCTCGCGTAGCCGTTCCCTCCATTCTGAGCATTGAGAGCGTTGCAGGTTCCAGGGCCGCCCAAACTTGCAGTATTCCAGCTGAAAGGCGTAGCCGCTCCGGCGCAGGTTGGCCCCGTTTGGCCTTCCGGACAGGTTTTCCATACAAGGCCACGATTGTTATCCAGGGTCGTATAATCATTCGTATATTGAGAATGTTGCGTCGGACCGGTAAAGGACCGTTGGCTTGGAATATCGTTAAATTCTCCGTCTTGTCCTGTGTTAAGACAAGCCGTAACACCTCCTGCATTGGTATAACATAAGGTTTGTCCCGTATCACTGATCCTATTCGAATTATAAGATGGGTTTGTCACGGAGGGTTGAGAAGTTGCGTCCTCATTTACATTGACTGGAGGCTCGACTAAGAACTTAAATAAGGTCAACGGTGGATCCGGTTTCTCGGGAGGACCTTTGCAGGTCAGTTGAACAAAAATAACTGGAAGAAGAATCATTATCCGAAACATAAAAAACCTCTTTGGAGATAACCTGATTTTTTTAAGAAATATATGAGCATGGAAGAATCATCGGAATAGGCTCTAATACCTTCCAATTCCATTCTTGTGAAGTAATATTTACAGAATCAACTATTCAGTTGATAATATGAGATGTCGCTTTAAGTGGCATTTAAGTGAGTGCCGGTCACTGAGTGGGGGAGGATGAGAATATTATAAAAATATAAAATACGAATTAGAGTTCAGGATGAATCATTTTTGCATTCTAAATTTACTTTTTGCAAATACAAAGTTTCTCAGTCGGAACTTCGACAAAAATTCTTATTGGAATTCGGATCTTTGTGGATTGGATCCCGGCAGTTTTCAAACTTGCGGGTAAGTTTCTGATTTAGAGGAGGAGAATCCGATTCGAAAAAGGTTCTGCTCCATTCGGGAACAGAACCACATTGTTTGCCATCTCCTGCAAAATAAATGAATACTTTGGGAAACGTGTAGATGGAAAATAAGAATCCACAAGCTCAGATTTGAGCTTGTAGTTCCAGAGTTTGGATCGGTCTTGCTTCCCCAAGCAGTTTGAATCGAAGTTCTTTTGGAGAATTTTCTTCAAACTTGAGACAAGCCCTTCGAAAAGAGGAAGGAGAATTGAATCCGCAAGCCAAGGCGATTTCCAAAAGGTTCATTTCCTGATTTCTTAAAATCATTTCCTTTGCAGCTTGTAATCTATGGTAATTGAGAAAGTCGGAAAAGCTTAGCTTCTTATAATTGTTTAGATAATAAGAGGCTTGATGGACTGACAATCCAATGTAAGCTGAAAAATCCGGCAAACGAATCTCTTCGTCTAAAAATTCTCGATTTAAAACAAATCGTTCGACGTTCTCGTCGATTTTTGTTATATTCACTCCTTCCAATAGATTGCGAGGGATGTACTGATTGAGGATCTGAGCTTCCTCTTGGATGCTCTCAGTTTCTAGTTCCGTTTCAATTTCCGAATTCTTGGGTCTAAAAATGCTTTTTCTCAAAATCTCAGGATAGTTGTATTCTAGAATAAAAAAATAGATCACAAAAAGCGCCGGCGCTGCCAGAGCAAGTATGACTAAATTCATCGAACCGATCCAGAGTCCGATGGTGTGACCGGATATCGCAAAACTCAGAGCAAAATTTTGCAAAGGATAGTTGTAGTAGATTCGTTTTAGTTTTTGTTTTTTGATATAGGAAAAGGACCAAATCCCGCCAGTCACCTGCATTGAAAAAATCAAACCCTTGCCTAAATAGGTTATCGAATGCAGATTTTCTAAAAATAAAGAAAGGATAAAGACAACCGGAAAACCGAGAAAGGCCCAAAGGCTCGGTTTTAAAGGATCTTTTAAATATCCAATCACGTGAAGAGAATAGAATGTCGTGGATAAACTTGCACAAATCGCAAACCCGAAAAAATACGAATAGAAGATTCGATGTTCCATGGTAAGCAAGGTGTCGGTCGGTAGAATGATATAAGAAAAAGCTCTTCCTTGACCGATGATGCAGAAAAACACGCTCAATAAAAATATCCCACGAACCAAGTTGAGATGATTCGATCTTCCTTTATACAAGCCGGAAATTCCGGTTAAAAGGCTGATTGCAATACTCGACGAATAAAAAAATTCTAAATATCGATTGATCCCGTTGTTTAAAGAGCCGAGATAATTCAATAAATCCAAATCTGGAAAAAAACCCATCGTAAACACTCCTGTCTTGTCTTTCGTTACTCTCGTGCCCTTTGAATTTCGAAGCGGAGATAACGTCTTCTTCAGCGTTTTTTAAAAAGAAAAAGTTTCCTTTATAAAAAACAAAACCTGAGTTCTCTATTTTCATTCTTCTTGTTTTTGTTTGAGAATGAATTCAAAGATCAAAGATTTCTTTGATAAACATATAAGTATTTGCCGTAAAAATCCTTTCAGTATATAAACTGAAAAGCCAGTGTGGATTTCATGATTCAATTCTATTTATAAATAATTTTCTTTCTTGATATTTCGAAGTCACAAATTGTTAAGCGAAGAGAAGTCTGAGCAAAGAAATTCAGAAATGAATCCATTTGTGTCAAAGACGTAAGAAGTCTGAATGCTATTTTGCTATGATCTTTCAACTGAATGAATTCCTACTTTTACGTTTCTGCTAAATCCAGTGCGGATATCTCTTTTTACAGGCTTTTTTTCCAGGCTTTCCGGTAAAATATTTTTTTCCTCTTTTGGCCTTGTCTTTTTCGAAATTCAGAAAAGAACTCATTCTTTATTACCTGTCCGAATGGCATATTTTGTCGCTTAACAAAAATCTGAGCCTTGATTTCAGAGTCGTTTATTTCTATGACTTGTTCTATGAAATGTTTCGATTGTTTTGAAGGATTTTGAGAATGAGATATATTATGATTAAATAATATATCTCCGGTTTGTTCTGGGCTTTCGGATCCAAATCGTTCTTTTTTATTCGTATCGTATCGAAATCCGATCCGGTGTTTATTCTTCCAGTAATGGCGGATTCTTATCTTATACTAAAACAATTGTTATACAACGGAAGTTCTTGTTTTCTGATTCACAAAAAGAGATTGAACTTTTCTTTTCATTCGTATAGAACAAGTTCACCTTTGAGTTGGCTACCGCGGTTGGATTCGATTCTCCTTCGTTAATGTTTTTGTAACGGCTTTATTTTTGTTTGGAATGATTTTGAGTGATTTGAGGAAGTTTTTTTTGAGATCGCATTTGCTGAGAAGAAGGATTGTTTGTCGCTCATCTTTGCTTCGCAAAGAGCCAACATTGTGCGAACGACCCTTAGGGAGTGAGGCACTGAGTTTCGCTTCGCGGCTTTTGGCTATCTCGGATACTTTCTTTGTAATGGCTTTATTTTTGTTTGGAATGATTTTGAGTGATTTGAGGAAGTTTTTTTGAGATAGAATTTGCTGAGAAGAAGGATTGTTGTCGCTCATCTTTGCTTCGCAAAGAGCCAACGCTTCCGCTTCGCGGCTTTTGGCTATCTCGGATTACTTTCTTTGTAATGGCTTTATTTTTGTTTGGAATGATTTTGAGTGATTTGAGGAAGTTTTTTCTGAAATAGAATTTGCTGAGAATAAGGATTGTTTGTCGCTCATCTTTGCTTCGCAAAGAGCCAACGCTTCCGCTTCGCGGCTTTTGGCTATCTCGCTCCCTATGGGTCGCTCGATAGGAGTTGTGTATGAAAAACAAATGGGTTGTGGTCGCAAATCGATCCGAAGCGAAAATTTACGAGTACAAAGGTTCTCGAAATGGTCTGGAACTTTTGGAAAGTATCGAAAATCCGAAAGGAAGAATGAAAAATCGGGAGCTCATCCTCCAAGCTTCCGGCCCCGGTAAAAGTGCAAAGGCGCAAAGAGTGGCCTTTGATACCGAATCCGTCCAGGAACCGAAACGCAGAGTCGCGGAAACGTTTGCGAGTCAGATTTCGGATCGAATTTCTCAGGGAAGAAAATCCAATCGTTTCCTAAGTCTTGTCCTTGTTTCCGAACCTCGTTTTCTCGGAATGCTTATGGATAAATTGGATCGCCAATCCCAATCGATGATCTTTCATAAGATGGCGAAGGACATTCCAACGTCCGATAATAAAGGAATTCTTTCTCATCTAAGAGGAATCTTAGTTTAGAAAGTTTTTATTTCCTTTTTTTGGAATCCGTTTTCGATCTTAAGGAGGCAGGTTTGATTCTTAAGATCGATCCCGGATTCTTATCCTGCTCCCGGTTTCGGGGCGTTTTTTTCGAGTTTGTCCCCGGGATTTCTTTTTTTAAGAATGAAAACCCTCTTCTTTGTCCTTTCCTTTTCGCAAAAAACATAGACAGAATCTTCTGCTTTCGATTATCTATTTTTTTGATTTCGTTTTATCTCTTTGAATTTTTCTTTTGCGAGATGATACGGATTCTTCTTTTTTTATCCAGCAAGAATATTTCGGAGAATTGAATGACCAACCCAAAAGGAAAATACGTCCTTTCCATCGACAGCGGAGGAAGCGGGATTCGAGCCTTTTTACTCGATCGCAAAGGCAAAATCGTCGAAAGACAGTATGAAAAAACTCCTCCGAACATTCCGGCTCCGGGCGCCCTCGAACACGATCCCGAAGTTCTTTGGAAGGCTCTTCTTTCGCTTCTGAAAAAAATTCAAAAGAAAAAGGCCCTCGCAAAAGAAATCGCAGTATTAGGAATTTGTAATCAACGCGGTTCTTTTCTTCTCTGGGAAAAATCTTCGGGAAAACCCCTGACTCCTCTGATCAGTTGGGCGGATGTCCGTTCTTATAAAACCGCAGACGCGATGAATCGGAATTTTGTCTGGCGTTTGATCCGTCTCATTTCCACAGTAATCGGAAACCTTACCAATCATCCGATGATGATCGCGACTTCCATGCTTCGTTTTACGACCGATCACGCAACCTGTCGTTTGAAATGGGTTTTGGATGAGAATCCGGAACTCAAAAAAAGGTGTAAAAACGGAGAAGTCCTTTTCGGAACCCTGGATACTTGGTTTATCTATAAACTTACGGGCGGCAAGAATCATCTCACAGATTCGTCTAACGCTGTCGCTACGGGAATGTTCAATCCTTTTCAATTGATCTGGAACAAACCGATCTTTTCCATTTTTGGAATTCCGGCAAATCTCTTTCCGGAAGTTAAGGATAGCAACGGAGATTTCGGTCACAGCCTTCCCGAATTTCTTGGCGGGAATTCGGTTCCGATCCGAGCTTCGATCGGAGATCAGATGGCCGCTCTTTTCGGTCAGTGTTGTTTCGAACCGGGAGAAGTGAAAATTTCCCAAGGATCAGGGGCCTTTGTCGACATCAATATCGGACCCAAGGCAAAACTTTCCAAAAGAGGTCTTTTCCCGATGATCGCTTGGAGACTCAACGGACAAACTACTTATATGCTGGAAGGTTTTGTCGCTACCGCGGGAACTCTGATCGATTGGTTGGGGAAGGGGATTGGTCTTTCCGATACTCCGAAAGTTTTAAACGAACTCGCCGCTCAAGCTGAAGATACCGAAGGTGTAGTTTTTATTCCGTATCCAACGGGCGCTCGTTTTCCTTATTTTAATCCGAGGGCAAAGGCTTCGATCAGCGGTCTTTCTCTCGCGACTCACAGACGGCATATCGCAAGAGCCGTTTTGGAAGGAATCGCTCTGAGTCTTTTCGAAGTTTTGGAAGGAATTCAAAAAGATACAAAGGTGAAGATCAAAGAGATCAAGGTCGACGGCGGCGTCTCTCAGTCCGATATTCTTCTTCAATGTCTCTCCGACTTCTCCAACATGAGAGTCAATCGGGCTCCGGAACCGGATATGACGGCGACGGGCGCGGCTTATCTTGCCGGACTTGCCGTCGGTTTTTGGAAAGACACGGAAGAACTCAAGTCCTTACAAAAAGGATATAAGACCTTTGAACCGAAGATGGATCCCGAAAAACGTTCTCAAAAACTAAAACGTTGGAAGAAGGCGGTCGCCGCGACTCTCGCGATCGAATGAATTTTTACATTCTTTATGAACCTGAATTCCTATTTTTCGATTGAGGAATTCAGGTTTTACGGGAATTTTTTTCGAAGTGATTTCGATCAACTCTGAACGTTCGGTATTCGACAAGATTCTCAAGCCTTCGAAACAGGATTGAGAATTTTTGATTCCTGGAGAAAGAATGTAGAGATAGAATGATTCTTTCCTTCTTGCGAGGCCTTTCTTCTATTCGGCGATCTTCGTTCTTTTTCCCTTTTTTAGAACATGGAAAGGATGCAAGTCATCCTTTGAAAGAGCGGTAATTTTAACATCTATGATCCAAGAAAAGTTTCAAGAAACGATTCGGAAGTATTCGGACGATTTTCAAGTCTGTGAGAACTACTGGAACGAAATCGTTCGACATTATTCCGAAAAACATCGATTTTATCACGATCTCAGTCATATCGAAAATCTTTTCAACCTTCTCTATCAAATAAAAGATCGGATTGAAGATTGGGATACGATTCTTTTTTCCATCGTATATCACGACATCCTCTACGACGTTTCTTCTCACGAGAATGAGGAAAAAAGCGCAGTGATTGCGAAAGATCGACTTCAATCCATCGGTTATCCGAAGGATCAAATCGCAAAATGCGCGTCGCAGATCGTTGCGACTAAAGGCCATTCTACGAGCGAGGACTTGGATACGAATTTATTTTTGGACGCGGATCTATCGATTCTTGGAGAAGAATGGAATTTGTATTCCGACTATTGTAAGAATATTAGAAAAGAATATTCCATTTACTCCGATGGCGATTACAAAATCGGCCGTGGAAAAGTTTTAAAACATTTTCTAAATATGGAAAGAATCTACAAAACTGATTTCTTTTTTGAACGTTATGAGAAACGGGCAAGGGAAAATCTGAAAAGAGAATTGGAAAATCTCTGAAAAGCGTTTATTTGAAGATATATTCAAAAAGCCGAATTGAAAAAAGAATCCGGAAGACGAATTGAAAGAAACTAATTCCTATTGAGCAAAACGAATCGAACTGATGACGGTGGTGAGTTCTTTTACGAGATATTCCGCCGGCACCTCATCGCTGTTATAGGTAAGTAGGATCATCCTTTTTTTATTTGCGATCATATAGACCATCCAGAATCTGTCTTCTTTGACAAACTCGCAGGCCATGATCTTGCTCCCTTCTTCGTTCTCAAAATCCGCGACCTTATCTTCTTCAAAGTCGATTTCATGGGTTTTGAGATATCGTTCCAATTCTTCTTTGAGAATATAACTTCCGACTTTGTTTTCAAACGCATAAACCTGAAGGGCGCCGCTTCCGTTTTCCTCGAAAAACGCTGGAATTCCTTCGATGACCATCTGCACCCAGTGCGCGGGAACGACCATGGAATACCATCCGTTCGGCGATTTGTAGAGTTTGTATTCTGGGCCTTGAGACATGAAGAACTCGGATGGTTTCTACCAGGATCTTTTCTTGGAATTTTCGGGCAAGCAGCTTCTAATTCTTGACAATTCGGAATTTCGATTATTTTTAACTCTGTGCTCGCGATCTTAAAGAATCGTAGAAGTCCTTTCTACTTAGCCACCACATTTCTCATCTTGTTGTTATTCGCGCTTCTCGCTTCCACGCTCGCGTTTATCTTTACAGGAATTTTAATCTTAATTCTTCTCATCCATCCTCTGCTTTTGAATTGGATCGGTAAGTTGTACGGACAAGAAGACATCGCGGACGAGGTTCATTTTGCAAAGACAAAGGACGGATGGAATCTCGCGCTTCACAGACATATTCCTCCGCAACCGAATCGTCAACTCGCGCCGGTTCTTGTGGTTCACGGAATCGCGACGAATAAGTATGTGGTCGATTTAGACAGAAGGCATTCTCTTCCTTATTATCTGAAACTTAGAGGTTACGAGGTATTTGCGGTTTCTCTTCGGGGCTGCGGAAGATCGTATCACGAAAGTCCGACTCGTTACGAAGACTTTACGTTTGACGATATCGTAAAATACGACGTTCCCGCGATGATCGATAAAGTGAAGAAGATCACGGGAGCCGATCGAATTTCTTACGTGGGTCATTCTATGGGTGCGATGATTCTTTATTCTCATTTTTGTATTTCCGAACCAAAGGACACAAAGGACATCGCGGCTTTTGTTTCTTTAGGAGGACCGGGAAACTTAAATCATATCGGAATCACGTTGATCGGTCTTCTTTCCCGATTTCCTCGCGCGAGAAAGATGTTGGATTTGAAATTCGGAGCTTCGATTCTCGCGCCCTTAGCGGGAGAACTTTATACTCCGATCGACGAAATTCTTTACAACCCGAAGGTGACTTCTTCCAAAACTGTGAAGAAGATCATGAAGAATGCGATCGAGAATATCAGCGACGGAGTGACCGAACAATTTATGAATTGGATCGAAACCAAAGAGATGCATTCTCTCAACGGTTTTTACGACTACGTTCGTCTTCAAAAAAATATCAACGTTCCTTCTCTGTTTATCGCGGGTGAAAAAGACGTGATCGCAACTCCGGATTCGGTTCGTTCCGTTTTTGAAAATGCGGGAACAAAGAAAAAAGAATTTCGAGTGATCTCCAAGTCGAACGGATCTTCGGATGATTACGGACACGCTTGTCTCGTAATGGGGGATCGGGCCGACGACGACGTCTTTCAATACGTGGAATCCTTTCTCCACAAATACGGAACGAAGACTCAACCGGGTTTGGCCAATAAGATCAAAGAAGGTTTTCTTTCCGTTTTTTCTAAACTTCGCAAACCCTTTTCTCCCTAATTCTGCTGTAATTTTACGTAATATGGATTATGTCATGCCTATTTAATGGGCATATTTTTGCGCTCGGCCTTTTTAGCATTCGTTCTTTATAAAAAGAGGGCAGATTTCCGCCATTTTGAGCCTGGTACGTTTCTTGCAAAAGAAATGCAAAGAGAAGCGAATTCAAGGAGTGAATCCTTTCCTTGGAGTGTGCGGGATATGATAGAACTAAAACTTGGTCAACGTAAGGTAGTCAGTTTTCGGGGAAACCACAAGGTCGTAGGTGGTTTGACTGAAAAAAATAAAATCGACATTCTCCTTTATATCAGCAAGGAGTTTGCCTCGGTCGATAAACACGACGAACTCTATAATTCGGTAACAAACATTTGTAAGGACATCTTTGAATGTGATAATACTACTTTAAGAATCTGGAAAGACGGTATGTTACATCCGGTTCGGTATCTTCGCGAGACAACTCCTCCCCGTAGAAGCGTCACCGAGAACGAAGGTTATTCCGGTCATACATTCAAAACAAAAACGTCTCTTCTTGTTCAGAATCTTGAGTATCATCCTGAATATATCGACGAAGGAGAAGCGACTCTTTCCGTTATGTGCGTTCCGATTCTTTATAAGGACGAGGTTTTAGGAACGATCGCGGTAGAATCCGAGCACAGCTTTTTTTACATCGAAGACGATATCGAAATTCTCGAAGCCTTGGCTTCGCAGTTGGCGCTCGCCCTTACTTCGGTCCGTTTGATCGAAGGTCTTGTGGAAGCCAATCAGAGAGAGGCGGGAATTTTAAAACAACTCGAGTTCGATATGAGGATGGGACGGAACGTTCAGAGTCAGATCATCAATACGAACATCGCTCCCTGGAACGGAATTCACTTCGGAACGTATTACGAACCGATGACCGAAGTTTCGGGCGATTATTTCGACGTTGTGCGACACGGGAACGCGGTCACCGTAATCATCGCGGACGTTTCCGGTCACGGGATTCCCGCGGCGCTCGTTACGATGTCGATTCACTACCAATTCAGAAGATGTACGTCTCTCGGGCTCGGTCTCACCGAAATTCTTACTGAGTTGGGAGAATCGATTCGCCCTCAACTTCCGGAAGGAACTTATTTCACCGCGTTTATTTTAAGAATCTACGGAGACTATTCTTATTCTTACGTAAACGGGGCTCATCAAAAGTTGATTCATTTTAGAAACGATACGGGTGTGATCGACGAACTCGACTCGAACGGGGTTCCGATGGGAATTTTCGAAGTCAATCGGAACAACTTCGAAGAAAAACACGGACGTATCAATCCGGGTGACATTCTCATTCTTACTTCCGATGGAATCGTGGAACAAAAAAATCCGGAACGTCAAGAACTCGGCAACGCCCGTTTTTTGGATTGGGTGAGACAGGAAAAACAAACCCTCGAAGAACAAAGAGACCGTATCTACGTGGGTGATTTGGTCGATTCTTTGATTTCCAGATTTAAGAGATACAAGGGAGAAGCTAGAAACGGTGACGATATCTCCATCATGGCTCTTCAGTGTAATCCGCTTTTGAACAAGGCAAAATCCATGATGAACGTCGCGAAAACCGCGGCCCGCGAGAAGAACGATTCTCTCGCTTACGATAAGGCTCTGGACGTTTATTCTTTGGACGATTCGATTAAGGACAGCCTTCTTCTTCTCGGAAGGATGTATTACAGGGACCGTAACTTTCCCAAGTCGATTCAATTCCTGGACAAGTTCGTAAAAACTTCCGGTGAAGATTCGGCTTATATTCACTATCTGATCGGAAGAGCTTATTACGAAACGGAGAACGTTCACGAAGCAAAACGTTCCCTCAAACGTTCGCTTGCGATCGATCACACGTATTCGAAAGCGAGTCTTCGTCTGGCGAGATGTTATCTGAAAGACAATCAAAGTCCGAAGGCGATCAAGGTTCTTCAACAAGGAATCAAAAGCGCGCCTACAAACGAGTATCTTAAGATCTCTCTCAAGAAGTTGGAAGACTTAATGCGGAAAAAAGAAGATCCTTCCCTTCCGGGAGAGGACGACGATGATACAAAGATGGCTGTTTGACTGGAATGATTTAAATAAAAAAAGGAGATAAGTTATACTATGCGTTGGTATTTTGTTTTAATCCTCGCTCTGTTGTCTACAGGAGTCTTTGCCCAAGACGCTCCTATAGCCGAAGCCGCGGCCGCCGTTCCCGATCCTGCTCTCAAAGCAGTGAGCGACGAGTTGGCCACTCTGAGGTCCGAGACAAATTGGCTCTGGACTTGTATCGCTGCGTTTCTGGTCTTTTTTATGCAAGCCGGTTTTGCTTATGTGGAAGCTGGTTTTACTCGAGCTAAGAACGTAGTGAACATCTTGATGAAAAACTTCATCGATTTCTGTTTCGGTTCTATCTTTTTCTGGCTGATCGGATTCTCCATTATGTTCGGTCCTCAGATATTTCCGGGTTTCGGAATCGGAATTCCGGGACTCGCGGATTCTCTGATCGTGAAGGACGGAACTCCTGACAAGTGGGGATTCGCATTCTTAATCTTCCAGATGGTGTTCGCGGCTACTGCGGCGACGATCGTTTCCGGAGCAATGGCGGAGAGAACGAAATTCGTTTCGTATATTATCTTTTCTGCATTGATTACGGCGTTTATCTATCCGATGTTCGGAAGTCTTGCTTGGGCCGGTCTCTGGGGTTTGGGTAAGGGATTTTTAGAACAACAGGGTTTTATAGACTTTGCAGGCTCGACGGTGGTTCACTCGGTCGGTGGTTGGGCCGGTCTTGCGGGAGCCCTGATTCTCGGACCTCGGATCGGTAAGTATCAGGACGGAAAACTTTTTCCGATTCTGGGACACAATATGTCGATGGCGGCCTTGGGAGTTTTTATTCTCTGGTTCGGTTGGTTCGGGTTCAACCCAGGTTCTACGACTTCCGTGAACGGAGGGAACTTCGCCGTGATCGCCGTCACAACGAATATGTCCGCGGCTGCGGGAGCCCTTGCGGCGATGATCGTTACTTGGATCATGTTTAAGAAGCCGGACATCGGTCTTTCTTTGAATGGAGCTCTTGCGGGGCTGGTCGCGATTACTTCCCCTTGTGCGAACGTAAGTATTTCTTCCGCGGTGATCATCGGTCTGATCGCGGGAATTCTTGTGGTCTTGAGCGTTTTATTCTTCGATAGAATTCACATCGACGATCCCGTGGGTGCGGTTTCGGTTCACGGAGTTTGTGGCGCGTGGGGAACCTTGGCGGCCGGACTTTTTGCTCAAGAATCCTTTGGCGGAGTCAACGGTCTTTTTTTCGGCGGTGAATTGTCGGTGGTTTTGGTTCAACTTACAGGGATCGGAATCGCGTTTGTCTGGTCTTTTGGAGCGAGTTCTATCATCTTTCTCGCCCTAAAATACACGGTCGGATTGCGCGTCTCCGAAGACGAAGAGATTACCGGTTTGGACATCCTGGAACACGGAAACGAGGCATATCCGATTTCGAAATAAAGGAGGGAGGAGCTCCGTGCTCCTTCCGTAAAAGTCGTCCCCGTTCCGTGAAAGCGGCCGCCTAACGTTACCCGCAAGCGGACTGAATCTTTAAAAGAATTTGTCGTAACAACGACGGTCCGCTGTAAAACGAAAGCCCCGCCCTGCGGCGCGATCCATAGAGAGCGACGCGCTGAGTTTTTTTGGGTGGAGGGGCGGGCGCGGAAAAATTCGGGAGACTTTGCTCTATCAGAAAATCACCCTTTTTGCAAGTAAAAAGTCTCGAATGTAGGAACTCCTGCAAAAGGGCCCTTATGATTCCAAAGAACTCCTCAATTTGTGGTTAAGGTTATGATTGGGAGTTCTATGCTGGAGACGGGTGGCGATGGAAGATTCGGATGTTTTTTCTTGATCGGAAAAATCATGATTTTGTATGTAAAAAGATCCCGTGTAGGAACTCTCACAAAAACCAACTCGCATGATTCTCATTCTATTTCTTTTTAACTTTTGCGGTGAGGATCGAACGTATTTTCGAGAAGAAGGGACGAGTCGGAACTCCGGAAGCCCCTTTTTTTGGGGAGAATCGAGAGACATTTTTCGGCCACGTTTGGGGATTTTTTGTCAAGGGATCATTTGCTAAATTTTGTGAGAGTTCCTACTTTTTTCAAGGAAGCGCTAAAAGTCGTCGAATCCGGATTCTTCTCAAAATCTCTTTTCCATTGACGGAATCCTTTTCCGTCTCAAATTTGATGCATGAGCCTTTTTTACGGCCGATTATCCAAGTTTTTATTCTTCTCCTTTGTCCTTCTTTTTTTTTCAAACTGCTTTGATTACGAAGAAACGGTCACGATCAACCACGATTTTACCGGAACGTTAGAGGTTTCTTATGTAGTTCCGACCCGTAGGAATTCCGACGAATCTCTGATTAAGTTTCTCCCGACTCAGAAAGACGAAATTTCGGACCGTCTCAACAAAGGTTTTTTTTCCAAAAATATCGTTCTCAAAGATTATACATTCCAAAAGATTATAACGCCTGAAACGGATCCAAGTTTGTTTCGCGAAAAGGCAAAGGTCTATTATAAGGTGGAATTTCAGGATCTTTCTCAGATCGAGGACGCGATGTTAGGAAAGGTTCAGGTTCGAAAAAAAGGAAACACGATCTACGTGAAGAGAGAAATTCCGACCATCAGTCGCGGCCCTGAAACTCTCAAAAAAGACGGGGAAAAGAAGATCTACTCCGAAACGCTTCGTTTACTTCGGACGAGTTCTATTCTTTTTAAAGTGAACTTTCCGATTGCTTCCATTTGTCGGTCCAATCGAGGAGACGTGAATCTTGGAAAGCTGAGTTATCGCCTTCCTTTAGCGGATACCATTGAGAAACCCGGGAACAATTCCTGGGATTATAGAATCACTGTGATCTACTAGAAAGTGTGAGTTCCTACTTTTTCAAAAATTCACGATAAGACCCAAAACACCGGACATTTGGTCCGACAAATCCTCCTCCGAAAAAAGGTCTTGAAAACGGATGGAAAGTCCGATCAAGCTAAAATGGCGCTGAAAATTTTTGCTTTTTTCTTTTTGAGAAATATTTGGAAGATTTTTTTGAATTTCTCAAAAGACGCCTCTATTCTTCTGAGTCTATCGAAACTTGGGAAGATAGAAATCGTTCTTTTTAATCAATCGAATCAGCGTCTTCCCTTTGTTGTACTTTTTTGAGATGGGATTGTTTACAAAAAAATCTTTTTTATTCTTCATTCTTCTTTTTTTCCTTTTTCGTATTTCCAAGCCGGAGGCCGGTTTTCAAAAAAAGCCCGAGCACTGTTTAGCTCGTGTGAGCGCTTATTTCGCCTCCCTTAAAAATTGGTATGACGATTCTTATCCGGATTTTTTCGAACTCTTCCGAGACGATCTTCGCGAGTATTTAAAAACTTCGAAAATTCCCGCGTTGAAACGTTGTATTCTTCAGTCGATCGGAAAGATGGAAAGGAGGGATTATTTTATCAGCGCTTATATGCTCGCAGATCCGGATCTAAAAGAAATCGACCCCGATCCTTCTTTTGCGGTGGAGACCGGAAAAATTCTTCTCAACCATTGCGAGGCGAGGATGTCGGAAGAATGCAATCGTTTCCTGCACGATCTTCTCGCGGGTCTTGCGATCAATTCCCATCGAATCGGAAATCGGATTCAAGCAAAACGTTACAAGGCCCGCGCTTATCGGTGGAGCAAAAAAAACGGAGAGGATTTTGGAGCGCGTACGGAAGAAGAATGGAATATCCTGGACTCGATCTGACCGTTTCCGTCGAAAACATCTCATAAAAGAATAAGGACTTTTCCCAAAATTTTTCGGCGGCGTTCAATCGAAGCGAGACATTGAGTTTCTCGGAAAGTAGGAACTCCCATAAAAATTGATCCGCAATTCATGTTTTAGAAAGTTCATATACACACTGTAAGAGACGTAATCCGTAGGAACTCCCATAAAATTTATCAACGATCAATCCTTTAGAGCATTCATAAACCTTTTAAGAGACGTAATACGTAGGAACTCCATCGTTTTTAAGAAGAGCTGACGGATTCTTCGTTGTTTCGAGGTTTTGGGAAAAACTCTCAAGTAATTTGAAGACGGAAGACGGCCCAAAAGAAAACGATCCAAAATTATTCCGAAGAAGCCGGGACGTGAGTCCACTTTAGAAAACCTGCAAGTTCCGGATCGATCTTTTTGAGACTTCCCGACCCGGAATCCACGCAAGCGTAGACGAGTTGTCCGGAACAAAGAAGATCTTCTTCTCGAAAAACCGCAAGTTCCCAAAAAACCTTCACTCCGGAAAAACTTCCCTTTGTATAGATTTGGATCTCTTCGTCAAAACGAGCGGGAGCCTTGTAGTCGATTTCACAGTGGACGACGTGAAAGTCCGCCTCGAATTTAGAATCCAGTTCCCCATACGGAAGTCCACACCATCTAAAATACTCAGTGATCGCGACGTCGAAATACGTGAGATAATTCGCGTTGAATACGATACCCTGCGGGTCCGATTCCGCGTAACGCACTCTCAAAGGATGGAAAAATTCGAATTCTTCTTTTTTGATTTTTTTCCCCATTCTTCCTCTTTTTGATTCCGATCTGTTTCTTTGTTATTCGTTTCGGAAATTTTCATCAAAACTAAGTTAGCTCCCTTTGAAACAAAGGGATGTTTTCGATTCTACAATAGGTCGAGATTTTTACACTTTTCTCCGAAAAGAAAAAAACCTTTATGGTCTTCTTCCGTGACTTTGTAGTGGAGTTCTTTTGTGAGATATTCCCTCACTACCGTTTCCGGAAGACGGGATTCTTGAGAAATGATTTCTTCAAAATGAGAAATTCCATATTCCAAAGATTGAATAAACAAAGACTCTTCCACTAAAAGCGGTTTTTTACTGGCCCAGAGCGCAAAGATAAAACCGAGACCCGTAAGTTCGTTCCACCACTGAGCGAGGTCGCGGACATCGTAAAAATCGGGATTCCATTTTGCTAATAGAGCATTGTCTCCGAAAAGCATATGGGAACCGATTCCGTTTTCGATTTGTTTTTGGATCATTTTAGAATCCGTGGGAATCACATCCGGAATTTTTCCCGTTTCTTCATGGACCAAAACCCTAACAAGGGACATACTCGTTTTGGAACCGCTGTCGGTTAGGATCACTTTTGGAGGATATTCTTCCTTTAAGTTTTTAAAAAAAAGAATGGAACGCACTTTCTCTTTTGCACAGACGCCGGTCGTTTGATACGTGTTGAAAATTTCCCGATTCCGAATACATTCGATCGAAGAGATGAGTCCTAAGTCGATCCTGTCGTTTAACAAATAGTCTTTGAGTATTGCGGGGTTGTCGGGAACGATCTGATTCTTATTATCCTTTTCGAATCCCCAGGTTAGGGGTCTTGCGTTTAAATGTTTAACGATTCCTATTTTCAATGATTCTCTCTTTCTAAAAACTCTTTTAAGATCGGATAGTCTTGATCCATCAGATACACGATTGCAAAATGTGTTGCGGCCGGAACCGCCGCCCCTTCCAGAAAAAACAATTCCTCTCCGGTGACAAAATAGTGGATCTCGTTCGCGTCCAAAAACGATTTCACTATGGAAAGTAAAATCGGATCCGAAGTTTCAAATCGGGCCGAAAATCCGTCCGAATCGTCCTGTTCTTTTTCAAAGGGTTCCATAAATCTCGCAAAAAATATTAGGGTTGAATTCTAATTATTATATCGTCTAATTT
The DNA here is from genome assembly GCF_016918785.1 of Leptospira ainazelensis. GTDB lineage: Bacteria > Spirochaetota > Leptospiria > Leptospirales > Leptospiraceae > Leptospira > Leptospira ainazelensis. The sequence goes on along the minus strand of NZ_JAFFPT010000009.1, from coordinate 204,173 downwards.
CCTCAATGGTTTTCAATGAGAAAGTTTACATATCTTTAAAATTGAACGACCTTACTTTGGAACACGAGGAACTTAGAAATTACCTCAATTCTTTTTTAGAAAAAAATCCAACTTGCATCGTTCTAGACTTTTCCAATATCGAGGTCATTTCTTCGGTATCGCTGGGAGTGTTGGTGAGTTTTGCAAATCGCGTCCGCAGTTTGGGGATCGACGTGGAAACCGTAAACGTTTCGCAACGTCTGAAACAGATTCTTAAACTTGTATCTCTTGACAGAGTATTCGGTACTTTATAAAACATCTTAACCATGACAGATATTCAGTCCGGCCTGAACACGATTTCCGACGAAGAGTTTCAATTTGTAAAATCTCTTATGTACAAAGAGACGGGGATTTTTTTAGCCGATCATAAGAAGATTATGGTTCAATCCCGCCTCAACGGACGAGCCAGGCATTTCGGTTTAAAATCGGTCTCGGAATATATCGGCAAACTCCGCATCGACCACGCTTTTTTTAACAGCGAACTCACCGAACTTATAAACAGAATCACCACGAACAAAACCGACTTTTATCGGGAAAATCACCACTTCGAATTTTTGAAGTCCACTTTTTTTCCTTCGGTGGAGGAGAAGGCCGCGAAAAACGGAAAAAAGATTCTAAGAATCTGGTCTAGCGCGTGTTCGACGGGAGAAGAACCCTACACGATCGCGATGACCTGTCTCGACCACTTCGCGTTTAAACCCGGTTGGGACATCAAAATCTACGCTTCCGATATCGATACGAACGTAATCAACACCGCAAAAGAAGGAATCTACAAAGAGGATCGCCTTCTTCCCGTGGATGAGAAATTAAAGAACAAATATTTTATCAAGATCAAAGATCCGGAACGCGGCGATATTTCTTATCAGGCAAAACCGGAACTCAAGGCTCTGATCGATTTTAGAAAAGTAAATCTTTTGGAAACTCCGTATCCGATTCCGGATAAGATGGATTGTGTTTTTTGCAGAAACGTAATCATCTATTTTGACAAACCGACTCAGAAGAAAATTTTCGAAAATTTTGAAAAGGTTCTCAAAGACAGAGGACTTTTGATTATCGGACATTCGGAAACGTTATTCGGCATTTCCGAAAGTTACAAATTTTTAGGTCACACGATTTATCAGAAAAAACCGGTAGTATAACGAAAAACCGGTTCTTACGAAAATTCTTTCCAGATACGAATCCATTCTTTCTGCATTTCGTAGGGTTCGTAGATTACAATTCTTGAATTTGCTAATACGTCTAAAAAACCGGCTTCGTTCGGAAATCTAGGAACGATATGCTGGTGGATGTGAGGGATCGAGCCGCCCGCGTTTTTTCCTATATTGTAACCCAGATTGAATCCTTGAACGTTCCATAGTTTTTTAAGAATCCGAATCGTTTTGGAAGCGCCTTCGTGGATTTCCAGGGCTTCTTCCGGAGTCATCTCTTCGTAAGCGAGGATATGTCTTTTTGGAAAGATCATTAGATGTCCCGGATTGTAAGGGTATAAATTTACGGAAACAACGGTGAGATCGGTTTCGGAAACTGTAAGGTTTGGAACGTCCGGATCTTTTCTACAAATTCCGCAGAGAATACAATCTACCTCGGGTCTTTTTCCTCTCGCGTAATCCAGTTTGTGAATGGAAAAAAGATTTTTCCTGGGTTCGTCCCATTGAGTAGAATTGGATTCTTCCATGAACCCTAAATTATTCCGGTCTCCCGGGCTGTCAAAAAATTAGCGCGGCGGATCGAAAGGAAAAATGATCGTCCCCGTATTTCGGTTGGAGAAGAGGAGCTGATTCCTTGGAATATAAAATTCTCCAAAAAAGAAGTTCGTCGATCGGAAACGGCGTCCTCCATCGATTTTTCGATCAGACATTTTGTGCAAAAGAGAAAAACTAAATTCTAAAATTGACAAGAACTCAAATCGGAACAGAACGGAATACAAAAGCCGGGAGAAGTATGATGGATCGGTATATAAATAGAAAAGGTCTCTTTAGAAAACGGAAATTGAGTCTCTGGATTCTTATCTTGGGATTTGTCCTTCTGTTTTTTTGTGGAAAGACAAAAGAACAGGCAGACAAAAGCCAGGTGAAAGAATGGATTTCTCAGAACGCTCTCGTTGTGGACGTTCGCACTCCTCAGGAATTCGAGAGCGGTCATTATACAAACGCGGTGAACATTCCTCTGGATCAGGTTTCTTCTCGGCTCGCAGAATTCGGTTCCGTCGATCAAAAGATCGTTTTGTATTGTCGTTCGGGTCGTCGTAGTTTTCATGCCTTACAGACGCTTCAGTCGAAAGGATATGCAAACGCGATCAACGCGGGCGGTTTGACGGATCTTCCTTAGAATCTCCTTGCAGGACCGGATCTTCGAAAAAGGATGGAGAGACATTGGAACCGGTTCACTATTCAGTTCAAGGAAAGGACATTCTCCGAATCTTTCATGAGAATTTTTCAAAAGAAGAATCCGTTCTCTTCTTAGACGGAACCGCAGGAGAAGGCGGACACAGCCTTCTCTTCTTACAAGAATTTCCGAATTCCAAAGCGATTCTCTGCGATCGGGATCCGGTCATGTTATCGCGCGCGTGCGTTCGTCTTTCCGAATTCAAGGAAAGAGTGATTCCGATCGAAACCAATTTTTCGGATATCGACGCGGAGCTTTTAAGAGCGCACGGAGTGGAAGAGGCGCCGCAAGGAATTCTTCTCGATCTTGGAATTTCCACGTTTCATCTTTTTCATTCGGGAAGAGGTTTTAGTTTTCGGGAATCCGAACCCCTCGACATGAGACTTTCTCCCGATATGGGTTTGAGCGCGGAAGACGTTCTCAACACATATCCGAAAGACAAACTCCTCAACATCTTCTATACATACGGAGAAGAACGTTGGTCCAAAAAAATCGCCGAAGTGATTATCGATCGAAGAAAACAGAATCCGATCACAACTTCGGGAGAATTGGCGGAACTCATTTCCAAAATCATTCCTCGAAAATTTTGGCCTCCGGGAAGACATCCTGCGACCCGGATCTTTCAAGCGCTTCGTATCGAAGTCAATCAAGAACTCTCACATATCGAAACGGGTTTGAAATCCCTTCTTGATCTTCTTCGTAAAGACGGACTGATCCAGGTGATCTCCTTTCATTCTCTCGAGGATCGGATCGTAAAAAACGCTCTTCGAGATTATGCGAAGGAGAACGGTTTTACTCTTCTTACAAAAAAACCGATTCTTCCTTCCGAAGACGAAACGAGGGAGAATCCGGCTTCTCGTTCCGCAAAATTGAGAGTGCTCAAAAAAACGAAATCGGTCGATAAGAAATATAGAAAGGAAGATTTCGAGGAAGAGGAAGAATCGGATGTCTAAGATCGGAGCCTGGTTGGAAAATCCAGTTTGGAAGGATCTCGGGATTCTTTTTTTCAATCTGGGAAAGGTGATTCTTTTCCTAAGTCTTTTTTTTCTCTACGTCTGGCAGAACGTTCAGGTCGCAAGACTCAATCGTGAGATCAGCATCGCCACCGGTGAAAAGATCAAACAGATCAAAAAGAACGACGACTTAAAAATCGGAGTCGCCACTTATACTTCCGCAAGAAGAATCGAAACGTTATACAGAAAAACATACAACTATCTTCCCATCACCGTGGGAGATAGAATCATAACTCTAAATCTACCTCCTGAAAAAAATGAAGACGAGAATGAACCTAACGCATCTTCTCCGTGAATTTCCGGAACTCGAACTTAAGATCGTTCCTCAAAGCAAATCGCCCGATGGAGTCGAACTCGGTTATATCCAATCCGATTCTCGGAAGACGAACGTAGAAGATATCTTCTGCGTTTCCGATTCTCTGGGTTCTAAAAAAGAAGAATATATTTCCAAGACCAATGCCTCTTTGATTCTGATTCGAAGCGGTTCTTCGATCGTCCTTCCGGATTCCAAGATCGTTTTGGAAACAAAGATCGATCCGGAACAACTCCAAGGGAGGATCGCTTCCTTTCTTCTCGGTCATCCTTCGAAAACTTTGGAGATCGTCGCCGTGACCGGGACGAACGGGAAAACTTCCCTCACGAACATTCTCTTCGCATTAGCAAAAGAACAGGGACGCAACTGCGGTTTGATCGGTACGATCGGAGTCAAATTCGGAGATAATCTGATCGATACGGGTTACACGACTCCGGACGCTTCTTCTCTCAATCTCATTCTCAAAGAAATGAAGGATCATGGTGTGGATACCGTTTTTATGGAAGCGAGTTCTCACGGTCTCAAACTCGGAAGACTGAACGGGATCTCCGTCAGGGCCGGAGTTTTCACCAATCTTACCCAGGACCATCTCGACTTTCATCCCGATATGGAAGATTACTTCGAAAGTAAGTTTCGTCTTTTTGAAATTTTGGATTCTTTCCGTTCTTCGTTTGCGGTTTTGGATTACATTTCTCCCGGCGGAAAAGAACTCTTAGAAAGAATTCAATCCCGTCTTCCGAGTTTGAAAGTGAACGCGTTAGACGGTCCTCGCGGAGAATGGAAGATCGGAGATTCTTCTCTCAATCTGCAAGGCACTTCTTATACTTTGACCGAGGGCGATCATTCTCATTCGATTCATACCAATCTTCTGGGTTCGTTTAACGTCCGCAATACGGCCCTCGCGTGGATCACGGGAATCGGGATCGGTTTGGATCCGCAAAAGATGTCTTCTTCTTTGGAAAGAATTCCTCAGATTCCGGGACGTTTTCAAATCGTCTACAGCAAGGATCGTTCGAGAATGGCCGTCGTCGATTACGCGCATACTCCGGACGCTCTGGAAAATATCATCCGAAGTGTGAGAGATTCTCAACCGAAACGATTGATCACTCTTTTCGGTTGCGGAGGAGATCGGGATAGATCCAAACGTCCTAAGATGGCGCGGATCGCGGAAGAACTTTCGGATCAGGTCATTCTTACCTCCGATAACCCGAGAACGGAAGAACCGGAATCCATCTTGAATGAGATCCAGACCGGTTTTTCCAAAGGATTTCTTCCGCTTCTCAGGGAAGTGGATCGAGCCAAGGCGATCGCGGAAGGAGTGGCGGTTTTGCCGGAAGGCGGTTGTCTTCTTGTGGCAGGAAAGGGTCATGAAGAATACCAAATCATCGGGAAAGAAAAACGTCACTTCAGCGACGTGGAGCAGGTTCAAAAAGCCTTCGGCCTTTTTTAAAATTCTCCGATACAAATAAAGAACACTCCTTTTTTTTGAAACTAGGACGGGTACATGTTTTATTATCTCTACGATCTTTACTTCAACCATCTGGATTCCCTTCGCATTTTTAGCTATGTTACGTTTCGCGCTTTGATGGCGGGACTTACATCGATGTTGGTCACGTTTTGGCTCGGTCATCGTGTGATCGATTTTTTATACGGACTCAAGTTCCGGGAATCCGTTCGGGACGACGGTCCGAAATCCCACGAAGCAAAAAAAGGAACCCCGACGATGGGAGGTCTTTTGATCATCGGTTCTCTTCTTTTTTCAGTTCTTCTCTGGGGAAATCTTAAAAATCCGAACATCGTAATGCTCGCGGTTTTTTCCCTGTTTTTTTCGGCTCTCGGTTTTGCCGACGATTATATGAAGTCGGTAAAAAAGATCAAGGGCGGGATGCGCGCGAGAACGAAATTTCTTCTTTCGATCCTGATTTCACTCGGGTTTTGTATATTATTCTTTTATTATACGGGTCATACTCCTCCGGGACATTCCGGTAAAATTCCGTTTCAATTGACGGATTTGTTTTTTCCTTTTGTAAAGGGTCCGGTTTTAGCGTTAGGACTTCTTGCGATTCCGTTTTCGATCGTCGTGATCATCGGTTCCTCTCACGCGGTGAATTTGACGGACGGACTCGACGGACTCGCGACGGGAACGGTCGCGATCGCAGTCGTTACGTTAGGAATCATCGCATACTTTTCGGGAACCCCGATCGTCGCGAACTATCTCAACATTCCCTATCTTCCCGGAGCTCACGAATATTCGGTGTTTTTATCCGCGCTCGCAGGAGCTCTTCTAGGATTTCTTTGGTTCAACGCGCATCCTGCCCAGGTTTTTATGGGAGATACCGGTTCTCTTTTTTTAGGCGCGACCTTGGGAATGGTAGTGATTCTTCTGAAAAAAGAAATTCTTCTTTTGATTTTGGGTGCGATCTTTGTAAGCGAAGCCCTTTCCGTAATTCTTCAAGTTGGTTCTTTTAAACTCACCGGAAAAAGAATCTTTAAGATGGCTCCTCTGCATCATCATTTTGAATTGGGAGGATTGAAGGAAACCAAGATCGTGATTCGATTTTGGATCATCGCCGTCATCCTCGCGATCATCTCCTTATCGACTCTCAAAATTCAATGATCGATTCTATCGGAAGGAAGTGGAGAGAGTTCTGGGGACCGGGAAAAAGTTCCTTAGACGTTCTTTTGATCGTTACGATCTTTCTTCTTCTTTTTTTGGGGCTCTGCGTTATGTATTCTTCTTCGAGTATCACCGCTTGGAGAGAATTTAAGGATTCGGAATACTTTCTCAAAAAACAGGCGATCTGGATCTGTGTGAGTCTTGTGTTTTTCTTTTTTTTCTCTGTTTTTCCTTACCAAAAACTCGAAAAACTCGCCGCCTTAGGAATGTTAGTCGCCATCGGTCTTCTCATTCTCGTGTTTATTCCCGGCGTTGGGAAATCGGTGTCCACATATTACGGAAGAAACTTTCATAGATGGATCGCGCTCGGCCCGTATCAACTCCAGCCTTCTGAAGTCGCTAAAGTGGCCGTTTTGATCTATCTCGCCTCGCTTTTTAAAAAATTAAAGTTAGAATCCGCGCTTGATTACAAAAAACTTTTAGTTCCGTCCGTCTTATTGCTCACGGTGATCGTTTTGATTCTTGTGGAACCCGCATTCGGAACCACATTAGAAATTCTTTTTGTAATTCTAGGTTTTATTTTTTTATTCGGATTTCCTTTTCGAAATTTGCTCGTCGTAGGTATCGTATCCCTTCCTCTGATTTACATTTTGATCGATCGGGTCGGTTATCGGAAGAAGAGGGTGGAAGTTTGGCTGGATCCCTATCGATACCGTTTTGACGAAGGTCATCAGCTCGTAACTTCGTTTCGTGCGTTTTTGGACGGAGGGTGGTTCGGTAACAAACTCGCTTCGGGTTACGCGCATCGTTATTTGACTTACAGTCATACGGACTTCGTATTGGCGACGTTTGTCGAAGATTTCGGGTTTGTGGGATTTATGATTTTTATCTTTCTAATCTTATTACTTCTGTTCCGGTCTTTTTATCTTGTGCAGAAGGTAAAGGATCCGTTCGGTTTTTATTTGGGTGCCGGAATTTTGATCATCTTGGGAACACAATTTATCATCAATATGTTCGTCGTTACGGGAATCTTTCCGATCACAGGGATCAGTTTACCTTTTGTGAGTTACGGAGGATCTTCCATTCTCATCGTATTGATTTCTCTTGGAATTCTTGTCAATATAACGAGAAAGGAAAACCTAGGTCTATGAGATCGATTGTAATCGCAGCCGGCGGGACCGGAGGACATATATCACCGGGAGTCGCTCTTGCCGAAGTTTTGACCGACTTAAAAGAACAGATCGGTTATGAGAATTTATATCTCTATTCTCTCGAACGGAATCGAAACAACCCGGATTTGGAACAAGCTCCGTGTGACGTTCTCTGGCACAATCTTCCTCCGCTCTCCAGCAATATTCTTCTTTTTCCCTTTCGTTATACGTTTCAGATTCTAAAAACATTCCTACTCTTTCGAAAACTCAACGTGGACGTCGTCATCGGAATGGGCGGTTATTCGACGGTTTCTTCGATTTTATACGGAGTTCTTTTTAGGAAGAAGGTTTATCTCTGCGAACAGAATTGTATTCCCGGAAACGTGAACCGTTTGTTTTTCCGTTTTGCCAATAAGGCCGCGTTTAGTTTTCCTCCCGTCAATCATTCAGTTCCTTGCGATTGGTCGATCATCGGAAATCCTCTTCGGAAAAAAACACTTCCGAAGATGTCTTTGAAATTCTCCGAAAAATACGACTCTAAAAAGAAGAAGCAGTTTAACGTTCTTGTGATGGGTGGAAGTCAAGGCGCCAGACAGATCAACAATATCGTAGTTCGTCTGATGGATCACGACGAAATCAACACTCAGTTTCGATTTCGTTTATTAACGGGTTCGGCTTTGTATGAGGAGGTTTCGCAAAAGACAAAAAAGGACGCGGAGCTCATATCTTACACGGACAATATGAAGGAACAATACGAGTGGGCGAACTTCGTGATCGCGCGTTCCGGTTCCGGAGTTTTATCCGAGTGTGCGGCCTTTGCGCTTCCGATGATTCTTATTCCGTATCCTTATGCAAAAGACGATCATCAGATGGCGAACGCAAGATACTTTGAACTCAACGGAGCCGCGGTAGTCTTGGATCAAAAGGACGAAGACGAATCCCATCTTTTTAGAATTCTTGCGAAACTCGTAGACGACGTCTCGTTGTTAAACGAAATGTCGATCAAATCTCTTCAGTGTTCCCATGTGGACGCGGCAAGAGACACCGCGAAATATTTTTTCTCTCTGGACTAAGATGCAGGCCGACTGGAAATCCTTTCAAAGACCGTTCTTTCTCGGAATCGGCGGATCGGGAATGTCCTCGCTCGCCTTTCTTCTTTTGGAAAAAGGAATGAAGGTCGGAGGTTACGACGGAAAACATTCTCCGGTTGTGGAAAAGTTGATTCAAAACGGAGCAACGGTTCTCGATAAAACTTCGACGTTCGAAGCCGAAAATTACGATCTTGCAATCTATTCTTCCGCGATCCGATTGGATTCTCATCCTTTAGTCAAAAAATTTCGTGAGAAGGGCATTTCGATCGTACATCGTTCGGAACTTCTCCACCAAGTGATGTCCGAAAAAAAACAAATTTCGGTCGCGGGCTCTCATGGAAAAACCACTACCACGGCGATGACGGCTTTTCTTTTGGAACGATGCGGATTCTTCCCTTCGGTGATGGTGGGAGGAGAAGTCGCTTTTTTAAACGGAAGGGGCGGCTCTTGGGGGAGAGGAGAATGGGCCGTTTTCGAGTCCGACGAATCCGACGGGACCTTCAACAATCACAACGCGGAGGTTCGAATTCTTACAAACGTGGATGAGGATCATCTAGATTACTATCAGACGAGGGAGAATCTTCTCAAAGCGTTTGCGCGTTATATGGAACGCGCTTCGAGGAAATTGATAGTAAATCTGGACGATATCGGGATCGCAGACGCGCTTCCGTTGTTCGGAGATCATTCTAAAATTTTCGGATTTACCAGGACATCATCCGAGCGAAAGGAAGAGATTTTTAAGGACGAAAGAAGTCAGAATTCCAACACGGCGCTCTATCGGATCAAAGGCGGAGTTTTAACCTTCTACTTTAGAGAAAAAGAATATTCTTTTTCTCTAAAGTATCCCGGTGAACACTACCTCAAAAACGCACTTGCGGCGATTTTTGCCTGTTTTGAGGCGGGGGCGGATTTGGAAAAACTCGTCGAACAGATTCCGGAATACTCGGGCGTAAGCAGAAGATTGGAGTATTTAGGAAGTAAAAACGGGATCGAAGTCTACGACGACTACGGGCATCATCCGACCGAAATCAAAGCCGTCATTCAATCGATGGAGGGTCTCAAAAAAGACGGAAGGGCCGTGATCCTGTTTCAGCCGCATCGATATACGAGAACTCAGAATTTATACAAGGAATTTGCCGAAAGTCTGGATACGGGAGAAACTGTTTATCTTTTGCCGATATATACGGCGGGAGAGGATCCGATCGAAGGAGTGGAGACAAAACTCATCGCGAATGCGATGAAAAATCCCGCGAAAATTCTATCCAAAGAAATAGAAGAAGGTATAACCGAACTTTCCCGTTTTTTAAAACCCGGAGACAAATTTGTCACGCTTGGGGCGGGAAACGTTCGGAATTGGGGAACCTATTTTTTAGAAAATTAGAATATTCTAATTTAACGAATCGATTCTGAGTTGGAGATCCTTTTTTTCTTCCTGGTCGCTCGTGAGTTCCAGGGCCTTTTTGTAGTCCGACTTCGCTTCTTCTTTTCGGTTTAATTCTTCGTAAGCGTTCCCTCGAAAGAAGAAGGCGGAAGCGGCGTCCCCGTTCGGATATTTCGTGAGATAAGAATTAAACGTTTCCACCGAAGCCTTAAAGTTTCCCACTTCAAGATACGAAATCCCGAGGTTGTAGAGCGCGTCGTGTTTTTTATCGCCGTTTTTGGAATCGGTGGATTCGATCGCCTTTTTAAAAAACTGAATCGCCTTTGCGTATTCTCTCGCCTCAAAATAATAGACCCCGGCTTGAAAGTTTGTTTTAGTTCCGTCGGGATCCTTTGTCAGTTTTTCAAGATATTCTTTTTCGAGATTTCTTCTTGCGTAAGCATTCTTCAAATATTTGAGAATCATCTTCGCATCCGGCATTCCGGTGATTTTATCGATCAGACTTCCGTTCTGATCCAGGAAGAGCATCGAGGGATAACCGACGATTCCGTATTTTCTTTTGAGATTTGGAAACGTGTCGCCGTCCAAAGAGAGAGTCACGAATTTGGAAAGTTCGTTTTGAACTTCCTTTTTAGGATAGATTTCTTTTTTGAGAGTTTTGCAGTAAGCGCACCAATCCGCATAGACGTCGATAAAGATAGGTTTGCCGTTTGCTTTTGCTTTTTCAAAGGCGGTCTTCACCGATTTTTCCCATTGGATTTCGGCGCCAAGAGAAGAATGGGAAACAACGATAAGAAGGATACAGATTGGGAAAAATAGATTCTTCATTCTCTATCATCGGACTGTTTTGCGAACGCTTTAGCCAGCGTTTTCTTTCCGGGGAAGCTTAAAAATACGGTTGTCGGAGAATCGGAGGCTGGGAAAACTAGGGGGAGATTTCGCAAAGGAAGCCTTGGATTCATGGAATTTTTATTACAGTTGGAAAATATTCTTAAAAAAAGAAAACAGGAACTTCCTGAAAAATCTTATACCGCCGATTTGTTTCGCGGAGGAGTGGATCGGATTCTTAAAAAAGTAGGAGAAGAAGCCGGAGAGGTCATCATCGCCGCCAAGAATTCGGACAAAAAAGAACTCACACACGAAGCAGCGGATTTACTTTTTCATTTGCAGGTTTTGCTCGTCGAACAAGGAATTTCTTTACAAGACATCGTGGAAGAACTTCGTAAACGCCATTCTTAAAAAATGAATTTCCCGGGGATTGCTTTTGTAAGAAGAATTTCCGGGCGATCCTTTCTTCTTTTATTTTTCATTCCCCTTTATACGATTCTTTTTTATGAGAGCGCCTGGCTCTCGGACGATTCGTTTATCACGTTTCGAGTTGTGGATAATTTTTTAAACGGTTTTGGACTTCGATGGAATCCGTTGGAAAGAGTTCAGGTTTACACACATCCGCTCTGGATGTTTCTGCTCCTTCCGATCCAAGCTTTGGTCCGGGAAATTTCGATTTCAGCTTATCTGCTCTCGTATGTCTGCGGGGTCTTATTTCTTTTTGTCTCGGTTTATACTTTTTCAAAGTTTAAGAATTCGGTCGGAATTATAGCTGTTTTTTTTATCATTCTTTATTCCTCTCGAATATTCGTAGATTATAATACATCCGGATTGGAAAATCCGCTTTCCAATCTTTTGTTACTTCTTTTTTTTATTCGGATTGATTCCGTATATCCGAGTTCGGAAAAAAGAATTTCCAAAAAAGACGGACTGTGGCTCGGAATTTTGACGGCGCTTTTGCTTTTGACTCGTTTGGATCTGGCGCTTCTTTTGTTGATTCCCTTGATCGTTCTCTTTTTAAGAATTTCGAGAAACGAGAAATTCCCTTTTTTAATCTACGGAATTCTGGGGTTATTACCGTGGTTTTGTTTTCTTCTATTTTCACTCGTGTATTACGGTTCCATTTTTCCAAATACGTTTTATGCAAAGACGAATGTGATTTCTTCCCTTTCCGAAAGAATGATCGCGGGATGGAATTATATAAGGATCAGTTTGAAATGGGATCCGATCGCGGGTTTTATTTTTTTTCTGCATTTATTTTGGATTTTTTCCGAGATCATTCTAAAACGATTTAAGAATTTGGAATGGAATCTTTCGGAGGAAGAAAAAAGAATTCTTTTGCTTGGAGCGTTTGCGATTCTTCCCGTATTTTTTTATCTTCTTTGGATTGGAGGAGATTTTATGGCCGGAAGATTTTTCGGCTCGTGTCTGGTGGTTTCTCTTTATTCCCAAATTCTTTTTTTGTCTAAACGTCTTGGGACAAATCCGAAATACATTAGAAAAATAGTATATACTTTCGGAATCGGAACCGCGGTTTATTTTTTTATCCATCCGTTCTCTCCGTTTCGTTATTTTTATCAGAGACAGGAAGTGCGGGTCGAAAAAGGGGTAGTGGATGAAAGAGCTTCGTATCAGGATAACGTTTCCTTAAAAAGTTGGTGGAAAGGAATTACCCCAGAGTCGCATCCTTGGGCTCAGTACGCGATCCAGATCTCAAAAAAAAATCCGGAAGAATTTTTAAGACGGACCTCCGGGAGAATCCCATGGAAAGAGGAATCCGATTCCGAACAAAATGTCTTCCTCGTTGCCAAGGAGGTTCGAGTTACGACGAATGTCGGTTTAGCAGGCTATTACGGCGGGCCGGAGATTCACTGGATCGATCTTTTGGGAATCACGGATCCGTTTTTGGCGAGGTTACCCGGGAAAGGTTTTCCCGGTCACTATATAAGACTTTTGCCGAAGGGGTATAAAGAATACGTCGAGGAAACCGTTTCCGTTTTGGAAAGTTCCGAACTCGATCGGTTTTATTATGAAATCCGAATGTTAAGCGAAGAGGAAATTTGGAGCAGAGAACGTTGGGAGATCGTTTTCGATTTTATGTTTTTGGGACGCGGGAATTTTAGGAAAAGATTTCCCGAAGATTTGCGTTATTCTTTTGTAGTGGAGGCTTATCTTAAAACGCTCTATGGAATTCATTATACAACTTGGAAAAAAGAAGACGTAGAAGAAGAATTGAATCGGCAATATTTCGGGTCAAAAAAATCGACTTCCTCGAAAGTGGAGTGATCGTCGTAGTTCCGACGGATTTTCCGTAAAAAGTCGCGCGGCCCCGCCCTGAAATTTTGGGTGGAGGGGCGGGTGGCGGAAAATTCCGGGAGATTTTGCTCTATCACAAAAACCTTATCTTTGCAAGTAAAAAACTTCCTCCTGTCTTTGTAGGAACTCCTACAAAAAATCTTACTGGGATCCTTCTTCATTCTAAATAGCTTTTTAACTTGTGGTAAGGATATGCTGAACTAGGGTGGAGGAGGCGGGTTCTCGGGAAGTTTTGGACAATTTCGGCATATCAAAAAGACAAACCAAAAGCAAGATAGAATTTTCTCACTTGTCGTAGTTCCGACAATGGTTTTTCTGAATTTCCTTCTTTACAAAAATATAAATCTATTCCGAAAGACTTTGACGAGTTTTTAAACTCGAATCTTCTAACAGCTTCTTACTTTGAAAGTTTTACTGGGAAGGGATCTTAAAATATTCTCCAGATCAAATCCTCTTTATGAAAAACTAAATTTTCATTTTATGGAAAATAAATGTCCAGGCCGGTTCTTTACCGAAGATCCAAATTCCAAGAGCAATGATTTATTCTAATATTCAAATTTAAGAATGGACTTCGCGGGCGTTGTCGCTTGAAAAAAGTTTTTACCCGAAGGGTTAGTATTCAACGCATTCTTAGGAAAACGAATCAAAAAACGATAGATATGTTCGACATCGGTCGTCACATCGGAATCATACAGGATCGTTCCGGACGGATAAACCCCCGGCGGAACCGTGTAGTAAGGATGGGCGACGGCGCCATAGGATGGAAGTGCGGAAAAACGGGAGTTCCGAATCTTCGCAGTCAGCGTCTGTAAATAATAAGGCCAAATTTTTTCGGACGTTTGGTCGTTTAACAAAAATTGGAAATTTAAGAATTCGGGCAGAACTCTCGTTTCGGGGACGATCTGGAAAAGGATATAGATCCCTTCCGAACCGTTGAGTTCGGAAATTTCTTTCCACCTTTCAACTCTATCTTTCGGGGCTCGGGAAGCGAGTTCGTTTTTCAAATCTTTTCGAAGTTCTTCCAGATCCTCTTTATCCACCTTCGAAGCCGAAACGTAAAATCCGGCTCCGTAAAAAGGAAGTTCGTTTAATCGAACGAGGTCTCCTTGGAGTTTGAGATCTTTGCTCTTGCAATCCGCAAGCGAAATGACACAAAAGAATATTATGAAAACGGCAAGCGTTTTCCGTATAATCCCTCTTAGACGATCAGTTTGGTTCCGCAGGCTGGACAAAATTTAGCTCCGTAGATTTCTATCTTAAATCCGCATTCATGACAGTATTTTGTAAGAATTTCATTCGAGCTCGGAGTAGCTTGTGTTTGCTGCGGGATGTTCTGAGCGATGGTCCTTATCCTTTCGTCAAACTCTTCTAAGTCTTTTACGATTCCTTTGGAGATAAATTGAAATTCACCGTCTGTCAGTTTGCCGGTATCGAATTCTATCTTAATGTCCCTTAGGTTTTCTAAAATGACTTCTCTTCTATTGATCAGTTCCAGTTTTTCGGATTCTCCATCAGTCGATTTGAGATCGATGGAAAAACGGACGTAGAGAAACGGAAGAACAACGATTCCGACCAAGAGGATGTAAAATGGAATGAGTAGGAGATCCATTATTTTTGTTTTTCCTGTATTTCTGAAAGATATCGATTGAAAGCTTCAGTTTCTTGTTTTGGAGATTCCGGCGAGTTTTTTTTGGAAAAGTTTGGATTCTTACGTTTCATAAAAAAGAATATAAAAAGAATTCCGAGAACTCCCGCAAGACCCAAGCTCAAATTGATCCAAGTAGAATCCGGAGTCGCTAGAATATTTTCTCCAAAACCGAAAACGACGGAGTTGGCCATTCCTGTGTTCCCGGCCTCCACAAATCTTTGAACGACCGGATCTTGCAAGGCCTCTTCACCGAATCCATGAACCATCTTGTTTACGATTACGTCCGCGCTTTCACCTTTTGCGATTCGATTCTCTATGAAAATTTTGAGCTTTGCGGAGACGGTACAATTGTTAAACGAACAACTCTTGATCGTGATCGACGGGATACAAATACAACGAATCCTGGAAGTGACTTCGTGAAAAGTTCGGATCTGCTCCGGCTCGCTCAGATTGGTAAAGGTGGAATCTCCGAAGATCGGGCCGTAAAACGGGAATAAAACGAAGATCGGAAATAATATTAGAATTTTGTAAACTGATGCTTTCAATTTCTGGATTCTCCTATGGGAAGAAGGATCAAAAGTCCTGAAAAGAAAAAGAGCAGGGAACCGGCCCAGATAAATTTTACGAGCGGGTTTACCCAGACTTCCAAGTTGGCGACGATCTGTCTTGGGAAACGATTGAAATTCTCAAGTTTTCGAACCGGTTGATTTTCGTTCGTAAAAAGATAGTTCATAAACAGAAGAGGAAGATCGGGATTTTCATCCGAAAGATCCGCGTGTTCGATCGCGCCTAACTGTATGTATAAATCTTCTTTGGGCGTCGATGCGATTGCCGGTTCGCTCGTAGGAATGTGAGTTTCAAAGTCCCCGCTGAGGTGGGATATCTGGGGATAAAATCTTCTTTCAGTCACCATCGTAGAAAAATCCTTCAGATGCCGTTTTACTTGAAACGTAGCTTCGTGGGAAACGATCACGTTCTGAATGTTGAGACCGTTCTTCGCGTCTCCGTTTACAAGAGGTTTGATTTTGAGAGTACTCGCCGAGATCTGATAGTTTCCTAAAACTCCCGTATCTTGACTGGAATAAACGATCTCGTTTTTTTCAGGCGCGTTTAAGAAGTAGAAAAATTTAATAGAAGTATTTTGTTTGAACGCGTTCCCCGCAAAGCCGATAAAAAGAATCACCATCGCCAAGTGAACGAGATATCCTCCGTATCTTCTTTTGTTTTTTAAAAGCATTCTGAATCCGGAGAAGAAATAATTTTCCGAAGGATAGGTAGCTTTTCTTGCGACGATTCCTCTGTGATATTCCTGCGCGATTCCGGCGATCGTAAAGATCCCGAGTCCGACCGCGACCACCGAATAAATTTCTCCGAGTACGTCTCCGAGGCTGTAATCGCTGATCGTAAAATTCTGAGTATAAAAAAGAATATAAGCCCCCGCTCCGAGGATTCCGACTAACAACGGTTTGAAGAGAGTGGAAAAGAAAATTTTGTCCGCGCCCTTTCTCCAAGCGAGAAGAGGAGCCGATCCCATCAGCAGGATCAGAAGAATCCCGGATGGAACTCCCCAAGAGTTGAACCAAGGAGCTTTGAATTCTCTTCCATAAAGAAGAGGGGAAAAAACTCCGAGAAGAATTGCGAGGGTCGCGATCACAAGAAGGAAATTGTTAAAAAGAAAACTTCCTTCTTTGGAAGTCATCGCTTCCAGGTTTCTTTCAGGCTTTAACGCGTCTCTTCGATAGATCAGAAAACCGATGAAGAACGCGAAACTGACTCCGATAAAAATGATAAAAGGGGTTCCGATCGTGGATTTGGAAAAACTATGAGGGCCTTCTAAAACTCCGCTTCGTGTGATCCAGGTTCCCAATAAACAGAAATGGAAAGCGAGGATGATCAAAAGCATATTCCAAAACTTTAACATTCCTCTTCTTTCTTGAATGATCATGGAATGAAGAAACGCCGTGGATAAAAGCCAAGGCATTAAAGAAGCGTTTTCAACCGGATCCCAGGCCCAATAACCGCCCCAACCCAATTCTTCATACGCCCATTTCGAGCCGAGAAGAATTCCGGTTCCAAGAAAGAACCAGGAGAAAATCGTCCATCTTCTCACAAAACGAAACCAGTTTTCCGAAAGATGTCCCGTGATCAGAGCCGACGTCGCGATACAAAACGGGATCGCAAAACTCACGTAACCGATGTAAAGAATCGGAGGATGAATTACCATCGCCCAGTGTTGCAAAAGAGGATTGAGTCCTCTTCCCGCGACCGCCGCGGGTTGGAATTCGCGAAAGGGTTGTGCGTCCGAGTAAAAAACCGCGAGATAAGAAAAGAAAGCAGAGATGACGGTTAACGTAAGAATCATCACGGGAATTCTATCGTTAATCAATTCTCTCGTTTGCCAGAGAACGATAAACGTAAAGATGGAAAGTAAAAGATTCCAAAAAAGAAGAGAACCGGACGAACCCGACCAAATCCCTGTGAGTCTGTAAAATAAGGGAAGGTGTTCGTTGGAGTGCATCACAACGTAGTAGTTGGAGAGATCGGTTCTAAACAGTTGAACCAAAAGGACGATAAAAGCGAGAAGAATCACGGCCGAGTTCGCCATCAATGTATATCTTCCGAGTTCGATCGCTTGCCGATCCTGTTTCCAAATTCCATAAGAAGTTTGTAATATGGAAAAGAGAAGAATAGCGAAAGAGGTTATAATGCAGAGCGCGCCGAAATCGTTCATATCAAAGAGTCCATTGTCCTTTCGCTTTTAGGCGACAGAGATTTATTTATTTTCTTCCGAATAATCGGCTTCGTATTTGGAGGCGCACTTCGCTTCCACGTGATCGGAAACAAGAACGCCGTCCTTCATATAACCGTCGACTCTCGCTCTTGTGCCTTCTTTAAACGCGTCCGGAAGAAGAGTTTCTCCGGTGAAAAAAACCGGAATCTCCTTATCGTTGAATTCTAAGATAAACTTTGCGGTTTTTCCTTCACGGACTACCGTTCCCAACTTCACAAAACCTCTCACTCGGAGGAGATCGTCTTGGTACCGTGCGGGAGAAGCCGCGAGTTCGGAAGCGTCCAGAAGCGTGTAAGATGTTTCCTTGGAAGAGAAGTAAGCGATGGAGCCGAGGGAAAGAAGAATGATCCCGGCGAGGATCGTAAATTTGATATTCATCGTTAAAAGTTCCGATCTAGTTTCTGTTTTAGACCATAAAAACCGAGACATTGGAAGGAGAAAAGTGGAAATATCCTTATTTTACTCCGAACCAAGGGTCTTTCAAGAGTTCTTAATCTTTTGAACGAGAATTCCGATCCATTCCTTGATCGAGATCGTTGAATTTTCGAGACAGAATGTGGATGGAAAAAAATTGTCCAATGTAAGAACCGCCTTCTGAGCTCGAAAGTCTGTGGGGAAGGGAATGATTGTGATTCCTTTGTTCTGAAAGTTTTCGACGGATCGTTTCATGTGGAAGGAAGAAGTCACGAGGATGATGGACTTCCAACCTTTCTCCTTGAGCAACTCCGTCGTAAAGGCCACGTTCTCTGCGGTGTTTCTGCTTTTGGATTCTAAGATCAAAGAAGATTCGGGAATTCCCAGTTGTCTTAAAAATCGTCCTGCAGGTTCGGATTCAGGAACTTCCTGGTAGAATAGATTTCCCGATCCTCCCGAAAAAAGAATACGGGGCGCTTTTTTTGCCTGATAAAGTCGAATCGTTTCCGTCAGTCTTTCCGCCGTATTGTTGAGTTCCACGGGTTCGTCGTGACGACTCAGAGTGGAAACCATTCCGCCTAACACTAAGATGACGTCCGCCTTCGGAACCGCGTCGACCGAAATCGGCGGATAATAAATTTCCAAAGACTGAATGAGTTTTTGTGAAACCGTGCTCGTTGAGAGAATCCAGAGAAAAAGCACCGGTAAGAGAATCGAAAGTTTTTCCTTCCATCGTCTGAGTCTGAGCCCAGCGATCAATAAAACAAGCAGAACCAAAGGAAGAGGGAACAGAACCAGCGTCGCAAGTTTTGAAATGGAGAATAGAATTGTGGACATTGATCTTGACGCGGAACTGAAGCCGCAAACTCCTTATTTCGGAAAAATCGAGCAATTTACAAAAAAATCAAAAATTAAATTTGGGAAATTATACTTTTAGGCACAAGGAAGAATCCGGCGGAACTTTTATTCGAGGAGTTTTCCGCCCTTAGCCCAATTTTCTTTGGATACCTCTTCGATCACGATGTAGGTCACTTCCGGAGGTTTTCCCGCAACTCGTTCGAGAGTTTCCGTAAATTCCTTAACAATTTCCTCTTTCTGTTTTCGCGTCAGAAGGCCCGCGACTTGTAAGTTTACATAAGGCATAACGTTTCATCACTCCGTTTTAAATTCGGATTTCATTTCTTCATCCAGCTTGGATTTGTAAACAGGTTTTCCTGATTCCGGTATGGCGCCGATTTTGAATCTTTCGGGAACCGATTTTCAACAAACGTCCTGTTTCCGAGAAAACTTTTTTTGCACAAAACGATCTTAGAAGGCGATTCTTTTTCAATCGAATCCGAAGGAAATAAATTGCGAAAATCGATTTCGGTAAGATAATCAAAGCATATCCTTCGAAGGAGGAGAATACGATGGACGAGCTGGATTTTTACGATAAGGGAGGAAAGGCGGTCGCTTACTCTCAGGACGGAGTGAACGTCTATACTTTCTCAGGAAGACCGGTCGCATATTTTGAAAAAGAATATCTTTATTCTTTTTCCGGGGTCTGTCTCGGTTGGTATCAAAACGGATGGGTTCGGGATCGAGAGGGAGAATGTATCCTATTTACTCAGAACTCGCAAGGAGGTCCCGTAAAACCGATGACCACGGTCACGCCGCTCAAAGCAATCAAGGACTTGAGACCGATCAAGGAGCTTCCCTCTTTGTCCCCTCGAAAACCGATTTCATCGAGACCTGGTCAAAACTCTCGATTGCTAATTTTTTCGGAAAATAAAAAATCGATCCGGCAGGGATCGGTGAAAGAATATTAAAAAACAGGAATATTCTTCGAATCGTTTCCGATATGAGATTTCCTGTTTGTGATTTTTTTTAAAGTCCGTCCGGTGTAAAGGCGGCTCTGTAAGCCTCAGGCGGGCAGGTTAAGTAAGTGCAAGTTTTGGGCGGAACAGGTTCTGCAGTTTCCGAACTTTCTTCCCCTTCCGGCTTGGTATTGGTCCAGAGCCCTTTGGATGTCAAGTCCTCGCAGGATACTTTGACCGAATTTGATTTCTGGCGTCCTTGGGAATAACCTTGGCAACTCCAAACCGGAATCTGTGTAAAACAGGTACAATTTCCCTGAAAGGCTTGTGTGTCCGTACAATAGACGCAGTCGGCTTTTGTTTCGTTAAAAGCGCTAGCAAGAAGACGAGTCGTTTGATCTTTGTCGTGCTCATCCTTATCTTTTTGACAGAAAAGGATCGGAATGATTAAGAAAATTAGAATGTATTTTTTCATGATTTTTTTCCTATTGAATGAGTGTAAATGGGAAGGAAACTTTTAGAATCGCGTTCACTCCCGGATTGAGGGCGTATTCTTTATAACGACTCAGATGATCTACATAAGAAACATTGAATACGTTCTGAACGCTCAAGTCCACCGTAGGTTTTGAATTTCCGTCTCCAAAATACGGTAACTCAAAACCTAACCCGATATCCGTAAGATTGTAACCCTTGCTCGGAGTTTCTTTCGGATCGACACGATATTGGGAATCGTAGAATCTTCCGTTGATCGTAAAATAGAAGTTTTTCATTCCTAACAAAGAATCCTCAGTCCATCGAAGACCTGCTCTCGCTCGATTGGGAGTCGTTTTTGGAAGCGGATTTGTGTCGTTTTGATTTCTGGCGTGAACGATATCGATTCCTCCGGAAAGGAGCAACTTTTTCGTCAATTCGGCTTGGATGGAGAATTCGCCTCCTTTTAAAACGGCGTCCCCTTGTTTGTAATTGTATTTAGGAAGTCCCGATTCGGGGTCGATCTCGGCTATGCTCGCGGCATATATAAAATTTTGAATGTGATTTTGAAACACGCTGATCTCGGTCTGAATCCGCGAAGAGGCGTATCTCAAAGCGAAATCCACGTTATTTGAATATTCGGGTTTGAGTGTGTTTCTTCCTATTTCGAATCTTCCTGTTCCTTCGTGGACTCCGTTCGAAAAAAGTTCGAAAGGAGTCGGCGCTCTAAATCCTCTTCCATAGTTGAGAATGGAAGAAAAAGACTTGTTGATCCTCCAGACGAGTCCGGTCGAACCCGTTGTCGCATAATAATTTTTGGTTTGTTCGTTAACGCCTAACGCGGCATTGTTTCTGATATCGGTAGCCCTTTTGTCTCCCCTCACGCCGGCGCTGAGGGTGACGGAACCCAACTTCAATTCTTCCAAAAAGAAACCGGCTATGTTTACGATACCGTAGGACGGGATCAAAGGTTCGGAGCCTATCGTTTTGTTGGTTTGTTGTAACCCGGAAACCCCTGCGGTTCCTTTCAAAATTCCGAACATCGGTTTGTGATGAAACTTCGCGTCTGCGGTCGCGGTGTCCAAGTAGAGGTTCAATCCTTGATGTTTTTCACGGGCAGTGACTTGATAGTATTGAAACGATTTGTCAAAGTTGTCTATCGTTTCGTCCAAGAGCGTATCCTTGATCGGCAGAATTTTATTCTTCGATTCGATTTCTCTTCGATTGTTTCTTTGGTAGGAAACGTCTAATTCTAAGTTTCCCGCAGGCAAAATCAGAAACGAATGAAAATGCGATTTTTCGTGTTTGAGTTTTTGAAAGATTGTGGCCCCGGGATTTTCATTCGGGTTATCAAAAAGATCCTGAGTCTGTTCTCTCTGAAAGGAATCGATATAGAAGTTTCCCCATTTTCCATCCAATCCTATGGATGCACTTTTGTTTTTTTCGATCATTCCGGTGTTCGGAACGGTTCCGTTCGGCGTCGTGATTCTTCCGGCTTTACGAGTGTTTGCGCTGGCACGATAACCGAAACCGTCGATGTTGCCGAATACCGCAAAATTGCCCGCGTCCTGTTTATTGTTGGAATAACTGTTGGAATTAAAAAGTCCCGCCATCTTCGGAACACCTTCGCCGGAAAGCGGGGCTTTGTCTCTGATAACATTTACGACCCCGCCGAGCGCATCCGAACCGTATAACAAACTTCCAGGCCCGCGAATGATTTCAATTTTTTGAATATTAAAAGCGTCTAATTCAACTGTGTGGTCGTCTCCGAATTGTTGTTCTTCTTGCCTAATCCCGTCGGTCATTACAAGAACTCTCTGACCGGTCAATCCTCGGATGATGGGTTTCGAGGTCCCCGCTCCAGTTGTCAGGTTGGAAACCCCGGGTGTGTTATTGATCGCAGACATGGCCGTTTCACCTCTTTGTCTGTCGAGTTGTCTTCCGGTTAAAACGGTGATCGGTTGTGGGGAAGTTAGAAAATCCGAGATCGTGGATTTTGCGGTAACGTTGATCGAAGAATCGTCCAAAGAACTTTTGATCAGAGTAAACTGAATCTTTTCGTCTTTTTCTCCTACGGAAACGGAAATTGTCTCGGGCTGATATCCGCTTGAACTTGCGGAAAAAGTATATTTTCCCGGAGTAACGTGGTCCAAAACGAATTCTCCTTTTTCGTTGGTGACGGCGCTCTTTCTGGATTCTTGAATCAAAACCCTTGCGTTGGAAATCGGATTTCCGTCCTTGTCCTTCACGGTTCCCGACATGGCGACGTCCAAAGCAAAAACTGAAAACGGAGAAACAAAAATAATAAATAAGAATATTCTAAAATAATAATGTAATGGCTTTTTCAAGCGGTAGCTCCCGGACAAAAAGTCCTAAATCAAACAAAATAAAAATGGAATTTAGGTTGTGAATAGGAGAGGAGGAGCGCGCCCGAGCTGGATTTGAGATATCGTAAAAGAAAGAATAAAAACTCTGGAAGACGAAACGTTTTCTATTGCGAAAAATAAGGAAGATTCACTGACTAAAAAGTCGGGATTCCACAAAGAAGAAAGATTCCTTTGCAACTGACAAACAGGGCAAGCGGGAGAATGTTTTGCGTCTCCTGGAGACACGAGCCTGGATTGTGAAACCAGAATCCTAAATTCTTTTTCGGAGTGTGTATGGATTTCCCTTCCCATCCAGCCGATGAGCAGAAGTAAAAGAATTCCGACTTTAAGACCTTTTTTTGACACTTTCTAAATAAATGCTAATGATAAACCAGTATTGATAACAGCATTTAGAAAAGAAACTAAAAATTCAAAAAAAACATTTCATTTCTTAACTTTGAGAAGACTTCCTGAGTTCGTCGCTATGGAATCATCAAAATCGAAAGGAAAGACGCCATGTACGAAGAGAATATAGAACTCATTCAAAGTCTGATTGAAAATAAAAGAGACCCTTACTCACTTCTTTCTTTTATCGGAGATACGTTGGACGCAATGAGGACCGACATAGAGGGGATTCAGGTGACAAAGGAATTTTATAAAGCGATGAGTAAGATTGTAGAATCGTTGATTATTGTGGATAAAGAAATTTCCTCCGGAACCGAAGAAAATTAATGCGAAATGCGGATTCGTTTAACGTTTGGGTTAGGTTATTTGTCGTTCATTTCAGTTTGAAAAAAATACTTTCCCCTTTTTTTGAAAAATTAGGATAAGCCTATGTTAGAATTAAGACCGATCTGTGAGAATTGCGAAAAGCCGCTTCCGCCCGAATCTACCGAAGCAGTAATCTGTTCTTTCGAGTGCACGTTTTGTATTTCCTGTTATGAGAAATTTCTTTCCGATATCTGCCCGAACTGCGGAGGGAATTTCGCACCGCGACCAATCCGTCCTAAGTATAACTGGAAGGGCGACAACTATCTCGGAAAATATCCCGCGAGCTTAAAAATAAAATTCAAACCGATCGACCTTGTTGAACACGCCGCGTTTGTAAAAAAAATGTCTCAAATCCCTCCGACGGAAAGGTAGCATAGTTATTCTACACGATTCTATTTCAGAATTTTCCGATCGTAGAAATGAAAATCGAAAAAAGTAAGAAAATATTTACTTTCGGATTGTGGAGATTTCAGAGATCGAAGTCTTTGGCATCCGGATCAAACCGGAATCGATCGTTTGAATCGAGTAGAAGTCTCCAATTTCGATCAGATATCCTTCGTGAACGATTCCATTTTTTTCTTTGATTTGAACGTAAGGACGGTTCGACCATTTCTCCCGTTCGTGAACGTTTTCGATCGACTTGATATCCTTAGTTTCGTATTCGATCGCAGTTTTGCTTTCTCGAATCCGTTTCATCGATTCGAACTGCGATTGTAGAATCGATTCTTCCTTTGAGGAGATAGGACTTACTTGAATTTCAGTCGGTTGGGACGACTCGTCCAAGTTCGCCGTTTCTGCGATGGAACCGCTTTTCACCAAAATCGATTTTCCCTCTTCTGTGACGCCTAACGCTTGGACTCGAATCAAACCTTCGATCAGAAAAATTCTTTCCTTATCCGGGTTTGCCGAAATAAACAAAGAAGTTCCGAGTAAAATCGAACGTATGTGAGGACTATTCGCCTCGACGGTGATTCCTTCCTTTTTGTGAACGGAAGAGAGCAAAAGAGACCCTTCTTGAACGTTGAGTTTTAAATGATCCGGACTTGTTTCTACGATAAATCGTGTGTTCGGAAAAATACGAATCGAAAAAGTTCCCCTTCCTTCCAACACTAAATCGCAATAAGAATTTTCCTTGGTCTGATAGCCGATCCGGTGATCGGAGGATTCGTTTTGTTCGCAAATCCCTCGGGAAACTTTTAGAATTCCTGCGACCTTATAGGAATTATTTTGAACTTTATAAAAAAAGAATATTCCAAAAATAATAAATAGGGAAGCCGCGGCAGTTAGAAATGCGCCGGCTCGTCTCCAAGGGATAACTGTAGATTTAGGCACAATCGGAAAATCTTCAGGGTTGAGAGAACTCAGAAGCGTTTTCATTCGAATGATTTCAAAGTATTCCCTTTGCAAAGAGGGATCCTTCATAAGCTCGGCGAATTCTTCTTTAGAAGTTTTTGGGTCGAGGGCGCGGGTTAGATTTTCTTTGGGGTCTTCTTTCATTCCTGCACTCCTTCTAACCAAGTTTTATCTATTCCCAACGATCTTAATTCTTCTTTTAAGAGTGTTAACGCGGAAACCAATCGTCTGCTCACGGTTCTTTGTGCGATTCCGGTTTGAAACGAGGTTTCAGCTATCGATTTACCGTGGATACAATGAAGTACAACAATCGATTTTTCCGGTTCTTTCAGCATATGGATCGATTGGGTTAATTTCTCCAATAAAATTCTTTCTTCTTCCCGTTTATAAGCGGATGATTCATAAGAGGAAATTAAAGTTTCCCATGAAGAAAACTCTACCGAATTCTTTTCCTTATTGTTCTTTCGAAAGTAGTCTGTTAATTCGTTCCGTGCTATTGCATAAACCCACGTATTTTCAGAACCCTTCGTAGGATCGAACTTTTCTCTATGATTGTAGACCTTTATAAAAGTTTCTTGGCAAAGTTCTTCCGCTGTCTCGGTTGTAACACCAGACTTAAGAAAGAAAAACTTGAGTTTATTATAATAACTCTTATAAAGGTATTCTACGTTGTCTAAACTTACACTCATTCGAAGAGAAACGCTTCCAAATTTAATTACGCATGGAGAATTGATGTTCGCCAACGTTTTTTTTGTTTTTATCAAATTTCGAAATTTTTTGACGGCATTTCTTTCCTTGTTTCTTTTACATTCGGTTTTTATCTCCGAGATTCATTCGGATGTTCTCATTCTGAAAAATGGGGAACGAATCCGCGCCGATTCTGTCAGGATGAAGAATGGCAATTCGGTTGAGTTTCGGGTTGGAACTGTGACAAAGGTCATCAAATTTTCAAAAGTGAATACGATTTTACCCGATAATTCGTCTTCCAAAAAACCGAAAGTTAGGACTGCTTCGACTGCTATTGCCAATTCTCAAGTTGTATCGGAACCCAAGACGGAGACGAAAACAGAGATAAAAGCGGAACCTAAAACGGAGACGAAAACGACTCAAGTAATCGAGCCGGAAATTAAAAAGGAAGAGGTTTTGAATGAGGAAATTCCATTCTCCAGATCCAGAACTTCGCGAACTCTTCAGGCTTTGATTCCCGGATGGTCGCCTTTATTACTTTCCGACGAAAGAAGTGGATGGATTACCGGAGGTGTTATTGCGGCTTCCGAGCTTTATGTTTTGTACCGTGGTTTTGACTTTTTTCAAAAGCCGAAAGAATTCTTTGGATCTGCATCGGAAATATCAAAGGAAGCGATCATTCCTTATTATGCAAGCATAGGATCGCAAAACGGCGCCGTTGTTCTGTTTTTCTTTTTTAAAAGCAACGAGTATATAGTCACACAGCGCGGTTATGTGATGGAGAAAACCGAGTTTAACCATCAGCGTGAATTCTATGGAATCACACTTCTCTCTCTGATCGCTGTGAATATCTATTTGAGCAATTCGGAGCTCTATAGCTGGGACTTAAAGAGCGTTCGTTTGTCGACTTCGGATAGCGGAAATACATCTTCACTTTCGTTTACTTGGGTCTTTTAGAAAAAAGTGGCGTTACCAACTGAATGATTTCGTATTAACGGATCAGTAAGTAATTCTTAATAAAAAAACGTTTCTTAAATCGTTTTGTATTTTCGTTTCAAAATACACTAACTCTTTTCCAAGAGTCGTTTTCTTGCGTATTGTTTCAGCGCTAATGTCCCTAAGTATTTTCTACTTAATATATTCAATATAATAAATAATTTTCGTCATTCGACGATTTTAGAAGTTTAGGTTTTCATATAATAATCTGTCTCCGTGACGAAACAGGTTATTACAGCTCGATATTTCCGAAAAATTAAACCTTTTATAGGAAGCTCTATAAGTTGCGACGCTGATCTTCCGTAAAAGTGGCGAGGATGTTTAACGTATCCCGTAGTAAAAATTGCACCTCAAGAATGAAAGAGGAGTGGTGCGATTTTCAATTATGAATAGAATTTTGTTTCCTATCTTTTTTCTTCTCCATCTTTCTTTGATCGCTTGTGATGCCAGCCGTAAACCTTCCGATACAAATTTTTATTTGGGTATAATCTTAGAAAAACCCTCATTGATGTTGGTTGGAGACAGCATCTCTTCGTTTTGGCCTCCTGAATTATTGGAGCCGTTTTTAGCTTCGAAAACTGCGTTCCCAAATCGTTCGACAGCCGCGATACTCGAAGCCGCGAAAAATTTAGAAGGTCATTACAGAGCGTGTATCTATAACGGAGGCGCCAATGACTTTCTGGGTAACTTGGGTCCAGCGAGCGATTCTTTGCTGGGGAATACCGTGCAGAGACAAAAACAAGCAATCGAAGCTTTGAAGCCTAAATGCGATTCTATAGTGGTTTTATCATTTTGGAATGTGGAATCTCCCTGGCCTATTGCCGCAGTTCGACAATTAAACGACAGGATGAAAGTCGAAATTACGGATGAATTCGTTCTGGATCCTTCATCCGAAATAACTCCCGATATGCTCGTGGATGGAGGGCATCTAACGTATCGGGGGTATGAAAAACTTTCCGATTTGGTGAAAGAGGCATTTCGCCTTAAGGGTGTATTGATCCAATGAATTCAAAATATATAATATTCTTCATTATTCTTTCGCTCTCCGTTTCCGATCTATTCGGAGAGAATCTTTATTTGAACTCTCCGGAGCCAAAGGATCGTATCGCCGCTTCTCTTTCCATTCTGAAGCAGGAATCCCTTGACGCGAAAAAAGAAACTAACACCGGAGCCATTCAAGCTGAAAAAAAAATCGGGGCTTACGTTTCCTTATTTGCTATTCTTCCTTATCAACGTCTTAGGGAATCGGGTGAAAGAAAGACAGAACACTGGAATCAACAACAGGCCGGTATTAAATTATTCCTTCCGTTAGGCGAAATCGGTTTTGCGGTGGTTGGTGGATCCAGTTATTACTTCGCAACTGGAAAGGAAAGATTAGGGATTGGTTCGGAAAAATTTGGTAATATTGAATTCAGCGGCGGATTGTTTTATCGTAACGGACCCTGGGCTTTGTTTACGATCGCTCGTTGGAATTCTCAGATGACCCCTTATTTACGCGAAAGGCAAGGGGAGCAGTTTGAGAAAGCTTGGTATCTCGATTTCTGGTTTTCTTATACTTATAAGTCTTTCGAATATATCTTTGAAGTGACGCGTAAGGTTCTTTATGATCCGCAGAAGGACGATCTTTACTCGACCGTCTGTTCGCCCGGTATAATGGTCCATTTGAAGTTGCTGAGTTTCGGTATTGCAGTTCCTCTTACGGTCCATAGGAGTTACGTCCCCGACGGAACCCTTGCACGTCCCGAAACAACGTTCCAGAGAGACGACTTTGATCGCGGCATTGTATTCAAGTCATTTAAGTATTTCTAATATATCTATATTCATTCAAGGGAACTCCCTTTCACGGAATCGGGTATTCTGATTCACGCAGTGATAGAAATGAATTAGTTTGTTTTGATTGTGGGTTGCATCTCTACAACTTTCCCGAAAACCCTTTCTTTCAGAATCATAAACGGCCTTTCAGTGAGTAAATGAAATATATAACCAAGAAACAATAAGACGATTCCGATCGGAATCGTATAGATCAATAGATCGCTGTATTTTGCGCTCTTAGGGTTGATAAAAGCCGGAGACAAAATTCCCTGAAAGAAAAAGTGAATCAGATAAGTGCAATACGTCAATTTAGCAACGGGTGAGAATATTTTCCAAGAAAAAATACGATTGCTCCAGGCGCCGGTTCTCATGGATAACAAGGCAATGATTGCCCAAGCAAATGAGTTGACAGTAAATCGAAATACCATCGAAATCGGATGTTTATCAAATTCACAGACCAAAAGAGAATACGCCAAGATAGAGGACCAGGCAAGGACCGAAGCGATTAAAACTTTCTTGCGATCCTTCAAAAACTCCTCGATTCTTTTTGGATAGCGATTGTAGACATACGCGAACAAAATTCCCGTAAAAAGACAATCGAGTCTTCCTTGTAACGGATAATAGATCTGAGTAAGATACAGTTTTCGAGTTAATTCCGGCGCCGCAGGTTCGATTACGGTATAGAATATGATTGCTCGATAAACGATAGGAGCAATTATCAAAGACAATAAAGCGTAGATTTTATATTTTTGAGAAATTTTTCTAAAAACTAAAAGAAGAAATATCGGAAATAACAGATAGAATTGTTCCTCTAAAGACAAAGACCAGCCGTGCGGCATCGTGCCTGTAATATAATTTGAAAGATATAAAAAATCGTAAACTACCTTTGACTGAAGATTTGTGATGTAATCGGTATATTCCGGCCGCATTTTGATAAAAAGAGGAGCTATAATGAAAGTCTGAAATAACAAAAAGGAAAAGTAGGGAGGAAAAATACGCAATGTCCGTTTAACAAAAAACTTCCCGAAATGAATCGTATTCTTTTTTTCAATTTCCCTAAACAAAGGTCCGGAAATTAAAAATCCGCTCAGCATAAAAAATATGTCCATACACTGACTCGATGAATAGAAAAGGTTTTTCATCAGAAAATTATGATCCTGTATGAATGTTTCATAGCCTATGTAAAGATGCCCCATGACCAATAAAAAAAATCCTAGGCTTCGAATTCCGTTGAGAGAGGAGATTTCCCTAGGGTCCGATTGAAAAATTCCAAAAAAGTAATGTTTTAATATCTTGCACATTGAGCTACCGGTTTTGAAGGATTAAATTTGAGTTACAGTCGTAGAGAGGGATTTAGATTCCGACTCCCCGAGCGTGTTTTTGAAAGTAGAAGGAAAGGGATCGTCCGCATTATTCTGAATCGAATCCCGGAACATTCATGATTCTTAAATTTGTCTGAAATGAAAAGGAGAGGTAGATTATGATCTTTCCCCGTATCGCATCGTAATCGAATGCGCTCAAATTTCCTGATCATAACACCCATTGAAGAAACGTTTTCCGATCATTCTTACGGATCTTGCGAGTATCCTTGCCATTTTTTTTGATTTTTAGTTAGGCTTGAACTTTTTAGAAAGACGGGATATCTAACGCGATTGGTGCAAAACGGCTTTGTCGTTCTGCATTCTTCTTGAAGAGTAGCGAGTATTTAGTCGCTTATATGTGATGGAGATCCGAGTGTGTGAAATCTATGGAATCACACTTCTCTCAGATCGCAGTGAATATCGATTCGAGCAACTCTAAGCATTATAGCTGGGATTTAAAAAGTGTTAGTTTGTCGACTTTGGATGCCGAGAGCACGTCTTCGCTTTCGTTTATTTGGTTTTTTTAAGAAAAAGTGGCGTAAATCGAAAAACAGTCCGTAGTTATTGGTAGGATCCATGCTTATGATACGTTCACTTCTGAATCCCCTTCGAATTTATATAGTTATCGTCATAGTATTTTTTGCGGGAGTCTACTTTCTCCGCTTACGCTTTCCTCTTTATTTTTAGTTTCCACCTTTTGTAAAAACTCTTCTTCGTATCGGATATATTCTCTTCTCTGAATGTGTTATTTCGGATTCCCGGATTTCGAAAACCGAATTCGGTTTTAAAGTTTGAAATTTCAAATTCCCTCTTACGATTCTCTATCCCGTTCGATTCTTAGGATTCTGATAAGAGTTTGTCACAAAATCTCAAAATGCAGGGATTCCAATAAGAATGTAACAACAATCAGGTCGCCGGAAAGTTCGTAGGCTACTTGAGGGAGCAAGGAACTCCCGCGTTTTATTACGAAGTTTACCGAGTGGTCATAGCAACGATTCCTTTGTAGTTTTGGAACAAGTTTTAAATTAAGGCGGGTGATAAGTATCTTTGTGACCGGTGCGGGTGTATTATCTATTCTTAAAATCTTTAATAAAAATGGCGAAGACTATTTTTTCTTCAGTAAGAGTTCTTAGAAACAGAAAGGAGAATTTACATGACTCAACTCAAATTAGTTTTCGTTGGATTGTCGATTTTAGGAATCGTCTCTTGTGGACAAGGGAAGGGAGGCGACAATAAGGATATCGCGGCGCTTGCGGTTTTAGTTCAGACTGGGAGCGAGCAAAAAGTTCAAGATCAGACGAAACTATTGTATTCGGCATTGTATCCCGCTCCTGCGAACGCAACTTCTTCGTCTGCGAGAGTTAGCGACGACGTAAGTTACTCCCCTCATCCGTTCGCTGCCGCGACAGTATCACCATGCCAATTGTCAGGAACACAATCTATCGATGGTACGGTGACGTCTAACGGATCCTCTCTGAATTTTACGGACCTCATTTGGACTTATGATAATTGCAAACAAAACACGGCGGGCGTAGCGGTGGATGCTAACGGCATAGCGATTCCGGTGGCGGTCACTTATAATGGCACTTTGATTCGATCGGTAAATGTGACTACTTCGAGAACGGTTTCCGGAAATAAGACGATATACCTCACGAATGGAACTGATAAGATCAGATCTTCGAATTATACGGTTGATAATGAAAGGTTTCCGGAATTCGACCTAACCTTTACAGGGAAAGACTGTACATTCGAGCAAGTTGAATATCTGCCCGGAAAGTATAAAGGAGTATTAGAAAACAATGTTGTTGTAACGGGAACGATCGGAGGAAAAGCAGTAAACACTTCGTTCCATTACGTGATTCATTTCGGCGGAAATTAACTGTAATCTAAGAATTCGACGGCGCATTTAAGAATAATTTGGCCGATCAGATATCGATTCTTTTTTAAATCAACCCTGCTATTCGTTGCAGGGTTTTTTCTTTTTCTTCGAACGGGAAAAAATGAGTCGAACCGGTCCAGATCTCCAAGGTGGAATTTTTATTTCCTCCGATGATTCGTCGGGCTCCTTTCGGCGAGCAGACTTCGTGAGGATCCGGAATCGTAAGATGAGTTTCCGTTTTGATTCTTCCATATTGAATCAAACTTAAATAGCTGATGGAATCAAAGATCTTTGCCTCCAATTCGGGAGCACAACGGAGAAATGCCTCTCCTTTCGGACCGATACTAAAACAACTTTGGAGATAGTCTTCGTAGATCAAATTATCCCATCTCGAAAAAGAGGGGGTTCTTTTGTAAATTTTACGAACCGCATCGAGATCCTTAAATTCCCTTCTTCTTTTGATCGCAACCTTTGCTAAAGGGTTGTGAAAAATCCAGGCGTAAGTCACTTTCATAAAATCTAATACGACTGGATCGTTTGCGACGACCTTCTTGAATTTATCCGGAACTATATAAGAGGCTAAAAGAAGGCTTGCTCCTCCGAGAGAATGGCCGACTCCGATCAAGTCGGAAAGATTTTCCAACTTGATTAGAGCCAAAATTTGATCTCTAAAAAAATACCAGTTTCTAAACTGTAAGGTCGACTCGGATTCTCCATGGCCTGCGAAATCGAGCGCGAGAACTCGATGAGTTTTTGAAAGAGCTTCGATGTAGAATTTATAGGTGAGGGCGCTGTATCCGTTCGCGTGACAAAGAAGAACGGTTTTTTTTGTTTTAGAATTCGGGTCCGTATCGATATAGGAAAGATTGAGTCCGCGAAAGGAGAATGTTTTTCTAAGCATGTTGGAGAGATTTGACCTTGATCTTTCCAACTCCTGCGGTGAAGTGGTTTTCGTAAAGTCAAAACCGGAGCCTTTTATGCAGATCCAAGTTCTTCTCGTCTTTATCGTCGCTCTTGCGTTTAACGCATTGGCCAACATTCTCATTAAAGCGAGTTCCTTGGGCGACGAGGCTTCCAAACCGGAAGGATTCCAAGGAATTCTTCAAGTAGTCTTTAATCCGATCTTTATCGGAGGTTTGGCTTCCTTCGGTTTGGCTCTTCTCGGTTATCGATTTGTTTTAGGAAAGGGACTCAAACTCTCGCTCGCGTATCCCGTTTTTACAAGCGCAGGTTTTATCATCGTCTTAATCGTTTCCTCTTTCGCTTTCAAAGAACGGCTCACTTGGACTCAATGGGCCGGAATCGTTCTTATCCTCGCCGGCGTTTGGCTCTGTGCCGCTAATATGTTTGAAGCGAAGTCCTAAGTTTATAAAATCTTAGAATCAAAAATGACGTATTGTTTCGAAAGAAAGGTCGCACAAGGATCTTCGCTTAACAATTTTACTGAAAGTGAACTTGATAGATCTTATTCGCGGTACTATCCGCAACGAGCAATCTCTGATTTAAGCAGTCTACCTTTACGGTCCCGATGGCGATAAAAGGAAACGGAATCGTGGTCACTTTGAAAGCCGGA
Organism: Leptospira ainazelensis; assembly: GCF_016918785.1. Lineage (GTDB taxonomy): Bacteria > Spirochaetota > Leptospiria > Leptospirales > Leptospiraceae > Leptospira > Leptospira ainazelensis. Next base: position 171,121 of record NZ_JAFFPT010000009.1, on the reverse strand, counting down.
TCCACGATTCGAAGTCGATTGGAACCGGAATCGGAGACGAACATATAGCCGCCGTTGTCTAAAGAGATAAAAGCGGGTGCGTTGAAAGACGCGCTCGATCCCGTGCCGTCCACGCTTGCACCGGTTCCGGTTCCCATCAAAGTCGAAACTACCTGATTTTTCAGGTCCACTTGTCGAATTCTATGATCCTGTAAGTCGGCCGCTAAAAGTATATCATCGTTGCGATGATAAGCGATTCCTAATGGAGATTTGAACAGCGCCGTCGCCGCGCTTCCATCCAAATAACCGGAGGTTCCGCCTGACAGAGTAGTTACCATTCCGGAATTCAAATCGATTTTTCGAATATCGTGGTTGCCTAACTCGCCAATGTATAAATTTCTTTTCTGATCTAAATCCATAAAAAAAGGACCGTTGAAGGTAGAAACGGATCGATCTCCGTTTTGAACCCCCGACGTTCCGATTGAACTTCCTGCAAACAAAGAGAAGTTTTCCTGAAAATCGATTTTATAGATCTGCTCGCTGTCCTTGCAGGAAACGTATTTATCTCCCGTAAGAGGATCAAATTTAATACCGGAAGGAGCGCCTAACGTAAGAGTGGTGGTAAGCGTGCCGACGTTGCCGAAGGAATCGATCTTTCGGATTCGATTGGCGGTTTGATCGGAAACAAAGATATTACCGAACGTGTCTACTTCGATTCCAAAAGGTCCGTTGAAAGAGGCCGTGGAAATATGTCCATCCGCGCTTGCCGCGACCCCGGTTCCCGTAAGATGACTGACAACGGGGTTGTCCGTCATCTTCAGTTTACAGGCGAGGCAATCCTTTAGAATACAACCCAAGACGGTCGATTCAAACCAGGCTTGGCTCATTAAAACGCTCGGATTATAAGTTGATTGAGTGGAACAAAAAAACAAAAAAGGAGGATCGGGATGAGAAGGAAAATTCTATACATAGGAGTTACCGTGCTCACTGCAAATATATAGGATTTAAGTTTAAGAATCCAGCAATTTATTTCCAAAACAAAAACGGCGCCTGGAATCCCTTCTTAAAAATACGATGATCCTCTTGATATTTCGGAGTATCCGGTTTTTGATTTTCAATCTAATAAAAAAGGAAGGAAAAAAAGGTTTCTCTCTTGGAACTTATTTCTTAGATGGAATGGAAATTATTTTAGAAGGAATGATTAAAATGAACAAAGGTCCACTTTCGGGAGTTACGGTAATCGACTTGAGTCTTCTTCTTCCCGGTCCTCTTTGCTCCATGTATTTGGGAGATATGGGGGCCGATGTAATCAAAATCGAAAATCCACGAGCTATGGATGCGACTCGCGTTATGTTTAAAAAAGCGAACGGGGCTCCTTCGCTTTTTTTGATGCTCAATCGAAACAAAAAAGCAATCACCCTGAATTTGAAAAAAGAAAAGTCGAAAGAAATCTTATTTAAACTATTAGAAAATGCTGATATACTATTGGAGGGTTTTCGTCCTGACGGGCTTTCTAAAATGGGTCTTGGTTACGAGGATCTCAAAGAACGTTTTCCCAGGCTGATCTACTGCGGAATTTACGGATACGGAACCGAAGGAAAATACAGAGACTTTGCGGGACACGACGTAAATTATCTTTCTCTCTCGGGAGTTCTTTCGCAAACGGGTAAAACCCCGCAGATTCCCGGATATCAGCTTGCGGATATCGGAGGAGGAACGATGACGGCCCTTTCCTCCATTTTGGCTGCTCTTTACGCTCGGGAAAAAACGGGGAAGGGTCAGAAGATTGCGATTTCGATGATGGATTCCTCTCTTCCTTTTCTTTCTCTTTATGGAGGAATTTTCGCCGCAACCGGGAAGAATCCGGAGGGAGGAAACGAACTCCTTTCCGGTAAATTACCGAATTATAATGTTTATGAAACTAAAGAGGGAAGATGGGTCGCCCTCGGCGCGCTGGAAGATATGTTTTTTAAAACATTCTTACGCCAATCCGGTTTGGATAAACATCTGGAAGAATTTCCCGCGGAAGAAAAAAACTTTTCCAAGTGGAAAGAGATTCTCACTTCCTTTTTCAAATCCAAAACGTATTCCGATCTGGATTCTCTTTTTGAAAATCAAGACTCTTGTTTGACTCCGGTAAAAACTATGGAAGAAGTCAGCAAGGATCCGGTCTTAAAAGAAAGAGGTATGATTCTGGATAAGGAACATCCTGAGTTCGGAGAATACTTTCAGTTCGGAGCGCCGTTTCCATTCTCCACAACACCGGTAACTTATCGTCTTGATCCTCCTTCTCACGGGGAACATAATTCCGAAATTTATAATTCTCTCGGCTATTCTAAAGACGAAATCGAGACGATGAAAAAGGAAAAAGTAATCTGAAATCGGTTTGAAACAATGTGGACATCAAAATATTTTTCCTAATTCATCTTTAGGAATTTTGGAAACAGAACGTTCGTTCTTTGGAAATTGTATCGTAAGAGCGTTTTGCTTTTTTCTACGCAGGGGAGAATTCTTCATAAGAATATTCTTACTTTAGATTTGATAAAAATCTTCAAAACAAGTGTGAACACTTTTTTTTACACCATATTTTGGTTTGATCTAATCGCCGTGAAAAAAAAAGTAGGATCAGAACACTCTCGTAAGAAGGGAAAAAACCGATGTACCAGGAATATACCGAACAGCAGCTTGAAATCAGAGACCAGATCCGCAACTTTGTGAAAAAAGAAATCACTCACGAAGTGGCAATTCACTGGGACGAAGAAAATAAACATCCCGAAGAACTCATCAATCGTATGAGAAGAGAATTGGGAGTCAACGGTCTTACCATCCCTGAAGAATACGGCGGCTGGGGACTCGGTTCCGTAGAGCAGTGTCTCGTTACGGAAGAACTTTCCAGAGGATGTTTGGGAATCTCTCTTTGTTTCGGTTACACCGGTCTTGGTATCCTTCCTATTCAGAAGGGTGCTTCTCATGAACAGAAGAAAAAATGGCTTCCTCCCGTAGTGGAAGGTGAGTATGGAGTTTCTTTTTGTCTTTCCGAGCCCGGTGCAGGATCGGACGTTCCCGGTATGAGCACTACTGCAGTTAAAAAAGGCGACAAATGGGTCATCAACGGAACCAAACAATGGATTACGGGCGGTGGTAGCGCTGGAGCTTATACCGTTTTCGCATACACCGATAAAGGAAGAGGAACCAGAGGAGTTAGCTGTTTCTACGTTAAAAGAGACACTCCCGGTTTGACCGTCGGTAAGAAAGAAGATAAACTCGGAATCCGCGCTTCCGATACTCGTCAGATCATCTTTGAAGATTGTGCCGTTGAAGAAGCTAACATGATCGGAAAAGAAAACTTAGGTTTTATTTACGCACTTCAAACTCTGAACGCTTCCCGTCCTTACGTTGCGGCTATGGGGGTCGGTGTTGCACAAGCGGCTCTTGACTATGCTTCTAAATACGCAAGACAAAGAGAACAGTTCGGTTCTAAGATTTCCAGTTTCCAAGCCGTTCAACACATGTTAGCCGATATGTCTATCGGTCTCGAAACTTCCCGCCAAGTTACGTATCTTGCCGCAAGAATGTCCGATGCGGAAGATCCAAGACTTCCAAAATATTCCGCAATCGCAAAAGCTCACGCTTCCGAAGTTGCGATGAAATGCGCACTGGATGCGGTTCAGATTTACGGCGGATACGGTTATACCAAAGAATATCCCGTTGAAAAACTGATGAGAGATGCGAAGATCCTTTGTATCTTTGAAGGAACCACTCAGATTCAGAAAAACGAGATTGCTGCATACGTGATTCGCGAGGCTGCTTCTACAAAGTAAGATTCGAATTTTCGAAACACGGAACTTAGAATCCGAAAAAGGCGCCGGTCGTAAAGACCGAGCGCCTTTTTTATTTTCATTTTGTTACAATGGATTCGATTCTTAAACCTTAGATTTTTTAGGTCTTGAGTTTTGCGATCTTAGAACGAATGCGACTGAGAGAAACAGGAGTGATCCCAAGATAAGAAATGATAGGATACTGAAGGATCAGTTCTTCCATGTCAAACTACCGCATCAAAGTCTCTGTGGTCGCTCCCGGTCCGGCGGAATGAAGAAGAATCATCGGCTCTCCCGTTAACTTACTTTTTTCGTGTGATGGCCCAATGCACTAATTTTAAAAGGGGTTTGGTCCAAACCGGGGGTTGACGGTTTGCGGAGGCGGACTTTGGAAAAAGAAGAAAGAATTCAAGAGGAATCAGAATTCCTTTCTCGATCAAGTCCGCCTTGTTTTTATAAGCCGAAAATTTGTCCTCGTTCAACATCGTATAAATGTATGAAATTCCGTCTTGATCCATCAAAAAACTTCGGAGATAAACTGGTTTGTTTTTTTGGTAGACAATGATACTTTCGAAACCGTTGGTCTCCGTAAAGAAAAGTTCGGTATCGGAAAAGATCGGATTTTTTCCCGTGCGAATAAGAAAGGAAGCGATTCTTTCCTTTCCAAAAAGCGGAATTCGCGCGGCGTGAACTTTTCCGCCGCCGTCGGACCAGAGAACGATTTCTTCTTTTAAAAAAGGAAGAAGAAGTTCCGGTTCCCCCTTGGAGGATGCGAGTAAGAAGTTGTGGAGAAGTTTTCTTCTAGTCTCCTTATCGGGAGAAAACTTTTTCTTTTCGGATTTGAGCGCGTCTTTCGCTCGTTTGAGGTTTTGTCTGCAATTCTCCTGAGTTTTTCCCACCGCCTCGGAGATCACTTTGTAATCCAAGTCGAAGGATTCTCTCAGAATAAAAACAGCCCTTTCAATCGGATTCAATTTTTCTAATAGATGAAGAAATGCAAGATCCAGGGTTTCCGGATCCGGCTCTTCCATTGCCGGATCGGTCGGAATCGGTTCCGGAAGCCAAGGTCCGATATAGGTTTCCCTTTTGTTTTTCGCTTTTCGAAGAGTGTCCAAAGAAAGTCTTGTCGCGATCGTGGAGAGAAACGCCTTCGGAGATCGGATTCGTTCGTTTGCGGATCTTTCCCAACGAAGAAAGGATTCCTGAACTATATCTTCGGCGTCGCTTACACTTCCGGTCATTCTGTAAGCGATCCCGAAGACAAGAGACTTGTGTTCTAAAAAATGTCCGAGTCGGTCCAAGTTTATTTCTCCGATGGAATCGCCAGTTTTGCCGCACGAAATTCTTCTTTGGAATTCGGAAACGATTTCCAAAAATAAAAATCGAATCTTTTCTCCAAACGAAAGGACAACACGGTGAATTTACAAATCAACTCTTTGATCCATACGGCGCTTCGTGAAGTCCAAATTTTCCCGGTCGGGGTATCGTCCGGTTCCGATTCCTGAATGACTCCGTCTTTTCTTCCCAAACTCACGTTTCTTCCCAGATAAGCCATGGAGAACGGACGTTGACCTTTTTTGGATTTTGCTCCGAGTCGAAAAGACAATCTTTCCGCGGCGTAGATTCCCATCGGCAAGGCGGTGGCGCAAGCCATTCTAAGATGATCATAACCCGAGGAAACGATTTGAACCGCGTCTCCCGCCCCTATAATTTCGGGATGATCTTCCACTTCCAAAAACGAATTTACGTAGATCTGACCGATCGGGTTGGATCTCAATCCCGAAAGCGCGCCGATCGGAGAGGCGGAGAATCCGTTCGCTAAAATACAAACGTCGTGGAATAATTTTTTTCCTTCCATGTCAACGAGGCGATCCTTTTCATACTTTAGAATTCTTGAATTTTCGAAAAGTTTGACTTTGTTTTTTAAAAAGAATTCTTTGATCTTAACGATTGCTTCGGCTGAAAATCCTTTCCCGATTTCGTTCGCGTCCAAGAGAGAAATTTTTGAGTTCGGAAATTGTTCCGAAAGTTCCGAAGCCGTTTCGATTCCTCCGAGTCCTGCTCCTAAGACGGTAATTTTTGCATTTTTCTTCTTAGTAAGAATTTTGTGCATTCGCTCGCAATCGTCAGTATCGGTGAGTTGAACGTATTGTTCTGGAAAATTCGAAGTTTTAGCGCCTTGGATTCCGAGAGAATAGATTAAGAAATCGTAAAGAAGAATCGAACCGTCTTCTAAAACTACTTGTTTTTTTTCGGAATCGATTCTACCAATTTTGGAGACGATCAATTTGACTTGTTTGTGAAGAAGGGATCGTGTCGAGAACTTATTTCGAATCGTCCCCGCGAGTACTTGATGGTTTCTAATTCTTTCCTGAAACCGTTCTTTGGCCGTAACCAAAGTGATTTCGAGAGGAATATTCTTTCTAACGAGACGATTGGCGGCGATGATTCCCGCATAACCTCCGCCCGCGATCAATACCTTTTGGATTTGCGACATGTTTTCCTCCGTTATTAAAGGAAGACGCGTTTGGAATCCGGGCCGTGACATGGAAGGGAAAAAAAATCCTTGGAGGGATTCTTAAATTCTTTGGTTTGAATTTTTTTCGAAGATTTCTTTTTCGAATATGTAATTAGAATTGTTTTAAATTCGAATTGACAGATGAGGTTCGAATTTAAAACATTGACCCAGGATGGTCCATATGTTTAGGATTTTGTCCATTTTTTTCGGAATCTATCTTTTGCTCGCGCTCCTGGCTTGTAAAGAACCCGTTCAGAAAGCGGAACTGAAAGGTTTCGTGGTAGGGAACGTAATTCATCCCAGCAACAATCCTTACAATAAGGATAAAGTAGAATTGGGGAAATTGCTCTATTTTGATAAACGACTTTCTCTCAAAGGAGACACGAACTGTGCAATTTGTCATACCGTAGAAATTCAGAATTCGGAAACTAGTTCGGCTCCTCGTAATCAAATTCATAAATCCGCCGCGCCTCCGTTGACGAACGTAGCTTTGTATAAGGACGTTTTTACGGATCCGCAAGCGAACGATCTGGAAGAGATCGTAAAAGAAAGAGTACATACTGCCGTGATGCTCAAAGACGAAAAGACGATCGTCGCCAGGCTCAATCAGGTCGAAGAATACAGGGAACTTTTTGAAAAATCTTTCGGTTCTCCGGGGATAACGATGGATCGGATCGTGAAGGCGATCTCCGCGTTTGAAAGAACTATCATCTCGAAAAATTCAAAGTTTGATCGTTATGTGATGGGTGAAGAATCCGCTTTGAGCCCTTCGCAAATCCGGGGAATGAACGTCTTTATGAATAAGGCGAAATGCAATCAGTGTCACAACGGTCCTAATTTTTCCGATTCCACACAACACACTACCGGACTCAAAGGAATTACTCAGAAGATTCGAACTCCGAGTTTGAGAGACGTCAGCAAAAAGAATGAATTTATGCACAACGGAGAATTCACCAAGTTAGAAGACGTTGTGAATCATTTTGTGAGCGGAGGTTCCAAAGGTTCCATCGAAGATCCGCTTTTGAAACCTGCGGCTATCACGGAGGAAGAAAAAAAAGATCTGATCGAGTTTCTGAAATCTTTGGAGGGGGAATCTCAGCCTCTCGAAATGCCGAAGATCCCGAGAGCTTAGAATTTTTGGATGGAGAGAAGTTTTCCCAAAATCGGAAACTGAAAAGAAAAGCTCTTTTTAAAAACGGTGGAGTTCCCACAGATTACGTCCCTTTCGCGGTTTAGGAACTTTCGAAAGGGGCTATTGTCGTTTAATTTTTATGGGAGTTCCTACTTTTTTGTGAAACTCGGTGTCTCGCTTTTGTTGCCGCTCCGCTGTACGGGTTTTGCAACGAGGTCTTCCATTTTTGGATTCGGATCGATACCAAAATGATTTTCGATTTGTTGTAAGAATCCTTTCGCGAAAGTCCCAGTTTCTTCGCATTTTACGGAAATCCTCAGCTTCCGGAATCGATCTTTTCTAAAAGCGCTATTAGGATTTTTCTCTCTTCAGAGGACGTATTCTTATAAATTCTTGTGAACATTTTTCGAGAGGACCGAATGACAGCGGCTCTCGCGGCCTTACCTTTGTCAGTTAGGACAATTTCGGAAATCCGAGAGTCCTTTTCATTTTTGAATCGTTCCACATACCCGTTTGCGACCAATCGTTTGACAATCTGTGTAACGGTAGATCGATCTCTGAGAATCTTTTTCGAGATAGAAGTCATCGACTCCGGCATTCGATTCCGCAATGCGCAGAGGACGGCTCCTTGAGGAGGGCTAATATCTTTGTACCCTTCTTTTTTATAACTCAAAGAAAGGCTAAAGAAAATCCTTTCCGTAATCCCGGAGAGCAAGTGTACTATTTTTTCCGGCTGTACGCTCATTCGACTTACCTCCTAAAAATGCTTTGTACCAAAAGCAAATATCGGCGTCGGAGATTCTTCAAACGATCAAATACGTTGACCGATCCGGTTCGCTGAATACACAAATCTTTATGAAACAAACTTCATCCATTTTTAACTTTGAAAGTATTGAGATCAATGAAAAATACTGCGGACCTCCTATGAGCGGAAACGGGGGATATATCGCAGGAATTACCGCGAATCAAATCCAAAACGAAGCGGCGGTGATTAAAATCAAAGCTCCCGGACCGTTGAACGAGTCTTTGTATTATTCCAGAGATCCTATCTCGAAAGGAATTAAATTATTGAGCAAAGAGACCAACTTAGTCATCGCGGAAGCAAAGGAAGACTCCGATTTTTTTATGGATTTTCCCGAATTGAATTCTTCAACCTTGGAAGGAATCCAGAATCCTGAAGAGGAATATTTAGGATTTCAGAAACATCCTTTCCCCACTTGTTTTGTATGTGGTCCGAAACGAAATCATGAAGACGGGATGCGAATATTTTCGGCGAAGATAAAGGATCAGGACGGATTTACCCATCTGCACGGTGCTTTCTGGAATCCTTGGAAAGATTTAAGCGATTTGGATGGAAAAATCCGCAACGAGATCGTTTGGGCGGCTTTGGACTGCCCCGGAGGTTTTGCGGTCTCTTACGTAGATCCGACTATGATCGTGCTCGTAAAGTTGCGCGGAAGATTGTTGGAAAGTATTTTTGCCGAGCTTCCTTATGCGATCTTATCCTGGGAAATCGGGAGGAATCGAAGACAAAGAATCGCGGGGACGGCGATTTATCGAGTTGAGGATCGTAAATGTGTCGCTTATTCGGAAGCTTTATGGATGGTTCCAGGAAATTGGAATCCGGAAAATATTAAAGAATTATAAAAATAGAATATAGTAAAACGGATAACCATCATGTGTGTACGGAAAATTTCTACTTTAAGCATCGTAAACGCCTACTTTTTTCAGACCTTGCAAGGATATATGCACTACAAGTATCGGAAGATCAAAAGAATCCTTTTTGAAGATCTTCCCGATACGGTTGTCGAGCTCGGTCCGGGAGTCGGCTCTAATTTGAGATATTTCAAACCGGGAACCACTCTATTAGCGATTGAGCCGAACGAGGGGATGCATTCTCTTTTGAAAACGAACTCTGAAAAGTATTCGATCAAAACCGAGATGATGAATTTGTCTGCGGAAAAACTTCCGTTCTCCGATTCTTCCGTCGACGCCGTGGTTTGTAGTTTGGTTCTTTGCACCGTGGATAAACCGGATCAAGTTCTAAAAGAGATCAAGCGAGTATTGAAGACGGGAGGAAAATTTGTCTTTTTAGAACACGTAGCGGCTGAACCAGGTTCTTGGATCGAATGGATTCAGAGGATCGTTTTTAGACCTTGGCTTTGGTTTTTCGAGGGGTGTCATCTAAACAGAGATACGGATCGGCTTTTGCAGAGCGCGAATTTTTCAAATTTGAAAATCGAAAAAAATTCGATTCCTACGATTTTTCTGCCGATCCGACCTCATGTCTACGGGATCGCGATCAAATGAAGAAGTTTCCAAAACCAAAAACCGTAGTCACAAGTTTGAAAATTCTTTTTGGAATCAATAGGAGATCTGACCGTGAATTTTTGTCGTAGTTCCGACAAATTCTTCGAGGGGGAATTTTACTTGCGAAAAGTAGAATTCTCTGATATAGCAAAATGACGGAATTTTTCCCACCACCGCTCCCCACCACCCGAAATCTGGGTGGGGCGCGCGATTTCACGGAGGATTGTCGTTGTTACGACAAATTCTTCAATGCATCTGTAGGTAAGTTACTACTCAAAGCCAAAATTTGTGTACATAGATTAGAATTTGTAAAACAGGTTTGATTCTACTCGTATTTCGAGGTTTTGGACGGTATCGAGCTCGGCTTTAAAAATTAGTTTTCGCGGGAACGGATAATGATCCTTGTTCAGAAAGCGAACCGAGGAAAGAAGGATTATTCCAGTCGCTCATTTTGTAGGAGCGGTCGTGTCCAGATTTGCTTGTTTGGATTCGGCCATTTTCATCAGACGATCGATGATTTCCTGCGGATCCACTCCGAACTTTTCAAAAATATGATTTTTCGCGAGTTCGTATCTAAGAATATCGATGTTTAACTGGATCTTGGTTTGTGCGACCTGAAGTTCCGCCTGGATCAAATTGTCGAGGGCGGTCTTAACCGCAACTGCCGTAAATCTTCCTTGTCTGAAACGTTCGGAAAGACCTCTGTAAAATCGATTGGCTTCGTCCCTTCTTTTTTTGGCGCCTTCAAAGATATCTTTTCCGGAAACGATCGATGCATAACGATTCTCTAATTCTTCTTTGATGGAAAGTTTGAGTTCGGCTTCTTTTTTCTGAAGATTTTCAACATCCAATTTTGCGTTTCGGATATCGGCTTTGATTCCTTTGTCCCAGAGAGGATAAGAAAATTGAAAGGACGCGTAGGCTTCCGGATATTTAAAGGACGCGATTCCTCGATTTGTATCGGTCACGTTTTGCTGAGGAGCTACGATATTTTGTCCTCTTGTAGAATACGCGCCTGAAACTTTCAGAGAAGGCATATCTTCCGCTTCTTTGATTCTCAGATTGAGTTCAGCGATTTCTCTTTGTTTGCGAAGATTTTTCAGATCGGTTCTATGATCCAATGCGTAGATATAATCTTTTTCCACGTTAAAATCGACCGGAACGGTTTCTTGAAGATCGGTAACACCTTCGATCTTGGAGGAAGGATCCGCGTTTAAAATTCGAATCAGAGTTCTTTCGGCTTCCCTTCTCGAAACCTTTGCCTTGTCCAAATTCCCCGCAGTCTGTGAAAGAATGGAACTCCAGAGATTGACCTCAAAACCCTCGGAAAGGCCTAAATTCCGCTTTCTGGCGGTCAAATCGCGGATGTTTCTCGTGTTGGATTCCAATTCTTCCAAAGTTTTTACGTTGGAATCGTAGATGTTCAAACTCCAGTATTGGATCAAAGTCTGAACCACCAACTGAGAAAGGGTATAAATCAATTCATCTCTTCGAATGACGGTGTTTTGTCTTAGGATCGCGTCCTTGTCTTTTTGAGTTTTTCCAAAACCGTATTTTAAAAGTTCCTGGCTCAGAGTGATCGTGAGTGCGCTTGTGTATTGAGGCGGAATCGCGAGAGACGACAAACTCGAAGGAGTAGAAGCCGGATCTTCGAAAGCGCTCGTATCAAAACGAGTGGTGCTTCCTTCCAGCTTCGCGTAGGTTCCGGTTCTGAAATTTTTCTCGATCCCGACGCTGAGTTTGTCTTGGCTTTGTTTGGTTCCAAAGAAAACGTTATTTCTGTTGTTGGGAAGAGTGGTTTTAAAAACCGTAATTCCACCGATTAAATTCCAAGTAAACTGAGATTCGTTTTTCAGTTCTCCGCCGTCGGCCTTTACGTATTCCATCTTTGCGTTTTGGATCGTAATGTTCTTTTCCAGAACGTGATTGACCGCTTCTTTTAGGGTCAGACGGAGTACCTTCTTGGAATCGTTTAGGTTCCCTTCGGAAGATTTTTTTTCTTCTTCCCGAAAGGTTTCGTTTGCGTTTGATTCCTGAGAAGTAGCAGGTTGAATCGCCGCAAAAAGGATGGTTCCGGCAATGAGAATATTTCTAAATTTTCTTCGTGTCCTTTCCTTTTTGTGGTCCATGTAAGTGCCTACTTAATGGACATGGTTGAATGCAGGAAGTTTTTTACAAATCGAAAAATCAGTTTTAAGAGTCTAAAAGAGAACAATTCAATGAATTTAAATCCGCGAAGCGCAAACAGACTTTCCAAAGAAAAAAGTCCGTATCTCCAACAACATGCAAACAATCCTGTGGATTGGTTTCCATGGGGTGAGGAAGCCTTTACCAAAGCAAGGGAAGAAGATCGATTGATCTTCTTATCGATCGGTTATGCGACCTGTCATTGGTGTCATGTGATGGAACGCGAATCCTTTGAAAATCAAACTATAGCGGATTGTCTAAATTCTCATTTTGTATCGATCAAAGTGGATCGAGAGGAAAGACCGGATATCGACCGAATCTATATGGACGCATTGCACGCGATGGATCAGCAAGGCGGATGGCCTCTCAATATTTTTTTGACGCCGGAAGGAAAGCCGATTACGGGCGGAACTTATTTCCCGCCGGAACCCAAATACGGAAGAAAGAGTTTTTTAGAAGTTTTGAATATCTTAAACAAGGTCTGGGGTGAAAAACGTCAGGAATTGATCGCGGCTTCTTCCGAGTTATCTCAGTATTTAAAAGAATCGGGAGAGGCTCGTGCCGCCACGAAAGTGGAAGGGGATTTTCCACCGGAGAATTGTTTTGAATCGGGATTCTCTTTGTATGAAGGATACTATGATCCCGACTTTGGGGGATTCAAAACGAATCACACGAACAAGTTTCCTCCGAGTATGGGACTTTCCTTTTTGCTAAAATACCATCATTCTTCCGGAAACAAAAAAGCCCTGGAAATGACGGAAGACACACTTCTCGCGATGAAACAGGGAGGAATCTACGACCAGATCGGCGGCGGTCTTTGTCGTTATTCCACCGATCATCACTGGCTTGTTCCTCATTTCGAAAAGATGCTCTACGACAATTCCTTGTTTTTGGAAACGCTTGTGGAATGTTCTCAGGTTTCTTCCAAAATTCCGGCGGAAACGTTTGCGATGGATGTGATCTCTTACTTGCATCGTGATATGAGAATTCCCGGAGGAGGAATCTGCAGCGCGGAAGACGCAGATTCGGAAGGGGAAGAAGGATTGTTTTATATCTGGGATCTGGAAGAATTTCGCGAGGTCTGCGGAGAAGATTCTACGATCCTCGAAAGATATTGGAACTTGAGTGAAGGCGGAAACTTCGAAGGGAAGAATATTCTGCACGAACGTTTTCGAAGCAGCGCCGCGAATTTTACCGAAGAACAAAAAAAGAAATTAGAATCCGCCTTAGAAAGAGGAAGGAAAAAACTCTTAGAAAGAAGAAGCGGGAGAATCCGTCCTCTCAGAGACGATAAAATTCTCACTTCTTGGAACGGACTTTATATCAAGGCGCTCGTAAAAGCGGGAACCGCGTTTCAGAAAGAGGAATTTTTGGATCTTGCGGAAGAGACGTATTCCTTTTTAGAAAAAAATCTGATTTCGAAGGAAGGAAGAATTCTTCGCAGATTTCGAGACGGAGAATCCGGTATATTAGGATATAGTAATGATTACGCGGAAATGATTTCCTCTTCGATCGCGCTTTTTGAGGCGGGACGCGGGATCCGATATTTGAGGAACGCCGTCCGATGGATGGAAGAAGTGATCCGTTTGTTTCGTTCCCCCTCCGGAGTTTTTTACGACACCGGGAACGACGGAGAGAATCTTTTGAGAAGGAGTGTGGACGGTTACGACGGTGTGGAACCGTCGGCTAACAGTTCTTTGGCGGATTCTTTGGTACGGTTGTCGTCGCTCGGAGTCGACGCGGATCGTTACCGTGAAATCGCGGAATCGATCTTTTTGTATTTTACAAAAGAACTTTCTTCGCATGCTCTGAGTTATCCATATATGCTCTCTGCGTATTGGAATTATAAAAATCATTCTCAGGAAATCGTTTTGATTCGTAAGAATCGGGATTCCGGGAAAGAGCTCTTATCCTCGATCCAAAAAAAATATCTCCCAAAAGCGGCGGTCGCCGTTGTCAACGAAGACGAGTTGGAGGAGGCGAGAAAACTTTCTTCCCTTTTTGAGGCTCGGGATTGTGGAGGTTCTGCGCTTGTCTACGTTTGTGAGAATTTTTCCTGCAAGCTCCCCGTGAGCTCTGTGGAAGATTTGGAAAAACAACTGAAATAAGGAGTTCCTACTTTTGTTTGGAACCTCAACTCTGCCGTGGACTTGAAAAAAGAGGGGAGTTCCTACTTTTTTTAAGTCTCGTAGAGGACGGGAGGCGCGCGGAGCGCGCCGTTTAAAAGTGGAAAATGATTCGGCTTCTTCTCAATATCCCAATTTGCGGAACATTTCGTTTGTAGCCTGGGCTCCTTGACAGTTCAAATGAATTTGATCGGAATACAAATCAGGCTTCAGAAACTGTTTCTCAAATTCGATCACTTTGAGATGAGGATACTTTGTTTTGAGGGGTTCGAAGGCTTTCCAGAATTTCGGAAAATATCCAGTCGTTTCGATATAATCCGGAAACGGCATTACGATATAAAGAACCTGAATGTTCCGAGTCTGAGTGTATTTCAGAAAGTCTTCAAAAGCTGAAAAATCAAAATTAGGTTCTCCTTTGTAAGGCGCCAGGATTTCTTCTTTGAGTTTGTCCTGACTCATCCGATAGAGAAGCGCGTGTTGAGGTTTGATACGATCCGAAATATTCAAACCTCCGTTTTGAAAGGAGATTTTATCGGCGATCCAACGATTGTCCCGGAAGTTACTTTCCGGCGCCATACACTGAGGAGTATAAAGCTCTTCACAGTTGCAGTCGAGTTTCATCGACGCTTCCGCCGGTTTGTAATTCTCATAGGAAAATACGTTTAGGAGCGCTTTTCTATATCGATAAGTGGAGAACACGTTCGGAATTGAAGAAGAAAGGACGTAGAGTAATTCCGGTCCCTTGTATTGGCCGAACATCTCCCCGATGGAAAAAAGATGAAGAATTCTATGCGAAAAGAATTTCCAATTGATTTCGGAAACCGTCTTCTGCATACTTTCCTTCCGGCCTTCCATTACGAAATTCTTATGTGTTAGACCGGAAACAAAACGGGTTTCAAGGTATTCGGGAAGACCCATATTCGGTTTTACGTATTTGATCAGAGCCGGGTCCACGATCGGATCACCGTATCCGCCGGCGATCAATCCCGGACTGGACGCGAAAAGAATAAATTCCGGTTTTGTATTTCCCGCTTTCAGATATTTTGCGAGGTAATGAGTATAATATCTTGCTCCCATCGCAGGAAGGCTGAAGTTGTAGACGTTCGATTCTTTCGAAGGAACCAAGGACATACTTCTGGAATCCCCGAAGATGAGGCCTTTGTGGTTCAAGGTTCCGGATTCCATCTTTTTTCTGACGTTGTTTACGAGAAATACTTCGGTATGTTCGTAAAAATAGATATTCGTAAATCGGGCGAGGAGTTCGACTCCGATCACGATTGCAAGAACGGTGAGAACTACTTTATTCTTAAAAAGCGAAGTAAATGACATTTTTGCCGAACACACCTTTCAGAACTATACAGTAAAAGAAAAAAACATAAGTAAGAATCCGAATCACAGCAGGTTTTTCGAATATAAAGAATGCTGAATTATTCTTAAAATGAAAGTAGTCCCATACGAGGAGAGGCCCGATGACTTTTACGATTTCGGTAAAATAGTTGAAGACGCTGATCTGGTCGTTCGGTCCTCGAAGTGTGAAGAAGTTTTCGAAAATTCCTAAGAAAAGAATTTTGGCGTGGTTGCCGTCGTAACTTCTGAAAAAAATCGAAGTCATCGCGAACATAAACGTCGTAAAAAAACAGGACCAAAAGAAAAACCCTTTGGTAAAGAATGCGTGGTTTAAAATCGGGAACTTGGATTTTGCAAAAAGTTTGAGTCGGTCAAACGGTTCTCTGAAGATCATGTAAAGGACGATATAAAGACCGCAGCACAAACCCCAGAAGGCGAAGTTCCAACTCGCCCCGTGCCAAATCCCGGAAAGCCCGAAGATGATAAATAGATTTCTAAAATTGTAGAGTTTACTTACCTTGCTTCCGCCTAACGGAATATAGACGTAATCCGTAAACCAGCGGTTGAGGGTAACGTGCCATCTCCGGAAAAGTTCTCTGAAGTTTACGCTAAACTCGGGGGTGATGAAGTTTTCACTGAGATTGAATCCGAGTAAGAATGCGGCCCCTCTTGCGATATAAGAATATCCCGCGAAGTCGCAATAGATCTGAAAGAAAAACGCGATAAAAGCCAAAATCGTATGAATCGCGGAGTGTCCTCCCGCTAAATCCGGATTGGCCTTGTAGATCAAAGGATTGTCCAGAAAAACGAGATTGACGAGTTCTGCGAGATTGTCTGCCACATAGGTTTTCATGTAATAACCCACGAGGAGCAAAAGACAACCTTTGTAAAAAAGATCCAGATTGATCTTTCTGTCTTCCTTGATCTGAGGAAGAAGATCTCCGGCTCTTTCGATCGGACCCGCCACCAACTGAGGAAAAAAACAGACAAAAAGAGAGAAGTCGACGAGGTTCGTATCGGCCTTTAGTTTACGAAAGTAGACGTCGATCACATACGAAAGGGTTTGAAACGTAAAAAAGCTGATCCCGACCGGGAGGATGATCTGAAGAAACGTTGAGTCTTGGAAAAGGGTCGGATCTTCGACCCCAAAAAGTCCCGCCGAGGTTTTGACCGCGACCCCCATATTCTCTATAAAGAAATTATAATATTTGAAGAAGCCGAGCATCCCCATGTCGATGACGACCGCTAAAAACAAAAGCCAACCTCGGATTTTGGAAGATTCTTTTTGTTCTATGAGAAGAGCGATGTAAAAGTTGGAAACCGAAGTGGAAATGATAAGAACTAAGAAGATCCAGTCCCACCAACCGTAAAACGTATAAGAAGCGATGAGAAGAAAAACGTTCTGAATTCTTCTCGAAGTTTTTTTAGCGGCGAAAAAATAGGAAACCGCTAAAACTATCAGAAAAAAATAGATAAAAACGGCGGAGTTAAAAATCATTTTCGAACGGCCGATCCGAAAGGAACGAATTCTCCTTTAGAGTTCCATTCTCTTGGCATCGCGCCAGAGTCTGTCCAGATTGTAGTATTCCCTTTTTTCGGGAGTCATGATATGAATGATGATTTCACCGAAATCAAGTAGGGTCCAGCCGGAGGTCGCCGAAGTTCCCGTTTTGTCCGCTTCTTTGTGGGCCAGTTTAAATTCTTTTAATGTTTTTCTGACTTCTCTTGCGACCGCGTTTGCCTGAACTGCGGAGTTCACGGTGCAGATCACGAAATAACTGAGATAACTGTTTACGGTTTCCAGGTTAAGAATGCTGATTTCTTCGCATTTTTTATCCACCATAATGTCGTGGATGATCTGAAGAATTTCTTTGGTTGTGGGTATTTCTTTTGGGGCGGAGTTCATGAAAATTATTTTCTCGGTTCGTAATCGGAGCCCACGACGACGGTTGCGTCTAAGCCTTGATCCTTTCTCAATACGTGGTGCACTTCCGCTTTTTCCAAAACGGTAGAGATTCTATCCATGATCGCCGTGTTGCCCGAGCGGTCTATCACAACGGTCTTAGGAAAACCTTTTTTCCACGCGTTGTCGGCAGCTAAAACCTTGATTCTTTTATCGGAAAGAATGCTGCGGACGTCTTTTGCAAGTCCTGCGACTTCGGTTCCGTTCAAAACTTCGGTTCTTCCGAATTCCGCGTCCGCAAAAACATCGGAGTTCATATCTTTTGAAAATTTACGAAAGGCGACCCTGGCCCTTGCTATATCGGTTTTGAGATACGTTTTTTTTGTTTTCGGATCGTTGAGGGGTTCGCCCGGGAGTTCGGAGATGCCGAATTGAATTCTTCTGGAATTAACGAACTTGACGAGGCTGATAAAATCCTCTTTGGAAAGATCCGTTTCGACGAGGCTGTGTGCGAAGATGAGAAGAGGGGTTGTGAGGAATTCTTTTCTTTGGTTCAGAGTTTCGTAGAGAGTCAGGACTACACTTTCTTCTCTGCTGATACGATCCAGATAATCGAGATTTTCCTTTTTGTCCATCGTGACCGCGTAGTCGTAGACGTCTTGTCCTGACATCGTATAAACTCCGTCTTGGCGATTGTATTCGGAAGAATTTCGGACGGTCCTATTGTCCATATAAATGTTCAAGCCTCCGAGAAGATCCACAATTCGAATCCAATTCGAAGCGGAGAGGCTGATCGTATAATGAGGTTTGGTGCCGATCAAATCAGTGACTGCACTTTTTACGGAAGACTTGGCTCCCGATTTGAGGAGATCGAGAGAATCATCCGGATCATCGAAAGAAGTGATGGGATGGATGAAGTAGAGCGCACAACGATTGTTCGAAGGAAACAAAGTCGCCAAAATTCCGAATTCGTATTCTTCGGAATCGCCTACGGCGTGAAAGAGAAAATAAATCGGTTTCCCGGCGGCGATCTTTTCTTCCAAACCGGTCCGATTGAATTTACTGATTAGAAAGATGAGTGCGGAAAATAAAAGGATTCCGGCCGCGATATAAAGTAGCCAACCGGACGATTTTTTAGAAGGTTCTTTTGACTCCAAAATCTATGCTCCGATTCCATTTCAAACCGGAAAAGCTGTCTGTCAAACGGTTATTTTTCCGATGTTAGACGGATAACTTTTCGTTGACGAACTATGAAAACGACATAGAATTCCGTCTTCGACAACACGGAAGAGAAATCGAAATTCGGGGAGAAAAAAGTGAAATCAACGATGATGAATTATCAGTTAACCGTACCCGCGATCTTAAGAAGGGCGAAGGACGTTCATCCGGAGAAAGAGATCGTAACAAAGATGAACGACGAATCGATTCATCGATATACTTATTCGGAATTTTATACTCGAGTGACGAAGTTGATCGACGCATTGCAAAAAGCGGGGATTCGTTCGGGAGAGAGGATTGCAACCTTTGGAATGAATCACTATCGGCATCTTGAGGTTTATTTCGCTACTCCTGCGATGGGCGCCGTATTACACACGTTAAACGTAAGACTTTTTCCCGAGCAGCTTGTTTACATCGTAAACGACGCGGAAGATTCCGTAATCTTTGTGGATAAGAGTTTGAGTAAGATTCTTTTGGAACTTTTTCCGCAGTTTAAGAAAAAGCCGAAGTTTATCGTCATGGATGATTTGGAAGAGACGGCCGCGGCCGCTTTGCCGGACGCGGACGACTACGAAATATTCTTAAAGAATGGAAACGAAAAGACCGTGGTGTTGCCGGAAGTTGGAGAGAACGAACCCGCAGGAATGTGTTACACTTCCGGAACGACGGGGAATCCGAAAGGGGTGGTTTACAGTCATCGATCCATTTATCTCCATACGATGTCGATCTGTATGTCCGATAGTTTAGGAGTTTGTGAAAAGGAAACTATACTACCTGTCGTCCCGATGTTTCACGCAAACGCGTGGGGAATTCCGTTCGCCTGTGTTTTTACCGGGGCGAAGCTCGTACTTCCGGGGAAACATCTATTAGGACACGGGCTTGCCTCCTTCTTGGAGGAGGAGAAGGTGAGCATCGCCGCCGGGGTACCTACGATTTGGAATGTGCTTT
Organism: Leptospira ainazelensis; assembly: GCF_016918785.1. Classification (GTDB taxonomy): domain Bacteria; phylum Spirochaetota; class Leptospiria; order Leptospirales; family Leptospiraceae; genus Leptospira; species Leptospira ainazelensis. The sequence goes on along the minus strand of NZ_JAFFPT010000009.1, from coordinate 151,635 downwards.
ATCAACATCTCAAAAAGAATTCTTACGATCTGAGTCGATTGCATACGATGGTAGTCGGGGGTTCGGCGGCGCCACAGTCGATGATCGAGGGATTTAAGAACGATTTTGGAATTCAAATACTCCATGCTTGGGGAATGACCGAGATGTCTCCGGTGGGAACCGTCTGCAGATTGAAGACGACGATGAGTGAAATGGAAGAATCAGAAAAAATGCATATACTCGCCAAACAAGGGCCTGCTGTGGCGGGAGTCGAACTCAAGGGAATCGACGATCAAGGGAAGGAGATACCAAAGGACGGGAAAACTCCGGGGGAACTTGTAGTGAGAGGGCCTTGGATCACAGCGTCTTATTACGGAAATCCGAGCCGGGAATCTTTTACGGAGGACGGATGGTTTCGAACAGGGGACGTGATCACGATCGACGAACATTCTTACATACAGATCACGGATCGAAAAAAAGATCTGATCAAAACAAGAGGGGAATGGATATCAAGCGTTGAAATGGAAAGTCAGGTTTTAAAAGCTCCCGGAATATTGGAAGCTGCCGTCGTTGCAAAACCGGACGAAATACGCGGTGAAGTGCCGGTCGTGTTCGTGGTTGCAAAGGAAGGCGAGGCCATTGATAAGAAATCTATATTAGAAGTATTGAAAGTTCATTTTGCGAATTGGCAGCTCCCGAATCATGAGGATATAAGACAGATCGAGACGATACCGAAAACGAGCGTGGGAAAATTTGATAAGAAAGTATTAAGAACCCAATTTTAACCTTTGAGGAGAAGAAGTCTGTGGCCAAGATTTTGGGCGTGCCTCTCGCGGAATATTCAGAAGGTGGAATGTTCTTTTGAGCTCGCTTCGAGTCGCGTGCCTACGGGCTCGCGGATTCCCGCTCGTCCTCTGCGAGGACGCCGGAGGCGCCCTTCAGCCCGCTCACGCATGGAAAGTCCTTTAACATTTTACTTGAACGAGAACGGGCCTGTAGTCAATAAAATCAAAAATGCAAAATTAGATCGAGACGTTCGTTTGAAAAAATGGGAGAGCAGGGAGAATTGTTTTTTTGAACGAAGACCTTCCTGTTTGTGAAGGGAATTCAAAATTCTGGAATCTTCAAAGTTGTATCGGTCCGTGTTTTAATAAAGGGAAAGGATTTGTTCGGAGTGTTGGGCGGAGCCGAAAATTCTAAGATAGTCTTTTGTGGGAAAAAGGCGGAAAGGCCGCAAAAAACTGCGAGAAAATACTCGGAAAAACTTTTTTTTGTGGGATTCGCCTCCGATTGAAAGTGATCCTGGAACTGAAATGATATATGGGATACTTAACGTTCAATGCGGATCAAGAAATTTCGTCCAGTCTTCAGGAAAGTCGAATGGATACCGTAACTCTGTTGATTCCGGAGAATACTTTGGATCGTCTGGGCGTAAGCGTAAAGGATGCAAAATCATTGCCGAAAAGAATTCCCCAATTGCTGAGAACCTATGGAAAATATCTTACCTCGACGAGACGCCTTGGAGAAAACGCGCGTAAGACATTGTATCAGCCGAGTCCTGGAAAAGAGAAAATGAAACGAGTGAACATCCGTTTGAGCACCGGGAGCTGGACTTATTTAGGAATGCTTGCGCAGACACACGGTGTCTCCCGTTGTTATCTTTTTAATTATCTGCTGTGGTTGGAAGAGTTGGGAGTCGGGGATTCTATCGTGGAGACAGTGAATGCGGGAGCTCCCGCATTTCACAACTGTTACAGTTATATCCTTCATCTCGATCTACGATACAATCTTGTTTTTCGACGACTTCAAACCGAACCAGGCTCCCTTTTTTACGTTTTAGATTACCGAGATTGGTTTCCGAATTAGTCAAAAGCGTTTTCCCTTCCAAGTCACACGGAGCCATATCTATTAACGAATTTTTCAGCACCCGCTTTGCGCCCGGAGAACGACTATTTTATACAACGAACTCCTGCGTAATTGCTCAGATGATCCCAGCGAATTTCGCCTTTGAAAACATCCAAATTATAGGCCCCATTTTCACCCATCGAGATCGAGGAAGACCAATATCGTTTGTCTTCGTCCTTCGCTGTCCAAGATTCCGTTTCCCCGCTTTCATAAGAATCTTCCAATTCTTCGATGGTCGGTAGACGAAGATCTCTTGAACCGCAGATTTGACTAGCTTGATACCAGTTATAACTACCGTTTACGGATTCCCAGTAGCTTTCTTTCTGAGACGTCTGTTTTCTGATTTTCTTTTTAGAAAATTCTAAATTTGGAATATACGAAGAGTTGAATTCATCTTTTCCGGATCTGGACGGTTCTGTTCGACCTTCCTGATATTGAATATTGAAGAGTTTTTTGAATTCTCCGTTTGGATTCGGAAGTTTAACGGCCATCTCTAAAATATCTCTCAACTTGGATTTCGCCGAACCCCAGAAAAGGCCGGTTTTAGACTCCCAGTCGGCGCCGAGTTGATGGCTGTTGATGATCTGAGTCGGGTTCTGAGTTTCCAAACCTTCGTGCAAAAGGGAATTTAATTGTTCCTGAATAGAAATCGGTTCGTGGAGTTTTAGGTTCACCCTTTTGATTTCTTTTTTGATTCTTTCAATTTGGGAAAGGTTGGCGAATTCGGATTTGGCCAAGGTTATGATCCCGTCCCGAAAAGCATCGTGAATTACTTTCTGGTGTTCTTCCTTCTCTTCTTCGTTGGAAGCCAAGGCTTCCGCAGTAAACTCTTTTTCGATTCTTAGAAAAAGGGTATCAAGCCGATTTGTTAGATGAGAACGTCCCGTTTTTTCGGAAGTCTCCGATTTTTTTTGCACGACTTCCTTAAGAATTTTATAATATGATCCCGATTTTTGACCGAGATCCTTCAACAGAATTCCATACAATTTCGAAGCGAGGGAAAAATCAAAAACAGAATAGGCTTGGTCCGCCTCTTTTTCCTTCAAAGAAAACAAAGCGGATTCTACTTGATCCTTTCTTTCCTGAATACTCTGTTGGATCTGAATTTGTCTGTTTTTTTCGGGAACTTTTGTCGAATATTCTTCCGCTAACGAAACGTAGGCGTTTAGATGTTTCTCTAAATCTTCAGGAGTTTGTTTTTTTGTCTCGAAAAGCCCGCGATCCAAGTCGTTTATCTTTTCCTTATATTCTAAACTATAATTATTCGTTATACTAGTCCGAATCTGTTTGATGAATGTTTCCAGTTTCTTTCGGGATTCTTCCGAGAGACGATCTTCGAAGGCGTTTAAGATCTTGATATAAATTTCAGTGGATTCCGGGTAATCTTTGGAAAGCGTAAGTTTAGCGGCTTGATCCAATTCTTCTCTTACTTCTTCCAAAACGGCTTCTAAAATTTTATCGGAGGTTTTGAATTCCATAGAATTGAGGTTGGTTCCTGGAACCGGTTTGATTTTTAAGAATGCGACACTCATGTTCCCGCTCGAAGAAGTCGGTGCGTGATCCAGATCGAGATTGTATTTCGGATCTAAAAGTTTTCTTCCGGATTCTCCCGCATAATAATCCATTAGAAATTCGGGAAACTCCATCTGAAACGTGGACTTGATGGAATAAGAAAGCGTTTTTGAATCCCTTGTCTGATTTCGAAGAGAAACATAGATAAGCCCGTTTTTGGACGCGATCGTTCCGGAAATCACTTCGTTTGCATCGATCGCGTCCGCGATTTGTTTCATACAAATCTCATCGGAACAACCCGTCTTTTGGAGAGCTTCCACTTGTTTATAAAGAATGAGCATGGATTCGTCGTCCACGATCGTATATCTTCCTTCGAAGTTATGAAGGACCGAGTTGATGATTCCGTTTCGAAAACGATTCTCCAAACCGGAACCAAAATTTCCCTCGACCGTCAATTTATGAACGTAAATTTTCGAGGGTTTTGTCTGCGCAAAGATCGAGAATGGAATCCACAAAATAAAAAATAAAAGAGGAAACCAAATGCGCATCGTGATCATCCTATTTTGAATATCTCATTCCGAAAATTCGGACTGTAAACAATTATTTCCATTTTTCAAATTGCGATTTACAAACTCTTTCCAAAACCCATCTTGGAAGGGGAGAAATCAAATCCAATGAACGATCCCGGTTTTTTGATTTCAAAAAAAATAATTTCCTTTCTTATTCTTTTTCTGACCTTTTGGGGAACTGTCTCTTCGGAACCCCTTTCTAACTTTGCATTCTACAATCTAAAAAAAGAAAGAATTGTTCTTTCCGATTCTCTTCGAGAATTTTCAAAAAAGGATATTTTGATTCTTAATTTTACGGGTTCTTCCTGTAAACCTTGCAAGGAACAGGTTCCGATTCTTTTGAGTCTTGCCAAAAAAGCAAACCTTTCATCGCTGGGCGAATTTCGGATTCGATTCTGGATCGTCTTTGTGGGCGACGACTTTCAAACCGGAAAAGAATATTCTAAAATTCTAAAGCTTGAGGACGAAACTGAAATTTTGATCGATCCCCTTTCTTCCAGTTATTCTCAAGCGAAAATTTCAGGATTGCCAACCGTGATTCTTCTCGACCAGAAACAAGGGATTCTTTTAAAAACAGAAGGTTATACCGAAGCGGGAACAAACGCTCTGGAGAATTTTCTAAATTCTCTCGGAAAAACAAGATGAAACCGCTTCGCTCGCACCCCCGCTCTTTTTCGCTTTTTTATCTTTCTTTTTCGATTCTTCTTATGACTTGTTCTTTTCAAAAAAAGGACTCGGAGCCGGGTTATGTGGAAGTCGAGGCCGAAGGAAACGATCTTCAAGACGCCGAAAAAAATGCGAAGATGGAGATGATTCGTCAGGTTTTGGGAACGGAAGTCGTCTCACATTCTTATCTTTTGGATTCGGTTTACTTGGGAAATATCGTAGAATCTTCGGAAGTCGGTCTGGTACGGAGATACAAAACCCTCGAAACAAAACATTCAAAAAATAGAATATTTCTTCGTGCGAGCGGTATTGTGGACGAAACCCGTTTGGGAGAATCGATCGAAGAGCAGTATAAACTTTTAGGAAAACCGCGAATCCTTTTGATCGCTTCCGAAACATTCGGAAACGAAAAACAATCCGATGTGAAAACCCTTCTCGAAACAAAATTGATTTCCCGATATCCCTCCTTTGATTTTATTTCCATCGCTCCCGAAGAATTCAAAAAATGGAATGGAGTTCTCAAAAACTCGAAAGAAACAAACCCTCGACCTTTTCTGGAATTAGCCCGGAAGAATGGAGTCGAATTGCTCTGGATCGCGGATTTTGTTTCTAAAGAGGGCGATCTTCTCGCGCAAGGAACCGAACTTCGTAGTATTTTTGCCTCCCTGGATTTTAAACTTTTGGAAACCGCTTCGGGTAAAGTTTTAGTTTCCGGAAATCTGCAAGGCGGAAAACCCGCGATCGATCTTCGATTCGGTTCGGAGAAAGCCCTCGATCAACTTTTATCGGAGATGAAACCTTCTCTTTTGAGACAACTTGCGGAAAAATGGAAACGAGGAAACACGATCCGTTTGACTTTCGAAAATCTAAGTTACGAAGAATATTCCAAAAGCGAGCTGGCGCATTGGATTCGAAACATCCGAGGCGTGAATTCCTTAAACGAAAGGGGAAACGATTCTCAGGGAAGAATGGTGATCGAGGTCGTGGCGCTTTTAAACGGCGGAAAATTGTTTACCATTCTCAAACAGATGGAGGGTCGTTTCGGTTTTTCCTTGGAAAGTAAGGAGATTCAAAATCAATTTTTGATCTTAAGAATTAAAAAGTAAGTAGTTTCTGAAATCGTTATCCGGCCGGTTCCCGGTTTTTTAACCCCGTTTTTTTTCCTCAAGATAAGAATGCCAGAGAAGCATCGACGCGATCGAACGATACGGTTCCCATTTTTTCCCAAGTTTTAATATTTTCTCCTGAGAAGTCCTAGCGGGAAGTCGTTTTACTTTTTTCAAAGATTGAATCAACGCCAAGTCTCCGATCGGAAAAATATCGGAACGATGGAGAGACATCAAAAGAAAAACGTCCACGGTCCAGTTTCCGATTCCTTTTACGGCTGTTAGGCGGTCCCGGATTTGTTCGTCCGGAAGATCGGTCAGCTGAGAAAGGACGATTCTTTTGGATAGGATCGCATCAGCGAGTTCCCTTGCGTAAACCGTTTTTTGTCTGCTGAAATAACATTCTCTGAGTTCGGCGTCGTTTAACAAAACGATCTTTTTTGCGGTTACGCTTCCGATTCTTTTTTTGAGTTTGTCGAGGGCGGCTTTGGCGGAAGCTAGGGAAACCTGTTGTTCTAAAATGATATGAATCAGAGTTTCAAAGTTCGGTTTTCGACTCCAAAAGGGAGGATATCCATATTTTAGAAAAATGGAATGTAAATCCGAGTCGATCCGAAAAAGACGGTCGCAGATAGTATGCAATTCTTCTTTGTCAAATTTACGGATCATAAATAGAACTTAGTGAATTCAAAAAGCTGAATTTCTTTTGGAAAAAAACTTTGGAAAGGTTTTTTTCCAAAGTTCTTTTATGGAACGGTGATTCCAAGATTTCGAGCTATCTTTTTTTATTTTTTTCTTGATCCCGTGCTTACTATTTGTTTAGTGTTCCTTATGAATGCTAAACGTCCAGCCGCTTTAGGTTTTATCTTTGTTACCGTTCTCATTGATGTGATCGGATTTGGAATCATCATTCCCGTTCTTCCAAAATTGATTCAGGAGTTAACGCACAAGTCCCTTAGCGACGCTGCGTTTACGGGCGGTTTGTTGATGTTTGCTTATTCCTTTGTTCAATTTGTCTGCGCCCCTTTTGTGGGAAGTCTGAGCGATCGATTCGGCAGAAGACCGGTTCTTCTCGCTTCTTTGTTTGGGTTTACCCTCGATTATTTATTCTTAGCCTTTGCCCCGACGATCTTTTGGTTGTTTGTAGGGCGTGTGATCGCCGGCATTATGGGCGCGAGTTTTACGACCGGTTATGCGTATATCGCCGATATCAGCCCGCCTGAAAAAAGGGCCGCCAATTTTGGGATTTTAGGGGCGGCTTTCGGACTTGGTTTTATCATCGGCCCGGTTCTCGGAGGTTCTCTGGGACAGTTTGGATCCAGGGCTCCTTTTTTAGCGGCGGCCGCGTTGACTCTTATCAACTGGCTTTTCGGTTTTTTTATTCTACCGGAATCCTTATCCAAGGAGAATCGAAGAACGTTTGAGTGGTCCAAAGCGAATCCGATCGGATCCTTGCTGAATCTCAAACGTTATCCAATGATCTTAGGATTGGTCCTTGCATTTTTCTTAATCAACACCGCCGCTCATGCGGTTCAAGGTACTTGGAATTATTATACGATGGAAAAGTTCCAATGGGACGAAGCTATGGTCGGGTATTCTCTCGGAGTGGTAGGTTTTGTTTACGCGCTTACTTTGGGCGTGCTGATTCGATTGATTCTTCCGGTCTTGGGTCAGAACCGAAGCATTTACCTGGGGCTGGCTTTGAGCACTCTGGGATACGCATTATTCGCGCTTGCCACTCAGAGTTGGATGATGTTCGTCTTTTTGATTCCTTATTGTTTTGGTGGAATCGCGATGCCTCCTCTGCAGGGAATCATGTCTTCTCAGGTTCCTTCGAATGAACAGGGAGAATTGCAGGGCGCCCTTACCAGTTTGATGAGCGTGACCGCGATCATCGGTCCGATTTTGATGACCGGATTGTTTGCCTATTTTACGGCGAAGACCGCACCTGTGTATTCTCCGGAGGCTCCGCTTTGGATGGGCACCGCATTGACGGCGCTGAGTCTTTGGATCGCGGTAGGATCTTTGCGAAAGCATCATTCTTGAGTTCGAGGATGAAAAGTTGAAATTCCTTTTGGAAGAGGAGTCTAAGTTTTAATCTTATGAAAATCATTTCCTCCGTTCTAAAAGATCTCGGAGATAATTTCCGGGTTCGAAGAATTCTTCCTTCCTTTGATGCGCGTCATGTCGGTCCTTTTGTCTTTGTGGATCACATGGGACCCGTTCCGATCCACACCGGAAAGGAACTTGTAGTTCGTTCTCACCCTCATATCGGACTCGCGACGATTACTTATCTCTACGACGGAGTGATTCTCCATCGGGACAGTTTGGGAACGGAAATGCCAATTCGTCCTTTCGAAATCAATTGGATGACCGCCGGTTCGGGAATCGCTCACAGCGAACGTTCTCAATTGGATCCTCATTTTTCTTTTCTGGAGGGGATTCAAACCTGGGTCGCGCTTCCCAAAGATTCCGAAGAAGTGGATCCCGAATTCTTTCATCTCGATCGTGATCAGATTCCGGTCCTCTCCGGAGACCTCTGGGAGTTCCGTCTTGCCGCCGGAGAATTTTCAGGGAAACGTTCTCCTGTGAAAGTGTATTCTTCTCTTTTCTACGGTGATCTGGAAGCAAAAGCAGGGGCAAAAGGAGAATGGGATATTCCTTTTGATCAGGAATCCGCTCTCTACGTAGCTCGGGGGAGTTTGGAAGTTTATGGAAATAAGGTTGAAGTCGGACAGATGGCGGTCTTTGATCGGGGAGAAAAAATTTCTTTTTCTTCGAGAGAAGGTGTTCGGGCCATTCTTCTGGGAGGGGTTCCTCTTCCGGAAAGACGACATCTCTGGTGGAATTTCGTTTCTACTTCTTTGGAAAGAATTGAAAGAGCCAAATTGGAATGGAAAGAAGAGCGATTTCCCGCTGTCCCTGGGGAAGTGGATCGGATTCCTTTACCCGGTTGAGGGAGTTTCCACATTTGGATTTACGGACTTTTGACTCTGCTTTTTCTTTAGGAACCAAACTTGTGTGGGAACTCTCACATTTTCGGAAAAGACCTTCTGCTTGAAAAAGTAGGAACTCCCATCTTCCGCTTTTTTGCGGCATCGATCCCGATCATCATCGAATGATAGGTAGAGCAAACTTGTGTGGGAACTCTCACGTTTTCGTAAAAGACCTTCTGCTTGAAAAAGTAGGAACTCCCATCTTCCGCTTTTTTACGGCATCGATCCCTATAATCTCGAATGATCGATGGACCAAACTTGTGTGGGAACTCTCACATTTTCGTAAAAGACCTTCTGCTTGAAAAAGTAGGAACTCCCATCTTCCGCTTTTTCCGGTATCGATCCCTAAAATCTCGAATGATCGATGAACCAAACTTGTGTGGGAACTCTCACATTTTCGGAAAAGACCTTCCGCTTGAAAAAGTAGGAACTCCTTTTTCCTTTCAAAAAAGGAAACCACAAAAAAACAAATTTACTTTTTTCGAATATTGACCGGGATTCCCGTAAAAGCGGCGTTTCCGGAAAGTTCGTCCAAGGATTCTTCGTCGGTGAGATCGTTGATGCTCACACCGGCAAATTGTTTTGCAACATTTAGATGCACTCCATTCTTCGCGTGACCAAATCCGTGAGGAATACTCACAACACCCGGCATAATCTCATCGGTGATTTCGGTGGGGATGAGAATTTTTCCCACCCTGGATTCCACCTGGACTTCTTCCTCTTCGGAAATTCCCAAATTCTTAGCGTCATCGGGATGGATCAAAAGTGTACAACGATTTTTTCCCGTCATGAGTTTCGGCATATTGTGCATCCAGGAATTGTTATTCCGAAGATGTCTTCTTCCGATGAGAAGAAAGTTTGTCCCCCTTTTTGTTTCGGACCATTCTTCGAATTTTTTTCTAAGTCTCGGGAGATCGTCTAACACGGGTTTGGGGAGAAGACGGATTTTTTTATCTTCAGTGAGAAGTCTTTCGGGAAAACAACTCATCAGAGGACCGAGGTCGATTCCATGAGGATTTTCTTTTAACAACTGAATGTTGAGCATCCGATTGTGTTTTCCTTTTTCACCGTAGGGACCGGTTCGAAGGGCGAAGTCTATGATCGAAGAAGGTCCTAGTTTAGCGGTGATCAGTTGATCGGGAAGCGGTTTTCCAGCCCTCAACAATTCGAGTCTTTTGGTGAGATCGGTAAAAATTTCCCAGTCGTGGAGCATTCCCGGTTCCGGATCGAAGATCGGCTGCGCATACTTCGTCGTATTCCGAACCGCGAAGACGTTGAAGATCATGTCGTAGTGATCGTGTTCCAGCGCGGAAGTCGGAGGGAGAATGTAATTCGCGTATTGAGTGGTTTCATTGATATAAAAATCGACGGAGACCATAAAGTCCAAATTCTTCAAACCCTCTTCGAGCTTCGAACCGTTCGGAGTGGAAAGAACGGGATTTCCTGCGGAGGTCACAAAGGCTTTGATCTGACCTTCTCCGGGAGTGAGCATTTCCTCCGAGAGAGCGGCTACGGGAAGTTCGTCGCTAAACTCGGGAAGTTTTCTCACTCTTGTCTGGAACGTATTGAAGGTTCCCGGAGAACTTTTCAGAGCTCCTTTAGGATCGATCGGATCGACTGCGGGAAGGGTGAACATCGCTCCTCCCTTCTTATCTAAATTCCCCGTGAGAATGTTCACAAGATTGATAAGCCACTGGGAGAGCGCGCCGAATGCCTGAGTAGAAACCCCGATTCTTCCATAACAAACCGCGTTCTCGGAAGAAGAAAATTCCAAGGCGATTCTTTCGATCGTGGAAGCGGAAACTCCCGTCACTTTCTCCACCTTGGAAGGAGAATATTCCGAAGCAAGATCGCGGATAAAAGAAAGATCCTTGGAATCAAAAAGAGAGGAAGGTTTCACAAGATTCTTCTCAAAAAAAACATGCAAAATTGCTAATAGAAAAAAAGCGTCGGCGCCGGGACGGATAAAGACGTGTTCGTCGGCGTGTGTTGCCGTTTCCGTTTTCCTAGGATCCACGACGATAAACTTTCCGCCTCTTTCTTGAAGTTCTCTTAATCTTTTTTTCACGTCGGGAACCGTCATAAGACTTCCGTTGGAAGCGAAAGGATTTCCACCTAAGATGAGAAAGTATTGAGTATGGTCGATGTCCGGAATCGGAATGAGGAGTTGATGACCGAACATAAGATAAGAAAGAAGCTGGTGAGGAAGTTGATCCACGGAAGTCGCAGAGTAGTGATTTTTAGTTTTGAGACGATTCGAGAATCTCTGACCGAAGAGCATGGAGCCGTAGTTGTGAACGTTCGGGTTCCCGTTGTAGACCGCGACGGAATCGTTTCCGTATTTGTTTTGAATTTCGAAAAGCGCCTTTGCAGTTTCCGAGAGGGCTTCCACCCAAGAAACTTGGACCCAACCGTCCGGAGTTCGTTTAACGGGAAATTTAAGACGATCGGGATCTTCATAGAGATTTTTGAGTTCGGGGCCTTTCGCGCAGAGATGACCTCGGCTGAAAGGATCGTCCTTGTCTCCACGGATCGCTGAAATTTTACCGTCTTCCACTTCGATCCGAAGACCACACATGGCTTCACAGAGAGTGCAGGAACGAAAGTGTGTTTGTAGACTCATAAATTTTCCTCTCAAAAGACCGGTAGATCGAATCCGAAATTTGAAAATCGGCAAGGATTTTATCCGATTTCTTTTGGAGGAGAAAGAAATAAATTTTGGCCGCATCCGCCAAACACGGAGAAAACGAAGGAGGCGTTCTTAAGAGGGCGGACCGGGCCGAGTCCGGCCTCGCGGATTCCCGCTCGGTCTGGTAAAAAAGGGCGTTCTAAAAAGGGGAGGCGCCCGTTTTATTTACCAGACCAAGGCCTCCCTGTCCCTTGCGGGTGGAAAAAATGGGATTGATCGTTTTAAGAAGGACGTCGGAACTCACACTTGTAAGAGAATCGCACTCTGTGAAAGGAGATTTGTTCGGTGTGGGAACTCCCAAAAATTTCACGGAACCTCAAAGACCTTTCCCGAAGAACGTCTAAAAGTAGGAACTCCCTCTTTTTCAAAAGGCTTCCCAAGAACGAAAGGACTAAAATTCTTTCCAAAATATGTCCGAAGAATCCGATCCCATTCTCAAGAAACAAAAAGAATTTGCGGAAGCCTTCTACTCGGAATTCAAAGAATTCTTCGGAGAAGAAAAGGAACACGGATACGAACTCTATTCTCTGAGCGGAGGAGAATCCGGTCCAAAAGGGAGTTGGGCCACCTTTACGATTCGAAATCCTTTTGCGTCCCGTTCTCTCGTTTTTCGATACGATCCGGAGAATCATTCCTTCTACGCGATGCTCAAGATCCAAGTAATTCCCGGAGAAGAAGACTGGGATCTGGATTCTCTCTTTCGAAGAATGGAATATCCCATCCCTGAATTCAAAGAGTCACTCAAGAATGCGGGAGAATGGATCTTTCATTCCATCGCGAGACACTATCTCAGCGCGATCTTTCAATATTGTCCTAGAATTTTAGAACCGGATTTTATTCCGGGACTCTAAACTTCACTGTTCAGATTTCTCGTTGTAGGAACTCACACTTTCATCGAAGGGTGTCCTTTTTTCGCCCGAGAATCTCTAAAAGTAGGAACTCCTCCGATTTTTCCACGGAACCTCCTCCGTGTTTTGCGGGAACTCCTCATACAAACCATCTTTATTCCGTAAGATCTTGTAGGAGCTCTAACTATTCCGCACACGCGGAAACTCGCCGCCCGGATTTATTTTAGAGGAGTTCCTACATTTACAAGAAGGTCAAATTCTCCGGAAACGGCCTTCCTTAAAAAATTGACAAAAAACCAGGTTTACACCAGGAGGCTTCCGAAATTTTTGGTCTTAGAATGGAAATCCGCAATATCGCTATTATCGCCCACGTTGACCATGGGAAAACCACCCTCTTAGACGGAATCCTCCGTCAGACCGGAGCAGTCACTGCCAAAGAAGACACGGATCGGATCATGGACTCCAATGACCTGGAAAAGGAAAAAGGAATCACGATCAAAGCAAAGAACACCGCCGTCGTCTACAAGGGAACCAGAATCAACGTCGTAGACACCCCCGGCCACGCGGATTTCGGCGGGGAAGTGGAACGAGTTCTTTCCACTGCGGATTCCTGTCTTCTTCTCGTAGATGCCTTTGACGGACCTATGCCTCAGACACGTTTCGTCCTCGGAAAGTCCCTTCAACTCGGACACAAACCCATTCTTGTCATCAATAAGATCGATCGTCCCGGAGCAAGACCGGAAGCCGTCGTAGATATGGTCTTTGACCTTTTCTCCGACTTGGGCGCAACCGACGAACAATTGGATTTTCCGATTGTTTACGCTTCCGCAAAACAAGGCTGGGCGGTGAACAACCTCAGCGAATCTCCGGGCTCAAATCTAGATCCTCTTTTGGATACGGTTCTCAGTCACGTTCCGCCGGTTCAAGCCGACAACGAAGCTCCTCTACAATTCCAAGTGACTTCCTTGGATTACAACGACTACGTTGGAAGAATCGCCGTAGGAAAAATTTACGCCGGAAAGATGGCTCTTGGGATGAACGTGATTCAATTGGCCGCGAAAAAAACGGATACGACGGCGCCTGCGGATACGACTCTCTTTCGAATCACAAAATTATACAACTTCGAAGGTTTGAGAAGAAACGAGGTCAACACCGCAGAAGCGGGGGACATCATCGCGATCGCGGGTCTTCCCGACGTTTTTATCGGAGACACGATCTGCGAGCCGGGAAAACCCGCTCCGAGACCGGCGATCGAAGTCGAAGAACCGACCGTTTCCATGTATTTTATGGTAAACAATTCTCCGTTTGCGGGAAAAGAAGGAAAGTTCGTAACCACTCGTAACATCCGCGAACGTCTGGACCGCGAATTGGAAACCAACGTTGCGATGAGATTGGAAGAAACCGAAGACAAGGATCGTTTTAAGGTTCTTGGGCGCGGAGAACTCCATTTATCCGTACTCATCGAAACCATGAGAAGAGAAGGATTCGAGATCCAAGTCTCTCGTCCGGAAGTAATCTTAAAGTCCAATGAACAAGGACAGAAGTTGGAGCCTTACGAATATTTGGTGATGGACATTCCGGATCAGTTTACCGGTCAGATCATCTCCGAACTCAACCGAAGAAAAGGTGAACTCCAGCTGATGGACGCGCATCCATCCGGAATGACTCGAGTGGAATTCGTAATTCCGACACGAGGAATTATCGGTTTTAGAGGATACTTTATTTCTGAAACCCGCGGTGAAGGTGTGATGTCTTCTCGTTTTCTCCGTTTCGACGTTTACAAAGGAGAGATCCCTGGTCGTAAGAACGGCGCTCTTATTTCTATGGACTCCGGAGAATCGACCGCATACGCACTTTGGAAGATTCAGGAGAGGGGAGAATTGGTCATCGGACCAAACACGGCTGTGTATCCCGGAATGATCATAGGAATCCATTCTCGTGAGAATGACCTCGAAGTGAATCCTGTAAAAGAGAAAAAGCTGAGTAACGTTCGTTCCTCCGGAGCGGATGAGGCGATTCGTCTGATTCCGCCGAGAAAGTTTTCTCTTGAGCAGAATATCGAATTCTTAGACGACGACGAGCTTTTGGAAGTAACTCCTCAGAGCTTACGTCTTCGTAAGAAATACCTCGATGCGAATATGCGTAAGCGTAACAAATAAGAAGCTGTCCAAAACTGGGACAGATTCTTGCGGCTTGATCTTTCTGATAAAGTAAACTTAAGCTTTGGGACGCGCTGTAAAAACAAAGAACCGCAGATTCTAAACAAGGAACCTGCGGTTCTCTTTTTTCCTCTCCACTTTGTTCCTTCGTTTTTCCCGGTTTTTAAAAATTCTTCGTTTTATCTTTTCTTTCGAGCAACATTCAACCCTAAAGAATTTTCCCGATCTACAGTTTTTTTCTCTGAGCCGATTCGGCTTTTGATACTTTCTCTCTTTATATCTATATTCTAAAATTAGAATATAGATTCCCCAAACAAAGAAATATTGATTTATCATCTGAATATATTCTTCTATATATTCGAGAAATAATAAAAACGAAGAATGGAACTTGAAACCGAAACTCCGTTTCTAACGGCAGCAGAATGCAAAAATTTAAAACGGAAATTGATTCCGAAATATTTTCATAATTTTTTGGCCTTCCTCATTGTTGGATCCGTATACAATAAAAAGAATCCAAATCACCGTGCGTATGAATACCGAGACGTTTTATTTTGATTGGAGAATTGCGGGAGGCGAATTGAAAAAAGTTTCGATAACAAAATTGGAGAAAGCATGAAGGCGATTATAAAAGACCTCTGGTCTTATCGAGAAACGGAGATCCGATCTCTCAATGGACTTCGCGCTTTCGCAATTATATTAGTCATCTTGAATCACTACGCTCTCGTATGGGAAGAATTGGGAACGTTTCATTCCGAATCTTATTTCTGGTCCGGAGTGGATCTTTCCTTTGTTCTTAGCGGGTTTTTGATTTCGATGGGATTGTGGAAAGGCTGGGAACGAAATGGAAAAATCAATTACAAAAACTTTTATTTAAAAAGGACGCTTCGAATTTTTCCTCCTTACTTCCTTTTTCTCACGATCAGCTTTGCGTTTTTGACGTTTGCGCTGAAGATCGCACAAGAGAAGGAGATGTTGCAGCAAACAAATCGCCTGAGTTTATCTCTGATGAATTCTTGGGGGGATTTTGTTTTTCTCGGTAACTATGTCCAAGGGTTTAACATTCATACGTGGTCTCTTTCCATGGAAGAACAGTTCTATTTGGTTTTTCCGTATTTTTGCGGTTGGGTTTTGTTTAAGAGAAACGCCAAAGTGAGACAGTTATTTTTGTGGTTCCTTCTTTTGATTCCGACTCTGACTCGGGTTTGGATTTATTTGACAACCAGCTATCCTTCTTCTCCGGAATACTTTCGTGAAATTTACTTTCCATTCCACACTCGGTTTGATTCGATCTTGGCAGGTGTGATCACGATGGATATTTACGTAAATCACAAGCGGATCGTAGCAAAATTTCAGAAAAACGGTCTACTCTATTATTCTTTCCTAATATTTTTTGTCTGCCTTTGGTATGCGGCGCATTGGATTCACGAAGGACAAAGTAACATTCTAATCCACACGATCCGATACAATTTTTTGAATCTCGGTTTTGCAGGAATTTTATTTCTTTCAATCGTTCGTTTCGAGGGATTGTTGCACAGATTTCTCAGTCTGACCATATTCGTTCCCATAGCAAGGATGAGTTTTACGATTTATCTCTGGCATTTGGTTTTGATCGGTGTCGCAATTTCTATTCTGGGAATCCAGTCGGCGCCGGAATCGAACGCCGTATTTTTTGGTCAATTCTTGGTAGTATTCGTTTTTATTCTTCTTTTGGCGTTTCCGCTCTACGTTTTGATTGAATATCCGTTTCAGAGGTTGCGTGCTAAACTGTTTTCAAAATAAGAAATCATATATTAGAATATTCTAAAATTTTATCTTTCGTTTTTCAGCTTTTCGATTTCTCTGATCAATTCTTCCTTACTTACGTTCGGATCCGATTTTAATTTGTGAATGAGATCGTCGGCCGTGGCTCTTTTACTGATCGCTTTGATATCCACGCTTCCATCTAAAAGAACGGGATCGCCGATCACAACCGAAAGATTCTTTTTGGAAACTGGTTCCAAAGTCGCCGATTGTTGAAAAACTTCGACTGTCTTACAAGGAACCTTTTCCTTTCCCACAAGGAATATCATTCCGGGTCTGATAAAATCCGTCTTTGAAAAAACGGCGACGATCCTATCTTCTACGTTATCCCCGCCTTTGTAAAAAACAACTCCCATAATCTCGTTATCCAGAGTGATTTTTTTCTGATTTACGCCGGTGGTAATCCTTCCCAAAAACGCGTTTCCGATTTTGCGGTAGATCGCCTTAGAGAACTTAAGCTCTTTTCCATCCGGAGAAATCTCGCCTAAAAGATTCCCGCTTGAAGTGACGTTGCCGACTTCCCTTACTTTCGCGGGAGCTCCCATTTCGTTGAGTTTCCATTTTTTAGGATCGGATTCTCTTTCGCCCATATGGAGAATGTGAAATTCCTGATATAAGAATTCCTGCAATAAAATTTCATTTTGACTCGTTACGACTCCGCCGGATCGAATTCGCCATTCCTCCCTGTTATCGCTTGCAAGAAAGGAGAGACGAACGATCGTTTTGCGTTCGAACGCGAGATCTCCGTTTGCCTTTGGAAAAATGCTGAGAATTTCGATCTTTAATTTTCCGTCCCGATTCCATTCGTTGGTCTCCGAGGAAAGATAAAGACCGCTCAGATTCGGATCCGGAGGGGTGGGTTTGCCCTTTAGGTTGCCGACACAGTTGATAGATAAAAAAGTATATGATAAAATAAGAATATAGTAAGTTTTGATTTTCATAGAAGTACCGAAGGTTAGAATGAATTTTTCTTTATTAAGGGTAAAGTATCTTTTTATTTAGAGATCCTTTTTGTTTTTCGTAGTTTTGTCTTTTTTATAAGTCCGTTCTGTTTAGTAGTTTGTTTCGGATTTTTCCCCGATGCCATATACTTCTTTTTCAGAGAATCCGGGAACTTTTCGATCGCATAACGTAACATCGTTCTTGGCATCTTCTCGGCGAAACGATCCAAAAAACCGATTTCCATCTTTTGATCCCGATTGCCGACCTCTCTGAGCATCCAACCGACGGCCTTGTGAATGAGATCCTCCTGATCGTTCAAAAGCCGTTCGGCAATGTCGAGAATATCCTGAAAGTCGTTCACACGAATAAACGCGTATGTGGAAAGGACGGAAATTCTTCTTTCCCAAAGATTTTTCGATTTGGCGAGCCGGTACAAAATTTTACGATCCTTGTCCAAAAGAAATTCTCCGATCAAAACCCTCGCGCTCAGATCGACTAAATCCCAGTTGTTTACGTGTTTTAAATTTTTGAGATAGAATTCGTGGAAACTTTTTCGATCTTTTTCATCTCCTTTTTTAAATCGTTCGCATAGAATAAAAAGGGAAGTGAGTCTTTCTTCGTGAATCGGTGATCGCAAAAGAATTTCGATTTCTTTGAGAGGAAGTCCTTTGTGTTGTTTTGCGATTTTTCTTTGATTGGGAACCGTGATTCCGAGGAAAACGTCGCCTTCCGCATATTCGCCCGCACCGGTTTTAAAAAAACGGGTAAGGAATTGCGCTTTGGACGGATCGCCTAACTTTTGCAAGGCTCCTTGAACACTTTCGGCGGCGAGCGTTGAATTTTTCATCGTTCTTTGGTATCGAACCTCTTTATCAGGGCAATACTATTTTTGAACGAAGAATCCGTTTTCAAGATCGAAACGAACCTCTCTCTTTTTAAATCGGGGATGTTAGTAAAAGATTGACTTCGTTTTAGCAAAGGGATCGAATTCAGCCCGATATTGTACTTTTCTTAAAAGGAGAACTCCATGTTTATCGGACATTACAGCGTTGCCTTAGCCTTGAAAAAGACGGTACCAAAAACTCCGTTCTGGAGTCTTCTTGTCGGAGTCCAATTCGTCGATTTTTTATTTATGATTTTTGTCATGTTCGGAATCGAACACATGAGATTGATTCCCGGATTTACGGCGAGCAATCCATTCGATCTTTATTATATGCCTTATACTCACAGCCTTGTCGCCGGAATCTTCTGGGCGCTTTTGGTCTTTTTAGGATTTTATTTTTATCTGAAAACGGAGACGGCTTCCTATCGATGGAAGGTGGCGCTTGCGGTTTCTCTTTCAGTAATTTCGCATTACGTCTTAGATTTACCGGTGCATACTCCGGATCTTCCTGTTTTTTCGGATTCCGGAACCAAATTGGGTTTCGGTCTTTGGAACAATCTCTGGCTCACCGTCGGAATCGAAGCGGGTTTGACCGTTCTTTCCTTCGTTTATTATTTTAGCGGAAGTAAAAGTGGAGAAGGTTTTTCAGGGAAATGGGGAATGCCGATTCTTGGGTGTATTTTTTTGCTTCTAATCTTTATCAACCCGTTCGCACCCGTACCGGATAACATCTATATGTTTGCGATCCAGGCGCTGGTTCTTTATACCTTGATCGCCTTTTTCGGACATCGGCTGGACTCGAAAAGAATTTATAAAGTTTCGTAAAGTGTAAATCGAAAGGTTCCTACGGTCAAATCTTTGAAAAAAGGTTGGACGGGAATGTTTTATGTCCGCTTCGAAACGAAAAAAGTCGGCTTCTTTTTTTAGCTTCTTTGTCCCTTAGAGAACAAGGAAAGCCGCGGGAAGGAGATCGTTTACGAGAAGAAAGGCTTGTCAGAAACCGTTTGAAT
Organism: Leptospira ainazelensis; assembly: GCF_016918785.1. Lineage (GTDB taxonomy): Bacteria > Spirochaetota > Leptospiria > Leptospirales > Leptospiraceae > Leptospira > Leptospira ainazelensis. The sequence goes on along the minus strand of NZ_JAFFPT010000009.1, from coordinate 132,571 downwards.
TCCAGAGTTAAGAAAGTATGGCAAATCGGGAAGAAACGGAAAAAAACACAAAGACTAAAAAACGTCCCCTCCATAATATTTATGGAAAGGAAATTCTTAAAAAACGTCTTGAGGCCGAAAACTTTCCTCGGACTACGTTATCCTTTTACCGTTATGTCATTTTAGAAAATGTAGAAAACCTGAGAGATAAACTCTATCTCGAATGGGAATCTCTCGGAGTTCTCGGACGAATTTACATTGCGAGAGAGGGAATCAACGCGCAACTTTCGGTTCCTTCGGACAATTTTGAAAAGTTTAGGGAGAATTTGGATTCGAGAGAAGAATTCAAAGATATGCCGTTCAAGATCGCGGTCGAAGACGATCGTGAATCCTTCTTAAAACTGGATCTAAAGATTAGAAAAAAAATCGTCGCGGACGGACTGGACGACAACGCATTCGATGTGACTAACGTAGGAACTCATCTTTCCGCGGAAGAATTCAATCGTCATTTAGAATCTGAAAAAACGATCGTAGTCGACGTAAGAAATCATTACGAGAGCGAGATCGGCCATTTTGAAAGGGCGCTTCTTCCTCAATCGGATACGTTTCGGGAAGAACTTCAGATGCTTCTGGAATTACTAAACGGAAAAGAAGATGATAAAATATTAATGTATTGTACCGGAGGAATTCGCTGTGAAAAGGCGAGCGCTTGGTTAAAACACCACGGTTACAAGGACGTAAATCAGCTTCACGGCGGTATTATTTCCTACGCTCACGAAGTCGCGGAAAAAGGATTGGAGTCGAAATTCAAAGGTAAGAATTTTGTTTTCGACGGACGTTTGCAGGAAAAGATAGGAACCGAAATCATTTCGACCTGTCATCAGTGCGGAGAGAAAAGCGACCGTCACGTCAACTGTGCAAACCCCGGATGTCATATCCTTTTTATCCAGTGCGAGCGTTGTTCCGAAAAATTCGAAGGTTGTTGTACCGAAGAATGTAAAACGATTCTTCATTTGCCGAAAGAAAAACAGAAAGAAATCCGAAAAGGCAAACTGAACGATAATCGATTTTTTACGAAATCGAGAATTCGTCCGAAAATTTCCGAACTTTATAAAATCCAGAATCCATTCAAAACAGTTTAGACGTTTAGAGATTTTGTTCGTTTGGACCAGAACCAAGCGAGAATAACGCCTGCGATCGCGTGCCAAATTCCCCAGACGGCGGCTATGATCGCCATACTTCCTTGTCCTCCGAAAAAGGCGAAGATCAGAACGAGGCCGAGTCCCGAATTCTGAATCCCGGTTTCAATCGAAATACACCGCGAGTCTTTTTCGTCGAGTCTCATAAGTTTTGCAAAGTAATAGCCGAGAAAAAAACCGACCGAGTTCATTAGAAAAACGTAAACAAAGACCTTATGAATGACTTGTAAAAATACTTGAAAATTCGCGGCGAGAGCGACCACGAGAAATGCCGCAAAGATTAAAGCTGAAAGAAGTTTGAGAGGTTTTTCCACTTTGGCCGAAATCGAAGGTAGAAAGCGGTTTGTCAAAAGTCCGAGCGAGATCGGAATCAGAAGGATCATCAGAATCGCTTTAAAAACGTCCCAGGGGTCAAGGGTGATTTCTTTCAGCGCGTTGTGAACCGGAGGATAAAGATTTCCCCAAAAAAAGAAATTAAACGGAGTCGCAATGATCGCTAATGTAGACGAAAACGCGGTCAGAGAAATCGAAAGGGCCGTATTTCCTTTTGCAAGGGAAGTGATAAAGTTGGAAATATTTCCCCCCGGGCAAGCCGCCACGAGAAGCATTCCTAACGCGACACCGGGCGGAGGATTTAAAATCCAGAGCAGAAGAAAAGTGGCAAACGGAAATAAGATAAATTGGGAAACGATTCCCGTAATGGACGCTTTCGGTTTTTTAAAAAGAAGTTTAAAATCTTCTAATTTAAGCTCCAAGGCGATCCCGAACATGATCAGCCCCAAAAGAAGATTTAAAAACAATAATCCGCTTTCGTTAAAATTGATCCGAACCGCGTCCAAATCCTGCATCGATTTAATCCGCCCAAGCCACGTAAATTTGTCTTGGACCGGAGAACGGATGTCTACCGTGAGAGACCGAATAGTTGTCGATCACGAGAACGTCTCCGTTTTGCCAGGAAAAGAGAGAGATGTTTTTCCAAAATGTATTTTGGATCTGAACGAGTTCTTCCAAGGTAATTTCGTCTCCGTTACCGTAGCTGCAATTTGTATCGAGATATTCTTTTTTCGTCGTGAGTTTTTTGAGAAGAGTTAAAACTTCGAGGGCGATTCCTATAAAAAATCCGCGAATCGTTTTTTGACGAGCGAAGATATGCCAATATTCTTTTCTTGCGGCGTCGATATGAAAGACCTGTGAGTGATTGTGCCAAGCGAGCGTTTTGAATTCAGGATGTTTTCGAATCGCAAGGGTCGTATTGATCAGTCGAAGATTATCGTCTCCGAACCATTCCACCTTGAAGTTTTGTTTTTTAGAAACCTTTTCGACTTCTTCCCGATTTTTGGTCTGAAACATTTCATCCCAACGTTTGGTTTTCCAAAATTGAAAGCGAGATTGATTGGAAGGGCCGTTGTAAACTCTGGAATACCGTATCTTTTCCTTTTCGAATTTATCACGGATCGATCGGGGCATTTCCTGCAGAACTTTTCTGAGATCGGTGATCGGAGTTTCCCCGAATCGACCGGGAGCTTTGCCGCAAAAGAAAAAAAGTTTTTTAGGAGGAGAATCCAAAAAACTCATCTCCGCGTGTTGCATGATCGGATAAGCGGGAGGAAGTTCGGTTGCGGTAAAGGCATACTTCGTCACCTGATTGCGGGGAGAAGTTCCCAGATAATTATTTTTTAGATTCGGATCCACGTTTAAGATAACGTCCTCAAAGTCCTGAGGCGATGTTACGTCGAAACCCCTAAAAAGGATGGCGCCGTATTCCTTAAGATCATCGTTTAACGCACGTTTGTTGGACTTGATCCATTGGATCAAAGCGGATTTGTCGGCTTGGTCCGAGGAAGCCGGTTGATAAACGACCGGAAGAGGATTTTTAGAATCCAGAAAACCTTTTTGTAAGGAAGGAGAGGATTTTGAGTTCGTCTTTTTCGGAGCCACCGAATTTGATTTCGGTTTAGACTGGGTTTTTCCTTTAGTCTTCGGTTTAGTAAGAGTTTTTGTCGCCATGATGAATAACGTCCCTCGAAAAGATTTCCAGATCCTACTCACGGATTTATTTGGAAAAGGTATTTTTTAAATACGATAAGAATCTGGTTTTCCCGGAATACAAGGAGAATTTATTATAACAGAATAAAATTTAATAAAACGAATCAGGCCGTTGAGCAGCAGTTCCCATTTCAGTCCATAGAAGGAAGGGTTTTAACTCAAAATTTGAATTGGCCTTTTAAATTCTCTTCATTTTGAGAATGAAAAGAATTTTTTGCATTTTGGGTAGAAGCGATTTCAAAATCGGAGCATCCGTTCCAATCGGATTCTTAAATGGAAAAAATTTCGTGAAAACGGAAATCGAATTAGGATATTGAATTGTTCCAATTCATTCCAATGGAGAAGAATTTTATCCTTCAAGAGATGGAAGATCTCGGAGAGATCCCCGGGAAGTTTTGGTTGTTTCTACCTTTTTCTTTTCAACGTTTTGAGTGGTTGAATTCCGACATCGCTTCTGCTCGGTAAGGTCCGACCGAGAGAGAAATTCTTTTTAAAATTTCGGAGTCGTGTTTTTTGAAAATCGTTTCAGTCGATGACGTTCCGGTATGTTTATCCTGTTTCGATCGAAAATCGAAATGTGACTAAAAACTTGTCCCAAAAAGTGAGAGCGCCAAGGAACCGAGGCCTGAATTTCTCAGAAAGTAGGAACTCCAATAAAAATTTGACAGCAATCGATTTGTTTGAAAGTTCAAACCGCCTAAGGGAAGTAATCTGTAGGAACTCTAACGAAAATCCGACCACAATCGATTTTTAGGAAGTTGGGAAATCGCCTAAGAGACCTAATCTGTGGGAACTCTAACGTTTTATTAAGGGTTTACAAAATGTTTTTTTTCGGTTTTGGAAAAGACCTTTTGGAGAAACCGGAGATCTCCCCTTCGGTTTGAAGATTTCCGTCGTAGAATCTGAACTAAAGGATTAAAATTTCGAGGAAGTTTATTCTTCCCCGAAAGACCGTTCTGACGGAGAAAATACAATTCGGAAACCTCCGAAAAAAAAAGTCGAACAAGAGTAGATTCATTCAAACGAATGTGTTTCTATCGAGAATTCTTAAATTTCGATACAAACTTTTCCGAAATGTTTTCCCGCTTTGAGAGTTTCATAGGCGATCGGAGTTTTTTCAAAAGGATAGATCTCATCGACTACGGGTTTGATTCCGTTGATACTGATGGCCCTGTTCATGTCTTCGAAGTTCCGTCTGCTTCCCACGATGATTCCCTGCACTCGAATTCCCTGCATAAGAATCGGAAAAAGGGAAAGATCGTTACTTTCTCCACCCGCGAGAACGCCGATGAGAGCGATTGTCCCCCAAGGTTTTGTGCTGGAAATAGATTTTTGCAAGGTTCCTGCGCCGCCGACTTCGATGATGAGATCGGCTCCTTTCTTATTCGTCATCTTTCTTACTTCCCGATCCCAGTCCTTCTTTTCGTTGTAGTTGATGACTTCGTCCGCGCCGAGAGCCTTTACCTTTTCTAATTTATCGTTACTCGAAGACGTTGCGATCACCCTGGCTCCCATCATTTTAGCAAATTGTAATGCAAAAATGGAAACGCCTCCCGTTCCCTGCACAACTACGGTCGCTCCGGGTTGAATATTTCCGTGGGTTACGATCGCGGTGTAAGCGGTAAGAGCCGCGCAAGGCAAAGTGGAAGCTTCTGCGAAAGAAATATTTTCCGGCATCGGAACCAAACCTTGTTCTCCGAAAATTCTTAACTCGCAGAGTGTTCCGTCTAACGGGCCTCCGAGGGTGTTTCTGAGCATGTCGATGTCAGGAGCTCCGTCCAACCAAGTCTGTGCGAAGTTGGCGCAGACCTTGTCTCCGACTTTCCACTTTGTTATTCCCGGACCGATCTGGACGATTTCCCCCGCGCCGTCCGAGAGAGGGACTAAAGGAAGTTTCTGTTTAGGATTGTATTTTCCGATCGCCATCAGATAATCTCTGTAGTTGAGGGAAGCGGCTCTCATTCTTACTAAAACTTCGCCGTGCGCCGGAGTCGGATCGGGACGTTCCGCGATTCTTAAATTCTCAAGTCCGAATTGATTTTGGATTTCATATACTTTCATAAAAACGATTGTCTCCCGGATCTCTTGGAATGTTCTCTGAGAATTCCTTTGCAGGAAAACTCATTTTTTACTTTTTACTTCGGTAAGTTCCGATTCGAATTCTTTCCAATCCATTTTAAACGGAAACGGGCGTTCGACTTAATGATAAGAATCGTCTAAAAAACGAAGGATCCATCGGAAGAAAGGATTCCCTTTTTCTGATTGCTCGTCCGCGTCTTTTGGAAAAGCTGGAAAGAGAAGTTATGGGCAGTATCGAAGAAATTCAGAGAGAGATTGTTTCCGAATTTTCAGAATGTACGGATTGGCAGGAGCGCTATCAACTTCTTATCGAAATGGGAGACGAACTCGGTTCCATTCCCGATTCTTTAAAAACTCAGGAGCGCCTTGTGCCCGGTTGTCAGTCCCGCGTCTGGATCGTTTCGGAAGAAACCGACGGGAAAGTTCTCTTTCAAGCGGACAGCGATTCCGCGATCACACGCGGAATGATCGCGCTTTTGATTCGGGTTTTTTCAGGAAGAACCAGAGAAGAGATTAAAAAGGCATCCCTCGAATTTTTAAAAGAGATCGGACTAGATAAACATCTTTCCATGTCCCGAAGAAACGGCCTTTATTCCATGGTGAACATTCTTAGAAATAGTTGAATACTCGCTCGCTTCGGTTATATTTTTGCAGATCCTTCGAAAGAAGTTGGAAGCGGGCCTCGCGAGGACGAACCCAGTAGCCCTTTTGTCGGAATTCCGACAAAAGGGAGCGGAGAATTTGTGTTTGCAAAAAGTCTTTTTTTATGATAGAGCAAAGTCAGCCGAGTTTTCCACCACCCGCCCCGCCACCCAAAAACAGGGCGGGGCGCGCGGCTTTCACGGTGACGTCGGTCTTACGACAGATCCCGTCTTGATATTCAAATCATTTTTGGATCAGGATTCGTTATTTCTGTGAAGGCTCGTTCGGCCTTGACTTCGTTTAACAAATTTCAAACTTCGATCCGATGAACATCAAAACCTTCACTCCGAGCAGATTTCTAAAATCGTATATCAAAGATTATATGATCATAGAAAGTGAAATTGAAAGAGAGAATCGAATCCTTCCCAATTCTTCGATCGTTCTTTCTTTTCGAATTCGGGGAAACGTTCGTATCACTGAACGTTCAAAAGAGAATGGAGTTCCGATTTTAGGAATTGCAGGTCTTAGAAAAAATCCCCGCCTCATCTATTATTCCAAAAAAGCTTCCATGTTTCTCGTGAATTTTCAAGAAGGCGGAGCGGCAAGATTTTTCAAAACTCCGATGAACGAAATTTTTGGAATGAATTTATCCTTGGATCAACTCCTTCCAAAATCCAAAACTTCGGATGTGGAAGAAAAACTTTCAGAAGCAAAAACTGACGAGGGAAGAATCGGGATCGTCGAAGAATTTTTACTTTCTCTCTTTCAAGAATCCAATGCTGACCTTCTTGTTCTGGACTCGGTTCAAAAAATTCGAAATTCAAAAGGGAATCTTCGAATTCAAGATCTTCTCAAAGGAATGCCGATCAGCAGAGATTCTTACGAAAAAAGATTCAGACAAACGATCGGGACTTCGCCGAAACAATTTGCGAATTTAATCAGAATGAAAACTCTGATCGAACGTTATTCTCCCTTTCGAACTCTTACGGACGCGGCGCTCGAGGCGGGTTATTTCGACCAGGCTCATTTTATCAGAGATTTCCGATCCTTTTCCGGTCAATCTCCTAAGGATTTTTTCAGAACCCCTTCGCTCTGGTAAATTCCTGAATTTTTACAATTTTGATTTTTGATTTTCGTATATTCTGATTCTAACAAAGGAGAAGAAGAATGCAGAAAATTTTAATCGATCGTTTTATCGTCCCTAAATCGGGACGGGAAGAATTTTTTCAAAGAGTCAAAATCAATCGTGACTTTATCAAAGTCCTTCCCGGGTTTATTCAAGATTCCGCATATTCTAGAGAGGAAGACGATCTGCTTTTTTTCGTTACGGTTGCGGTTTGGAAAGACGAGGTCGCTTTAGAAAATGCCAAAAAGGAAGTTTTTGAGGAATATAAAAGACAGGGCTTTGATATTCCAGCGATGCTCAAACGCCTGGGAATTTCCATTGAAAGGGGAATTTTTGAAAAACACGTTTGAGTATTTAAACTCTTAGAGCATTTAACTTTATACGGACTTTAGAATGGGAAACAAATCGTTTTTCTTATGTTTTTCGGGAAGTTTCTCCCAGACCAATTGATAGGAATTCCGGATTCTTTTTTCCAATTCTTTCCTGGAAAGCGTCTTGAGTGAAGCGCACTGGACCCAGTCGTATCTCGCGAGATAAGGAGCGGGGATAACCCCTTTTTTTCGGGAGAGAATTTCGGCGTCCTCTGGACCACATTTGAAACCGATCATAAACGGTTTTTCAATCATAAGAACGCAGAACATTTTTTTGTGAACTGAGAACACAAGATCCTTTTCCCATTTGATCTCCTCCGTTGCAAAAGGAAGGGAAAGTGAGAACTTTCGAATCGGCTCGAATAGAGGATCGGAAACTACGATCGTTATCATTTTTAGATCAATTCAGGAAGATCGGAAAGTTCGTTCGGATTTCTTTTCCCAGACGGAAAATGTTTTTGGAGAAGTTTTGTAAATTCTTCGACGGCATCGAGGATACTTTTGAGATATTCTCCGGATCGAAATCCGTTCTCCATTTTGTTGCATATTTCGTCTAACGTGTGTTGCCCGATTTTTTTGTAGATTCCTCGATCCGCTAACAGTTCTATCTTTTTGTCGACTAACTGAATATAGATGAGAATGCCCGTGTTTTCTTCGGTGTCCCAGATTTTTCTTTCGGAAAAAAGTTCTTCCGCTCTTTGTCTTGCGCCGAGGCCGGTCAAAATTCTAAACAAGGGAAGATTCCCTTCCAAGATCACCTTGATTTCTCCGGTATGAAGTTTTTCGGACTCGGAAACGGCGGATTCGATTTTTTTTAAGTCTTTTTTACTAAAAAACTTTTTGAAAAGACGGGATTTGGTTTTATCAAAAGAAAACGAAAAGGCGGAAAATAAGGATTCTATCAGATGGTTTCCGATTCTGAGGAATTTTGATTCTTCTTTGGTTCGATTTTTTAAAGTCATAATGGCTTTCCTCTTTACCAACTTCCCGAGGCTCCTCCGCCTCCGGAACTTCCACCGCCGCCGCTCCAAGAACCTCCGCCTCCGGACGAGGATCCCCAGGAGGAACCGGAGCCGCCCATTCCTCCCCCGTTCGCTAAGACAAAAAACCAGAGAAGAATTGCGCCCGGGATCAACATCCAGAGTGTGATCGACCAGAACAAACCTAACACGATAAAGATGATTCCGCCGATTCCTCCGGACAATCCGTTCCCGAATAATAATCCGAAAATTTTACCGAGTACGACTAAGATGATAAAGGCGGTGATGAGTTTGTTCGGAAGTTCGGGGAGATCCTCCTCTCCGCGGGTTCCGGATTCCGAGCCTGCGACACGTCCGCTTCCTTCCGGAAGTTCCTCGCCGTTGACAACGGAGATGAGTTGGTCGACGGAGTCCGAGATTCCCTGATAATAATTTCCATTCTTAAATTGCGGAATCATAAAATCGCTTATGATCCGTTTGGCGATCGCGTCCGGAACGGCGCCTTCCAATCCGTATCCGACTTCGATTCTGGTTTTATGATCTTGGATCGCGACGACGATCAAGGCTCCGTCGTCCGTCCCTTTTCGTCCGAGCTTCCATTTTTCAAACGCCTTGACGGCGTATTCTTCTATCGTCCAATCCTTTGTGGAACCGACGACCAAAACGGCGATCTGACTTCCTTTTCTTTTTTCAAACTGAACGAGACGTCCCGTAAGAACCGATTTTTGAGAATCCGTCAGAGTGGAGGTCGTATCCGTGATCTGAGTTCGAAGCGCAGGAATTTCGGGATCTTCAGCTCTCCATTCTTCGTTTTGAAGAATCCAAGAAGAATTTTCAATTCTTAAGTTCCAACCCGCGGTTAACAAAAAAAATCCGAGGAAGAGGAATACTTTCATGTTTGTCCGAAGTAGATTCAAAATTCTTAAAATTTAACTTCCGGGGTTTGGAAATTTCTTTTTCGTTCTCTACCGTGAAGGAAGGTTTGGTCTGAAATCCGAAAACCTTTGCGGTGAGGTTGCTAGGAAACTGTCGAATGGTTACGTTGTATTTTTGCACGGACTGGATATAACGATTTCTTGCGACGGTGATCCTATTTTCTGTTCCTTCCAATTGCGCTTGGAGGTCTCGAAAGTTTTCGTTGGATTTTAGATCGGGATATTTTTCCACAACTACCAAAAGCCTGGAAAGCGCGGAAGTCATCTGAGATTGAGCCTGCGCGTATTTTTTAAAAAGTTCCGGGTTGTTCAGAGTTTTTTCATCGGCCTGTATCGAACCGACTCCGGCGCGGGCTCTGGTCACTTCGGTTAACACTTTCTCTTCTTGAGCCGCATAACCCTTTACCGTGTTGACAAGGTTGGGAATGAGATCGGCTCTTCTCTGATATTGGTTTAAAACCTCGGCCCAGGCTGCGGTAACGGCCTCGTCTTCTTCCTGGATCGTGTTGTAACCGCAGTTGTAAGAAGCCAAGGTCGTTAGGACCAGTATAAAAACCAAAAATACTTTGGATAGAATCTTCGTTTTCAAGAAATTCTTTTCTCCTGTAGAGGTTTAATTCTTTTACACTTAGACCCCGACCGTAAACAGAATTTTCTTTCTTCAAAACGGAAAATCTTCTTCTATATCCGTAAAGTCGTTCCCGTCGGTTTCTTCGATTTGGTTTCCACCCGTTTTCTTTTCAGGATTGGGTTCGGAGATACTTAAGGATAGATAGTTTCTTCCGGTCGCCGACTTCCGAATCCATCCCGCGAGACGATACGTTTTACCTTCGAGTAGAACCTTTCCCGTATAATCCGGCTGTGTTTCCTTTTCTTTGGTCGCGTTGCTAAAGAGACTTCCTTTTTTTTCTTTGAGAGCGTATTCTGCCATATTCTTTTCCTCCTATGGACGTTTGTTTGTCGTCGAAAATCGCTAAAAGTGAGAGTTCCCGCTTTTCTTTCGCAGTCTTCGGGTTAGGCGGCTTCCGAATTGCGAAGCGAGTCTTTTGCCAGCGCACGTTTACGAATTTCTTCTATAAGTTTATCCGCGAGAATTTCAGCGATCGCCTCGATTCTTTCGTCCATCCATTCTGAATTGTTTGTTTGCATGTCGTTTGCTCCTTGATCTTAAATTCAGAATACAGGGAACCCGGGACAAAAAGGACGGGAAGAGGGGATTTTTTTCGATTTTGATCGGAATTCTTTTTTTTGAATGGGCCGACGTTTTAGGGATTTCCGAAATAAAAACCTTTGACCTTTGTCGCCGACGGAAACAATAAAGGCCGTAGTCTTGGAATCGAAATTTATGCGGATCAAAACGGAATCGATCGAATTGGAGCGTTATCGGGATTTTTTTCTCAGCAGCGCCGAAGGAATTTGGTGTTTTGATTTGAGCGCTCCGATTGACATTCGTTTGGCGGAAGAGAAACAAGTTTCCTTTCTTCTAACAAATGCCCGCCTAACGCTCTGTAACGATTCTATGGCGAGAATGTACGGATACGGAGCGGCTTCCGAGGTCGTGGGACTTTCCCTTTCTCAGTTGATCCCTTCCGATTCTCCGGAGGATTTGGAACATTTTTTCACCTTTGTCCGATCCGGATACAATATGAAGGACGTGGAATCCAGAGAACTGGATCGTTTCGGGAATTCGAAATACTTTCTCAACAGCGTAGTCGGCGTCGTAAAGGACGGAAAACTTTCTCAGATCTGGGGTTCTCAGAGGGATATCACACCTCTCAAAAAGAGCGAAGACAAACTGAAATATTCTCTCCTTCTTCAGAGTAATCTTACCGACATTTCCAAAAGTTTTATCACGGTTCCTCCGAGAGAATTGGATCAGGCCATTCGGAATTCTTTGGAAAGGGCCGGAAGAATCTGCGACGCGGATCGTTCGTATATTATAGAATACTCAAGTTCCAACAAATATCTTTCGAACACATACGAATGGTGTAAGGAAGGAATTTCGTCACAGAAGGATTACTTTCAAAATATTCCGGTGGAACAAATCCCTAAGGAAAGATTCGAAAGAGTCCGAAAGTTCGGGTACTTTGCACTCAATTCCGTCGAAGAGATTCAAAACGAAAATCCGTTTGTAAGAAATCTATTGCTTCCACAGGGGATTCGTTCTCTTCTTATGATCGGCCTTATTTACGAAGGAAAGGAAATCGGATTTTTCGGTTTGGATATGGTTCAAAAGGACCGGACTTGGACAGAAGAGGAGATCAACATTCTCGGTTTGATCGGCGACTTGATTCTGCTTGCCTTCGATAGAAAAAACAAAGAGGGAACGTTAAACGCCTTTTACGATAGAATGCACTACGACCTCGAGTTGGGAAGGTTGACACAACGTTCTCTTGTGGATCGAACTTTCCCCAATTCCGAATTTTTCAGAATGGAAACCTACTTTCGCCCTTTTGAAAAAGTCGGCGGGGACGTCATCAGTACGATTCAGAATTTGGACGGAAGTATCGATATTCTTTTTGCCGACGTTTCAGGACACGGAATTTCGTCCGCGATGGTTTCCGGGATGGTCGTCATTTCATTTAAGAATTCTTCGAGGATCGGTCTTTCTCCTGCCGAGGGTTTGATAAGAATCGTAGAAGATCTAAAGTCTCTCGTCGTGGATCATCACATTTCCGCGGTTCGCGTAAAATACATTCCTGAAACAAAAAAGCTGATCTACGCTTACGCGGGTCATCCTCCGATTCTTCTTTTTCGAGACGGGAAAAAAATGGAACTCGACGGAATGAATCTTCCTCTTCTCGCTTTTGACGGGGCAAAATACTACGATCAATCGATCGATCTTTTGCACGGAGATCGGGTCGTGTTTTTTTCCGATGGGATGTATGAGATCTTCAATGCGGAAGGAGAGATTTTGGATCTTCCCGGTTTGATTTCGATTCTTGGAGAATATCTCGATGCCGAAACTATAGAAGAATATATCGAATTGATCGTTTCGGATATTTTTGCGTATTCGGCCGGGAACTTTGGGGATGATATCGCGCTTCTGGTGCTGGATATCTATTGATTCCTTTGTATTCTTTTTTTTACCATTCTTGATGGAAGAAGGGAATCGATTCGGAATTTAAAAGCAAATTTCGTTTCTAGGGTTTTTGATTCCAATCCGAGAATTGAGCCTGATTTTTTTTGGCGGGAGTTCCCACAAAAAAAAATGTTGTTCGAGTTCAAATTTTCTCCAGGGCTACTTTTCGAAAAAGTCGTAGTTTTTGTCGAGGAGTGGGTTTTTTCGTTCTCGGAAAGCGGGGAGTTCCCACAAAATCCGTGGTCGGCGGATTCACTCTGGAGTATCACCTTACCCACAAGTTGAGGAGTCTTTGGAATCAACAAGTCTCATCAGATTTTTTGTAAGAGTTCCTACATCGAGACTTTTTACTTGCAAAAAGTATGATTTTCTGATAGAGAAAAGTCAGCCGGAGTTTTCCCGCGGACCCGCCTCCTCCACCCGAAATTTGGGCGGGGCGCGCGACTTTTACGGAGGAACGTCGTAGTTACGACAAAGTTTTTTAAAATTCAGTTCATTTGTGGGCAAAGTTATGTTCTCCGGGGAGGGGACTGGAATCCGTGAGGATCAAAAATTGCTGAGGCGATTTCCCTTTTTCTCGAATGATTCATTTGTTCAAACCCTCGCCGCGTAAGAACTCCTATAAATCCCCCGAAAACTTAGAGAACTAACGCCTAACGTCTGTGAATTTTTTTTTCCTGATTATAAAAAACTAATCAAATATTTATCATATGGTTATTTTTTAGGTAAAAAGAAGACAAACAATGAAGATCCTGTTCCATATTCTTCTCCTTCATTTTATATTCTTATTTTTCCATTGTGCACAAGCCGACCGGGTGAGTTTTGACTCCTCTTCGAGTGCGGGACTTCTCTTCAATGCGGGTTTTGATTTTTTCAGAAATGCCGCCACCGGAAAGGAGATCACTTCGTTTCAATTTCGCGCCGGAGATAATTATCTTTTGAAGGATTATTCGGGGGTCGTCTCGGGAAATCAGATCATAGTTTCCGACTTTCCTTTCGGCGCAGTCACTCGTCTCAAAGCCACTTTTGAATCTTCTTCGGGTTCTACGATCTTTGTCGGAGGTATCGCGCAGACGAACGGCGTGTCCTCCAACGACTTTTCTTCTCCCGTTATCTACGAGGTTGTAGCGGGAAACGGTCAGAAGGAAACCTACACCGTTTCGGTTAACGTCATCACTCCGATTGCCGACGCGGGACAAACCGAGTGTTTTGACGAAACCGCTTCGGCGATCGTTTGTGGACAAGGAGCCTTTCCCGGACAAGACGCCGATCATGTCGGAATCGCCCCGGTTTTGGAAAGAACTACTTTAACAAACGATTCTTCACAACCGGTAGTGATCGATAAGATCACGGGTTTGATCTGGAAAACTTGTAAGGAAGGAACAAATCCCGTCGACTGCACTGCGTTAGCTGCTCCTTCGCTTTTCAATTATTCGAACGCGGGGACGGCTTGTTCCGGTCTCAACGTAAACGGATACGCCGGTTTGAAAAATTGGAGAATACCCGATCTTCAAGAACAATTCACTCTGGCTTCCTATGACAGCGCGGCTCCTTATATCAACATGACAGTATTCCCCGGAGGGAACGAGACTTTTTGGTCCCGTTCTTTGGCCGACCCGGCTTCTATGACTCCAAGACGCTGGGCTTTCAACTATACAAACGGTCAGAACGAAATCATCGATGAAGTAAACACACTTCCTGTTCGTTGTGTCGCCGGTGGAAGTTATCCGTCCCAAAAATTCACCGATCTTGGAGACGGAACGATTCTGGATAAGAATACGAATCTTCTCTGGCAAAAATGTTCGATCGGACAGTCCGGATCCTCTTGTCAAAACTCGACGACAACTTTCTTTGATTGGCAGGATGCGCTTTCACAGTGTAATGGATTGCCGACGACGGGAAGCCGCTGGAGAATCCCGAACGTTCGAGAGTATTTGTCAGTAACAAGGTTCGATTTGCTCTCGGGAACAAATAGCATCGATCTAAACGTATTTCCGGAAAATATCAATAACGGAAGTTATTGGACGAGCAATGTAAGTCAGTTAGCCGGAAATTTAGGCGTTTTTAGCTTCGACGTTCCCTATGCATTTCTTTCAAGAACCGACGCGATCTATACGCTCGCTGTACGTTGTGTCAAGGACGCGCCTTGAACTTCGTCCTATCTTTAGTGTTCGTCTCAAAATCCCGGATTCCAATCGGAAATTAACAAGGAAAGTCTGGTAAAAAATTTAGAAACCGCAACCGCGTAATTTGCGGGAACTCCTCCGTCCTTATTAGGAGCCTATCCGGTTTTGTGAAAGGTCATTTTTTCATCCGGTCCATTCTCTTCGTTGAAATGCGATTCTTAATATTATATTAAATAAATAGAATATATTTAAATTCTAATTTTCAGGAATATCGATTCTTTCCGAAGGTTTATTTTCCGAACCCTCGATCTTAGAATCCGGTTTCTTTTTTCCGATCGAAAGGACTCCGGCTAAAACGAGAAACGTTCCCGCCATTCCGGTGGAAGTGATGGCCTCTCCTAAGAAAATCCATGCAAGAAGAATGGTAGAGATCGGACCTACGGAACCGACGATCGCCGCACGACCCGATCCTATCATTCGAATCCCTTCCGATGTGAAGTAGGCTGGTATGACCGTCGTCAAAATCCCTAAGGCCAATCCGTAGAGATAAACCGGTCGTGATTGGACTAGGAGCGATAGATCCTTTGTAATCAAAAAATGAAACACGACGATCAAACCCGAAAGAAGCATCAGATAAGAAGTGAACTTTACAGATCCGATTTTTGGGATCAGAGATTCGCTTCCCACAAGATACAAGGAATAAGCGACCGCAGATGCGAAAACAAAAAGCACACCTTTGATCGCCTCCGGGCCTTCCGTTTGAATATCCCCCAAAAACGCGACGGCGATTCCGGAATAGCTGAGTAATATCGCGAAAACTTCGATTCCTTTGATCTTTCTTTTGTAAAGAAACGAGCTGATTACAAGAACGATGGTAGGATAGACGAAAAGAGTAAGTCTTTCCAAACCGGCGGAGATATATTCCAAGCCGATAAAATCGAAAAGACTTGCGAGGTAGTATCCTAAAAACGCAAGCGCAAATATCAGGGTCCAGTCTTTGTTCGAAAGTTTTACCGAATTCTCCTTTTTTCGGGAACGAAACGCGATCCAGGCGAAGAACGGAATCGCGAATAACATTCTCAGAGTCAGCGCCGTGATCGAATCTATATCGTATCTATAGATGAGCTTTACGAAGATCGCTTTGGCGGAAAAAAAAACGGCTCCGACCAATACGAGAGCGGCTCCTAAAAAGGGTTTCCATTTTGATTCGGACACTTCCATAAACCCATCCTCGAAAGGCATAACCTTACCCACAAGTTTTAAAGCTATTTAGAATGAAGAAGGATCCCTGTAAGATTTTTTGTAGGAGTTCCTACGAAAGCTCTGAGAGAGAATATTCCTTGCAAAATTATAATTCTGTGATATAGGAAAATTCCCGGAGGCTTCCACCACCCGCCCCTCCACCCAAAATTTCAGGGCGGGGCTTTCGTTTTACGGAGAATTGTCGTTGTTACGACAGATTTTTCTTAAGATTCAAACAACTTTGTGGGTAAGGATATCCTCGAAAGGGACGGATGTAATGAAATAAAACAAATTTTAAGAATGCCAAGGATTCTTAATAAAAATCCGTCCTTCCTCGTCGACCGATGGAAAGAATGGTTCTCCTTGTTCCGCATTTTTACGTTTGAGTTCTTTTACTTTTTGAATTTGTAGATAACATTTGCTTAGAAAAAAAGAATGCCCGCATCCCAGAAGATGATATCCTTCGTGAATCAAGGTTCCTTCGGCTCCTCCCGACAACCAATGAGAAAGCGTTCGAGTTTGTCCGAGTATATAACCTCTGGTTCCGGTTTTGGTTTCGACGGCGCCCAAAATTTGAAAGCTCGGAATTCCGAAAAAGGCAAAGAACAATCCGACGAGTTCGAATGCGGTGTCGCTTAACTTTCCACCGGCAACGGCGAGAAGCCGGTCGCAGGACATGGGAAGATCCGCGGCGAAAATCTGATCCATGATCGCGGAACCCGTCCAACCGGGACGTTCCCATTCTTTGACTTCGCTTAACAAAACTTTGATTTTATAAAGTTTTAATTCTTCGTTCCAGGTTCCGATCAGTTCTTCCAATTCATCATTGGAAACTTTTTTGTCCTTCCAGACGCAAAGTTTGAGAGTTTCTTCCTTTCCGAAATCGATTTTTTCCCGAATCGAAGTTCGGTGAAAACCGACCGTCGTACACGAAAAAGTGAAGATACAAAGTAAGAGAAGAATTTTTGCGAAGGGTTTTTGCGGAAAAACTTTTTCGTCGTTGGATTTACGAGTTACGATCACTTTCGCTTTTATGATCTTTTTGGATAAATTTTCCAAGTAAAAAAGAAAATTTTATCGAATTTCAGGATATTGAAAGTTAAGGATCTCCCATAATTCCAGTTGTGGACTTGAAGTCCGATTTCAAGTATTTTTTAAGAGAAAAACACTTTGTAGGAACAAATATCTCCAAAGAAAAAAGATTGAATTTTTTTCCGGGTGTTCTTCGAGGTTTTTCTGACTGGAATCGGATTTTCATTTTCAAATAATTTTGCGCTATAGTTTCCCCGTAAGAAAGTATATTCTAAAATTGGAATGGATCGTTTTGTCTCCGGGTTTAGCAAAGAACTTTTATCATCGAAGACAAAACGATTTCGATCAAATCCGTCGTAGTTTTTTAAAAAAATTCTTACGTTTCGTCCGGAATTCTATGCATCCAAACCGAAAAAATCGCTCCGGTTGCAAACATGATCAAACTGTAAATTGCGGAAGGAACCGCCATCGCGGCGTTATTCAGAATCGAAGACGCGATTGCAATTCCCAAGGTTCCGTTCTGAATCCCTACTTCGATCGTGATCGAAGTTCTTTGAGCCTTTGTTACTCTCATCAAAGTGGCTCCTAAAAATCCGAGAACCATCGTTACTAAATTGAGCGCTAATGCGGCAGGTCCGACCTTGATAAAAAACGGAATGATGTTCTGTCTTTCTCTTACGATCGCTCCGGCTATGATCAAAACTAAAAAGACTCCGGAAAGAATTTTTACGGATTTTTCGAACTTTTTAGAGAGATCCGGTTTTTTGGAGTTTAGAATCATCCCGATCGAAACCGGAAGAACCGTGATTAAAAAAATCTGCAGGATCGTCTGAGGAACGTTGAGTTCGATCATTTGACCGCTTCCCAAAAAATGGTGCATTGAAAGATTGAGTAGGATAGGAATGGAAACGACGGTAACACAACTCGTGATTGCGGTTAACGTGATGGAAAGGGCGACGTCTCCTTTTGCAAGGTGAGTGATCAGGTTGGAAGTGGCTCCGCCAGGACAGATCGCGAGCAACATCAGACCCACCGCCAATTCCCCCGGAAGACCCGAGAAGTCCGCGATGACCCATCCCGCAACGGGTAGGAGTAACAACTGTAAGGTGAGCCCCGTCAGTGCTGCTTTCGGAAGGATAAAAATTCTTTTGAAGTCGTCGATCGTCAGAGACATCCCCATACCGAGCATGATGATTCCTAACGCGAGCGGAAGAAACACGGCAGTTAGCAAATTGGATTCCATAATAATAAACCTATTTTTTGTTTCAAACTCTGTATAAAAACTTTTGTCTCCAGTCGACTGAATTTTTGATTCTTTCAAATTTTACATTAGTTTGGGAACTCAGATTTCTTTTTTATCGAACGATTGAGCGAAATCGTATAAGAATTTGGGACGGTGTTTCCCAAAACCGCCCTCGGGCCTCTCGATGACAAAAAGTCCGGAGCAGATTTCGATTCTATACAGAATCGAATGTTCTTCTTTTGTAATATCTTGACAAAGTATTTTTTGGAAATATATTTCTTGTTCTTCTTCTACTATGGAAAAAACCGATGAAAAACTTAAAAATCACTTACCTCGCTCTTGTTTTCTCCTTAATCCTATTCGGAGTCGTGTTTGTTCTTTCAGCCAATGTATCCGGAAATCGTTCCAAAGATTTGAGCGGTTTTGTTCTGGGTGCAAGCATGTTCTTGTTACCCGTCGCTTGGTATGTCCCTCTTTTTTTTGCGAAGAAAAAATTGATTCAGGAGAACTTGGAACTCAAAGACAAATTTAATTCCTATTCTCAATCTAAGATTTTATCGGTTATCTTTTTGGATTTCGGTTATACGATCAACGGAGTTTTTTATTTTATCTTCGCGGATCCGATTCATTGGATCGGAATGGGAATTTTCTTTTTCGGAATTCTGATTCTTTTTCCTAGGAATAAGGAGTTTGTATCCTTATACGATTCCCGTGAAATCTATCCTTGATTTGTGTCGAATCGGATTCTAAAAAAGAGGTGATGGATTTTCGAATTCAAAAAAATCTCGTGTTACATGGAAGAAAATTCTAAGTTAGACGAAAAACAATCGTTCAAAAGAAAATTTCTGGTTTGGTTGATTCCTTTTCTCGTGGTCAATCTTCAAAGACTGATCGGTTTTACTTCGCGAAGAGTCAACATCGGAGACGGAAGTTTGGACAAACTCCGCAAAGAAAAAAAACCTTATATCCTTTCGATCTGGCATACCAACGTTCTTTATTCTCCTTACCTGAATCGTAAGGCGGGCGTCGCCGTTTTGATTTCCGAATCCAAGGACGGAGATTTTATCAACGAAGTCGTTCACCGTTTCGATAATTATAGCATTCGAGGAAGTTCTTCCAAGGGCGGATCCAAAGCTCTGAAAGCTCTTATCGTTCATCTTAAAAAAAATCTTCCTGCGGCTATCACACCCGACGGACCGAGAGGGCCTGCGCTCGTGGTTCAGCCCGGTCTGATCGCCTGTGGTCAGGTTTCTCAGGTTCCCATCGTTCCGTTTCACTACGAATGCACGCGTCAATGGATCGCCGAAAGATCCTGGGATAAGCATAGAATTCCGAAACCGTTTACTACGTTTGTCGTCTCTTACGGAGAACCGATTTTGATTCCGAGACAACTGGATGAAAAAGGTTTTGAAGAAGCGCGTCTGGCGGTCGAAAAGGCGATGTTGGAAAACCGTCAGAGATGTATCGATAAAGCGGAAGAGTTAAGAAAAAAATAATATTCTAATGCGGGTTCTAAGGAGTTCCCGCTTTTACGTGTTCGTTTAGAATCCTTTTTACCTCCAAAAAAGTGGGAAGGTGATTCTGGACCGAATGTTCGGACTGAATGAGTAATTCCGATTCGGGGTGTTCAAGATGCGAACTTTCGTAAGGAACGACCGAATCGCTGATCCAGTCCAGATCCGCAAGTTTGGAATTTCCGATGATAGAATGGAATTTTACTAGCGGTTTGTATTCCCCCGTAACTTTCATAAAAAGACTTTTCGGCGCGAGTCCGTCGACTCCGTAAACTCCGGGAACCAAATCTCCTTCCTTGTGGTTTACGATCAGAAATTTATAACCTTCTTCGAATTTTTTTGCGACTTCCTTGGGAAGAATAAAAAGAAATCTTGCGATCGTTCCTAATATTCCTTCCGCCAAACTGGATCCTCTGTGCGGAGTTGCGATAAAGATTGCCCTTTTTACAAAAGGCACGGGATCAAAATCGAATACTCGATTGATTTCCTTTTTGTACTCGTCGCTCATCGATTCATAAGCGGAGTTGGGAACTTTTGCGGCGGTCATCCATTCTTCTTTTTTTCCCTTTGTTACGGCCAACTTCGCGATCAGTCCTCCCATACTGTGACCTACTAAAACCATTTGATCGAAACTTTTATGTTCGCGGTTCGGATCGTAGACCTTTCTCAAATCATATAACGTATCTCTAAAGTCCGCCGCGGAAAGCAGCATCGGATTTACGGTAGGATACCAATACACCCAAAATTGATATTTTTCCTTGATGGCTGGGTCCGCGAGAAGTTCGTTGATCATCGGAAACCATATAAACGGAGAAGAAGCGAGTCCGTGTAAAAAGACTACTGGTATTTTATCCTTACGATAAGGATAAACCAGATAAAGCCCCTTTCTCGAAATGCTTGTCTCTCCGTCGAAGATCGCAAGCAAACTGTCCCGCTTTTGTGCGATCGTCAGCATATAAGCGAGCGGAGTGGTGGTATCACTTTCCATCGGAAGACTCATTCCTTCAAATTCGATTCTATCCCGAAAGACGGGATCAAAGACGTGAATCTTCGCTTTTAGATTCATCAAGTCTCTGTTTCCGAGATAGGATTCTTCCAGACTTACAAACGCGGTTCCCGGATAGGCTTGTCCGACTCCGTTGATAAACTCGTATTGGATTCTTTTTTGAGGTTCGTTTTCCGGAAATTTTCGGATGAGAATCAGAGGTGTTCCGATTCCGTATTTGCTGATGTGGTTCGAAAATCCCTTCGTTCTATAATCGTAAGCGACTTCGATCTGTAAAAAATTTTGCGGAGTCCAGGAAGTTTCCACCTCGGCTCCGTCCATCACAAGACTTCCTCGGATGAGGGGAAGATTTAGATCGGTGACTTTCGCCAATTTTCGATTCTTCTTCGCATAACGGACCAACTGCGCTAAGGAGCGATTGTATGTAAGAAGCGCAAAACGGAACTCCGCGGAAAACGGATCCGGCGCCGGCGTCGCTTTCGAATCAAAAAGATATGTATAAGAATATACTAATGCTGACGCATACATTTTCGCAAACTGGGGATCTTCCGTATCCAAAGAATTTCCGGCGAGATAACAAAGTTCCGAAAGATAGTAAGCGAGTTCTCTGGACTTATATGCGAGAAGACGATTGTCCAAGTCGTAGATTACGACCAAGGGAGAATCCTCGAACTTCTCGTCGAGATCGTTGCTCTTGAGATAACGCATCGTAAGAAGACTGAGTTTGTTCGAAGAAACTCCGCTTATGTTGACTAACTTTTCCTGTTCGAACTGGGAATAGTTGGTTCTCGAGTAAGTCGCACAATCAAAGAGGACAAAAGATCCAAGAAGAATCCAAATTCTTAAAAGAATCTTACAATACGAATTCATCCCTCAATCAGAAGCAGGACGCTTCCGGTTGACAAGTCAAAAAGAGAAACGAATCGCTTTTCCAAAAGAATACGATTCGCTCAAAAGAGGAAAAAGTTTTTACCATAGACAAACTTTCTTCGATCCACAAAGTTTGTATCGTGAAATTACCGACATACACCGCAAAGAGTTTGATTCTACTTTTGTTTTTATTTTGCTCCGGCCGGAAGGAACAAAATTTTGGTCCCGGTTTGTTCGATGAAGACGGATCTCTTCGGGGTCATTCCATGGTTGCGATGCGGATTCCTCTCGTTTTTGTTCCCGGTTATAAAGGTTCCGAACTTTTTCAAAAAACCGAATCTGGTTCTTTGGATCCGATTTGGCTTACACCCTGGCAGGCTTTGAATTTTACGGCTCCCGATTTGACTCTGAAAAAGAAAGATGACGTTCAAGTCGGCGGCGTCTTGTCATCCGTTACTCTCATTCCTTTTTTGATCGATGTAAAAGTGTATCAACCTTGGTTGCAATGGCTTTCCACTTCCGAAAGAATTAAACCATACGTATTTCCGTACGATTGGAGAAAGGACAACGGAGAATCTTCATCCGCGCTCGAGACTTTTTTAGAAAAGGTTCAGAAAGAAAACGCAGGAGTCGCGCCCGTTCTTGTCGGTCATAGCAACGGAGGAAACCTTGTCCTTTCCGTTATCAATCGTAAACCGAACTTAGCTTCGAAGTTGATCTTTGTCGGCGTTCCCTTTCGCGGCGGAATCGGATTTATGGAAGACCTGGTTTCCGGAGTTTCCACCGGACTCAATCCCGAGATTACGAGCGCTTGTGTCGTCTCCAGTTTTATTTCGGTTTATACTTTTTTCCCGAGGGAGGGAAGTTTTGATACGAAGGAATTGATCAAAGACGCAGATGATAAAAATATTACATTCCGTTTTTTTAATGCTTCCGATTGGGAGAAGTATGAGTTGGGGCCGTATTCTCACGAAGCCCATTGCGAACCTCCGCCTTCTTTGAAAGAGTTTCAGTCGAGATTGGATTTAGCTCTAGCGTTTCGAAATTCTCTCGATCCTAAAAAAGGAACTCAGTATCCTCCGGTTCTTGTAGTTCACGCTCAGAATCGACCAACGATGCGGGTTTTGAAACCCGAAAAAAATCCGGATCATTGGCTTTGGGATTTTAAGAATGCAGTGAGAGCGCCCGGCGACGGAAGGGTTACGTTTACGAGTTCGATTCCTCCCGATGAAATCGTTTACAAAAGTTTTCTTTCCGATGCTGAGCATTCTTCTTTGTTAAACGACCCGAAGGTATGGGATAGAATCTATTCCTTTCTTCACGAATAAGAATGTTCTGAGGAATCTTCCGTTTTTCTAAATTTACATACTATATTCTGAATGCGCTTGAGAATTTTTTTGGATCGTGTTCTCAAGATTTCGCACAAATGAGAACTTGAGGGATTCTCTTTTAAGACGATCCGGCTTTGATCTTGAAAGTTCTGAATTCTTCCTGAACAACTGTGATTGTTTGAGAAGTTATTTCCTAAGATAAAGGGATTCCTTCCAGAGAACGTTTCATTTTTTTGTTTCGATGTTGAAACTCTTTTGAGAAACGGAATCGATCTAAAATAGAATCCCAATTCTTTCCTTTATCTTCCGATCTTTGCTTGCAGTTCCTCGTGAACGGTTTTTCCGTCGATGACTCCATCCACAGTAATTTTGCGATCAATCCTCAATGTAAAAATCGAAGAATAGTCCGAGGTTTCTTTACTCGTAAAACGAACGTGATCAAAACGAACCAATTTGGATTCTAACACTTCGTTTATTTTTTCCGGATAATTTCTGCGTTCGATCAGCAATCCTTCCGGCGCATGAATATCCGTAATCTTTTCGTAAGTTGTGGAACCGTCTTTGTTTTCGACGCTGCTCGTTTTTGTCGTGATCTCAGCCGTTCCCGATTTAACGATAATATAACGGGAAAGGATTCTGGCGCCATTATGGAACGCTTGCTGCGCTTGTTCACAAGGAGTTAAGTTCGGATCGTCGTAAGGTGAAGTAATCTCGGAGACTCCTTCCGGAGTTAAAACCCGAACAAAGGCAGCATCATCGGTTGTTAATTTTCCGTAATCTGTAAACGTAAAGGAGCCGGAAATTTGAGTCGTTCCTATAAATTGCGATCCGGACGGCGGGAACGGTTTACGAGATCCATCGATGACAACCTGGCCTCCGTCGGCGACCGTGGCAAAACCTTGAGAATTTTCGAAGGTACTTACGAATGTTTGCTGAATGGGGCAGGTTAAAAACGGTCTTACGGTTTGATCCATCATAAAAAAGGAAATCGATTCTCCTTTGATGTCGCCCGCTATCTCGAATGTGCCGTTTCCATCCGTTCCTCCGTTTCCGCCGTCGATCGTAAAAAAACTTCGACTTTGTGCGGATCGTTTTACGGGACTTTTTAGAATCGAGCCTATTCTTGGATCCGCCACACTCGCCAATACATCTAGATCGGATATGGAAAGAGATCCTGCCCCAAGATCCGACGTTATAACGTGGATATGACTTGCGGATGCCTGACTATTATCCGAAGCAATCTTTCCCGTTTCGCTCAAACCGCCGGAAATGCTGAATTTCGGAGCCAATAATAAAAACCCTAAAAGATCTTCCATTGAGGGTTCTGCCGGACCTTTTTTATTCGAAGTACAATGAACCGATAAGAAGATCGTTATCGATACGATGATCGTTTTTGAGAAATGGAGCTTCATAAAATTTACCTCTTGTCTTTGAAAGGCTTACGCTTTCTCATTCGATTTTGTGTCTAAGTAAAAGGATTTCGGCCGAATTTGATTCCTGAGAACGGAGATATGATTCTTTATTTTGAACGTTTTGTTCTTAGAATGTTGAAGAAAAGTTTATATTCTTAAAATGGACTTATCTTTGGAAGAGATCAGAAGTATATCGGATTTCCGGAGAAAATCTTTTTTGAAAGGAGCACTTTTTCTACGGACTTGATGCGTCACTTTCAATCATTATAAAATTCGTAAATTCGGGTGGGCCCGGAAATTCTATC
The DNA here is from genome assembly GCF_016918785.1 of Leptospira ainazelensis. Lineage (GTDB taxonomy): Bacteria > Spirochaetota > Leptospiria > Leptospirales > Leptospiraceae > Leptospira > Leptospira ainazelensis. The sequence goes on along the minus strand of NZ_JAFFPT010000009.1, from coordinate 108,051 downwards.
TGAAAATGGAAACGTTCGAATTCGGATTAGTGAGACAAAATTCAAAATAAGATAGAAATTTGATTCTTACTATACATCCTAAGTCGTAGCGAGTCAGTATTAAGATTCAATCTCTTGCAAGGCCATGAACCAAGATATCCTGAAATACAACAACAGCTTAGAATCCAAAGAGGAAAGAATCATTTGTGAAATCCTCTTTCAAGAAATTCACCTAAAATTTCCCAAAGCCGAAAATAAAATCTGGCACGGCCATCCTGAGCATATTTTACAAATAGAATATACAAATAGATGCATATTCTATTGAAGAAGGAATTTTTGAAACCGCGGCATTGTCAGAGATTGAATCCGATTCCAAACTTTGCGGAATATTCCTGAAACGACCAGATATGTCTTTGTTTTACATCGAGCAGATTATGAAAACTTCCGGCTGTCTCCGCATACGCATCATAATTGTTTCCGACCGCTTCTCCTAAAAGATAGATTTTTTCGGAAATAAAAAATCTAGATCCGATTATAATGCTCGATTGTATTATTTTAGTATTCTGAATCGAATCTCTCCCATAGCCGGCCGAAAAACGGATATAAGGATCGAATACAGAGTTTTCAAGAAAGTGGTATGAGAAATGGAAATTGAAAGTTCTGATTCGTAAGAACGAATTATCTTGATAGGTGATATACGGCAGGATAGACTCTAATTTGACGAGTTGATCTGTTGGTATATTCTGAATTGCGGGGGAAATGGATCGAAGAATTCCTAGGTCAAAAGAATAACTAAGCTTTGGATAAGACAGGTTCGAGGCTTGGTATTCCGAATTGTTCAGACTCAAGCCGAAACCAAATTTGGATTGAAACAAATACTCAAAGAGAAAAGAAACGTTTTGCCCGTTGATTTTCGGTTTTGGAGCATTGTTGAAGGCATAAACGCTTGCAATCTTGTCTTCCGTTGTTCCGAATTCCGTCGAATAAGGGCCGATAATATTCACGTTATCGTATTTTACTTCCCGGTCCATAATATCGCCGCTGTCATCGATTTTGCGCGGACTTGCTTTAGAATATTTTATCCCTTCTCCGTAAGTGAGTTCCATAAAGAACGGACTTCTTTTGTTTTCTGCCGTTAAGCCGAAGGAAGTGAATAGGATTCCTAATATTAGGATTTTAAACGGCGCTTTTCTCTTTTTTTGCATTTGCAAAATCTCCTGTGAGGGAATCAAACTGCGGACACTTTGGATCCTGGTTTGGCAGTTTGTGAAAAAATCGGGTTTAGTTTTTGATTTTGTCAAGCGGTTTAAGGATTTCATTTTACTCAAATTTAAAAATCATTAATCAATAATATAAAATGAGACTATGAAGTATGAGTTGAGATTCCTCATTTTATCGTAACCGCTTTATTTTATAATTTCGCGGGTGCCCATCTTTTGTAGATGATTGAATTCAGGTGCAGGTTATACGAAACCGAGAAAGAATCTTCTATTTTCTTCTCCAAAGAAAAATGGTGAAGATCAAATTCAAAATAGAAAAGATCGTGAGTAAAATAACTGCAATCTGATAAAATTTTTCTTTGGAATGGCTCTTTTCGTTTTCTTGGTGGTAGCTCCTTGTTTGCGGAAGAATCGAATTCAATTCTTCTTTGATATCCTGAATCGAACGATAAATCTCCGAATCCAAAAGAATCACGGTATTTGACCCCGATCCTTTTCCGAAAGAAGTTTGCCCAACCCCTCTCTGGCTTGGCATTTTTCGCAGATTCTCAATTTCTGATTTCAGTTCTTGATTGAGCGGCCATTTTAGATATGCTTTCTGAAAAAACTGTTTGGCTCGGTCGTAATTTCCCCGTTTCTTTTCTTCTCTTGCGATTCCGATCCAGGCTCTTGTAAGAATAAATTCTGCTTTTGGATCCGAGGGATTATTTGTGAGAAGTGAGATGGCGAGGTTTTCCGCTTTAGAATATTGACTTTCTTCGAGGAGGCGTTCACCGTCTTCATGGCTTCCTGCCATCACGTTTTCTTCGGAAAAGAGGCCAAACGAAAAAATGAGAAAGAGTAGGGAATAGAGAAGTATTTGAAAGATCGATTTCATTGTTTCTTACCTGTCGATTCGAATGACTTTGTGAGCATATCGCGCTCTTGGCATTTTCTGAGTTTCCAGAGTCCAAGTGCTCGCGATCGGATTTTGAAGACCGATGGAATAAACGGTATCTGTGGGAATATTTAGAGCGGAAGCTCCGCCAAGGACGAATAACTTTCTTGTTTCATACGAGGCTTGGGTTCCTGGATAATAAACGGAAACCGGAAGAATGGGACCGATGGTGAAAAGACCCGTTCCGATTTGAGAAAAGTCGGTTCGGTTCGAAGGTGTTATCGAGCCAACGGGTTGCAAGGTGCTCGTTCCCGTTGAGCCTCCGATGACTGCAAACCATTCTGGATCTGTAGGAAATGAGTCCAAGTTTAGAGGTTTTACACAAGCGGAACCGGATCCGTGCCTTGCTAAGTTGATCGATGGTTCACCAGCACTTGTTGTAGAATTTACGGAAGGAACGTATCCGTCTGCTGTGACTTGAGCCGAACCGTCTGCGTTGAATCTTCCACCCGTAAAGAGGATTGAACCGTTGAGTCCACAACCTGCCATATCGATTCTTGCAAAGATCGCAGTGAGCGAAACATAACTTTGCCAAACACCCGTTGGACCGATTCCGGGGAAGAATCTGGATACTGTATTTAAAACGGTTCCCGTTGTCATGTCCGTTGTTGTGGTTCCTGCAATGATAAAGATTTCTTCTCCCACGGAAGCAATGACTCCGCCTTGATTTGCGGTTGGCATTTCGGCTAACGTCTTCCACTGGTCTAAATAGGGGTCATAGACTTCGGTTTTTCGAGAAGCAACATAGATTCCGGCTTGTTTTTCCAAACCACCAATCACGTAGATCTTTTCTTTGTGCGAAACAACGTTTGCGAATGCGCGAGGAGTTGGAATCGAAGACGCCGCTGGATACCAAGTAGAAGTTACCGGATCAAAAAAATCAATTTGCGAAACAGGATTTGCATCGGCACCGATTCCTCCCACAACCCAAAGTCCTCGGGTTCTATTTGGAAAATCGCTTACCCAAGTTTTGAATGCAATCGGAACCCCTTGGAGATTGTTTATATCCGAAGAACAAAAGACCGAAGCTATATAATCGGTGTTCGACTCTAAATTATGAAGAGTCATGGAGTGAATCTTTGCATTTTCTAAACTAATGCTTGCTGATTCAATTCCACCTCTTCCATACACGACGGAACCAGGTTGAGAAGACGAACATTCCCAACTGATCGTTGCCGTTTTTGGTCCTAACTGAGTTACGAGTGCTAGTGTTACCTTTGCCGTTTCGGAGTCGTGAATATTGGAAAGAGGAGAGTTCTGGCATTCAACAAAGAAGATTCCAAGGAATAAGATTAGAATAGAATATATAAATTTTTGCATATTCTGGAATGTATTTTTTATCAAGGTTAAAAGGTGTGATCCCATCTTTTTAATAGTCCTCTTTCTTGTGAAGGAAATGGAAAAACGAGAAGTTTTGCATTTCAGAAAAAAGGAAAGGAGAAAGAAAAAAGTAATTTTGAAAGAATAGTTCATAAAAGAAAACCCCAAGAGATTCTAAGACCGGTTCTGCAAAGAGAATCACCGGATTCAATCGTGCACTGTGAACGAACTCCGAGCCTAAGTCGAGATCCGTTGTTTAAATCCCAGGCCCATCCAACTTCGCCTAACAATTCCGGATCGGTTCCGTTTACGGATCTGGAATCACTTTTCCATTGAATTGCGGTAACTCCTCCGCCAAACAAGAAGTAGGGGGCAGAGGAACCAAATTGTTTTCCGAGATAGAAGGATTGATTCCAGAGGCTGATAGAACCTTGTGTCGTGGAAGGAGCCACTGCATATTCTGAAAGAAATCCAAAAAACCAAAGAGGTCGGTTTAAAAATCCTTTTTCTAAAAAGAGTCCCGCTCCTGCGGTCGCTGGATTGCTTTGAAACCAAGCTCCGTGGTTTGCCTGAGCAAAAAAACTACCGCCGACATAGAGTTGATTCTCGCCCGACCGACCCGAAAGATATTTATCAGGCAAATCCGGACTTTCGTTGTCGCTCTCTAAAGATTTAGAATTTGAATTTTGAATCTTTGCTTTCTCGATTTCAACAAAGCCGAGTTCAGTTTTAAAAGTAATTTTGTCTTTCTTCCTCTCTACGATGATCCCGCGAACGGAACTTCCGTCTGTAAGTTGGAATTCCGAATATTGATAGGAAGACTCGGGGCCTTTCCTTGCGTAATCGATTCTTTGAATCTCAGACTTCGGGATTCTATACAATCTTCCTTTCCAACGGAGACTAACGGTGTCCGCGCTTTCGTTGATCTCTTCGATGAGGAATGCGTCGCCTGATTTGAGAAGAAGCTCGGAAGAGAGAAGGGGAGTTGCTAACACTATTAAAGAGACAATAACGGAAATATAGAGTTTATTCACTGGTTTAACAACGAATCAGATTTTTTTATGTCCAGCGGTTGAGTCTATTGGGATTTTTACAAGGAAAATAACGTTCTTGTTACAAAACGGTCTATTTATAATCATAAATGATTTTATATATGAAATAAATTTCATAAAAACTGTCTGGATCATACTTATTTTCTAATATAAGAATTATAAACAAAAGAAGACATGGAATGGAAAAAATTATTCCTTATTTCTATTTATCTATAAATTGTGTCATCTACATTGAATTGTGACTTTAATTTTACGTGAATTAGGAATTTTCCCGAATGAATCGAAACAAGATCGCCGGAATCATATCCGTTATTTTCCTTTCTCTTTTCTTATTAAATTGGATCAGTCTTCGACCGGTTTTTAGTTTTTTCTCTTCCCTTATTTCCAACGAAGAAAGTTCGATTCCTCTCCCTCTTCCCGCGATCAACGTGGATCATACGGGTAAGGCATCCTTTTCGATTCCGATAGAAGCGCCTCCCGGTGCGGGGGATTTGGTTCCGTCTATTTCTCTCAGCTATCAGTCCGGAAGTTCCGATTCGGGATTTTTAGGGAAGGGTTGGAGCCTTTCCGGTTTTCCTAAGGTCAGTAAAAATCCTTCATTCGGAATTCATAATGGAAGCACCGATCAATTTACGAGCGATCTAACGGGAGAGTTGAGAAGTTCCGGCTCGGGGGTTTTTATGACAAAGACGGAAACGTTTCAAAAGGTCACGAAGAATACAAACGGATGGACGATTCGGGAAAAGACCGGTCTTGAATCCTCTTTTGGTTCGATTCCAAGCTCTTTTTCCAAGGCCGTCGATTCTTCCGGAAATGAAATTGCGTGGGCCGTCGATCAGATTCGAGACCTCAACGGAAACGGATATGATATTACTTATTTCGATTCGAGAACGCTTCCTGAATTCGCTCCCAAGGAAGTCGTCTATGTTCATGGAAACGCAAGGATCGTCTTTGAATACGAAAGCCGCGGTAACAGCTTCTTTAAAATTTTTAGACTTTCTCAAGGCGGAGAACGTAGAACTCAACTTTCAACCATCCGTGTTTTTGCAAAGGATCAAACGGGAACCGAAAGGGAAACCGCGAAGTATGAGTTTTCCTACGATTTCGTAGGCGGAGACTTACTTCTGAAAACGATCGAAAGAGACAATTTTAAACCTCTTACCTTTGCTTACACGAATTCGGCCGCTTCGGCCACAAGCTATTCCGCGCCGAGTACAAATTTTCAACTCACATACCGGGTTCTCGATTCTTCCAAACAAAGGGATTGTGATTTTGGCGCGTTAGTCTGTCTTTGTTCTTCCAGCGCGGCTTGTATGGCCGCGTCCTTCGGTTTGGCGGGAGAAGTTTGCCGTTCGAGCGTGGAAAGCCTTGGAGACGTCTGTCAAAACGGAATTGAAAATTCGTTTACGACCGCGGTGGACGTTTCGGGGGACGGGGTTCCCGAGTTTATCCGAGTTTTGGGGGATCGCAACGGTCAGTATTTTTCCAAACTGGAAATGAGCCTCTGGGAAGCTTCGACTGCCAACCTTTCCGTGAACAACGACACGTTAGGCGACAGACTGGATCTCAACGCGAACGGAAAAATTCTTCCGGGGGACGTAAACGGAGACGGTAAAATGGATTTCGTGGTTCTGGAAAGAAACGGTCAACCGGTTCGCATTTTTTTCGGTCCTAACTTCAACTCGGTTTCTGTTTCCTCCGTGCTAACAAATATTCCAAATCTTGCAAGTGATACTCGGAATCGACACTACGTAAGCGATATCAACGGAGACGGGAAAGCCGACTTTATCCAGGCAGACGATCAGCTTCGATTGGACGTATATCTCTCCAACGGATCGGGTTTTAACTTTGTTCAGAAACTTACGATCTCCGATTTTGGATCCTACTTTCAGCAGTTTATAGATTTGGACCAGAACGGAGTCCCGGACTTTGTTAGAATCGACGGAACGACCAATCAGAGACTTCTCGTGACTTTTTTCGATTCCAACGGTAGCACGTTGCAGGAAATCGAAACTAACGAATTAAACGAAGGAAATTTCGGTAGGATCGGAGATCAATTTTTCTCGGACGTAAACGGGGATGGTCTATTAGATTTTTCTTATTTTTCACCGGCGGACGGGGAAAGAGGATATCTATTCGTTCGTCTTTCGGACGGAAGAAGGTTTCATCCGGAATCCGGAGGAGGAAGCAGTAATTTTCTAAACAACACAGTCGCAAGCCAAGACTTGCAGAATATGAGTCTTCCTTCCTCGAGCGGTTACGCGCTCTACGACATCAACAACGACGGTTCTCCAGATCGAGTCTACTATTTCGGCGACTACTATCAAGTTGAGATTTACAAACCGTCCACGGATTCTTATCTTCCCCCTTTCAATGTAAACTGGTCCAATGATACGGTATTGGACATCAACTTCGACGGAGAGGACGACAAGGTGAGAGCTGGAACTTTTTTCTGGCAACAACAGGTTCACGTCTGGTTTGGACCAAACGACACTTTTCACTCGGTTGACGTCAATCCGGCGGCGATGACTCCACCTCCCGCTGACATGAATGCGTTAGCCGGAATGTCTGCGATCGCCTATTCCAATTGGTTGAATCGAAAGGAATTTGCGGATATCAACGGAGACGGAAGAGCCGACTTCATTCGCTATCACAACGGGGTCGTTCGAATCTCCTTTAGCCAACCGAGCGCGAGCGGAGTTCCTACCTTCTCGGCAAACAGCGATGTTGAATATTCGACAGAGGCCTTTTTGCAAACTGCGGATCTAAACGGGGACGGAAGAAGCGAACTCATCGGTTTACAGGCGAGCGCTTTGGGAATGGCGGTTCCGATTCCGAGCCATATTCCTTTTATAGGAACCGTTCTTTATCGTAACGTTCCGTTCCACACTTTTTCCAAACCGAATCTCATTCGATTCCGACCCGAGGTTCCAAACGGACTTCTTTCTTCCGTGGACGGCGCGTATGGAAGAAGAGCGGAAATCGCGTATGACGTTGCCAAACAAAAGGTGACCCCGACCTCATACAATTCTTCCAAACCGAACGTACTTCCGCAGGTGAATCCCGATTTTGTAGTTTCCAAAGTTGTGGAAAAGGCTGGAACTCAAGTCGACGAGTCCAGAACGTTTCAATACAGATATCCTAAACTTTTTTGGAACGGTCTTAGAAATATCGGTTCCTTAGGATATTCGGAAATCGTTCAGACCGATTTGATTCGAAACGTTTCCACGGTTTCTCAGTACGGGGACAGCGCTCTCGAACTTGCGGGTGTCGCAAACTACTCGGCGACATTCAAGAATGGAATTCTTCTTTCTGAAACGACAAATAACGTTTCCAGGAACGTCCTGGGAGACGGAACGATTCGAGTTCGTCAAACGGGAAGTTCTCAAGTCGATTATCAAAACGGAACTCCTCTCAAGACGATTAACATCTCCCTGAGTTACGATTCCTACGGTAACGTTTTGAACAAGACTACCGATATGGGAAGTTGTGTCATCGAGGAAAGAACCGTCTATGAAAACGATACGACTGCTTGGGTGATCGGAAAGCCGATTCGGATGGAATCATACAAAGACGGGGAGCTATTGTCTCAAAAAGAATATTCTTATTCCGGAATATTCTTAAATCAAGAGAAAACTTATACGGGCGGATCTCAGTGGTCGGTGCAGTTGATTCTTCAATACGATTCTTATGGGAATCCGGTTCGAATTCAAGATCCGAGGGGAAATATCATACAAATTGAAATCGATAACGTCGTTCACAAGTTTCCCGTAAGAATCACGAACTCGCTCGGACACTCGACTACTAAAGAATACGATTTTACGAGAGGTTTGGAGATCGCCTCCGTGGATATCAACGGGAATCGTTCCGAAACTCACTTTGACAAATTCGGAAGAACTCTCGAATCGGTTCCGGCGGGGATGAGCGATCCTTTGGAAGAAATCGAATACAACAATACGGGTCATCCGACGGATCAAACCGTTAGAACAAAAATCAGAAGAGAGGATGGAGAAGAATCCTGGACTATGCAATATTTTAATTCCCGAGGCCAATCCACAAGAAAGGAAAGTAGTCTCGTGGACGCGGCGGTCCTCGTGGAAGAATCCATCTACGACTCGGAGGGAAAATTGATCAAAGCGATTTCGCCTTACGTGCAAGGTCAAGCCCCATTCTCCTGGAACGAATTCGAATACGATTCCGAAGGGAAAAAGAAAAAAGTCACTGGAAGCGACGGAACGGTCATTGAGTTGGAAGTCAACGGGTTTGATTCCACACAAAAGGTTTCTCAGAATGGAAGTCTCGTCTCTACCGTCGTTTCCTTCGGAAACGAAAAGGGAGAACTTTTAGAAAAAGTCATCGAGGGAAAATCCACGAAATTTCAATACAAGACAAACGGAAAGATCTCGAAGATTACGGATCCTGATAACGGAATTACTACGATCGACACCGATTTTATCGGAAGACAGACTCAGATCAGAAATCCGAATACGGGAACCGTTCAATACGTCTACGACGCCGTCGGCAATCTTACGGAACAAAGATACGGAAACGGTTCGGTTGTGGAATTTCAATACGATTCTTTGGGTCGTGTAACGATCGTTAGGGGAACGGCCACAAACGGAGAAACCGAAACTCAGGTTTACGAATACGACGATCCGAACGTTCCCAACGGAAAGGGAAGACTGACTAAAGTCACTGATGCGTTAGGCACCACCGAGTTCGGCTACGACGAAAGAGGAAATCAAACTCTTTTGAAAAAAAGATTGAGAGAAGACGATCTGACGTTCTTTATCGAAAAGACGTTTACCTTTCAAAATCAGATCGCGAGCGTGAAATATCCGGACGGTACTCTTGCGAAAAATCTCTATTCCAAAGGAGGTTATCTTTCAGGGATCACCCTGACTCCCGGAAACGGAGAAGGTTCCGATCTTCCTCTGGTTCAATATAACGGTCCTCTTGTGGATACAAACGGAGTGAGAATCGAAAGAATGCTCGGAAACGGAGTCAATACTTCCATCCAATTCGATCCCGCTAAAAAGAGACCTCTGGGACTCATCACAAAAAAAGACAACGAGGTCTATGAGAACGTTTCTTACGAATACGATCTGAGAGGGAACTTTACAAAGATTGAAGATAAGATCGTTCCCGGCCGAAGCCAGACTTTTACTTATGATTCTCTCAACCGAATGACGCAGGCGATCGGAAAATACGGAACCGAAGACTATCAATACAACGATTCCGGACAACTTCTTAAAAAAGGAACTCAGACTTATAGCTACACGGATCCTTTGCACAAGACGGCCGTTACAAGGGTAGTGAACCCGACTCTCAATCAGATCGTAGATTATTCTTACGATGTTGCGGGGAATATGATCGGCAGAAACGGAGAGAGCCTGGAATACAATCCGTTTCAAAAATTAAAGAAGATGAATACTCAAAACGGAGAAACGATGACGTTTGACTACGATTTCTCGGGAACGAGGATTCGAAAGATAAGATCGAGCGATCAAACCAAGACGATCAGCCTGGGAGGTCTTTATGAAATTGTAATGACTCCTGGACAATCTCCGCAACATACCCTTTATTTCCGAGGTCTTTCCGGAGACTTGGTCGCTCAGTGGTCGAGGACCGATGCTGCTCTCCTTACTTCGTTTGTTGATTCTAAAAAAGAGGAAACTTTGCTTTCTTGGTTCACGTTAGGGACGAGTGATTCGGACGGGGGTTCGGCGGACAAAAGTTTCGGTCAAGGAACACCCGGATCAAACAAAACTTCGCATCACAAAAAGAGTTTTATCTCGTCCTTTAAAGTAAAGACGTTACAAATTCTTTCTTCCAGTCGAATTGCGACCGCGAACACGTTTGCAAAACTTTTCACTTTGAAGGGAAAGATCGTTCTCTATTCGGTAATTCTCATATTCGGGATCGGGTTTATTCTCTTAACCAAAGAAGAAAAACGTTATTCGATTCTACTTCGATTTACAACTCCGCTTTTGCTTCTTTCTTTCGGCGTTTCGAGTTGTTCCGTGTTCATGCCCAAAGGTTCCGGTGATCCACCTTGGCTCATCCCACCCGCAATTCCGGCTACAACTCCATCGGTCGCACAACCTTACAGTCCTGGCGGAAGCGGCGGCGGTTCATCGGGTGTACCAGTGAGTGGAATGGTCTTCTTTCACCCGGATCATTTAGGTTCGATCACGATGGTAACAGACGGACAAGGAAACAGAATCGCCGGTGGAGAAATGGGCGGAGCTTCTCATATCTCATACAAACCCTATGGCGAGATCCAGAGAAACGATTCTTCCGGCCCCGATATCTTTCGCTACAAATACACGGGGCAAGAAGAAGATCGTGAAACCGGACTTTATTACTACAAAGCGAGATACTACGATCCTCTGATCGGAAGATTTACGCAAGCTGACAGCGTGTTTGACACGACCCGTCCGATGGCGATGGATCTTTACATGTATACGGAAGGGAATCCAGTGCGATACAGGGATCCGAGTGGGAATGTCAATGTTTCACATATGTTTGGTCAAATATTTAAACATATGGTTGGCGGTCTCACTAGTGCTGCAAAAGGAATCTCTGGGGCCTTTAGAGAAATTGCGAGCGGTGGTAAACATACAAAAAACAATAATAGTACTGGTTTCGGAACGTTTGGTAGGAAAATAAGCGAAGCAGGAAGATTCTTTAGCAATATTATTTATCATCCGGAATACTTGCTTGGAATCCTGGAAGGGATCGTCGATTACACGGTATCCGCATTATCCGGTAACAATCCTTCAATCCACTATGCTCGAGGCGGTTGGGCGGTTAAAAACTCATCGTTAACTGGCGTCATGTCTCCTGGATCGTACGAACAAAATGGCGTTGCTCATATTGAAAAGGGTGAAAGTCAAGATACGATTAAACACGAAATGGGTCATGTAGATCAAACCTTTAGCGGTGGTGGTTGGTCAGGGAGTAGTCACCAATTATTGGTTGAGATGGATTCCGACTTACGTTCTGGAACTTTTAATTATGGGGCCACTCGATACCTATTATACAAAATCCTTCCTCCTGAAGTCTTTGCAATTTATTCAGGATTAGCTTCATATAGGGATCCACAGTTTATAAGCATTGCAAATGCTGCATTCACAGGCAGAATGTCAACGTATGAACCAATTTTGTACTTAGATTTTTTACGTAATTATTACACTAAAGAAATAGTGGAGGCAAATAGCGGACCATGGTAAATTATGATAAACTAAATTTCAAATACGTAGTAGCAGGTAATGATCTTAAGAATATGAGCAAATATATAACTTCAATAATTATAATATTACTAATATTTAGTATGGATTGTAAGCAGAGTGATAAAGATAAGAATTCGAATGATTGTCTTGCGGATTATTATCTTCTGAAGCAGACGTTTAATGAAAATTCTACTGATGATGTCATCAGCTTAATCTCTTTATATAGCTGTCTTTCCAAAGCGAATTAGACTTTGCTAAAAAAAATATCTTTTGTCACACGGTCTCCCCGCGTTAGGGATCGAGGCGTGGTCAAGTTATTGAAGATTCGAAAGGTTTTACGTATTACAATGCAGCCTGCAATAACTTGACCGGAGCGGAGAGCCCGCCCGCGTAAGCGGGAACGCCCGAACTTTTGAGTGGAAGCGGCGGCGGTTCATCGGGTGTACCAGTGAGTGGAATGATCTTCTTTCACCCGGATCATTTAGGTTCGATCACGATGGTAACAGACGGACAAGGAAACAGAATCGCCGGTGGAGAGATGGGCGGAGCTTCTCATATCTCATACAAACCTTATGGCGAGATTCAGAGAAACGATTCTTCCGGCCCAGACATCTTTCGTTACAAATACACGGGACAAGAAGAAGATCGTGAAACCGGACTTTATTACTACAAAGCGAGATACTATGATCCTCTCATTGGAAGATTCACTCAAGCTGACAGCGTGTTTGACACGACCCGTCCGATGGCGATGGATCTTTACATGTATACGGAAGGGAATCCAGTGCGATACAGGGATCCGAGTGGGAACTCGATCTTGAGCGATGCCCTTTCCAAAAATGGAATGGGGATGTTGAACTTCAGCATTGGCGCGAGCGACACTCTCAAAAATGCTTTTTTTGTGAGTAAGAAGAGATGGTCCGATTTTGGAACTGGAATCAAGAATGTGGGAGCAGGCGTTGGTGGTATGCTTATGCTACCCCTTTCCCCGGTATTAGGTGTTGCTTATGGACTTGCAACGAATCCTAAAGCTTTCTTTCACAAGCCGTTGGAAGCAATGACGTCATATGCGATTCTTGGATTCGATTACTCTGCGAGTTTAATTATGAACCCGATACTCGGTTCACCTTTACCGAATATTAAACGAGTCGGAAATGGGACAATCATTGAAAATAGTTATCTTGAAAGTCGTGAAGATTCAGGAGTTGCAGCGACAACACGCGGACCCGTAGTTCACATGAGGGAAGGATCGGGCGGGTTGACTGAGATCCATGAATTAAGGCATGTTCAGCAATTTTATGAACATGAAACGACTTGGCAGGATGAATTCTTGTTTGATGAATTTGAAGCTGAACTTTTCTCAGGAACCAATTCCTATGGAACCTGGAGCATTTTGTTTGGTAATGGATCGGGAGCTTTGAGACCAGAGGTTTATGGATTAGTTTTAGATTTAAATGTGCTTAATAACATGAATAACAAGTCAAGATTAATTACCTCTCTTTATATGAGAGATGTTTTTAGGAGAAATTATAGATGATTAGAATAGCATTATGTATTATTATGATTTTTTTAAACTGTTCGTTTGAGAACAATAACGATAGTAATGATCTTGAATGTGGTTATCTAATTGCAGATAGTTATAATCGCTATCAAACGTCTGGAGAGCAATATTATTTAGATGTTGTGCTGATCAATCTCGTTAATTGTGGTTCCAAAAATGAAAAAAATGATTTAATAAATAAGATTTTCGGAATATAGATAATCCCCGCGTTAGGGATCGAGGCGTGGTCAAGTTATTGAAGACTCGAAAGATTTTATGTATTACAATTCAGCCTGCAATAACTTGACCGGAGCGGAGAGCCCGCCCGCGTAGCGGGAACGCCCGAACTCTTGAGCGGAGGAGCCGGTGTACCGGTGAATGGGAGCTCCATTTCGATCGTTGTGCGGATGGGCTTAAAAACGGATCACTCGATGTTATCGTAACCTATTTTTACGCAAAGTTTTTATGCTGGGGAGAAATCGATCCCTTGTTTATCTCAGGACGTACGGGAAGGTTGATATAAAAACGAGTATATTCGTTTTCCTTACTTTCGTAATATAATTCCCCGCCGTGATCTTTTATGATTCCGGTACTTACGGAGAGGCCGAGTCCGGTTCCCTTGTCCACTTTTTTCGTCGTAAAAAAAGGACTGAATATTTTTTTTGCTTCTTCTTTAGGAATTCCGATACCTCGATCTTCGATGCTCATCTGTATCCAAAGGTTGGAATCTTTTTCGAACTTTTTCGCCTTGATGACGATGATCTTATTGGAATCGTATTTCGGATATTTTTGATTGAGGGCATCTCTTGCATTGTTCAAAAGATTGAGGACTACCTGCTGAATTTGTTGCGGTACGCAGAAAACGTCGGGGAGAGAATCTTGAATCTGCATTTCTATATGGATCGTATCTTTTTTAAAAAGTTGTTCGCAAAGAGAAACCGTCTTTTGAATTACTTCTTGAAAATTTACTTTGGAGAAGACGTGTTTTTCCTGTCTTGCCAGTCTCAGGAGATCCTTTGTGATTTTCGAAATTCTTTCCCCTTCCTCGAGTATATTACTCGCGTATTTAAGAATGGAGTCGTCTTGACTTTGCCCTAAAATCAACTGAGCATAGTTGATGATGATCGTAAGTGGATTGTTGATTTCGTGAGCGACTCCGGTTGCGAGAAGGCTGATCGCCTCCAATTTTTGAGCTTGAATCAACTGAGACTTCAAAGTTTCATTTTGTTTTTCAGCTTCCTCCAAAAGTGTTCTTTCTTCCGACTCTTTTAGAGCTCTTTCGATGGAATAGTTGAGCTTAGTGATTTTATTTTTCGAAATATAATCCGTGGCTCCTTGTTTTAAGGCTTCGATCGCCGCGTCCTCTCCTAACCAGCCGGAAACAAAAAGAAATGGAACGTTAGGATGGTATTTCCTGACAATCTCGAGCGCTTCCATTCCGTCAAAGGATGGTAAGGAGAAATCGGAAAGAACTAAGTCCGGTTCGCTAGCCTGCACTTCTTGAATGAGTTCTTCTTTCGTCTGAATTTGTTTATAAGAAAAGTCTAATCCACTTGTGCTGATTTGGCGGATCATCAAGCCGAGATCGTTCGGATTGTCCTCTATACATACGATGTAGACTTTTCTCTGAATCATCATAAAGCGCGTTTGTTCATAAGAATCCAATAAAATCCGATTTCGGAAGCCACGTCGCTGAATTTATTAAACTCCAACGGCTTAACCACGTAACTGTTCACCCCTAATCGATAACTTTCAACGATATCCTTCTCCTCTGCGGAAGAGGTAAGAATGACTACCGGAATGAGTTTTGTGAGTTCTTCGCTTCTGACTTTTCTTAAAACTTCGATTCCGTCGACTTTGGGCATTTTTAAATCGAGGAGAATCAAGGAAGGAAGTTGCATCTTGTCCCGGTTCGCATATTTCCCGGTCGCAAATAGATATTCCAATGCCTCCTCGCCGTCTCTTACGAGTTTCAACTGATTTGTAAGATTATGTTTTTTTAAACTTCTCAAAGCGAGTTCCGAATCCTGGGCGTTATCCTCGGCGTAAAGAATCGAAATTAAATTATCCTGAAGATTTTGCATCGTTGTCATGAACTCCCAATGTAAAATAAAAACATGCGCCTTTGTTCAATTCGCCTTCCGCCCAAACTTTTCCATCGTGTTTTTCGACGACTCTTTTTACGATCGCGAGACCCACTCCTGTTCCTTCAAATTCTTCGGAATGATGAAGTCTCTGGAACATATTGAATAGTTTGTGTTGATATTTCATATCAAAGCCGGCTCCGTTATCTCTCACGAAAAAGACGTTTTCTCCGTCCCGTTCGAAAGAACCGATTTCGATTGTCGGTTTTTCCTTTTCTCGAGAGTATTTGAAGGAGTTAGAAACCAAATTAAAGAGTAGTTGTTTGAGAAGTCCGGAATCCGCCTTTGCGTTGGGAATAAACTCTCCGACCTTTGTAAAGACTTTTGAATTCGGATAATAGTTGGCTACTTCTTCAAGAACCTTTTGAGCCATATCTTTCATGTTGATAGTCGTAAACAATATTTCCTTTCTTCCCAGACGGGAATATTCCAAAAGATCGTCTACGAGTTGACCCATGTTTGTTGCGTTTTGCATGATGATCTCGAGAATTCTTTTTCCCTCGTCCGACAGAAGGTCTCCGTGATCCTCCATAAGAATTTTAGAAAATCCTGATATACCTCGAATTGGGGCTCGAAGGTCGTGTGAAACCGAATAAGAAAAGGATTCCAAATCCTTGTTCGATCTTTCGAGTTTGGAGGAATAATCCTTGAGGTTTAAATTCGAAGTTTCGAGTAGAACCTCCGCCTCCTGCCGCCGCGTGTTCTCTTTATATATTAGAATATATTGAAATGAAATAAAGGCGAGGTTTAGGAAAATCGCAATAAAGATAAGAGCGATGGCGAATTTTAGATTGGATTCAGAACTTTCTCTTCTCAGTTGCAATAGACGAACCTCCTCTTTTTTCATCTCTTTAAGAAGAATTCGAATCCTCTCGCTCAAGTCGTTTCCCTTCGGTGAATGAAAGGGGGCCGCATAACTTCCCGCAGGTTTTAAATTCTGTTTTAGTACGTTGGCTTCCATAAATTCTATTTTTTCATCGATCAAAGGTTTTACGATCGAGATCCGGCTTTGCTGAGCCGTATTGTCGATCGTCGACGATTTTAAATTTTCCATTTTCGCAACAAGGTGGGTTTTATTTTCATGATATGCATCTAAAAGATTGGAATCTTTATAAAGAATATAACTCCTGAGAGAAGCGTGCATTTCGCTAAAGGCGGAAAGGGCTTCTTCCAGGTTCGAAAGAACTTCCTGCGTATGGGATTCCCATTTCCGTAGATCGGCTGATTGACTGATCGCGTAGAATGCGGAACCCGCGATTACGACATTCAGAAGAATGATTACGATAATTCCAAGGATCACGTTCTTTTCAATCGTACTCTTCAAGAAATCCCTAAACCTTATGGAAAGAATTAAACCAAACGGATGAGAAGGCGTTGGTCCGAAGCCAAAAATCGAGATAACTTTTTTACTTGAATGTCTTTAAAATAGCAAGAAAAACTTAAAAATAATCAGATTCTATTCATTATTATAGTATACTAATAATAAGTTAGGCAAGAAATTATTTTTGCTTCGAATTCATTTAAGATTTTCAGTTATCACGTTTTAAGGTTTTCTTTTTTTAAGAACGATATAGAAACGGATCTTTCGAAATTTAGGAAAAGGAATATTAGATTCTTATAAAATCGAGAGGAAACGGACGAAACCTCGAGGTTTTCGAATCTATCGGCGGATTTAAACTCGGCTGGAATCTTCTTTTCCTCCTCGTTCTCGTCCTTATGTCTCGAAATTTCTAACCTTATGACGGGGAATCTAATTATATCCGGATTCTTTTTTTTGGAAACAGAGAGCCATCATGTCACCCTGATTTAAAAGTTTTACGGCAGGATCGGCGAAGTATTTCAGAATTTTATAAAGTATTCCCGCGTTCTTTTTTGCAGTCAGCCCGCTTCCATAGGTAACGTATTTTTTCCTTTGAAATCCTAAGGACTCACAAAGTCGAATGATGCCGGGAAGAGAATAGTAGTAAAGATGTTCGGGGACGTTTAGATATCTCCAGAAAGGCCCTTGGACTTTTGCGAGGATTCCCCATCTACAGGTTGAAAGAATGATCCTTCCTCCGGGTTTTAGATGTGTATAAATTTTTTCTAATGTTTCTTTCGGTTTGTGTAAGTGTTCGATCGAAGCCCATAAGGTGACTAGGTCGAACTTTTCCGATTCGCCTTCCTTCCATTCTAAGAAATCCTTTTGTTCCACTTTGAGTCCGAGTTTTTCTTTCGCGAATTTTACGGGGGCCTCTGCGATATCCATTCCGTAGGAATCCCATCCTCTTTGCTGCATATAATCCACGAAATATCCCGCTGCACAACCCACATCCAAACTACGCTTTGAGGAAGGTAAGTTTTTTTCCCAAGATTCAAAGTCCAGATCTTTTAGATTGAGTGCGAAAACTCGGGAGATCTCGTTCCTTACTCCGTCCGAAAAATAGTTATCATAACCTCGGTCGCTCCGTTTCAAAAAATATTCTTCCGAATAATAGGAAGCCACTTCTTCGGGAGAAGGTTGCGGGCTTACCTGCACGAGAGAACAACGTCTGCATTGAACGATCTGAAAGATTTCTTTTTTGTGATTGGATTTGGAGAAGAGCGGTTTGAATTCCGATGAACCGCAGGTATTGCAGGGGATACGTTCCATTCTATTATTCCTATCGGGTTAAGCTCGAAATCCTTTGATATAAATTCTGCTTTACGCGGATCTTCTTCGTGAAACTCATGAAACTACATGAAACAGGTCGTAGTTCATTCCATTCTTTCCCTCTTAATTTTGATTTCCTCCGCGCTCTTTGCCGATCCGCAAACAAACACTACCATCAAGATCAAAGCGGTAGGGGACATGGTGCCGGGTACGAATTATCCGGAACCACTCAACATTCAGGATCCAAGATCCTTTCTTTTTGGAAAGGTGGAGAATCATTTAAAAGGAGCGGATATTCTTTTCGGGAACTTTGAAAGTACTCTTACCACTTATCCGAATACGTCGAAAGACACTTCCAGAAAAATGATATTTGCGTTTCGAACTCCTCCTTCTTATGCGAAGGTCTTAAAGGACGTAGGTTTTGATATTTTAAGCATTGCTAATAATCATTCTTTGGATTTTCATCAGCAGGGTTTTGACGACACTCAAAAAAATCTTTCCGACGTCGGCATTCGTTATACCGGCAAAAAGGGAATGATCACTTACATGAACGTAAAAAACGTTTCCGTCGCGTGGATCGGATTCTCGCACCTGAAGTCACATAACAATGTGAACGAAATCGAAGAGGGTGTCGCTTTAGTAAAGGAAGCAAAGAGAAAAGCTCAGCTCGTTTTTATTTCATTCCACGGTGGAGCGGAAGGCGGCCCGGCTCTTCACGTAAAAAATCAGATGGAACGTTTTTACGGAGAATACAGAGGGAATCTCGTCGAGTTCAGTCACTCTCTGATCGATGCGGGAGCTGATCTTGTTATCGGACACGGTCCTCACCTCGTTCGTGCGATGGAATTGTATAAAGGACGATTGATCGCGTATTCTCTCGGTAACTTTATGGGTTACAGAGCTCTTTCTTCTCGCGGGATCGTAGGTTATTCTCTCGTCTTAGAGGCCGAAGTGGATTCTCAAGGAAAGTTTGTAAAAGGAAAAATCATTCCTCTACAACTAGATAGCGCCTCGATTCCGGAATACGATCCTGAAAAGAAAACGATCGATCTTTTGAGAAAATTGACAAGAGAAGATTTTCCCTCCAAGGGACCGAAAATTTCGGAAGACGGAACGATTTTACCGGGGGCGGTTGACTCGTACTCTCAGAAATAGTCGCGGATTCGTAACGAATCCCGGAACTTGAAGTCGGTTTAAAGAAAACTTTACAAGTTTAAACTTTTAGAATATAGTATTTTTAACTTATTGTGCGGAAATAAAGCGAATTTTCCGCAGATTTTTTGTTTCACAAAACCCTTTATTTGTAGAAAATTCCTTCTCAAAAAAGAAAAGCGCGGCCTGATTTAAAAAAGGGACCGTTTTTATAAACCGATACTCTTTAGTGTCGACTCTCCTCTCAGATTCAATTCTTTCAGAACCGATTTTTTGATTTCAAAAAAAATAAATTCAATCCTTATAAAGGAAAAGAAAATAAATCCGAAAAATGAAAAGATCTCTGAGATTTCAAAATTAGAATCCTTGGAAAACTGGTTTTTAACGGTTTCAATTTTCTTCAAACTGATGATTCCAATGCGGTTTGATGCTAAAGATTTTGAAGTTTTTAGACTTCGAATTCGTTTAACAAAAGATCATTTTACAGGAATCAATCGTATACTTTTATGAAAGTTCAAGAATCAAAAACTAAAAGGCCGGCTCAAAGAAACGTTTTCCTCAATTTTCTATTTGTGATCCTTTGTCTCATAACTTCTCATTCTCTCAACGCTCAGACTTCGAAAGAATCTCCGGTTCAACTTTTAGATTCGAATCGATTTGAAGAAGTTGTTTCGATGAATAAGAATCTTTGCTCCGAAAAATGCGGGAACTCCGAATCCAAAGAATTGATTACCCAAATGGGAGCGGAAAATGTCGGGGATCCATGCAATCAATTGGGCGTCGCGTATATGGGGATGAATTACTTCAAACCGGCTATAGCGGCTTTTAAAGAAGCGATTCTCTGCGACGATTCCGGTAGATATCACTCGAATCTTGCTTTGGCTTATGTTTATGATAAGGATTATCAGTCGGCGGAAATCCATTACAAAAAAGCGATCGATCTTTTACCTCGGAATTCGAACGAATTCTCCTCTAAAATAAACTATTCGATATTATTAATTAAGAAAAAAGAATATTCTAAAGCGGAAATGTTCCTTCGGGAAGCGGTGGAGAATAAAGCCCATCTTTTTTATACATACCTCTACTTAGGTTATACATTGTATCAGCAAAAGAAATATACGGAAGCATTGTCGTTCTATGATCGAGGAATCAAAATGAATCCAAATTACGCCGATCTTTATATTTATAGGGCGTATGTTTATTTTCAATTGAATAATCTATCGGGTGCGGACTTGGATCTAAATCAAGCTGAAATTCTAAGCTCTGAAACTATCAATCCGCGAATCCATCAACTGAGAAATATAATCCGAACAAGGATTCAAGGAAACAAATAATGAATCGAAAACTGTTTTCAATTTCACTTCTGGTCTTGACAGTCGCGGCATTTTCCGGTCTGGGTTCCGAAGGAGGTTATAAGTATTTAGAAAACGGAATCATAAATTATTCGGAGGATCCATCGTTACAATCGAATTCTCCGAGTTCAAGCCCTTCAATCAAAAATAAAAAGTCTGTTTTCTTTTCGACAAAGGACGCTCACGGTCTCAAATTCAAAATAACTCCCACATACAATGTTGTGGAAAGAATTTTTATAGAGAATCGCGGAGAAGAATCGGTTCAAATCAAAATAGGGTCTAAAGCCGATCGAAGTCTGCTCGTTGGAATCACAGGTGAAGGCGGAGATACGTTCATTACTCTTCCGGCAAAAAAGAAACTATCCTTGCCAATTCGTTTTTTTGCCCAAGATTGTATTCCAGGGTTTTATAATATAGAAAATTCAATTTTTGACGAACGCGGTAACGTTCTCGATACGATTCAAGGAGTTGTAGAGGTTTCGAAACCGATTTTGGAAATTGCGGTTAAACAGTTGGAAAAAAGTCCTCTTGCTCATTCTTATCGTATTCAAAACAACGGAGAAGATTTGGCCAACTTCTCGATTTCTCTAAAAAATTCTAAAACGTTAAGAATGGAACCTTCAGTGAATCATTATTTTTTTCCGAAAGGAAGTTCGATAGACGTTTCCTTATATACAACCGCTGCGATCGATAAGGAGATTAAAGACGATTTTCTCTTTTCCTCTGCGGGCGTACAAAAAACGATTCCTTTTGTTTTTCAATCTCACGCACCGGGTTCGATCGAAATGGTCAGTTTGGATCCGATAGTTCGTCTCCGAATTAAGGATTGGTATTGTACCAATCGCCCCATTATCAGTATGGATTATTCGATTCCTTACTTTGAAAAAAAGGAAGTAACGGATATCGGATTTACTTCCAAGTTTTCATGGCTACTCTCCAAAGGACAAGCTTCGGATACGAACGGGAATCAAAAACCGGATCATTGGTTTTTAATCGAGAAAGGATCCACGTTGATGGTCGGAGACGATTATGACGAAGACGGTGAAATCGATTATTTTAGAGAAAGAGACAGCGAAGACCGTTCTTTAAATCGGGCTTATTTCAAAAAAGACAATCGATGGTATGAAACGAATATCGTCGATATCTATTTGATCAGTTCTTTTCTTCCGTTTAACGACGGAACCAACGTAAAACCGCACGACTTGGAAGTGCAGATTAACGGGAAATCGATCGCTACGGAAAAGGATATAATTCCCACCGGCTCCAGATTGAGACCGATTCCGTTAAATTTGTTAAACGACAATCATTTTTACGGATATTCTGAAAATAAGATTACGCTGGTAACTAAACATTTACCCCAAGCTTCCTATCAAGTAAATGCGGAAAATACGTTGTTGATTTTTTATTCTTCCATTCAAATTCCAGTGAGTACGAAAAAGAAATTGGATTTGAACGTAAGCGCGATCTCCGAAAAAATTCGTGAAGAGGAAAAGAATATTTCGGAAGAACCGAATGAAATCAAAAAGGAAGCCGGAAAAAATCTTTTGGAAAAGTTGAAAGTATTGAGGGACGAAAAATTAAAGGCGATCGAAAAATTCTTTCAAGAGAATCCCAAAGAGGATAACTCGCTCAAAATGACGGGAGTTCAATACAGAGGTGCCGATCTCGCGATCTACAGTTCCGATCTTTCGATCCAAGGAAACAAAATTTCCGGTAAGGTTCGTAACATGGGTTACGAATCCCATCCTTATACGATTTCCTTATTCAAATTGGATGAAAAAAAATACACTCTGATTGAAAGGAAAAACGGCGAAAAGCTGGCTCCGTTCGCTCAGAGGGATTTTTTATTGGAAGTTAAAAACCACTCCAAAACGAAAAGGACGGTTTATAAAATCGAGGTCGAAACCAAGAATATTCAAGAACTTGTAACTAGTAACAATCAGGCTCATCTAATCACAGGAACGGAAACAGATCCTCACAAGCTGAAAAAGGAAATGGCGGAATTGGCGAAGGAGATGGGTTTAGAGAGCGACCAGTTAACATTGACTTCAAAACCGGCCCTTCCTGAATTCGATCTGAAAGAATTTGAAAATTTATCCGGAAGGAAGATAAATTTTCCGGGATCGGACGAATTCGTAGATCAAAAAGAAAGAAGAATGATTTTGGAGTAACCCATGAAAATACTTTCGTTTTTTCTAATTTTCTTTTTATTCATATCTTTTGTGAATTCCCAAGCTTTACCCGTGCGGAAGGATTCTTCGGCGTTGGAAATCGAATGTCTATTTCCATTGGAAACTGAAAATATTTGGAGATACGATATCTATTTGGAGAATAAAAAAGTCGGCATTTTGCAGATGGAAGTTTTAAAGGATCATCCTGAAGAAAGTAAACGTAGAAAATTTCCAAAAGATTTTTTTTCCGATTTTCCGGATGGAGTCAGATACTTCGTAAGAATCATTGACAACTATCAAAAGAGAACGGTAATGAAACAGGTTCTGAAAGACTATAGAGGTTTTCTTTATCTGGTGGATGAATCGATTGATAAACTTTACCCGTTTCTCAAGGATTCTTTGCGGGAAGGGGATCAAGTTGGAAACAGCGTAGTAACTTCCTCTGGATTAAAAACGTTTCAAGGTCGATCGTTATCTACCGTCGTTTTGAAAGACTTAGACAAGGATATTGTTGAAGAATACATGTCGCAAACGGGACTGTATTATTATAAAAATGGAGCGATGGAATACAAATTAACCGCTGCTATGGTAAAATTTTGCGGGTTAGGTCGATAGTAAAGAGATCGATCGCCTGTAATCTTAAATGTATGGACTCGATTCTTTCCTTTTTCGCAATGGAATTCACTTGCCCCCAAGATCCAGGATCGAAATCCTGGAATCGTAGCTTGTTCGTCCTCGTAAAAGAGGAAGGGAATCCGGTTTAATTCCGGAGCTGAACCCGCAGCTGTAATCACCTCCAAAGAGGTTTTGTCAAGATAGCCACTGTGTTTCACGGGAAGGCGGCAAAATCGGTGAAAGCCAGAAGACCTAACAAGCCATAACAAACGATAGGACTTTCGGGAGCTAAGGTCGGGTTTGAAAAATTGGCTTTCGTAGTTTCGAGGGTTCCCCGATTTTTTCTTTCCCATTGCGAAGTTCCGTGTGAAAAATGGGATCAAAAAAATACATTCAATATTTAGAATATTCTAAAATATTGCTGCTTTTTATTTCTACGGCCGGTCTTTACGCTCAGGAAAATCCGGATTCTCAAAAAACTAAAAAAGCTGAAACGGTTCAGGTTATCGGTAAACCGGCGGAAACGGGTTCCCAGAATTTTCGTTCCAATCCTAGCGGTTTTCAAACAGCGATAAAACTGGACGATACTTCGGCACGTTATACTTCTTTGCCCGAGGTTTTAGAAAGGGAAGCGGGTCTTCGAGTTCGTTCTTTCGGAGGACTCGGTTCTTATTCCACTCTTTCGATTCGAGGTACAAATCCGAATCAATCCCGGATTTATCTGGACGGAATTCCTCTGAACAATTCGCAAGGGGGAGAAGTCAATCTTGCGGATCTTCCCTTTGACAGTCTGGAAAGTGTGGAAGTTTATCGGTCCGGAAATCCGATCGGTTTTTCCGGTTCCGCGATCGGAGGATCCGTGAATCTTGTGACGAGAAAGGATTCCGGAAAACCCAAAACAAGAGTCAACATCGGAGGCGGTTCGTTTAACACCGGAAAGGCGAGCGTTTCTCATACCGGAACTTACAACGGAATCGGCGCGAGTTTTTTGGTTCTCGGTGAGAAGTCGGATCAGAACTTTTCCTTTAAGAACGATCACGGGACCGTGGTTTTAAACACGTTAGACGACACGATTGACCGCAGAAAAAACGCTGCCTTTGAAAGAGCCGCCCTTTTTGGAACCCTGAAGTATCAGATCGGAAAGACCGAGCTTAAATTTTTAAACGACTTCAATCATAGGATTCACGGGCTTCCGGGGCCGGGTTCCAATCAAACGAATCAAGTTCATAGAAAATATGATCGTTATACCGGTTCCTTCGCCTCGGACACAAAGGGACTTTTTGCCGATTGGTTCCGACTTGAAACTCGGAGTTTTTATACTGCGGCCAAGGACGATCTTTTTGATCCGGGGTCCGAATTCTCAAAGGGCGCGCCCAACTCGAAAGCCGAGATTCGCCAAGTCGGAGTTCAATTGATGCCCACTCTTTATCTCACCGATTATTATCAGATCCTCCGAGGTTTTGTTTCCTTAGAGAAAGAATCCTTTGATCGGGAGAGGCTGACTTCTTCCAATTTTGTCTCGAGAATAGAACCTCGCAAGGAGAGAGCTTATTCTTCCTATCGTCTGGAAGACGAGATTCGTCTTTTTGATGCGAAGATACTTTTGATTCCCTCCGTTACCTGGGATCACTATAAGGATCGTTTTCCTTCGGAGGAGCCTTGGTATCGAAAGGAAGATCCTCTTGCCAAAGATCAGAAAAAAAACACATTCACAAATCCTAAATTCGGTTTTGTCTGGAAGATTTATGAAAGAGAAACCTGGGACATTCAATTTCAGGCGAACGTTTCCAAACAAAATAGGATTCCTTCTTTTTTGGAAATGTTCGGAGAACAGGGAAGTATCATCGCCAATCCCAATCTCAAACCGGAGCAGAGCGGGAACGGAGACGGCGGTCTTGTTCTAAAAACCGATCATTCTTTTCTGAAAACAAAAACTAGTATTTCTTATTTTTCAAAAGATATCAAAGATATGATTCTTTTTCTTCCGAATTCTCAATTTACTCTGAGACCGGAGAACGTCGATTCGGCTAAGATTCGAGGTGTGGAATTTTCGCACAGAGAGGATTGGAAATACGGATTTAAGTTTCTTTTCAATTATACCTATCAGAGCGCGATCAACAATTCTTCTTCTCCTTATCTCAACGGGAAGACGCTCCCTCTGAGACCAAGGCACGAATTTTCAAGTACTCTTTCTTGGAAGGGAAAACGACTCGAAACGGGTTTGGAATTGTTGTATATCGGAGCGGTGTTCCGGGATCGAACCAACGAATACATCAACTACATTCCCGAAAGACAGATCTGGAATTGTTTTTTTACCTGGGTTCTTTATTCCGAACCGGGAGAATCTACGAAAGATTCTTTGGGGAATATAAGAGAAACCGCCCCTTCCAAGGAATTCTTATTCACATTCGAGGTTAAAAATTTTACGGATAAGAGAATTTCCGATCTGATCGGTTATCCGCTTCCGGGTAGAAGTTGGTATACAACTTTGAGTATGAGGTTCTGAGATGAAATCGAAACTTATGTTTTTTATTGTATTTTATTTTTTGAATGTTTCCTGTCAAGATCTGCAGAAGCCTTCTTTTTTGAGTCTTCTTTTGGCCCAGAATCTTTCCGGAAACATCGGAGTTGTCACTTCCGACTTTAGCGGCGGGGGAAGATTTAAGGTTCTCAATCCTTCTCTCCTTTACAGTTATCCCGGTTTGACTCCGATCCATTCGGACGCGCTTGCGAGATTCGGTCTAGGAAGAGTTTATATCTTAAATCTTCTCAATCGGGATAGTATTCAAGTTTTAGATCCGAATCTCGGTTTTATTACCGTTTCCGAACTCGCTCTCGGATCCAAGGTAAATCCCGCGGACATAGAATTTGCGGGGCCTTCCAAGGCTTATGTTACTCTCTACGGTTCCAGTCGACTTCTGATTTTGGATCCGACGTTTATGACGATCACGGGTTCGATCGATTTGGGAAGTTACTCGGAAACTTTTTCTTCCGGAGGAACTCCGGACGCGCTTCCGGAGATGAGCGGACTGAAGATCGTAGGAGATTCTCTTTTTGTTTGTCTTCAGAGATTGGATCGAAACGATCCTTCCGGTTATTTTCCTCCGAATACGACTTCGATCTTACTTGAGATTCACATTCCGACCGATGCGGTGATCGGAAATTATACGTTTCCCGCATCCAATCCTTTGAACAAACCTCAACTCGTGGATCTTTTTGGAGAGCCTCATCTTATTTTCGCAACTCCCGGGAGATTCGGTTTTTTAAGTCAGATCGACGGCGGTGTAAGCGCCTTTCGGCTCGGAACCCGTTCCTTTCTTCCAAGGTTATTGTTTTCGGAATCGGTTGCCGGCGGCGATATTGTGAACGTTCAGATCAAATCCGATACGGTCGGTTATGCATCCGTGTTGGACTCGAGTTTTACAAAAACTCTGGTGGTTTTTAATCCGAGCAACGGAGAAAATACTGCCACTCTCTTACGCATTCCTTCCAGTTACGATGCAAGTCTCTCAAGTATTCTACTTGCTTCCGATAAAATTCTCTATGTGGGAAACACTCAGTTTCAACAACCCGGTGTTACGATGTTTGATACGGAGAGAGGGAACTCACTTTTAACCCCGACTCCTATCTCCGTAGATTTACAACCGTATGATATTATCGAATTGAAATAGATAGGACTCCGGAGATAGTTCACAACCGGATTCTAATTCTAAAAATCGAAAACAAGATCCAATGATTCTATTCTAAAAAAAGAATCCTGATTTTCGGGAAGTCGTAAGAATTCTTTTGAAATCTCTTGATTTTTTTTTTAAAAGAGATTCAATTCCTCTCACAAAAAGCGACGGTGAGAATATGCAGGAAATCTTTCAGGCGATAGCGGGCGGACTTAAATCCAAAGTGATTGGTCTTTTGAAACGGGATCCGAGCCTGTTCCAAAGTCTTACGGAAGAAGGAATCACTCCTGTTTTGTTTTCGATCTATTACGGAAAATTAGATCTCTCAAAAGAAATCTTCGAACTGAGTCCGAACCGAAATCTTTTCGAAGCCGCGGCGCTTGGAAATCTGGAAGAAACAAAAAGACTAATCTTAGAATCTCCAAAAGAGATCAATTCCCTTTCTAAAGACGGATGGTCCGCGTTGCACCTCGCTTCTTATTTCGGTCATTTAGAGATCGTAAGGTCTTTGATCGAGGCCGGCGCCGATCTAAGTCTGACTTCGAAGAGTAAGATGTCCTATGGAAACACCGCCTTACATTCGGCGATCGCCACGGGAAGAAAAGCGGTTGTGGAACTTCTTTTGGAAAAAGGAGCGGACGTAAACGCGATCCAAGATCCGGGGAGGATTACACCTCTTCACATCGCGGCGAGTCGCCCTGGGAGTATAGAAATCATTCATATCCTTTTAAAAAAAGGGGCCGACAAGACCAGACTCAGCGAAGAAGAACAAACTCCTTACGCGATCGCATTAGAAAAAGGGAATGAAGCCGAAGCGAAGGAATTGGAGATCGTTTGAAATTTTGCGATCCATCCTAACGAGTACATTCGTATTTTATTCAGTAAGTTCCTGCAAAGAACGAAACAAAAACGGATTTGGTTTTTCCCGAAACGTGTTCCTGGAAAAAAGCAAACTAAAGAAAGGGAGAATTGCAAATGGAAACTTTAAGATTTACGATTTTAATTCACGCCGACGTAAAGACCGTTTGGCAGAAGATGCTCGACGATAAGAGCTATCGAATTTGGACGGAAGCGTTTCACGCGGGTTCTTACTATGAAGGAAGTTGGGAAAAGGGAAGCTTCATTCGTTTTTTGGGACCGGGCGAAAACGGCGCCTTAGGCGGTATGTACAGCCGGATCAAAGAAAACATTCCGCATCAGTTTATTTCGATCGAACATTTAGGGATGATCAACGACGGGGTTGTCGATACCGAAAGCGAAGAAGTGAAAAAGTGGACTCCCGCTTTCGAAAATTACACGTTCAAAGAACAAGGCTCCGGCAAAACGGAATTGATCATAGAAATGCAAACCGCAGAAGAATACAAGACCATGTTCGAGGATATGTGGCCTAAGGCGTTAAAGGCGCTGAAGGATTTGTGCGAAGCTGGATGAAGGTTGTTTCGTAGGGGAGGCGCAGTTTGATTTCTTTGCTTCGCAAAGAGTCAACGCGACCCAGAGGAAGCAATGACCTTACCCACAAGCGGACTGAACCTTTAAAGGAATTTGTCGTAACAACGACAGTCCTCCGTTAAAGTCGCGCCCCGCCCAAATTTCGGGTGGAGGGGCGGGAGGCGGAAGACTCCGGGAGATTTTGCTCTATCAGAAAATCATACTTTTTGCAAGTAAAAAGTATCGATGTAGGAACTCCTATAAAAATCTGAGAGTTAATCCGGGACTCGCCGTTACGCAATTCGTCGTCGTGCAGCATAAACTCAGCAGATTCTTCCCTACGGGTCAGAATCTATCACGGCGTCTCGCTTTGGCCTCGGAACAAAAAACTCAGCAGGTTTCTCCCTAAGGGTCGAAACCTATCTGTTCCTCGGAAGCATTTCTTCGCTCTCTTCTATGGATCGCTTGAAATGCTTTACCAAAAGCTCGCTTCGAGTCCTGCGATGATTATGGAAAAGTTTGATTTCTTTGCTTCGCAAAGAGTCAACGCCAACGCTCCGCTGGCTTTTGACTACATTGCTTCCTACGGGGCGCAATGTACCTACCGGGACTCGAACCCGGACCCCAGGCTCCGGAGGCCTGTACTCTATCCGTTGAGCTATAGGTACGCTCACAAATGAGTCTTTTGGAAAGGCCGCCGGTGTCAAATGCAAATCCTGACTGAGATAAGTAAGGGCGGAAAGTCCTTGAAAAAGGGAATGGGTGTGAAACCCTTTTCCTAAAAGATAGAGGTAGAGATGCAGGTTTTGTTTCTTTTGGATTGGAAGAGAGTTTTCTTTGGGAAGATATTGTATTTTCTCTTCCTCCTTGTAGTTTTGGGAGTTCTTTCGCCGGTTTTTTCAGTAAGCGAAGAAGAAGAGGAAAGACTTCTCGAAAAGGCTCTCGTCGAAAGTGCGGTAACACCCGGACAAAAACAGGCGGTCGGCAATTATCTCAGAGCGACCGCGATCGCAAAAAGAAACAGAGCCAACGAACTCAGAGAACTTGCAAAACTTTCTAGGGGAGAAAAATTTCTCCATGCGCAAGCTCGAAAGGAAAAACTTCATAGAATGGCGGATTCTCTCGAACGACAAGCCGACCGTCACGAAGCCGCTCTCAGACAATTACCCACCGAAAGCCATTGATTCAAAAAATGGAATATTCCTTTTGAGTTTGATTTAAGAATTCGGAGATCCCCTTTTCTGAAAAATTCATCGGAAGATAAAAATCCGATTTTATTACGGTCAAATTTCCTTTTTAAATCCGGATTTTTTCCAACAAAATATCCAGACATTCCTTTGCGATTTGGTCCGGTCCTTTTTCGGCGTCGATCCGAATCGTTTCTTTAGGAAGAATTCTCTCATACGCGGAATGAATTTTTTCCAATTGGGCTAACGTTTCGAATCGTTCCTTTTCTTCTTTTCTTCGACTCAATCTCTCCAAAGCGATTTCCGGTTTTAGATTTAGATAAAAAAGAAGATCCGGAATTTTAAAATTTCTCTCTAAGTTTTTTTGTAGAATCGTTTCCGGAGAAAGATCGGACCCGCTCTGATACGCGGCGGTGGAATACATATATCGATCTAAAAGAACATTCTTTCCGGATTGTAACGCGGGAAGAATATTTTGTTTTAAGGATTCTTCTCTGTCGGAAAGAAAGGCTTCGATCTGTTCTTCGGTCTTAAGTTCGATTTCTCCTCTCAAAAACTTTCTTAAAAACTTTCCCGTTTCTAAGTTGGTAGGTTCCGTAAACGAGACCGCAGGGATTTGCTTTTTGAGAAGAAGTTCCGTCACGGATCTGCAGAGAGTGGACTTCCCACTTCCGTCGATTCCTTCAAAGACTACGAAGAGCGGAGATTCTTTTTTCATTTTTACCTTTTTCAATTCAATCTTGACAGGGACGGATGGATTCAAAACCGTTCTTCATTAGATACATGGATTTGTTTTAAAAGGAAGAATCCAGTAAAAATTCCCTGATGAAAAATAATTTTCCCTTCTTCAATTCGGTTTTTTTTCTTTTGTTCTTTCTTCTCTTCTTTCAGTTCTGCGCTTTTTTTTCCGAAACGGAAAATTCTACGGTGAGAAATGAAACTCGAAATTCCAGTTCTTCTTCGGATGATCCTATCAAAATCCATCATATCTACGAAGAGGTTTATCCGGATTCTTCCCAAAGTTCCGTCCAAATTACTTCCGAAAAAAATGAGAGTTCTCAAATCGCACACTTTAAGGGAACTTCCAAAACAAAAAAAGTGGAAGTGGTTCTCGGAAGCGGCATCGTCATCAATCAGTTAGGTTATATTCTTACCAACGAACACGTTATTCGCGCTTATGATAAGTTGAACGTAAAACTCAAATCCGGAAAACTCTACGAGGCGCAGATCATCGGTCTGGATAAAAGACTCGATCTCGCGATTTTAAGAGTGGAGACGGATTCGGAAATCGTTCCCGTGGAAGTTTTGGATTCTTATTCTCTTCAGATTGTGGAAAGAGCGATCCTAAAATATACGAACTCAAAAGAGGCTTTCAAAAAAATTCGCGAGAATGAAGTGAAAAAGAAAATTCCGCTTCACCTCCGGCATTGATCCGTTTTTCCATTCTCTCTCAAATTCGAGGAAACTCTTTCTTTGGATCCGGGTCTAACTGGATAAGGCAGAGTGGAATTCTCCTCCTGTCCAAATCCAAATTGTATCCGATATGGTTCCGTAAAAGACTTGTTTCCAAATCCAACTTGACAGTCGGAGGAGCGAGTCGATCCTTTCAGTACCTATCGGAAATTCATTTTCAGAGGGATAGAATTCAATGAAAAACTTGGAAAAACTGAAATACTTTGCGATCGTCAGCATCTCACTTCTTCTCGGAGCATTCTTATCTCCCGTGATGTTCTGCGGATCCAATCAGAACAGTCCTCTTTTCTTAAGTGCGAAGGGAGACAGAGAACCGACTCCGGCGGCTCGTCAGGCGATTACCATTCAACAGGCTTTTGAAGAAGTCTATCAAACGGCTTCTCCAAGCGTAGTCTCCATCGCAACCGAAAGAACTCAAAACGTTCCCGTTCATCCTTTCGGCGATCCTTTCTTTGATCAATTTTTCGGAAAAGGTCAGGGCGGCGGGGGAAGAGTGATGAAACAAAAACAAACCGGTCTTGGTTCCGGGATCATTCTCAACACACAGGGTTATATTCTTACAAACGAACACGTGGTTCGTTCCATGGATAAACTTACGGTCCGCCTCAAAACCGGTAAAACCTACAACGCGGAACTCGTCGGTTCCGACGCGACCATCGACTTGGCTCTTTTAAAAATCAAACCGGACTCCGAAATCACTCCGATCGAACTCGGAGATTCTTCCGCGGTAAAAGTGGGAGACTGGGCGATTGCGATCGGAGCTCCTCTCGGTTACGAACAATCTCTCACAGCGGGAATCGTAAGCGCCGTCGGTCGTGCGGGAATCGATAACAGCGGGGTTCATTATCTCCAAACGGACGCGGCGATCAACCAGGGAAACTCGGGAGGACCGCTTCTTGACATCAACGGTCGTGTGATCGGAATCAACCGAATGATAGCTTCGCAAAGCGGCGGTTCGGTGGGAATCGGTTTTGCCATTCCGATCAACGAAGCCAAAGCCATCATGGAAGAATTGAAAACCACCGGAAAGGTAAAACGCCCCGCGCAGGCTTGGCTCGGAGTCGGAGTGGATTATCTTCATGAAGAAGACGCGAAACAGTTGAAAATTTCCGGCGGTGCGGTGGTCGTTCAGATCCAGAATGATTCTCCTGCGGATCGAGCGGGAATTCAATTGATGGACGTGATCACTGAAATTTCCGGAACAAAGATCAATTCTCCGGAAGACGTGGTCAACACGGTAAAGAAGAATAAGGTGGGTGATAGAATCAACGTAACGGTCATCCGTCAAGGAAACGTTTCGAGACTTTCGATTCAGCTTAAGGAAAGACCAAACTGATTGTCCAAATCCCATACCCTCAATCCTGAAGAAGAATTTGAAGAAGAGTCGGGTCTACGCCCGTCTCTTCTCAATGAATTTATAGGCCAAAAAGAAGTCCTAAACAATCTAGGCGTCTATGTCCAAGCGGCTAAAAAACGCAAACGCGCTCTGGATCACGTTCTGATTTCCGGTCCACCCGGTCTCGGAAAAACAACTCTCGCAGGAATTATCTCCAACGAACTCGGAACCAGACTCACGATCACTTCCGCTCCCGTGATCACAAAGGGCGCCGATCTCGCGCGTCTTCTCACGAGTATGGGTGAGAATGAAATCCTCTTTATAGACGAGATTCATACACTTCACAAAAAGCTCGAAGAGATTCTCTATCCCGCGATGGAGAATTATATGATCGATCTCGTCATCGGCGAAGGTGTGACCGCACAGATGGTCCAGATTCCTCTCAAACCTTTCACCTTGGTCGGAGCTACTACTCGAAGCGGACTGATCAGCGAACCTCTTAAAAGCCGTTTTGGAATTCAACTTCGTCTGGATTACTATAGCGACGAAGAGATGAAGGAAATCGTTTTACGTTCTTCTAAAATTTTGGGAGTTGCTATCGAAGACGACGCGGCTTTGGAAATCGGAAAACGTTCCCGCAAAACTCCTCGGATCGCAAATCATCTCGTCAAACGGATCCGGGATTTCAGCGAAGTCGACGGTCATTCTTCCGTCAAAAAGGATCTTTGTATCAAAGCGTTTGATAAGATGGGGATTGACGATCTGGGACTGGATGTTATGGATAGACAGATCCTCGGTTGTATGATCGATCGTTACAAAGGTGGTCCCGTCGGTTTGAAAGCGATCGCCGTCGTGGTCGGCGAAGAGGAAAAAACCATCGAAGATACTTACGAATCTTTTATGGTTCGAATCGGTCTCATCAATCGAACTCCCGCCGGAAGAGTCGCGACCGAAAAGGCGTATCAACAACTGAAACGAATGGGAGACTTTCCCGGAAATCATGGACAAGACCCGACTTTATTCTGAATATTCCGGAATCCCCGAAGACGACAAAAGGTTGATCTACGCTTCCTTTGTGGTTCTTGCATTAGCTTCTTTTTTCACCGCTCATTTACTCACTCGCAATATGCTCTGGAAAATTCTCGGAAGCGAACCATTGGTAAAAATGGAGAGCAACGAGGAAAAAGAAAAAATCTACGAAGTACTTTTGGAACAAGACTTTGTCGACAAACATATCAAAGACGAATACAAAGCCCTTTCGAACGTCGATGCGGCCGGAGCCGGCGGGATCACAAAAAAAGAAGGATTTCATTCCGCGAGTCCATTTCGTGAATTTGTGATGGGGAGCGTCGCGAGAAGAAATTCCGAAGCCCAAAAACAACAGTCCCTTGAAAAAAACGACGAAAAGGCTTTCGAAGTCGGAATTTATAAAATCGATCCCATACAAACGTCTAACACGGATAATACGAAACAAAGCACTCAAACTTACGGAAGGATGACTAAAATTCCCTTCAACTATCGTTTCGAACAGGACTTTCTCTTTCGTTGGGACGGAAGTCAGGCTCTTTCCATTCCCAGAAAAAAACTCGCGGGTTACGAATACTTTAAACGAATGCTGAGACAGATCGAAGGAAGTTTCGCTCCGCCCGGAGGCGGGAACTTCGCCTATCGAGATATGGCGGGGACCGTGATCCGCGCGGGGATTTCTCCGGGACAGGTCAAGGTTCAATTTTTGTTAAGCGACAATGGTCAGGTTTTGGACACGAGGCTGATTTCCACTCAGGGTCAGGATATCGTAGGTCAGGCCTGTGTGGATTCCATCCGGGGGCAGAATTTCGGAAAGGTTCCCGAGGAAGTAAAAGCCCAGGGTATGATCTTCGGAATCAACTTTATCTTTCCCGAGATGAGAAGCCGTTAGAGAATTTTCTTGGATCCGATTCTAAAACCGTTTCTGAGTGCGGAAAGTTGAAAGAAGCCGGCGGTTTTGAACTTATAAAATTCAAATTTTAGAATATTCTGTAAACTTTATGTATCTTTTGTCTGCGGACTTTTGAAAAGGAAGATCCCTATGGACCCGGTTAAAAAAGCGTTTCAAGAAAGGGAAAAACTGAAAGAATCGGAGCGGACCGAAACTTTACGGGAACGATCTCGGGCGGAAAAAGCGGGGAGGCTGAAAAAAACGTTCGCGACCTTTGGGGAATCGATCGCGGGGAGTTCTTTTTGGATCGGACTCAACCGATATTTTCGATTTTTTCTCGCGGATTTTTGGATCGTAAATTATAGTTTTGTAATATTTCTTCTTTTGTTTTCTCTTCCGACCTTTTACGTTCTTTGTTTGCTTCCCTTTGTTTTCGAATCGCCGACGGTGAAAGTTTTGGCCTTGATTCCGCCGATAATCCTTTGGATTGAATGGTTTAGGAAGTTTCTTTTTGAAAGAACACTTAAGAATCTTGTAATCGCCGTCAATGGATACCGGGATATCTTAGAACACCCCGAGTTGGGATTTTACGAATGGTTTGTTTTGGACGTAAAAGTCGTCGCTGATCGCAATCCGGAAGCGATTTCGGCTCTTCTGGAATCCTTTACAATCCGCTCTAAAAAACTTTTTTATCCTCACGATTGGGACATGCAAGAACCTCGTACTTTTTGGAAACATTCCTCGAATACGGCATGTGGTAGCGCCAATTCCCGCGTTGTCCTTTTGTTGCTCCGGGATCTGCTCGTGAAACTGGATCGATTGCATCGTTTCGAACCTTCCATCCGATCCGTGAACATTACGATTCTTTCCGGTCCAATTTCAGTGGAAGCTCGGATCAATCAGGCCAATTCGGATTAACGGTTTCTGTTTGTAAAAAATCTCCAAAACGAAATTCATGGATCGTTTCCATTCGGACGATTTTTTTGCCAATGGGGCTCCGTTTTTCCGGCAATCTGGTGATCGGACAGACTGTTATATGATTGAAATGGAATATTCTTAAATTTAAATGTAATACAAACCGATTTTTATTCTTCCTGCAAATGAATTAAAATGATCTTTGGGCTGTTCGGAATGCGAACGAGCGCCCTTGTTCCGATTTCAGAAAGTTTTACTTTTCATTCTTCAAAACTTGAAAACTTTTTTCGCCTTCCTATAAATAGGGTGCCTTTATAAAATGAAAATTTTTTCTTTTTATTTCTCCCAGAAGTTTCACGGGTCTTCTTTTTTTTGTAACTAAATCGATATGCTTAATTTCATTTTTTATCATAATCTTTTCATATTAGGATTTGGACGGTTTTTTTTGCCGAAATCTATGCTTCCGGTTAGAAAGCGACTTAAAGAATTCACGTTATAACGTGCAGTGTAAAAGAAGGGCGCTTATGTTAATCTTATCGATGAAGGCCGTCAATCCATAGAAAGAACTCGGTTTTTGTTGGAGGATTCAGTTGCAAACGATCACAAGAATTATTTTTATTTTTCTATTAGGAATCGCAAACGTAAGTTGCGTAGGCGGAAACAAGAATAGTTTACCTTTTCTTGCTTATTTGGATTTTGGCAATAAAACAAATCTGTTTTCAGTTTCACAAATCACTCCTGGATCCGGTGTGACCGGAATCCCTCTAAATACCGCGATTCAGGTCGCGTTTAGCAGTTCTCTCGATCCGTCTTCGGTGAATTCTTCCACGTTTCAATTAAAACAAAACGGCGCTTTAATCCCGGGAAGTTTGGCACTGAGCGAAACTGCGGCTGTGTTTACTCCAAATTCTTTACTCGCTGCTTCCACAACGTATTCGGTAACGATTGTTAAAGAAATTAAATCAACGACCGGAGTTTTTTTGAAAGAGGATTTTTCTTGGAGTTTTACTACGGCAAACATCGTGGATGTGGTAGCGCCGGCTTTATCTTTGAGAACTCCTGTGATTGGGGCAGCTCTGGTCCCTAATAATTCTTCCATCCAGATCGCTTTTACGGAAACGATGGATTGTACAACGGTGGATAATACCAATTGGACTTTGAAAAATAATGTGACGAACGTAGCAGAAGCGGCAACCGTAACCTGTTTAGGTTCGAGCGCGACTTTGAGTCCGGTCAATCCTTTGGCGGCAAATACGGTATTTCGAGTAGACCTTTCTGCGGCCATGAGAGATCTCGCCAACAATCCGCTCCCGGGGCCGCAGAGCTGGACTTTTACGACCGGCGCCGGACCCGATATCACTCCACCGACTGTTTCCTTTTCGTCTCCGAGCGCAAATGCTCAAGGAGTTTCTACAAATGCCGCAGTCAGTGTGGCGTTTAGCGAGCCGATCAATTGTGCTACCATTGCCGGCAATTTTACCTTAGACGATAATCCTCTTTTACCTGGAACGGTCAATGTAACGGTAAGCTGTTCCGGATCCACGGCTTCCATTACGCCCACGGCGGCATTGGCATTCAATACTACTTATACCGTGAATATTTCCAATGCGGTTACCGATTTGTTCGGAATCTCGATCGGGGTAGTCCCTCCTTGGACATTTACGACCGGACCTGCGGCGGATATTACTCCGCCTACGGTTACGTTCGCCGTCCCAACTGCAAACGCGGTCGGGGTTGGAGTCAATATCAATCCTACCGTAGTTTTCAGCGAAGCAATGTCTTGCGCTTCCATAAATATAGCTTCTTTTCGATTGAGACTGCAAGCTACTCCGGGTGTATATCTAGCGGGTAGCGTAAACTGTTTTGGA
This sequence comes from Leptospira ainazelensis, assembly GCF_016918785.1. Lineage (GTDB taxonomy): Bacteria > Spirochaetota > Leptospiria > Leptospirales > Leptospiraceae > Leptospira > Leptospira ainazelensis. The sequence goes on along the minus strand of NZ_JAFFPT010000009.1, from coordinate 70,906 downwards.
ACTTCTGCGACTTGGACACCGGATCCGTTGATCAATCCTACACTCGCATTCAATACGTTTTATACTGTGGAAGTCAACGCAGGCGCCCTGGACTCATCCAATAATCCCTTAGTCCCCATTACCTGGGACTTTAGAACCGGCCCGGGACCGGAGGCGGTTCCACCGAACGTCGTCTTTGTAACACCCGCCAACGCAGCGTTAGGTGTTCCCGTCAACGGCGGTATAAACATCGCTTTTGACGAAACGATGAACTGTGGTACCGTTTTAGGAGGGATTACCTTAGACGATGATCCTTTAACTCCTGGTACCGTAATGCCCGTCAATATTAACTGCAACGGAAACTCCGCTACTGTTACTCCCGCTTTGCCGCCTTTGGCATTCAACACCGCTTATACCGTGAAAATTGCAAATACGGTTACTGACAGTTCCAACAATGCTCTGACCGCGGATTATTCCTGGAGTTTCACTACGGGATCGGCAGCCGATGTAATTCCGCCCCAAGTTTCTCTCGTGAATCCGGCTGCGGCCGCGACCGGTGTCGCAACAAACGCGAATCTTACGGTTTCCTTTAATGAATCCATAGATTGTTCTACCTTGAATTTTACAGTCGATAATGGAATTGGAGGCATCGTAAATTGCTCGGGGGCTACGGCAACCTTTGTCCCCAATGCGATGACTCCTCTCAATGCAGGGACTACTTATACTGCGAGCATCGTAACGGTAAAAGATTTGGTCGGAAATTCGATCGTCTCCGTTCCACCGGCCCCCGCATTTAGTTGGACTTTTACCACAGGATTGGCTGCAGATGTGACACCACCGACGGTGACAATTCAAAACGTAAGAAACAATAGCACTTTAGAATCCGGATTTGTGATCGGAACCGCAGCCGATGCAAGAGGGATCGCAAGTGTGGAAATTAACATCGACGGACTCGGATATACTTCTGCGGGAATGATCGGAACTACTTCTTGGAAATATCCGATTCCCGCTACCGGTCCGAATGCTTGGTTGCCAAACACACAGCACACGATTTTAGTCCGAGTGACGGATACTTCGAATAATTCTACGATTTCCCCGCTCGTGAACAATATACGAAAAGGTACAAACAAGGACGTCAACGGGGATGGTTACGTGGATCTGGTCACTGCAGAATACGGTCAGGGCCTTGTTTATATTTTCCATTCTTCCGGCACTGCGGGAATTACTACGACAAATGCCACGTTTGCAAGTCGCGTAATAACCGGAAGTGCGGCAAACCGATTTGGGAAAACCGTTGCAACGGGAGACGTCAATGGGGATGGATTTGCCGATGTGATCGTAGGTGCAACGCCCCCCGTGCCTGGTATTGTCGGCCGAGTTTATGTTTTTCATTCTTCCGGAGACGCGGGCGTAACGACCTCCTTCTCGGGTTTTGCAAATACGATTCTCAATGGGAATCTAAATGCGGATCAATTCGGAGATGCGCTGGCTGCGGGAGATGTCAATGGGGACGGATTTGCGGATGTGGTTGTAGGTGCACCGGGTTACAATGCTTCCATGGGAAGAATTTATGTCTTTCATTCTACGGGAGGGCCCGGGATCGCAAACGCAACCGTGAATGGCGCCGGAGTCGGAGCGAGCTCCTTTAAAACGGGCGCGGCTACCGGTGATCGATTCGGGTATTCCCTTGCTATGGGAAATATGAACGGAAATTCGGGAGGTGGATTTTCGGATGATATCGCGGTGGGTTCGCCCGGCTACAATAATGGCACCGGGGATGATTGGGGTAGAATTTATACTTATTACGGCTCTACTCCGGGTGGATTGACGGCGGCCGCGCCGAATACGCTCACGAACAATACGGGAAATACCAACGCTGTTGCCGGAATTCCCGGTGGACCCGCTCTCTTTGGAGCGTGTGTGGCGCTCGGAGATATCAATGGGGATGGTTTTTACGATATAATAGGAAGCGCCCCGCTCTTTATACAGGCAAGCACGGTTCCCGGCCCGAGCAATATGGAAGGAAGAATTGTTCTTTTTCTTTCGGGTGGTCCCGGAGGAGTAACGACCGCAAATATCGGCGGCGCTCATCGTGTCCTCAATGGGGTAGTGAACTTACAAACGATCGGTTCTTCTCTCGTTGCGAGTGATTTGAATTCCGATGGAAAAGCCGATATTATATTTTCTTCCGTAAATCCGAATGCGGTCCAGGTCTTTATGACCCCGGCCGTCGGTAACGGACCGACTGTGGATACAAATGCGGCCGACATTACGATAGCGGGCGGAGGTTTCAGTATCGGTTATTCCGGAAGTTACGCAGCCGCACCGGGTGTCCCCAGTCCAGGTCGCGCCCTTTCGAACGGAGATATCAATGGAGACGGTCTTATGGATCTGATCATCGGCGGTTCGGGCAACTCCGTTCGTGTTCTTCATTCTGTGGGGGGACTGGTACCTGTTACCAACAATATCGCGGCCGCTTCCAGTATCATTCTCGGTTCCGGACTACTTGGTGGACTTGGAGGTACGGGGGCGAATTCAAACGAATTCGGTTCCGGTCTCTAAAGGGAAGTTTTTACTCCGAGAGAAATTTCTCTCGGAGTAAAATGGATCCAATGGAAAGAATAGTCCCAATAGAAATCCTTAGGATAAAAAGAGTTTACGGAAGAATCGGAATGGACAGAACGAATTGGTTTTCTTCGTTCTTGCTCAGAAAATCATAGTTTGCATTTAGTTTTTGCGCCCGCATCCGAATGTTGTTCAAGCCGATTCCGGAAGAATTTAGTTCGTTCGTGTCGAACTTTTTCCCGTCGTCGATAATTTTTAGAAAAAGGACTTTCCCATCCGTATTCCAGAAAATCTGAATATTCTTTGCTTCGGAATGCCTCAGAATATTGGACATTAATTCCAGAAAAATTTTCTGTATATGAAGACACTGATCCAATCGTAAAACGTCCGAAACCTCTTCGATTTCAGTTTTTACTTGGATCGATCCGGTGCCTTGGATTCTTTCGGCGTATCGGATCATCACATCCTCCACGAGTTCTTTGTGGGTTCCCGAATGTTGCATAAGAAATACGATGTCTCTTACGTTCGAGATCAGATGTGTCACTTCCGCTTTTAGTTTTTTGAGAGTTGAGTCTTCTTTGTTTTTGGATTCCAATTCGAATAGGATTGCGGTCAGTTCGGAACCGATCGTATCGTGAATATCCGACGCGATTCTTGTTCTTTCCTCCGCCTGAAGTTTGAGTTGTTCGTTATATTTGATTTGAAGTTGTGCGAACTCCTTCGCCTTTTCCAGATCCTCCGTAAATCTCGAGGAAATGATATAAGAATTCAGTGCGACGAAGACGACCAGCCCCAACGGAAAACTGTAAGGAAACAAAACGTAAACCTCGAACAAACCGTAGATCACGTCGTTCATCATCGTAAAAGCCAAAACAAGACCGGTGAGTAGGATGGTTCTCGATCTATCTTCCCGATTCCGAAACGCCAAAAACGCGGGAACGATAATCGGGATCGCGTACATCGGCGGAATATAGAGAAACAGAGAATACAATCGAACCAGATTGTTTTCGTCCAAGACTAGAATCCCGATCACGAATACAATCGTGCTCGCGATCGCGATTCGAATCCATCTCTTCCCGAATTGAACGGGAAACATTCTCCTAAGAATCAGATAGACCGTGGGAAAAAAAGAGACTTCGCAAAAAAATTCGATTCGGATTCTAAGATCGAGAGAAAGACTCGGAAGAGCCATGTATTGAATTCCGGAAGTGATAAACGTATAAAGAGACACCAAAAAACAAAACGCCGCAAAGTGAAGAGGAACCGGATCCTTTCTATAAGCAAAAAAGAATACGATATGATAGATCCCGAAGGAACAAATTACGGTGATTAAAATGATTTCCAACCATTCTTCTCGTCTTTCCTCCAGATCGACGGAGTTTCCGTTTCCGATTCGAAAAGAATTACGGATCCCGCCTTTGAGATAATTTCCCTTAAAATTGGAAACGACGACTGTGATCCAAAAATCTCCCGATGGAACGACTACGCTCGTAACCAGAGGATGAGCCAGGAAGACCGTATCGATCTTATCGGTTCCCGTAAGCCCGTTCGAATAAACTTTGTGATCGTCAAAATATACGTCGTAAACCCCGGGAAGTCTCGGAATTCTAATTTTTATACTCGGCCGATTCCAATCGCATAACACGTGCAAACGATAAGTCGCATAACCTTTCCATGTATAAGAAGAATCGTAATCCCTCCATATTCCTGGAACCGGTTCGTAGAGCGGTTTTTTTGGAAAGGTTTGATTTCCCGGAATAAGTTCTTTCCAGAGAAATTCCCAGTCTCCGTCGAGAGTTGTGCTCTTTTCGTTGAGATCGAAGTTTCTCAGGTCGATCAAACCCTTTTGTGCGGTCGGACGTTCTTTGGACGAGATTGAAGGAGAACACCGGTTCACGATCAAAAAAAGAAGAATTATAAAAATTGAATATACGATCCGTTTCATCGGCGGCCTCTAAGGATAACCGGGAACGTCTCTGATGATCCCCATTCTTCTTCCCCGAATGATGGCTTCCGATCTGGAATGTACTTCCATTTTCTTATAGATCTTTTCGATATGTCTGCTCACCGTATGACTGGAAATATCCAATTCATCCGCGATATCGGGGAAGGTCATTCCCAACGCCACGAAGTTTAGAATCTGCAATTCTCTTTCGGTTAAACCCAGTGTGTTTACGATCGGAGGATTTTTAGTTTCCTCTTTTTTTGTGAATTCTCGGATGATTTTGTCGGCGATCCGGGGAGTAAGAGGAGCGCCGCCTAACACGATCACTCTGAGTTCCGCGAGAAATAATTCCGGAGAGGTGTCCTTTAATAGGTATCCGGACGCTCCTCCGCGAATCGCTTCCACGATTTTTTCCTCGTCTTCAAAAACGGTGAAAACCACATATTTTGTGTTAGGTGTTTTGTCTTTGAGTTCGCGCATACATTCCAAACCGTTTTTTCCCGGAAGACCGATGTCTAGGATTACGATGTCCGGCGCTTCGTTCGGTAGTTTTGAAATCGCTTCTTGTGCGTTCGGATAGTGTTTTAAGAATTGGAGATCGCTGGATTTGGAAAGTAGTTCTTGAAGATTGAGGGCCGTATGAAGATTGTCTTCGATGATCGAAACCGAATGGCTCTTTTTTGAATCTTTTCGTTCGGCCATCCATCTAATTCTTTCGATTGCTTCCGATCGGTAAATTACTTTTCTCTCGATACGATTGCTTCGTAATCTACTCGATATAAGTCTCTTTCACAAGTGTTTGTTTCTTACAAAAGGGACAGCGCCCTAATTGCCTATCCGGTTGGAATGCTATTTAGAATCCGCACGATCTCAATGCTCCGCTCTCTATGGGTCGCGACGCAAGACTTACTTAAAAAACTCGTTCCATTCTTCCTTTGCTTTTTCCCATCTTCTCTTACGATCTTCTTTGTCTCTGATCTTAAGATAGAGCCTCGGTTCCGCACCGGGAAACGTGATTCTTACCCTATGCTCGTGAAGGACTTCCACGAGGACAGTCTGATTGTGGTCGACGACGATTCTATAATTGACTACACTTTTCATCTCCATCGGAAGGACGCCTTGTCCAAGATCGGCGATCCCTTTTCTAAAATCGAGGTCCACACACTCCACCGGTTTGTGCCAAGTATCGCAGAACTTTCCTTCGGGAGGGGGAACCGGTTTTAAACCGCAAGCGATCGTTGTAAAGGTTGCGTAAAGAAAGAATGCCAAACTAAACATTTTTTGAAAAGCGAAGGAGGTTCTATCCAATTTCATTTCGTTTAACATTTTCATTGAAGCGAAATTCTACTGATCCGTTTCCAATTCCAGATTGAGTTTCGTTTTGAGAAGCGGTTTTTCTTCGATAATCTCTCTCGCGAGTTTTATGATTTCATCCTTTCTTTCTTCAGCTTTCGGAAAAAGTTCCTCCAGGATCGTAATCGACTTTGCGTGAAGATTTTGAAGTCTGAAAATTTTAGCTTCTAAGATCCAGGATCCGGTCGTGATAAAGTCTTCGTTTTCGTTTCTCACTTTTCGGATGGAATTCAAAGAGGAGACGTATTGGCCCGCGCGGAATTCGGAAAGTCCCGTTAAAAAGTGTGCTTCTCTTTCCGTGAGTAGAATCGAGCCTGTGGATTCGGGACTCGCTAAATTCTTCTTTAAAAATTCGGTATCTCCGGAAAGGGAAGCTCCCAAAAGGGAGATCCAAGTATAACCCGTCTTAAATTCGGGGCTGACCTTGTCGTAAGGAATCGAGTTCAAAAGACTCGTGAGGGATTTTCGAGAAAGGTGTTGTTTGATCGTTTCGCCGAACGCGATCATAACCTCGTTATCCGGATTCTCGCGCATCGCAGGATCGATCGCTTTGGCGCGAAGTCCGTTGCGATACATTTCCTCCAAGATCGGAAGATACGAAGCGTCCTCTTTGAGGAAGTCGTTAAAACCGGAATAGGAAAGCTTGACTAACGTGCCTGAATCGAAAGAAAAACCGTTTAATAAAAAAGAATAATAGTTTCCTAATGCACTGTAAAAATAACCGAGTTCGTCCGTCGGATTTGAGGTAACGTAGTCCTTCGCCGCACTCTGAAAATTTTTGACTGAACTTTCTTCCAGATTTCCGGAAAGAATTTGCTGCTGAACGTTCTTTCTTTCTTTTTCAAGAAGAATTTTCCGATCTCCCGCGAAGAGATTCTTGATGTCCTGCCGGAAAAAAAATCCGACCCCTCCTAAGGTAATCAAAAGAATCGTAAGAATATAAGGCTTATAACTGGTTTTTTTTTTGTAACTCTTCAGGCCGGACTGATACAGCATAATGCGTCCCAGTTTTTACCCGCCTATCCAGGGTTCACGTATTTTTTGAATTTGTTTCGGGCCCTAAAACTTGACACTGAAGGCACCTTTGATTCCGTTGGATGTATGCCCTACGATTACGATTTTGACGAAGAGTTTGAACTGGAAACCGGAGATGATGAAAATGCTACGGATGAGGACGTTGTAACGTTTGCATGTGAGGATTGCGACCACCGCTGGGAAGAAGAAGCCTTTGAAGCGGAGGATTACGGTCCGGAAGGGGCCATTTGTCCCATGTGCGGTTCGGCGGCAGTAATCGAACTTTGAAAAATACCCGGCCGGTTAGGCAGTTCCAAGAGAATTTTGCCTCCCGGTTCCTCGGGTTTGTAATCATTCTTTTTTTTCTCTCTCCTCAAAAAACAGTCTCTCCCACAGATTTCAGCGACGTTTATGATTTTTATAAGAAGGGGAACTATGATACCCTTGTGAAGGTATCGCGTTCCGCGCTTCGGAAAGAAGAAGTGGACTATCGAATTCTTCTTTTGTATACGGCCGCCGAGAAGGATCCCGAAGAGATCGATAAAACTCTCAGGAGTATCTACGAAAAAAAGTCGTCTCATCCCGGAATTTTTTATAACTCCGTTTTTTTATTTTTGGAACGTTGTCTGGTATTGGAGGACGAATCCGCCGGAATCCACTGGGGAAAGATTTTTTCGGAACACGGAGCCGCTTCGGTGCGTTATGCGGAAGGTCTCTACACATACGCCTGCATCTTGTTTGAAGCGGGAAAGTTTTCGGAAGCAAAACAGGTGCTTTCCAAATTGAAAGAATGGAAATCGACCGAAAAACTCAATAAGAAAATCCGAATCTTAGAATTGAGCATCGATAAAAAAATGGAGGCACAGACATGAAACTACTCAGAGTGCAAACCGGGAAGCTGAAGGGTAAGTCGATAGAAACGCCTCCTGCAATCGCTGGAAATATGAACTTCACTCCTGCGGTGATCAAAAAATCCGTCTTTGATGTGTTAGGTTCTTTGGTCTTGAAGGGACGATTGATTCCGGAAGACGCTGCGTTTATAGATTTTTTTGCGGGCTCGGGCCAGATGGCTTTGGAAGCCGTAAGCAGAGGATTCGCGAGAGTGGTTTTATACGAACTCGCTTGGGAAAGATCGGACAGCCTTAGAAAATTATTCGATAAGATCGGAGGACAAAGGGAAATCTTTCGAAAAGACGTATTCCGTTTTTATGATAAACTCGACATTCCGGAAAAATCGAAGGTTTACTTTTTAGATCCCCCGTATTCTTTTTGGGATAAGAAGAATGAAAAATTGAAAAATCTCGCCGAAGCCCTTTTGAAGGAAGAATCCACCGTAGTCGTTTTTGTCCAATCTCCCGTTTCACCGGGTTGGCCCGATTTTGTGACCCGCAAGTTTGGAAAGAATTTTTTGACTTACAAGGTAAGAGGAATGGAAGATTTCGAATCAGAAACGGATGACGACGAAGTTGCCGAGCCGGAAGAATCGGGGTTGGAAGATTGACCCTTCGATACTAATGTTTCGCGTTCACTTTGGTCAAACTCTGCGTAAACTGATTCACGGGTTGTAGAGCTATTCAGAATCGTCAACATCGAAAGAGGATTTTTTTTAGGAGTTCCTACATCGAGACTTTTTACTTGCGAGAAGCGGAATTTTATGATAGAGAAAAGTCACCCGGAGTTTTCCGCCACCCGCCCCTCCACCCTAGATCAGGGCGGGGCGCGACTTTTTCGGAGGATTGTCGTTGTTACGACAGATTCTTTTCAAGGTTCAGTTGTATTGCGGGAAAGAATGGAACAGGCCGTTCTCTATATGAGCATGGCCCACCTTGAAATTATTCTTACAAAATCGAAAGGTAAATACAAAGGGAAGTTATATTATAAGAATCGAATATTTCGCCTCGAAAATTGCTACGTTAAAAAAAACTGAAGCTCGATCTAAGGATTCACTTGCGGAAGAGTTTGAGTCCCGCTTGAAGTAAAATGGAACTCATCCCTAAAGAACAAACGAGAAAAATCAACTTGGAAAAAATTCAAAATATCCTGAAAAACGCTTCGTTTCAGCGTTACGTTCGCTTTTTTGCGATCGGAATGGGAATCTCGTTCGTAACTTTGATTCTCAATTCCTCTTTTCAAATTATGGGAGTCGATCTTTCCGAATTTAAGTCATTGTTTTTGTCCTTTCTTCCTTTGTTTCTAAAAGACTACGTAGGAACTTTACTCTCTAGCGGAATTCTCTTTTCTGCGATTGCATTGCTCTTTTTTGGAGCGGGGGAGGAGTCCGAGGATACGATTCGTCTTTCCTTCAAAAAAGAAGTCATCGTCTTTTCAGTTTTTGTTTTTTTACTTTGGATTCACTCCGTTGTTTTTTATCCTCAACTCTACGGAGAATTTTTCTTTTATCGATTTTCTTTTTTGAGTCCTCTTTTGTTCTTCCTCACGGATCGAATTTCTCCTTGGATTCCGCAGATGTTCGCCTTTTTATTGTTAGGCGGTTTTATGGGATGGAGAATCCGTTCCTTTGTGTTCAGGAAAGAATGGGAATCCTTGAGTTTTTTTGTCCTATTTTGTCTTTTCGTATTTTGTTTTCATCTTTTAGGAAACGTTTTGGGAATTTGGATCGTTTCCTCGGTTTATCTCCTCAGCGCGATCTTCCAAAATTCCAAAGGATCTAAGTTTGTCTGGTTCGGAGTTCTTCTTGTAACGTTGGGAATTTCCTGGAGCGGAAAGGATTCTAAAATCCAAACCAAACCCCCCGTTTCCAAAAATCTTCCGAATATCCTCATTCTCAGCGCAGACAGTCTGCGTTATGATAAGATGGGATATTCGCAAGGCAAGGACGGGCTTACGCCTAACATCGATTTATTGGCAAAGGATTCGATTCGATTTCAGGATCACCATACGACGATCCCGAGGACTTTTCCGGCCTGGGCCGATCTTCTCACCGGACAACCGAGTTTTATCCACGGAATCCAGGATATGTTTCCCGATGCAAAGGATCGCTCGGGTATGACCCGGGCTTCTTCGAGAACTCTTCCTCGGATTTTGACCGAACTCGGATACGAAACCTCCGTAGTCTCTTCCTTTGCGGGGGATATTTTTCCCCGGGCCGATTGGGGGTTTCAATCCGTCAAGGCTCCGATTTTTCACGCGGGAACTCTTACGGCTCAGAGAATTTTAGAATCTCAGATTCTTCTTCTCCCGATTTTAACGGGTTCGATTCCCTTTGTTGGAGAATATTTTTCGTCCCTCAAAGGCCTTCCGAGTTTGGGAGATGATTCTAAAATTCTTCCGGATCTTTTGCCCGGTTTAAAAAAAGGGGAACGTCCTTTTTTTACGGTATTCTTTTCCTCAGTAACACATTTTCCGTTCAGTCCTCCGTTTCCTTTTTATCAAAAATTTACAAATCCTGAATATTATGGAAAATTTAAATACTTTAAATTTGTGGACCCGAGCGATTCTTCGGAGTTGAAGCAAGAGGATCAGAATCAAATCAACGGACTCTTTCAGGCTTCCATCGCTTCCTTTGACCAATCGGTCGGAAAGATCGTCGAGAAGTTAAAGGAGGAAGGAATTTACGATTCTACTCTGATAGTTCTTACGAGCGATCACGGAGAATCCCTTTTTGAAGCGGATCACAGCCACGGACACGGAGAACATCTGAGGGGAGAAGCGGTCACTCGCATTCCTCTTCTCATCAAATATCCTTCGAACGCGGGGGCTGGAAAATCGTTCTCGGGTATCAGCAGTTCCTTGGATTTGTTTCCGACCCTTCTGAACTTTGTCTCGGAATATTTCGAGACTTTTGACGATCAAAAACTGATTCAGGATGAGGTCCGAAGTCGACCGGGAAGAGATCTTTCCTTTGCGTTTCAATCCCCTTCTTGGAAGGACAATCGAGCCGTCTACGGAGAAACCGGGATTTGGTTTAGCGATCGGGGAAATCATTTTTTTCAAAGGCAAAGGATCTTTTATCCTAACATTCTTCAGCTTCACTCGATCGAATCGGGTGATCTTCCGTTTATTTCCATCGGAGATTCTTATGCAAAGGAAAGTGTCATCGTCTCCAAACATAGAATGTTTCAGAACGGAAATCGCAAACTCATCTACATTCCTTCCGAAGACGGCGTTCTCTGGGCTTGTTATGATAGAATCGGCGATCCTTGGAATACGAATTCCCTTCCGATTTCACAATGTTCTTCTCTCAAGGAATTTCTTTATAGCTTTCTGCTTTCTTCCGGAAAATTTAAGAAAGCAGGAGAGTATTTGTTGCCATCGTCAAATTGATGCTTGAAGGATAGCGGTGAACTAAAAAGCTGTATTTTCAGTATGCCTAGAAGAGAAGATATCCGCTCTGTACTCATCCTGGGTTCTGGTCCGATCGTAATCGGTCAAGCATGTGAATTCGATTACTCGGGAACTCAAGCCGCAAAAGCCCTCAAAGAAAAAGGAATTCGTGTAATTCTTCTAAACTCAAACCCTGCAACCATCATGACGGACCCGGATCTCGCGGACGCCACGTATGTGGAACCGATGACGGTTCAAGTGGTTCAGAAAATTCTTGAGAAAGAAAAACCGGACGCAATCCTTCCGACTGTCGGCGGTCAAACCGCACTCAATCTCGCGCTTGCTTGCAACAACGCCGGACTTTTAGAAAAATACAATGTGGAATTGATCGGGGCAAAAGTCGAAGCTATCAAAAAAGCCGAAGACAGAGATCTTTTTAAAAAGGCGATGCAGAAGATCGGAGTAAGAGTTCCGGATTCCGGTCTCGCAAATAATCTCAAAGACGCGTGGGAAATCAAAAAAAGACTCGGGCTTCCTCTGATCGTTCGGCCGGCCTTTACCCTCGGCGGAACCGGAGGAGGGATCGCTTTCACCGAAGAAACTTTTGAGGAAGTCGTTTCCAAAGGACTCAAGGCTTCTCCCATCAGTCAGGTTCTTTTGGAGGAATCAGTTCTCGGTTGGAAAGAATTCGAACTCGAAGTTATGCGGGATCTCGCAGATAACGTCGTCATCATCTGTTCTATCGAAAACATAGATCCTATGGGAGTTCATACGGGCGATTCGATCACCGTTGCCCCTCAGCAAACCTTATCCGATAAGGAATATCAAAATCTTAGAGATATGTCCATCGCCATCATTCGAGAGATCGGAGTGGAAACCGGCGGATCCAATATCCAGTTCGCGGTAAATCCGGAAAACGGAGACGTGATCGTGATCGAGATGAATCCTCGGGTTTCCAGATCCTCCGCACTGGCTTCCAAAGCCACCGGATTTCCGATCGCAAAAATTGCGGCTCTTCTTTCCATCGGTTACACGTTAGACGAAATTAAGAATGACATCACCCGTGTGACACCCGCATCCTTTGAACCTTCGATCGATTACGTAGTCACTAAAATTCCTAGATTCGCTTTCGAAAAGTTTCCGGGAACGGACGACACCCTCGGAGTTCAGATGAAAGCCGTCGGAGAAGCTATGGCGATCGGAAGGACTTTTAAGGAAAGTTTTCAAAAGGCTCTTAGATCCCTGGAAACCGACCGTTACGGTTTCGGTTCGGACGGATATTTTCAAGAATTATTATATTCGAGAAGCTTAAACTCCGATCAAAGAAAAGAATGGATCGATTCTTTTCTGAAACGTCCAAACGACAAACGTATCTTTTATATCAAACTCGCCTTAGACGAAGGTTATTCCGTGGATCAGATCCACGATCTCTGCAAAGTGGATCGTTGGTTCCTCTGGCAGATGGAAGATCTTCTTAAACTCGAAAAAGAATATTCCGAAAAAGGAAGTCCGATTCTTCAAAAGATGAAACAGGCCGGCTTTTCCAATCGACAACTCGCTTTTTTAAAAAGTAAAAAGGAAATCCTGGGACTTTTGGACGGCGGGCTCCGCGTAGATCTTAAGAAGACCGAAATTCAGAATCTTCTCCGAAAAACGGAGGAAGCGATAGAAGCCGAACTGGATTCTAAAAAAATTCTCCCCGTTTATAAACGGATCGATACGTGTGCGGGAGAATTTGAAGCCTATACGCCGTATTTTTATTCTTCTTATGACGAGGAAGATGAATCGGCGGTGACCCCCGCGAAATCGGTGATGATCCTCGGTGGAGGTCCGAACCGAATCGGACAAGGGATCGAATTTGATTACTGTTGTTGCCAGGCTTCCTATGCGCTTCAGGATCTCAAGATCGAGTCGATCATGGTCAATTCGAATCCGGAGACCGTGTCGACCGACTACGACACTTCGGATCGTTTGTATTTTGAACCTCTTACCTTGGAAGACGTTTTTAGAATTTATCAAAACGAAAAACCCGAAGGTGTGATCATTCAATTCGGTGGTCAGACTCCTCTGAAACTCGCAAAGGATCTGGAAAAAAAGGGAGTGAAAATTCTCGGGACAAGTCCTGATTCCATCGACCGTGCGGAAGATAGAAAACGTTTCGTTGAAGTATTAGAAAAATTGAAACTGAATTCTCCCGAGAGCGGGATCGCGACCTCGATGGAAGAAGCGAGAGTGATCGCACAAAAGATCACATATCCGGTTCTGGTTCGTCCGAGTTACGTTCTCGGCGGAAGGGCGATGCTCATCATCAACGAAGAGAAAGAGTTGGATCGATATATGGAAAAAGCGGAAGAGATCTCCAAAGACAAACCGCTTTTGATAGACTCTTTTCTCGAAGACGCAATCGAAGTGGATGTGGATGCGCTCTGCGACGGAAAAGAAGTTTTTGTCACCGGGATCATGGAACATATCGAGGAAGCCGGAGTTCATAGCGGGGATTCCGCTTGTGTGCTTCCTCCTCAAACACTTTCCAAAAAGATAATGGATGAGATCCGCTCAGCGACCGTGGCTCTGGCGATCGAACTCCAAGTCAAAGGTCTGATCAATATTCAATACGCCGTTAAAAACGAAGTCCTTTATATCATCGAAGTAAATCCTAGGGCTTCCAGAACGGTTCCTTTTGTATCAAAGGCCCTCGGTCATCCGATCGTAAAATACGCTACTCGTATCATGATGGGAGAATCTCTGAAAAGTCTACCACTTCCCAAAGAGATGGCTTTCTCTCAGGTGAGCGTGAAAGAAGTAGTACTTCCGTTTAATAAATTTCCGGGTGTCGATACCATTCTCGGACCGGAGATGCGTTCCACCGGAGAAGTTATGGGAATCGCTTCGACCGCAGGGGAAGCGTTTTTGAAATCGCAGTATATGGCTGGAGACGAGCTTCCTTCTCAGGGAACCGTCTTCGTAAGTATCAACGATAAGACCAAGATGGAGCTTCTTTCCTATATCAAGGATCTTTCCGAACTGGGATTCAACCTGATCGCAACTTCCGGAACTCATAAGTTTTTATCGGACAACGGAATTCTATCCTCCAAGATCAACAAGGTGTACGACGGAGTATTTCCTACCGCGTTGGATTATATTCGTGAGAATAAAATTCACCTGATCATCAACACTCCGCTTTCAAGAGTGACGAGAGACGATAGTTTTACGATTCGTCAGGCTGCGATCCGGTTTAAGGTTCCTTGTCTAACCACGTCTAACGCCGCTAAGGCGCTCATCAAAGGGATGGTGGAAATGAAAAATAAGGGATTTACGATCCATTCTCTTCAGGAAATCCACGCGATGCCTAAGATTTTCTGACGGAGTTTCGATTCAGATCCGGATACAGTTTTATCATCGCAGAAGAGCCGTAAAAAGTGTGATCGAATCGATTTTTGAGATGTACAATCCTGAAACCGGTCTTATTTTCTTGGATTGAAATTTCCAATTCCATCGGTTGAGTTTTGACGATAAAACATTCCTAAGATTTCAGCGCCTTAGGAGAACCGGAAGAAAATATAATTTTCTTATTTCCGTTAGGCACTTTGTAAACGGATATACGCGGATAAAAAGAATTTCCTCGATAAAAGAAAGTTGGCAGAGGATGAAAGAATTTATTTTTGTAGTTCTATGGGAAATCGTAAGCAGAACATCCTAAACTGTTTTCTTTTACTTCTTTTTTTTCTCCTAGTTGTCGATTGCACGCAGGAAGTCGTGCGGGTGCAAAATCCGAAATCGGACCGGGAGAAAAATTCCTTTGGAGTGATCGGTTTCGGCCTTTACGTTTATAATCAAAATCACAAGAATTTGTTTAACATATTCGGTAAGGATTCCGGAACGGTCTTTCACGAACTCGGTACTTCCGGAGTTCGATTTTCCGAAATTCTTCGCAAAGACTCCAAAAATAATCCGAAGGACGTTAGTCCGTATCCCGACGAAGCGCCGGCTATGGTTGAAAAAGTTGAGTCCACTCAATATTACGAGGGAAAGACCGGTTATTTGTCTCCATTCTATCTTTTGTTATCCTTTGATCCTTCGAAAGAATACGTGATCACAGGAATCAATTATCTCTATCAAATCAGTTGCGGGCAGAATTGTCGAAGAATCGTGATTCGAAATTTTCCGGTCGATCCTTCCAAATCCTTTCAGGCCTTTCCGATCAAAACCAAGGCCGGAGAAATTTCTTTCGGGGGAATTTTGATGGCGCGGGTGCTTCCAACAACGCCCGATGATCCTTTTGGAATTCTCGACGATACTCCGAAATTAACCGAAATTTTTTCAGGCAACAAAGTCGCCGTCCATCTAGAACCGGGTGAAGAATATATCAAAACCATGGAGTCCGATTCTCTTCGAAAATACTTTTACGGAGGAGTTGTGAACGTAAAGAACGCGGAAAAACTATTTTATGAAATTCTAATTAAAGCCTATCCGGAAGGATATTGGAAGTCTCTTGCGGAAAGAAAAAAGGCCGCTCTGGAAAATTAGCCTCCCGGATTCTTAATTTATGAAGAATAAAAATTCTTCCGAGCGGATTTGTTTTTCGTTCCGAGTTTAAAGAGAATTCAGCTTTTCGCGGATCGTCTCGATTCTTTTACGATTGACCCCAAGGTCCGATTTTCCAAGACGAGACGCGGAACGCACATGAATCGTAGGCGAGTTCGGATCGAATACGAATTCGACGTCGTCCACAAATCTCCAGATCAAACTCGTAAATTCCACATAGAGATAATCCGATTCTTCTTTTACGATCTGTGTTCTCGAGATTTCGCCTATCGCGGTTTTTAACTTTGTCTTTCCTTCCTCGAGGGTTCCTTTATAACTTAAGGGCTTGATGCTGTGTTCCGAGTCGGTTTCAGGGACGACGCTGCTCACACAGTTCGGAGTTTGCGGACAAAGTCCTAATTTTCCGTTCTGTGCGCCCAAGGTCGAAGGCCGGGTTCCATTACATTGGAAAAAGAAGAGAAGGCTGATCGTGAGCAAGAGGAAACTCGGAACAAAAACTGACCTTTTAATTCGGTCGAAGGCGTATCCCAACTTATGCCTGTTAGCCGCCGATGTTTTTCGAGAAGATATCGTTGCACGAGATGGAGAAAATGGTCTATTTTTCATAGGGAAAGAATAACAGGAAAATCGGAATATGACAAAGAATTTTAGAATCTTTCCGAAATTTCTTCCGAGTTTCGATAAAAAATTAATTTCATGAAATAAATAGGCTTCCAGTCTAAGTCCAAACCGATGTCTCTTCTTGAATCCGAAAAAATACCTCTGGGAACCTTATTACCATCCTTTGAGCTGCCAGATCCGAACGGGAAGGTTTATTCTTCCGATGCAGTCTCGGGTTCGACCGGTCTTTTGCTGGTTATAACCTGCAATCATTGTCCTTATGCACAGGCGATCTGGCCCCGTTTGATTCGGTTTGCGGGAGAGATTCTTTCCTTAGGAGTAAAGACGGTTGCGATCAATCCCAATATTCGCCCCGATTACCCGGAAGATTCTCCGGAGGCGATGTCGACCAAAATTCAGGAGTGGGGGATTACATTTCCTTATCTCGCCGACGAAAGTCAGAACGTTGCACGAAACCTGAAGGCTATGTGTACGCCGGATATTTATCTCTATGACGCCGACAGGAAATTATTCTATCACGGAAGAATGGACGACAATTGGAAGAATGAAAAGCAGATTTCCAGAAAGGAACTCGAATACGCAGTTCACCAACTCGTAAAAGGAAATCCGCCTCCTATCAATCAATTACCCTCGATGGGTTGCTCAATCAAATGGAAGGAATAATCTTTTGCCCGCAATAACACCCGATCATACGCCTGTAGCCGCCGAGTCTTTTCAAGACGCGGAATTTTTAACGGAACACTATCGAGAAATCGAAGCCAAAACCTTGGAACATTTCCGCGTAGAATTCCGAAAAAATGAAAACGTATTGGAAAACCTTCCCACTTCAGGACTCATTCCTTATTTGAAAAAAAGCGGAGAACTCTATCAGGATTGGAGAATTCTAAAAAAGAATCTTACCGAGAAATATTCGGAACTTCAAAAAAGTAGAAACTTGGAATACGAACTTATCTATAGAAAGCTGGTCGCGGATAAGAATCATAAAACGAAGCCTAATTCTCTTATAGGCGATCTCTTTCAATCCGTGGTCGACGGTGTTTTAAACTCGGTTTACAGTTGGTTCGATACCGAGAAGAAGGCGGACCCGCCGCCGGTAAAGGTTCAACCGAAAACCACACAAGACGACGATCTGAAAAAACTCTATCGGGAGATGGTTCAAAAAAAGCTAAAAGAAAGGGATCGAAGTTTTTCATCCTTTCAGGATTTGTTAAAAGAATCGGCCTTGAATTGGAATCAATCCTATAGAAAAAAATTCCATCAAAGTCTTGCGTCCACCGTAAAAGAATTGGAATCGTCTAAGGCAAGTAAGGCCGAAATTCTAAATTCCTCGAAGTCGGCCAAAAAATCCGTCCTTAATTTTCACGACGAGGATAAGATACAGAAATATTCAATTTTTATGATAGACTATTTTTACAATCGCCTTCTTAAAAAAGAACCGGTTGCGGAAACCAAGATAGTCGTTCCCGAAAAAGCCGAAGAACCGAAAAAAGTCGAAACTAAAAACGTTCCGATCATCCCGAACCCAACGAGGACGGAAACCGAAACACAAAAGATCGTAGAACGAATCGTAACAGAACCGGAAAAGACGCATTCACCCAAAAAAAGTTGTCCGATAACCGATCTTCCCGATCACCTCATCAAAGAATGTTACGCCGATTATCTAATCGTAGACGTTTCCACCCGAGAAAAACGTCTCGAACTTCACAGGATCCGTTTGAGCAAAGAAAATCAAAACACAAGAGCGGAAGCGATCGAGTTTTTTAGTCAGTGTATCAACAAGGATCCTGCGGTTCTTCCGTTGGCGGAATCGGTTTTGAAACGCCATAACATAACACAGGAAGAAGAAAGTAAATTGAACGAGATGATCCGACGTCAAAAGGCTTGTAAGTAAAAAAAACCGTCTTCGAAAACGGAACGTTCGGCGTCTTCGATTCGGAAGATTAGGAAAACACATTCAGTTTATTGAATTATCAAAAAAGGTTTCAACGTTTGAGAAAATACGGAATTTGGAGTCCGTTGGATGTTTTGTATTTTTTCGTTTTGGAAAGTCTTTTGGGAAAAGTGTGAGTTCCTACTTTTTCGATTTTCCGGAAGAATTTCGATTTAGAAGGCAATTTCCCGAATGTGGGAACTCCCATTCTCAAAATTGTGCGACATAATCGTAAAAGGGAAGAAGATAATTTAAAAAACCATCAAGGAATTCCATGAAAGATCGATTTTAATACTGCGGAGCTCAGTATGAATATTTCAGGCGATCTTTCCATATCAGATTATAAACCTCAAACGCGTGTAACGGAATCGACCTTAAACGCGGCCTCTTTTTCCGGTTTGATCGGAAAGAACTCTTTTATGGATCTTATGAAATCGCTTCAGGGGTCCGCTCAAAAAGGGTTGGATGAAACCCTTTCCGGAATTCAGAACACTTTCACCAAAACTGAAACTTCCGAAAAAAAGGAAGAAGTAAAAGAAGTTCCAAAAGAAGAATTAGAATCGAAAGACGAAATATCATCTCCAGAAGTATCCGAAACTTCTAAGGACGAGGAAACGGCAATAACACCGGAAGAAGACGAACTCGGGACTATCGAAGAATCCTCCGGCGTTTCCGTTCTTCCCTGGTTTCTCGTCGCAGACGCAAAATCGGACGAAATCGTAGATCCGAAAATTGAAACCGAAATATTAAACGAACTCGAAGCCGAGATCGCGGCGGAAGAAGTCGTCGTTTCCGAACTCGAGACAGAACCGCTTTCTTCCACTACGGATCTTGTACAAACCCTTTTTTCAAGAGAAGAATCCCCTGAATTGTTAAGCGAAGTCGACGTCGAAGAAAAATCGGAAACAACCTTCCTCGTCCAAGAACAATCGCAAGAGACCGCCCCGATCAAGGCGTCCAAAGAAAACAAGGTTCGATCGGAACAAAGGGAAGAAGTATCCCTTGAGAAAGAATCCAAATTCTTACAACCTGAAACTCGTTCGCTTGAACAGACTTCTAAGGATTTAAAGGAGAATGTGAAGAATTTTTCCCAAAAGGAAAATTTTTCGAAGATCGCCGAAGAGAACAAAACTGAAGTTGCGAAAGAACTGGCGGTTGATTCCGAAAAATGGAAAATCAGCAGGGACAAAAAGACGGATTCTTATTTTCACTTAAAAACTTCGGGAAGAGAGGAGATCAAAACGGCCGTTCTCAATCAATTTTCCGAAAATTCTTCGGGTAAATCCGGACAGGAGCAATTTTCACGCGGAGGATCCGGAGATTCTTATTCTTCCTTGGTTAAGGGTTCAACGACGCCTAACGTTGTGGGGAGAGAAATTCCGGGTTCCGGGAAAGAATTCCCGATTTCCAAAGAATCGCACGTTCTTTCTAAAAAGGACATTCAACAGAACTTTCAAAACCTGATCCGTTCCGCAAGGGTTCAAATCCTCGACAACGGCAAAACGGAAGCGAGTATTCGTATGAATCCGAAGGATCTCGGTCAGATGTCGCTTTCCCTTTCTACGGACAAGGACGTAGTTCGAGGAAAACTTCTGGTAGAATCCGATTTCATCAAACAACAATTAACCGCCGAACTCGCGAACCTAAAACAGGATCTAAAGGCGAACGGCCTCGAACTTGAATCTCTAATCATCGAAGTAAAGGAAAGAGAAGAAACATTCGTATTTAACGGCGACTCCGAAAAACAAAAACAAGATTCTCATTCTTTTCAAACCGCATTCGGCGAGGAATGGAACTCCGATTTCAAAAATTCTTCCCGGGAAGACGATGAACTTTCCTTTGAAGAAAATTCTTCCGAGACTCATGGTTTTTCCGAAAAAACCGAAGGGAAAACAGAGAAACTGCTCGATCTGAAAGTATAGGCCTCGGAGGAAATCATCATGCCAGAAACATCCGGCGTAAGCCAACAAGCTACAAGAGATCATTACCTCGAAGGAGACAGAAGTTTTAAAATCCGGAACCACATGGAGAATCTGGAGAAGGAAGAAAAAAACGGTCTCAAAGGAATTGAAATTCGTTCCACGGTAAAGTCCCTCGGTAAGGATGATTTTCTAAAACTCCTCATAACTCAACTTTCGTCTCAAGATCCTACCAATCCGGTCAAGGATCAGGATTTTATCGCGCAGATGGCGCAATTCTCCTCTCTTGAACAGATGAACAATATCTCTACCGGAATTCAGAAGATGGGAAATCGTCAAAGTTTTTCTCTGGTTGGAAAACTTGTCTCCGGTCCGGACTTCGTAAACGGCGAAAGTATCGCGGGTATCGCGGGAGCTCTTTTCTTCGATGGAGAAGGGAAGACGTTTGTTCGTGTCAACGGAAGATCGATCGACGTGGAACAGATCACTCTGATCAGCGATCCGATCGTTCTCAAGGAACAGGAAGCGGCTTTTAACCAGGCTCAAACTCAAACATTGGCGCCCGCTCCACAAACGGCGCCTAACGCAGTACAGACCAAATCGGAACCAAAGGAAGTTTCTTCCGAAACAACTGTACAACCTCCGGAACTCAAAGATAAAACAGCGGCGGATGAAAAACCGTCGGACTGGAAGTTTCCGGGTAAAGACAAAAGCAATTCATACGAATAAACAAAGGATAATCAAGGTAACAGCTTTATGATGAGGTCACTCTATTCCGGTGTATCCGGACTTAAAAACCACCAGGTCCGCATGGATGTCATTGGAAATAACATCTCTAACGTCAACACTCACGGTTTCAAAACCGAAAGAGTTACGTTTCAGGATATGATTTCTCAGGAACTCCGAGGAGCTTCCGAACCGAAGGAGAATATCGGAGGTGTGAACCCGCAGCAAGTTGGTTTGGGATCTTTGATTGCCGCGATCGATAAAATCATGACTCAGGGTTCTCTCCAGACGACCGGAAAAAATACTGACGTCGCGATGTCCGGCGAAGGTTTTTTTATAGTTAAGGACGGGGATAAACAATTTTATACAAGAGCCGGCGCCTTTAACTTGGATAAGAACGGCTACTACGTGAATCCGGCTAACGGCCTAAAGGTGCAAGGTTGGAATTCACGACTGGACGACAAAGGAAATAAATTTATCAATTCTTCGGCTTCGATAGAAGATATCGTGATTCCGGTTTATTCCAAAGAACCCGCGAGAGCTACTTCTCAGATCGACTTTAAATCCAACTTGAATTCTTCCGTACCTGCCGTTCCTCCGGATGCGACTCAAGAGGAAATCTCCGCAATGATCAACGATCCGGATCCAAAGATGAGAAGGGGTCACGTCACCACGATCAAGACCTTCGACGATCAAGGGATTCAGAGAGAATTCAAGATGGAACTTTATAAAGTTCGGGATAACACTTGGAAGGCTCGTTTGAGTCTAACCGACGCGACTCAACTCTCCGTAGACGTTGCGGGAACCGGCGGTCAAAATACTCAACTTCCTGGAAACACGGAGATCGAACTCGGATTCACTCCTGACGGAAAACTCGTCTACGTTTCCGACGGAACCGATTCGATGAACACCGGTAAGTTGAACGCGAAAGTTTCTTTTAGAATTCCGGGTAATCCTGCGGTCCAAAACTTCGACCTGAATTTAGGCGAAGCCGGAATGGTCGATGGGATCACTCAGTTCTCTTCCGATTTTACTACCAAAGCCGTAAAACAAGACGGATATACGATGGGATATCTCGAATCCTTTTCGATCGATAACTCCGGAACCGTGACCGGTGTATTTTCCAACGGAGTTCGTCAGCCTCTCGCGAGAATTGCGACGGCGGTTTTTAACAACCCTGCCGGTCTCGACAAAGCGGGAGATACGATGTTCGCGTATTCCATGAACTCCGGGGAACCTAACATCGGTGAGGCGGGAGTTCAAGGAAGGGGAAAAATCAACGCCGGACTTCTTGAAATGTCTAACGTGGATCTTTCCGATCAGTTTACGGATATGATCGTAACTCAGAGAGGGTTCCAAGCGAATTCGAGAACCATTACGACTTCGGATCAGATGATTCAGGAAGTCCTGGGTCTCAAACGTTAAGAATTCTTTAATGATTTCTTCTTAGGCTGATCCTATTCGGTCTAAGAAGAAGTTTTCCTCCCTTCGGAGGGTTTCCAAATTTTCGTTTTTTTTCAGACAGCGCCGTTTCCTTCTAAGTTTTCCTTCCAAAAACGCGATTTTAAGAATATTTCATTTCTTAAATAACAGTTAATTTTTTTTGACAGGTTTTGGGAAAAATTCTCTTTCCACTATATTTCCCGTACGATTTCATTGGTTCCTAGAAAGGATGAGTCAGAAGTTCCCTAAATACATAGTCACGGACTCCCGTTCAATCGCCAAAAGACTCAATCCCGTTACTTCACGTTTAGAAGTCCAATTTTTAGAATTGAAAGAATTCTTTGAATCCGAGGTCATTCGTGATTCCGTCGGCTTTTTAAACATAATATTTTATCTTTCCGTTCCTACCTTAAAAGAATATCAAAGAAAGATTCATAAACAATTTCAGAGCAATCCTTTGATTCTCAGCCGTTTTATTCTGAACGAGAATCTTGATTATACGGAATCGGAGGATTTGAAAATAGAAGACGATTTGATCTTCGCAATTCTTCCGGAATCCTCCTCTGACGTGATTTTGAATAAGACGGTTCTGAACGCTTTTACTCAAATTCAGATGATTACGGATCAATTCGATCTTCAGCACAAAGTTAACACTACAAAATACGAAATTTCGAAGTTGACTCGGATCGGAATCAGTCTTGCCGACGAGAAGGATTTTAACAAACTCCTTCGGGAAATTATTTTTAGCGCGAGGGAGATCGCAGTCGCCGATTCGGGCTCTCTTTATCTCGTTGAAAAAGACGAACTCGGTTTTATAAAAAATTTGAGATTTAAGATTTCTTCCATGGATATAGATACGGAAGAATTTTTACTTCCTATTAACAAATCGAGTATCGCAGGATATGTCGCCGCTACCGGCAAAATTTTAAATATTCCCGACGTCTACGATCTATCCGAAGACGCGGAATATACCTTTAATAGTAATTTTGACGTTTTATCCAATTATCATACTAAATCCATGCTGGTTGTTCCCATGAAAAATCATAGGAACGAAGTCGTTGGGGTCATTCAGCTAATAAATAAAAAAAGGAACTTCAATCAGAAGTTAACCGTGGATCAGATGAAGGGAAAGGACATTCTTCCCTTTGACGATTATTCCGCGCAGCTCGTGATGAGCGTTGCGGGACAGGCGGCAGTCGCGATTCAGAATAATAATCTTTTACAAGAGATTGAGACGCTTTTTGAAGGATTCGTTACCGCTTCCGTAAACGCGATCGAATCTCGGGATCCGACAACAAGCGGTCATTCTTTTCGTGTAGCGCTTCTTACGGTCGGTCTTGCTGAAACGGTGGATCAGGTAGGAGACGGGAAATACAGGGATATCAAATTCTCCAAAGAACAAATCAAAGAAATACGTTATGCGTCTTTGTTGCATGATTTCGGAAAAGTGGGAGTTCGAGAGAAGGTTTTGGTCAAATCCAAAAAATTGGAAGACTACGAACTCGAACTGATTCGTTGGAGATTTCAATATATCAAGAAGGACATCGAGTCCAGGATTCTACAAAAGAAAACCGATTACCTAAAAAAACACGGAAGCGCCGGTTTTGCTGATTATGAAACCTCTCTTGAATTCGAACTTCAGGTTGAATATCAAAAACTCGATCAGATGTTTCAGATCGTAATCGACTCTAACGAACCTTCTATTTTAGAAGAATCTAATTTTCAAATGCTGGAAGAGATTGCAAAAGTGAATTATTCCACAACTGCCGGTGAAAATCTGAATCTCATTTCCCCTTATGAATTCGGTTTTCTTACGATCAAAAAAGGCTCTTTAGATTTTGCTGAAAGAAAAGAAATTGAATCGCACGTGGAGCATACGTTCCAGTTTTTGAGTAAAATTCCTTGGACGGGCGATTTAAAGATGGTTCCATCCATTGCACACGCGCATCATGAGAAACTCGATGGAACCGGTTATCCAAGGGGATTGGCCGGAGATTCGATCCCTGTTCAATCAAAGATCATGACGATCTCCGATATTTTCGACGCTCTTACCGATAAGGATCGTCCTTATAAAAGAGCGGTTCCGTTGGAACGGGCCCTGGATATTTTGCAGATGGAGGCTCGCGAGAATCATGTGGATTTCGATCTTCTTAAGATCTTTATCGAAGGGAAGGTTTACGAAAGACTTTCCAATTCAGGGCATCTTCGCTGATCGAAATTCAAAGTCTTTTCCTCAAGATTTAATTTGGGCGCCTTGTCTTTTCAAAATTAAAAATAACAAGCTGGTTCGCAGGAGTTTCCCTGGTTTGAGTATCCTTCGCCGAGGCGCACTTGTGCGAAGTTCCTATAAACGCAGCCCGATTTGACAGAAATCGCTTTGCTTCGTCGTAACTCCAACGTGAAAATCGGCTTCTAAACGTTCCACCCGCAATTGTGCGAAGTTCGCCTAAACGCGTGGTTTGAGAGGGTCGCCTTGGGTCGTCGTAATTCCGACGTTGAGAATCCGGTTTTGGATGCTTAATCTGCATTTGCGCGAAGTTCGCCTAAACGCGACTTTTCAGTTGGAGCCCCGAGTATTGCCGTACCTCCGACCAAAAGAGTACGAGTTTTCTGTTTGATTTTGACGTTTCGTTTACGCGAAGTTCGCCTAAACGCGTGGTTGGACGGAATTACCTTTGCGTCGTCGTAACTCCAACGTCGGGAGACAGCTTCTAAACGTTACACCCGCAATTGTGCGAAGTTCGCCTAAATGTAGCCCGGTCTGATAGAAATCGCTTAGGTCGTCGTAACACTGACGTCGGGAGTCAACTTCTAAACGTTTCACTCGCAATTGTGCGAAGTTCGTATAAACGCTACGCGGGTTTGAGCGGGTCGCTTTTCTTCGTCGTAACTCCGACTTTGAGAGTCTGGTTTTGAACGTTTCACCCGCAATTGTGCGAAGTTCGCCTAAACGCTGCCCGCGTTGGACAGAATCACCTAATTTTGTCGAAACAGTGCAAAGGACGTTCGTATCTTAACTGAAAATTTTTTATGCGAAATTCGGCTGCTCAACATTATATACAATCGATGACTCCTTTCATAGAATAGAATCATCTCCGTTTCCAAGGGTGGTCTAAAAAATTTAAAATGACCGAAAAAGGGGCGTGCACAGGATTTTGAAGAATTTACTACGTCGATAGCGAAATCTTTTTTCCGGATCAGACTCAAATAGCAGTTCACAAAAAAATAAATAATGCTTAAAATCTAAATTACAAATCAATAAAGTAGAATCACCCTATAGGAATATTATGAAAAACACTGAGAAAATAGAATATATTCTAAAAGAATTAATACAAAATAATAACCCGAATTCGATTCAAGGCGCATTTGCGCGAAACTATATTGTTCATACCTCTAAAAAAGATTATAAAGGGCACGAAATCATAAAAAGGTGGTTGCGCGATCTAAATAAATATTTCTACGACTTAAAAATCGTTAAAATTCAATTCTTAGTTCAGACCGAAGAGGTTGTCGTTTGGAAAAGAACATTAAAAGGAAAAATCAAACCCTCGAAGAGCAACAAATTAGTTCCTAAAAAAACGATTAAGTGGGATGAAATGGTAGTCTCTAAATTTAAAGATGGGTTCATCATTGAAGAATGGAATACTTCCGAGTTCCTGGGTGAATTGCTTTCAAAGCAAGGGTTCTATAAGAACTAGTCACAAAACTGAGGCAGACAGGTTCTTGCGGCTTGATCTTTCTAACTATGATCATCGAGTTTTGGAACGCGCTGTAAATATTCCTACGTTTTGAGATCGAAATTCGTGATTGATTCTACGCTGCTCTTTGGAAGGGGCCGAAGACGGAAAACCGAAGAAATATGTCGATTATTGAATATTTTTGAGAAAGGATTCAACAAGAGAGAGAAAATGATTTCCCCTTTCTTCGAAATTCTTATATTGATCAAAACTTGCACAGGCGGGAGAAAAAACTACCGAAGAGATTTGTGTTCCATTCTTCAGATGAATTTGAAACGTTTCCCCGGAATTTTCGGGAAGTTTTGTTTTCCCTTCCTCTAAGATCGCAAAAGCGTCTTTTAAGGATTCTACGGCAAAAAGTTTCTCTCCGATGAGTTTTCCGATATCTTCCTCCCAAACCTGGCGACCTTCTCCGATAAGAATTACACAACCGATTCCTTGTATTAAAAAATCATAAAGTGGTTTAGGATCCTCTTTTTTCGGTCTTCCTCCGAGGATGAGACAGGTTTCCTCCCTTTTTTTCCAAGTCGACATTCCCGCGAGCATACTGTGAAGGTTTGTCGATTTAGAATCGTTGATAAACGAAAATCCGTTTTTTTCTCCGGCAATCTGGAAACGATGAGGAAGACCTTTGAAGAGGGGAATTTGGTCTTGAATCGATTCCGGTTTTCCTCCGATCGCCTCCGCTGCGAGAATCGAAGCCGCAAGATTTTCACGATTGTGAGTTCCGGGGAGAAAAAACTGGGAGAGATCGTATTCGAATTTTGCGGTTCGAATTTTTAGAGAATTCTCATCTAAAAACGCATCCGCTTCCGGAATTCTTCCAAAAGTCAAAAGTTTGCACTGAAATTTTTCGGAATTCAAAATTCTATCTTTTATCTTTTGAGAAACGATCAGAGAATGATTTTTATTTTGAAGATCGGCAATCTTGAGTTTTGCTCGGAAATAATTTTCCATCGTCTTGTGTCTTTCTAAATGATCGGGAGCGAGATTTAAAAATACGGATGTGTTCAATCGAAGCGGAGACGAATCGTCCAATTGATAGCTGGAAAGTTCAAGAACCGCCAAGGAAATCGGTTCTTTGCAAAAAGAAGTAAAAGGAATTCCGAGGTTTCCTCCTTCTTTCAGATCGGGGAAATCTTTTTTTAAGAGATGAGCCGTAAGCGCCGTTGTAGTGGACTTTCCGTCAGTGCCGGTAATGCCTATCATTCTTCCATGAAAAAAATTATTTCCAAGATCGATTTCGGAAAAAACAGGAATTCCTTTTTCTTTCGCGAAGAGAAGAATTGGATGATCCGGTAAAATTCCAGGCGACTTGATGATAAGAGAGATTTGAGGAAGGGAGTTCGGTTCGGTAGAATCCGAAAGATAAGAAATCGAGTTGGAAGAAGGAGGATTTCGATCACAGAGAATCGGATCCGCGCCGATGGTGATCAAAAGATTCAAAGCGGAATTTCCGGAGATTCCTCCACCAAGAACAAGAGTCTTCTGGCCTTTTAGGGACTCGGGAAATTTCATTTTTTGACCTTGGAACAGTGATTGACAGGTTATTTTCACCCCCGATAGTTGTCAGTAGCAAAAACTTAAGGATATTCCCTTGCTCGATCACAAAGTACGCGACGGTGTTTTGATTGTTTATCTCAAAGGACGTTTGGATGTTTCCATCGCCAATGAAGTAGAGGAAAATCTGAATGATCTGATCGACAATCAAGGTCATAAAAAAGTAATTCTGAATATGCAGGAAGTGGATTATATGTCTTCATCCGGATTCAGAGCTTGTATCTCCACCCTCAGAAAACTCAACTCAAAAGAGGGTGCATTAAAAATCAGTAATATCAAACCTGCGGTGAAACGCATCTTTGACGTAATCGAACTCACCTCTCTTTTTGATATCCGCGAAACTGAAGACGAGGCTTTGAAATCTTTCTAAGCCTCAAATGTCTTCCGCTCAATTGCACCGGGTTCTCCGGGAAATCATTGCCACCAAACAGAACGAGATTCTGAATACTCGTAGTTTTGATCCAACTCCTTATCAAGGACTCGGACTTCGGGAATCCCTCAGAAGTCGTAAGTTCTCGATCATCGCAGAATGTAAAAGGAAAAGTCCTTCCGCCGGTGAAATTCGTACCGACTATGATCCGGTAAAGATCGCGAGCGTTTACGAAGATTGTGGAGCGTCGGCGATTTCGGTTTTGACCGATCGAGATTATTTTGGCGGTTCCTTGGAAGATTTGAAGAACGTTTCTTCCAAGGTAAGGATTCCCGTTTTAAGAAAAGACTTTATTCTAAACGAGATCCAGATTCGGGAAGCAAGAGAATACGGCGCTTCTGCGATTCTTTTAATTGTAAGAATTCTGACTCCGGAACAAATCAAAACATTTTTAAAATCCGCACTTTCTTTGGGAATGGACAGCCTTGTGGAAGTTCATACGTCTGAAGAGGCAAAGTTGGCTTTGGATTGTGGCGCCGAAATCATAGGAATCAACACAAGAGACTTGGATACGTTTCAGATTCACAAAAATCTCGTCGAAGAGGTTTCTTCCTTTTTACCGCCTAACGTGATTAAGGTGGGAGAATCAGGTGTGAAAAATCGTTCCGATCTCGATAACTTTCGAAAACTCGTGGACGCCGCACTGATCGGAACCTATTTTATGGAGAAGCCGGATATTCACAAGGCCTGGCTCGATCTATTTTAGAATATTTTAATATTGACCGATTTTCCGAAAAAATGTTTCGGCGAAAATAATCTCACCGAACTTAAAGCCGTTTTTCATTCAGGTTGTCTCAAGACCTTCCAAGAAATCTTCCATAACATTCGATGAGCTCGTAATAAAAACGATGGAGTTCCTACAGATTCCTTTTTTAGCCTGGCCGACGCTTCCAAGAATATTCTAACAAACTTGTTTTTGTTAAATTTTTATTGGAGTTCCTACATTTTTTTTGGGTTTTGCGACAAACTCTAAACTTTCAGAGAAGTTTTTAGTTTTTCCAAATTCCCAAAAACGCGTTTCTACATTTCGAGAGTTCCACTCATCAACAATGGATTGCCCTCTACGAAACTTTTCAGTAGACATTTATCAATAGAAAGGCGCGAATTTTAGAATGGAAGTTCTTCGAATCGTAGAGTTGATTTGAGAAGAGTGAGGGAAATTATGACTCGATATTCTTTTTTTTGGTTCTTTCTTCTTGTTTTTGCGTTTTTGAATGCGGCGATTCGAGAACTTACTTATAAGAATCTTTTCGGAGAGTTTTTATCGCATCAGATTTCGGTATTTACAGGTATTCTCCTTTTGAGTATTCCGATCGCTTGGATCGCGAAATATTATCCATTTGCAAATTCGAGACAGTCGATCTTAGTCGGGGTTCTTTGGGTGATTTTTACCGAAGTTTTTGAATTTACTATGATAGTCTTTTGGTCGCAAAAACCGATCTCCGAATTCTATCGCGCACACGATTTTTTCCAAGGAGAACTCTGGATTCTTGTCCTCCTGTGGATTGCAGTTTCCCCTTATTTGTTTTATAGAATCTTGGATCGTTCTTAGATGGAAAACTTTCGATAGAAGAATTTGATCTTTTTGTTTGTTTATGCGAAGTTCAGCTAAACGCGTCTTTCCAGTTGGAGTCCCGCGTTTTGCCGTACCTACGACCAAAAGAGAATCCGAATTTTCTGTTTGATTTTGGCATTTATGCGAAGTTCGCCTAAACGCGACTTTTCAATTGGAGTCTCGAGTTTTGTTTTAACGAAGAAGGATCGTTTGTAATTTGCATGCGAATTTTTTTACGTTTATGCAAAGTTCGCCTAAACGCGACCCTTTCCAGTTGGAGCCCCGAGTTTTGTGGTAACTCCGACCAAAAGAATCCGATCTTTCTGTTTGATTTTGGCATTTATGCGAAGTTCGCCTAAACGCGACCCTTTCCAGTTGGAGCGCCGAGTTTTGTGGTAATTCTGCCGATGAAAATCACTGTTTAACGCTTTGATCTGCAATTGTGCGAAGTTCGTATAAACCGCACGAAACTAACTCTAACTGAGAAACATAACTTTATAAAAAGTAAAAGACATAAGGATTCTTATAAAAACAAAAAGGGGAGGAGTCTTTTGAAAAGAACCGGTCGTGGTTTCGTCGCCTTTTTTTTCTTCATGGAAAAATAGAGTTTGAAAAGAGTTTTCTCTACGACCATAGAGAAAAACATAGACTTGTAGGATGATTCTCATGATTCAAGAGACGCTCGGAGAAGTTCAAACCGGAAAGATTCCGTTAAAAGGAAGAACCTTAAAAGAGCTTTCGGATATCATGTCTTCCCTGGGCGAAAAGCCTTTTCGCGCAAAACAGATCTATCACGGCCTTTATGTAAATCGTTACGAATCTTGGGAACAATTCACTACATTCTCCAAGGCGCTCAAAGAAAAGTTGGAAGAACTCTGTTCTCTCACTCGTCTTCATGTCGCAAAACATCTCAAATCCGTAGACGGAACTCAAAAGTTCACCTTCACTTCCGAACCGAATAACGGAAAAGAATTCGAAGCGGTCTGGATTCCGTCGGGAGACGGAGGGAGAAAGACGATTTGTATTTCTTCACAAGTCGGTTGTACTCTCAATTGTAAATTCTGCGCAACTGCAAAGTTGGAATTCCAGGGAAATCTCAAGGCCCACGAGATCGTAGATCAGATTCTCCAAGTCGAAAAAATCGTAGGCGATAGAGCGACTAACGTCGTTTTTATGGGAATGGGGGAACCGTTCCACAACTATTTCAACGTGATCCGCGCCGCTTCCATTCTTCATGATCCGGACGCACTCAACCTTGGCGCGAAAAAAATCACAATCTCCACATCCGGTGTCGTCAATGGGATCAGACGTTTTATTGAAAATAAAGAACCTTATAACTTTGCGATCTCTCTCAATCATCCGGACCCGAACGGAAGAAAGGAGATCATGGACATCGAAGAAAAATTCGCCCTTCCGGAACTCATCCAAGCCGCAAAGGATTTTACGAGAGAACTGAATCGAAGAATCACTTTCGAATACGTTATGATTCCCGGCGTAAACATGGGACAAGAGAACGCAAACAAACTCATAAAGATCGCGAGATCCATGGATTGCAAGATTAATGTGATCCCCCTCAATACTGAATTCTTCGGATGGAGAAGGCCTACGAGAAACGAGGTGGAAGAGTTTATCACACTCTTGGAACCCGCGGGAGTTCCGATTCTCAACCGAAGATCACCCGGAAAAGATATTTTCGGGGCCTGCGGAATGCTCGCCTCAAAAAGTTGACCTCAGTTTTCCTTTTTGAAAAATGGGGGAATGAATCCGAGAAGAATTCTTCTTTTCCTCTTATTAACGATCTTACCTTTCGTTTCCTGTCAGGAATACGTTCAACAAAAGTGCAGTTCGGCGTGTAAGTTCTTCGTTCAGTGTGCGGTGACCACGTTTAAAGACGTTAGGGTTACGGAACTTGAAAAGAATCAGGCGATGATCGACTGCGAGAGCGGTTGTATCCGAGAACAGAGTTTTGTTCTTCCTTGTTTCGAATCTGAAACTACATGCAAAGGTTTTAATACCTGTGTCCTCGAATCCGGATTTATGGATTAAAAAAAGGAATAAAAAATGAATTCAATCGCTTCCGATAAACCCTTGATTTCCATCAAAGTTCTTTTTGTTCTTCTTTTGATCTCGATTCTTCCTTTGCTCTTTACTCTTCCTCTCGACGTGATCGATATCGATTCTTCCCAATACGCGGAAATTTCGAGAGAGATGGTGGAAGGCGGGAATCCGTTTTTTATCCGCGACAATGGAAGAAGATATCTGGACAAACCGATCCTGACGTTTTGGAAAATTTCCCTTTCTTTTCTCGTCTTCGGTTATCAAAATTTTGCGTTTCGTCTTCCGGCGCTTCTCTTTACGTTTCTTTCCTTCTGGGGAATTTTTAAACTCACGGAATCGTATTCGGGAAGTCGGCTTCGAGCTTGGATCGCGGTATTCTTATATTCTCTTTCACCCGGGCTCTACTCGATGGTCGTCGATCCTAAGATCGACGTCTATCTGACTCCGTATCTGATCTTGGTGCACGCTTTCTATTATTTAGGCTTTAAGAAGAATCGAAATTATTACTTTCTTATGTATTTTGCGATGGGGCTCGGGTTTATCACCAAAGGACCGATTGCGATGGTGATTCCCGCCTTGTCGATCGGGGGTGATATTCTTTTTAGGAGGGATTGGAAACGACTTCTCGAAATGAAATTATTTCCCGGCGCATTTCTCGCGATCCTTCCCCCGGTTCTCTGGTCGATTCCGCTTTATCTTGAGTTTCAGACCTACGGTCCTTACTTCTTTTTGTGGATTCAATCTTTCGGAAGATTTTACGTAAAGATGTACAATCAGAAGTTCAATCCTCTCTTTTTTTATTCCAACTTTTCCTGGGCTTTCGGAATTTTTATTCTTCCCTTTGTCGGCTTTGTGATCGATCGTGTGAGGAATTTTTTCAAAGAAGGAAAATCTAAAGGTTTATTTCAGAATATTCTAAAAAATGAATATAAGAATCAGGATTTTGTTCCCGGTTTTTGGCTTTTTCTCTTTTTATTTTTGATTAGTTTTTCGAGATATCAACTTCCTCAGTATATCTATTGGTGTCTTCCCGCGGCGGCAGTGATCGGGGCGGGAGTTTTAGAATCGATTCTTCTTTCTTTGAAAGGATCCCAAAAGAGAGAATCCTTTCAAGGGATAGGCGTGATTCTTCTTTTGATCACCGGAAGCGCCTTTTTGGTTACGCTCTTGATTCTTCCTTTTCTGAGCGTGGATGTGAGTTGGGATTATCTGATTCTACCCGCGATATACTTGGCGGTTTTTATCTGGGTTTATTTTCAAACGGGTAGGGAAGGGCGTTTGCTTGCTTCTTGGATGTTTCCGGTTTCCTTGTTCTTCTCCATTGTGAGTTTATATCTTTATCCGATGTTGACTTCGTTTCAGCCTTCAAAAGAGATCGGAACTTTTATTCGCGAAAACGAACCTGGAAAGGAAAAACTTTTTCTCTTTGGAGTTCCCGCTTCCAAAAGATCTTACGCTTATTATTCTCAAAGAATTTCGAGAACTCTTTTTGATCCGGCGATTTTGATCGATGCGATTCAAAAGGACGGACAACGTTATCTGATCGTTCAAGATAAATGGATGAGTAAGATGGATGAATTCTTCGGAAAGGAAGTTCAGTTTGAAACGGTAAAAGAATACCCGTCTTATAAGGTGGCTACTCCGGAAGGAAAGTTTTTTCTGAAATCGGAACGGGAGAAGGTCTCTGGAAAGGTGATCCTGATGCGGGCCACATTAAAAAAATCCGAGAAAAAATAAGAGTTTCTAAAAAATGATGAGGAGAATTTCCGATTCTCCCGAAAAGTTAATTAGGCTAAATTGTGAGCCTGGTTTGGTTTTGGTCCCTGGGTGAAACCGGGGACTACTTTTCCCCTTTTTCTCATCGAAGAATTCTCAAACTGCCGGCTTGAGTAAATTAAACTACTGAAAAACCAAATACTATAATAGTCGATTGGCTATGCTTTTCTCCAGGGTAATTCTTAATTTAAACAGGCCTATAGGTCCATAAAAAGAAAAATAAGAGAATTAAGAAAGGGGAAAACCAAGTCAGAAAAGCCCTGCCACTATTTTGCTGAAATACAGTTTTTACCATTCGAAAATAGCTGATTGCCTGTAGCAAAATGCCTATGATTAAAAAAAGACTCACAAAACCGATGAAGAGAATCATATAGAAAATATCTTTTTTCGCTGAATTTGGCATCAGGCTGAAGAAGAATAAAATTGGAAAAAACGATAATAAGACGTAAAGATTGCTTGAAATCACCAAAGACGCGCATCTGAAAAAACTTACGTTCTTTTCTCCAAAAGTTTTAACTGTAAAATAGGAACTGATACTGACAAAAAGTTCAAAAATTACTAGTGATAATGCAAAGAAGAAAATATTGTAAGGAAAGGAATTTAACAAATACATCAATACGGAAATTTTGCCTTCTACTAAAAAACCTCTCATGACTTGGGAATACTCTACTAAATATGAAAGGTTGAGTAGTGAGAGAAGAAAGTTTACTATTATGTAAAGTCCCAAAAGAATCAGGTGAGTTTTTAAGGCCGTTTTGAAGAATTCCTTATCCTCTATTCCCTGAATTGTTTCCGGATTTAAATGAAAACTTAAGGTTTTCAATATCTCTTTTTTAACAATGTTATTTGCGATAACTTGTTTCATCTTCACGAATAATTGCATTGTGTTTCCTAATTAATTAGCGTTAAACGCTTCCTTGTCGTTTTTCCAGTTTCCTTTGTGGATTATTTGCCCGGATTCGTTTCGTAGGATTCCGAAGCCCTCCCTTTTTCCAGCTCGCCAAGATCCGATGTATACGTTTCCATCGGGATAGATAAACGCTCCGTTCCCATCGTAAATCCTACCTGACTTATAAATTCCACTCAGTTTTGTTCCATCGGACAGAATCAACAATCCTGCACCATCCGGCTCGTCTTCGTTCCACCTAACGCTTAAGGTTGTTCCATCTCTCCATCCGAAAACTCCAAGTCCTTGTTTTTTATTATTCACGAATGTGCCTGAATAAGAAGATCCGTCCGGATATCTATATGACCCGTCGCCATGCTTTACTCCATGTTTCCATTCTCCTTTGTAGAAATGTCCTTCTTCGTTTTTAAATAACCCGTAGCCATCCGGATGTGAGTTTCTTACATAACCTTCGTAATAAGCCCCTCCCCGGTACTGTATTTTTGCAAAACCATTTTCGCAACTCTCCGTTAAACATTTGTATTTAGTGAACTTTAAAAAAGCAGTTACAAACACAAAGAGACAAAATGCAATAGTTAAAAAGAAGAAAAGCTTTCCTTTTTTTGTAGAGGTCCATCGTTGAAGAGACCTTTTTAAAGTTAACACCGCAGTTTTGAAAAACGTGATAATTCTCGTTGGATACAAGGTTATTTTCTCCTATTCATTAAGATTTGAAAACGGGATGTGATTTTCTCTTTTGTGTAATTCAGAACATTCATATAACTTACGTTAAATTCAAATAGTAGAAATCTAGATAAGAACGCTGAAATTAAAAATATGCCAGCGACGTTTTTTATTACAGTTAGCTCAATATTTGAAAATACAAGTAAGGGTAGATATAAAATCGTTCCGATCATAAGATGTTTCTCCTTTTCTGCACGAATTCTCGCAGGAACGGTAGCATCAGATTTTGATACTATATGAATCATTAGAACTATTAAGACTACAACGCTGCCAATATGTAAGCCGATATCGTAAGCTTTGAAAAGGAGCAAATAGAGCGACAAGAAAATACTATAAGTAAATATCAGGGAGAAAAAATAATTTAATGACTTTCCTATTGATTCGGTAAAGCCGGTGAAAAGAAAAAAACATATAGAAAAAATCAATAGCAAGTAGGTTAAAAAGATTCCGTTTGATTCCGAAAGTTTTTCAATTCGACTATTAAATTCAATTCGTTCGTCTTTATTCAGTAGATCCCTGGCATTATTGTGAACGAGTTTCAGTAATTCTGCAGCATTATAGGAGCCTGCCCTAACTGATAATGCGAGAGTCGGGCGTTTGTTTTTTCTGAATAATTTTATTGGAGAGGTTGTCTCCCTTCCTGTAAAAAGGTTACTTATCGGAGAGAATTGACCGACATTGTTTTTGATGAGAAACTTATTGAGTTGTTTTTCTGATCCTCGATATTCTTTTGAGGCTCGAATTCGTATATCGAGTTCACTGTTTTCTTCATTAAATTTACTAACAACAGATCCTTGTATGACAGTTCTTAAAAAGGAACCAATTTCCGAATTTTGTACTAATGGATTATGGCTATTTAAGTCTAATTGAAGTTCGCTCCGAGGTGGTTTGAAATTGAGAATAACCTCTTGTATTCCGGAAAAGCTGGTGAGCAGATTTGCAATCTTTGGTACTGACTTATTTAAATCCGCGTGATTGGAACCAATTATATCCAATGAAACTTCCTTCATTCGTCCTAATTCGGATTCTTTCGTAAAATAACAATAGGCGGGATTCTGTTTTCCAACGGATTCATTTAACGAAGCTATTATATCGTTTTTGAAGAAGGCGGTCTTATGGTAATTTATGATTAAAAAGGCGTGACCCGGATCAATTTGCGAAATTACATCCTTTACGTTCGAGTTTTTTAACAGTTTTGCTTCAATATTTTGTACGATATTGTTCGTATATAGAAAGCTCGAATCTGACGGTAGTTCAATATAACCGTATACTCGGTCGTCCTCAATATTGAAATAAACCTCCTTTGTTGATCTGAGAAATATAACCAGCGCAAATATCGTCACGGCTGCAATGAATATCAGAAACCTCCAGCCGTTCTTTTGATCAGGATGACGACTATTCATTTGATAAAGGGGCCCTTCCGGAAGAGTTTGGATATCCTGCATTAGGGACGTATTTTTTTCCTTTCGAGCCGTTATGTATTCGAAGGAAAGTTGAAGGCATGATATTCCCAATGCTGTTAGAAGAGATAACCTAATTAGGTTTATTGCGATCGTAGGGTTAAGTAGTATGCTTGGTAAAAAAAGAGAGGGTAACGATAGGAGAATCCATAAGAGTAAAGTGCGCTTCATTTTTGCTTCTTGACTGTTAAGCTGAAAGTAGAGCGTTATCCAAATTATAAAGGATAGATAAAAAGACAGAACGGTTAACAAATCGAAATCTATTTTAAAGAGGAAATGAACGAAGGAAAAAATTAAAAGTATTAGGACGGATTGGAATAGGAGAAGCGCAATTAAGCTTAAGGGATTATGATATTTTCTCGTTTTGAGAAAAATATATATTAAAAAGAATGTGACAACCATAATGAAAAAGAAATTGGCATAACTTCCTTTGATATTATCCGCTTGATTGAATATTTTATCCAGACGCAGAACGCTGCCATTCAAATTGGAAATAGATTTATCTATCTCGGCGGAAATTTGTAAGATATTAGCGTTATGTTTTTTATAAACATATATTCCTATATTTTCACTTCCATTAACGCGATAGGAGTTATCATCATCTCTATAAGAGCCTTCCACGGTCGCGATGTTTCCAAGAGAAATCGTTTTTCCCAACGCTAAGCTTGTTACGGGTAATTCAATTAATTCTTCTATCGTTTTGAATTTCCCCTTGAGTCGTACTTGATAAAGTCCTCCTTTTTCTTCTACCGCCGCTAAGGTTAAGGAACGATTATTAAAATGTATTGCGTTGTAAATTTCAGCCAAGCTTATGTTATAAGTATTTAATTTCTGGATATCGAAAGAAATAAGTATTTCCTTTACTTTTCCTCCTGAGATTGTAACTTTACTAACTCCTTCGATTCCTTCGAAGGACTTCTTGATTACGCTGTCTGCGAAAGCTCTTAATTCTCCCATTTCTTCAGATTTGGGTACCTTTAGCGAAATTACGAAGATTGGCATTTCATTCGGGTCAAAATTTAATACTCTAGGCTTCCGGACTTCTTTAGGAAAATTTACGACCGTGTTTTCAATTCTTTCTTTAATCTCTAATGTTTTGAGATTTAGGTCTGCGCTACTTTCGAAATCTAAACGAATAAGTGATTTTCCTTTTTCAGATTGGGAACGTATTTCTGTAATTCCACCTATCGCAGATATTTTGTCTTCTAAGGGAATTGTTATCGTATTCTCTACGGTTTCAGAATCCGCACCCGGAAATTCAACTACGATTGAAAGTGCAGGATTTTTCACTGTGGGTAATAAAGAATAATTTAATTTAAATACAGATATGATTCCAAAGAGTAACACTGAAATTATTAACATTTGAACTGTGATTTTGGACGGCATCTTTGAGCTCATATGAAATCGATTATATCGTTTGGCTTTTGCGATTTTTTAATAATAAAAAGAATAATATTGGAAGCAGAAAGAGGCTAAAAATGAAAGAGGATAATAACCCTACGATTACAACGATTGCCATCGGAGACTGAAACTCTGCACCTTTTTGAAATTCAAAGGCAACGGGGACCAAGCCTAGGATAGTAGTAAGGTTATTCATCAAAACTGGTCGAAATACAATTTTACCGCTTTCTATAATGGCTTTCTTAAGTTCTTTATGCTCCTCTAATGAAATAACAAGATATTCAAAATAGAGTGAGGCATTGTCGACCACAACGCCCAATAACAAGACGAGTCCTAAAAAAGCGCTAATGTTAAAACTTTTCCCGAATAAGAATAGTGCAGGAAATATTCCTATGAACATCAAAGGAATTGTGCAGATCATGATCGCTGAAAGCTTTAGCGATTGAAATTGGCTGCTTAGCAGCATATAAATCAAAGCAGAGGCTAAAATAAAAGCGAATAGAAGTTCCTTGTAGGACTTTTCTATATTCTCGAATTCCCCACCAATTTTGACAGAATATCCGACAGGCAATTTTAGAGTAGAGATTAATTGGGTGATTTTTTCAGTTGTACCGTTTAGATCAAGATTTCCATAAACTGCATTCACCCTAGAGTTACCCGATCTGCGGATCGATCCAGATGAAAGGTTTTCCTTAATGTTTGCAAGTTGAGATATGCTTACAAATTCGCCCGTTGGGGTCTTTATGTTTAAAGCGTTAAGTTTGTTTAAGTTATCGATTTGGTCCTTTTTTATGAGAAGGCGAATGTTAAGATCTTCTTCTTGATATCTTATTCTGGATATATTTGCGCCATAGCTTGCAACTTTCACGTATTGAGATATATATTCGTTCGTTAGCTTTAAAGAGCTCGCTTTAATTGGATCAAATTCAATTAGATACTCATGTTTTTTAGTTTCGAGAGTGCTCCTTAGATCCGTTGCGATATGATTTTTTTCAAGTTTCCCTATTAAAGTATTACCGATTTCAGATAATATTTTTAGATCTTCACCGTGAATTTCCAGATTTAATTGGCTACTATGCGGATCTAGGATCTTGCCAATGAGATCACCATTCCCTTCAAAATTTATCCGGATATCTTCAGTAAACGAAAGCCTCTTTCTCAGATTTTCGATGATTTCTTTTGTTGTTTTAGAAGAGTTCGGTTGAAGCAAGACTCTAAGTTTGGCAATGTTCGCCCCAGATCCACCATTTAACTTCGAGACAAAATCGTCATTATCTGAACCGATTTTCGATATTACACTCTTAACGCTTTTGTCAGAGAGTAAGATTTGTTCAACGGTATCAACGATACTCGTCGTACTTATTAAAGTAGTGTTTTGACCATTTTCTATATTAATGATAAACTCGCCATTATCCACAGCTGGCATAAATTCACGTGGAAGAATAAATAGAAACTGAACGGAAATCACGAAACCTACAAAAAGAAATAAATACAACTTTCTGGGTCGATCTAAGTATTCTTTTAATTTTAATTCATAGGCAGCGAGCGCATCGTCATAGTATCCGGCGGATTTTGCGAAAAGTCTGTTTTTTTCGCGAGCCTTTGAAAAATTAGTTTTGTCGAAAATAACATATAACGTTGGTATGATTGTGATCGACGCAAGTAAGCTAATTGAAATCGATAAAACAATTGCGATAGCCATTTCAGAAAACAAAATGCCGATAAAACTCTTAATGAAAATTATCGGTAGAAATACGATTATTGTGGTTAGGGTTGCCGAAACGATCGATCCCGTTACTTCGGTTGTGCCTTCTATTGCGGCTTCAAAAACTGATTTTCGTTTTGTTAGATTCCGTTCAATCGAGGAAAATACGACGTTACTAGTATCAAATAACATTCCAATTCCGAGCGCTAAACCGCCTAACGACATCATGTTTAATGAAATTTGGAATACGTAGAAGAGAAGGAACGTTGCTAGTAGAGAAAAAGGTATTATAATAAGAAGTATTAAAGGCGCTCTAAAGCTCTGAATCAATAGGAGAAGTATAGAGAATGCGAGTGCAGCCCCAATGACTAACGACCAAACTAACCCTAAAACGGAGTCGCGTATAAAAACGGATTCGTCATAAACTATTTGGGCCGATAGTTTTTCGGAAAATTTTGAATTGATTGTGTTCAATTCATTATTAACTCGATCGGATAACTCGACTGAATTTTTCCCGGATTCTTTATAAAGATAGAAGATTATACAATCCTTACCATTGTAACGAGCTAGACCGCTCCGTTCTTTGAAAGTACTAAACACGGAAGCGACCGCTCCGATAGGAATAGGAACTCCTCCGCTATTAGTGGCAACTATCGTTTCTTTAATATCATCTAAGGTTTTGTATTCTCCGATTGTTCGAAGGAGCAGGTCCTTATTCCCAACTGGAAGGCTGCCGGCAGGAATGTTTATGTTCGCCGATAGAATGGATTTTTCGACTTCCGGAATGGACACGCCGTATGTTGTCATTCTTTCGGGATCAATTTCTACGCGGACTTCTTTTTCGAAACCGCCGGAAATCTGTACGTAGGCTATTCCTTCAATTCTCTCGAAGAATACTTTGATATTTTCTTCAGAAAAGGATCGCAGAGATTTGGAATCCAGATCGTTTTTAGGGAAAATAATGATTTCTTGGAATGCTGATTGTGATGGGTCGAATCTGGTCGCTATCGGTCTACTGGCATCCTGAGGTAGCTGGTCTCGTATAAGATCTATTTTTTCTCTCAGCTCGATAATCGCGAAATCTATCGATGTGTTGAAGGAAAACTGAACAGTAATTATGGATATTCCTTCTAATGATTCGGAAGAAACTTTTTCTATTCCTCCTACTGTTCCAATAGAATCCGTAAGGGGTTTGGTGATTAGATTTTCTATTTCTTCCGGTGAAGCATTTTGATAACTTGTAATAATAGACACTCGCGGAAATGCGATTTCCGGAAGAAGAGTTATTTTAGCATTTTTTAATCCAATGATTCCGAATATGACTATGGCAATCCAAGTCATTATTACCGTTACCGGTTTTGTCACACAAAGACTAACTATCGTTTTCATCTTTTGTCGAAAAGAGGATTTACGGACATGCCGTCTCTAATTTGAGATATTCTTTCCAAAAGGATCGTATCTCCGTTAGATAACCCGTCTGAAATTATGATTTTCCCTTCACTTTGAGGACCAAGTTTAACCTCGTTACGATAACTCTTCCCGTCCCTGACCAAACAAACAGTTCCACTTGTTCCGTCCTCATTTAATAAGACTGCTGTGCTTGGAATTCTAATCGTCGGTTTCTCTTGACCTGTCGTGATATTTGCTCGAATGAACATTCCGGGTTTAAGGTGTTTACTTTTATTGTCCACGAGCGCTTTGATTTCCACAGTGTGGCTTTTTTGATCGATTATTGGGCTAACCATTTGGACAATTCCTGTAAATTGTTGCCCTTTGTATATATCTGCCGAGAAGGACATCTTCATCCCCTTTCGGAGGTCTATTGACTCGGATTCAGGTATATTCAGTACTGCGTAAACTTGTTTAACATTTATTACCGATAACACGTGTTGACCTGGACCAGAACTGCTCAAGATCTCACCCTCGTTTTTAAATTGTTTAGCCACAACGCCGTTAATAGGTGAAAAGACTATAGATTCTTTTAATAACATTTTTGTAGAATTTACTTGGGCTTCATGGGCTTTTAATACTCCTTCGGCCACTTCCCATTCTGCCTTTTCGATTAAGCTATTTATCTCTTCTAAGATTCTTATTCTCTCCTCTTTTGTCTCGGGGAGTTTATAATTATTCCTTAGTATGTCTTTATCGGCAAGGCCAATACCTCTTATTTCCACATCCCTTTCCGCCAATTGATATGAGGTTTCTTTTGAGCTTAAATTGAGTTTTGCATTCTCAAACTCTTCTCTAGTAAATCCGCCGGCGTTATAAATTTCTTCGATTCCTACGAATGTATTTTTTGCTTTTTCGTATTCTTGTTTTGTTTTTTCTAAAACCGATATGGCTTTTTCGTATTCTTGAATTCTAGCAAGAACACTTCCCTTTGCTTTAATATACTTTTCTCGCGCTAACTTGACCTGCGATCGGGAGCTTTCCATTGTGGATTCTTGTTTTAATAACTCTAATTCTAATGGTAACGTCTCCATTTTAAAGAGCTTCTGCCCTTGCGAGACTTCTTCTCCTTCTTTAAAGAAAGTTTTTTCAATTCTGCCCGACACTTTTGAATAGAGATCCACCTTTTCCATGAAGTCGATCATTCCCGAAGCTTCGACCATTGGAGTGATAGATTCGGTCTGAACGGTCATCGCCAAAATCGACATTCTTTCAATTTGCTCTTCGTCGTTTTCGGTCTTATCAGAAGAGGGTAATGCAAAAGCGATAGGTTTTGTGACTACGGATGTAGCATTTTTTAAAATTCTACTGTTTGAATTTTTTGAAATCCGTATTAGGAATAGAGATATTAGAAAATATGTTAGAGTGATCCCTAAAACAAACTTACCTGATTTCGACGTCAAAAATTTTACGATCAATTGATTGTCCTCCTAATGGCAAACGCGAATCCCGGATGAAAAAATTATTCCTTGGAAGAATCCGATTTTCCAATGAGTTCCAAATATTTCTTGTTATGGTAAGATGCCTTTTTCTCCAATCTTGCATTTCTGTACAAAATCTCAAGTTGGCGATGCGATAAAGCAAGTATACCTGTCTGCGATATGATTTTCTTATACGCGAGAATTGCTTGATCGGGTTTTCCAGTTTCTTCTAATAAACGACCGCTAATAAAAAGAATTTCAGCATTTTCCGTATCCTTGGATAGAAAATTCTGCAGGTTTTCCGTTAATTCTTTTTTGAGAGGTGTACTCGCAAACTGAGCTTTGATTAACCAGCCTAAAGCGTTGTAATTTGCAGGATCTTTGTCTGAAATCTCCTGAAAAACTTCTTCTGCTTGCTGAAATTTACGGTCGTAATATAAAAGTTTTCCGATTAAGAGTTTTACATCTTTATAATCTTCATCTTCCTCATACAGTTCTTGAAATATTTTTAATGCTTCATTCCGTTGGTTTGCAACAAATAGGGCAGTACCTTTTTCATACATCGTTTCCATTTCTTTTTCAGAAAGGCCACAATTTAGGTAAAGAAAGCTTAAGAATACGAGTACAAATGAGATTTTTCTTTTTTTGTAGAATGCCATTCTAAAATTCAAATTTCCACCACGCTTTAGTTTCCTGATTTTCCTGCTTTCTCATAATTCTATCCGCGAGATGCGTACTTGCTTGTTTTAAATCCTCTGCTTCTGAGAAATGCTTCGATTCCTGCGAGAAAGTCACAGTGCGAATGAGTTTTCCCGATTTATCATGCACATCGATAAATATTAAGGTTGTAAAATTTTTCTCTAAGATACTTCCGCTGTCAGATATTCCAAAAGAACCCTGGAGATAATAATCGAAATTGATTTTTGATCCAAGATTTTTGATTTCCGTTTCGTTAAGTAATCTTTTCGTTTCCTTTGATACGTTTTCGACTACTGGGGAAGCAGGTTTAATCATCTCTGTGGTGGCAGGCCCAATCGGTAAGTTTGAGTTGGGCGATATAGGAGTGTCTTTTGCTTCCGGATTTTGCGATAGCGGCGGAGCGGTTTGTTGAGTTGGCATCGCTGTCGCATTTGGTTTGGCACTTTCCGCATCAGAGCCTTCTTCTACAATTCCGTTTCCACCGCGAATGATCTCAAATTTTAAGAGGCTGAGAAAATTCTTAACTCGAAACGGGTCAAATTTGAAATCTCTGTTTTCTAAATAGCCGATTTGGTAATTTGCCTTTACTTTTTCTACTTTTTCAGCGGACCTTGCGCTTCTGCTTAAAGCGGTACAGTGACTTTGTAAAATGCAAAGAAAGAGGGAGATCAAAATCAAATTGTGTTTCATTCTTCTGCTCGATAGGTTTTTATTTTCCAATTTCATTGGCTCACCATGGAAAAGTTAAACGGTGTAAGTTGTCGTCCTAAAATGTCTGTCGCGGATCCGTTAACTTGAATGGTATAAATCGGATAGTTCGGCGAAGTTGGGATGGCTGGATAAGGGATCGCGCCGTTATTTGCATTAAAATCGAATTTTGCATTCGTCAAATTAAAGTCTGCAGAGCTACCGAACCCGTTCACTCCGC
Source organism: Leptospira ainazelensis (assembly GCF_016918785.1). Taxonomy (GTDB): domain Bacteria; phylum Spirochaetota; class Leptospiria; order Leptospirales; family Leptospiraceae; genus Leptospira; species Leptospira ainazelensis. Next base: position 26,773 of record NZ_JAFFPT010000009.1, on the reverse strand, counting down.
CGCAACTAGATTCCATTTCGGAAAACATAACGTCCAAAACGCGACATCCAAATGGGAAAGCTGCCTGGCAATCGCTCCAGTTCCAACTTGATAATCGAATTACAGTTGATGACCCAGAATCTCGAGATAGGGAAACTGCACCAACCGTATTTCCTAGATTCATATAATTATTAAATACTAAACGAAAATTGTCAGTCGTCTTATCGTTACAAGAAGCCGCATTGTTAGTTCCTTCATCGCCGCCTTCAAATCGATAATTGCTCGGTTGTAGTACCGGTAGGCTATTGTCCCACCAACAGGATGTGGAAACCCAGGTTCCACCCGCTGCACTTCCAATCGCTGGAAAACTGGGCGCACATCCGGGAGCTCCAACTTGACTTACAAGGCCAATCGCTTGTACGATCGGATCTGGATTGTTCCCGCCCGCGATAAAACTAGCGGATACTGGAGTCGATAAATTATTATTGTTAGCCGCTTCGGCGGACGTTCCAACGGTTACAGTATATCTTATTCCAAATTCTAATTTTGAATCCGTAGTGAAAGTTAAAGTCTGATTTCCCGCAGTCCAGGTGTATGTCCCGCTCACTGGCGGACTGATCCCTACTGCACTTTGTGTGATGGTCGGATTCATCGGAGTATTAAAATTAATCGCGATTGATTGGCTGTTCGGATTCCCTAAACATCCGTTTGTAACGTTAGCCGTCATGATATCAACTGGGGTTCCTATGCCTGCCTGACAACCTGCAAGAGAGCCTGTACTCGCGGTTATTGTGTTCACACTTGGTCCGGCATTGGCGGTCCCTACGAAAAAACTCCCTATCGGATTTCCGCCCAAGGCAATTCCATTGATGTCTTTGGCTCCGGTATTGAAGCTGATGTTATATCTTTGATTAGCGGTCAATGCGAAGTCAGGTTGAATAGCAAGTGTATTCCCGGAAGTCCAAACATACTTTGCGGATATTCCTGGGCTAACGGAGAGAGCCGTTAGAGTTGCCGAAGTATTCATTGGTCTTGAAAAATTAATAAGGATCGGGTTTACACTTGGATTTCCCATACAGGCATTCGTAACATCGCTTGCAAAAAAATTCGTTTGTGTCGCCGTTCCTCCGTTGCAGGCCAAACTACTTCCCGCAGATAAGAACATTCCGTTTACAGCCGGACTTTGGCCTGCGTTTGAAGCGTTTCCAATCGATATGGATGCGCTAAAAGGATCCTTAAGATCTAAACCGGCCTTATCTTCACAACTTTTGGTGACTGTATAGGTATAAGTACCCGGATTTAATGCGGCAGAAGGAGCAAAAGTAAGTACGGTTCCATTTAATTCGGTAAAGAATCCCACGGTTTGTGGGGACATACTAAATGCAATTCTGCAGCTTTGCATGTTCATCTCTCTGCTAAAACCCACGTCGAATTTCTGGTCGGGGGGAAGGCCGTCCGTGCCAGACATAGGGCTGCTAAAAATTACTTCCGGAGGAGGGTCGCCCCAGAGCGCGCCTAAACCCAAAAGTTTTTCGCCAGTATCTTGGCAATTTGTAATTATCAATTGGATTGCAAAAAGCACATAATAAAAATTTAATCTACTATATCTGTTAATTCTTCTTTGATCAGTCATTTTCTTATCCTATCGTTTAGGTTTATTTGTAATTTCTTGGTTTTTTATAAGATTCGAAAGGATTGAATTGCCCGAACCTTTCGAATAGTTGATTAATTTTCGTAAACCACCTTCATCCGTGGTTACTTGTGCATATTCATAACAGTTGATTGCATAGGAGGCTAATGCATCGGTAAGATCTTCCTGTGATTTTATCATTTCCAATTCGGAATTTATTTGATCTTCCTTTTTAGCCTGGCCGTAAGCTACCTTGGCCGCAGTCACTCTGCTTGACTCGACTTGAAGATTGATTCTGGAATTCGCGATATTTATTAATTCCCAAGATTGGTTGAGCTTATCCACGGTTTTTTTAATTTCGAAACCTACCTGATTTTCCATGTTTCGATAATTTAATAGGGCTTCCGAAAGTTGAATTTCTCCTTCAACGATTTTTCTAGATTGGCTTAAATTGTCGAATAAACGCACCGACGTTGAATTGTAGCTATTTGTTCCGGGCCCAACGGTCTGATTTCCAAATCCTGGATAAGTTTGAATTCCGTTTCCATCCTTTTGAACGCCCGTGTTTCCGTTGGATTGAATAACGCTACTTCCCAACGGCATGACTAGATTAAAGTTTACTCCATAGCTATCGTGCGAAAATTGATTGTTGTTGCCGTTTCTGCCTGCATACCCACCCAGGAAAACTTTGGGCATATAATAATTATCTAATATTTCTTTTTCACTCTTTACTTTTTTGACCAGTACCTGCATTTTTTTCAAATCCTCTCTGCCGTTTCTGGCTCTTGCGATCAGTTCATCTATATTAACGGAGGGAGGCGGATTGATTACAAAGTCGAAGAATAAATTTTCGTCAAGTTCCACGTTCGCATAATAATCAAGATTCATGACTTGTTTAAGGTCCATTAAGGCCTGGTCGCTATCGTTTTTGGATTTTTGTACGTTAAATTCGGATTGTTTAACTTTACTTTCCAAATCCAAAATTTGTAATTTTGTTATAAAACCTTGCTTGAATTCAACTTGTCCTTTACGATATGCCTCTTGCGCTTTCTCTAAGGCTTTTTTTTGAATGAAAACTTTTCCCCTTGTGGCAAGGGCTTTGAAATAAGTTTTTTGTATTTCTAATCGCAATCTTGATAGATTGATTTTAAAATCCTGCTCGTTGAGCATTTCCGATAATTTCGCAATCTCTAAATTTAGGTTTGCTTCTCCGCCATCAAAGATTAACTGCTGCACGGTTAGTCGGATATCGTTGTATATGTTATCCGTCGAATTTACGTTTTGGTTTCGTAATCCGTAATATTGAATTCCAAATTTAGGGAGGAATTCTCTCCATTTTTCGGTGATGACCATTTTGGTGACATCCTTTCGGGCTTCCAAAACTTTGAGGACGACACTGTTGCTAGACCCAATGAGGACGGCATGGTCCAAAGTGATTTTCATAGGGGGTTGCTTAGGTGTTTCGGTTTGGGAACTTATAGCGGACGTGAAAAGAAAATAGAAACCTAGGATGGATGCCGGTTTTATCGTTATTAATCTACATAACATTTTCATTTTCATTATACGCATGAGCAAAATATTTTTTCGAAATTGACTTGTAATCTTTCAACCGATGAGGGCTAAAAAGGAGAGTCAAAACTAGTACCAAACTGAGTTTTTAGGCGAAATAGAACCGTAACTGCCTTGATTTTCCGTTCGGCTTTAATCAAAATTCCTTTTGATTAAAGGCACATAATGCAAAATGATGGCATTTCCCTATCCTCAATGGATAAGGTTCATCACGTTCTTGGGCACGTTATCTGTCCCTCTCGACATATTTTATTTCAGGTGACTTCGTATTTCTTCTTTTAAAGAGTTTTCTCCATTATTTTCTGGTCATATTCGCGATTATTATAGATTTTAAGTTTTCTCTATTCCTAAGTTCGTTTTTTGAATGTGCTTGTCATTTGTCTGCTTTTTTTGACAAAATGTGATTTTTTTATTTGCATTTTATCTCAAAATCCATTCCCATCGCTTGGAAGAGCTTTTTCAAGTTTTTTTTGTAGTATTTTACAAGGACTTATCATTTTTCCAGGGGAGATGTATTTTGGTGATTTTGAAACGTCATACTTCTTTGTTTCGATTTCTTCTTTTTTTCCTCGGTTTTCTCTGCTTTTGCAAACCGCAAAACACAGATTACTCCTTTCTGTCGTATTTAGGAGTTGCGAATCGCGGTACATACGTGGACGGTGTTTTCTATCCCTCTGAAAATCCATTTCGTCCTGGAGACCTTTCCCATCTTAATGGCTCTCGGTCCGGGAATACTGGTCCTATCGTCTCAGTCAGTGGGGACAATTCAACTCTTGGGGTTTCGACGAGAAACAACGGAGTTCCGGACATTATCTTCCTATTTAATGAAAACGGAATTCCAATTGCCGTGGATGTTGATGGGAACGGTCTCGCTGATTATTATATTTGTTATAAGAGCAATACCGAATATTCTCTGATGACAGGCTCCGGATGCACGGGAAATCCCGTGTCGGTTATTGTTGGTCAAGGATATGACACGAATGGGGATGGAGTAGCGGATAACACGATTCTCTCTCAGATTGGCGGGGACTCTCTGGCTCCAACTTCTTTAATTAGTCCGAATCCAGGGATCTATGGTTCCGCCGTCCAGTTGACCATCGCTTGCAACGATAATGTTGCGCCTGGAAACATTCTTTATACTACCGACTCATCCACTCCATCTTTTAGTCCGCTCTTAGGTGTCGCGTCCAACCCAAAGATTAAAAAAGTTACCTTGGGCGGTAGCGACGGCTTATATACAATCAAATATCGGTGCCGGGATTTGTCCGGGAATACAGAGTCCGTTCACACCGACTCTTATGAAATCAATCATAACGTGCCTACCGTTAGTATTTCTAATGTGAATTCTACGGGAGTCAGTACACAAGCGGGTGCGATTAATAATTTTTCCTTTGATTGGTCTTCGAATTATTCGGGATCCTATTCAATTCGCTTAAATGCAAGTAATTGTCAGAGTGGATCCATTTTACAGTCCGGCATCGTCTCTGCGAATACTCCAACCGGTTTTAGCGTGTCCTCAAATAGCTTTTCAGCCGGGGTCAATACAATTCACGTTTGTGCCTCAGCCGCTCTCACGGGCTATCAAACGCTCACCGTTGTTCGGGATGAATCTCAACCTTCCATTAGCCCGATTCCAGGAGGCGGTAATTATGGCACCGCACAGAATGTAAGCTTCACTTGTACCGACAATAACCCTGCGGGATGCGGAATCATTGCTTATACATTGGATGGCTCCGATCCGAATATCGACGGCGCTAACGGGACAATTTTAACCGGAACTCAATTTCAGAATCCGATTGCGATTCCTTTGGATACCGCAGTGACGTTAAAATTCATCGGTGTGGATCTTGCCGGCAATTTATCACCTTTGCAGTCGGTGAATTACTTTATTAATACTTCCGTCGCCACCGTTACTACGAATTCATTTGCACCCGTTAGTCGACTTGTCAATGCAACTTCCGACCAGAGTGTGAGTTGGGTGAGCGATAGAAACGGCGTGTTTACGTTTCGCTCCGGAACCGATTGTGCATCGGGAACAATTTTATCCGGAACCAACAGCGCAGGTAACGTGACTGCGGGCGTTCCCATCACCACGACGATTCTAAATTCTAATTTCGCTCAAGGAGCGAATACGGTTTCTATCTGCGTTGCGAACGCTAGTTTGGATCCGCTTTATGGAAACGTTTCCTTTACTGTAACCAAGGATAACACTCGCCCCACGGTCAGTTCTACGAATCCTGCAGACTTTAACGCAGGGAGTCCAGTCTATGTGATCCCAAATCCCGGTAGAATTCAGATTGTTTTTAACAAGAACATGGATGTTTCTTTCGGAGGTATTTCCACGGGGGCAAAAATCAAGAATGTATGTTATCCCGCCCCGACGAACCCCCCTTTGAGCGTTTTTGTTTATGATGGCGCCGGTTGGGATTGTATCGATTTTACGGCAACTTATACTTGGGTGAACGCGACTACGCTCCAGATCGATTTTTCCTGGATGAATTTTCCTGAAAACGCTAAGATTCTTTGGACACTTTCCAAGGCGGTCCTTCAGGATTCGGCCGGGAATGCCCCTCTAAACGATATTCAGCAGAGTTTTGCCACCGGAGTACGTTCCCAGTTCTTTAAACCCTTTAAGACAAATCAAACAAGTTGCTGGGATTCCAATGGGAATCTAATTCCTTGCGCCGGAACGAATCAGGACGGGGAAACCCAATCCGGTTCGAATCGAAATTATTCCATTCAATATTACGGAGGTTATCCGAACGATGCCGTTACGGAAGATTCCGTTTCCGGTTTGAAATGGAAAACTTGCGTAGAAGGGATGGTCGCTTCTTTAAACGCCGGTGTGACCGAGTGCGTAAATATCATTACTCCCGCAGCAAGTTGTTCTCCGGTTGATTCTTCAAATAACCCGGTTAAGTTGGATTCTTGGCCTTTCTTTAGTTTTCAAGATGGGAGTAATGTCGTTCATCATTCCGGTGTAAACGGTTGTTCCTATTTGAATCAGTGTAATTCAGGCGCCGGTTTTGGCGGAATTACCGACTGGAGGCTTCCTACCCAGAAAGAACTCGATACTCTTGCGGTTTTCGGTTCCTCTTCTTCAAACGCTACATTTCCGAGCACCGGGTTTCCCGACTCGATTGCAAATTACTATTGGTCTTCCACCTTGAGACGTTCGAATCCTTTCCTGGCCTGGGGAGTGAATTTTAATTACGGCGCATCGGATACTTTTGTGCGTTCCAATACCAATAACATCCGTTGTGTTTCCGGCTCAGGAAGTGGAATTCAAAACCTGTCCGATCCGGGTGATCAAACCATTGCCGATTCGACGTCGAATTTGTTTTGGCAAAAGTGCAGCGCAGGCTTATCAGGCGGCACTTGCGCAACTGGTACTGCGACCAAGCCGACTTGGTCCGCCGCCTTGACTTATTGCAACGGTTTGAGTCTGGCGGGTAAGTCTTGGAGACTTCCTACTATCAAGGAATTGAATAGTCTCGTTGATATGACTTCAGCGAGTTCCACTCTTGCGGTTAATTCGACTTTTTTTCCAAATACTAAGAATTCTTACTATTGGACTTCGTCCTCTTATGCCCCTTCACCGGGGAATGCTTGGACTGTGTTTTTTCAGTCCGGAGGTATGACGCCTTTTTCTTCCAAAACAGGTACAGCTTACGTTAGGTGCGTTGCAAATGGTCCATAAGTTTTTGAGCTTCGATGATTTTGAACAAGGAGAATCGGTTTGTTTTATGTTTCGTAAATATATTAAGATTTCGTTTTTATTTTCGTTCTTTATTCTTTTCCTTTCTTGCGGTAATAATAAAAGTTCGGCAACACCTGCAGCTTTGTATAACGCCTTTTTGTCCTTATTAGGGGTTCCTAATGTTGCAAGCGGCGGGGAAGGAATCGCGGCTCAATCGATTTCTGGTCAGGTTTTTTCTTTTTCTCCAGGTGAATCTGTAGACTTTAACGGAGGTTCGCAAGGCGGCGCCTCTACCGGAATTGTCGTTGACCCGAGTGGGAATGGGACCGCATCGGGAGTTTCCGTAAACGGAAACGGTATTCCACAGATCATTTTTGTGACCAATGCTCAAGGTGATCCGATCGGGGTCGACATCAACGGAGATGGGATGCTTGACTATTATCTTTGCGCCGGCGCTGACGGAAAAATAACTCTTACGACCGGACCGAATTGTTCCGGTAACAAGGTTACCATATATCCCGGTTTCGGTTACGATGAGAATGGGGACGGGGTTGTGGACAATCCTATTTTAGCTTTGATCGGAAACGATATCAATCCTCCTATGTCGTCTATTTTTCCCACTCCCGGCATTTACGGCGGCGCCCAATCCGTTACGATTTCTTGCGCGGATAATTTGGCGCCGGGAAATTTGATCTATTCCGTAGACGGTTCTATTCCCGCATTTTCCCCGTTAGCCGGTTATGTCAAAAATCCTACAACCACGAGCTTTACCGTAGGCGGGTTTGGCGAAGGCGTTTACACGGTTCAGTATCGTTGTAGAGACTTAGCCGGCAATTTGGAAGGAGTTCGATCCGCAGTTTACGAAGTGAATCATAATCTTCCGAACGTAACTTTGGACGGAGGTTCTGCCAGCGGTTATGTGAGTGCGATGAATGGAGCCGTGAATTCGATCCCTATCTTTTGGAAAAGTAATCAAAGCGGTACTTTTAGCATCCGCGCCAACGGTACGGGATGCAGTAACGGAGGCGTTTTGAGTTCCGGTACAGTTTCGGCTAACGCGCCCAACACTTTTAATATTTCCGCAAATTCCTTGAGCGTTGGTAGCAATTCTATTTTTATTTGTGTTACGGCGGGGTTTACAGGGCAGGCTAGTCTTACGGTAGTCCGTGACGACATGGCTCCTACGATTACCGCGGATCCCGGTGCCGGGAATTATGGGAAAGAGGAAAACGTCGCTTTAAAATGTAATGATAACTCCGGCGTTCCTTGTTCGGTAGTCGCTTATACAATCGACGGTTCTAATCCTCTCATTTCAGGCAGTTCCGGGGCCGTTCTCGCGGGGTCGACTTATACTACTCCGATTCCTTTACCAAACGGAACTCTGAATCGCGCGATTAAGTTTTTGGCTCGTGATAAGGCCGGAAATTTAGGTTCGGTTCAATCTGCGATCTACTCAGTCGATACTTCGATTCCGACGATTACGATTACGGGTACCACTCCCGCTCTTTATTACGGAAGTCTTGTGATCGACAATGCGACGGCGCAGGTTTCTTGGCAGGTAAGCGGAAACAAGGTTTCGTATTCTCTTTTCAAAAAACGGTCCTCCGGTTGTAACGAATGTGTCGATGCCGGCGTTGCGAATTGTCCCGTCGGAAAATTCAAGGACTCAGGCGGAGCGTTGTATTCTAATGCAGGAGATTGTCATTGTAACAACGGTATTTCTCTTCTGGGCTCGAATACGAACTCGAGCGGAGCTTTGAGTATGTCCAATCCGATCTCCATCAATTCTTCTATCGATCCTCTCAATTTTTCTTTGGGAAGAAATACTCTCTTGGTGTGTGTGGCGAACGCGGCTGCAGGATTCGGTCCTCAGTATGCAAGTAGGGAGGTGATCGTGTGGAAGGATTTGGACGTGCCACAGGCGACGGATATTTCGCCGTCTTTAAATGCTCATAACGTGAAACCGGATCCCGGGAAAATTAAGATTACTTTCAGCGAACCGATGCAGGATATTGTACCAGTTTTTAAGGTGCAATATTTTAACGGAACCAGTTGGGTTGATTTTAGTTTTGATACGGTTTCCGGGGCTGTTCCGAATTTTACTTGGAATACCGGGGTTGGAGAGCCGCATAACATTCTTACCATCGAGCTTCCTTGGATTCGTTTTCCTGAAAACGCGCTTTTGAGATGGGAAATCAACAAGGATAGTCTGAAAGATATTTCTAATAATTCGGCTCAGAGCAACGATGTTTCCGGGCAATTGGCGGGAACCTTTTTGACCGGTTCTTATTTTTCTACGAGAGACGTTAATTATAAAAGTTTAATTCCTAAAACGGGACAAAATCGTTGTTCCTATCAATCGGGAGGCTTTCACCCTGATAATTGTTTAGGAAATACTAATATGATGGACGGTCTTTCGATACGAGTTGGTCAAGACGGTTATTTTCAGTTAGGGACGGCGATTAGTAAAACGGCTCTTTCCAACGCGACGTATCCTTCGAACACGAGTACGAGAGATAACCGCACTTCCCTCGTTTGGCAGGATAACTATTCCGGTTCCAATGAAAATTTTGATTTCGCCTTAAAATATTGTGCAAACTTAAATCGCATGAATCCGCAGCCTGCGCCGAATGCTCATATATTTAACGGTTATGCCAATCGTACGGATTGGAGAGTTCCTTCGGTAGAGGAATTGGAATCCGTCTTAGTTTATGACGGCAGTCATTTGCTCTCGTTTAATGCGGGTTGCAGCGGGGCCGGCGGACAAAATGATTTTTGGACGTCTTCCTTTTTTACTTCTAACCTGCGAAACGTTTGGTATGTGGATTTTTGCGAACAAAACATTTTCTTTGATTTTACTTGGCGCGGTAAAAAGACTCGTTGTGTTTCGGGAAGTATCCCTAGCTCGGCGGCTCCATAAAATCTATTTTAAGGAATCAGAATAGGTATAATATCTTATGAATCATTTTTCTAAATCACTGAAATTCTATTTTGTCTGTCTTACCGTATTTACTTTAACAGTTGGACAGACGGTAACGGTCCGTTTTGAAGATAAAAAAGATGGAACCGTTTTAGATCGTCGAACCGGTCTTTTGTGGCAGGTTTGTCCTGCGGGTTTGGGTTCGGATAACGCATCGAATCAATCCACCTGCGGGGCTGAGAATGGAAACGAGAATGGCAGTCCGGGCGTTTACCATTGGATGGATGCCCTCAAATATTGTAACGGAGCTTTGTCTAGGAAACCTCCCGTATTACCTGCCGGTAAAACTTGGAGACTTCCGAATATAAACGAACTCAAGAGTATTGTCGATCGATCGCAGATGAATCCCGCGATGGATACTAGCGTTTTGACAACGGGTGGAGTTGAGTATTTCTGGTCTTCGACTTCGGTTATTACCGGTTCGAGCGCGGCTTGGGCGGTAAATTTCTTTTACGGAACTTCCTACGGTACAAGCGATAAGGATTTCGGTTATCACGTGCGTTGTGTAGCGACAAATTAAGGATTTATTAATTATGGAATTTAATAGAAAACGAACCCTGTTTCTTTCGTTTTTAATTGTATCCTCTCTTTATCTTCATCCTCTTTCCTCTCAACCGGTTGTAGTTCCGAATCTGAATACGCCGGTTTTCAATTCGAATAGTATGAACCAGACGTTTACGGTTGCGGACGGTATGCAGACGATCGGCAACTGGGACGCATTTGTTTTTCAGAGTGTGAGTATTTTGCAGACTCAATGGGAGGCTCAGGTTCAGGCCCAGATTTCGATGATCGTAAACAGCGTAACGACGAGCGATCATTTCGCTTCCGTTCAAGACTATCAGTCGTATATGTACAACTCTTTGCAGGGCCAAGCGAGCGAACAGCTGTTAGCCTGGCAGTCGACGGTCGAGACCGAGATCTTGTCCGAGAGGAGCGAATATCTTTCTGCGTTGTATGGTTCGAATTCCGGAGCGGTTGCGAGTTCCACAGCTCAATTTCAGAGCCAGTGGGATGCGTTTGTTTCGGGCAGCGGTTTAAATTTAAATCTCGGCGGCGCTCTCAGCCAAGCGGTTTTGAACAGCGGCCAACAGACTTTGGAAGGTTTGGAGAGTCAGTGGTGGAACGATTTTAATCAGAATTTACAAAGCGGTTTACAGACTTATCAGGAAGCACTCCAGGGTTTGACTACAAAGTATCAGAACCTTCTCTCTCAGATCAACGCAACGGAGATGCAGTATCAGGCCCACCTTGCTCAGATTCAACAATCCCAGTCCGGGGTTAAGGATCAGATTCTTTCGAGCTTGGAAGGTTATCAGTCTTTTTTAAACGGAAATAGTCTTTTTTGGAATTCTATTTCCATTCTGTATGACAATACTTCGAACAGCTATGTCCAAGCGAGCTGCCCCGGAGGTCATAGTTGTACGACATTTCAGTATGACCCGACTAACAGTCAGTTTTATACGCTTGGTTCTTGTCCTGCGGGCCACACTTGTGCGAATGTTTTGTATGATACCACCGATAGTAAGTATTTGCAGAATACGGTTTGTCCTTCGGTTTGCGACGGGAGCGAGGTTGAAAATTTATCGGTTCGAACGGGTTTGAACGCGGACGGAAGGGCGTTTCAGAACGTGATCAATAACGTTGCGAATGCTTTGCAGGAAGGATATGTAATGCCTGCGATTTTCGATTATACTTCGGGAACGATGATCAGCTACAACGCGAATTGTTTGAGCGGTAGCAGTTGTGTGAAAGGTCTTTACGATTCGACTTCCGATACGTTTGTCGCATCGACCACTTGTTCGGCGGGTCATACTTGTTACAGCGCCGTTGTGGACAATACGATTCCCGCTTCCACTACGGGTTCTTATTTTACTAACAGTTGTCCTGTAGGAGATACACGTTGTGTGTCTTGTCAGGCGGGTCATACTTGTCAGGTTCAGGATATGGAAGCCGGCTTTTTGTATGCTTCCAATTTGATGACTTCGTTTTTGCACAACGAACTTCTCGCTACTCAAGGCGCCCTTCAAAACGCGATCAACTATCAGAATGGAAACGGGACGAATCAATATCAGTATGGTTCCAGTTCTGGCGAGTCATTTGATAATAGCGGCTTGAGTTATATGTGGGGGAATTCAGATTTCTCTCATTTTGCCGCGAAAGCAAATTCAGCGGTTGCGGTTCGAGTCGATACACTTTGGGGGAGTGAAACGACTGGCGAGATTGGTTTAGCTAAACAGATCATGGCCTATATTCGTCAAGAAATTTCAGAGATGGATCTTGCGAACTGGATCATGGATGCTTACTCGAACGGATTGAGCGGGTCATCTATGGATCTTCCCGGGATCGGCGGTCTTGGACCTGGAATCACGATCACAGGTATCAGTCACGCTGATCTTCGTGCTTTCGAGGATCAGGATACTCCTCCGGCAAACTTTGGACCGAATCAATATTGTCCGGACTGGCTTGGTTGTTATTCGGGTGATATTTTTAACCCTACCCCCGGAATTTATATGGCCAATCGAACTTACTCCCAACAGCAAAATGTCGGCGGGGCTTGGGGCAGTAACTTTTACGATTACTTTGCCAGAGAAGCAGGGGTTTGGGCGGGGGTTCCCTTTTTAGCGGACGTTCAACATATGCAGGACTATGCCTGGATCGAGCTAAACTTTACCGTTTCCAATAACAATGCTTATGCGAACGTAACCACGTATCAGGACCTCGTTTTGCAGTTACAGGCTTTCGAACACGACTGGCAGAACAACGTGATGCCTTCGATTACGAATTGGACCGCTCAGTCGGCTTCGTATCAGGCGCAGTATGCAAATTGGCAGACCGAGATGCAGGCCGCTTTAGCGGACGCGCAGAATACGTTTAACAGCGGTGTTCAGGATCTGCAAGGTCAAGAATCGGCTTGGCTTGCTCAGATGGGGGTGGTGCAACAACAGGCCGCCAATGCTTTTCAAGCCGCAGAGAACGCGCTCAAGAATGCAAAGGGGCAAACGAACTACGGTCAGCTTACTCAAGAAGTTTTGGCCGGCATCAATCAAGGAAGGACTAAGTCAAATATCGACGGAGAAGTCGTTGCGAATACGAGTTTGTTTACGGATGCATTCGGTACGATCTTGAGTGGATTGGATCGGAACGCTGATAGAAACATTCCGGATTTCGGTTTGCTTTCCACTCTCGGATCGAGCTTTAGCCGGGCGATCACAGGCGCTTCCAACTTGAGTTTGTTGTCTTCGACCAACAACGCGACCCTGGATACGATTTTGGGATATATGAACGGTGTTGCGGATTCTATGCGTAAGGAGAAGCAGTTTTCGCAAAACGGCCAAAGCGATCTGATCGAGGCTCATCAGCTCAAAACGAAATCGGTCGAATCCAAGGACACATACTCAGGCGAAACGATCACTACGACGTATGTATTGAATGCGGACGGTAGCCTCGGTCAGAAGATCCAGGATTGGATCAAGGCTACTTGCGGAGACGATCTCAGCAACGGACATTGCAACCAGTTTATCGAAAACAAATATACGAGCGTCGATGTGGACAAGAGCGGCAAACTTACCGCGCATCGAAACGTTTATGACGGTTCGACTTCGCTTTGCGGCGCGATGGACGCGACAAACTTGGACTCTTATTGTTTTGGGACCGATGATGCGGTGGTTACGATCGCTCCGCCGAACGGGGGAATGTTTCTTTTGGGGAGGGGAGCTTCCCGTTTAGGAGATATTTTCGACGGCAACGACAACCAGGTCGGAGATCTTGTTAACAGCACATTCCAGAATGTGAATGCCTTTTTATCCTCTAACAAACATATGTCCGGTCTTTTTACCGAGGTGAATGCCGCCCAGAGACTGAACGATGAAAATTCTTCGATCGCATCCGCCGACGCAAATAACCGGGTGAAGATTGCAAATATCGTAGTGGATTATGTGGAAGCCGTTTTGTTAGGCGGGATGTCTACGAGCGCCTGGGTGAATAAACAGGCGCAATCTGCGATCCAAGACGTTGTTGCGACGGTGATTGCGAAGGCATTCGATTTACCTCCCGATGTCGCCGCGTTTCTCTCCGGCGGGCTTATGGCTCATATGGAAATGTCGAAGGCAAAACACGATATGGGAACTAAAAATTTAGGGATTCAAAAGGGGATTCATAACGTTTTAGATGCTTATGGTTTGGAACCGTTGGAAGGTCTTTTCGCGAAAGTTGGGACCGGCCTTGGTACGGTTTTAGACGGCATAGGCGGTAATTATGCAAAAGCTTTAGGGATTCAAAATTTTAATTCAGGAATCGGGGCCGCATTTGAAGGTTACGATAAAAATCTGGCCGCGATCGAGAGATGGAAGGATTTCAAAAACAGCTTGTATGGATTTGGAGTTCAGAAGGCAGCGATCGCGAATGGAATGTCTCCCGCGTTTGCCGGAGCTTTGGCTCAGTACACGATTGATTATATGGAAATGCGGCATGCAAAAGAAGAGCTTGGGATGCGGAGTGGAGCGTTTTCCTTACAATCACTCGGTGGAAACTTACAGTCGGCGTTTGCCAGTATTGGCGGCGCTGTAGCTGAAGTCATCGGAGCTGAACTTCAAACCATGATTCATCTTTCGGGGGATCTCGGTTTGACTTCCGAAAAATATGAAAAACATCTCAATAAAGAGATGAGAACGATCATCAACGATATAAAATTAAAAGACTTAAAAGACGATATCCGAAATTGGGACTCCGATCAAGCGATGCTTGCGAGCGAAGCCGTGAAAGAGTATGGGCGGGTCAATCACCTCGATCAAAAGACTATCGATCTATGGTCGCAACAAGCGTCCGACTTTGTGGTTAGAAAACAGGCGGAAAGGGATTTAAATCGAAGGGACGATTTTCTAAAGATCGGAACGGTCGTTACCGGAGGAATCCTTAGTCCTTTGCTGTTGGACGCCAAATTGTTCGGCGGCGGTTTGACAACTCTTGTTTCCAAAGGGTTCAAAGGGGTTATGACATCGATCGCCGATCTTGGAAATCTTTTTGGGGAATCGATCGTCTCCTCGGATTTTAAAGATTCCGTGTATGATCAAACAAAGGTTTGGCACAATACGATCACACAACAAGACGTAAAAGCGAGAAGTCAGCAAGGTATTATCAACCAAGCCTTTGTGCAAAAAGAAATGCGCAATCTGCTTTTCGATGCCATTGGAGAATTTTTGGTTCCAGGCGACAAGACCATGGGACATAATTTGGGCTTGCTTCTCAAACATCATATCGATCAGCAAGAAGCTAAGAAAGACGCAAGAGAGCAAAAGCTTAAGGATGCACAAACCATTGTGCAGGTTGCCGCAGCGGCAGCAGCGATTTACTTTTCTGCGGGAACAGCATCGGGTGCAGCCAACAGTTGGCTCAGTTCTGTGGCCATCCAAACTGGAACGGCAACGACGGCGTCCGTAGGCGGAGTGTCAACCGTTGTCGCAACCGGACTCACAAACGGGCAATTGATCGCGTTGGCCGCAAGCACTGCGGTTAACATGGCTGTTGAATCTTCTATCAACGGTTCCAATGGAGCGATTGCCGCTTTTGCCAATGGACTAATCTCGGCAGCAACTCTCGGAGTCAAAACCCCAGTTACCGGTTTTGTAAGCTATACCAAACATCAGAATGCCAACCTACTGACAGGCCAACAGGAAGTAAAAGGAGGCTGGGGAGGAGGCTTGAGTTTGAATGTCGTTGGTTCCGATGTGAACAACCAAGCGATGGCGCTCATTTTGAACAATCTGAATTACGCGGGGTTTAACGCAGGATTTAGCTATAACCAAGACGCCGGGTTAGGGGCCAATGTGGGGTTGAATTTTAAAGGTGGTAGCGTAGGCCTTGATTACAACTTCAAAAGCGGAGACTATACAGCGAACGCGAGCTATGACGCCTGGGACAGCAAGAACGACAAACACCACGCAGGTTTTAGCGTATCGGCAGGAAAGAACGGAAGTGCGAGTTTAGACGGTTACTACAATTACGGAAACAAGGATATTCCGCCTCAGTTACGGGGTCATGGAGGTACGTTGTCGTTTAGCAATGACGGAACGATGTCTTTGAGCGGTCAGATGCAAGGAGCGACAATCGGGACTCTAACGTATGATACGAATACTCACGGTTTCCAGCCGATTTCTTTGAATCAGAATTTCCAGAACGAATTCAACCAAGGTTTAGCGGCAGAGAACGCTCAGTTTAATCATTCCAAATCGCAATTGGAGCTTGTGAAACCTTTGATTGCGACTGGTTTAAAGATGGGCTTGTATTCAAGCGCCGAGATCGATCAGTTTTTACCAAAAGACAAAGACGGAAATATCGATGTAGATAGAGCGAACCCGAGCGAACTTCTTTCCAAGTGGAATGATTACAAGGGAAAGATGTCTGGAAGCGATGAGAGCGTAAAGATTTGGAAGGATCAGGTATCGAAGGCAGGTGAAGCGGCCGGTTTAAAGATCAACTTTAACGACGGCAAGTCGGCGACGAGCACGTTTGGTAAGTTTGTTTCCGGGATTGCAGGGGATATTGCTCAGAGTTTTGGTTTTGCGAACGACGGAAGCAAGATGGCGGACAAGTCCGGAGTGTTTCACTTGGATACTTGTTTTGTTGCCGGGACTCAGGTTCACTTAGCGACTGGGACGAAGAGCATTGAAGAGATTCAAATCGGTGATGTAGTCGTATCTTGGAATGAGAAGACTAACACCTTTGAGAACAAGAGAGTCACGGAGTTGTTCGTTCATGAAGTTCCTCAGTTGTTTGACTTAGAGTTAAACGACGAAGAGACCTTACATACCACTTGGAATCACCCGTTTAGAAGGAGGGCGACAGCTAACAACGATTTAGCGACGTCGGAATGGGTGAAAACGGAAGACCTGAAAGTTCAGGATCAAGTCTTGAAGTCGGATGGAAGCTGGGCAAGAGTTACTGGGCTTTTTCACTACAATGTAGAGCCGACTTTAGTTTACAACATCGAAGTAGAGGACAATCATACCTACGTTGTGGGTGTGAACGGTGTTGTTGTCCACAACTATGAGAAACAAAGACCGGAAGTGTCAGCGGCGATGAATCGAACGGAGAGGCTTTCTAAACTTGCTCCAGAGGATCGTGAATTTGTAAGCAGTTTAGATGATTTGAAACATTTAGGCAAAGAGTTTATCAAAAACGGAGCAGAGGCAAGTAAAGAGACGAATCGACTTCTTTTTGAAACTTTCTCAGCAAAACAAAACCTGGAAGTTCAGGGTAAGAAGAATTTAGACTTTGTGACCATGGTTCGAAGTAAGGATGCGGATAGTTTACCGGGCATTGGTAAGATACGAGATGTGCTGAAAGGAATTGATCCTGCAAAAGGATACTCAAAGCATCAACTTTCTGAGATCGACACGTGGCTCAGACAGGATCTTTCTAAGAATTTACCTTCGGGTGTAGCTGGAATCAAGGACATGGTAGGCGGGTATTCTTCTGGGGCCTTTCGGTTGGGTGGTTTAAACAAACCCGGAAATACGCGAACTCTTTCTGAAATGGGAACACATGTAGGACTTTGGAAGGTGGGCCGAGAGTTAAGCGAAACGCAAACGATGAATCTGGGCCGCCAGAGAATAACGGACTCCGAAACTGCACTGGTTGCGCATCAGAACAAGATTAAAGAACGAGGAGTGGCTGAAGCGAAAGCGATCCGAGCAGTCGAAGACAGAGTAGAGGCATACGTAGCTCACCGATACGGCAATGATCCAAAGTTTGCAGAAGCGATTGTAAGTTCCCGAACGATCGACAAAAGCAGTTTGAGTAAGAATTCTGATGGAGTTGATTTTGATACGAAGAGAAAGGCGTTTGAATTCAACCTGAAACCGGGAGACAGGGCGAAGATTCAAGAGTTCGACAAACAGATATCCAGCATCTTAGAAACTCAGAATCGCCTTGAGAGAGAAGACTATGAGAAACATCAAAAGCATCATCCTGGCGAACCGTATCAGCGTTCCGCAGATCTCAACCAGAGACGGGAGAAGATGATCGCAACCCGTGAACATTTGGAGAAACAGAGATCCAACTTTGTGAATGAAACGATCACACACTTTCCGATGGAACCAAGACGGATCGAACTTGAGAAACTTGTGTTGAGTGGTAAGATTACGGACAAAGAGCGGAACGAACTCAATGCGATCGACAAGGCGAAGACGAAATACAACGAACAAGTAGCCAACTTGTTGGATACAAACTCAAATACAATGCACACGACTTTAGAGACCGTATTTGGTAAAGAGCGTATGCTGGTAGCAAACGACAGAACAGAGTTGACTCAGAATTTGCTTAACAAAGAAGACAAACTGAGAACCTTAGATCCGAAGAAGGACAAGGCGGAATACGACAAGTTGAACAAAGAGATCCAGACGATCCAAGAGAGAACGGCGCAACTCGACAAAAACTTTTTGGACTTCAAACCGGTACGAAAAGCGGATGAGTCTTTGGAGAAGTTTTTGCTGAGAGAAAAGGACAGCTATGCAGGAGAGCCGAAAGCGATTGAAAGGATTACAGAAGGGCTTGAAGCGCAGAAGAAACATTACAAAGCCTTGGGTGATGTTGCTAAGGTAAAAGAGATTAACGATAAAATTGATAAATTTGAAAAACGCTCTCAAGAATCATTGAAATTAGCTGAAAATGACGTTCTCACTCTTGCTCTTCGGAAGGGCGGGGCAGAAAGAGAGAAAGCGCTCCAGGATATGAAAGAATATCTGACCCACGCCGACAAACGAGACAGCAATGAATACGAAAGGGAACTTCCGATTTCGGATCATATCAAAAATCCAGTAGGAAATCCGGAGGGCAAGAAACTTGCTGTGAATTCTCACTTTGGTCGAGGCGGATACGGCAACCAAGAGGTAGTGGGGGCGTATTTGCATTCGAACGACCATACCGGTTTGGATGGAGGAGGAGTGAAAGGGGAACGGATCAATTCGGTTCTGGAAGGGAAGGTGAAAGGAGAACCGACGAAAGGATTGTCGATCACATTGCCTGGAGAGATGCCAGCCCACCTGAAAGAGAAGGGGATTGCATATTCCGAGCCATTGTACGACGGAAACGGAAACAAGATGCGTGATGCAGGTTATTACGATCCTGACGGGAAGGTATATTCGGCAAACAAGCTGGGAGAGATGGATTCGAAATACAGAAAAGCGAACCCGGAACTTGCTAAGATAGAGAAGCCGTTTGAGTCTGTAAGATCGGTGGGAGTGATCTCCGACAAGGGTAAATTCTACACGATGGCGAATGCGAAGACTCCGGTGGAATTGACGCTGGCGCAGCTTGCCTTGGTACCGGAAGAGATCCGAAGAAAACCCGAACTTGCGAATTCAAACGGAAACGGTGTATCGATCGAGACGACGTTGACGGGTGTGTTTGCCGGGAAGTATGAATTGCAATACAAACACTTTGACTCGATTCCAAGAAATGAAAACGGGCAACCTTTGACGAAGGGAGATACGATCAAGGCCGGACAAAAAATCGGAGATTTGGGGACGACGGGAAGATCGACAGGGGCGCATTTGCATATCTCTGTGGTGAGTTATGAGAAACCGAACGGAGTCAGTCCTGTTTTCTACAACGCTGTAGCTGACAAAAAGGGGAATATTGTTTACTACCTGATCAATCCCCAATATTTCATTAAAGTAATGGCACCTTCGGGGGTGAAGAGGTAGGTTGGTAAAATATATGAAGAAGATTAGACTCAAACATCGATTTCTAATATTCGTTTTGGCATTTGCGGTCGGCTTTGTTTTTTCCTGTTCTCCGAAGGAAGAGCAATTTGCTGAAGGCGTGAAGTATTTAGGCGGTTCGAACCCGAAGGTGGAAGAGGAATTCAAAAAGATCGGTTTGAATGCGAGAGACATTGCCAAAGAGCGATTGATGAAAGATCTTTTAAAATTGAGAGAAGGGATCGAAGAAAAAAATTATCATCGAGTAACACATCTTTCTAATTCAAGGATTTCTCAATCCATTCAAAGGGCTTACAACATTCCGTCCGAGTATGACGCTATGAATGCTTGGGTGAAGAGCTTTGAAACTGGAAAAGCGTGGTGCGACTACGATCTTTTATTCAAGGACAAGATCGTATCGTATGAAATCGAACCTTTGCAAGCGGATCAAGATGTTCCAATTGATGGTACGTCAAGTAAACATATGAGATATCGAGTGTATCTTCGTAAAGAAGGCCAGACCGGAAAATTGACATTTGAAAACAGTCATGTGTTGATTTTTGAGGGAAGTTTATTTCGAGAGGGGGGATGGGGAAGATTTTCAATCGACGCATTTGCAAATCACTGTCCGATCCTGAGTCAAGAGGAAGAGGAGCGCCTGAAGGATTTTGAAAGCAGTCATCCGGATGCGGGAAATCCTTAGGAAGGAGATTTCGTCCTTTAAAGATTTGAGTATGTGAACAAAAGAGTCGGTTATTGCGTTTTAATCGACCCGTTTCCTTTAGCCCGACTTTTAAAATTGAACACCGGTCCAAGGAGCGCGTTTGCCTGCTTGGCTCTTGACACGAAGTATGGAGCAGCCGTTGTCAAGTTTCTGTTTGGTTGAAATTTTTACTCGGTAGTAGTTAAGAAGGGAACGAAGACGAATTCGGGTATGAATTCTACAAACAACTTAAGGGATATGAATGAGCGTATTGGATCAGCGTTAAGACAGTCTATCAATCTTCATAAAAATTAGTCGAATGAGAGAATATTCTTTTTTGGCCGGTTTTTTTTAAGTGAATGATTAGAAAATCTTCCTTTTGGTTTCTATTTTATAAAATGAAAACAGTTGTCAAAAAACAGCTTTAAACAAATTCTGAATGTATAGTAGAAAATCGTTTATTCGAAATTATTAATTTAGGAGAATTTAAGGAATATGAAAAAGAGTATTCTTAAGACACTGGCTGCGCTTTTGTTAATAGGTTTGGTCTTTTCTTGTGAAGACGGGAAAAAGGAAAAAGAAGAAGACCCTTTAGATGCATATTTAGCCTTGGTCACGAATCCTATCGTTTTATTGGGATTAACTTGCAAACAGGGAATGGGAAAGTTGGTCGTTGTGAATTCTGAAAATCCTAGCGAAACTAGCACGTTTCAATTCAGAGGTGAGGTTGGCCGACCTATTCACTCTATAATCTTTGCAAAGTCGGGTGCGGCACTTGCATTACCTGATTGTAATTTTAGTGTTCCGTCTTTGACAAATAATGCATTAGCAAATGGGCTTTCTTACGATTCGACTACTGGAACGTTATCCGGAACCCCAACTGCGACCATGGCGGCTACCAATTTAGAGTTTAGTTACTCGATGGCGAGCAAGCTTACTTTTGCGAGCGTAAATCTTACTGCACAGGTCCTGAATTTTCAGATATACGCAGCTGGTCAGTTGACTTGCGTTGCTGTTGGAGGCGGAAAGTTTGGGTGCCCTCAGTTTCCCGGCGTAACATTCAATACGGTAACGCTTTGCCAGCAGAGTGCTTCCTGCGGATTTTAGGTCAGTTTTTCTTTTAATAATTGATAATCAAAGTTTCGTTTTCTAAGGAAGTGTAGCTTTGATTATTGAGATTATTTTCCCTAGATCAAAGGGGATTTATTTCTATTATGAGGAATGTTTGGTCATCGGAAATGGATACCCAAAAAGGGTATTCGAGCTTTGAATTTCTAAAAAGTAAACTTCTCCCAAAGACCAAGTTGATCGTTAGAAGTAGATCTAAAGATCTCTATGGAAGATACGTTGTTGATGTGTTGTATTTTAAAAAAAAAGAACGGCGAATGCAGAAGAAATAGTTGAAACAGGTAACTATTTGAATGCTGAATTAGTAGTTTCAGAAAGAGAATAACTTTAAGAATTGAATATTTCTGAACTGAAGCTTTGTAAAAAAAATCTCAAACTCCACCTTTCCAATTGACAAAAGTGGCGGATGACCAGCTCTTTGATACATCAAAGAGCTGGTTCCTGACTCTTCAATCTCTCTTCACTTTTTTTCAAAATCTTTTCAAATTGAATCCACGTTAGCGTCAACTGCACCGGCGGTGCAGTTATGACAACAGACAAACTCGCGAGAGTGATCGCAGCGAAAATCCGGCGATGCACCATCGTTTAGAATGTAGCTCTTTGCTTTTTAAAATATCGAATGGTGCTTCGCTGATTGAAGCGGAGAGCGCGTTTCGCGTAGCGAACTCGCCCAGTGACTTTCTTTCCGGCTACGACTGAATTTTAAAGGTGGCAGCGTAGGCCTTGATTACAACTTCAAAAGCGGTGATTATACAGCGAACGCGAGCTATGACGCTTGGGACAGCAAGAACGACAAACACCACGCAGGTTTTAGCGTATCTGCAGGAAAGAACGGAAGCGCGAGTTTGGACGGTTACTACAATTACGGAAACAAGGCGATTCCTCCTCAGTTAAGAGGGCATGGAGGTACGTTGTCGTTTAGCAATGACGGAACGATGTCTTTGAGCGGTCAGATGCAAGGGGCGACGGTAGGAACTCTAACGTATGATACGAATACTCACGGGTTCCAGCCGATTTCTTTGAATCAGAACTTCCAAAACGAATTCAACCAAGGTTTAGCTGCGGAGAACGCTCAGTTTAATCATTCCAGATCGCAATTGGAGCTTGTGAAACCTTTGATTGCGACTGGTTTAAAGATGGGCTTGTATTCAAGCGCCGAGATCGATCAGTTTTTACCAAAAGACAAAGACGGAAATATCGATGTAGATAGAGCGAATCCGAATGAACTTCTTTCCAAGTGGAATGATTACAAGGGAAAGATGTCTGGAAGCGATGAGAGCGTAAAGATTTGGAAGGATCAGGTATCGAAGGCAGGTGAAGCGGCCGGTTTGAAGATCAACTTTAACGACGGCAAGTCTGCGACGAGCACGTTTGGTAAGTTTGTTTCCGGGATTGCAGGGGATATTGCTCAGAGTTTTGGTTTTGCGAACGACGGAAGCAAGATGGTGGACAAGTCCGGAGTGTTTCACTTGGATACTTGTTTTGTTGCGGGGACTCAGGTTCACTTGGCGACTGGGACGAAGTCGATTGAAACATTACAGATCGGAGATATAGTCCAGTCTTGGAATGAGAAGACAAACACCTTTGAGAACAAGAGAGTCACGGAGTTGTTCGTTCATGAAGTTCCCCAGTTGTTTGACTTAGAGTTAAACGACGAAGAGACCTTACATACCACTTGGAATCACCCGTTTAGAAGGAGGGCGACAGCTAACAACGATTTAGCGACGTCGGAATGGGTAAAGGTGGAAGACCTTCGCTTGAACAATCAAGTTCTCATGTCGGATGGAAGCTGGGCAAGAGTTACTGGGCTCTTTCACTACAATGTAGAGCCGACGAAAGTTTACAACATCGAAGTAGAGGACAATCATACATATATCGTGGGGGAGAGCGGAGTCGTTGTCCATAATTACACCGAAAAAGAAAGAACAATCGTTGCAGCTGCAATGAATCGAACTGAAAAATACGGTAAACTTGCCCCGGATGATGCCGAGTTTGTGGGTGGATTAACCGAGCTTAAAAAATTAGATAATGAGTTTCGAAAAAACGCATCGGAGTCTTACAAAGAAACGAATCGTTTGATGTTCGACGATAGTTCTGCTCGGATGAGTTTAAATAGTCAAATAAAGAAGAATAACGATTTCTTGACTATGTTGCGTAGTCCGGAAGCGGATTCACTTCCGGGTATCAAATCAATTCGTGAGAAGTTAATCGGTATAAAACCCGGGCAGGGATTTACTAAGAGCTCCCTTTTGGATATTGATAATTGGATAAGGCAGGACTTGTCTAAGAACCTACCGATGGGAGCGGCAGGATTGAAGGATTTAGGAGGCGGCTATGCCTCTGCGACCCCAACCTTTAATTCGTCTCCTCAATTTAGATCGATCGGCGAGGTTGGAACTCATGTCGGACTTTGGAAATTAGGTAGAGAATTATCCAGCGTCGAAGGATTGAAAGCATCCAATCTTCGATTTCAAAG
This sequence comes from Leptospira ainazelensis, assembly GCF_016918785.1. GTDB lineage: Bacteria > Spirochaetota > Leptospiria > Leptospirales > Leptospiraceae > Leptospira > Leptospira ainazelensis. The sequence goes on along the minus strand of NZ_JAFFPT010000009.1, from coordinate 2,910 downwards.
CACACAGGACGCGTTAGCAAATCATGAGAAGGTATCTCGAGAACGCGGTGTTGCGGAAGCTAAGAAAATTCAAGAAGTGGAAGCCCGAATAGAAGGATATGTCGCGAAAGTATATGGAGACGACCCTCGATTTGCTGAACGGATTGTAGATTCTCGAACAATTGACAAGAGTAGCTTGAGTAAAAAGACTTCCTCGATTGATTTTGAGACAAAGCGCAAAGCTTTTGATCTTTACTTGAGTGCGGCTGATAATGCAAAAATCCAAGAATATGACAACCAAATCTTGGGTGTGATCAGAACCCAGAAAAAACTGGAACGACAAGAATACGAGAATCATACTAAAAAACATCCGGATGAACCTTACAAACGCAGTCCGGAACTGGATCGTCGGAGGGAGAAGGCACTCGCAATGCAGGATCATTTGGAGAAAGAGAGATCTAACTTCTTGAATGAAACTGTAACGAACTTCCCTCAGGAACCAAGACGAATCGAGCTTGAGAAGTTGGCTTTGAAAGGGTCATTATCAGCGAAAGATCAAAAGGAATTGAACGAGATCAATATTGCGAAGAAAGAGCATAACAATGAAGTAGCGGCCCTCTTTGATCAAAATAAAAATAAAATGCATGATAGTCTTGAAAGAAACTTTGGCGGAGAAAGGGGAGTCGTTGTAAAAAATCGATTTGAACAGACCGACAAAATCCAAACTCTTGAAAGTAAACTTGCCACTTTAGATCCAAAAGATTCCGAGACGGCAAAAGAAAGATCCGATCTCCAAAAACAAATCACCAAAGCCGAGGAAAGAGTTGCACAGATCGACAAGAACTTTTTGGACTACGAACCAAAGAGAAGGATGATCCACGGAAAAGAAGAGCCGTTAGGCGACTTTGTCCTCCGCAGACAACAGTCGTATGAACAAGAAGAGGATGCAATTAAGGCGATAACAAAGCAGCTTGAGGCCAGAAAGGAAACATACGAGAAGTTGGGGGATAAGAAGAAAGCGATTGAGATCGACAAGAAGATCGTTCTTTACGAAAAGCGTGAAATGAAAACTCGTGAATTAGCTAAAGATGACGTTTTTACCTTAGCTGCAAAGGAAGATCAAAGCTTGATTGCTAAAGGTAAGCCAGCGACTGAGGTTGCAAAGTGGGAACGATACAAAACTCACAAAGATGGGGAAGGGCATATTACAAGATCTCTTCCCATTTCTGATAAAGAACCAGGTTTCAAACATCCGGTGGGAGATGATGTAAACAAGAATACGATTACATATACATCTCATTATGGAGAAGAGGGATACGGATTCAAAGACATCGTAAAGAGCGCGTTGAAAGCTTTGGATCATAGCGGGATTGATATTGCGGCAATGTATGGAGATCGCGTGAATACGATGTTGAGTGGAACGGTCGTTGACATCTCTCAAGGATTAGAAATCAAAGTTCCTTCAAAGAAACTAGAGAGCAAAGGTATAATCTATCTGCCGGAAGGTTTGCATACTGATGGAAGTGTTAGAAAAGAGGGTTTGTATCGTGAAGGCGAGAAAACACCGCTAAGTCGAGAAGAGTTGGTAACTTTGGATCCAGGTTTTAAAAAGGAAGCCTATACCGGAATACGGATGACAGGTGTAATTTATTTGGCATATAACGATGATAAGAAAAAAGGCAGAATTGTAACAGACCCAGGATTTTATACATTGAGTGGACCAAAAGACGAGATAAAGCTCAGCGAAAGACAAGTTCAGCTGCAAATTCCTCCGGATGCAATTGATAATCCGAAAACTGTGAATTCCGGAGGAAATAGTGTAACGATAGAAACGAAGTTTGAAGGAGAAATTTCCGGAACCTTCCGCTTGGAATACAAACATTTTAAAGAAGATCCGAGAAAATGGATCGAAATAAAAGACTTTATCCCGGCGGGCAAGCAGATTGGGAACGTCGGAAGTACTGGAAGATCTACGGGTCCACATTTACACGCGACGGTAAAATACTTTACGGCAAATAACCCTCCTTTGGAACTTCCTAAGGGATTGTATACCGTCAAAGGTGAAGGTAAAAACCAATATTATGAAATCAATGGGGATTACTTTCTGAACGAAATCGTTCCAAAGGGATTGAAAAAAAGGAAATGGGGAGCGTAATTATCAATATGACTCTGAGAAAAAATTCAAAGCTATTTTACCTGATTCTAGTATTTTTCGTTTTCGAATGCAAATTCTTTGGGCCTGAATGGAAGGCTGGCCCAAGTGAAGAATTGTTCGAAGATGGGATTAAATATATCAGAGCAAGTTCTGATGTTGAGGATCAGTTTGAAAAATTCAAATTAGATCCGAGGCAAATTGCTAAAGAGCGTATGGTTCCTCAAATTAAAAAACTCAAAGAGGGAATCGAAAAGAAGCTACCTTATAAGTTAGTCGGTTTAGCAAGTCCAGGTTTATCCGATTCATTTGCAACTGGATACTCCTCCTCATATGCCGCAGATCAGGCTTGGATAAAGAGTTTTGAATCAGGGTATGGCTGGTGTGAGTTTGGTGCTTTTTTTAAGACAAAAATTGTGTCATATGAAATCGTTCCCAGCGGCGTTTTTCAGCCTTACTTGAAACAAGACGTACCGAGTGGGATTTTTGAAATTTCATATGATGTATATTTGAGAGAAGAGGGGCAGACAGAAAAGTTAACAAAAGATAACGCGTATTTGTTATATTTTAAAGGAGACAAGGGTAAAAAAGGAGAGTTTGGGTATTTTTCGATCACAGGCTTTGATAAACATTGTCCTATTGAAGAATAACGTGTTCTCAATAGTCTAATACTCCTCGTTTTCGGATATGAGCTCCTTGGATTGGATTGGATTGGATTGGATTGGATTGGATTGGATTGGATTGGATTGGATTGGATTGGATTGGATTGGATTGGATTT
>NZ_JAFFPT010000036.1 GCF_016918785.1 Leptospira ainazelensis | reverse complement strand
TGGAAGTCCGTCCCAATTAGGAAGTGTGGAAGAAGGTATTGAATATACGAGTGCTGATTCGGTTGTGGAAAACAAGTGAATATACTAAATTTGATTCGAGGCAAATTGCTAAGAAGCATATAGTCCTCAGATTAAAAAATTCACGGATGCAATTCAGGACAAGTCAGCGACCAGGCTCGTATTTTTATCCCATCTCAGTTTGACTCAATCGTATGCGGTTGGTTTCCACATACGTTGCTTGGGAAAAAGCTTTGAAAAGGGACATGCTTGGTGCGATTATCATCAGTTTTTTTTGTCGTTTTTGATCTTGAATATAAAGAAGCGAAGGTAAAGAAATTGAAAGACTTCACCCGCCAGAAAGGTGTGATTGAAACCCTAATCAGATTAACTGTACACTCTTTTAAATCCCATTTTATAAAATGAAAACAGTTGTCAAAAAACAGCTTTAAACAAATTCTGAATCTATAGTAGAAAATCGTTTATTCGAAATTATTAATTTAGGAGAATTTAAGGAAGATGAAAAAGAGTATTCTTAAAATTGACCTAGCTCCGGAATTTAGTGCCAATTAGAATGTTGAAAATCCTCCAAAGATATGTTAACTTTTGAGGAAAATATGAAGAAGCACTTTAACGAAGATCGGATCTATAAGATACTAAAGGAATCGGAGTCAGGAGTTTTAACTTCAGAGGTGTGTCGTAAGCATGGGATCAGTGCGAATACCTTTTATAGATGGCGATCCAAATACGGAGGCATGGAACTAAACGATTTAAAACGTATGAAATCGTTAGAAGATAAAAATAACATGCTCAAGAATCTCTATGCGGAGTTTGCTTTGAAAAACGAAGCCATCAAAATGCTGCTCGAAAAAAAGTGGTAAGCCGAGAGCATAAACAGGATGCGATCATGTTAATCAAACCGCAATTAGGAGAACGCAAATCTTGTCGTCTTTTACAAATTTCCAGAACTGGCTTTTGGCATCCTTCTAAGACTTTTGAAAAAGATAGGGAACTAAAGGACCGGATCCGTTTTTAGCATATAAATATAAAAGGGTCGGTTACCGCAGATCCATGATTTCATCTGACAAGAGGACCGGTCAATCATAAGCGAATCTATCGTTTGTATTCAGAATTGGGCTTAAATATCGAATCAAGCGAAAGTGAAAGAGAATCTCATTGCCTACGGTTCTAAAGCTTCTTCCTAAGAATTCAGGAAAACGATGGTCCATGGACTTCAGTCGGATTCATTTTATTCGGAAAGAATATTCAGAATTCTGAATATCATTGATGACTACGGACGTTTAGCGGTAGAGCAACTAAGCCTGAATTTACATCGAAAACTTTTTAAATTGGGCCTCCGAAAGAGGAGTCGATATTCATTTCATAACTCCCGGAAAGCCAGCCGATAATGCCTTTATAGAAAGTTTTAATGGAAAAATGCGAAACGAATGTTTAAACGAAAACTGATCCCAAAATATTGAAGAAGCCCAGCAGCTTGTCGAAGATTGGAGAAACTTCTACAATTCAGAAAGGCCGCATAGTTCGCTTAGGGAATTGACTCCTGAAGAATATTTAAGGAGATCTGCTTAAGAGGATTTTTATATATTACACTGGTACTAAAAAATCTCATATTCTCCAATTCATTTTTTGCTGTAGAACGGAAATATCTCCTTGGTAATTTCAAGTGTGCTTTCCATTTGTTTTATACTTGTCCTTTGGGTAATTTTCTTCTACAAAAAGAATCGGGGGCAAAGGAAGTCTTCCAATTTTAGACAGCTATAATATCTCTAAGAATCACGACAATACAATGTTATCAATTGATAGATTTAAAAGAAAATTATTAAGCGGCTTAGATGGTTCTCCGCATTTGATAAGAATACGGAGATTACAGATATTCTAATTATTTCTTCTTTATGTTAAAAAAATCTTAATATGGTCGAAAATCGGCGGAAAACAAAGTTTCTTTTTATGATTCTTCTTTTAGAATAGTTAGAATTAGAAGTTCGGTCTTATTTTTTTTATTGAATTTCCAAAGGATTTCATAAAATGAGGCTGAATCATTTTGTGATTTATGTCAAATAAAATTATCACAATCTCATTTGAAAATGTCGATTTTTCCACTCCAGGAAAAAGGCTTCGTTACGTTATTAAAAATATATTAGCAATGAACGATGAAGATTTTGCTATTTCTATTGGTAAATCTCAAAATTACATTAGCTATATATGCAATGATAAACGTCCTTTATTGGATAAAATTGCTGCGGAAATCGAAACTGTTCACCGCATTTCCGGACTCTGGTTAACGAGAGGGACCGGAAATCCCGAACTAAATTCACCACATGAAGAAAATAACTCTGACACAATTACAAAAATGAAAAAAAGGGATTTCCTTTGGAATAAAATTTCTTCCGATAAAGCGGAAGAAATACTCATCTCTCTTTACCGAGACATACCGCCGGAATCTCGAGCATTAATATATCACATGATCCAAGCTGTTTCAAAGAGCTACTCCAATCCTACTTAAAATATTTGCCGAATTTTTTAGAAAGTATTTCCGCTCTTTTTTCAACGGAAAGTTCTCCTCGATTAATGGCGAGATTATAGTCATGAATTAGAATTTCCTTGGTGATTTCCGCCTTTTCTTTCGATCTTTTTTGGATAAAACGCATCGGATCAAGTTTCTGCAGGAGTTTCAAAAATCCCCCGGATGCTAACCTGTTAATGAAGGTTACTTTTTCACCTTTTAATACACCGGATTTGATTCGGAATGCATCGTAGTGTAAAATCGCGACCGCCCAAAATATGGAAGAAATAATAAGCCCGATCGAAGAGAGATACGGTTTATAAAATCCTAATAAAGGTAGGAAATAAACGAATAGTGTCGTTAGTGGTAATGCAAGCAACGCACCGATTAAGACCAAGAACAATCGAACTTTAAATTCACCTCTTTGAATTACCATTTTTCGCGTCACGGTATAAATCGATAAAACCACCCAGAAAACTAAATAGAGAACAAGTATGTGATAATTTGCGTTGAAATCGAAAATGAAATTTTCCGGATCTTTGAGAGTAGCCATATTTTGTGAAATACAGGTGAAGACTATGTATGATTGCCCGAATGAAGCCGTTACGATTGCCCAAATCGGAATTTTTTTTCGAGGATTTTCTAACTTTGAACAAAGATAATAGAGAACAAAAGGGGCGAATGAAATCGGAAGAAATGTGATATTGAGAGCAATATTTCGATAACTGATCGGCAGGAATTCTCTAAAACCTAATATCATCAACCACATTGATAGGAGTAAGCTGAGTATTAAGAAGCTGCCTTGAATATGTTGTTTCGGCTTTAGTCTAAAAACGTATACACCAAATGAAAAATGGAGTAGGCCAGTTAAAATGGGGAAAAAAATATTTGGATTCAAAGCTCGGTCCTATCCTATAGAATAAAAACACTCATAATTTTTCATCGCTTTTAATTTACGTTCATCTAACTTTTATATCCGTTATGAAAATATGGTATTTTAAAAACGATTTTTTTTTACTTTTTATTCTATAGCTTTTGTGTTGCATTTTGCCAGCCAGTTTCTATTTTTTTTAAATTTAGCCCAACTTTTTGACAAGATAAGGTATTATTACAATACTTTCGTTTACTGGAAAGTATTATTTTCGGACATATTTTGAACGAACAAAAAAAAAGACTTAAAATCATACTTAACCATTTTGAAGGCAATCAAACGGAATTTGGAAAAACGATTGGTAAGTCCAAACAAACCGTCAGCGGTTGGTTAAGTGGTCGATTTCCTATCCCTGAAGATGCAGCCATTACTATTGAAATGGTCCATGGCTTTCGTCGGGAATGGACTTTGAGAGGTGAAAATCCGGAAAGAATACCGAAGCCCGGCTTTCAATCCAAATTGAACAAACATGAACTGAATTCAGAGGTTTTGAAAAAAATTTCCACAAATAAAGTTCTTAAAGAATTAATAGAGACTTTATCGGACTTACCGAAGAAGGAATTTGAAATCGCGCGTAGACTAATTTCCAGCTTAACGAAGGATACATAGAGCTTTTATTCAAACTTTCTTGTGTTTTCTAATTCTCTAAAAATTAGATTTCTAAATTTAATTCTATAGCGGTTAATATTCTCTTAAGTGGCTCGAAAAGCACGTTGTCTTTGGAGTTACGTAAGATATCGGAACACCACCTTGCGTTGCTTTTTAATGTGATAATTTTCCCTTCATGGGTCCGTTTTAATCTTGGTGCATTTCTTTGTAAAAGCTGGTTTTGTTCCTTCATGATTCGGTAGATCCGTTTATGATTCACTCGCGGTAAATCCCTGCTTTTATTGATCCGATTGACGATCGCTGTAATTCTTGGATGCCTGTAGGTGGGTCTATCATGACAGACATCTTTGATCGTCTGCAAGATATGCTCTTTAAATTCGCTGATCGAATGTTTTGTTCGGAGAACGCGATTCTTGTCATTGGAAACCTTCGATTCCTTTGCTTGCACCGTTTTCCATAAACAGCCTCCACTGGAAGAGTTGACTGGGGGATATATTATACTTTCTCGCAACTAAAGAAACCGAATTTCCAGGTTCAAAAGTCTCTTTTACTATCTGTTCCTTCTCTATCGAAGACCATCTTCTTCTTCGCTGAACAGAGGTGATGACGTGAACCGTGTCATTCATACTAGTACTATTCATAGTATTGCTCCTTTTGTTTATGAGCTAACTCAGGTGTACGGTTTTAAGTGGGGTAACTACAGTCTCGATTTTTCCGGACTGGTAAAATCATTTTACCAAGGATTATTTACCTCAAGCAGAATCCGATTGTCACCAGCGCGGGTGATCGGAACAGGATGAACTTGACAGAATAAATTCGAAGAAACGTTTCGGAGAAGATCAAATCCATGGGGGTCAAAACGCAGCCGAATTTGGAGTCCCGGATCTTATAGGTAGGGCGTAATCACGGTGGTATGTGGGACTATCTTTTATAAAATTGCTCTAAATAGACGGTATGCGAGCGATTTGATTTGTAGGGATTTAAATGAAGCTACGAAACTTTGAATCAACGCGAGCTGAGTTCGTTGAAGGTTTACTATAAAATGCGAAACGAATGTAACGCAGTAGATTGGCTCCAAAATTTGCAAAAACCCGTCGGCCGATCGAAAATTGAGAAACTTCTGAAATTCAAGAATACCAAATAGCCTCTGCTGAGACAACAGGATCTGTTTAAATGTGAAAGCTTGGGGGGATTTTAAATACTACCACTAAGTACAAAAAAGGGAGATTTCAAAAAATTGCTCGATTCAGATCGCTATATGTGACATAATTTAGAAATTATGTCACATATAGCAGTAGAGAAACCTAAGCTCAAACGATCGAATCATAAAAACCAATTTATAGAAAAGTCCATTCAGGGCGTAGAAAATCCCATTGAATTGGCGAGAGTGAAGAATTTTATTCGTTTCGTGTTTACTACCGCCGGTTATAACAAATCGGAATACGCGTCTGTAAATTTAGACCCATGGTCGACGTGGTTTTACGTAATGGATGAAGAAGGGGCCATTTTATCAGCAATGCGTGTTGTGGAAAAAAAGCCGAATAACTTTATTCCTTTAGAATTAGGCGTTATTTTAGGATCGAATCCTCCCCAGCGTTATGCTGTAATTGAAAAGAAAGTGGCCGATTGGAATAACGTTGCTTTTATAAATTCTCCGAAAGGTGGAAGGGCGGCGTTGCAAAATTTCCAAATGGTTGCTAAACATTGCATAGAGCAAGGTTATGAAAAAGTTTACGGCATGTATCCGCAAAGATCAAAAGCGATTGAGAGAATCTATTTCTCAGCGGGCGCTCAAAAATCGACTCAATTCAGAATTCCGATCTATTTTCCTGGCGACTATTCGAATGGCGAGCTTGTTCTTTTAAACCCAATTGAAATAAATAAAACAAGTTTACAAAAAATTGCCGCAAGAAGATCGTAATGTTCAGGAAAAAATATGAATGTTTCGTTGGATATAAACCTTTTTTGTTCTTTTATTGTCTTATCTTTGGGAATCTATGTTTTTAAGTCGAGTGTTGTCAAACCTCCATACGTCCGTTCCTATTTTTTTGCTCTATCGACTGTCTTAAGCATTTGGGTGTTTGCCTCGGGGATTCGTTATTTTATCCCAGATTCCCTTCGGCCAATCGCTCCAAACTGGACGTTGATATCCGTCACGTTAGCTCCCTTTCTCATGAATCGGTTGACAAACTTTATCATTGATGAAAAATACAGACCGTCCCGATTTCGAAAAAGTTTTGATATCGTTTTAGTTGGTTATTTAGTTTTATCATGTCTTTTTTTAAAGACAATTGAAGTTAAAAATTACGATACCTCAGTATATAAGACTTATTTCGCCTATCATATTCTAATTTTCTATTCGATACTATACGTTGGAAATTCTATTTATTTAATGTATAAGAAAGCATGGAACTCAAGAGGAGCGGTTCGGGTTCGATTCACTCTTCTCCTTTTAGGAACATCCGTTGGTCTTTTGGTTTCAATTTTATTTGTATATATTCTACCTTTTTTCGGAATCTCAAAAGGGTATTTATCTTCGCTAGGACTGATACCATCCACGCTCTTTTGGGCGGTTGCTATTCTGCAATATGATGCTTTTCAAACGCGAGCGATGGTTTTAAGAAGTCACTTTATTGCGAAGAGACAATTACCTTTGCTTAGCCGCCTAACTTTTAAACCAGTATTGGCCCTTCATTACCTTATGGATCCTTTGGACTATCGGCTACAACTTAGAAACAGTAGAGTCGAGGTTGTAAACTATATTATGCAATATTATATGGTGTTTCAGAAAAGTTCGGAAATGAAACATCGATCACAAATTAGAAAGATTACCTCTTTCATTGAACGTTTCATGAAGTAAACTGTTGTAGGTCGAACATTTCAATTCAGCCTGAAGGTGTTTACGTACTATTGGGATGGATCAAATGGCCACTTAGGTTCGGATAGAATGTTGAAAATCATTCAACTGACTGATAAATTTGGAAGAAATCGGATCCAGGGCAACTATTGCTAACGTGCGCTAAACCCGAGCAAGATTGCCCCGTGGCGTGACTGATGAACTGATGGCTTCCCCAATTGTAACCGCAAAAGCGGTGAGAAAAGTTCTGCTTTTTTAAGATTAGAATTATCACAAAAGTAAATGAAGTCAAAAAAAGCTTGAAATCAGATTGAAAGACCGCCTGAGATTAGTTACGGGAAAATCGTATAATGCTGAACACTCTCTTAGAAAACCTTTCCAACCCTGCAAAACGAGCGATCCTCGCGTTAAAGTTAAAAAAAGTCGAGGACTTTACAAAGTATACAAAGAAAGAAATTTCACAACTTCACGGAATCGGACCTAACGCGATCGCGCTGATTGAAAAGGAAATGAAATCTCTCAAAGTGAGTTTTAAAGAACCCGAGAAAAAAAACAGTCCTATGTCTGGTGTGAAGTTTAAAACAATCGAAGAATACATAACTTCTTTCCCGAAGGAAATTCGAGAAATATTAAGCGAAATGAGAGACATCGTGCAAAAATCGGCTCCTATGGCAAAGGAAAAGATCAGTTATAATATGCCGGCATTTGAATATAACGGTAATTTGGTGTATTTTGCGGCTTTTAAAAAGCATCTCGGATTTTATCATACATCGATTGCAACGATAGAATTTGAAAAGGACTTGGCTCCGTATAAATGTTCGAAAGGGGCGATACAATTTCCTTTGGATCGAAAATTGCCGAAAACTCTCATTTCAAAAATCGTAAAATTGAGGGTTGAAGAAAACAAAAAGAAATCGAACTGAAATAAATTGACAGGCCCGCGATTTCTGTAACTTCTGTTTACCTAAAAAAGCGACCCGATTCTTAAATCGTTAGATACATGAGGAATTCTCTTCGAAAGGGATTTTTCGATTCTTGTATTTAGAGAAAATTCGAAAAAGAATTAAAATTAGAATTAAAATTAGAATTAAAAAGGAATTAGAACCATGTTTCTCCAGGATCCGGAACTGAAGAAAAATATTGGAAGAATCCTGATCGGGATTTTTTCGATTATTTTTGTTTTTCATTTTCTCGTTTTGATCGGGATCATTCCTTATACGATTGTTTGGGGTGGTCGGCTTCAGAATTCACAACAGATGTATGGATTCGAAGTCGTTTCCATTTCTTTAAATCTATTCTTCCTTTTTGTAATTCTTATGGAACGCGGATATATTCGAAGATACTTTTCAGATTCGGTTCTTAAGATCATTCTCTGGATAATGATCGTTCTTTTTTCTTTGAATACGATCGGGAACTTGAATTCTCTCAACGGTCTGGAGAGTATTCTTTTTACGCCTCTTACGTTCTTGCTTGCTTTATTTTGTTTTCTCCTGGTTTGAAGAAGTGAAAATATTTACATCGTATAAAGCGAAAAAAAATCGATGACAAACAAAAAAAGGAATCCTCTCTCTCTAACGATGGAAGAACGGAAAACGTCGGAAAATAACATTCCGCGGGAAACGCTCAAAGAGATTCAGAGGAAACTTTTTGATCTTCTGGATTTAGAAGTCGCAAATTTACGGATCGAAAAAGAAAGTATAGAATACGGCGCTTGCCGTTTCGAACTCGAAAACAGAAAGATTGCATTCCGCATCGCCAAGATCACCCCGACAAAGGCCGGTCAATTTGTTACTCTTTGGAAACGAAATAAGACGGGTGATCCGATCGAACCGTATCATATTCGGGACGATATCGATTATTATATCATTGCCGCAAATCTTCCAAACCGTTCCGGACAATTTATTTTTCCAAAAGAGGTTTTATATAAGAATGGAATTCTCTCCGGTAAGAAGGAAGGGAAGCGTGGTTTTAGAATCTATCCTTCCTGGGACATTTCGCTTAACAAACAGGCTCAAAAAACTCAAACCTGGCAGTTAAATTATTTTATGGAGAAGTCCGCGGACCGCAGGATGGATCGGAAGAATTTACTCAAACTTTTAGGCTTTGAAAAATGAAAGTGGGTTTACGTCGAAGTTTGGTCTTCTTTTGGATCGTAACCAATTTCTTTTTTCTTTCCTGCGATCGTATCGTTTACGATCCTCAAAGGATCGTCCTTAAAACTGAAACTCCTTCGGAGGCAAAAATTCTTACCCAAAAAAAAGTTTCCTCCGCTGGAAAACGAGGTGGATTCGTTTCTCTCTCCGGTTTTTTTCACGAACTGGAAATACTGGAGGAGGCAACAAAAGAAGGAGAAAGAGGCTATCTGGTTTTGAAACCTTTTTCATTTCTCAGAGAATCGAATCCCTCTTTAGGTTGGCCTTCCTGGTATGCGTTAGACGCAGTGTTGGTCAACGTAGGTTGGATTCCTCAAAAAGGAACGAATCATAGATACAAATACCTCAACTATAAAGAACCTCTGTTTAGGGATCCGATTTCGATTTTTGGAAGGATACGGAATCCATCGACTCCGGACGTCTACGAAAAAACAGGCGTCGTAATTCTAAAACCTAAAAGTATTATAGAACTCTGGAACGAAGTAGATGATAAAAAGATCGCTTCTAATTTACCTCCCTATGCTCTAAACGCTCTCCCGATTTGTCTGGATTTGATCGAAGGTTATTGAAGTTTTTGGAAGATTGGAATCTGATGATCTGGATTCTTCTTCCGTTTCGAAGACGCGTTTTGGAATCGGCGTTGGATTCTGATTCCATCAACCGATCTGAAAATTAAAAGTAATGTCTAAACAAGAACTATTGGAATTTCTCGCCGACTTGACCTGCCCGATGGATCCCTTTGTCTTTGCGGGTTTTGGTTCACAATACCAAGAAGAATATCTATCCAAAGACGTGGACGTTTTCGAGCTTGAGGACCGTTATATCGAACAATTTTTGTCTTCTTCCGATCTCAACGAAACCATCTCTCGCTTGTTTTCAGTTTTTATAACCAAACCCACGGAGTTTTACGAAAACTTGGCGACGAGAAGATCCGAAGCTTGGGATCATTCCGTAAATTTGATGATCTCGAAGGCCGCTAAGAAAAATCCCGCGTTGGTTTCTTGGTTTTTACTGCGGTCCATTCGGGAAAATCCTTCGCTTCAAAAAAGAATCATCGAATTGATCGGTTACATAGACGTCGAAATTTCTTATCCGATCGTTCTCAAGACGGAATCTTATTGGAAAAATTTAGACAATGAAGAAAGGGAAATCCTGGATTCTATAAGGTTTGAATTTCAGAATTCTTTCCGCCCTTAGAAAGTTTCATTTAGAGCGCTTTTCAAAACTCAATTCTACTTTATCAGACAGATCAAGCTCCAAGGTTCTGTCCCGGTTTTGGGATAGGTTCTTATTCATTTTCCTCGGGAAAACCTTCACGACGTCCATGGTTCGTTCTTTTGTTTTCGATTTTTAAATCGGGAATGGAATGATAATCGTGATGATCTGCTTATAATGTAGATTCTGTCTTTCTCCGATTTTTGTCCTAATAACGCCGAAATGAGTATATAATATATTTGTAATTCAATGATTCCAGAGCGGGTTTTTAAATTTTAAAAATTAATCCGCAAATTCTTCGAACTCTATTGTTGCCTCGTTGCAGGAAGGTCTTGGAGAGTTCTACAGGGTCTTTGAAAAATATCAGAAGGACTATAATGAAACAGAAAACTATCTTATTGGCGATTTCCATTTTTCTCTTTCCCGTTTTGGTTTATGGAAAGGGACAAACGAAATACGTGGCGTCTTTGAAGGACTCGACAAAACAGAACGTAAACGCAAGGGGAAGTGTGGACGCCGTTCTGGACGATGAAACCGGCAAACTGAAAGTTTCCGGTTCCTATGAATACTTTGGAACCAACGGAACCGAAATTATAGTTCAAGTGGAAGGAGGAGAGGCTGCGATCTGTTCCTTCAAACCTCCTTACAACGCGACCAACAGTCCTTGGAAAGATTGGGGATTTTGCGACTTAAACGTGGAACAAAAGAAAGCGTTGAGCGAGGGAAAACTCCATATTCTTATCCGAACGATCGGTCGTCCGGATGGACAAGTGAGCGGAGCGATTTTACCGGAAGCTAAAAAATAATTACCATTTAAGAATTTCCATTTACTGATCGATTGAGTTCGAGTTTGTCTTAGGCGCTCCCGAAAAGCCTAAGACAAATCCCTTTTTTCCTTGATTTGCCAAGTTCGAGTCTCGGAAATCGAAACGACTTATCTAAGAAATCTTCATTACTCAAAACGAACACCAGTTACAAAACGCCTGACGAATTCTTATGATATACTTTTGCGACGGGATCGTGATCTTAGGGATCGGGTTTTATTTTAATTTGACGGCTCAATACATTGGATTTCCCTCCGCCGCCGGAGGTGCGACCGAATTGGAGAGGGCGGAGAGATTTTTGTTTTATCAATACAGTCTGATTTGTTTTTGTGTAGGTTTTCTTCTTCTCATTCTTTCTTACAGAATAAACGAATCTCGATGGAGAAAACTTTTAAAAATCGGAATTCTATTTTTGTTCCTCGTTTTTTCCGCGATTGTATACGGAATTGAACTGAAATACATATCCTCCCTGCACGGACATATGACCTTTCCCACAAAGCTCTTTGAATCTTAAGAAAAATCTGTCGTAACAACGACAGTCCTCCGTAAAACGAAAGCCCCACCCTGATTTTTTGGGTGGTGGGGCGGGGGGCGGAAAAATTCCGGGAGATTTTTCTATATCACAAAATCATAATTTTGCAAGGAATATTCTCTTTCAGAGCTTTTGTAGGAACTCCTACAAGAAATCTTACTGGGATCCTTCTTTATTCTAAATAGCTTTTTAACTTGTGGGTAAGGTTATGCTACGCGGAGGAGGCGACTAACGTAAAAATAGGTCTTTTCTAAAACAACTGTGCAATCGTCGAAGTTCTCATTTACACATCCGGATCTATTTTTGTTATCTTTTAAAAAAGGATTTGTTCGAAAGCCTAAGACAAATCCCTTTTTCGATTTTACTGTTCTATACAAAGTACTCTCGCAGTCGTATTACAATTGATAGTTCCGATATGGATCGATTGAATATCCCTTTCAGTCGGTATACCGACTTCACCTTGATCGCCGGCATCGGCGGAAGTCCAATCGGCACAGGAATTGGTGGGGCTCCAGTCCGCGTTTAAGGCGGTCCATATTCGGGCTCCTCCAGCGGCCGTAGTAAATGCGTTTAACAACGAGTTTGCGGGGTTGAAGTCGAAGAGACGTCTGCTATTGGTTCTGAATACGATCGTTGTTCCGTCGGTCCTTCTGTATTCCGTATCCGCTTTTAGGACCCATTCCACTTGCCCGTCTCCTCGGCCGTTAAAGTTTGCGTCCGCATTCAAAGACGCAATCCTCGTATTCCCAGCCCCGCCGTTTTGGGCATTTATAAGCGCCTTAAAACTTCCGGTAGTTCCCAATCCGGTCGGAGTCTGTGTTCTGCAAAACGTATCGGCTCCGCTGATTCCTCCGAAGTTTCCGTTATGCGCGTCCGCAGTAACAAAAAGATACTTGAACGTATTGGATTCGGATGACTGAGTTCTTTGACTCTGATTCAAAAGTAGCAACGCGATCAAATCGGAATCTTTGGAATTACTTTCTCCCGAACAAAACACATTCAGGAAAACGAATAGAAGGGTGAGTAGTTTCTTGAGTATTGTTTTCATACTTTCTCAAACAGATTGAAACGATTTTTATGCCATTTATTTAAAGAATAGGGAATCTATCTTATAATAGCGGTCTTGAATTATGATTCGTAGTTCTTCGTTAGGCAAGAGTAGGATGAAACAGTTTTCCGAACGAAAATCGGATGTGAAGAATTTTACTTTTTCCTTTCTTTCGACATAGAATTCGCTTCGAAATCTGTTTTCCCGTCCGAATGGATTTCTTTTTTTGGGTGGCGAGCGGTGAAAAGCGAAAAGGCTCCGGGCACTCTTGCTCAATCGGAAAATTTTTCTTTTGTCGAGTCGAAAGTCTCCAATGTGGGAACTCTCACAAAAGGAATCATTTTTACTTTTAAGAGCGAATTCTAACCCCAAAAATCCCCGTATAAAAACGCTCTTCTGCTCGAAATAAAAACGATGGAGTTCCTACTTATTAAGTCGCTTAAACCGGTTTATTCACTTTTTAAAAGATTGATTGTGATGAATTCTTATGGGAGTTCCTACATTCCGAGAAATTCTTTTTGCAAAAAACAAAACCCGATTTTACCGGAAAAGCGGACTTTCCGCCCGTAATAACCCCTTCTTCTTATGAAAGAATTCCTTTGTCACAACGAAGAAATCCGAAAAATCGAACTTGAAATCCGAAAAAAAAATCTCATTCAAGCGCGATTTCCAGAACTACGGGGCAGTGGTCGGAAAGCCCGTTCTCGTGCTCCGGAATTCCGTCGAAGTCTCCGTCGTCTTCCGAAAATGGAATTTGTCTGAAGCTGGCGTCTTCGACGGGAAGATCGGTCAAAATGAAATCGATCAGAGACTTGTGTCCCCAGCAGATCTGTTTCGTATAACGTCCCGGATTTTCCAGATCCAAATCCTCTGAAAGAAATTTCCAAGATTTTTTGTCCTTCCCCAAAGGAACGTTCATATCCCCCAGCAAAAAGTAGTTCTTTTTATCTTTGAGAATTTCGTTTAACGTTTTGAGTTGTTCGTATCTGAGATCCCTATCTCTTCGCGAGTGTCCCGCTTTGAGATGAACGTTTAAAAAAGAATAAATTTTCTCGCCGATAGAGACTTTTAGTTCGATTCCGCTCCTCGTGCCGGGTTCGACGGATACTTTAGGATGAAGAAGAATTTCGAGAGATCTGAATTTCTTTTTCCAACAGATTCCGACTTCTTGCTGATATCCGGGAGTTTTTGTAACGGCGCAGGAATAAGAATCGGGAAGAATCTTGCGAACTGCGGTCTCATTCTCCACCTCTTGTAGCGCTAAGATATCGGGATCGATCTTGGAAAGATGAGTTTTGATCTTTTCAAAGTCGGATTCTTTTCTTGGAATTCTTCCTTTTGGAAATTTTTTCTCATCCCCTACCTCATCGTAGAGAAACATCGCATTAAAACTCGCGAGCTTTAGTTTTAAATCCTGTGCCTTGAGCGATTCCGCGCCGAGTAGCGCCGCAAAAAAGAGAAGAATTTTCCAGAAATTTCGAAAGGAATCGCGGATCTGAGAGTGAAACATTGAGAAGGGAACTCCTTAGACGGTCAAGCTCTCAATACTTTCCATTTTTTGAATCCAGGTTTTATCAAAAAAAGAAGATTTTTCTCCGAATTCCCCTTGCGGCTCAAAGATTTTTTTTTGAAGTTTCGGAACTTTTTCTAAAACAGATGAAACTTTTGTAATTGATTTTAATTCTCAAATAGCCTTCAAAATAAACGCAAAGAAAAGGCCCTGGATCTTCGTTTACTTGCAATTTTTCACAGAGACAAAAATCCTGTTACCAATACCAATATTGGATTCATAGGGACTTCATACGAATGAATAACAGAGCACTGAAACTTTCGGTACCGCTCATTGCCATCGCGGCCGTAGCGTATCTGATTTTCTCTCCCTCCAAGTATGTTGGGTATGCGCCCGATCAGCCTATACCCTTCAATCATAAGATACATGCCGGAGATAATAAGATAGACTGTAAGTACTGTCATACCGGGGTAGAAACCTCAGCACACGCCACAGTCCCCTCCACATCAACTTGCATGAACTGCCACTCTCTTGTAGCAACTTCCAAACCTCTCATCAAGACGCTGACAAAATCGTATAACGAAAACAAGCCGCTCGAATGGGTGAAGGTGCACGATATGCCGGATCACGTTCAGTTCAATCACTCTCGCCACATTTCGAGAGGAGTGGATTGTTCTCAGTGTCATGGAAACGTAGCGGAGATGGTCAAAGTGAAACAAGTAGCGTCCCTAAACATGGGATACTGCGTGGATTGTCACAGAGAGAACAACGCACCGACCGACTGTTCAACCTGCCACAGATAACCGGGAGTAATACTAAGCATGGATCAAAAAAATTTCCAAAAAGAAAAGAAGGCTCACTGGCTCTCTTATGATCTTAGAGACAAAGACGAAGAAGTTAAGGAAATGCAAAAAGCTGAATTCTTTACTTCTCCGGATCCTCTGATCGCGAGAATTAAGTCGGGAGAATTCGACCGCAAATCCTTTCTCAAATTGATGGGCGCCGGGGTCGCGATGACCTCTCTCAATTGTGTTCGTAAACCGATCGAGAAAATCGTTCCTTATGTGGATCTCAATAAACCGGACGAAAACGCTCAATACGATTTCGTAAAACACGGACATTCTTACTACTACGCTTCCGTTTATGCGGGAACCGGGATTCTTGTAAAAGCAAGAGACGGCCGCCCCCTCAAACTCGAAGGAAATCCGGATCATCCGGTTTCTCAAGGTGCGCTCGGCGCCGCTGGTCAGGCTTCTATCTTTGATCTTTACGATCCGGATCGAGCGCAAACCCCTGCTACCATCGAAGGTGGTATTGAAGTAAAAGCGGATTGGGCGACCGTAGATGCAAAAGTAAAAGCGGCTCTTGCGGCTAACAAAGGTAAATCGGTTGTCGTTACAAAACCGCTCGATTCTCCTTCTACAAAGTCGATCATCGGTGACTTTCTTCGCGCAGTTGGCGGCGGAAAACACTACGAAATTTCCCTCACTTCTGCCGAAGAAGTTGTTGCGAAAGGACAGGCCGCTTCCTACGGAAAGGCGCTGATTCCGAACTATCACTTCGATCTCGCAAATGTGATTCTTTCCATCGATTGCGACTTTATGGGCAATTGGCTTTCTCCCGAAGAACACCAAAAGGATTTTTCTAAAAGAAGAAATCTTCGGAACGGTGCGAAGGACGTAAACTTCTTCGTCGCGGCGGAATCGATTCCTACAATGTCGGGATCCAATGCGGATCTTCGTCTTCCGATTCGTCCCGGGGATCAAACCAAACTCGCTCTTGCGATTATTTCCGCGTTAGGCGAACTTGGCGCGTCCGTAAAAGCCTCTCCTTACGGAGAATCGGTTTCCGATCTCGCGGGTCAGCTTGGAGTCAGCGAAGAGAACATCCGTAAGACCGCAAAGGCCCTTTGGTCCAACAAAGGCAAGTCACTCGTGGTTGCGGGAAGTCTCGCCGCGACTACAAAAGACGCGGTAGATCTCCAAGTTCTTGTAAACTTTATCAACGACCTTTTGGGTAACGACGGTAAGACGATCGATCATTCCAATCCGAAAAAAGAAGGTTCTGCGGATTATTCCGGCAATTTGAATTCTTTAGCTTCCGAACTCAAAGGAACCAAAGTAGGCGTCCTTTTTGTAAACGACGTCAACCTGGTTTACCAAGCGGGAGAAGAATGGAAAAATCTTCTTCACCAAGCTGCGTTAGTCGTTTCTTTGAGCGATCGTGCGGACGAGACTGCGCTTGCGTCTAACGTTCTTGCGACTACCACTCACTTCCTCGAGTCTTGGGGAGATTCCGAAGTTACAAAAGGAATTTTCTCGATCCAACAACCTGCGGTTCGCCCTCTCTTCAATTCTCGTTCTTTTGAAGACAGTTTGATCGCTTTTGCGGGCGGATCTCTCGGCGGAGAAACGAGCTTTTACGAATACGTAAAAAATTCTTGGACCAAAAAACTCGGTTCTAAACAAAAGTGGGAAGACCTCTTAAGAATCGGAACCACTGTAAAGGCTTCCGATCGCAAGAAATCTGCGGGTTCTTCCAGAAACTTCAACCGTTCGGCTCTGAAAAAGATCGCTTCTCCTTCTGCGGGCCTCAAACTCGCGTTGTATGAAACCTCTGCGATCGGAGACGGTAGAGCCGCTAACAATTCTCAGCTTCAAGAACTTCCGGACCCGGTGACCAAGGTTACCTGGGACAACTACATTCTTCTTTCTCCCGCTCTTGCAAAAGAAAAGGGAATTTCTTCCAACGACGTTCTGGTTTTAAAAACCGGTAACAAAACGATCGAACTCCCGGCGCAGATCCAACCCGGAATGCACAAGGAAGCGATCGGTGTTGCGGTCGGTTATGGAAGAACTTCTGCGGGAGCCGTTGGAAACGGAGTTGGTAAGAATGCGTACGTTCTTTCCGAAAACGGGATCTATTCCGGAATCGCAGTCACTTCTCTGGAGAAAACCGGTAAAACTTACAAGTTGGCTTGCACTCAGCATCACCACATGTTGTCTCCCGGTTTTAACTACCCGGATCGTCCTCTTGTTCAATCCACTTCCATCGAAGAATACCGTAAAAACCCTGCCTCCGGCAAGGCCGCTTCCGAGATTCCTAAAATCTTAAAAGACGGAAAACTCGTAGATGCAGTCGGTGCGAACCCGAATTATTCTTACCCCGGTTACAAATGGGGAATGAGCATCGATCTTTCTTCCTGCACCGGTTGCGGTTCCTGTGTAATCGCTTGTCAGGTGGAGAACAACATTCCGGTCGTTGGCCGCGATGAAGTTCGTGTGGGTCGCGAGATGCACTGGCTCCGGATCGACCGTTATTATATCGGCGAACCGGATCAACCGGAAACTCTCCAAGTGGCTCACCAGCCGATGCTCTGCCAGCACTGCGACAACGCTCCTTGTGAAACCGTTTGTCCGGTTCTTGCTACGGTTCACAGTTCCGAAGGGATCAACGACATGGTTTACAACCGTTGTGTGGGAACTCGTTACTGCTCGAACAACTGTCCTTACAAAGTGAGACGTTTTAACTGGATGCAACACTGGTATAACGGTGCGGAAGGCGCGAAGGCTCCTCGTTATCTGGGACTCAATCCTGAAGTTACGGTTCGCGGTCGCGGGGTAATGGAAAAATGTAATTTCTGTTCTCACAAAATCGCGGAAGCGAAGATCGCCGCTAAGAACGAAGGTCGTGTTCTAAAAGACGGAGAAGTCAAAACCGCTTGCCAACAAAGTTGTGCCGCGGATGCGATCAGCTTCGGGAATACAAACGACAAAACTTCCGAAGTTGCGAAACTTTCTTCCGATCCAAGATCGTATCGTGTTCTCGAATATCTGAACGTCGGTCCTCAGGTTGCGTACCTGACCCGAGTCAGAAGCTCAATTTAATGGAGTAACGTAAAAAGCTATGTCAATGTCCAACGCAGTCAAAGAAGCCCTGGATATCCAGCCTCTCGTAACCGGCGGTAAGTCGGTTCGAGACGTTACCGAAGATATCCTTAGACCGGTCGAAGCGTTCCCCACTTCTTTGTGGTGGAAGGCCTTTCTTCTGGTTCTTACCATTACCGTCGTCGATTTAGGTATCATCGGATATCTAATGTGGGAAGGTCTTTATATCCTCGGGATCAACAATCCCGTGGCATGGGGATTTTTTATCGTAAACTTCGTCTTCTGGATCGGGATCGGTCACGCCGGAACCTTGATTTCAGCCGTCCTTTATCTGTTCCGTCAAGAATGGAGAACAGGGATCAACCGCGCCGCGGAAGCGATGACCATCTTCGCCGTGTTAACCGCCGCTTCCAACTTGATCATCCACATCGGAAGACCTTGGGTGGGATTTTGGTTGTTCCCTTATCCGAACGAAAGAGGACCTCTTTGGGTCAACTTCCGTTCTCCTCTGATCTGGGATACTTTCGCGGTTTCGACTTACTTAACGATCTCTCTCGTGTTCTGGTATATCGGTCTGATTCCGGATATCGCGGCCGTAAGAGACCGTTCCAAAGGAGAGATGAAACGTAAGATCTACGACATTCTTTCTTTAGGTTGGGTAGGCTCGAACAAAGCTTGGTCTCACCTCGAGATGGTGGCGATGATCCTCGCGGCTCTTTCCACTCCTCTGGTTCTTTCGGTTCACACGATCGTCTCCTTCGACTTCGCGGTTTCCATTCTTCCCGGATGGCATACTACGATCTTCCCTCCATACTTCGTGGCCGGGGCGATTTTCTCGGGATTTGCGATGGTTGTGACTTTGATGGTGATCGCGAGAGAAGTGTTCAACCTCAAAGATTATATCACGATGAAACACTTGGAAAACATGAACAAGGTCATCATGGTCACCGGTTTGATCGTAGGTCTCGCTTACTCTACCGAGTTTTTTATGGCTTGGTATTCGGGTAACGAATACGAAGGTTTTGCTTTCGTAAACAGAGCCTTCGGTCCTTACGGTTGGGCTTACTTTATTATGTTTAGCTGTAACGTATTTTCTCCACAGGTTTTCTGGTGGAAAAAACTCAGAACTAACATTCCCGTTATGTTTATCATCTCCATCGTCGTAAACATCGGGATGTGGTTTGAAAGATACGTAATCGTTATGACGACTCACGCGGACTTCCTTCCATCCAGCTGGGATATGTATATCCCAACCGTTTACGACTTCATGATGCTCATCGGAACCTTCGGAATTTTCTTCACATTGTTCCTTCTGTTCTGTAGAATCATGCCGGTTATCGCGATCGCGGAAGTTAAGACCGTTATGCCGAGCAAAGACGGAGGACACCACTGATGTATAAACCTCATAAAGAACAATTTCATACATTTGAAGAAACGAGCGCCGGAGTATTCGGGCTCTTTGATTCTCCTGCGGAAATCATCTCTGCGGCGGCAAAAACAAAAGAGAAGAATTATACGAACTTCGATTGTTTCACTCCGTATCCGGTTCACGGATTGGACGACGCGATGGGAGTTCCCCGTTCCGGTCTTCCTTGGGTGACTTTTTTGCTGGGACTTTTCGGATGCGCCGTCGGTTTTGGAATGCAATATCTCACTCACAAGTTTGATTGGCCTTTGAACATTTCGGGAAAAAATTTAAACGCTTGGTATGCTTACATCCCAATCACGTTTGAATTTACGATCTTTATGGCCGGTGTTGGAACCGCAGCGGCGATGTTCTTCTTAACCAAACTTCCTAAAATCAATCGGAGAGTTTTACATCCCGATATTACCACGGACAAGTTTGCACTCTGGATCCCTTCTTCTTCCAAAGGTTATAAGGAAGACGAAGTGGTAAGCTTTATCAAAGGTCTTGGCGGAAAGAACGTCGAGGTTGTGAAATAGGAGCAGCGACAAGAATGAAATTTACTAAATCACTGATTTTTCTTTTGGCCGCCGTTCTATTCTGGAACTGCGAGTCCAAAACGCCTCCTCTGGAATACTTTCCGGACATGGCGGATTCTCCCGCGAGGGAAGCACAAGAAGCGGATCCGATTTCGAGCAACGGAGCCGCTTCCAGAATTCCTCCGAAAGGGGCGATTCCCGTGAATTATTATCCTTACGAATTTCTCGGAATGGATGTAACACAATTACCGAATAAAGGGCTTTCCAATCCTGATAAGAATGATTTGGCCAATCTCCAAAAAGGAGAGGCGAAATACCAAACTTATTGTTCTCCTTGCCATGGTGTAAGAGGAGCAGGGAACGGAAGTATCGTAGGACCGGCGCCAAGAATCGGGTTTCCGGTTCCTGCCGTGATTTCTCCTAAGATCCAAGGATATTCCGACGGACAGATCTATCACGTAATCACAGCGGGTTGGGGAAGAATGAAAAGTTATTCCTCGCAAATTTCTCCGGAAGACCGCTGGAAAATCGTTCTCTACGTGAGAAAACTCCAGGAATACGAGAACAGAACTAAAAAAGACGTGGCCAGGAATTAAGAATCATGGAAGTCAAAGTCGAACAAAATCTGATTAACTTTAAACTCGACTCCAAAACTCGAAGCGCCCTTTTCGGGATGATCGGGATCGGAGTTTTGAGTTTACTCATCGGGTATTTTACCCTATCACACACACCTCCAAGACACGAGGGTGGACATTCCAATCCGGCATGGTCTGCGTTTTTGATCGGAACCTTTTTTATCACCGGGATCGCCCTTGCAGGAGTATTCTTCACTGCGATCAGTCATATCACCGGTTCTCATTGGTCGGTCACGGTAAGAAGACTTGCGGAAGGATACGGTTTATTCTTACCGGTTGTCGCGGTTTTTTTGCTGATCGTAACTTTCGGTATTCACGATCTCTACGAATGGAGTCACGAAGACGTGGTCGCACACGATCATCTTCTGCAACACAAAAAACCCCTTTTGAATGTTCCTTTTTTCGTAGTTCGAATGATCCTTTTCGGAACGGTCTGGTCCGTGTTTGGATGGCTTTTTTATAAAAGATCCACAAAACAAGATCAAGACAAAGACGTAGCGCATACTCAGTTCAACGCAAGATTGTCGGGAGGATTTATCGTATTCTTCGCTCTTTCTTTTTCTCTTGCGTCTTTCGATTTGATCATGTCCTTAACTCCGCACTGGTTCTCGACTATGTTCGGCGTGTATTGTTTTGCGGGCGCGTATCAGACCGGACTTTCCAGTCTCGTGATCATGATCTACTTTCTGAAAAAGAAAGGATATATAGGAAACCTCGTAAACGAAAATCACATTCACGATATAGGGAAGTTCATGCTCGGGTTCTGTACTTTCTGGGCATATGTAGGATTCTCTCAGTTTATGTTGATCTGGTATGCGAATATTCCGGAAGAAACATTCTTCTATGAGCAGAGATTGACCGGCGGATGGGAAGTGATTACTTACGCTCTTCCTTTTATCAAGTTCGTAATTCCATTTTTGCTATTGCTGAATCGTCCGAACAAAAGAGATATCAATTCTCTCGTTAAGATCGCACTCTGGATCGTTTTTACACAAGTGATCGAAATCTATTGGCTGGTTTTCCCGGCAAATTTCGAACACTTCAGTCTTTCCGGATTGATTCTTACTTTTGGCGCCGTGATCGGTTTTATCGGTCTTTTCGCCTTTGTAGTTCTCAAACGTTACGAGTCTGCTCCATTGATCCCGGTTGGGGATCCAAGATTGGATCAAGCTCTGCACCATCATCAATAAAGAGGAAGAAGAATGAAAAGAAATTTAACACTTGTTGTTCTCTTAACCGGAACGGCTCTTCTTCTGGGAGCCTGTTCCAAACTGGCGCAGGTCACAAATCATAAGAATTGTGACCCTTCTCTGGTGAATCCGTCCTTGTCTCCTACGGTTCCTATCTTTGCGGAAGCTGACGCAACCTCGGCAGTGAAAGAGAGAGTAGCGCCCGGAACCGTGGTCAGAGTGTATGACTATAGAAATCACGGTCCGAACCCGAGACCTTTCGTCCGAGTAAAGACCGAAAAAGCAGAGGGTTGGATCAATCCTCGTTGTTTAGTCGTAGGACAGGATCCTGAAAAGTCGGTTTTCTCTTGGGGATATCGCAAAGACTATATTCACTTTTACAATCCGGAAGACCACGAGCACTATCCGAATGGATACGAATTCCCGGATTATGCTTCTCTTCCAAAGGATAAGGTTCCGTTGGCGGAACTTGCCCCCGAACTGAAGAAGTAAACAGCAACCGTTACAACCATTGGAAAGTTCCATGCCTCTCTGAAAGGAGGGCATGGATTTTTTTTGTCCGCGGCCCGACGTTATCCAAAAAGTCGGAAAAACGATTGAGAATCAGCACGATCCCAATGTGAATCCTGATAGGAGTTCCTACATTTGGGACTTTTTTACCTGCAAGATATTGACTTTCGGTTAGAGCCAAGTCGTTCGGAGTGTTCCGTCCTTCTTCCTCTCCACTATCCAATAAAAACTAAAGGAGAGGGATCGGACCGATTTTGGCGCAGTGCGGGGGTTTCGTTTTACGGGGCCGCCCTTCCTTGTTACGACATATCCTTTTCAAGATTCAATATACTTGAGTAAGGTTGGGTTATGCGGCTCCCGTTGAAGAGTCTTTCGAAAAGGTATCCCTTCAGAGGGTCCGGTCCACAACGAAGAAGAGCACAAAAAAAGAAAGGCTTCGTCGGGTGTTTACCTTCAATCAAAGGAAAGGGGCCGCACAAGAAATCATCGAAACAATAAAGTAAAAATTTGGAATATTCTAATTTTATAATGAACTGAATATTCGTTCGCGGGGTTCCTGGTTGCTTATAATCGAAGATTTCCCTATTTATAATCAGGGTTGTTGTTCGATCGAATTTCACTTACGATGATTCCTAAAGAATCGGTTGTTAGAAATTTTTGAAGTGAAGGGAGGAAAAACCGTTGAGAAAAAAAGTTTTTTTTCGTGATCGAATCCTTTGGTTTTCCATTCTTTGCCATTTTGCCTTCCTTGGATGTTTGCAGGACCACCATACCGGCCCATTTTTGGTATTGCTGGGGAATCCTACGTCTGTGACGATCCAGGATCTTTCGAGATCCTCAGGAACGCCTCCGACTCTGGCTTACTCGACGAGTTCGTTTTCATTTGTTAAAAACATCGCGATTTCTGCGATTCAACCCACGATCTCCGGTTCTGATACTTCCATCTCGATTTCTCCTGCTTTACCGTCCGGTCTTTCCTTGGATACAACGACCGGCGAAATTACGGGAACGCCAAGTTCCAAACAGATTGCGTCTTCTTATACGATTACGGCTTCGAATTCGTTCGGCTCTTCTTCCGTTTCGATCCAGATTTCAGTCGATGCCCTCAATGCGGAATGGGAAAGTTTTCTAAAATCCCCGAACCCGGATATCAACGATACAAGCGGCGGATTCGACCTCGATCTCTCGGGAGATACCTTGGTAATGGGGGTTTGCGGGGAAGACAGCGCGCAAACCGGAATCGTACAAAGTCCGTTTGCGGGTTTGACTTCGGCGGGGGACGACGATTCTGCAGGCGCCGCCGGAGCCGTGTATGTGTTCCGTCGCTCGGGAACCACTTGGACCTTGGAAGCCTATCTCAAAGCTCCAAACGCCGAAGCAAATGATCAATTTGGATGCAGTGTTGGGATCTCGGGAGATACGATCGTTGTCGGCGCTAAGACGGAAGATAGCGGGAATTCCGCCATACTTCATTCTCCGTTTGTAGGTTTGACTCCAACCGGAGACGATGATACTTCAATCAGCACTGGCGCGGCCTATGTGTTTCGAAGAACGGGAACCACTTGGACCTTGGAAGCCTATCTAAAAGCTCCGAATGCCGACCTGGGGGATCAATTCGGGTACAGCGTTTCTATTTCGGCCGATAGGATTGCCGTTGGCGCGATTCAGGAGCGAGGAGGTCTTGGAGTGATTACGCAGGCTCCTGCGCCGGGTTTTTCGGGAGCGACCGACAACGACTCTGCGCCAACTTCGGGGGCGGTATATATCTTTGAACGAAGCGGGACAACTTGGACTTGGGACGCGTATATCAAAGCTCCCAATGTGGAAATGGGCGATTCATTTGGAGCAAAGATTCAAGTCAAAGGAGACACTTTGCTCGTGGGCGCAGCCGGAGAGGACAGTGGAAGTACGACAATTCAAAATTCTCTTGGGCCGTCTCTCACCTCGGCCGGTGATGATGATTCCCTTGCTAGCTCGGGTGCGGTCTACGTATTTCGAAAAACCGGTCCCAACTGGGCATTCGAATCCTATCTCAAGGCTCCGAATGCGGATGCAAGTGATACATTCGGATCGAGTCTGGATCTTTCCGAAGACGGAAATGTCGCGGTAGTCGGAGCTTACAACGAAGACAGTTCTCAGACTACTATTTCGCATTCTTTAGGTCCGAATCTGACTACGCTTGGAGACGATGATTCTGCGGCTGCGGCGGGTACTGCGTATGTGTTCCGAAGAACCGGAAACATTTGGGCGTTTGAAGCGTATTTGAAATCACCGAACATCGAGGCCAATGACAATTTCGGAAGAAGTGTTTCCATTTCGGGGGATACGATTTTAGTCGGAGCGTATGCGGAAGACAGCTCCTCGACCGGAGTTTTACATTCTCCTGCGGCTCTTCCCGGTCCGGCTGTCGATGACGATTCCGTAAGCAATTCCGGTGCGGTTTATGTGTTTCGAAAATTATCTTCCGGATGGGCCTTGCAATCCTATCTAAAAGCGCCTAACGCGGAGGCTTCGGACGTTTTTGGATTTTCGGTTTGTATCGACGGAGACTTGATGGCGGTTGCGGCAATGAATGACGACGACGGACTCGGAACAATTTTGAACAAGTCCTTAAATTCACCTCCGACCCCATCGACCGACGACGATAGCGTATCCAATTCCGGTGCGGTACATATTTTTTACAAGTGATTGAATTTCAACTTCGATCTACTGCGCTAAGATGTCGCAAAGATATCGAACGATCTCTCGACCGAAGGTTTTAAATCGAGCTAAAAGGGAATTGAAATTCTTGGAGCCTTTGGTCGCGTCCGGCGCAATCGGTGCGTAAAAAAATATTCCTTTTCCATTTACGCCGGACC
The DNA here is from genome assembly GCF_016918785.1 of Leptospira ainazelensis. GTDB lineage: Bacteria > Spirochaetota > Leptospiria > Leptospirales > Leptospiraceae > Leptospira > Leptospira ainazelensis. The sequence continues at coordinate 31,185 of NZ_JAFFPT010000036.1, read as the reverse complement.
GCGCTCTCGGCTGAATCTGCAAAGCACCACTTTCATCTTTCTTAATTTATAGATCTCTAAAATACGGTGGTGCATTGCAGTATATCGCCTCGATCGCTCGCGATGGTGTTGGGTATTCTTAGGCATCGCGGTTTCACGTTGTAATTTGACCTGAAAAAATCGAAACTCTTCAGAAAAAAATGGAACCAACATTGGTCCAAATGACCATGTACAAATTTCTAAATCAAGATCGTGATCTAAAGTTGCATCTTTCAAGAAGTCAAATTTTACTTTTTTCCTCACTCTTACTTTCTCTGATTACAACGGGCGATTTGTTTGCTAAAACTTCTCTCCGCTTGAAAGTAATCTCGGCTTCCAAATCGGATCCTCCCAAAGAAGCCTGGATCCGTGGAAAAGGATATTCTAAAGTGTTTGAATTTTTAAATCAAACGGAGCTGGACATAGTCTTGGAAAACCGTGGGATGTACGACGTAATGATTACGTTTCAAAGCGGAGTTATGGAACAAAGGTCGATTACTTTAGACTCCGATCAGAAAACGTTGGAATTTATCCAAAAAGCCAAACCGGGTGGTAACGGAATCAACGTAGTCGGAAAAAGACCGGACTCTCCTCCGAATTATACGATGAGTCAGGAAGACGCGGTGAAAATGCCGGGCGGATTTGGAGACGCACTAAAAGCGGTTCAGTCAATGCCGGGGATTACCCCTTTGTTTCAGACATATACCAACTCTAGTTTTCAAAATGCGATTCAGACCTTGAATCAAAATGGAACTTCAGGCGGCCCTGATAAGCCGAACGGCGAACCCGGTTTTCTCGTAATGAGAGGAGCGGGAACAAGGGCGAATCAATTTTATTTCAACGGACTTCCAATGAGTTATCCGTTTCATGCGGACGGTTTGACTTCCGTGATCAGCAATCAGGCGATCCGTTCCATGGAATTGTATTCCGGTGCCTATTCCGCGCGATACGGATTTGCGACCGGGGGAATCGTAAATGTCGAGGGATTTCAGAAAAGGGATTCCAATCTTAGAGTAGCCCACTTAAACGCGCTTCTCACGGATATATATGCTTACCATAATATTACAAAAGACTTAAACGTTTCAGTCTCCGGAAAAAAATACTATCCGAACGTAGTTTTCGGACGAGTGCCTCATTTGATTCCGACGGAAACGTTTTTAGCAGATTATACGGATTATCAGGCAAGAATCGGTTGGGATATCAACGACCAGCATTCGATTTCCATCCAGACCTTTGGAGCCAAGGACAAAAGATATCCTTTTAAGGAATATAGTCAATACACACCAAAGGAAGCCGGGCAGTCCGCTTTTCAACCTCCTTCGGACTCCGCGAGATTGGACCGTATTTTTAGGACCGACGGGATGTCGCACATATGGAAACCAATGAGCGGATTTACGAATACCTTAAACGTTTCGAGAAATTACTTTCAAGAAACCACGGAAAACGGACTCGACACTCTCATCCTGGACGTTTCTAAAAAGGCGAATCTTTTATCTCTTTTCGAAAGGGTTCACACCGTTCAGAACGAATCCTTTAACGATATGAAACAATTGGAAAACGTTTCAGAACTGGAGGTTTTCAAAAAACACTGGAAGGTAGTTTTTGGAGGCCAATACAGGGAGGTCGAAGCGGGTTATAAGGGTCGAATTAGCCAATTCAATCCCGATCCTTTTTACGAATTCTTTCATAAACAACTTCTTTCTTCTCCACAAACGAATGCGGTGCTGGAAGGGGATGCCGTGGGAACAAGACAGTTCGGTTATTTTTTTGAGAATCGATTCAAGTTCGACAACTTCAACTTGAACTTAGGAGTTCGTCGAGACTACTACGATCGCGCTAAGGAATGGAAGACCTCTCCTCGTTTCGGTATCAGTAAGGAAATTCCTTACACAAAGTCCAGGATCTTTGCGGGAATCGGAAAACACTTTCAAGCGCCGGCCGACGTTAGCCGATATTCCGCGAGGACCGGAAATCCAAATTTGAAGATGGAGGAATCGGATCATATGGAAATCGGTTGGGATCAGAAGCTCGGTAATCTCTGGAACGTAAAAGTGGAAGGATATCAGAATACGTTCTCCAATCTATCGGTTGCAGATCCGTATGCGATGGATCCGTTTTCCAGGGACCGGGATCTTTTTCGAGAGACCTTGAATCCGAATTCGGACCCGTCCTTGTTACGCGCAAATCGCCTAAACTATTCCAACTCCATGACCGGATATTCTCGAGGAGTAGAACTTTTTATTAAAAAAGAACCCTCCACCGAATCCGGATTTTACGGTTGGCTTTCTTATACAAAATCCATTACAAAAAGAAATCGTAATCTACCGTCCATGACGGATCAGGAATATGCCGCCTGGTCGGCTCAAAGTTCTTCCAAAGAATTGCTCCATCAGGAGGATACAAAACACTACTACGCAAATTATTACGGAGACGGGAGTTACGATATTCTTCTTAAAAATTCAAAAGAAGAATTATACGACTTCGATAGGACCCACGTTTTTGCGATGGTCTTAGGTTGGAAATTTGCTGACAAGGGGCAGATCGGGATCAAAACCACCTACTTAACAAATTACGCATATACTCCCGTGTCCGGATCGAGCCGGACAACCTTAAGTCAAAATATCGCGGAAGCCTTCCCGGATTTACCTCCGGTCCCAACCAGCGGAACAGAAGGGAGTTCGTTTTCGATTCCGATGTATAAGCCGATCTACTCGGATATGCAACGTTCGGCGAGACTTCCTCATTACAAACAACTCGACATTCGGTTTGATCGGTTTATATATACGGATTGGGGAAAAATGACCCTTTATCTGGAGCTCGTCAACGTAACCGGAAACAGAATCGCGTCCGGAACTGGCACTTTTGTTCCCCTTTTTCCGCATGCGCCCGGCGCAAACCCGCAGACACAGTATATGTATATCAACGGACAACAAGCGTTGGAGGCGAATAAGAATAAGATTCCCTATTTGAATTTCGGAATCGAATTCAGATTTTAAAAAAAAGGAATTCGACGGAGAATCATTTTTCTTTTTGATTGCAAAGAAGAATTCCTTATAAGAATCTTATACTGAAGATAGGTTCGATCTTTATCGAATCTATCTTTCTCGGAAAAAGTATGAGATACGATCAAAATTTAAAATTCTTAGTTTTACTTCTTTTTTTCATTCTAAACTGTAATTACCACTACTACGTCCAAAAGAGCGCCCCTCAAACCGGGTCGATTCCGAACGTGTCCAAAGTCAGAATCGTCTATATCGGTTTTCGCCCGTTTACGTCGGAGATGACCACATCAAACGCTCAAGAAAGAATTTATACGGCGAATTTGGTTTATCCGGATCGTACCGTTCCAAAGTTTCAAAATGGATTTTATGCTTCGGATCTGAGATCTTTCGGATTTAGAAAAGACGTTCCTTCCGAGAAAGTAAAAAAGTTCGTTCAGGAATATCTCAACGAAGTAAAAGAGAGCGGGGTATTGGAACTTACATACGTGACGAGCATCGAAAAAAAAGGGACCGAAAGAATTTATAAACTAAAAGACGTGGGCGCGGATTTTTACGTAGTCGGAATTCACAACCCGGCCTTTCAATCGACAAAAAATTTCGGAGGAAGTTTTGTTCAGCTTTTTTCCTCGATGTTTTCCGTGATAACTTTCGGTCTTGTTCCAAGTTATGCGTCTTTGCAAGCGGAGACCGAAATTCGAATCTTCGATAAGAATCTAAACCGACTAACGTCCATTCAATACGATAACAGTTATTCTGTTTTGGGAGCGGTCTGGGCTTCTTCCGTTCCCGAGGAATGCGGAAGAATGGGGTGTAACGCTTTAAAACAGGTAAGTTCTCCTCCTAAGTTCGTTTATCAAGAATTGGGGCCGACGTTTGAAACGGATATCGTAAGTTATATACAGTCCCAACCCGCGTTTCGTAAATGATATGGTTTACTTGGATTGGTTTGGAAATTCCTTTGCGATTTTCGGAGGTTTTTTAGCGTTTCTACTCGCGGTTTCCGAAATCCTTAATCCGAGAAGGACAAGGTTTCAGATCTTTTTTTCAATCACTCTGATTTTGATCGGAATATTACAACTTCTGAATGCGATTGCATTCCAAGGCGTATTTCAAAATCCTTCACTCTATCTTTTTTTGAGTCTCCCCATTGTTTTTTTGCTCGGTCCGATCGCCTATCTTTCGGTGCAAACGATGGTAGAAGAAGAATTTCGATTTCGTCTTATTACTTGGGTTTCGTTTTTGCCGGCCTTTGTTGTCGTGATCCCGCTTTTGTTTTTGGCTCCGCGGGTAAATTCTTTTCCCTGGAGCGTTTCCTTTTCCAATCAAAACGGAGTTGAACTTTTTTTTACGGCGCTTTCGGTTTTTTCAGCCTTGTATTCCTTTTTTTTCGGAATTCTCATTCTTAGAATGTTATCGTCGATTCGGGAAAAAAGACTCAGACTTTTCATTTGGATCTGCTTTTTCGATTTTTCGTCTGTCGCCATTTTGGGAATTCTCGGAATCGGTTTGGAATTTTTCTTTTTGAAAGTTTCCAGTTGGGTGATTACTTTTGTTCTTTGTCTCGTTTATTACGTAAGAAAAAAATACGCCGATCTGGAAGAAACGATTCACGTGGAACTCGTAAGATCCAAGTATTCCCGTTCTCGTCTCGGCGGATTGGAAGTGGACTTAATTCTCTCCGAATTGGAAAGAATGATGAAAGTAGAAAAACTTTTTCGAGACGATGATATTTCCCTTTCCAGCGTTGCGGAAAGAGTTTCTCTTTCGACTCATCAACTTTCGGAACTGATCAACCGGAAACTCGACAAAAGTTTCTTTTCCTGGCTGAATCATTACAGGATAGAAGAGGCAAAAAGATTACTTTTGGAAAGCGACAAGACCGTTCTCGAAATTGCGATGGAAGTCGGATTTAACAACCGTTCTTCTTTTAACGAAGCCTTTTTGAAATTCGCCCAAAAAACTCCCGTTGACTTTCGTAAGTCTTCCCGCCAAGATACTTCGCTTTCTTATCGTTTATAAGAACCTGTCCAAAAACTGGGACAGGTTCTTGCAGCCTGATCTTCCTGATAAAGTAAAATTGGGTTTTGGGACGCGACGTAAATCGGTTCTTACGTTTTATAGTAAGCTTTTATAAACGTTTTCAAAAAAAAATGTAAGCCGTTATAACTCCGGTCGATGAAATCGAAAAAGTGATCCAAACTCTTCTTGTTGCGTTTGTCAACAAGGAAGGTAGGAATGCAGACCAGTGGCCTTACGATAGACCGATCCGAAGAGAAGGATCGTATTCTATCTCTCGTTTCAAAAATTTTTCTCCTCGCGAACATCGCAGTTTATGATGCCTTTGCGGTCGGATTTTTTTTGGTTCCGATCAAACTCGCATCTTGGATCGGGATCGAACTTCAGACCACCGCCGCACTTGCCGACTTCCGCGCTATGTACGGAGGGCTTTGTCTTGGAGTGGGCGCCGTTCTTGTGTTCGGGTTGTTTAAAAAGGAATGGGTTCCAACCGGAATTCTTCTTTCCATTACGACTGCAGGAGGTCTTTTTTTGGGAAGAATTTATACTCTTCTTTTGGACGGACCTGGCAACGAGTATATCTATTTCAGCATGACGACGGAAATCGTAGCGGTTGTGTTAGGTGCGTGGCTTTTCAAACGATGGAATGAATAGAAAAGAAGATTCCCCTCGAACGAAATCGAGGGGAATGTGGAAATTACTGTTTTGTACAACGAACTCGGAAAGAAAGATTTACGTCCGGGATATTATACGCCGCTGACTGTTTTGTGATCGGGCAATCGAGCGCCTGCAGATCGTAAGTAGTAGCGGTGGTTTCCTTTACGGTTGCGGAACAAGTTCCCTTAACTCCACCTTTTCCGGCTCCATAAACACCACCTGCCGTGTCGATATCCAATGCGGATCCGCCTTCGCCTAAAGTGATTCCGCTTGTTTTAGAGAAATCAATATTGTGGATGTTCAAAACAGGGAGGGGGGTCGCCACCGTTTGTGAGATGATGACTCCGCCGACTCCGGTGCGGCAAATCTGCAAATCGGTCAGGACAAAGGCCTGTTCCCCGAGCTTCATGATCGCCGTGTTGATCGCCGGTTGAGGAAGATCCACGGGTTGCGCAGGCCCGGCAGTAGCGGCGGCTACCAAGGCGACTAACGCTGTATTGTCGTTCTTTTTCTCTTCTTCACAATTTGCAACGCCGACGGATAATCCGATCAGCACGAACAGGATCGATACGATTTTAAATTTGTTTTGTTTTGTTTTCAACGGAAAACTCCTATCTATTGTTTGTCGAGTGGAACGTCTCTTCCGATTGTGTTTGTTTTCGGAAAAATCCTGTTCCGCTCAATCTTGAACTCATTTTTCAATTTCTTTTTCCAATTTACTCGATTCTAAATTCGGATCTCAAATTTATAAGCAAACGCGGATTTGATCCGCGCGGTTTCAGAGTGGAAATACGGATTTGTTTTATTTTTTTTGAATCCGTATGAAACTTCCTCAGAAGATGCATAACGTGAATTCTACTTTGAATCATATTTCCTCTCCGTCTCCTATTCAGCACTAACCGATCAAAAAATATTTTTTTCACGGCGTTTCGCATAATGTGAGTTAGGTTAGCTGTTCATTCCCTGATTGATGACGTTGATTCCTTTTTCACAGGTTTATTTTTTTAGGAGCAAGGAAAAAATGAAAATCAAGATCGAGATAATAAATTTCCAAATCGAAAAAACAATTTTGAATCGTTTGAGAAAAAATAAAAAAAAGAATCTCCTTGAAAAGATCGAAACGGTCGTGTGTTAACGGGATTTATTTTTAGGTAAACAATTTGGATGAAATGGAGGGGCTATCACATTTCTGTAATCAAACGTTTGTCTTTGTATAGGGGTTGTGATGCCGGTCATATCCTTGTTGGCTTCCGATTCTTAGAACGTCCAATTGGATTTGTTCTTTTTCAGGTTAAAGATAAAAGTTTCTAACGACTCTAAGTCGAAACTGATTCTTCGTTTTGCGAAAACGACGTTGGAAAGTTCGAGGATGATAGATCGCGAATTAAGAATCGGCTTTGTATTGACTTATTGATAATACCTTGGGCAATCTTGTTTGTTCATTTCTTTCGGTTCGGATCAAAGAAACTCAGGGTTAAAACGCTTTTTAGTTTCGGCCAGCGGATTCAATTTCAAAGCGGTTTTTAAGAAACCCTACGATTTTGAAAGCAGGAGCAGGAAACGGTAGTGTTTTAACGCTTTTCTATAAACGGGAATTTTTTAGGGAAAGTTTCCGTTTTTATTTATAATTCGCCCCGCTCGTTTGGGGAGGATCTTGGTTCTCGGATCTTTCCGATAGAAGGTCCAAAATTCAGTTCTTTGATTGCGTTAGTTTCGTTTCTTAGTATTTTTGGAAGTAAGAACTGAGATTACAGAGAGAACCATGATTCAAAATAAAAAGAATATTTTTTTCAATCAGAATGATCCTACGTATTCGAGAAAGTCAATTCCTCGCGTTGCAAACATCGGTAAAAAGGCGATCGCCCTTTTTATCATTCTTCTTTTCCCCGGAACCTTGTTTTCCTGGGGAACCCATTATCTCGTAATGGATCGTGCCTTGGAACATCCGAGTATGAGTTTTACTTCTCAGGAAGTGGCCGCTGAATCGCTGGAGTCCTTTGTCAAAAAGGAAAAAGATTCTTTAAAAATTCTTTTTGATGAGTTTGCCGAATGGGAGCAAACAAGAGGATCCAAACGTTTTCAGAAAGTGGAATTCCGCCCCGATCACGCGAGCGTTTTAGAATTTTTAAGAGCGGCGCGGCTCAATCCGGCCACAAAGTTTTTAGAGGTGGAAAGAATTCTTCCGAGCATTCCTATGAAACAAGGAAACGTTCCCGCTTCCACGGTTTCTCCTTATCTTTCCGATTTGCCCGATTTGCCTGCGAAATTTATTTCCAGAGCAGGAGGTAGAATGCCGATCCGATCTGTTCTTTATACTTATATCGACGAACCCGATTGGGGAATGGATCACAGTCTCTGGGGAATTTCGGAATATGGATATGGGAAACAACCTTATGGTAAGCCCGAAGGAGAAGGTAGCAAAGCGCCTTTTCATATTCAGTTTCAAAATGAAAACTGGCTTATCTCCATGTTTGCTCCCGAAGTTGTGGAGGGTGGAATGATGTTGGATCGTATCGAATTGTTTTCCCATCTTTCCAAATTAGCGGGGAAAACGGGGCACGAATATTGGAGATACAGATTTGCGGCTTGGGCCTGTCATTATCTCCAGGACATAGGCCAACCTTATCATTCAAAAGCGGTTCCCGACGCGGGCTTTTTTTACTATTTGAAGTTTGTCTTTTCCTCCAAGGATACCAAAAAGGAAATGAAGGCAAAGACCACACAACTCGTAACCAATCGCCATTTTTTATACGAGGACTTCGTTTCCTACGGTTTGATCCAGTTTTACAAAAGTCCGACTCCTGTGACCTCCACTCTGACCGGTTTTTTGACGAAGGAATTCGAGGGTTTTCCGCGGGAATCGTCAAACGGCGATTTGATGAAGTTCGTCGGGAAACGCGCTTCTTCCCACGCGGCGGATATCAACGAATCCATCATCGACACCTTCGGTCCGGAATATACAATGAATCCTGAATATGATTTGGAAAAGGAACTCGGAACCAAGATGAAAGAAATCTTTCCGACCTTGGATCCGAAAAAAGCCGATCATCTTTTGGAAGAGACGGGTCGCGATTTTTCTCTGACCGGCTCGGCAACTCGGGAAATTCTTCATTCTCTCTTAAAGAATTAAACCGTTTTCCGATTTTTAAAAACGAACCCCGAATTCGATCGTCTGATGGACGGGAGGAATACGTTCGCGAACGCTTCCGTTTGTCAGATCGAAACCCTTTCCTACGAATCCGTTGCTCCCTTGTTCGTAAAGGGTTTTGACGATCTCGGAAAATATCCGTTTCATTTTCCGATTTTGGCTCGAACTTAAAAAAGGCTTATAAAAAATCCTTTCCGATTTCGGAATCGGCCAACCGATTTCGGTCAAAAATTATAAGTCTGGTCGAATCCAATTTCTCTTTAGGTTATGATTCTTTTCGAAAAACGAAAGGTTCCGTCCAGGGATTTTTCTACGATTTCGATTCTAATTTGGAGAATGAGGAAATGACTCAGAATGTGAAAGATAACCAGTCGAAAACAAAAACTTTTGAAAATCAAATCTTGGACGCCGTCATCGTGGGAACCGGATTTGCCGGTTTGGGAATGGGCGTACGTCTCAAAGAAAAAGGGATTCATTCGTTCGTGATCTTGGAACAAGCGGACGGTGTGGGCGGAACCTGGAGAGACAACCATTATCCGGGCGCGGCCTGCGACGTTCAATCGCATCTCTATTCTTTCTCCTTTGAAAGAAATCCTAACTGGTCGAGGATGTACGGTCTTCAATCCGAAATTTTAGAATATCTCAATCACTGCACCGATAAATACGATCTCAGATCTCATATTCATTTTAATACTTCCGCAGAGTCGGCGGTCTTTGACGAGAAGGCCGGCTTTTGGAACGTAAGATCGGTGAACGGAAATGTATACAAGGCGAAATCCTTGATCAACGGATCGGGGGGCTTGAGTCGTCCCGTTTTACCGGATGTTCCGGGTTTAAAAAAATTCAAGGGCAAGATGTTTCACTCCGCAAGATGGGATCATTCCTACGATCTCAAAGGCAAAACTGTCGGCGTGATCGGAACCGGCGCGAGCGCGATTCAGATCGTTCCCGCTATACAACCGGTTGTAAAAAAAATAAATCTTTTTCAAAGGACGGCGCCTTGGGTGATCGCAAAACCGGATCGTGCGATCTCCAATTTTGAAAGGTCTCTGTTTCGTTTTTTTCCTCCGGCACAATGGCTTTTCCGTTTTGCAATCTATTGGATGTTGGAATTTAGAGTGATCGCGTTTACGATTTTTCCCGGTTTGATGAAAGTTTTGGAATTTTTTGCCAAGGGTTATCTCAAAAAAAGCGTAAAGGATCCCGTTCTAAGAAAAAAGGTAACTCCGAATTTTACGATCGGTTGTAAGAGGGTTCTGATTTCGAACGAATACTACGACGCATTACAAAAACAGAATGTGGACGTGGTTACGACCGGCATTCGGGAAGTTCGCGAGAATGGAGTGGTTACTCAGGACGGTTTAGAACATCCTCTCGACGTTTTGATTTTGGCGACTGGTTTTCAGGCTGCGGACGCGACGGCTCCTTTTGAAGTGAAAGGTCTCGGCGGTAAGGATTTAAACGAGGTTTGGAAGAACGGCGCCGAAGCTTATCTTGGAACTACTGTTTCAGATTTTCCTAATATGTTTTTGATCGTAGGACCGAATACGGGGCTTGGGCACAGTTCTATGGTTTTGATGATAGAATCCCAGATCAACTATACTCTTCAGTGTATTCTTTCCTTGCGTAAGAAAAAGTTGAAATTTATCAACGTCTTGAAAGAAGCTCAGGATCTTTATAACCGAAAGATTCAAACGAGATTGGAAAAATCGATCTGGAATACGGGCGGTTGTATGAGCTGGTATCGAACCAAAAACGGTAAAAATACTACGCTCTGGCCCGGCTTTACTTTCGAGTTTCGTCTGAAAACGAAGTCGGTGAATATTGCCCATTACGAGATTGCGAAATCCGACGATTCCCTGGAAAGTATCGGTCTTGTTTCCAGAATTGCGATGTTGTTTGGCGGAATCGTGCGTTGATAAAAAGTAGAATCGTCTTTGCGGCGATTCTACTTTGATATTTCCTTATTGTATCTGTTTCGGAATTGCTTTTGATACGTCCTTTGCTAAGTGCATATCCAAAACACGCAATGAAGCGCCGTCGTAAAAACCGACTTCATTCGGAAAGGATTCCGGATTTTGAAACGTACCGAATAAAAAATCGAATACAGGCGTGTTACCGTAATTGGAGGAATGTATTTCCCTTGCGTGATGGTAAGCATGATTTTCAGGACGATGAACCAAAAAACCGAGCCATCTCGGAGTTTTGAGATTTGCGTGCTGAAAAATAGACAAGAAGCTGTGCATCAAAGCGGCGAAAATAACTACGTTAGCCGGAATACCGATAAGAAACACTAAAGCGAAACTCGCTAAAAAAGTGAATCCTATCATATCCGCCAAACTAAAATAGAACGCACCGTAGACGTCGAAACTTTCAGCGGAATGGTGCATCTGGTGAAAGAATCTCCACAAAGGAGAAAACGTATGCATACTTCGATGCCAGACGTATTGCGAGAATTCATACGAGAAAAACGCGATCGGTAAAGTGATCCAGCCGGATAATGCGGTGAGATCTAATAAAGAATGATCGGAAAGCCATGAGTCCCATAATAACGGAGCGTAAACGGATATGGCGAGATAACAGATTGTTGAAATGACGCCGCGAATTTCCCAGAATCTCGTATGAGGATAATCTTTTGCTTTGAATACTTTTTCAACCAAAGCGAAAGAAATAAAAAAAGCTACGATAAGCCATATATACCAAAGATCCATTGTGATACTCCATGTGGATTGTTAAAGTAAGTCTTGTCACTATCAACAGGTAGAAGAAGTTTCACTTGCAAAAAGGGTTTTGTTTCATTCTTTGTGAAGAGGCTTTGATTCCGTCGGGGAGAATCTTGGCTACTTGGAGATCGAAAGAATTTCGTCTTCGTTAAAAATCATAGTGCCGTTTTGTGTGAAGATTACGATCTTTCCGGTATCGGATTGGATTTTACCTTTAAAAAATCTTCCGTCTTTCAATCGTACTATCCAACCCGCCTCGGTATGAACCTTCTTTTCGTCGTTAAAAAAAGAGGCGATGCTGGCTTCGGTTTGCCGGTGATCCTTTAAGTTCCAATGATTTAGATTCTGCCTAAGACGATCCAGGTGTTTTATCTCTAAATGAATCTTTCTGGACTTGGGAGCGTTTCCTTCCAGTTCGATCGTATCTCCCGGTGATAGAAGATCCTTTGGATTTTTCTCGTTATGAAAGTCGAGACCGACGTATTGTGATTCGACGGATCCTTCTATCAACGTAAAGTATACTTTTGAATTTCGAACTTCCGAAAGAACGACGGTTCCAGTCAATTGAACGTTCCAAGACGCGATTTGAAATTTTGTTCCAGTGCGTTTTGAAAGGGTTTCCTTTAGATAGATTTTTCCCTTTTGAAGTTCTACGATCAAATCGGAAAACTCTGAACCTGAGGCGTTTAAAATAATCTCCGTATTCGGAAATAAGAATATGGAAGTCGGTCCGTATGCGGAGGCAAATTTGACGCTGCATCTTTTGTCCTGTTCCCCGATTCTCCAAACTCGATCGCTCGTAGAACTGAAAGAACAATCACTTTCCATAAGTTGAATTCGTTTATCAACGACGTTAGGCAAATTCGAGGTCTGATAGAATCCGGCGACAAAAAGCGAAAAAATTACTCCGAAAGCAGCGCTCAAAATCCAAATCAATTGATCTTGGAAAAAAAGGGAACGCGGCCGTTTTCGCGTTTGTTTAGCTGAACGAACGATACTTTGGATCGGATGAAAGAAAAGACTCGGAGTTGATTTTGCCGTGTATTTTCGAAAGGAAGAATATTCCGTATAAGCGGCGTATTTTTGAATTTCATCCGGATTCTCGATAAAGTATTTTTCGGAATCCTTATCGACGGGGGAATCCAACGGAGACAAGGATTCTTCGAAGATTTTTTTCTCTAAATACTTTCTAAAAATTTCCGGCTTCATGTTTAAACTTACGAGTATGTCAGCAGTTCTAAAATATTTTCCTCTCGAAGAGGTCTAAAAACATGATACCCTTGAATCAATTCTACTCCGACCGATAAAAGGTAAAGGAATTGTTTTTGGTTTTCAACTCCTTCCGCGATTACTTTCAAATCCATATTTCCGCCGATGTCGATTATGGAATTTACGATCAGCCTGTCCAAAGTGTTTTCCGTAACACCCTTGATAAACGCCTTATCGATCTTAACGTATTCGACCGGAAAAGATTTTAAGAGAATAAAAGAAGAATAACCTGTTCCAAAATCGTCTAGAGAAAAAGTGATCCCGAGACTGTGAAGTACACTCAAGGTATGTCTGCTGATTTCATGATCGATTATTTCCGAATTTTCGGTGATTTCGATTACGATTCTTGAAAGTAGAATTCGCCAATCCGCAGAAAAAGTTTTCGCCGAATCGATGATCGATTTTGAAAATTCTATATTGCCGAGCTCTTCCGGTGAAATATTGATCGCGATCTTGGTGTGAAAATTGCCTCTTTGAATCAAAGTGTTAATTAATCTGAGCGCATCCAAAAAGGACCGTCTACCGAGCTCCATCAGAGTGTCGATATCCATCCGTTTGTTCATAAATTCGTTAGGAAACAGGATTCTATTTCCGATTTTCATCCGGGCCAAAGATTCTATCAGTGCGATTTCTCCGGTTCGAAGATCTATAATCGGCTGATATTCGTAAAACAACGTTTGATCCGAGCTTTCTTTTCCGAGAAAAAAAGAAGAGAGCGGCGAAGGTCTATCGATTGAAAGCAAATTCATCCGATCAAAGTTCATCTTACCTCGGATCGGATTGTTTTCCAAAATCAGCCGCGAACGTTCCAGAGATTCTCGAATACCGGATTCTTCGTTGGAGTTTACAGCGGAGATTCCCATCGAAACAATGAAGGAAATTTCCTTCGTCCCGATCTCGTGTTTTGCGGAGAATATTCTTCCAAGATCGTCTTTGATTTTTTCGATTTGATTCTTATCTTCTAAAAAGTTAAAAAGAAAAACGAACGTCCCTTCCGTAAAGGAGGAATAGACGATATTTTTGGAGTCGCAGAATTTTTCAAGACAGGCGCCGACTAAAAGAATCGTCAAATCCTCTTCGCATTCTTCCGAAGTCCAAAGTCGGAGAAAAAACGTATATAAGTTTTTATCATTCTGCAAAATTAAGGATTTTGAATGTACTTGTTCGGAGATGGAATTCGGGTCGTATCGAAGGTCTTTGCGGATGAGAAAAACGGGGATATTCTTTTGAACACGGTGTATGGTATGAAAAAATTCCTCGGATCGAAACGCGTTATAGATTTTTTTGATCGCTATCGTTTCAAAAACTACGGTTCCTTGAGAGTCGGTCTTAAATCTGGAAAACCTTTTATAGGTTCCTTCTCCGTTTGTGATCGTTAAAATTTTATTCGAAAAAAAGAGAGAGGGAATTTTTTCCTCGGTTGTAAGGGAAATATTGGAAAGAAGAATGTCGCCTTGTTTGGTCGAAAGGTAATGTCGGTTCCGGCTCTTATTCGTTTTTAATCCAAGGAAAACTTGGATCAATCCGGAAGAAAGCGGAAACAGATCTAAACGCCGGAAAGAACTTTCGAAGTTTTCGCGAGATAGTTTCCCGTTTAAGACGATGTTCCCCTTTTTGTCTTTGCTGAGAATTTGAAGAATGTTGCCTTCGAAACGATCGAGCGCAATAAATCGGTGGATCGATCGATAAAGATTAAAAAAGTCATCGGCAAAATCCGCGTCTTCCTTTTCAAAGGTGGATTCTTTCGAAGCCGAGGGGTTGTTTGAGAAGGGATCTTTCCAGAAATAAGTTTTACGATTTATTTTTTGTTTATGATCCCATACGATTAAATCGGACTCATTCCTACCGGTATAAACTTCAAAATCACTTTCGAAAACGATTTCATTCTGATTTTCATCCAATGTTAGAAAACCACCGAGGGCGATCCAGCGACTGGACAAAAAGATCGCTTTTTGCCGTTTCTGATTTTTTTTAAATCGAAGAAGATCGATCTCTTTGCCCGAAAGATCCAAAAGGAAAAAATCGATTCCGTTTTTAATTCTTAGGGAAGAATCGATTCGGATTCTGTAATGTCGATACTCGCTCCAAGAAAGGACTTCCTTCGACTCATCGGTATCGATACATAAATTCGAATCGGTTTCTGAATATTGGTTTTGCATCGTATATCGGGCAGGCCAGAGATATGAACCTAATGAAAGCGTCGCAAAAGCCAAGTATTAAATAGTCGGGGAGAATGAACCCCAATGATGCGCGGATTAAACCGGGTGAAATACGGAATGAACGCTATCGAATGGGGAATGTAAGACTGCGATTTTCAAATCTTCTTATTTTTTTCTCAATGCTTGTATAAAGCACAGTTTGGAACATGGTTTCAATGGGAAAAAATAAAACATTATTTTTCTTGTTATCCGATTATAGAGGTCTTCTTCTTTTAAGCTGCGTTTTTTGTTCGCTCTTGGGTTATGGTCTTTATATTCCCGTAACCCATCCTTTGGATACATATTCTAAAATAAGAATATTCGCTATCGTTTTTATTCTATATTCCCAGTATTTAGGTGTTTGTCTTTTTTGCAGACGATTATTGATTGAAAAAACTCAAGCGGATTTGGATTTCCAAACCGAACCGACGATTCGTTTACCGAAAGAAAAGAAAGGTTTTATCGGTTCACAAGTTTATAATCTAAGAATGACTCCGCATTTCTTGTTTAATTCCCTGATGACTTTAAGAATCCGCATGGAGAACGATAGCGAAGGAGCTATCGATTATTTGGATAGTCTTGCAAATATGCTTCGATATTCTTTTCGATTTGCAGGGGAGGATCGTGTCTCGCTTCGTGAGGAGCTGGATTTTACCCTTTCGTATTTCGATCTCGTCAAAACCAAAGCGAAGGCTCCTTTTCGTATCATTCTTAGAAAGGAAGTGGACGTCGAAATCGGCGAAGTGTATATCCCGCCGTTTTTGATCCAGACACTCGTAGAAAATTCCGTAAAACACGCGGTTCTGAAATCGAAAGAATCGATCTTGATCGAAGTGGAAATCGGTAAAACCCATTCCGATCATATTCGGATTGTCGTAAAGGACAACGGTCCCGGAGCCGCGATTGTCGACGACTTTACGAAGGGAACTTTTTTTTACCTAAGAAGAAGACTGAACGAGATTTGTTTGGACGCGGAATTGAGAATTCATAGCGAGATCGGAAACGGCTTTAAGACGGAAATTTCATTTTATAACGAGTCCTCCGTAAGAGAAAGGAAGGAAAGTGTTTATTAGAGGAATATGATGCGTTGTCTGTATTCAATGAATTAGTAGTATTTAAGTTTCTGTTTTCCAAGCAGGAATCCGTGTATCTGACGTTTTATTCGTAGCAGTCCATGGTCCATAAAAGCGGTGAACCGAACGGTGCGACTCAAGTCAAAAAATGAAAATACCGATCATAGAGTTTTTAGCTTTCGAATCTGAGATGGAATCGGAATATTTTATCTTAAGGAAACCGCGCCCCTTTGAGCGATTAAAATTTCCATTGAAATTGGATCTGTGCGTTTGTTTCGGCTGTCGAATGTAAACGATCAGCAACGATAGGAAAACTGAAGGACGGAAGAACGCTGAAACCGGAGTCTTTTTGATTTGTCGAAATCGGTCTCCAGGTCCATAGATCGAAAAGATTGATCATATAAAATAAGGAAGTAAGAATCAATAAGGACCGATTGTTATTTTTATGCTCGTAGTAGGCTTCGTAACTGAAATCCGCGCCTAATAAACCCAATTCTTCTCCGAATAAAATACTACGCTCGTTGAACTCCCTCTGTTTATTGAGTTCTTTTTTTCCCCTTTCATATTCGTATTGGGAAGCCATTGCTGAAACTAACGTGGAAAACAACAAGAGTGTTCCTGTGAATTTTCGTCCCGTCCGGATTTGGTATAAACCTGGAACAATAAAATCGTAAAGTTTGATATTGTAATGTTTAAAATACTCTTTGTTTTCGTGTTGAACGTCTTTCGAGTTGTATACGATTTTTGAAATTATCGAATTGGAGATCGAAATTGTTTTCGAGTTTGAGATCAGGATAGTTTTGTTTGATCCGATCTCAGAAAGAATCCCTGATTCTTTTTTGCCTTGTTCGAGGAATACGTCGACCTTATATCCGCCGACTACATTCTTAAATTTCTTTTTATCGAAAGGGAACGTATATTCTAAGGATTCGATATCTTTAAAGTCTACGATGAATAGATCCGATTTATTCTTATCATAAAACGTGAATTTCCCTTCGGATTCGGAATGTATCAAGATACGATTGTAAAACTCGGGATCGGATTTCGTTTTGAGAATCGTTCGTATCCCGCTGAAGCCGATTTCGATGCTGACGATCTGATTCGAAAGAATTTCCCTAATTCCGTAAGCGTTCGAAACTCGAACGCTGCGCTCTTTGTATTCGACAACCTTGCCGATCAAGGTCGTATGATCTTTCAATAGAATCGTATCGGCAAATGATTCTCGACAAAAGAAAATAAAACAGAGCGAAGTCGTTTGAATCAGAATTCGGAAAATGGGATTCACGGCCCCTTTGGTCGATTGGATCTTCAGAGAAATCGAAACGATCTCCTTTGTGAATAGTCTTATTTTAAGGACCGGTTACACAACGAACATAGTGTAAGCCTGTCTTTAGGTCATCGTCGCTTCCACCTTCTCTAAAATCCACAATCATCGCCCTGTTACGTCCGCCGGAACCATCCGGAGAAGGGTGGGTAGTCGAAGTCCAATAATACGAGTCGCTCGCGCTCGGAGTGTTGGGAAACGAGCCGGTGCTGATGGAAGGCGCTTCGAATGCAAAGTTTAGGATCGTATAAATTTCCTTGATGTTCGGAAGCCTCCAGACAAGCCCCCCCGTTGTTAGGGTGTTGCAGTAATTCAGCGCCGCACTCCAAGTGCTCGTAGTCGGCGTTCCGGTGCAGGGGGCAGTCGTCGTTTGTCCCATACTACACTGAGTCCAGGTCAAACCAGTGGACGTATCGACGATCGTTCCCGGAGTTCCTCCCGGGTTGAAAGGCCCGATCGAAAATCCCGCGGTGGCAGCCCAAAAAAGAAAACCCAAAACGATTAATGATTTTATTTTATTCATATTTCCTCACTCACTCGTAACGCAATAATGATACATTGCTGAAGATTTGTCTACGTTCTGGGTTTTTCCGGCGTATATATTTACTTTAAAGGCCTTGTCCTTGTTTGCACTCGAAGCGCGAACCGTGGAAGACCAGTAGTTCGTGTTCCCATCAATGGTATTAGGAAAGAAGGCAGGGTTGATCAAGTAGTCATCTCCAAAGTAAGAATAGTCGAAGAGGGATTGAATCTCCTTGATCGTCGGTAATCTCCAACCTTTTTTACCCGCATAACCGGCTCCGGAATTCAGATTGTTATAGTCACGGCATCTTTGAACCGCCTGTCCCCAGGTTGCGGTTAACGCACCGTAGGTGCTCGCACTTCCGGTTCCGGTGCAGTTGCTGCCGTTCCAAACCTGACCGTTTACGCAGGAGGCCCAGGTTTTGTTCGTCAATCCGTGAAAGGTAATCGGATCGTTGAGGTAACCGGAGTTTAAACTCGGTCCAACAAAGGTGGCGGAAGGCGCCTGCCCTATGATCGAAGCATCCATTCCGCTACCAACACATGTAACGGGATTTCCGGCAGTATCCCAGCAACCGGTTTGGCCTGTATCGGATAGAGGATAGTCGGAAAGTTCCGCAAGAGTTCCGCTCGTAGCCGAATAGCTCGCATTCAGAGCATTTCCAGCGAGGTCTCTCAAACTCGTGTTCGACAATGTCCAGCGAAAAGAAAAGTTATCGGGCAAAGGAGAGAGCCTAATTGTCAAATGTGTGCTTGAAACCCAAGTGTGAGTAAAACTGAAACCGGGAATTGCAACAAAGGTGCTGGTTGCAATTCTATCTTCTATGGTCAGAGCAGGCGTTAAACTAGTGTCCATAGCTTCGCTGAAATACAAGTCGATTGCAAATGTCAGAAGTGGTTGAAATCCGGACGAGCCGTTGATCGGGGTAAAGGAAGTAATCGTGGGCTGCGTAGTGTCCGGAACGGCCGCAATGGTTGCTATCGCCTTTTCGTTTGCAAAGGACGACGGTAACGTTGCAATCAAGGCCGCAATAGGTAGAACTTCGACGTCACTCGATCCGATTGCCGCCTTGGTCGCAAGGCCTTTGGTTCCGGGAGTATTTGATACGCTTAGGACGGTTGCATTGGAAGAGGTCCAATCTACGCTCTCCGTAACTTCCGAATTCATAACTCCGTTGATATAATGATAGGCTCGAAACTGAATCGTGCCTCCTATGTATTCGTTCGGCGTCGTACTTGGTTCTATTACGATACTGTGAACGGAAGCGGCAGATACGGCAGGCGTATGCGGCGGCGATGGAGAATCCGTTGCTGCCGTGTTTTCTTTGTCTCGAAGTAGAGAAAAAAGCAACATGCCGCCTTTGGGATCGTCCATGAGGCAGAATTGAAAGAGAAAAGTGATGCAAAAAATCAACGTTACTCTTGCAAATCGAAACTTGGATACTCTTCCGAGTATTTTGATCGGTGAATTTTCGTTTTTTGTTTTGTAATTGTTGTGATCCACCAAAATCCTCCGGAAATAGTTATATTAATAAAGCATAATATAACTTGTAAATTTATTTGTATTCGACGTGAAACGTTTCAGAAAATTACGAGATTAAAAGTAATATTTGACCGCTTTTTAGGCGAAAGAAGGAGCGGTTTTAACGCGGGAATGAAACATAAAAATTAGGGAATGAAATTCGGAATCTTTTTTTGAAAGCTCGGTTCTGTATATAAAGCGATTTGTTGGTTTATAAATGGGCTACAACCTCGTTCATTTTTTTTGAGTCATTTTTGCCCTAAGGAATGAAAGGGGGGAAACGGGGAATGAAACTCGGGCTTGTTTTATTAAACGAATAGACAATCTGTTCGATTTAATAAATCTAGAACAGAGATCTTCTAAAGACGAAACGTTAGGGCAAATCGTAATGGGGAAACTTTATAAAACTGTGATTGTCGAAGATGATTCCGCAGTAAATGCATTTATAAAAAGAGAAGTCGAGAACCACGGTAAATTCGAGGTCGTGGGATCTTTTGACAATGGCTCGGAAACTTTGCTTTTTTTATCCGAGAATAAGGTCGATCTTTTGCTTCTTGATATCGAACTTCCGGATACTAACGGATTCGACCTTCTTAAGGAATTGAACGAACCCCCGGAAACGATTTCCGTTACCGGTCACGAAGAAAATGCAAAAGTGGCTTTCGATTACGGAAATCTTGACTACGTTACGAAACCGATCATTCCGGAAAGATTGGTAAAGGCGTTAGACAGGGCCTATAATAAGATTTCATCGGTTCGAGAAACTTCCATTCACGATTATGGAACCAAATTTAAAGGTGTTGATCGTAATGTATTTGTTACATTTTCCAACATCGTCTACATTTCCTCCAACGGAAAACATTCGGTTCTTCATACCGTAGACGACGGAATCGAAGTGATCGGAACTCTTAAGGATATCGAACCCAGGCTGTCTTTCGGAAAATTTAGAAGAGTCCATAAGCAATATATAATCAATATGGAATATTTGGCGCATATAGAATATTTTAGCGGCGGTTCTCACGTGGCTTATATGAAGGACGAGGAGAAAAGTCAGGTGCCAGTCAGTCGTGTTTACCTTTCCGGGATTTAGATTCGGATTGAAGAGTCTTCTTTGAGGAATAGGACGCCTTCTTAAGGAACGACGGAATTTGTTTCTATTAGTTTTTATGATAAGATATTAAGAGTCGATTTTGAACGAGGTTTTTTGGACAACGAGGAAATTCAATTCTTATAACTATCAAACTTTTGAAGTGAATCTTGTTATTTAAGTTACTGAATCCGAAGAATTTCGGGTTTATAATTTGTCTAAGAAAATCTCCGGAGAATTCGGATTTTGGATCCATAGAAGTTTCACATTTGGGGAAATGCGAAACTTCTATGGATACCAACTCTTTCTCTTTTACGGAGCCGGAACTCGGATCGGGATATTACTATTCTATTTCGTTTTTGTTCTCTTAGCTAAAAATTTTCATTCAAAGCTTCTCCATTTTGGTATCTGCTGTTGTTGTGGTGAATAGCGGCAGACTTTTTTCCTTTTTTGGGATAATCCAAAGATAAAAATTCGCTCCTTCTCTTTGGAAACTGATTTTCGAATTCGCCCGGGTCTCCGACCTTGACTTTAGATATCCCCAAATGCAGCCAGAATACTTTTCCACAACGAAAGCCAGATCCTCCGTCGATTATCTACTTAGAACCGTTCATCAACACCATGTGCAACTGAGTCTCATGGCGGATCAAAAGGCGAATATCTTGATCGCCGCGTCCTTTGTGATTCTTTCTTTAGCGCTCGGATTTCTTCAGCGTGGAACATACGTAACCGGAATGATCATCTTGATGGCTTTTATCGCGGTCGCTGCATCTTTGGCGATTTTTGCGGTGATGCCGTTTTCAAATCAGTCAAAAGTAAAAAGAAAAAATCCGCTGTTTTTCGGCGATTTTGCGAACGACGACGAAGAAACTTTTTTTAAGAATATGGAGTCTTCTTTGGAAACGGACGCCTCTCTCTACAAAGCGATCTCTTTTGACATCTATCAGATGGGAAGGAGTATCTACTTTACGAAATATCGATTTATTCGGTGGAGTTATCGGTTCTTTCTTGCCGGATTTTTTATCGGAGGCACGTTGATCGTCTTTGAAAGTGTAGGATGGATTCCTTCTCTCATACGTTAAAATATAAGAATCGAGTTTCGCATTAAAAAAAATAAAGTTAATGAGAAATTCAGGAGGATTAGTCTTACGAAATATTCAGGCGATTATCCTTTTTTCCATTAAGAAGTTTTGATATTCTTCCCAATAACGATCTTCAAAGGGAAGCCATCTTTGTTCGTCTATCAGTGAATTGAAGTCTTTAAAAGAGGCAAATTCCGACCAGATTTCCCGAAAGACGTTAGTCAGAAGTTTACGATAGAACGGTTTGTCCCAGTGGATTTTTTTATTCTTCTGTTTAAAAATCGGAAGCGCTTCTTCGGGAAGATACCATCGGTCTTTGCTTTTCGAATTTCGGTTGAGTACTAAGTAACGGATTTTTTCACCGGCTTGCACTTCGATACCCAATTCTTTGAGATGGAGAAGGGAAAGAGAAGCGGCTCCGTGTACTTCGTATTCTTCCAGATCCTTCGAAGTCGATCTTCGAACTAAAAGTTCTTCCAGAGAAACTTGTTCGGATCTGAGTTGGTAATCATAACGGTCGAAAATTTGCAAAATTTCCTTCTCGGAGTCGATCAATTCCCGAATCGTGACTTTTCCCCGCATCCACTCCAACATTTCCTTTTGAGCGTTTCTGATAAAAATAGGAATGTCTTTTCTTCTCGAACCGATTCCTCTGCACTTTAAGTTTCCCGAAGCAAATCTGCCCATATACCGATTGGCGACGGGCATCTTTGGATCCTGACTCGAAGAAGGAAATAAAAGCCATGTATAAATTCCGTCCACGTCGATTTTAACCGAAGTTTTCGCGGTGATTTCGGCGCAGAGAGAACTCAATTCGTCTTGTGAGAAAGAGGAAGAATCCTCTTTGCGTATAAAAAGACTGTCAGTGATCGCATGAAGAAAAACATAACCTCTTTCTTCCGAAATTTCTTTTGCGGTTAGAAGTTTTTCCCTCGCAAATGCGTTTACGCTTTCATGACTTTCCAGTCTGCCGAACTTCGCGTTTCTATAACCGAGATATCCGAAGGAAGTTACGAGCATCCACTTTAAGCTGGATTGTTTGAGTCCGCATTCTAAAAGTTTCCTTTGATCGTTAGTATTCTTTACCACATATTTATAATATTCTCTCCGCTCTAAAACGTGTTTTAAAGCCTCGGAAACGATCCCGTCTCGTCGATTGCAGATTTTGTATCCTAATCCGGGAACGACCGGGGTTGTAGGATCGTTTTCGCAGCAGGAACAGTTCACACATTCGGGAGAGATGTTGTGAAGAACCATAATACTCGGATACATCTGTGCAAAGTCGAGTTGTGCTACGTTCTCCGCCGTCATTCCGAACGTAATATCCGGTTGGAATACAAGTCCGCCTTTGTCCGCTTCTAAAAGTTGAAGAGCCGTCTTTGGAGATTCGATCGCGCTTTTTTGCCAAGGAACTAGATAACCTCTTCTCAACGCCACGTCGGTTTCAATTGCGGTCAGGGCCTTTCCAGTCGAAGCTCTCGCCATCTTTTGAATCGGAAGTCGAGAGAGCCTTGCCAATTCGACAATTCCCAAAAGATCGGCTTCCTTGTGAACAAAGCTGTTTTCGGAGTCGATATGCCAGCGTCCAAAAAGAGGGTAGGAAGGCGCGCGGAATACGATCGTACCGTATGTGTTAAAACTCGTACCTTTGGTCTGAATGTTTCTTCGGATGGGACTAACGCCGTCTCTATCAAAGGCAGGAAAAATTTTAAACTTTTGAGCTTGTGAAAAAAGATATGGAAAGATGATCTGATCTCCGTATGAGGAAAGTATAATATCGGGATCTTCCTGTTTGAGGAGTCGATCGATCCGATATAAAAGTTCCTTGGGATCGGAACCGGGAAATTCCCAGGAGTTGTCGGCGTTTTTGAAGATGAGAGAATTTTTTTTCATCTCGATTCTATGACTCTGAGAAAGTGTCATAGAAAGAATTTTGAACTTAGGAACTTCATAGTCCAAGTTTTCGATTTTATCCAGAGTTTGTATCTCTTGGATTTTTTTACCGTCTTTTTTTTCCGTGTAAGAGAGTTTTAATTTGCACAAAGGGAATAATTTTTTTTCCACGAGATAACTCGTCGGCACTTCGATGTCCGAATGAAAGATATCGAATTTTCCGTAGAGTGCGTAGAGTTTTCGCGAAACCTTCGACAAAACGGAAGGACGCGAGATCGTAAGTTTTAAAACGGGAACCGTTTGGTTTTCGTAGAAGAGTATTTTTTCTTCGTAAACCGGAATGTCCGCGAGCGCTTTGAGTTCGTAGAGTCTTTGTACCAGTTTTTTGAGGATGGATTCTTCTCCTCTGGCATAGATGACGGGTTGATAAAAATCGTAAAAAAGGGAGGATTCTCCATTTTTATCCAGAACCCACAGATGGATCTTATCTTCTATATGATAAATATCGAATAGAGTTCCTTCGATCCAGTGTAGTTCAGCCATCTCCTTTTAATACCTTGGTCGTATTCAGTTCCTGTTTTAGTTTTTGTATTTCTTTTTTAAGATCGATCATCATGGTTAGAAGCATCGTATCGATCGGATAAGGAGCCGATGCCATAACTCCGGCCTGCACTTGTAACTTCGCAGTTCGTATCAAATCGTCAAAAACTTCTTGATCCGGTTTACGAAGCCCGCGTCGAAACTCGAGAAGCCCCGATTCTACCTGTTGCATTTGTCTCGAATACGGCGTGACGGTTCTGCCCATAAACTTCCTCTAAATCTCCGTATTTTCTTCAAAGGATTCGATCGAAGGAGGAGACTTTTTTCTTACTTTGAGATAGGAGAGTTGATTTTCGATTTTAAGTTCCCAGAGATCCGAAGAGGCGGCCGCCAATTTTGGAAAGAAATTTTGAAAAGTAGGGTGTTTGTATTTCATAGATTCGATCACAAGAATCGGAATATCCAAAGAATGAATTTTTTCCAGGATCAAGAGCATCTTATCCAACAAAAATCTTCCTTCTTCCTCCTGAACGTCTCCGTCGAAAAATTGTTTGCAAGGAGCCAAAAGAAAGTAGATCGTATCCGGCGATCTTTTTGTCGCGACGGCTTTTAACGCATCCAAGATCTGATACGGTGTAAACGCCCTTTGAACTAAAATATTTTCGAGCAAGGATTCGGGAGGAATCCGTCTCCTTCTCGTTTCTTCCGTGATTACGAACGGATTAAAACGAATCGCACAATCGAGATTGAAAACTTTAAAACCCGAAACCGCAAAAACGTATTCCCATTGAAGCGCGAGACGATAAATTCCGGACATTCCCGTAAGCATACTCAAACCCTTTCGATTCCAGGAAAGAACCGGTTGATAGAGGTTTGCACTGGAAGGCGGAAGTGCTGTCGTTTCCAAAAACATAAATACTATTCTAATGATAAGTATAAATTTGTAAAGCAAAATGTAGGATAAAGAAAATGATAATTCGAAAATATGTCTTATAAGTTCGGAATCTTTGTTTTACTGCGGAATTCAGAATGCGAACAGAACCTTTTTCTCCCGTTAGGATCGAATTGATGATTTTTTCAGGACTTCGCCGTCTTTTTGTTTTGAATCGATTTCAAACGGTTGAGTTTTTTAAAAAACCTTTTGTACTAAAAACGGAGAATGAAGAGAATATAATAAAAACAGAATATATTTTAAAATCCTTGGACCGAAAGTTGAGTTCTCTTTTTTGCGAAACTTCTATCTTGTTCTCCTTTCTTTGGGATAAAATTTGTTGATCCGAAAGCGATTCTCAAAAATAATCTTGTTTCTCGATTCGGAATTTTTATCCTGATTTGGGCCCTTTGAGCGGTAATATAAATGAAACTAAATCGCTTGAGAATGAAACAGATTCGATACGCTTTTGCCGAAGTGATAACACGTCTGCAAAGGCGCGGACTTTTGTTTACGGGATTTTTGATTCTTATCCTCGCGATTTCTTCGCTCCGTTCCGAAGCTGAAAATTCGCGACCTTTAAAAAAAATCAAACTGCAGCTAAAATGGAGACATCAGTTTCAATTCGCAGGTTACTACGCCGCGATTGAAAAAGGATTTTATCGTGATCAGGGATTCGAAGTCGAGGTTTTAGAATCCAACTTCAACGAAGAACCGATCAATCAAGTCTTAAACGGCAACGCGGATTACGGAGTGGGGACCACCGACCTTCTCCTGATGAGGGAACAAAAAAAACCGGTGATCGCTCTTGCTGCGATCTTTCAACATTCTCCTTTGTCCCTGCTGGTTAGAAAAGATTCCGAGATACGAACTCTTCATGAGTTGGTAGGAAAGACTGTGATGATCGAACCTCATTCCGCGGAGCTCTTTGCTTATTTCGAAAGAGAGGGGATCAACGCGAGCAAAATTTTTGTCCAACCGCATTCTTTTCATATCGAAGATCTAAAGGACGGGAAGGTTTCCGCAATTTCGGTTTATCTCAGCGACGAACCCTTTGCTTTGGAAAAAAATAGAATTCCTTATCTTATCTTTTCACCAAGAGCGGCGGGGATCGATTTTTACAGCGACATTCTTTTTACCACGGAAAAAAGAATCGAAGACTTTCCGGAAGAAGTAGAAACGTTTCGAAGCGCGAGTATGAAAGGTTGGGAATACGCAAAGAAGAATCCGGAAGAAATCGTTCAACTCATTTATCATAAATACAGCAAACGTCATTCTATCGAACACCTTCGTTTTGAAGCAGAGAAGATGAAAATTCTTCAACCCGATATCGTAGAAATCGGTCACATGAATTTGTATCGTTGGAAACATATCGCCGAAATTTATGAAGAACAAGGAATGCTCAAACCGGGTCTGGATCTGGAATCTTTTGTTTACGATCCGAATCCGAAAACATACCCAGGTTGGTTGTATGGAACTCTTTTCGGGATACTTTTGTTTTCGATCGTCGTCGTTCTGATCGCTTCTTACATCGGTTATCTCAACCGAAATCTTAAAATCAGCGAAACAAAGTCGAGGGAAGCGAATCGGACAAAGGACAAATTTTTAGCGATCATTTCTCATGATCTTCGAGGTCCGATCGGAACCATTCATCTTTTGTTTCAAGACGTGATCCGAAGTCCGGACGATCTGAATCATGAAACCCTTGAACAGGTTCGTTCTTCGATTCACAAAACGTATCGACTTTTGCAAGACCTTCTTTTTTGGGCTGAAAATCAAAAAGGGGAGATCAAAATTCAGAGGGAACATTTTTCGATCCGCAAATCCATCGAAGATACAAAAGAACTTCTTTTTAACCAAGCCTTACAAAAAGAGATTCAACTCATTTTAGAACCCGGCAAAGATTTTTTGGCGTTTGCGGATCCTTCCATGATTCAACTCGTTTTGAGAAATTTGATCGGAAACGCGATTAAGTTTACGGAATCCGGAGGGTCGATCACGATTCAATTGGAAGAATCGGAGGATTCTACTCTGATTTCGGTGATCGATACAGGGATCGGAATTTCGGAATCTCATCGAGTTCGACTTTTTAGTTTGGATGAAAGGTTCTCCTCTTCCGGCACAAAGAATGAACCGGGTTCCGGTCTTGGTTTGATTATTTGTAAAGAATTTATTGAAAAGAACAACGGGAAGATCGGAGTCGAAAGTGAATGGGGGAAAGGAAGCCGCGTTTGGTTTTCGATTCCAAAGGGAAAATCAGTTTCCGCCGAAAATCTTAAAACAAAAAATTCTTAAGAATTTTGTTTTCATAGATTCGATTTTGTCGTTGTTCCGACAAAGAGATTCTTTTTCGAAAAAGAATTGTCGGGACTGAAAGTTTGTTTCCGAGAAAAAAACTTTTTTGATCTCCGAATGTAAATCAGGACTTTTCGAAAATCTAAAAATGTAGGAACTCTCACGTTTTTGTATGATGGAGAAGGCTTGGAAATCCGCAAAAAAAGGATGAGACGTAATTTGTGGGAACTCTCACGTTTTTTGTATGATGGAGAAGGCTTGGAAGTCCGCAAAAAAAGGATGAGACGTAATCTGTGGGAACTCTCACGTTTTTGTATGATGGAGAAGGCTTGGAAATCCGCAAAGAAAAGGATGAGACGTAATTCGTAGGAACTCTCACATTTTTGGATGATGGAGAAGGCTTGGAAATCCCACAAAGAAAAGGATGAGACGTAATTTGTAGGAACTCTCACGTTTTTGTATGATCGAGAAGGCTTGGAAATCCCACAAAAAAGAAAGTCCGGAAACGTCCTGAAACGGGCCTAAACTAAAAAAAGACGCCCGAGGATGAGCGCCTTTTTTTAGTTCTCAAGCGAAGAGAAAAGTTTTTTCAATCCAGACGGAATCGATCCATAGGAAATTTTTGGGTCACTTCTTTGACTCCACCCTTTACTTTGGTTCGATTCTTCTCGTCGTTCGGATTGTCGAGAAAATCGCAGATCAGATTTCCAACAACTTCGATGTCCGCCGGTTTGAGCCCGCGAGTCGTAAGAGCCGGAGTTCCCAGGCGAATTCCCGAAGCGACTGCCGGAGGATTCTTATCAAAAGGAATTGCGTTTTTGTTTACGGTGACTCCGACTTCATCCAGTCCGTCTGCGGCTTGTGCGCCGGTAAGTCCTTTTACGGAAACGTCCAGGAGAACGAGGTGATTGTCGGTTCCTCCGCTCACGACACGATACCCGCGTTTTACGAAAACCTCGGCGAGAGTTTTAGCATTTTCTAATACGGTTTCGATATAGGTTTTGTATTCGGGTTGAAGCGCTTCTTTGAAGGCCACGGCTTTTGCCGCGATGACGTGCATCAGAGGTCCGCCTTGGATTCCGGGAAAAACGCGAGAGTTGAGTACTTTCTCATTTTCTAATGTAGAAAGAATGAGTCCGCCTCTCGGTCCTCTTAGAGTTTTATGAGTCGTAGTCGTAACATAGTCGAAGAGACCGACGGGAGAAGGATGATATCCGGTGGAAACGAGTCCCGAGATATGGGCGATGTCTGCCATGAGTTTGGCTCCGACTTCTTTTGCGATCTCGGCGAACTTTGCGAAGTCGATGATTCTCGCGTAAGCGGAAGCGCCGGCAACGATCAACTTCGGTTTGTGTTCTCTCGCGAGTTTTGCGATTTCATCGTAGTCGATCGTTTCCGTTTTTGGATCCACTCCGTACGGAATCGGTTTGTAATAACGGCCGCTGATATTCACGGGAGAACCGTGGGTCAAGTGACCGCCGTGTGCGAGATTCATTCCGAGGAAAGAATCTCCGGGTTCTAAACAAGCCAAGAAGACTGCCATATTTGCTTGGGCGCCCGAGTGCGGCTGCACATTTGCGTATTCCGCGCCGAAGAGTTTTTTGGCTCTTTCAATGGCGAGAGTTTCGACCGCGTCTGCATTGACACATCCGTTGTAGTATCTTTTTCCCGGATATCCTTCCGCGTATTTATTGGTGAGAGTGGAAGTGTAAGCTTCCAGAACCGGTCTGGAAACAAAATTCTCAGAGGCGATCATTTCCAGGTTATTTTCCTGTCTTTCGTCCTCTTTTTTGATCGCTGCATAGATTTCTGGATCTGCTTTCGGAAGAAACTGCATCGTGGCCTTCTTTTCTAACGGATTAATGAAGTAGAATGGAACCCGATCAGTCTCTGAGGATGAAATCCATCCTCGAATACTTGTTCTCGAGGAGCGTTTTTGCTTCTCGGAGAATCAATTTTGTAAATCGGAGATCCTTCTCTGTGTCCATTCTGGAAAGGCCCAGGGATTCGGCAAATACATGAGATAGGTCTTGGCCAAATTTTAGGGTCGAAAAATGTTCGGGAAGGGCGGTCACAAAGTCAGAGTGTTTTCGATTCTTCCTGTATTCCGGTTCTTCGGGAGGATGTTTGAGAAGTCCTGAAACTCTTTCTATAAGGGATGGTTTTAGGATCAACGTCCCGTGATGAACGACGGCTCCTCTTTTTCGGAATTGTGCGTTTCCGGAGATTTTTTTTTCCAATCCTTGATCGATCACCGCGAGATCCGATTTTCCTCGGAAAGAAGCGTCTAACGTTTGTTTTTTTAGGGATGCGATGACAAGGCTCAAAAAATAATCGTAGGACTCTTTTACCTTGTAGAGTTCCGGTTTTACATCCAAGGAAATGAAGAATGTGAAGTTGAGATTCTCTTCCGGATGATGAACCACGGTTCCGCCGCCGCTGGCCCTTCTTACGATCGCCGGAGAAGAATTTTTTCGAAAAATCTTTTTGTTTTTGAGAAGGGATTCTTTTCCCGCATTCTTCTCCGATTCTAAGAATGGATTGAGAATTTCCGGTAAGACCGTTTCTTCCGGTTTTTCCGAAAGTCCCACTACGATGGAGAATGGGTTTTTCCAAATTCGAAGCCCGGCTCCGTATCCGGATGAGACGAGATGAAGTCCGATCGCCTCTTCGATGGCAAGGTTGTAGGAGGCAGTTCGTTCCGAGTTTTGGAAAAAGGAAAAAGTTCTCATTGTCTTGTCTTTGCAGTTTGTGAGGTTTCTCTTTTTTTGCAATCGGTTTGTGATTGGGAGCGGGGAGTTCCTACTTTTCTCGAAGTCGTAAAACGGGGAGTTCCTACTTTTTCGAAGTTGCAAAACGGGGAGTTCCTACTTTTTCGAAGTTGCAAAACGGGGAGTTCCTACTTTTTCGAAGTTGCAAAACGGGGAGTTCCTACTTTTTCGAAGTTGCAAGGCGAACTTGTCTTTTCGACAAAATTCCTATTCTTCGTTCATAAAGATTCTCTTTTCGAATTCTTTTTGTTTTTGAAAAATAAAAGAATCAAACCCGCAAGTGTAACTACGAGGCCGAATATTGCCGGTTTGAGGATGGAAGCGCCCGATGCACCTCCATAGAAGATACTCCAAGTTATTTTTAAGAATGGGATCAGAACGAGGATTCCCAGACCGGCCCAGAGATTCTTTTTCCAAAAAGCAAAAGATAAAACGAAAAGTAAAGCCGGAGGAAAAAAACTCAAAAGAATCTTTTCAAAATTCCATTCTCCTTGAAGCCAAGAAAGTTCAAACGATAGAAATTCTTTTACGGAAGGTCCGACTTGGTCCGGGATCGGAAACCAAAACATACTCGTGAGAAGCAAAAAAAAGGTAAGCGAGATCCCTCCGAAACTCCTGAGATAAGAAAAATAACAAAGAGGGATGAGGAAGATCGGTCTGATATACCAGCTCAGAAGATTTTGATGTCTTAAAAAGGCCCAGTTTAAAAAAGGTTTATGAAAGGATAAGAGAAAAAAGGTTCCAAAAAAGAGGAATGCAAAAAAGATTCCAAATTCTAAATCGTATTTTTTCAATTTCTTCATGAGTCCTCTTTTTTGAAGTAGAGATAAGTCTTTAGTCCCGAAAGCTGATTCGAATCGATTTTTTTCTAACTGGTCGACATCTTCTATCCGGATGATGTTTTGTTAGAGTTCCTACTTTTCTCGAAGTTGCAAAACGGAGGAGTTCCTACTTTTCTCGAAGTCGTAAAACGGAGGAGTTCCTACTTTTCTCGAAGTCGTAAAACGGAGGAGTTCCTACTTTTCTCGAAGTTGCAAAACGGAGGAGTTCCTACTTTTCTCGAAGTTGCAAAACGGAGGAGTTCCTACTTTTCTCGAAGTTGCAAAACGGAGGA
>NZ_JAFFPT010000065.1 GCF_016918785.1 Leptospira ainazelensis | reverse complement strand
AGGAGTTCCTACTTTTGTCCGGATCACAAAACGACTCACACACTTGCTCAGACAAACTTTCACTTCGAAGAATTCTTCAAAAAAAAGAACTCTGAGTCGTAGCGCTCCGTATCACGAAACGATCATTCTTCCGAATAATACTGACTCGAAGCGTCCTTTAAGAATTTCTTTTCCTTTCTCGAAAGCGAGTCCATCCCGGTCTTGGAAATTTTATCCAAAAGAAGATCGACTTCCTCTCGAACGTGAATCTTACGATTCATCTCTTCTTGCCATTTTTTCATCTTTCTTTTTTGAAGATAACGGCTCAAAGAAAACGAAATCGGAATTTTAGACTTAAGTTTATTATAATAAAAGAAATAAAGGGCTCCGCCGATCGCGCCGCCCGCGTGAGCCATGTGTGCGATGTTTCCTCCGGGACCGGAAAAGGCGATGATCAACATCAAAATGATTACCATAAACTTCGCCTTCAACGGAAAAAAACCCATAAACAACAATTCTTGATTCGGCCAGATCAAGGCAAACGCGACCAGAAGACCGTAGATCCCTCCCGAAGCGCCGATGATCGTTCCTTGGTTCCAACCCAAGAGATGCAAGGTCCAAGGAAAAAATCCTCCCATAAAACAGGAAAAAAGATAAAATTTAAGAAAGTTTTTTCCACCCCAGTGGCTTTCCAAAATGGAGCCGAACATCCAGAGAGAAAACATGTTAAACAGAATATGAAAAAAATTCTGAACCGAATGTAAGAATGCGTAAGTAATGAATTGCCAGACAAAATATCGATGGGTGATCAGATCCGGCGTTAATCCGAAATAGAGAGTGAGATAATCTCCGACCGTCCAAGAAAGGAGGAGTTGGATCGCAAAAATGCTCCCGTTTAAGATCAAAAGAATTCGAACTACGGGAGTCAGCTCCGGTCCGATCCGATTGTAGATTCCAGTCATAGGGGAACATGATTTCTCCTTAGAATTCGGGAGACAACCGTAAAACGAGTTTTCTTTCCTCTCTTCTCTTTGACAGAATGTACGAGATCGAAATCCTGGGTTCAAGGTGATCATCCAGCTTTACGGAACTCGAGGTTCGATTTCCGCCCCTCTCCGTACTACGGAATACATACAAAAGCTCGTTCAAGTCCTGGAAATTGTCCGGGATGGAAACCCCGACGTCTTATCGGATATCAAGAAATTTATTTCCACTCTTCCTCCGTATCTTACTCACGTAGTAGGCGGAAATACTACCTGCGTTTCCGTAGTCCTTTCTTCGGGGAGAAGAATCGGGATCGATTGTGGAACGGGGGGTCGCGTTCTCGGAGACGAGCTCATGTTGGAAAAATTCGGGAAAGGCGAGGGAAAGATCACATTCTTTTTTACTCACACACACTGGGATCATATCCAAGGACTTCCCTTTTTCAAACCCTTGTACATTCCGGGGAATGAACTTCATTTTTATTCCCCTTTTTCCGATCTTTCGGAACGTTTTGAAAAACAGCAGTCTCCGGAATTCTTCCCTATACCATTTTCCGCACTCGCTTCCACGAAACTCTTTACCTGTCTGAGTCCTGGCGAAACTTTGGATTTAGAGGGAGAATGTAAGGTGAGAATTTATCCTCTCAAACATCCGGGCGGGTCTTTTGCCTACCGTTTGGAAGAGAAGGGAAAGGTCTTTATTTTTGCCACGGACGCGGAATTTACCGGAGAGGATTTTGCCTCCGTTTCGGAAATGAGACCTTTTTTTCAAGACGCGGATCTTCTCGTCCTGGATTCTCAATATACCTTGGATGAATCCTTCCAAAAATTTGACTGGGGACATACATCCTACACGATGGCAGTAAACTGTGCAGTGGCTTGGAACGTGAAAACTCTGGTTCTTACACACCACGAGCCCGCGTATGCGGACGACGTATTGGATATCATTCTCCAGGAAGCACAAGCGCACGCGGTGGCGCTCGGAAATCATACACTCAAGATCGAACTCGCCGTAGAAGGGAACGAATATAAACTATCATGATTAAAAGTATCGGACTTCATAGAACTTCACGAGCCCTGCTCGTCATCGCCCTCTTAGGAGGTCTCTTTTTCGGTTATATTCTTTCCGAAGTGGACGAAGGGGGAGAACTCGCGATGCTCGCCTCGTATCAACCCACGACTCCGACCAGACTCTACGATATCAACGGAGTCGTTTTCGCCGAACTCTACAAACACAAACAACAACTTCTCAAGTATCAGGATATTCCTCCTCACGTAGTTCAGGCGTTTCTTTCCGTAGAAGATAACAACTTCTTCAATCACTTCGGGATCGACTTTGTGGCGATTCTCAGAGCGGGGATCGTAAACGTTTTTGCGGGAAGAATCAAACAGGGCGGTTCCACTCTTACACAACAGTTGGCAAAGACCGTACTTCAAAACAGAAAACGTTCCTTTGCGAGAAAGTTCATCGAAGCTCTTTTTACCCTCCAAATCGAACAAGAATATTCAAAAGAAGAAATATTAGAAATTTATTTTAATCTAATTTATTTGGGTCACGGAACCACGGGGATCGCTTCCGCGGCCGACGTCTACTTTCAAAAAGACGTGAGCGACTTGGACATAGCCGAAGCGGCGATGCTCGCAAGACTTCCGAAAGCTCCCGTAAAATATTCTCCATTTAAGAATCCGGCGATTTCGAAAAACGCTCATATCGGAGTTCTCAAGCTGATGGCGTCGCAAGGATATATTCCCGAAGATAAGGTCCAGAGTATTCACGACGATTTCTGGAACAAATACTGGCCCGTCGTCATCACAAAATCTCCTTCTCAATCGACTTGGGGAAATCGTCTGAACAAGGCTCCTCACTTTACGGAATACGTTCGTCAAAAGCTCGAAAAAGAATTGGGCGAAGACAAGGTTTATACCGGCGGTTTGAAAGTTTATACGACGCTCGACGCGCGCAAACAAGAGATCGCTCAAGAGGAATTGTCCAAGGCGATCAAAAAACACGACGATCTCGTATCCGGAATCACCGTAAACTATTCCGGAGGAGCGGATCGCGGTCTGGTCGGACTCTATTATTTGATGGGATCCATTTTCCCAGTGGGAATGCCCTTTGTCAGCAAGTTGGACGAGAAGGCGAATTACAGAGTCGCACTGGAAAGAGAACTCATCGATGCGGCCGATATTCTTACCATTCTTACTCCGGGTGAAAACGAATCCGCTGCGGTCGCCGAATTTCAAAAACAAACCGCGGTCTTCGGGAAAAATCTTCACGTAGAAGGCGCGGCGATTACGATCGAACCTTCCACGGGTTATATTCAAACCATGGTCGGCGGATACGAATTCACTCCGAAGAATCAGTTCAACCGCGCTACGATGGCGAGACGCCAGACCGGATCGGCCTTTAAACCGTTTGTCTACGGCGCCGCGATTCAAGAACGTGTGGTCGGAAGTGGAACCGGAATCATGGACGCTCCTCTGACAACTCTTACCGAAGAGGGAGAAGGTTGGTCGCCTCAGGATTTCGACGGAGACTTTCTCGGGATGGTTCCTCTTTCCAGAGCTTTATCCTTATCTTTGAATATTGTTTCGGTTCAGGTTTTTCTTCGTACCGGACCGGACGCGGTGATCGATTTCGCGGCAAGACTTACGGGAGTCAATCCTTCCCGTTTTCCTTCCAGTCCCGCGCTGGCGCTTGGGATCGCGGAACTCACTCCTTTAGAGATGGCTCTCGGTTATGCGACGATCGCAAACGACGGAAGAAGGGTAATCCCATTCTCCGTTCGTTATGTGATCGATCAGAGCGGAAACGTCGTCTACAACGAGGAGACGAAAGTTCAAGAAGAACTTCAGAGACAAGCAAAGGATGGAAGTATCCAAGTTATCTCCGAAGGAACGGCCTACATTCTTAAGAAAATGCTCATAAACGTTGCAATGGCCGGAACCGCCGCGATGGGGCTCCGAGATCCGGACAAAGGAAACTACCGAGGAATCGCCGCGGGAAAAACCGGATCCACTTCTTCGTTTACCAACGCTTGGTATTGCGGATTCGATCCGAATTACACAACCGTCATTTGGTTGGGTTTTGATAAGAGTTCGATATCATTGGGAAGAGGTCAGGCGGCTTCGGTGCTCGCGGTTCCGATCTGGGGAAAGATGTACAATCGTTTTTACGGCGGAGAAAACTATCCGACCTTTGGCGAAGACATTATGCCGGAAGAAGTGCAAGGAGGAGGAACCTGCGCTTACAACGGTTTGTCTCCAAAACCCGGAGTATGTCCCGTAACTCAGAACCTGAGCTTAAAACCGATCACCGTCGCCGGTGTTACAAAGTCCGTCATGGGAAATCGTCAGTGTGACGGAGAAAGGGATCATCACAAGTCTATGGATTTTAGAGAATTCTTACAAAAAGAATATCAGATCAGTGATGAAGAATTAGGCAAAACAGATCGAAAATTCAAACCAAGGACGGAATAATTCCGTTTTGGAGAATTTCGTTTACAGAATTTTTTCGTTTATAAGGATTGAAACCGAGGCCGGCCTTATAGAGCATCCTAAGCCTCCCAAAAGGAATCATACATGTCTGTAGAAATCAAGGTCCCCGAAATGGGGGAATCGATCACGGAAGCAACCATTGCAAATTGGGTAAAGAAAGAAGGAGAACAAGTAAAACAGGACGAGATCCTGCTGGAACTGGAAACCGATAAGGCGACCATGGAAGTTCCCGCCCCGTCTTCGGGTGTTCTTCAAAAAATTCATAAGAAGGCGGGAGACACCGTAAAGGTAAAAGAGATCATCGGTCTCATCGATGCAGTAGCCGTCGCCTCCGCTCCAGCCCCTTCTTCTTCCCCAGCTTCTTCTTCCGCAACCACCTCGACCCCGGTCTCCAACAACGGCAATCTAAACGAAACTCTTCCACCTGCGGTTCGTAAATTGATCGACGACAATGGACTCAATGCATCCGCAATTTCCGGTTCGGGTAAGAATGGACAGATCACAAAAGAAGACGTCTTAAAAGCGATCGAAACAAAAACTTCCGCACCGACTGCAGTCGCGGCGAAAGTAGCTCCGACTTCGGAAATTCCAAAAGCGGTTCCGGTGGCCAGCCGAGGAGATCTTCCGAGAGAAAACACGGTTCCGATGTCTCGTCTTCGCAAAGTGATCGCGGAAAGACTCGTTTCCGCACAACACAACGCTGCCATTCTCACCACTTTTAATGAAGTCGATATGAGCGCGGTGATGGAAGTCAGAAACCGTTATAAGGATAAGTTTAAAGAAGCGCATAACGTGGGTCTTGGGTTTATGAGCTTTTTTACAAAGGCCGCAATCCACGCGCTCAAAACGATTCCCGCGATCAACGCTGAAATTCGAGGAACCGATATCGTATATAAGAATTACTTTGATATCGG
Source organism: Leptospira ainazelensis (assembly GCF_016918785.1). Classification (GTDB taxonomy): domain Bacteria; phylum Spirochaetota; class Leptospiria; order Leptospirales; family Leptospiraceae; genus Leptospira; species Leptospira ainazelensis. Next base: position 119,436 of record NZ_JAFFPT010000065.1, on the reverse strand, counting down.
AGTCGCCGTCGGAGGCCCGAAAGGCCTCGTCGTTCCGATCGTAAGAGACGCCGATCTTTTGAGTTTTGCCGGAGTGGAACAGGAAATCGGAAGACTCGCGAACAGGGTCAAGGACGGAAAGATCGAACTTTCCGAAATGGAAGGTGGAACCTTTACGATCTCAAACGGGGGAGTTTACGGATCCATGATGTCCACTCCTATTTTAAATCCTCCACAGAGTGGAATTTTAGGACTTCATAATATAGTAAAACGTGCGGTGGTGGTAAACGATCAGATCGTAATCCGTCCGATGATGTATCTCGCGCTTTCCTACGATCACAGAATCGTGGACGGAAAGGAAGCGGTTACGTTTCTCGTGAAGGTAAAAGAAGCGATCGAAGACCCGACCCGGCTTTTACTAGAACTTTAATGAAAGAGGAATCATGTCAGCAGAATTTGACGTAGTCGTGATCGGTTCGGGACCGGGGGGCTACGTTTGTGCCATCCGTTCCGCTCAGCTCGGTTTAAAAACCGCAATCATTGAAAAAAGAAAAACCCTCGGAGGCACCTGTCTCAACGTGGGTTGTATTCCTTCCAAGGCGCTTCTGGATTCTTCGGAAGAATATCATAAAACTCTACACAAGTTGGATGTTCACGGAATCACGGTCGGAAAAGTCGATCTCGATCTAAATAAACTCATGAATCGTAAGGATCAGATCGTGAAAGAAGTCACGGACGGCGTGGACTTTCTCATGAATAAAAACAAGATCAAACGTTACGAGGGTTTTGGAAAGGTTCTTTCCGCGAGCAAAGTGGAAGTTGCGTTGAACGACGGAACCAAAGAAGTCCTCACCGCCAAACACGTAGTAGTCGCCACCGGATCGGTTCCGATCGACATTCCCGGATTGACAGTGGATGGAAAGACGATCATCACATCCGATCACGCGATCGACATTCGTAAACTTCCTAAAAAAATGATCATCATCGGAGCCGGAGTGATCGGACTCGAACTCGGATCCGTTTGGTCCCGACTCGGAACCGCGGTCACGGTGGTAGAATTTCTTCCCGGACTTATTTCCAACGTGGATCGTCAGATGGGATCGCTTCTCGAACGTTCTCTGACCTCACAAGGAATGGAATTCTTATTCGAACACAAGGTGAAAGGTGCGACGGTTTCAAAAACCGGAGCAAAAGTCACGATCGAAGATTCTAAAGGAGAATCCAAGGAACTCGAAGCGGACGTAGTTCTCGTCGCAGTCGGTCGTCGTCCTTTTATCGAAGGAGTGGGATTGGAAGACGCGGGAGTTGCACTGACTCCGCGCAAACGGATTCAAATCGACGGACATTATAAAACATCAGTTCCCGGAATCTACGCGATCGGAGACGCGGTCGACGGACCGATGCTCGCTCACAAGGCGGAAGAAGAAGGTGTTGCACTGGCGGAGCTCATCGCGGGACAATCCGGACACGTCAATTATGATGCGGTTCCTTACGTCATATATACCTGGCCGGAAATGGCCTGGGTCGGAAAGGGCGAAGAAGAACTCAAAGCAGCAGGAATCGAATACAAAACCGGAAAATCCTTATTCCGTCCAAACGCCCGCGCGAAAGCGATGAACGAAGCGGAAGGACAAGTTAAAATACTAGCGGATAAAAAAACAGATAAGATCCTCGGAGCCTTTGTATTTGGACCGAGAGCTTCCGATATGATCGCGGAGTTGGCGGTTGCGGTAGAATTCGGCGCGTCTGCGGAAGACGTCGCAAGAAGTTTTCACGCGCATCCGACCTTAGCGGAAGTGATCAAAGAAGCGGCGATGGCGGTGGATAAGTGGGCGATTCACGCGTGAATCGATTAGGCAGGTTTCAAGAATGAAAATAGAAAAACTCATGGCGCTTTACGGAGAGAACGGCGCTCTCCTAGAAGAACTTTACGATCAATATAAGATCAATCCCGAATCGGTGGATAAAGAATGGAAACTCTTCTTTCAAGAAGTGGACACCACCGGATTCTCCAATGGAAACGGTTATACGAACGGCAATGGAAATGGAAAATCCGCAGTCGCCACTTCTTTTACGGACGCTCAAGCCGGTTCGATCCGGGAGATGGGGATCATCAACCTTCTCAACGCCTACAGAAGACAGGGGCACTTGGCGGCGCAACTCGATCCTCTGGGAATTCAAAAACCGAATCGTACGTTTATAGATTCCAAACTACACAGCATTTCTCCTGCGGATTTAGAAACCGTCGTGGACAGCGATACGTTGGGAAGAGTGAAACTCGCCGAAATCGTGGATCTCTACGAGAAGGTTTATTGCAACACGATCGGAGCCGAACACTTCTATCTCGTAGACGACGTGGAAAGGGAATGGCTTCAAAAGAAGATGGAATCTCCGTCATTCTTAGCCCCGTTGCCGAAAAGTATCAAACTCAGACTTTTTGAAAAATTATTCCAAGCGGATTATTTCGAAACCTTCCTCGCAAAAAAATACGTGGGTAAAAAAAGATTCTCTCTCGAAGGAGGAGAATCCTTCATTCCGCTTCTGGATACGATCGTGGAAGAAGCCGGACATCATCACATGGACGGACTCGTGATCGGAATGGCACACAGAGGAAGACTCAACGTTCTTGTGAACATCATCGAAAAACCGGCGTCTCTTATCTTTGCGGAATTCGAAGAGAAGACCGATAAAGATAACCTGAGTTATGCGGACGTAAAGTATCACTTAGGATATTCCAACAGTAGAATGACAACGGCGGGGAAAGAAGTAAAACTTTCTCTCGCATTCAACCCAAGTCATTTGGAATGTGTGAATCCCGTTGTGACGGGTTCCGTTCGGGCTCGTCAGGGTTTGATCGGGGACGCGGATCGTGCGAAATATATGCCGATTCTGATTCACGGAGATGCGGCATTCGCGGGGCAGGGAGTCGTCGCGGAAACCCTCAACCTGATGAACTTGGAAGGTTATACGACCGGAGGAAGTTTTCACGTAGTCGTAAACAACCAGATCGGTTTTACTACCTTACCGGACGAATCCAGATCCACGTTGTATGCAACCGATCTCGCAAAAGGATTTCAGATTCCGATCATTCACGTAAACGGGGACGATCCGGAAGCCGTCTACAGAGTTGTAAAACTCGGGATGGAATACCGTCAGAAGTTCAAAAAAGATTTTATCATCGATCTTGTATGTTACAGAAGACTCGGTCACAACGAAACCGACGAACCCGCGTTCACACAACCGAAGATGTATTCCATCATTAAGAATCATCCTCCGACCGTAACTCTCTACGAAAAGAAACTCGTAGAAGAGGGAGAGATCGCTCAGGAAGATCTGGACTTTATCAAAAACGGTTCTATGCACGGGCTGGAAGATTCTTTTCAGAGAGCGAAAGAACAGGACGTAAAGATCAGGGTCGATACCATGCAAGGGGTTTGGTCCAAGTTCTCCAAGGTTTCCTTGGATTCCGAACCTGCGACAAAACTTCTAAAAGAACAGATGCACGGGATCGTTCAGGCTTTAACTTCCGTGCCTCAGGGTTTTACTCCGAATTCTAAACTTGTAAAACTTCTTCAGAGTAGAAAGGAAATGGCGGAAGGAAAAATTCCGGTCGACTGGGGTTTTGCGGAAGCTCTTTCTTTCGGTTCCATCTTAGAGAGCGGTTTTAGAATCCGTCTTTCCGGACAGGATTCTCAGAGAGGAACGTTTTCACACCGTCACGCGGTGCTTGTCGACACAAACACAAACGAGAAATACATTCCTTTGAATCATATTTCCGGAAAACAAGCAAAGGCGGAGATCATCAATTCCTCACTTTCCGAATTTTCGGTTTTGGGTTTTGAATACGGCTACTCTCTCGCGGATCCGAACGCCCTTGTGATGTGGGAAGCTCAGTTCGGAGATTTTGCTAACAGCGCGCAGGTGATTTTCGATCAGTTTATTTCCAGCTCGGAAGTAAAATGGCAGAGACTTTCCGGACTTACGATGTTATTACCTCACGGTTACGAAGGACAAGGGCCGGAACATTCTTCGGCGAGATTGGAGAGATTTTTACAACTCTGCGCGTTGAACAACATGCAGGTTTGTAACCTCACTACTGCGGCTCAATACTTTCATTTGCTCCGAAGACAGATGCTCCGGAATTACCGCAAACCTCTCGTGATCGTAACTCCGAAAAGTTTGCTTCGATTTCCGGCTTCTCTTTCTCCGGTGGAGGATATTCTTCAAGGTGCGTTTAAGGAAATTCTCGTCGATGATAGCGGATCGAAAGCCGACAAGATCGAGAAGGTGATTTTTTCCGCCGGTAAAGTATATTATGATTTAATGAAATACCGTGACGAGAATAAGATCAAAAACGTGGCTTTGGTCCGAGTGGAACAGATCTATCCGTTTGCCGGAAAAGAAATCGAAAACGCAGTCGTGAAAACGTTTAAAAACGCAAAACAATTCGTTTGGTGTCAGGAAGAGCCTAAAAACCAAGGAGCTTGGTTTTTTGTAAGAGATAGAATCGAAGACTTGCTTCCTTCCGGCATTCGTCTGAGTTATGCGGGAAGACATGAATCTCCGAGCCCTGCGGCCGGACATATGAAACTGCATTTGCAAGAACAAGACCAGCTCGTTTTGGATGCGTTTCAGGCGTAAGAAAGAATAGAATCAAAAGAAGAATTTTGCGATTCTTTGAAAAAGCCCGAGAGAAAAATCTTGGGCTTTTTTGTTTTAACGGTAAACGTAGTTTTGTCGTAGTTCCGGAAAAGGCGCGCTTTCGTAGGGTCTGTAATTCTTGTTCACTGGTTGAAAATGGATTTGGATAGGCACGCTTTTTTCATCGGATCTTTTGTAAGAGTTCCTACCTTCGAGACTTTGTACCTGCAAAATCCTAATTCTTTCCAACAAAAAGTAGGAACTCTTACTGCTCTCTATCGGAAAATTCGACTCATAACCTCGACGGAATGAATTTTAAAACAAATATGAGTTTTATTCTTTTTCCGTAACTTCTTTTTAAATATTACGAATCTTATCATGGAGATTCACTTCATTGGATCCTTCCAAGAAAAACGAAACGGATCCGGTAAAGATGAACCAGTTAGAAATAAAAATAAAACCTTACGAGGAGAAATTTCGAGAGCCGATGATCTTGCTCTGGGAACGTTCGGTTCGCGCAACTCACGATTTTGTTTCCCTGGAAGATATAGAATATTTCAAATCATTGGTCAAAAATATCGATTTTTCTTCGTTCCGAGTCCATTGCTGTTTTCAAGAAGATCAAAGTTTGAGCGGCTTTATCGGAGTTTCCGAAAACAAGATCGAGATGCTCTTTTTAGAACCGAAATATATCGGTAAGGGAATCGGAAAATCTCTCATCGAATTTGCGATAGAAGAATTGGCAGTCACTGAAGTAGAAGTGAACGAACAGAATTTGAACGCGGTTCGATTTTATTCAAAGTTCGGATTTAGAACCTATGATCGGACAGAATTGGACGGGGAAGGAAAAAACTATCCGATTCTAAAAATGAAACTTTCCAATTCGCAAGAAAAAAATGAGATCCGTTTTTCGTCCTTGTGATTGATGGAAACCCTACGCACAATAAGAGATTCGATTCTTTTATTGTTTCAAATCGTTTGGACCAAGTTTGTATTTTTTCGTTTTTTATGGTTTTCTTTTTACCGTTTCCCGAAAAATCGTTTCGACGATTTCAGATCTGTTTCCCAGACTTTTTGCCTTTTGGGCATATCGCTTGGCGGATCTTTTGTCTCCTAATTTCCAAAAAATTTTCGCGAGGTTTGCAGGATAAACGGACTCCTGCGGTGATAACTTTTCCGCTTTTTGAAAGGATTGGATCGCTTCTTCCGGTCTTTTTATTTCGTCTAACGCGCATCCGATCAGGTTGTGAAGTCTGCTTCTGCCTGTGTGATCGCCTGGGGCGGCCTTGAGTAGATTTTTTTCCGCGCGTTTTATTCCCTCTTCCGGAGATCCATATTTTAACCAAATGAGTCTGGCATCCAAAAAAAGGGCTTCTGCGTCTTCCGGATAATCCGAGAATATCGAAACGAGCAGTTCTTCGACTTTCGAATATTCCTTTTTCTTTATGTGTTCCCAACCCTGAGCGAGGCGATCGATGATCTTTTGATGTCGTATCTTATGGATATCTTGTCCGGAGAAAATTCCATCGGGTGACGAAAGGACAAATTCGTGAATTATCACAATCAGTTTAGATATCGTTTCCATCGCATTTCGATTCTTTTTGAGTTTTGAGGCGAGCGGATCGTCGGTCACGGTAAGAGCCCAATTCTTTGCGGTTTCGATGGAGCGTAGTGCCCCGATCGTATATTTTTGAATTTTAGAAATTTCTAAAATACCTTCCCAACGGTCCGGATGATAGAGTAGAATTGCGGAAATCAAATCTGCACCGCCTGCATATTCGGGTAATTTTCGGTCTTTTTCTAGGAGATTCTTAAATGTTTTAAATCCGAAATCCGCTGAAACCCACGCACAAATTTCCGCGCCCTTCCTTTCGTGATAAAACGCGTCTTCGGGATAATAATTTAGAATCCGTAGACATTTTTCTTTCCAGAACTCTTCCCGACCCGGATCTATTTTACCCATTCGAAAATATACGTTTGCTAATGCGAAATAGGCATCGTCCAGAGTGGAAGCATTCGGGTGACGAAGGATTGCGGTTTCTTGTTGATTGAGAAATTCTGAAAGTTCTTCGTCGGAAATTTTTTCCGCCTTTTCGTCCAGGTTGTAAGGAATAAAATCGAAGGCCCCAGAATATTCGTTCGGATCCTCCATCGTTAAAGATTCAATTTTATTTTTCCCTTCATAACTTCCCCATTGCGCTTCGATAAAGGGAACTAAATCCGATTTCATACTCGTCCAGGTTTGGTTTGGAAAAATATGAAGTTCATCATGACTGGAGTCCCAGGTTCCGTAGATTTGCAAACGGGGAAGCCAAACGAGTATCTCGGGATCTTCGCCATAGGCCTCGGAATTTTTGATCAGTCCAGCAGAGTTCGTGTAATATTGACCATCTTCTTCTTTTTGAAAGGGGCCGATCTTTACCGAGCTAAGATGAATTCCCTCGACGGACGCGAGATCAAACCAACCTTGGGAATCGGTTTCAATCCTTCTTCCAAATGATAAATCTTCTACGAGATCCCGAGGGAGATTCAGTATATTATGATTTTCTTTCATTGTTTTGATTTAATCCTTTAAACGGAGCCGGTTTCGGAATTTCAATTGAGTCGGAAACATTTAGCATTTCTCCCAAGGCCGATTTGAAAATCCATTTACGATTTTTTGAAAGATAGTAATAAAAACGCTGGAGATCCCACCGATCACTTTCCGTTAGCGGTTTACGAACTTTCTAATAGGCTGATTGCAGTTAGATTCTTATTGTGGTTCCTACATTTTGAGGTTGATACAAGTTTTTAATATACGTGCTCTAAAAACAGATACTTAAAATTTCCGCTTCTGTTCAGAGTCTCAAAAACTCCACGTCGATTCAGGTCTTCTAACATTTCTCTGAATACATCCGGACTTATATCACCATTCTCATAAGCGTCACGATCGAAAGATTCCTCCGGAATTTCATAATAGCCTTGGTATTTCCAAGAACCGGATTGATCTAAATTTTCACCTTCGATCGCAAAGGATAAGACGCCGTCTTCAACGGCAAAAACGGCTACGGTTTTGTCTGCGTGTTCGAGAGAGAATTTTTGAATGCCCGCTTCGATCGCTGTAACGAGTTTTTTCGGAAGAGAAGGATGCTCCTTCTTTTCCATTAAGTAGGCCACGGTTTTTCCGCAACCGTTTCCCTTTGCTCTTCCTAAGGCGGTATATCCTTCCCAGTTTTTGGTATTGGGATCGGCTCCACATTCCAACAAAAAACGAAACGGTTCTATATATTCGTTTTCGGAGGCCAATCTTACAAGACATTCCCCTAAGACGGGGTTCGGCGTTTTTTGAATGATTTTGCGCATGAGCTCGATCGTTTCCAAATCTTCTCTCGTGTACAAATGCCAAGCCGCTGCCTCCGGTAAATAGGCGGCGGAACCTTTGGGAGTTAAAATTTGGAGGGTTAAAAAAGAAGGAACGATGGTAAGTATGTTTTCAAAAGTTGTAAAATCCAAGGTCTCGATTGCGTTTTGGATCAATGTATCGATTTCGTGATATCGGTCGAGAATTGAAGTGAAATCGGAATCTTCGAAATAAACCTGAAAATATTCGTCCTCCAAAAAAAGGCTTTTGGAAGAACCCATGATCAAACAATCTCGAATCGATTCCAACATTTCCTCTTTTTGATCGGTGACCGCGTAATATCTCGCTTTCTGAAACGGTATATCCGAGTCTTCGCAATCGTAATTTTCAAGAATCGACTCCATCCGATCCGCGATTTCCTTATCTTTTACTAACGCCGCTAATAAAAACGAACTCGCGGCGAATTCTTTTGCTTCCGTATGCTTTTTTCCGGATCGTAAAATTTTGATAAAATCATCCTTTCGCGTAAGAAAAACATCAGTCCAGATGGATTTGGCCTTATTTAGGTTTTGAGTTTCCAAACATTTAGCAAATTGGCCGTATTCTCTTTTACACCGGCTCGTTAGGATGGAAAATTCAGGTCCTAAAGAATTTTCGATTTCATCGTATCCGATTGCTTGGATATCCTTGGGAAAGTGGTTTCTTGATTTCATCATTTTTGAAGTATATTGCGTTCTTTGTTTTTTTCTTTTTAGGTTATAACTTGATATTTGGTTTGTTTTTGCAGAACGATGTCTTGCTCGAGAAAACGGCTGTTCCTCTCAGATTCGCAGATTCCCCGCGATAGCGATTGAAGCGGAAATTCCCGACCGTTCTTACGGAGGAACTGAAGTGAACGTCGGAAATTGTCCGATTCTAAGTGCCTTTTGGCGGGAATTGAAGCGGAAAGCGCGGCCGCTCGCTTTTTTGAAATAAAATTCCCGAGCGGATCGCCCCAAATTTTTTTTATAACGGAGAATTTTAGAATATTCTAATTTTCTAAAATTTATTTTCTTGAGTTTTTTTATCGAGGAAGGAAGTAAAGGAACTCGTTCTAAAAATTACGTTTTGTGATCGTTAGAACGAGCGGCGGGTCTTAGAGAATTCCGGTTTTTCTTGCGATCGCGTAAAAGTTCACGCCATAGCCAAGTCCGAGAAAGTTTTTTGGCGGGAAGAGGTCGTCCGTTTCCGGATTCCATACGTCTTTTACCAACGCTTCTACTGAAAAATCTTTTCCCACGGGAAGTCCTAATACACGATCGGGGAGTTGCGGAAATTCTGCCATGTCATTCACCTTTTTTTTGTAGTTTCTACGAGATCGTAAAATTTCTGAAAGAGATATCTGGAATCGTTCGGTCCCGGTGCGCTTTCCGGATGATACTGAACGGTAAGTAAAGGATATCCCGATTTTAAAATTCCTTCCACGGTGTTGTCGTTCAGATTGATAAACGAAATCGGTTCTTCGACCTTGTGATCGTCGATGACCGCAAAACCGTGATTTTGCGACGTGATCTCCACTTTTCCGGTGGATAAACTCTGAACGGGTTGGTTTCCGCCCCTGTGTCCGAACTTCATCTTCTCCGTTTTTTTTCCGAGAGAGAGCCCGATGATCTGATGCCCTAAACAAATTCCAAAAAGCGGATATCCCTTTTCCATGATCTTCTTCGTCGCTTCAATCGCGTAATCCAAAGGAGCGGGATCTCCGGGGCCGTTGGAAAGAAAGAATGCGTCAGTTCCTTCCTTCATAATGTCTTCCGCTTTTGTAAGCGCCGGATAAACCGTAACCGCAAATCCGGTCGCGTCGAGTAGGCGAAGAATGTTGGTTTTTACACCGTAGTCATAAACCGCGAGTTTGTATTTTTTTCCGGTATGAGTTCCAAAGATATATTTGCTGGGTGTTGTTACTACCTTTGCCAGATCCGCGTTGATGATCCCGGGAAAGGATTTTACCTTTTCTAAAAAGGAAGGAGAGTATTCCGGAGCGATAAAAATCCCTCCGTTCGGAGATCCGTTGGTTCTTATAAAACGAGTTAATTTCCGAGTATCGATTCCTTGGATTCCGGGAATCTTAAATTCTTTTAAAAATTGAGAGAGAGTTTTTTGAGATTTAAAATTTGAAGGTCGATCCACGTATTCTTTTACGATCAATCCGCTTGCCTGGATCTTGGAGGACTCCATATTGTCCGGATGGATTCCGTAGTTTCCGATCATCGGATAGGTGAGAGTGATGATCTGATTGCAGTAGGAAGGATCCGTTAGGATCTCTTGGTAGCCCGCCATGGATGTGTTGAAGACAACCTCTCCGACGGATTCCGCTTCATAACCGAAGGATTCTCCCTCGATGACCGTACCATTATCGAGAACTAAGAACGCTTTCATCTCATACAGCGTCGATAGGGGTTCGGGCATAGTCAAGGTTTTTCCCCCACAAATGCAAATCGGTTGAAAAATATGTCCGATTTTCGCGAATGGAAAAGGGGGAAACCCCAATTTAGTTCCTGGAAAATAAAAGAATGTATAGGCTGACACTGCCCGATCAATCCGTTAAGGAAATCGCCGAGGGTTCTACCTTCCGCGACTTCATCGAAAAAGAATTACCGTTCTTAAAAAACAAAGCGCTCGCTGTACGTCTTGACGGCACGGATATCCAGGACTTATCCCGAACGGTGACAACGGACTCAAAGATCGAAGTATTGACCTATTCTGAAAAAGACGGATGGGAAACCTTCCAACATTCCGCAGCGCATTTGTTGGGAATGGCGGTTCAGAATTTATATAAGAATGCAAATCTCACCGTAGGTCCGGTGATCGAAAACGGTCCCGGCTATTTTTACTACGACATCGATTTCGGCGGAACCGTCATCACTCCGGAGGATCTTCCAAAGATCGAAGCCGAGATGGAAAAAATCGTAAAAGCCGATCATCCGGTTTGGAGAAAGGTAGTTTCGAAAAAGGAAGCGATCGAGACGTTTCAAAAACTCGGCGAAAAATATAAGATCGAAATCATCGATCAAATTCCGGGAGAAGAAGTTTCCATCTACGGGATGGGAGAATGGTTCGATCTTTGTCGCGGGCCTCACGTTCCGAACTCGGGAATATTAAAATCTTTTAAACTAACCGCGATCTCCGGAGCTTATTGGAAGGCTAACAAGGACAACGCGATGCTCACTCGTATCTACGGAGTTGCGTTCCCTTCCAAAAAAGAATTGGATCAGTATCTCTTTCAGATCGAAGAAGCAAAGAAGAGGGATCACAGGAAGATCGGAAAGGAAATGGATCTATTCTCTTTTCAAAAGGAAGGTCCGGGATTTCCTTTCTGGCATCCAAAGGGAACGATTCTTTGGAATTCACTCGCGGAATATCTCAGAGGAGAATGTAACAAAAGGGGTTATCAGGAAATCAAAACTCCCGCGGTCCTTTCCTCCGAACTCTGGAAAAAATCCGGTCACTGGGATAATTTTCATGAGAATATGTATTTCACGGACATCGACGAAGAAGACTACGCACTAAAGCCGATGAACTGCCCGGGGTGTTCCCTCATTTACAAACACCACCTTCATTCTTATCGGGAACTTCCTCTTCGTTTTGCTGAATTCGGAAGTGTTCATCGTCACGAGTTGCACGGGGTTCTTCACGGACTTTTTAGGGTAAGAGCCTTCACACAAGACGATTCTCATATCTACGCGCCTCTGGAATTTTTGGAATCCGAGGTGATGGATATCATCGACTTTACGTTTACCGTATATAAGAAATTCGGATTTTCGGAATTTAAAACTTTCATTGCGACAAGACCCGAGAAGTCGCAGGGAAAAGACGAGGACTGGGAATACGCGACCAACAGCCTCAAGGCTTCTCTGGAAAAAAGAGGAATTCCTTATGCGATCAAAGAAGGCGAAGGCGCTTTTTACGGACCGAAGATCGAATTTAATATCAAGGATTCGATCGGAAGGCTTTGGCAATGCGGAACGATCCAAGTCGACTTCTCCATGCCTGAACGATTTGATCTGGATTATACGGACAGCGACGGTCAGAAAAAAAGACCGGTTATGATTCACAGAGCGATCTACGGTTCTTTGGAAAGATTCATCGGGATTTTGATCGAACACTACGAAGGAAAGTTTCCTCTTTGGATCTCTCCCAATCAGGTAAGAATTTTGACGGTCACCGAAAAGGTAACCGACTACGCGAAGGACGTTTATCGCGAGTTAGTCGACGCGGGGATTCGTGTGGAATTGGATACGAGAAATGAAAAGATCGGCGCGAAGATCCGGGACTCCATTTTGAAAAAAGCAAACTATCTTCTTGTTTTAGGAGAGAAAGAATTGGAATCGGGGACGATTGCGGTTCGCAAACTGGGCCAGGAGGAAACCAAAACTCTGACTCGTGCGGGATTTATTGCGAATCTTCAAGAGGAAATCAAAGCGAGCTGAAGTTTTCGAGAAGCGTGTGAGTTCCTACTTTTTCGAAAGTCCTTGGATTTTCTTCAAAAAAGTAGGAACTCACACGTTTTCAGAAGCGAAGTCTCCCGGTTCTTTGGATTCTCCTTCTGCACAAATCAAAAAGTAGGAACTCACACGTCCCTAAAGTTCGGTGAACCGACCTTATCTGCGGAATCATTCTTCCGAAAAACTTGTCTGTGGGAACTCCCATCTTTCTTGATCGTAAAGGGAAAGTTCTTTGGAACTTTGAGAAACTTAAAAATCGAACGTTTCCATCTCCAAAAAAATCGCTTTGGGCGGAACTCTTTGAAGAGAAACCGAGAATTGCAGTCAGAAGGAGCGCTTTCGGAAAATCCGCTTGAAATAAAGGCCGATTCACCCGAAATAGAGTCAAAAATCGCTTGAAAACAGGCCTAAGAATAAAATCTTGGAAATCTAGCCGGAGAATGAATGCAGAGGAAACCGAGTCAAAAGTCAGCAACTGATAAGCTTTTCAACCATAGGATCAATGAGAAAATCACTGGTGTATCCAGGGTCCGTTTGGTTTCGGATGACGGAGTTGAAATCGTCACTTTCGATGAGGCGCTTCGAAAAGCACGGGAAGAAAATTTAGATCTCGTGGAAGTCTCCGGAGATCAAGAAGTTCACGTTTGCAAGATCATCGACTATGGTAAGTATAAATTCGAGTTACTCAAAAAGAGTAAAGAAGCTAAGAAAAAACAACACGTAATCAACGTAAAAGAAATCAAGATTCGTCCTCGAATCGAAAGTCATGATTACGATATCAAAAAGAAACACGCGCAAGAGTTTCTAAGCAAGGGAGACAAAGTAAAAGTAAGTCTCCGCTTCCGCGGTCGTGAGATGATGCACTCCGACCTCGGGATGAAAGTTGTTTATAGAATGGTAGAAGATCTGAAAGAATTCGGAGCCGCAGAAAGGGATCCGATTCAAGACGGTAAACAGATCGTTGTAATTATTAATCCGAAATAATTTCCGGAAATAGGATCGAAAGGTAGAGAAGATGCCAAAGTTGAAGACGAACAGAGCCGCTGCAAAGCGTTTCAAGTTCACAAAGAACAACAAAATCAAACGCAAGAGTATGAATACCCGTCACATCTTGACCAAAAAAGGACCGAAAAGAAGAAGACGTCTTCGCGGTTTGACTCTGGTCAACAATTCTGACTGGAAATCAATCGTCAGATTAATGCCTTACGGAGTAAGATAATGCCTAGAGCAGTCAACGGAACTATCCACAAAAATAGAAGAAGAAGAGTCCTAAAGGACGCCAAAGGATTCCGCGGCGCTCGTTCTAAACTTTACAGAACGGCAAAAAGTGCGGTGATGAAAGCGGGCCAGTGGGCCTATCGCGACCGCAAGGCGAAGAAAAGAGATTTTCGTAAACTCTGGATCATCAGAATTAACGCAGCCGCAAGAGAAAATGGTTTGTCTTATTCCGTATTCATGAATTCCCTTAAGAAACTGGGAATTGACATGAATCGCAAGTCCCTTGCAGAGCTGGCTTTTAGCGACCGGGAAGTTTTTAACGCCCTGGTTGAGAAAATCAAAGTAGCCGGATAATCAATCCTGCTTGACCAGAATCGTCGGCCCTGTAAGTTTACAGGGCTTTTTCTGTTTTCAGAGAACGTTTTTTAAGGAGAATCAGGTATGCTCACGATGGAGACCATTGAAGAATTAGAAAGCAAGGTCATAAAAGCCCTCGAACTCATCAGTGACCTTCGTGCTGAGAATGGTCGCTTAGAATCTGAAAACGAAACTCTTCGCGCTGAAAACGACCAGATGAAACTGGCGATGGAAGAAAAGGAAAAAGAACTTTCCTCTCTCCGTGCTCAACTTCAAAAAACTACTACCGAACTCAACGAACTCAAAGAAAGAGAACAAAAACTCGAAGGTAAGATCAATCAGCTCTTGGGCCGATTGGATTCGATTCCGGCAAGCGGAGGAGCAACGGCCTCATCCTCGTCGGCGCCTTCTTCCTCAAGCTCAGCTCCGATTGTTGCCGCCTCCGCTGCGGCCGCAACAGCGGCGACGACGTCTAACGTTGTCAAAGAAACCGCCTCCGCCGAAGACGAATTCGGCGAGGACGACGAAATCATCCTTCTCGACGAGGAAGACGACGATATTTCCCTCATTACCGAAGTTCCCGAAAAGGACGAAGACATCATCGAAATTTCCGAAGACGACGAAGCGGTGGAGGATTTTTCCCCTCTTGCTTCCGGAGACGATGACGACGACATTATCATTGAAGACGATGACGACGCGATTAGCGTATTTGACGCTGACGAAGACGATGATTTTCTCATCATCGAAGACGATCCTAAATCCTGAGTTGGTCGATGGAGCCCCGTAGGGTAAAAGTCAGAATCCTCGGTGAGGAATATACGATCCTCGGCGAAACCGGCGAAGACTATATCCAAAACCTCGCCGATCAAGTGGATCGAAAACTCAGAGAACTGGGAGCGGGAATGCCCGGAGCTTCGCGACAAAAATTAGCGATCTTAGCCGCGCTCAACTTCGCAGACGAGCTCCAACAAGTGAAAGAAACCAAAAACGAAACCTCCTCTCCTGCAACCAAGGGGACCGGAGAGATCGAAGAAAAAACCCGCAAGCTGATTACGATGTTGGAAGAAGGAATCATCGGAGACCTTTGATTTTTCCTCTTTTTTAGAAAATAGATCCCTTAGAAATTCTCCTTTGAAATTACAATCCCGAAACGCACTCAGAACACTTCTTACCCTTCTGGAAGATAGGGAACAAAAAGATCGCGAAATCCTTCGAATGTTAAAAGAAGCGAGCGCCGATGCCAAGAAAATCATCGCGTATTCTCCGGATAAATGGGAAGTCAAAGTGGATCCGATCGTTCTTGGATGGAATACTCCGGAAAAGGAAATTTATTTCCCAAAGATGATGGAACAAAAGTTGGAGTTCCTATTACCGGAAACCTGGGAATCCGGACCTTTCGGAATTTCGGAGCCCGTAGGAACAAAGACATTGGATTTCCACGAAGCTGATTTGATTGTCGTACCTGCCTTAGGTTATGATGATCTTGGATATCGCCTTGGACGCGGCGCGGGCTTTTATGACAGAACCCTCTACGAAATAAATCCGAGTAAATTGATCGGACTCACATACGAGGAACTCTTTCCGGCGCACTTTGACAAAGAGAAGCACGACATAAGGGTAGGCCGAGTCATAACGGAGAAAAAAATCTATCAAATCGTCTGAAAAAGCGGTAAAATACTGTCTATTTCCAAATACGGTGAAGAATTTTTAGATTTAGAGATTTCATGTTTCGAAATTTCTTGAAAAACAAATCGCACTCTGTTTTATATATTGATCCTGGATTTTGCATGGAGAACCATCTGGTAAACAATCATGGCCTCATTTGATAACCGACAATACCTAGAATCCTTGGAAACGGAAAAGACCACAGAGTCTCAAAAAGAATATTTAACGTTCATCGTGGAACAAGAGATTTTCGGAATCGATATTTTGAAGATTCACGAGATCTTAAAACCGGTTCCGATCACAAGAATTCCCAACGGGGAAGATTATATTTTGGGAGTGATTAATCTTAGGGGAGAGATCATTCCGATATTAGATCTGAAACAAGTTTTCGGAATCGGTTACAGCGAAATCATTCCTTCAACTCGAATCATCGTCGTCGTCCACGAAGAAAAACGCGCGGGAATTCTCGTAGATACTGTGAAACAAGTAGTAAAGATCCAACAAGACAAGATCAGTCAGGCGACCGACGACCTGACTCTCAATTACAGTTCGTTGATCGAATCTGTCAGCCAGGCGGACAACACTCTGATACTCAATTTGAATCTATCCGTCCTGATCAACTTTGAACAGGAGGCAAATTAATGGCCGGAATTCTCGGAGAATACACGGAACTCTTTTTAGAAGAATCCGAAGATCAGATCGAAGAACTGAACGCGAATCTTCTCAGACTCGAAGCCGATCACAAAAATCTTTCCATCATCAACGATATCTTTCGTGCGGCTCACTCTTTAAAAAGTTCAGCCGCCTTTGTCGGTCTTTATAATCTCTCCGACCTTTCTCATAAAATGGAGAATCTTCTGCAACTCGCGAGAGACGGAAAACTCGACGTAAAACTTCCTTTAGTAAATCTTCTCTTTCAGTGTTTTGATTTGATCAAGTTCGTGATTCGAAACGTCGCGGAAGGAAAAAAAATCGATACTCCGTTTACCGAGATGATCCAAAAATTGGACGTCTACGAAAAAGATCCCGCATCCTTTACGGGAGTTACAAAAGCTCCCGCAACTCCGCCTACTTCCGCTCCCGTAGAAACAAAACAAGCCGATCCCGTTTCGGAAACTTCAGCCCCGGTAGTAACTCCTTCCTCGGCGCCCGCACCCGTCGTTCGCGGAAATTCCACAAACACTCTCGATATTCAGTTGGAAGCCGAAGAAGCGAAAGAACTCGAAGAGGAAATTCGCAAGGCCGGAAAATGTCTGAAAATTTCCGTGACCTTGGGAAAAGATTCTCCGATGAAAGGACTTCGTTTTTCTTTGATTCTTCAGAATTTAAAAAATCTCGGAGTCGTTTTTAAATCCATTCCGGATCTCGAAGAATTGGAAAAGGGAGTCGACGTTACTTCGATCGCGCTTTTATTCTTATCTTCCGAATCGATAGAACAGATTCGTCACGCTGCAAACGTGGACATGGTGGAATTTCTCGACGTCCAAGAATACGTTCCCGTTATTCAGGAAGAAACGGCGGTTTCGAGTTTCAAAATGGACGACGACATGGCGGCGTCCGAATCCAGAGTTACTTTAAAAAGTATTAAAGTATCTTCGGATAAACTCGATCAACTCATGAACAACGTGGGTGAGTTGATCATCACAAATTCCGGTTTTCAAAGAATCTACGACGATCTTGTCCGCATCTTCGGCGAGGATCAGTTGTTCAACGATCTCAAATCCAGAATCGATCTCATCAACCGTATTTCCAAAGAACTTCAATCGGGAATCATGAACATCCGTATGGTTCAGATTTCCACCGTTTTCAGAAGATTCTCCAGACTCGTCCGGGATCTTTCTCTGGAAACGGGTAAAAAAGTAAACTTGGTCTTAAACGGCGAATCGACGGAACTCGACAAAAAGGTCATCGACGCGTTAGGCGAACCTTTGCTTCATCTTCTTCGCAACTCCGTGGATCACGGGATCGAAACTCCCGCAGAAAGAATCGCCGCCGGTAAATCCGAAGTCGGAACCGTGGAACTCAATTCCTACCAAGGTGGGAGCAATATTATGGTCGAGATCCGAGACGACGGTAGAGGTCTGGACTCCGACAAAATTCTTCGCAAGGCGATCGAGAAAGGACTCATCGGCGCGACCGAAGCCGGCAATCTTACCGAACAAGATATCTTTCAATTTATCTTTCAGGCCGGATTCTCCACTGCGGATAAGATCACCGATATCTCCGGTCGAGGCGTCGGTATGAACGTCGTCAACAATCTCATCCAGGAATTCAAAGGTAAAATTCTGATCAACAGCACAAAGGGGCAGGGGACTTCCTTTGTGCTTTCCTTTCCGCAGGCACTCGCGATCATTCCTTCCATCCTCGTTCTTATGGAAGAAGAAGTGTACGCTTTTCCTCTTTCCGAAGTCAACGAAACGATCAAAATTCACAACGATCAGATCACGACTCTCGAAGGAAACGAAATCATCAATCTCCGCGGAGAAGTCCTTCCGATCTACAGACTCAACCGCATCATCGGTCTTCAGGACAAAACCGATCGGGAAGAATTTCCGGTGGTCATCGTTCAATACAAGGGTAGAAAACTCGGCTTTATGGTCGATGAACTCGTGGGGAAACACGAGACCGTCATCAAATCTCTCGAGAAAAATTTCAAAAACGTCCACGGTCTTACCGGCGCTTCCATCATGGGAGACGGAACTATCATCATGGTTTTGGACATTCCCGGAATCGTGGAAATCGCTTCCGAACTCGAAGACTCCGACACGGTAATTCACTACCACCTCGAAACGATGCAAAGAATCAGTTCGATCCATTCCGCCGATCGGGAAGAAGAACTCTATATTCAAAAAACGACAAATCCGACGAACGTTTACAACCACAAACTTCACGAGATCACAAATCGGGAACGTCTGAAAAAGAAAAAGACGGAAAGGTCCAGAGATACAAAACGAATCGTCGTTGAAAAAGAAGAAGTCTACAGAGAAGAAAAAGAATTGGCCGCGGCCCTCAGCGTGGAAATGAAAGCTCCGGCGGAAAGACAGATTCCTCCTTCCAGCGACGCTCCGGATTCTCCCGTTACTCCTGCGATTACCTCTTATTCCGATACGCCGTCTTCTCCGAAAAAACCGTTTGTTTCTTCCGAAGAAGAATACCGTTCTCATATCACTGACATCGCTCTCGATCAAACTGCAAGTGAAGAAGAACAAAAACGCGCCAAATCGATCATCGACAGTTTTTTAACTCAGAAAAAAGAAAGAACGATGTCGGTAGCCCCTTCCCATGATTTCAAGGGCGCGCTTTCCAAAGAAGAACTCAAAAAATTGGAGAATGTGGTCAACACCGGTATGATGAACGCCGGCATGGTCCTTTCTCAACTTCTAAAAAAGAACATCGATCTTTTTATTCCTGAAATCATCATGAACGATCGGGACGGTCTCGCGGAAGAGATTCGGTTTTCAGAGGATCATTTCTATGGTCTAAAAATCCGTATGAACGGGGATCTCAACGGAAATCTTCTTATGATGTTTTCCCGTGAAAACGCGGGCAACCTCGCCAGAGAACTCCTCGGCAAAGAACCGATTCCGGGAGAAGGTTTGAACGACGATTCCAAATCCGTCTTGAGCGAAATTTCCAACATCGTCTGTTCTTCCGTCATGAACTCGATCTCGAACAAGGCAAAAGCCACCGTGATGCCTTCGGTTCCCGAATTTTTAGAAGGAACTTTTATGCAGGTTCTGGACGTCGTAAAACCGGAAAGAACGAAATTCTTAAGTATGCTTACGGAATTCAATCACGAAGGGAACGACCTTTTGGGAGTTCTTCTTTTCCTTCCGGACTTTGACGAACTGATCCAATTGCTTCCGAGGTTCTGATTCAAATGAGCCCGGTCCGCGCGGTCATTGTAGATGATTCTCTTCTGGTGAGAAATATCATCTCCGATCAGATCCAAAAAGGTTCAATGATTTCGGTAGTAGCCACTGGAAAAACCGGAGTGGACTGTATCGAACTCGCACAAAAACTGCAACCCGATATCATCATTCTCGACGTCGAAATGCCCGTTATGGACGGGCTCACTGCTTTGAGCGAACTGCAAAAGAAGAGGATCGGAATTCCGGTGATTATGCTTTCGGTTCTGACTCAGAACGGAGCCGAAGCTACGTTCAAAGCCCTCGAATACGGCGCCATCGACTTTGTTTCCAAACCCTCGAGCGCGTTTCAATTCGATCCGGAAGAAATCGGAAACATTCTCAAGGCAAAAATTCTAGCTTACTTTGAAAGTAAGGTGCAAACTCCAGCTCACGTCGGCATCAAAAGAGTTCCGATCACGACGCTTCCTTCCGACGGAGTCGCCGGAAAAAAATCTCCGATTCATGCGATTTGTATCGGTACTTCCACCGGCGGTCCGCGCGCTCTTCAGGAAGTTTTTTCTAGAATTCCCGCCGATCTTTCTCTTCCGATTCTTGTAGTTCAACACATGCCCGCAGGTTTTACAAAGGCCTTCGCGATGCGACTCAACGATCACTCAAAGATCAAAGTAAAAGAAGCCGAAGACGGAGAAGCGATCGAAGCGGGAACCGGTTATGTTGCACCGGGAGACGCGCATCTTTCGATTCAATCTCGCGCCGGGAGGAAATGGATTGCCCTCAACAGGGAAGCTCCTGTAAATGGACACAGACCTTCCATTGAAGTTCTCCTGAACAGCGCGGTAGAAGAATATAAAAGCGGCATCATCGGTGTGATCATGACCGGGATGGGCAAAGACGGCTCGGCGGCTATGGTAAAAGTCCGAGAAGCCGGAGGTTCTACGATAGCGCAGGACGAACAAACTTCCGTAATTTATGGAATGAACCGTCAGGCCGTTGAAATGGGAGGCGTCGAATATATCGAGCCTGTTACTGAAATCATCAATAGGATCCAAATCATTTTGAAAGAGAGAGGAATTTAATATGGCCAGAATTCTCGTTGTGGATGACGCCAAATTCATGAGAACCATGGTAAAGGATGCGCTCACCCAAACCGGTCACGAGATCGTTGGGGAAGCTGAAAACGGAAATATTGCAGTCGAGCAGTATAAAACTTTAAAACCGGATTTAGTAACGATGGATATTACCATGCGTGAAAAAGACGGAATCGAAGCCGCTCAGGAAATATTCAAGTTGGATGCGAAAGCGAGAATCATCATGGTTACAGCGCTCGGACAAGAAGACCTTTTAGCCAAAGCCATAAAGATGGGAGTAAAAGACTTCGTTGTAAAACCGTTTTCACCCGAAAGACTTCAGCAGGCGGCGGACAAAGCTCTCAATTCCTAAGGAACCGTCTTTGAATGGAGAATGAAGAATCCGGTAAGTCCTTTGTAGTTCAATGGAACAATTCCGAGGGAGGTTTGTCAGAGGGTCCTCTGTCAGTCCTTTGGAATTTGATTGAAAGTTACAAAGTGGACATCTTTGATGTTTCTCTCTCTCGCATCACCCGGGATTTTTTAAGTTTTCTGCGAATTTCAGAGACTCTTTCCTTAGAACTCAGCGCGGAATATGCGCTGATGGCGGCCAATCTGATCTATCTTAAATCCAAGGCGCTTTTGCCGGATCCCGGATTTGAAGAAGAAGACTACGAACCTCCGCTTCCTCCCGAACTTGTTGAAAAACTTTTAGAACACAAAAAATTCCAACTAACAGCCAAAAGACTCTCGGATATCGATCTGACCCAGGCCGGAGTTTTTAGAAGAGAATCCAACGTCACCTTGGACGACGACGAAAACTGGCTCGACGTTTCTCTTTTGGAATTGATTTCCGCATTCAACGAAATCTTAGAATCGAAAGTGGACGAGGCGGAAATTCCCGCTCTCCTGACCGCTCCTCATCGATTTACCGTTGAAGAAAAAATGGAAAAAATTCTCGCTTCCCTTCGTGAAAAAAAGGAAGTCTCTTTCCCGGAATTATTCGAGAAGGAACATCCGGAAAAAGCAGAAATCGTTGCCACTTTTCTGGCATTGCTGGAACTAAGTAAGCAGAGGATTCTCCGCGCAAGGCAACACAAGCTTTTCGGTGAAATCCGTTTATTTCTGATAGAGGGACAGTGGAACGGGACAGAGCAACACTCAAAGGATTGATTGAAGCATTACTTTTTGTTTCCGGTGAACCTTTAAAGCTGGCGAGCGTCGCCAAGTCGGCGGGAATCGAAAAGACGGAAGCGAGAGAAATCCTAGACGAACTCGTTTTGGATTATTCCGAAAAAAACGGCGGTTTTCTTTTGAAAGAAATCGGCGGCGCCTATCAGTTCGTTACCAACGAAAACTTTTCCGAAATCCTCGGAAACATTTTCAAAGAAAAAAGAAGGGAACAACTTTCCCGATCCAGTTTGGATACACTTGCCATCATCGCATACAAACAACCGATCACACTTCCTGAGATCGACGAGATCCGAGGAGTTTCTTCTCGGGCTATGGTAACTTCTCTCATTTCCAAAAAACTCATCAAACCGATCGGTAACAAAGAAGTCCCGGGAAGACCGGCGCTTTACGGAACCACGAAAGAATTCTTGATTCATTTTGGATTGAATAAACTATCGGATCTTCCGGCTCCCGTGGAAGTCAAAGAGCTGAAATTCGAAAACTTGGATGATCTACTCGAAAATGAGTGACCTGGATCAAAAACTAAAAACCTTTCGGGATCAGATCGATTCCCTAGACAAAGAAATCGTAAAGGCAATCCAAGCCAGGGCGGAGTTTGCGTCCAGGATCGGAGAAATCAAAAAAGAAAGAAACGAGCCCGTCTTTCGTCCCGATCGCGAAAAAGAAGTTTATGAAAAGATAAAGTCTCTCAGCGAAGGGCCGCTTCCCGACAAGGTGCTCGTTGCGATTTATCGCGAGATCATGTCCGGTTCGATTTCGGTCGAAAAAGGATTGGAAGTCGGTTATCTCGGACCTGCGGGATCTTTTTCCAACCAAGCGGTTCGCACTCGTTTCGGAGCTTCGATCAAAGCCCTTGAATTCAATTCGATTCCCGATGTTTTTCGCGCCGTGGAAACCGATAAGATCGACTACGGAGTGGTTCCCGTGGAAAATTCGAGCGAAGGTCTCGTCAATTCCACGCTCGATCAGTTTTTGGTTTCGGATCTTCTCATCTATTCCGAACACTATTTAAGAATCAGCATCAGTCTTCTCGGATTTGAACACGATCTTTCCAAGATCAAAACTCTCTATGGAATCAAGATCGCAAATTCTCAATGTAAGAATTGGATCGCCGCAAATCTGCCTCATATCGAAATCGTGGAAACTTCCTCCACCGCAAAAGCGGCTCAGATCGTTGCTGAAAAAAAAGAAGGATGTGCCGCGATCGCATCTTCCATCGCCGCTGAAATCTACGGACTCAGTTTGATCCGGGAATCCATCGAGGATCTCGCCGACAACACGACTCGTTTTTTGATCATAGGGAAGAATCAATGCCCTCCGACCGGAAACGACAAAACTTCGGTGGTCTTTTCCTGTCCGGATAAACCGGGGGCTTTGTATCGCGTCCTAAAACCTTTTTTTGATCATCAGTTGAATCTTACAAAGATAGAATCGAGACCAACGAGAAGAAATTCTTGGGAATATAATTTTTTCATCGATTTTAACGGTCATCAGAAAGACGAATCCATCCAGAAAGTTCTTTCGAGTCTGAAGGAAAATACGATCTTTTTAAGAGTCCTCGGTTCGTATCCGATGTCTCCGCAAATCCTGTGAAAACAGAATATTCTAATATTCTTATCTACGGCCTGGGACTTATGGGCGCGTCTCTGTCTCTTGCGCTCAAAAAAAAAGGAATCGGCTCCCACGTTACCGGAGTTGTGAGTTCTCTCAAAAGTAAGAAGCTGGGGGAACTTTTAAAGTCGGCGGACGCGGTTCTGACGAGCGAGGAGTTTCATTCTTCCAAACAATGGAAGGATTACGATTTTATCATATTCGGAGTTCCGGTCGATCTAACGGTAAAGCTCATTGCCGAACTTCCTTTGGATTTTACCGGAGTTTTGACCGATCTCGGATCCACAAAAAAAGAAATCATACACGCGGTGGAAGCCCGCTTTCAAAATTCCCATAATTATGTTTCCTCACATCCGATGTGCGGATCCGAAGAATCAGGACTCGAGTCTGCGAACGTTTCCTTATACGAAGGAAGACTTTGTATTCTTACTTCTCCCAAAAACGCAAGGCCCGAGATTAAAGAAAACCTGGAGTCTTTTTGGAAATCGGTCGGGATGGACGTGATCGAAATTCCCGCATTTGAACACGATTCCATCCTTTCTTATCTATCACATTCTCCTCATATTCTTTCTTCGATTATGGCGGATTGGGCGGCCAATCAGAAGATCGTAAAACAATACACGGATCTTTCTCCGATTCCTCTCAACGGCGGAGGTTTTCGGGATATGACAAGAATCGCGGGTTCCAATCCGAAGATGTGGGCCGCCATTTTTAATTCCAATCAGGACGAGATCTATCGTTCGCTATTGGATTTTCGCGAACGTCTCGATATCATATTAGAAAAATTGAATCCAAAAAACACTCTGAATCCGCAGGAATGGGAAAAGTTTATGGAAACCTCCCGCAGATCCAGAGATTATATTTTGAAGAACCAGGATGATTCCAAGAAACACTAAACTCAAGTCCAAGGAAATACGAGTTCCCGGAGACAAATCCCTTTCCCATCGTTCCGTTTTGTTCGCGGCCCTTTCCAAAGGAAAATCCAGGGTCACGGGTTTTTTGGAAGCCGAAGACCCTTTGAACACGATGTCCGCCTTTACAAAGCTCGGACTCGTCGCCAAAAAAGTAAAAGTGGGAGAATACGAATTCGAAAGCCCCGGAAAAGACAAACTTGTTTCGCCTAACGTGGAATTGGACTTTGGAAATGCAGGTACGGGAATTCGTCTTTCGGCCGGACTGATCTGCGGTCTTCCCGGAATAAACGCGGTTTTAACAGGAGACGATTCCTTAAAAAAACGTCCCATGGGAAGAATCATCAAACCTCTCACGGCGATGGGAGCTTCGATCGTCGGACTCGGAGAGAAGGAAACGGCCCCTCTCAAAATCCAGGGAAAAAAACTCGCGTCCTTTCGTTATGAAAGTCCGATCGCGAGCGCCCAGATCAAATCCTGTCTGATGCTCGCGGCAATGGCATCTGAAACGGAATTGGAATATTCAGAAAACATACTATCCCGCGATCACACTGAAAATATGTTTCGTTTCCTTGGAAACAAGATTACTTATTTTTCTCAGCTTCATTTCAAAATTGCACCTCCGTATACTTTTCAAGGAGGAGAATTCAAAGTTCCCGGCGATATTTCCTCGGCGGCGTTCTTTTTAGTTCTTGGAGTTTTGGCAAAAGAAGGAAATCTTCTGATCGCCAACATAGGACTCAATCCCGCGCGAACCGGGATTTTAACCGCGCTCAAACTTATGGGCGCTAAGATCGAAATCGAAAACGAAAGGATCGAATGCGGAGAACCCGTGGGCGATCTGAGAACTTATCCTTCTACTTTAAAAAAAACGAATATTCCGGAGGAGTTGATTCCGTCGATCATTGACGAGATCCCGATCCTTTCGGTTGCCGGACTTTTTGCGGAAGGAGGTTTTGAAATCCGTCACGCGGAAGAATTGCGCGCTAAAGAATCCGATCGGATCCATACGATGGTTTCCAATTTCCGCTCGCTCGGGATCGAAGTGGAAGAATTTCCAGACGGATATGCGTTAGACGGAACCTCGAAAAAATCAAACGAAATCTGGACGTCTTTGTCCTCCGGAAAAAAAGTTTCGATTCTTTCCTATATGGATCATCGAATCGCGATGAGCTTTTTGATTTTAAAAGCGCTTTCCGGATTTGCTCTGGAAATAGACGAAACTTCCTGGATCGAAACTTCGTTTCCGGGATTTGAAACCCTGCTCGAGGAATGTCTGTATGAATGAAAACGTGATCGCACTCGACGGTCCTGCCGGTTCCGGAAAAAGCACCGTTGCAAGACAAATTGCCGAAAAGATCGGATTCAACTACTTGGATACCGGCGCCTTTTACCGCGCCCTCACTCTTTTTCTATTTCGTCTCTACGAAAAGACGCCTAACGCAGGAGAATTCTCCGAATGGGCGAAAACAAAGGAAGCCGAATCGTCGATCGGCAACGCTCATGTTCTCTGCGAATTCTCCGCAGGAAACGAAAATCGAATTTTGTTAAACGGAGAGGACGTTTCTCTTGCGATTCGAACTCCGGAAATTACGAGAGAAATCAAACACATCGCGAACAAAAGGATCTATCGTGATTTTGTGAACAAGGAACTGCATTCTTTGGCAAAACTTCACAAACTTCTTATGGATGGAAGGGATATCGGAACCGAAGTTTTTCCGGATGCGAAGTTTAAATTCTACCTAACGGCTTCTTCCAAAGTTCGGGCTGAAAGAAGAACTCTGCAACTAAAAGAACAGGGAATTTCCGCCGATCCAAATGAGATCGAAAGTGAGATCATTCTTCGTGATAAATCCGATATGGAAAGGGATATCGCGCCTCTCTATCAGGCAAAGGACGCAATCCTGATTGACACTGATATACTCTCCAAAAATAGTGTAATTAGCAAGATCCTCGAGATTCTGGATCGATGACCCCCGACATCCAGCGGATCCCAGACTACCATTTTAGCCGAGTAACCTACGCCCCATGACAAACAAGGAAGAGAAGTCCACTTTTGCAGAAGTATTCAAACAGTGGGAACAATCAATACACGAAGAACCGGAACTCCGGAAAGATCAAGTCGTTGAAGGAAAAATCGTCTCTGTAGACAACGACTACGTTTATGTGGCAATCGAAGGGCTCAAACAAGAAGGCCGTATTCCAAGAGGAGATTTCGACGAAACTCCGGAACGCGGAAATTATGTCTCTGCAATCGTAAAAAGAAAGGAATCCCAAGATTCCGGATGTATTCTTTCCAAAAAAGAAGCCGACCAAAGAAAAGGTTGGGAAATCGTCAAAGAAGCTTTTAAAAACAGCTACCAAGTTACCGGCCGTTTGGTAAATGAAATCAAAGGCAAAGGTTATATCGTAAACGTAGAAGGAGTCGATCTCTTTTTACCCGCCTCTCAACTCAGCTATAAATTCAAAGAAGGTGAAACCTTCAAAAGTAAGGAACTTGAGTTCAAGATCATCGAACTCAACGACCGTACTCGTTCCGGGGTAGTCTCCAGAAAAAAACTTCTGGATGAAGTGAACGAGGAAAAATGGGACGCTCTTCTTCTCAAACTCAAAGTAGGGGACAAAGTAACTTCCACCGTAAGCAAAATCGCTTCTTTTGGAGTTTTCTGCGAAGTAGACGGAGTGACCGGCTTGCTTCGTCAAAGAGATATCTCTTATAAAAAATACGCTCCATTCAAACAATACTTTCAGATCGGACAAGAAGTGGAACTTGTAGTTCTCGAACTCGACAAGGAAAACAACAAACTCGCGTTAGGTCTAAAACAACTCTACGAAGATCCTTGGGTCTGGGCGGAACGTTCTTTGGAAAAAGAAATGGTCATCCGCGGAACCGTAACTTCTCTTACAAAGTTCGGCGCTTTCGTAGAATTAAAAGAAGGTTTAGAAGGTCTGATTCATACGTCGGAACTTGCGTGGGCTAAAAAACCTCCTCAACCAAAAGACATCTTAAAAAAAGGTCAAGAAGTGGAAGCTCTGGTTTTGGACATCGATTTCAAAAACAGAAGACTTTCCTTAGGACTAAAACAACTTCAACCGAATCCTTGGGATCAACTCGGTCCTGAAATTCGCAGAGGAAATATCCTCGAAGGTGTAATCACCGGAATCACGAAATACGGCGCGTTCGTAGAAGTCGAAAACGGAATCGAAGGTTTGATTCACATCAGCGATATCACATGGGATGAAAAGGCTTCCAACCCGACTTCCCAACTGAAAAAAGGCGATACCGTGAAGTATATGATCCTGGACGTAAACTTAGACGCACAAAGAATCTCCTGCGGTCTAAAACAACTCCTGGAAAACCCTTACGAAATTTTCCGCAACGAACATCCGATCGGAACCATCGTAGAAGGAAAGATCAAGTCCATCAAAGAATTCGGAATTTTTGTGGAAGTGGCTCCGGGAATCGAAGGACTGGTTCATATCTCCGAAGTTCCTAATGGAAGAGAAACCAACATTCTGGAAGTTTACAAACCGGATGAAATCGTAAAAACCGCAGTTATCAAAGTGGATGTGAAGAATAAGAAAATCTCCTTATCCATCAAGGATTTTGACAAAGCTCTTGAAAGAGAAGAAATGTCCAAATACCTCAAAACTTCGGATACTCCTTCTCGTGAAAGTTTGGGAAGTTTCCTAAACACTTCTCTGAGATAAGAATCCAAAGTTAAGGACTAAAGGATGAAACGGTACGAAGTCGGTCAGACCGCAAAAGAAGTCAAAGTCGATCCTTATGCGGATTTTCAAGGCAGTAAGCTCGAACTCATTCTGATTAAATTTTTCAGATCGGTCGCGGCTCATATCAAGGAAGTTCTGATCGGAGCAGGGGTGATTCTCGCAATCGTCCTTGCGATCGTTACTTACGTTCAATACCAAGAATCCCAATTCGAAAAAGGAACCATCGCCCTCGAAGCTCTGGACAAAAAATTTCGTCTTAACCCTGCGATCGATCTAAAAGAAAAAATCCAGGCTTACGAAGAAGTTTCCTCACAGTATTCTTCTAAAAAACTCGAACTCAGACTTGCAAAAATTCTTTCCGATCTTTATGCGAGAAACGGAGAATTTCAAAAGGCCGCCGACAAACTGGAATGGGCCGGTAAGAAGATCGACGAGCCGACGGAAGTAAAGGCGTATTACTTCTATTTGGCGGGAAATCTTCGTGAGAGAGAGGGAAATCTCGCATCCGCCGAGACCAATTACGGCACCGCAGCGAATCTTCTGACAAACACAAGAGAAGCAAACGGCTTCCTCGCTTGGAGTTTGTATCAAACCGGAAGATTACAGGCTAAGAACGGTAAAAAGTCGGAAGCGATTCAATCCTTGAAAAAAGTTTTGGATCAGGATATCAAAACTCCGGCCTCCGATTACAACACCGTAAAACAATACGCAACTTTTCTACTCGTTCAACTCAACCAGAAAGGCTGATGCTTACACTGGCCCTGCCAAAAGGAAGACTCGCTGAGGAGAGCGTCGATCTGATGATCTCCAAAGGTTGGCTTTCGGCAAAACCCGATCCAAATTCCAAAGAACTGATTTACAACGATCCATTGGGAAGAATCCGAATTCTTCTCGTGCGCTCGCAAGATGTGGCGACTTACGTGGAACAATGCGCCGCAGACGCCGGAATCAGCGGATGGGATGTCTTAAAAGAGGGCGGTTACGATCTCACGACTCCTCTCGATTTGAAAATCGGAAAGTGCAGACTTTCTCTAGCGGCGCCTGAGGGATATACGCTCGAAGCCCGTCATCGTAAGATCCGAGTCGCGACGAAATATCCGAATCTTGCAAGAGAATTCTTCTTTCACAAAGGTTTGTCCTGTGAGATTTTCAAACTCTACGGCAGCATCGAACTCGCTCCGCTCGTCGGACTTTCGGATTGTATCGTGGACCTTGTTTCAACCGGCGGAACCTTGAAGGCCAACGGACTCAAAGAATTGGACATAATTTTAGAATCTTCAGCTCGGCTGGTATTCAATCGTTCTTCTTTGTACGGTAAACGGAAAGAAGCCGTGGAATTTATGGATTCTCTTTCGAATCTTTAGAACCCGATGAGCGACAAGATCGGCTCCGGTGTTTGCGTCCGAGTTCAAGAAGATTTTCAAAGCACTTTTCAAACTCGGTCCGTTTTTATCGGCAAAAGAGTCTTCATTCTTATCGATTCCATGAAATAATGGTTGAGGAATACCAGCCTCAAAAAATTATAGTTTAACAATTCATTTTCCCAAGAGGAAATCAATGGCAGTTCCCAAAAGACGCAAATCGAAATCAAAAGTAAGGACAAAACGGGCCCATCATGCCATCGGAAAACCAAATTTGGTTCCTTGTCCTAATTGTAATTCTTACAGACTCCCTCATAGAATCTGCCCTACTTGCGGGTTCTATAAAACCGGAATCGTTTTAGAGCCGAAAGTCAAGAAGCCTAAAGAAGATAATTAACTCCTATGATGTGGGTCGCCGTCGATGTAATGAGCGGCGATTACGGGCCGGAGAAGATTATTGAAGGCGCCGTAAATGCCGTTAACCAGGATGGGGCTCACGTCGTCTTGGTCGGCAGAGAAGAAGAGATTGGGGAGATCCTCCTCAAGTTCGATTACGATACAAACAAAGTAAGAATCCAACACGCATCGGAAATCATCGATATGAATGATTCTCCGTCGATCGCCGTACGCACCCTTCAGGATTCTTCCGTAGTTCAAGCCACACAACTCGTAGCGGATAAAACCTGTGTCGGAATGTTTTCACCCGGAAACACGGGCGCTACTATGGCTTCCGCGCTTTTGTATCTGGGAAGAGTTCCCGGTGTTTTACGACCTCCAATTGCCGCTCCGATTCCGCAAGAGAACGGTCCGCCGATGCTTTTGTTGGACGCAGGCGCTAACGTGGATTGCAAGCCGGATTATCTCGCGAAGTTCGCCGTTATGGGTGAAATTTATTCTAAACTTATATTCAATATTTCTAATCCAAAAGTCGGAATTCTTTCCAACGGTGAAGAGGATAAAAAAGGAAACACGGTTTCTTTAAAAGCATTCGAGATGATCAAAAAACTTCCTTTAAACTTCGTGGGAAACGTGGAAGGAAGAGATCTCTACGGAGGCGGAAAAGACGTGGACGTAGTCGTCTGCGACGGCTTTATCGGAAACATCGTCCTCAAAGCTACGGAAGGTCTTTCCAAATCCATATTCAATGTGTTAAGAGAAAGTATCAAACAATCCAGTCTTGCTCAGACGGGCGCTTTGTTACTCAAGCCGACTTTTGCCGCGATCAAAAAGCGGCTCGATTACGCGGAATACGGTGGAGTGCTTTTGTTGGGTGTGGACGGGGTTTGTCTGATCGGACATGGATCGTCTAACGCACTCGCAGTTCAGAGTGCGATCCGAGTTGTGCTCGAATGTGCAAAGCACCAAATCAACGATCGGATCGCTACCGATATCAAAAAATACAATATCTGATTCGAAAAGGAATCAAAAAATCATCCGCTGTTTGTAGAGAGGATAATACTCTTTAAGCAGGATTGAATCTTATGTTTGATGTGCAGAGATTGGCCAATTTTGCCCTTTCCGAAATTGAAAAATTCTCCAAAGAACACCCGAACGAGACTTTTTATACGTTTGCAATCGATTCCAGTTTACTTTGTCTGAATTCCATTGAACATTTTGAAAAGTCTCTGAAGGAATTCGCTTCTAAATCGCCGAGATACTATGATTCTCCCGATCAAATTCGTAAACTCAGAGAAAGCCCGTCAGCCTGGGCGTACAACGGCTTTGTTTGTTTTCGTAGCTTAAATGGCTTAGGAAAGGACGAGGGACCGTTCGACGAAAATCTCTATCAAGAACATTGCGACTTAGACAAAGAGGCTCAAAAAAAGAGCGCTTACGCCGTTGCCATGGATCAGGTTCTGGAAATTCTAAAACAGAAGGATGCGTTCCGTGTTTTAAAAAAGATCGGTGATTTTAGAATTCTGAGCGTGACTCATCCCAATTAAAGTCTTGTTTTCAAATTCTCTCGCGGAAAATAAATGAGTTTCTTGAAACAATCAAGAGATTCATTTTGCGATTCAATTCCAAAAAATCTCGGAAGTCTTCCGATTCCGAATCGATTTTTACGGTTAATGAAAAGTTTCTCAGGAAGCAATTTTTCGTTCGAGGCTCTTTTGTCGTAGTTCCGACAAGAGTTCTTGAGAGAGAATTCTACTTGCAAAAAATATGATTTTCTGATAGAGCAAAGTCACCCGGAGTTTTCCGCCACCCACCCCTCCACCCAAAAATTCAGGGCGGGGCGCGCAACTTTCACAGAAGATTTTGTCGTATTTCCGACAAATCCGCCCGTTTTGAGATTTAAACAACTTGTGGGTAAGGATATTTTTTCGAGAATATGTTTTTTGAATCGTTCGGATTCTTATTCTACAATTCTCTTGAGCGCTTTTATGAGTTTTTTCCAAGTAAACAAACTGATTCGTTTTCAACACTGCGATCCGGGCGGGGTGGTTTTTACGCCTCAGTATTTTAATCTTTTTACCGAAGTAATCGAGGATTGGTTTGATCAGGTTTTAGGTTTTAGTTTTTCCAAAATGGTTGTTGAACAAGGATTTGGGATTCCTGCGATGAAAATTGTAGCGAAGTTTTCAAAAACTTCCCTTCTTGGAGACCGTCTTACCTTCCAACTTCGAGTAAAACGTTTGAGAAAAAACAACGTTCTCTTACAAATCACCGGTTTTTGTCAGACTGAAAAACGGTGTTCAGCCGATTTTCTTTTGGGTTTTGCATCGGTATCTACGAAAAGTCTTACCGATTGGCCGGAGTCTATTTTCCGGAAACTTCAACTCCAACTCGAAATCGGCTCACAATAAATCTCTTTTTCGGATAAGTCAGGGATTCGAGAAGAATTCAGATCTCATTTGCCTTGTTTTTTTATTCTTTATACACTTTTGGATCTTAGAATTCCTAATTTTCTCAACCTATCATGGAATTAGAATATTCCTCTCAAAATAAAAACATCAAAAAATAAGTTGTCCGATTGTAGAATGAAAGGAATCCATTTTACTTACCGGCGGTTCTTATGTTTGACGTTCCTGTACTCGCGGAATTCGCTCTTGCTGAAATCGAAAAGTTTTCAAAAGAGCATCGGGAGGAAATATTTTACGCATTTGCGATCGATGCAAGTCTGCTCTGTTTGAATTCTCTGGAATCCTTTGAAAAGTCTCTGAAAGAATATTCTTCCAAATGGCCGAAACACTACGATACCGACGAAAAGATCGAAAAACTAAAATACAATCCGGGTGATTGGGGCTATCAAGGTTTTGTCAGTTTTCGAGATCTCAACTTAGAGGACGAAGAAGGATATCGAAGAGGGCCTTTTGATGACGATCTCTACGACGAACACTACAACGCGGATGATGAGAGCCAAAAAACAACCGAATATGCAAAGGCAATGAATGAAATTCTTGAAATATTAAAAAACAAAGATGCGTTTCGTTCCCTAAAAAAGACTGAGGATTTCAAGGTGATACGAGTGGAGCACAACTACTGAGTTATGAATTTAGAAACAAACCCGAAACCGACCAACTCCTACTCGAAAAAAACAAAAAAAATCATCGGCTTAGATCTGGTCTTTGCCTTCTTCTTGTATTTGATAAGCGCCTCTATGAATCATTTTTTGGGACTCGTTGGAGATCCTGAGGACCCGGAGGGATTGAGTAACTTTCATCTACCCTTGATGATTTCGACTTTTTCGCTGATCTATTTCGCGCTCCTAGACGGTTTTTTGATACTGGATAAAAAGATCGATAGAAGAATTTTGATTTTTTCCGGAGTTCTGATTTTTGCCGTTCTCATCGCCGAATCGTATACAATTCGGAATTGGTTTTTTTTCTTTTATACTCTGTTTTGGAAAACGACTTCGGACTTAGAAGCTGATCGTTTCAACGGGATGGAAAGAATGCAATCCGAATTGCGGCAAATTCTATCGGTATCTTTTCTTTTTCTGATGATCTTGAAAACAATCGTAAGAGTGGTCTGGAATTCTATTTGGATAAAAGCGATTCTATCTCAGGAAAGAAGCGCGGATTCTTCTTTGAATTGAATTTTTTCGATCAAAGTTTTTTCTTAAGAATCGAAGAACTCGCCGGGCAAAGAGACACAAATTCTTCGGTCCTTTTGATTTCTTCAGGAAGGGAATCTCTTTCCGTTTCCAGGTATCCCAATTTTAGAAAGAATTCCTTTGCGGTCGTCGTTAAGAGGAATAGAGTTTCGATCGGAAGACGGCGAGCTTGGTCTTCGATCTTTCGAACCAACTGAGTTCCCAATCCTTTTTTTTGAAAGCCGTCAACCACCGCCAAAGAACGTAACAAGGCAAATTTACCGTGCAATTCCAAACCGATGACCGCTTTGAGTTCGGATTCATTTCCAAAACCGATAAAACGATTTAGATCCTGATTTTTAAGATCTTCTACGGGAAGACCTTTGTCTTGAAGAAGATTCAAAACATTCTCAAAAGAAGGGTGAAAGAAAAAATCCAATGTCGGCATGGAGAATTCCTTTTTCTAAAATTCGAATTTGCAAAGAAGATTCTTGACTTCTTTATCGTATAATTACGATGAAGATTATGGTTGTCAACAAAAAAGCGAAGTTTGCAAAGGATACGATGCTCCTTGCTGAGTTTTCCAAGGCTTTTGCTCACCCAGCCCGTTTATCGATTCTTCTAACGATCGCCGAAAAAAACGAATGTATCTGCGGCGAAATCGTGGAAGTGCTTCCTTTAGCGCAGGCAACTGTGTCTCAACATCTCAAAGAACTCAAAGAAATCGGACTGATCAAAGGTGAAGTGGAAGGAAACAAATCCTGCTATTGTATCGATTGGTTCCGGTTGAAAGAGTTCCAGGAAGAATTGAATTCTTTTTTCCAAAATCTTAATCAATTAAAAAAATCACAAAGTGAGAATTGCTGTATATGAATAAACCTAACATACTCGTGCTCTGCACGGGGAATAGCTGTAGAAGTCAAATCGCTGAAGGTTGGTTACGCCATTTTGCCGAAGATCGCGCGACAATATTCAGCGCGGGAATTGAAACTCACGGAGTCAATCCAAAGGCGATTCAGACGATGAAAGAGGTCGGGATCGATATTTCACATCACACTTCCAATCATATCAACGAATATAAGGACATAGAATTCGATTACATTCTCACGGTTTGCGATCATGCAAAAGAGAACTGTCCTTATTTCCCTTCGAACGCTGTGAGATTTCATTACAACTTTCCGGATCCCGCCAAAGCCAAAGGTAACGAAGAGGAAATCATGGAAGAATTTAGAAAGGTCCGTGAGATGATCCGCGTTTATTCTCAAAACTGGATTCAAGAATTGAGACTGAACTCGGCTGTTACAAAAGGCTGATACGAAAATGAAATCAAAATTGAATTTTGTGGATCGATATCTCACACTTTGGATTTTTCTTGCGATGGGGGGAGGTGTTCTTTTCGGTAAAATGATTCCGAGCGTGGAGGAGAAATTGGGCGGTCTTTCGATCGGAACCACGAATCTGCCTCTGGCGATCGGTTTGATTCTTATGATGTATCCTCCTCTTGCAAAAGTTCAATTTGAAAGAATGAAGGAAGTCTTTTCAAACGTAAGGGTTCTTGCGATTTCACTTTTTTTAAACTGGGTTGTAGGACCTTTACTCATGTTCGGTTTAGCGACGTTTTTTTTAAAAGATTATCCGGAATACAGAATAGGACTCATTTTGATCGGGCTTGCTCGATGTATCGCGATGGTAATCGTCTGGAACGAATTGAGCGAGGGAAGCAGAGATTACGCCGCCGGTCTCGTCGCGTTGAATAGTATCTTCCAGATATTCTTCTATAGCGTTTATGCTTATTTTTTTATTTCTGTCTTACCTCCTTATTTGGGCTTTTCAGGCGCGGAAATCAATCTTACGATCGGACAAATTGCGGAAAGTGTTTTGATTTATTTGGGGATTCCCTTTTTTGCCGCGATTTTAAGCCGAGTGATTTTGATTCGTTCCAAGGGAAAAGCCTGGTATGAGGAAAAATTTCTCCCGGCGATATCTCCGATCACGCTTATTTCGCTTTTATTTACGATATTTTTTATGTTCAGTCTCAAAGGAAATTTGATCTTTGAAATTCCTTTCGACGTTCTGATCATCAGCGTTCCTTTGCTGATCTATTTTATTCTTATGTTCTTTATCAGTTTTTGGATCGGAAAGATTATGAAAGTAGAATATTCTAAAACGGCTTCGATCGCTTTTACTTCCGCCGGTAATAATTTCGAACTCGCGATCGCCGTTGCCATCGGAGTTTTCGGCATTTCGAGCGGTCAAGCCTTTGCGGGGGTAATCGGTCCGCTTGTAGAAGTGCCCGTCTTGATTCTTCTTGTAAGAGCGGCCCTAAGAATGAGGAAACGATGGTTTCAAAGTCCCGTCGTAAAGGAAGCCTAATATGACCACCGTTTCAAAAGTATTCAATAGAGAATGTCAGTGTATCACGATTGAAAAGGAAGTATTGGATAAGAGTTTTTTAAAAAAAATAAAGGCTTCTATGAGCGAAGAAAATTCCGATCTTACTTCTTTGACGGATCGTTTTTTTGCCTCGAGCGCTTCCTTTTTGGATCCGAGTGATTTTTTTAAGATCCAAAAGACGATCCAAGTGATTCAGAAAATTCTTAGAATCGAAAAGATCAGAAGCGAAATTCTCAAAGAATTTCCTGAAAACTTAAGAAAACGTTTTTCTAAGGGCGGGGTTTTTTTGAGTTTTGATTTTCATCTCGCGGACGAGGGCCCGAAGTTGATTGAAATCAATACGAATGCGGGAGGCGCTTTTTTACAGACAAAACTCGTGGAAGCTCAGAAAGAATGTTGTCCCGAAGTGAGGGAAGCTCTTGCGAGTCCGGAAGAAATTATAGCAATTGAAAAACGATTTTTTGAATCCTTTTTAGAAGAATGGAAGGCCGCAGGGAAAGAGGGAGATCCTACATTTGTTGTGATCGTGGACAATCGACCCAAGGAACAGTTTCTCTATCCGGAATTTCTTTTGTTTCGAGAAATGTTTTTATCGAAAGGAATATCTTGCGAAATCCTGGAACCGGAACTTCTAACCTTAGAAGAAAATGGTTCTCTTTCTTTTGAAGGGAAAACGGTGGATCTAGTTTATAATCGTCTCACTGATTTTTATCTTTCAGAACCCGTGAATCAAAAAATAAGAACCTCTTGGGAATTGGAAAAGACGGTCGTAACTCCGAATCCCCTCGATTACGAACTCTACGCAAAAAAAACGAATTTGGTTTTTTGGAAAAACGAGGAGTTCCTACGCAGCGCCGGCGTGGAAGAATCGGATCTGGAAGTGTTGGCGCGTTCGATTCCTATAACAGGAATTGTAAGAAAAGAAAATGCGGAAGAACTCTGGAAGGAGAGAAAAAAATTCTTCTTTAAGCCCGGTTCCGGTGGTTATGGAGGCAAAGCTGCATACAGGGGCGATAAACTGACCAAAGGAACTTTCGAAGAGATTTTGGAGGGTGAGAATATCTTTCAAGAAATCGTTCTTCCGTCCGAGAGGATTCTTCTCAAAGACGGGGAGAAGGTTCCCTATAAGATGGACCTTCGGACCTATGTTTATCGGGAGGAGATCCTACTTTTAGCGGCGCGTTTATACCAAGGGCAAACAACGAATTTTAGAACTCCGGGAGGAGGTTTTTCTCCCGTTTATGTTCTTGGAATGGAATCCTCCGTCGTTTAAAACAGGATATCTTTTTCGCAAAAAGAAAAGCGGGAAAATCTAACGATCTCAAGGGAGGTTTGGAACGAGTTTCAACAAAAGTGTGGGAACTCTTACTTGCGAAATGATGTTTTCGTGATATAGAAATTTCTCCGGATTTTTCCCTGAATACGATCAAGGTGTCGCGTTCACTGATTCTCATTTGCTTCTATTCAATGTCAGGATAAAGAGGATTTAGAAACAAGAATTGAGCTAAGATGAGTCCTTGTAGGAGTTCCTACAAAAGCACTGAGAGAGAATATTCCTTGCAAAGTTTTAATCCTGTGATATAGGAAAATTGCCGGGAGTCTTCCGCCTCCCGCCCCTCCACCCAAAATTTCAGGGCGGGGCTTTCGTTTTACGGAGGACTGTCGTTGTTACGACAGATTTTTCTTAAGATTCAAAGCACTTTGTGGGTAAGGTTATGCCCAATCAGGGTGGGGCGCGCGACTTTCACGGAGGACTGTCGTTGTTACGACGAACTCGATCGGAGGCGGATTCTCCTCCTAAAATCGAATCGGGGAGTTCCCACATTCTAAAATTCTCGGAACGTTTCTGGACCGAACCGGATTCTTGATTTTAGAATTGGTTTTGCCTCCGCAAAAAGGAGTTTGGAGAATCATTTATAGGAAAAACCTGGATCCTTTTCTTACAAGTTCCAAAAGTGTGAGTTCCTACTTTGCGAGGTGATTCAAACCTTTTACCGTTATTGTCTTGGAAATGTGTGAGTTCCTACTTTTTTAGATTTCACAAAAGATTTTTCTTCCAAATGTGATTTTACGAAAGAGAAAAGCAAAAGCAGAACGTTCGTTCTGTCTCATAGTCTCAAAAGCGGGAAAACTCCCTTGACCCGGTATTCGACCGAAATACTTTAGCCGCAGAGCACCCGAAAGGAAAGAATTATGATCGATTTAAAAGGTAAAAACGCTGTTATCACCGGAGCCGCACGCGGAATCGGAAAATCCACAGCCCTCGTTCTTGCAAAAGCAGGAGCTAATATTGTTATCGCAGACCTCAACGAAGAATCCAGCAAGGCAACTGCGGAAGAAATCGCAAAACAGGCAGGCGTAAAAGCCATCGGAGTAGGAACCAACGTCGCGGATTCGGAATCTGCCGCAAAAGCGATCCAGGCGTGTGTGGAAGAATTCGGTTCCGTTGATATTCTTGTAAACAACGCGGGAATCACAAAAGACACTCTTCTCATGAGAATGAAAAAAGAACAGTGGGACGCAGTCATCGCAGTAAACCTAACCGGGACTTTTAACTGCACACAAGCCGCAATCAAATATATGATGAAAAATCCGAACGGCGGATCCATCATCAATCTTTCTTCGATCGCGGGAGTAAACGGCAACATCGGACAAACCAACTATTCGGCTTCGAAAGCGGGTGTGATCGGTTTTACAAAAGCGGTCGCATTGGAAATGGCCTCTCGTAAGGTTCGTTGTAACGCGATCGCTCCGGGTTTTATCGCTACTGAAATGACCGATGCGATTCCCGAAAAAATCAGACACGCAATGGTTGCCGCGATCCCACTGAAAAGAGCGGGACTTCCGGAAGATATCGCGAACACCATCGCATTCTTAGCTTCCGACATCTCTTCTTTTATTACCGGTCAGGTGATCGAAGTGAACGGCGGAGGTTTTCTTCCAGGCGTTACCGAATAATCGGTTTCGAAATCTTCTTCCATTCCGAAATCGGAGTGGAAGAATTTTCCAATTTTCTTTATTTCCTTTAATTCGTTCGAAAAAAAAAGAATTCTCACTCAATTCTTCTTACCTTCCCGTACTTAAATACAAATTTTTTCTTTTTAAAAATTCTTTTGGGAATAAAATTCTGAAAGAGAAAAACTTTGGATTCAAGGCGATTCTAATGAGACAAACTCTTATCAAAAACCAAGAAATTTTCCCATCGTAGAATTGATGCAGAGAACGACTCGAGGCATTCTATGAGAATCTTTGTTCAACATTCTTGAGAATCTTCCGGCTCGGCTCGGATGACTTTTCCTGAGTTTTTTTCCACAATACATCCGAACGTTTTTTGAATGATAAAATCGAATTGAAAAACAAAAACTTAGGAATATTTTAAGGGAGTTTTTTTCTGAAAAAAAGTATATTGGCTTGCCAAATATTTTCGGAATTAAATCTATAAAATTCGGTGGATTTTATATCCACCTGACTAAATCTAACAAAAAATCATCATACCACAAAATGTGGTACGGAGGAAACAATGGCAGACTTTGAAAAAGTTAAATCTATCATCGTAGAACAACTTGGAGTGGATGAATCTGAAGTTACACCTGAGGCTCACTTTATAGATGACCTCGGTGCAGATTCTCTGGACACAGTTGAATTAGTAATGGCTCTTGAAGAGGAATTCGGAATCGAAATCTCTGACGAAGACGCTGAGAAAATTCAAACTGTTGGTGACGTAACAAAGTTCATCGACAACCTCAAGTCCTAATCGTTTGAGACTTTCCGGGTTCTTCACGGAACTCGGAATTCTTTTTTCCCTCCTTTGATCTTTAAAAAATCACAAACTCCTTCTTCTCTCAAAAACCCCGAGCGGGTCAAAACTCTACAGAAACTTTCTAAAAAGATCGGAATCAAATTTTCCAATCTAGAATTTTACAATACCGCATTCATTCATAGTTCCTATAAAAATGAGAATCTGGAAATTCCGGAAGACAACGAACGTCTGGAATTCCTCGGAGATTCCGTTCTCGGTCTTGTAGCCGCGCGATATCTCTTTCAAAACTATCCCAGAGCGAGCGAAGGCGAATTGTCCCGGATTAAGTCGAGAATCGTCTCTACGCCCATTCTAAACGCAATCTCGGAGAAGTTAGGTCTTTCCGAGTATCTCTTGTTAGGCAAAGGAGAAGCGAGTTCTCAGGGAAAGGGGAGACGCAAACTTTCGGCGAATCTTTTCGAGTCCTTGGTCGGAGCGATCTATTTGGATCTCGGATTCGAGGCTTCCGAAAAATTCATATTAAAACATTTAATAGAATTTGCGGAAAATCCGGAAAAAGAGGAATCTGTCAGAGACTACAAAACTCAACTCCAGGAATACGCGCAGAAGAATTTTAAGATTCTTCCCGTTTATCGTATGAAAGGAGAATCTGGTCCGGATCACGCAAAGGTCTTTCAAGTTTCGGTTCGGATCCGTGATCAGTGGGAAGCGAGTGGAACCGGAGTGAGCAAAAAAGCCGCAGAACAAAACGCGGCTAAAGAACTTTACAATCGGATTAAAAGAGGGTCTTAGAAGAAAACGTCCCTCGCCAAATCAAGATTCAACGGATGAAAGGACGACAATCAAGATAGTATGGATTTTTTCTTTAAAAAGAAGGGAATGCGCGTAAGAGTCGCGGCTCTTATATTCAATTCCCAAAACGAAATCCTTCTCATTCAACAAAAGAAAAAAGATTCTTACTATTGGCTTTTGCCCGGAGGCGGAATCGAATTTGGTGAAAGCGCCGAAGACGCTCTTCGAAGAGAATTAAAAGAAGAACTTTCTCTGGAAATGAAATCGGCTGCCTTTTTACTTCTCAACGAATCCATCGAACCCGGCGGGAAAAGACATCTCATTCAACTCGTATTTTTAGTGAACGTAAAAAAGGAAGTTCCCGAACTCAATCTCAACGAAAAGGCGATCACCGGTTTCGGTTATTTTAGTCCGGCCGCCGTTCGAGAAATGGATCTTAGACCCGATATAAAATCCTTTCTTTTCGAAGGAGATTTGAGTCCGGCTCCCTTTATCAAAAGTATCTGGGTATCGGAAAAAAAATGAGTCATATCGAAACCATACAAGTGAATACGGAACACAAATCGGTTCCCGTACAACTTCATACGGACCTCTCCGGTTTATCGGAAGAGATCGCAAAACTTCCCGACGTTACTTCGATCTTCTTGATTACTGAAAGATCGATTCATTCTATCTATTCAAAGTATTTAGAAAAAGAACTTTCTTCTCTGGGAATT
The DNA here is from genome assembly GCF_016918785.1 of Leptospira ainazelensis. Lineage (GTDB taxonomy): Bacteria > Spirochaetota > Leptospiria > Leptospirales > Leptospiraceae > Leptospira > Leptospira ainazelensis. Next base: position 78,306 of record NZ_JAFFPT010000065.1, on the reverse strand, counting down.
CGTTTTCAAGAGATCTATATCAAGGGCGGAGAAAAAGCAAAACACATCGAAAAGACCGGAGACGTCTACAATCAACTCATCAAACACGGTGCGGATCGTAAGTCTTTGATCCTTGCTTTCGGGGGCGGAGTGGTCGGAGACTTCGCGGGTTTTATCGCTTCCACTTTTTTGCGTGGAATTCGTTTTGTTCAGATTCCTACAACTCTTCTCGCTTGTGTGGATTCTTCCGTGGGCGGAAAGGTCGCGGTCAACGCGGATCTGGGTAAGAATATGGTCGGTTCCTTTTATCAGCCCGAATTTGTCTTTGCTCCTTTGTTTGCCCTTTCCACGCTCCCGGATCGGGAATGGAGATGTGGTCAAGCCGAGATCATCAAACATTCTCTTCTTTCCGGTGGAGAATACTGGGAAAAAGTGAAACAACATTCATTCCAAGATTTGAATGTGGATTCTCCCATTCTTCCTTATATGATCGCAGAATCGGTCCGTTTTAAGGCATCAGTCGTTTCGAGCGACGAGAAGGAAACGGGTCTTCGAAAAATTCTCAACTTGGGACATACTACCGCTCACGCGATCGAATCCGTTACGAAATATAAAAAATATTCGCATGGGGAAGCGGTCGCGATCGGGCTCGTTACGGCGCTTTTGATCAGCGAGGAAAAATCAGGTTTGAATCCGGAGACAACGAAGGAAACGATCGAGTCTTTGAAGAATTATGGACTTCCGTATCAGACAAAATTAAAATCGAAGGAACTCGCCAAACACATGCTGCACGATAAGAAGAACGTCGGCGGTTCGATCCGTTTTGTACTTCTGGAAAAACCGGGTTCTCCCGTGTATGATATTCCCGTCGATTCCCGCGACATCATCCTAAACATTCGAAAACAAAAAGGGCTGTAATGAATTTCGAATTCGATTTTTTCAAGTCCATCAATCCTTTGATCCTTCTCAAGATGAAGGAAAGAAGTCTTGCGGAAGAATTGATTCTTATCGTTTATTTTATTTTCTTTCTGATTCTTTCATACAGAGTGATTCTTTTTATTCTGGATTTTTTCAGACCTACGATAGACGTCACCGCGCGCTACAATCGAAGAAAGATGGCTCGGATGTCGTTTGTGATCCTCGGGTTGATCATTCTTCTTCCCGTAGCTTTTTCCGGACTTTCCTATCTTCCCACAGTGATGGGTCTTGCGGGAGCGGGGATCGTCATTTCCTTAAAAGATATCACTTTGAATTACGTGGGTTGGTTTTTTATCCACGGGAGCAACGGTTTTGAGGTGGGAGATAGGATAGAAATCGAAAGTGTTAGAGGAGACGTCATCAATATAGGAATGAATCGTTTTACCTTGATGGAAATTTCCTCGGATCCGAAATCGGACCAATCCACGAATCGACTCGTTCATTTTCCGAATCACTACGTGATCCTAAAGCCGATTGTCGTCGTAAAGGACAAGATGAATTATGTCTGGGATGAAATGAGGATTAAAATTCCTTACGACTCTGACTTCGAAAAAGCTGAAGAACTCCTAAACGGCATCGTTCAAAACAACGCGGTCATCAACCAGGAGGAGATCGATTATACTCTCCAGGAGCTTTCGAAAAATTATCTGGTTCGACTCGGGAAAACTTCCCCGATCGTTTATCTTTCGCTTGAGGAAGGAGGAATCCTTTTTTCCTTGCGTTATCTGTCGCACGTTCGTGAAAGAAGGGATATGAAAACTAAAATCGCACATACGATTCTGAAAGAATTCAAACTTTTTCCAGGTATTCGAATATTATAATATAGCTTAGGAATTTTTCTATGATCAATCCGGAGGACATCATTCAGTTCACGTTTTCCCAAGGGGCGGAGGTCCGTTACGTCGCGATTCGATGGAATGGCATAATCACAAAAAAACAACGTTCCGGAGTCGAAAACTCGTCTTCTTCCGATAGTGATTACTACGAGGAGCAGATCGTAAATCCGGCGTTGCTACTTCTCGCGAAACAAAGGGGAGACATTGATTGCGGGGGGTTGGATCATATCATCGTTTCATACGGAAATTTCTTTCAAATTGTTGCGCATTTGGCAAACGGTCATATTTCCATCTGTATTGAAAAACACGCTTTTCCGGAAGAATTTGCGAAGCGGACTTTTCCCGCATTCAAAGAGCGTTTTCCGGATCTCTATCGGAATCAATAAGGCAAGAGGTTTTGAGCGTTTCGGATTAGATTTGATGGATGACTCTTTTCGAAAACTTAAATACTTACAGCGCGTCCATAGATTCAATTTTACCTTATCAGAAAGATCAAGCTGCAAAGTTACTCTCGAGGATGCGTCTAATTTTTTTGAATGATTCCTATTCAAACCGTTCTCGTTTTTTGAAATCCTGCCGATCTGTTTTACGGCGATAGAAAGAATTACCGATCGTCTATCTTTCGTCTGAAGAAGGTGAAGTCCTTTTTGTTTACGTTACTTGTCGCACGTTCGGAAAAGAAGGGCATGAAAACAAAACTAGCCCCAGTGATTCTAAAGGGATTTAAACTTTTATATTTATTCTAAATATAGAATATTGTATTTTTTTATTCCCGCCTTTGAAAGATTCAATGTATAAAAATAGACTTGTCCTTTTGGTGCAGATATTTGAATGTTTCAATTCATCCGAATTCCCTCGAAAAAAAATTTCTTATGGGGTGAGAATCTATAAGAAGCGAAATGTTTATTTGAGGAGACTTTTATGAAATCGTTTGTAAAATCAATGCGGACTCTTGGATTCTTTTTGATCTTCGCAAATTTTATCCAATCTTGTGATTTCGACACCGAAGTCTCGATTCCGAAAGAAATCATCGTATCGAATCTTGAATCCGGAAGGGATCAAACAAATCATGGGCCTCGTGGTACTACAATCTATTCCAAGGATACAATCGTTTGGAATTGGATCGAGCGTGAAATTTCGAAATTTCGTTCTGGATGGAGATCTTACTACGCGACACTTCCCTCTAGAGGGATTCTTATCGATTTGGATCAAGGAAGAAGCTTGTTGATTCTCGATCACGTAATTCTCTATAAGACCAGAGACACGGTTTTATATCACGAATTTCAGAAAGAAAAGTTTTTGCAATTGCAACAGTTGATAATCGAAACGGGAGAGAAATAGACTCCGATAGTTTTAATTTTCTGAAAAAATTCTTAGCTCCGATATCAAGACGCGTTTTGGAGTTTCAGTTTAATTAAAATCCATGCATTGAACCAGATTCCCAAAAGAGGTCGTCGCCGAATTCTTACCTCCGAAATACAAAATCAAAAAACAAAGACTGATTTTACTTTGCGACGGAATGCCCTCGATTCCAAAAAGACAAGACCTTGCGGAATTCCTTTCTTTAAAAGGTGATCGCAAATTGCCCGGTCGTAGACTGGGAAAATTTAAAGGAAGAAGAATACGCCGAGACCTCAAATTCAAACTACGTTTCTTATCTGAAGGAAACGTTCGGGAACGCGTATCGGCTGCCCGAAAAAAATTGGAAAAAACTTTACGACGGGAAATTTTTCAATCCTTCCTTTTATGCGGAAGAATTGATTCCGGAAAAGATCCGCATGATTCACGCGTTAGACGATCCCTATGTTTCTGCAACAGTGGTGAAAAACTTTGCGGTTCGGACAAAGATTCGATTAAAACGTCTCAAAAGGGGAGGGCATTTGAGCACGGACCGGACCGTGAGAAAGTATTGGGATGAGATCCACCGGTTTTTTATTTCGGATTAAAACAAGCACTTGGATTGTATATTCGTTTTATGATTTCAATATTTTTCTTGGTTTGATTTTCTAAACGAAACGACAACATCGAAGTAACAAAAGTATGAAGCGAAAAATTATCGGAATTTTTTTAAATTTTATTTTCCCTCCCTTCGGTTTTTATTATCTCAAAGACCGTTTGTTGTTTTGGATTTTCTACGGATACACAGTCATCGCGGGTCTACTCGTTTCCGTTTTTACTTATATTCTTTTTGAAAACCGCTCGGGAAAATCCGCGTTATTTTTTCTCATCTTTTGTCTTTTATTGAATTGGGGAATCCTGATCTTTGCAACTCTCGTCTCGGAATCGAAGATCCGAACATCCGGTTCTCGGCGTTTTCCTTCTCCGTATTGGTTTTTGCCTGTGACTATTCTTCTTCTTTTGTTTTTAGGAATCGGAATCGACGAACTCGTAAAGGATCGAATCTTAAAAGGAAAGGTTCAACTTTCTTCGGGAATGGTTCCGAGTATAAACGTGAACGATACTTTCTATATTACGGAATTATTTTATAAGAAGGAATTAAAACGAGGCGATATTGTCGCCTATCAAAATGAAAAGGTGGGTCGTCAATCTCTCGGTAGGATCGTAGGTCTTCCGGGCGAAACCATTTTGATAAGCGAAGAGGCAACTTCGGATCATTTTTCCGTAACAAGAATTTTTGTGGACGGTGAAAAAATACCGCAAGAGAGATCGGAAAAAAAAGCTACGGAATTTCACTCCGGATTGGATTCCCAGGAAAGGATCGTTTTGGTGGAAGCTCTTGGCGATCGTATCGTTCCGATTCTGGAATCGAAGTCCGACTCGGGGATTCTTCTTTTTCCCAAGGTCAAACTTGCGGAAGATGAACTCTTTTTGTTGGGGGACAACCGGGACGGTTCCATCGATTCCAGAATGCTCGGGCCGATTTCCTTTGACCAAGTGATTGGAAAGTTCGCTTTTACCTATCTTTCTTCGAATCAGGATAAAGTCCCCACAAAAATCTGCGAAGGAGACCAGGACTATTTTTGTTCGTTGAAACGATTTTATAAAATTCTAATATTTCTTAACATTCGTTGGAGTTATCTGGGTTTTGATAATTCTCCGGTGAAGAGATGATTTTGCGGTTTTCCCTAAGACCTGTCGAGCTACAATAATCGAGAGACTCTGCGTCTTACAAAAGTAGGGATTCCAAAAGTGATTTTTTCCAAAACCTCCAAATGTAGGAACTCCAATGAAATTTTTTCGGCCATCGATTCTTTAGAAAGTTTGTACCGCGCTTGTGGGCTTACTTTGTGGGAACTCCCGCGTTTTCTTACGAAGATACCGGACGTTGGAAGCGGCTTTATTTCGATAAATTTTTTCGAAAAATATACGGATTTTTGTAAGAGTTCCTACATGGAAACCTTTTTAGAAAAATACTCGTAAACTGACTTGAAGTCCGTTTATAATTGACTCGCGGAAAAAACGATTCTTAAGAACTTTTCCCAAAACCCCGTCAAAATGTGGGAACTCTCACAGAGAAATTTGAATATTATAAAATGCAAATCTTTCGTATTTCAGTGGTTTAGAAAATGAAGTGGGGTTGTAGGAATTCCTACGCGAACGTTTTTTAAAAAAGGTTTGTGAACGGACTTTGAACCCGCGCGCCTCGATTCCATTGCGGAAAATCCTTCCTTTACGAGATTCTATAAAAACGATTCAAAACGGATTTTGTCTTCTCTCTTCTTGAAATTTTTAGAAAGAAGAATTTTTTCGATTCGTTCTTTGTCCCTTTGTCGGATCGAGAATGATTTTCTATGATTTTTTCGAAATCAATGGATCTTATAGATCTGTAAAAAATCCACGCTTCGGACGCTGGTTCCCGGAGCTCCGGAAAGAATCACTACCTTATCACCCGGAAAAAGAAACTCGTCTTCCTTGAGTTTTTGATTCATATAGGCGATCATATCTTCGAGTCTTGTAAAAAAAGGCATCACAAACGGAACCACACCTCTGTAGAGTTTCATCTTTCTCGCGGTTGTCGCAAACGGAGTAAAGGAATAGATCGGAACCTTGGGTCTCATCTCCGAAGTGATCAAAGCAGAATAACCGCTTCTTGTAAAATTTACGATCGCTTTTGCGTGAATTCCGTGCGCGATCTCTCTCGCCGCGTTTCCAAGCGCGGTTCTTTCGGATTCTAAAAACGTCTTCTTGATGTTCCAATGAATTTCGTAGATATGATCGATGGTTTCGGTTTCTTGGATGATTTTCGCCATGATCTCCACGGATTCAACGGGATAATGTCCGCTCGCGGATTCCGCCGATAACATCACTGCGTCCGTTCCGTCCATCACCGCGTTTGCGACGTCGCTCGCTTCGGCACGGGTCGGTCTTGGATTTTCGATCATCGATTCCAACATCTGAGTCGCGGTGATTACGGGTTTGCCCGCTTGATTGAGTTTGTAGATCAATTCTTTCTGAAGGATCGGAACCTTCTCCGTTTCGATCTCAACTCCAAGATCTCCTCTCGCGATCATAATTCCATCCGCGCGTTCTATGATCTCCTCGATGTTTCCGATCGCTTCGGGTCTTTCTATTTTTGCGATCAGTCCCGTATAAGTCCCGGCTAACAGAGATCTTGCCAATTCGAGATCGGCTCCGGTTCTCACAAAGCTGAGGGCAACGTAATCGACACCCAAGGAAAGTGCAAACTTTAGATCGTCTATGTCTTTCTCCGATAATGCGGGAGCGGAGATCGGAGTTCCCGGAAGATTGATTCCTTTGTTGCTCCAGAGAATTCCACCTACGATGACTTTTAACATCGCAGAGTCCGATTTTTTGGAGATGACTTTGAGAACTAGTTTTCCGTCGTCGATGAGAATCTTGTCTCCTTCCTTGATGTCCTGGATCAGATTCGGATAGGTACATCCGATCGTCCCTTCGTCTCCTTGGAGTTCCGCGTCGGGAACAATTTTGATTTCCTGATCCTTATGGAGTAGAATGGAGTTTAACTTTAATTTTCCGGTTCTGATTTTCGGGCCTTGAAGATCGGCCATGATTCCGAGTGGAAACCCGGATATTTGCTCACATTTTCGGAGCGTTTCGTAGACTCTCTTGTGGGATTCGTGAGTTCCGTGCGAAAAATTCATCCGCGCGATGTCCATTCCCGCCTTGAGAATGGAAAAAATGGTCTCTTCCGAAGAGGAAGCGGGGCCGATTGTGCAAACGATTTTGGTTTTTTTCCCGTTTAGGGTTTTCATGAACGGCAATTCTAAAGAAATGCCTTCCGTTGTTCCAGCGAATATTTCCTCTTTACGAACGGAAAGAGGAAAATAGAATGAACCAAAAATAGGCGTCCTCTCCTTGGAGAAGCAGTTAGAACGAATTGGATTAGTATATCATCCGGATTATAATATGGATCTGGGTCCCCACGTATTTCCGGCAAGGAAATACCAGATGGTTTATAATCTCGTAAAACAAGATCCTAAACTCGCGGATCTCTTTGTGCACAAACCGGACCCGGCCAAAGAGAAAGAATTGGCTTTGGTTCACACAAAAGAATTCTTAAAGGATTTTTTTTCCCTCAAACTTACGGAAAGAACTCAATACTCCGAACTTCCTCTTACAAAACAAATCGTCCAAAGTTTTGTACTCGCGGTCGGAGGAACGATTCTCTCTATGGAACTCACAAAAAAGTATAAATTCGTATATCATATCGGCGGCGGATTTCACCACAGTATGCCCGATCGTGCGGAAGGATTTTGTTATCTAAACGACGCGGCGATTGCGGGAAAATTATTCCAAAGACAAAATCCGGGAAAAAAAGTTCTCTATATCGATCTGGATCTTCACCAGGGAAACGGAAATTCCGTGGTATTTCAAAACGACCCGCATGTGTTTACGTTTTCCATGCATCAGGAAAATCTCTATCCAAAAAAAGAAAAGTCCGGAATGGACGTCGCTCTTCTGGAAGGAACGGACGATAAGAAGTATCACGAACTTTTGGAAGAATCTCTCGAGAAAATTTATTCTTCCTTTCAACCCGATCTTATCTTTTATATCGCGGGAGCGGATCCGTTTGAAGGAGATTCCTTGGGAGATTTGAAACTTACGTTTCAAGGTTTGAGAAAAAGAGATAAGATCGTAAAAGAATTCGCTCTTCGTGTGGATGCTCCCGTTGTGATTCTTCCGGCGGGAGGATATGCAAAGGACTTTCACGATACGGTCACGATTCACTACAATACGATCAAGGTATTTGCGGCCGATTAACGTTATGGGTATCTTTTCCGATTCGGATAAAAATAAGGGCAACCCCGGTTTTTTGGACGGTCAAGAACTTGGGATGATCGACATCTCTCGCGAATTTCAAACCTCTCTTGGAATTGAAAACAGCCTTTTCAATCGTTTCACGATCGAAGAAGTAAGGGTGATGATGGAAGATGCAGGAATGTTTCGCATTCTCGAGGCGAGAGGGTATTCCGATTTTCAGATCACCTTAGACGGAATCTCCGAAATGGACAATCGGATTTATATCAAAGATCCCTCCGGCGGGATTCTTGTTCACATGCGTTTAAAATTTTCAGACTTTCAGTTTAAAAAGCTGGATCAATCCTATAAGCTCGTTTATATTGACTGGCTCCTGACCCAGAACCTAAAAGCGAAAACGATGAACTTAAAAAAGAAACTCCATCAAGGTCAGGAATATCCCGGCCTAAGCGTGATGAACGAGATCACCGGTTTTATCCGAATTCTCGCCACCAAAATGGGAGCCTACGGAGCTTTTAATATTCCGGAATACTTTCACGACGCGGTTCTTTTTCATAAATCGTTTCAATTTGTGGATCCGGAAAAGGAAGGAAAGTTTCGTGCGATCCTTCAGTCTTTTAGTAGGACGAATTTGAGAGAACTCAGCAACGAAATTCACGGAGAAAAAATCTGCGATTCGACGACCGGAGAAGTTTACGTCTGGAAATACGGAGAGATGGTCTCTTGTATCAGCAATTATCTCGAATCGACTCTTTTTGACGAAGAATATTACAAAAAAGTGAAAAAGATCGTTTCAGGTACCCATTATATAAGGAAAGTCTAATATGGCAGAATTTTCCCTAAGACCGGAAATTATCATTCTCGACGACGATAGAGACGTAGGCGAGACACTGGAACTCATTCTTACTAAGCTGGGTTACCAGAGCGTATTTTTCGATTCGGTAGAACAGGGGAAACAGTATTTCGAAAAAGAACTCAATCCGATCGTTTTTCTGGACATCCACATGCCCGGAAGCAGCGGGCTCGAAATACTTCCTTATTTTAAGAATTTAGAATCTAAAACCCAGGTTATCATGATGACCGGGGAACGCGATATCAACAACGTAGTAACTTCTTTGACCCACAAGGCGAGCGACTTTCTTCTCAAACCGTTCTCCATACAGACGGTGCAAATCGCGATTCAAAGGGCCTTCGACTATTATACGATCCTAAAAGAAAGAGATCTAAGAGACGAAGTGATCATGAGAGATCTTCGACTCGCGTCCAGGGTTCAAGGAAAAATTTTTACGATTCCGGATCTTTCTCCCTTTCGAGTGGAAGCCGATATCACTCCCGTTTCCTTCGTAAGCGGGGATTTTAACGTGATTCTTAAAAAAGAAAAATCGATTCTTCTTCTTTTAGGGGACGTCGAGGATCACGGAGTCACTTCCGGTTTGATCGCACTTTTGATGACAACACTCGCAAGGGAAGAGTTTAAGAATTCGGACAATCCTTCTGAAATTCTGCACAAGATGAATCAGGAACTCTGCTTAAATATCGGGACTCACAGTATGACCGCGGCCTGTGTGGTCCTTTTTCCGGAACAAAAAAAGTTGGTCTATGCGAGAGGCGGTCATCCGTTTCCGGTTCACTTTCATAAGGAAGAATTTTCTTTTTTGAAGGAGAAATCGGGTCAGCTCATGGGAATTTTGGAAGAGGTCGAGTTTCCTAGTCACGAGGTTTCCGTGAATCCCGGAGATATCCTTTTTCTTTTTACGGATGGAATTATCAACAATCTCACTCATCCTCTGATTTCAGAGTTGAATCAAATCCACAAATCGGGTCAGGACGCGATTGGAAGAATGAAAAACTCGTTGGATACGTATGTCCGTTCCGCGATTCCCGCAAAAGAATACAGGGACGACGCTTCTTATATTTTGCTGGAAATCCGTTGAATCTTTTCGGTTTCCCGAATTTAGAAAGTGAGTGCAGGGTCTTTCCCTAAAACTAAAAAAGTAGGAACTCTTACTTTTCGGGACGTGGCACGGTTCAACGTTTTCGGTGGCCGATAACGTTGTGATTTGTAGGAACTCACACAAAAGATTCGAGTTTTACGGATCAGAATCTTTTCTGGCCCTTCTTAGGTTTTGAGACAAGACCTGAACTCTAATTTGAACAAAACTGAGATTTAGTCGAATTTATCTCAAAACGGACTTGAAGTCCGATACAACCTTTTTTACGGGAGTTTATCCTTTGTCGGACCAAATGTTCGATGGAAATTTCGGTTTACGGCGACTAATAGATGTCCTCGACGACGGATTTGATTTCGATCCGACACGATCAATCTTCATCTTGAAATTCAAAAAGTTCCTTCGGAAGTTCTTTCATCGGAACATAAGGAAACGTTCCTTTTCGAATATTAAAAAAAACGAATTCAGGCAGGCTGAAAAAAGCCGACTGAAAGCCCTTTTGAAGACGTTCGCCTTTGTCAAAGGGAAGACTGAATAAACCTAAGGTTGTGAGACCGACACCGGCGCTAAAATTCACGAATCCGTAGAGCGGTCGTTTCCAAAAAACGTCGTCCGTAAAAAGCGGGAAAAAAGGATCCTCCCGATTGGATTTGTAAATCGAAGAGGAAAACGTAAACGATTCCCGGAGCATCGTTCGAATCCCCGGTTCATTTTCCAAAATATCCCGGAGTTTTTTTCTTCTGTAGGAAAGAAGAACCGTATCCCCGGAATTTTTCCATCGTTTTGAAATCGAATAAGATGCGTAGAATGGGACGAGGGACGGTGAAAGTTTCGGGTCGATCTTTTCTCCCGGAAAAGATTTTTCCTTCAAGTCGAAGGTTTCCTGAACTCTTTTTACGATTTCCGTCGTACAATTTTCGGAAAGAAGATGAAAGGGATAGAGCTTTTTCAAACGGGAATGATATTCCGATTCCCTTTCTTTTGAAATTCTGGCGTATTCTTTGAGTTGCGAATTCTCCGGCAAAAACATCGAGATCAAAAAATAATTCTCTCTTTCCGGAATCAACTTTCCCGAATACATTCTTACGGGAATCGTTTTGGCAAGACCTTCTTGGAGTTCGAAGGCTCGGTTGGTGGCGTCCTCCCAGATCTGATATTCTTTTTCCGTAATAGAGTTTAGAGTCGAGATTTTTTCGCGGGCCAAGGAAACGATCGAAGAAGTTTCTCCTCCTATATGACGGACGTCTTCCCGATCTCTCGCTACTTCCCTATGAATGAGCGGAGAATCGTCGGGGAAACTGGAAAGAAATACCGGAAAACCGGATTCTAAACTTTCTTCGACGGCCTGCATCCTTCCAAACGCGACTAACGCGCTAAAAGCCCAGCCCGGATCTTGTTCCTCGAGGATTTGTAACAACCCTTCTTTTTGTTTTTGGAAGAATGTTTTTAAAAGTTCGATTTCTTTTTTGGACAGAGTTTCTTTTCGATCGGAGATCAGAAGTTCGGGATTCAGTCCCCATTCTTCCCTTAAAATTCGACAGAGTAAAATTCCTTCGAGTGTATCGCGGATTTTTAAATAAGGGCCTTGTGTAAAAAAGGGAAACCGGTTTGCCGAAACGTTTTCCGGCAAAGGAGGAAAAAAAACTTGGGTGAGCTCGTTCTCCGGGGATAAAACGTTTTCTTTTAAACGATTCTCCAATTCGGAAAGAAATCGTCTTCCGAGTTTTGTTTCCAATTCTTCTTTGAAATCCTTTGTAATTTTAGAATTCCGTTTTTCCGTGAAGTAGGCCGTCGCTCTCAACCCGATTTTTTTTTCGGGAGAATTCAATTCTTCAAAAAACTTTGCCTCTTTTTTGAGAACTTCCCAATTCTGCAAATGTTTGAATTGAACAAGATAGAGATGGTTGAGTCCGGATTCTAAGATCGCGATTTCTTTTTGGTTCCAGTCGAGTCTTGTAAGAACGCTCGTTCGATTGGAAAGAATATTATAACTAAACGCAAAGTCGTCATAGGATTCTCTTACGAGATGAAAGATATCGTCCGGAAAAAATTGATAATGATAGACCTTGTTTCCGACTCGGATTCCCGTATGTCCTCCGCTCGATTGTCCGGTGTTTGCGTCGACGTAGATAAAATCGGCGGTTGCGGGTGTGGAAAGAAGCCCCGCCGGAAATAGCAGGGCCGTCGACAAGAGAAGAAATAATCTCAGAGCTGAGAAAATCCTTTTTGAATGGATTCTACGATTTCAGGTTTGGAGGTTCCCAATCCTTGTACGAAGGTCTGGAATTTTTCTTCGTTTACTCCGGCTTTTTTCAATCCGCTTCCGATCCCGAGATACGTTACGCGCAACGCCTTCCAGTTTGTAAGTCCGTTTTGAAGCGCAAGGGTCGAAAGATCGTTTTTGAATTCGATTTCCTGAAATCCGTTTTCAACGTGCATCGCCGTGAGATCACGAACGTCTTTTAAATACGCCTTTTCTTTTTTTTCATCGTCTCCGGAAGAAGAGGAGAAGATGGAGCTTACGGAACCGGAGATCGATTTGATCGATCCGGAAAGACTTTGCAAAGAATCGGAAGATTTGCTGAGAGAGTTGATTCCTGTCGAGATCGATTCAGAGATAAAGCAGTGATTGAGGCTCATTATAAAAAGGCTTATGACCAAAGCCAAAACTTGTTTTTGAGTGCGTTTCATCAGATGGAGTCTCCGTGTGGTTTGTTTTTTCGGTTGGAATTTTATCCGGGATCGAATTCCAGTCAAACAACTTTTCCCGTTTGCAAAATTACGGATCCGAAGGCGGGAAGTTTTAATTTGAGAATTCCGGTCTTTGGAGAAAAGTCCAGAGACTCCGGAACCTTGCCCGTCCAGAAATCCGGGAACTGTTTTTGTTTCGTAACAAAAGGCGCTTGGATTTCGATCGTGTTTTCTACTTCACTCGGATTCCAAATTCCTAAAAAGCCCGCCGGATTATAAAGCGCCGGTGGAAAAAGTCCGGACGCGATTCCTACCGGAATCGGAGTTTTGCTTCTGCACTTCGCTCCGAGTTCCAAGGTTTTTTTCAAAAGAGAAAGTCTTTCTTCTCCGATCAAGGCAAGGTCGTCGCTCACAAGAATCATTCCTCCGCTCACAGCCATCACGCTCGCCATAAACTGAGTTTGCGCGGGTGTCATCTGATTTTTACTTTCTCTCACGAGAAGACAATCCGGATCGTTGTACCATAAGTTTCTGTGCATAGACGCGCGCGTGATATCGTTGATCAAAGCCCTTTCCGTGCAGAGCGCGTGACGATCGTTTACGAGAATTCTTTTCTTTTCCCTTCCCCAAAACGGAGCGACGTCGCAGCTGATTCTCATCGCGTCAAAAAGTCCGATCGAAGGATAGGTCGGAGCGCCACATCCCAAAAGAAAAACTTCCTTTCCAACTACCTTTCGGATAAATCGAATCGTGTCCGCATAACGTTTGTGAGGGGAAACTCCTCGGTCGTAGGTCCAACCCGGGAGCAAGGCCGCATATAAAAAGTCGAGTTTGAGATAGGGATATCCGTATTCTTTCACCAAGGTTCGAAAGACGTTTTCCAAAAAGTCTCGTGAAGTCGGATGTGTGACGTCGATACAATACGTGTAGTCCATTCCCCAAAGAGGATTCCAGAGCGCGGGCACCGGTTTTCCGTCCCGGTCTTTTAAAACGGCTTCGGGATATTTTTGGAAGAATTCCGATTTTTTTCTCACCAAAAAAGGAGCGAGCCAAATTCCCGGAGTGAGCTTTTCTCTTCGGATTTCTTCGGCTAAAAGACGCATTCCTCCGGGGAATTTATCGTTGGTTACAAGCCAGTCTCCGATCTCTTTCTGATAACCGTCGTCGATCTGGAAAAATTGGATCGGAAGTTTTTTCTCCTTCACGAGGGCCAGATTTTTCAAGATGATCTTTTCCGAAATTTTGGTGTAGTAGTGATACCAGGAACACCAGCCCGTTGGAACCTGAGTCGAAGAGAGTTTTACTTTATGAGCTTTTCCTAATTCGCTAAAATACTTTTTGAGATAGGCTTCGGGGCTCGTGTTAAAACGAACTACGCTGATCGGAGTTAAGGAAAGTTTATTTCCTCTAAAATCCTCGTAACGATAAAAGTCGTAGATCAAAGAAATTCCGGAATTCGGAAACCAGGATTTTTTCTTTTCGTCTTCGAGTTCTTGTTTTCGTTCCGAGGAAATCGCTCGGAACTTGATTCCTTGTTCTCCGGGCCCGGTCGCTCCCGCAAAATAATGAGGATCCTTGGTGGAAGAGAGGAGAAGAATCATTCCTTCACTGTGCCAGTCGCCGCCGACTCCCGAATGTTTTGTGTAGATATTCTCCTGGATGTATTGAAGAAATTCGAGACGAGGGGATTCGTCAGCCTCGCTCAAAGGGTGAACTCCGGTGAGACTCCAGGACTGATAACCGTGTTGAAAAATTTTCGGATCGTTTAGAGAATGCGGAGGAAGTTCGATCTCTAAGGTAAGAATTTCGGTTCCCGCCTTGGGTCTGAGTTCTCCGATCCATTCTAAAGTCGGTTTGTAAACGCTGTTCTTTCCCGTTTTTTTATAACCGAGCGCGAGAGAGAAGTTTCCGCAGTCGCTCTTTGTTTTTAGTTCTTTTCCTGAAAATTCGAAAGTGGAAACGAACGCGTCCTCATAGACTTTGTAGTTTAATATGGCTCTCATTTTTTTGTTCTATCGCTTTGGGTCGCCTTTCGTTTTTGCAAACGGGAACTTTTCTAAAATTCCAGCGGCCTCGTTTTGTATTTTTGGTTCCCGAAACCACGCGGTACGGATTATTATGAAATTATGCCTCCAAAACGTTCAACTATAAAACCGGAGCTTTTTCCCGGGGATCTGACACAAAAAAGATTCGAAGAATATCTGGCCGACGATCGATTGGCCGTCGACTGCGAGATGATGGGACTCAATCCGAGAAGAGACAGACTCTGCGTAGTTCAGATCTGCGATTCTTCGAATAACGTGAGTTTGGTCCAAATTCTTCCGGATCAAAAAGAAGCTCCTCATCTTAAGTCCTTATTCGAAAATCCGGAGATCGTAAAAATTTTTCACTTCGCAAGAATGGATACTCTCTTTCTTCGTTATCGTTTAGGAATCGCGATGCAGAACGTTTTTTGCACAAAGATCGCGAGCAAACTCGCAAGGACTTATACCGACAAACACGGTCTCAAAGATTTGATCCGGGAATTCTACGATGAGAATTTGGATAAGAAGAATCAATCCTCCGACTGGGGTAAAAAAATTCTCACAAAAGACCAAGTCGACTACGCAAGCGGAGACGTGAAGTATCTGATTTCTCTCGAACAAAAACTCACGGAAATTCTCGTAAGAGAAGGAAGAGAATCTTTGGCAAAAGACGCGTTTCGTTGTCTTCCCGTTTTCAACCAGATCGATTGGCTTGAGATGCCCGCGCTTTTCGAACATTGAAAAAGAAACTCACTCGAAACTTTGTCTGTCAGTCCTGCGGTCAAGACTACGCGCGCTGGGCCGGGAAATGCGAGTCCTGCGGAAATTGGAATACGATCGTAGAAGAGGTTGGAGGTGAAAGATTCGCCGCCTCCAACGGAAATTCTCAGAAGAACAAATCGTATAAGGAGCCCATCGCTCTAGACAAGGTGGAAGAAGAATCACTCAAGAGAATGGGAACCGGTTTGAAAGAACTCGATCTCGTTTTGGGCGGAGGTCTCGTTCCCGGTTCTTTGACTTTGATCGGAGGAGAACCCGGAGTAGGGAAGTCCACACTGGTTTTGGAAGTTTCCCGGAATCTCACGAGCGCGAACAAAAAAGTTCTCTATATCTCGGGAGAAGAATCTCCTTCTCAGATTCGGATGCGCGCCGAAAGAATGGGGATTCGTTCGGCGAATCTTTTTCTCACTTCGGAAACCTACGCCGAAAATATTTCGGCGATGATCGAAGGAGAAAGGCCGGCTGTCGTTTTTGTGGATTCGATCCAGACGATCGCGAGAGAGGCGCTTCCCAACCAAGCGGGAACGGTAACTCAACTCAGAGAATGTACACAAGTTTTACTCGAGACCGCAAAAAGATCGGGGATTCCGATTTTGATGACGGGTCATATTACAAAAGAAGGCGCGATCGCGGGTCCGAAAGTTTTAGAACATCTCGTGGATACGGTTCTTTACTTTGAAGGGGATCGTCTCAATTACTATCGTCTGTTGCGCGCGGTGAAGAATCGTTTCGGCGCGGTGGGAGATCTTGCGATCTTTGAAATGTTCTCCGGAGGTCTCCGGGAAGTCGGGGATCGGAATCAGGTTTTTATCAGCACGGGAGCCGAAGAAAGAAGCGGGTCCGTGATCAGCGCGGTTCTTGAAGGAAGTCGGGCTCTGACCGTGGAAGTCCAAGCTCTTGTGAGTAAGTCCGGTTTTTCGCAAGCGAGAAGAATGGCGGAAGGTCCGGATACGCGCCGTTTGATTCTGCTCGCTGCCGTGATTGAAAAGTATCTCAAACTCAAATTAGGAGAATGTGATATATTCAGCAATCTCGCTGGAGGTCTCGACGCCGACGAACCCGCGCTTGATCTCGCGATCTGCACATCCATCATCTCGAGTTATCTCGATCAACCGCTGCCCAAAGGAACTTGCGTTCTCGGAGAAGTTGGTCTTTCCGGAGAAGTCCGGAGTATCGGTCAGGCGAGTTTAAGAATCAAAGAACTTGCGGGTGTTGGGATGAAGAAGGTGATTGTGCCCGAGGGAAACCTGAGCGAGATCGATCAGAGTTTGGAGATTCAGGTCCAAGGGATTCGTTCTTTGAACGATTTGCGTTCTTTGTTTCCAGGAGCGAATTGATCCTTGGGGTTTTTGTTGTTCTCACAAAATAACGTTGGAACTCCAATGAACTGTTGTTCTCACAAAATAACGTTGGAACTCCAATGAACTGTCCTAAAAAACAGGAAACAAAGATATCAAAGTTGTATCAGGGAGCGAAAATCGAATGAAAAAGAGAGTCTGGATTCTAATGATATCGTTACAGATCGGCTGTGCGAGCACCGGTTATGACCGAGGCCCTCTCCCGCAAGTTGATCCGAAAAAAATCGTGATCGATTCCGGGGAGATCAAACACTATCTTTCCCTCAAACCGCAACTTCGTCTTCCGTTTCGAGTCGGCGTTTACTTTTTAGAACCGGAAGGATCGAATTACAGAATCGACGCGAAAAATAAATCCGCGATACTCACGATCGAAGAAAATCTAAAAGCGGAGAAAATCGTCTCGCAGATGTTTCTCATTTCGGCGTCCGTTTACGACTTGGATTCCGAAAGATACGAAAGCGGATTTAAGAATTATTATCAGAACAGAACCAGGACCTTGGATGGAATCAAAAAGATTCGCATTCTCGCATCCCGTTACGGAGCTGACGCGGTCTTGGTCGTAAAATCGACTCCGCGCTACGAACAAAAACCTAATATCCTCAGTTTACTCTACGCGACGATCGTAGGAATTTGGCTCGTTCCCGGTTCTCATGGAGAATCCACATTTACTTTTGAAGGAACGCTCTGGGACGTACGAAACGAATATCTCTATCTCACTACCGAATCCGAGGCGTCTTCGTCTTCTACAAGGCCTTACGGATGGATCGATGAAATGTCGATCGTAGCGGACAGTAAGGAAAAGGCGATCCAGGAATTCTCCGCCGAGCTTGTAAAACGATTTAGGAGTATGAAATAAATTATAATTTTAGAATATTCTAAAATTGATTAGTATATCTCGATCGCGTAACCGCCCGTGGCGCCGACCCCGGTAAAGGAAGGAGTATTCAAACTTATATTACCGCTCGAGTCGACGATTTTATACATGTAGACCGTATTACCGCTCGACTCGGTGGAATAGGCGTATTTTCCGCTGGGATCGACGATAAAGTTCCGCGTAGAAAATCCGGCCATCAGAGGGCCGCCGACCGGAGTCAAAAGACCGTTAAACGGATTTAAGACGCCGATGCTCACGTTAGTCGAGATCGAAGCGCTGTTTGCCACGTAAGCGAAACGCCCGAACGGATCAAAGTGAATACTCCACGGAGTCGTGCTCGTCGCAAATGCACCGGCCAAGGTTAGGGCTCCCGCAGAATCCATACTGAAGATACTTACGCTATTGCCGACGGAATTTACCCAGTAGAGAAACTTACCCGAAGGATCCATGTTGATACCGACCGGATTTAAACCTCCCGGCGTAATGGAAAGGCCGTTCAAAATTCCGAAAGAATCAATCGAGTAACTATTGACATTCCCGCTCGCAAACAAGGTCGCAAACGCATACTTTCCGGTCGGGTCGATCGTAATGTCTCGCGGATCTCCGATCGCTAAAATTTGTGCGACCGTGTTCGGACTCAGGGCTCCCGTATTCGGATCGATTCTATATTCGTAAATTACGTTTGAGGGAGCTGCTGCAGTCGCAAACGCAAAATTTCCTGAGGGATGAATTTTGATGTTTGTTACGTCCGCCGCGCCGATCGCATTGAGATAGGTTAAATTACCGGTGGCGGGATCGATCGAATAATAAAAGATCGAACCCGAAGTTTGATTGGCGCAATAGAGAAATTTTCCCGAAGGATGAATCGCGAGTGAAATTGCACCGGGAGCTGAAGGAATCGTCGGCGGAGTATTGTTGATAAGAACTCCCGTGCTCGGATCGATCGTAAACATCCAGATATCGCCCGTCGTAGCGTTGGTAACGTAGGCCCAATAACCGTTTGTATAAAAGCCGCTTTGGGAAGTAAAGGTATCGACCATATTTTCTCCGGAAGAATTGAGAACATCGGCCGTAATTCGGATCTTATAATTTCTTCCTCCTTTCAAAAGATTTTTCGGCAGAATTTGAATTACAGGATTCTCCGCGACGTTGATGGAAGCGCCTTCGCAGGAATTAAAATCGTCGGCGCTGAGTCGAATCGAACCGGAACAGGTTCCCGAGACGGATTGAATCGTAAGGCTGTTTATATCCATCGGCTCGCTAAATGAAAATTGAATATACCCTCCTCTCGAAACAAAAGAGGAACCCTCCGAAGGAACGAGGTTTGCCACTTTAAGATTCGTACTGACCTTGTTTTTGAAACCGCAGGTCGGGGTTTTATCGTTGAGGGCGGCCTTGATCAAAAAGACAGTATTGAAATCTTTGTGGAAAGGATCGCAGCCGTTTTGAGACGGCAATGGATTACAATTTATCAGGGATAAAAAAAGAAAAACCGAACACAAAAATAAAAAGAAGAATGTTTTGAACGAACCCTTTTTATAAATTCCTTTGTTTGAATTTGTGAGCGACGGTTTCCAAACGGATTTGAGTCTGTCTTTTGAACCTGGAGAATAAACTTTTTCCATATCTCAGACTTGAAATAGAAAAACGAGCTGTCAAGAGGATCGGGCTTTTGAGAAAGATTCAAAAAATCGTAACTTATAAATGGAATATCCAAAGAAAATTAGGAAATTCTAATTTGTTTTTGATTCATCGATCGTTTTGTATAAAGTCGGATTATTTTTCGTAACATTCAGAATCGAAAGCCGGAATTTTATTTCCCCTGATGGGATAAAACTCTTTCGACATTTCGTCTATGACGGAATGGAAGTCCGAACCTTACCTTTTTCGATACGATTCTTATCCAAACAAAACGAAATGAATTCTCCATTTGAATTCGAGGAAGCGGTTTTGTGAAATTCTGGGTTTTATAAGAATTCTTTTAGAATTCCAGGATCGAATTCTAAAATTGGATCGTTCTTTTTCGTGAAAAAACAAGGTTGTGCCCAATCCTGATGAACCGAAGAAAGTTGAATGACTAAAAAGAAAGAGAATGAAACACCATCATCGTGGCTTCGGTTTTAAGACAATTTCTTCTCTTTTTAATCTTCTTGGGAAACCTCCCTATACACGCTCAAACGGATCCTTTGCTTCGCGGCTCCTGGTATGAAGATCAGGAAAATAAAGAGGAAATTCTACACAATCGAGTGATGAAGCTCTTTCGACCGGACCAGCACTTTGTATGGAAGACGGATCTTCACGGACGGAACTACAGATTCTATAAAGACGGAAGGGTGGAATTTCTCATCGATCGCGATTACAAAGAAGTTTTTCCGGACGTTTCGGAAATGGAAGTTCACAGAAGCGAGGCCGTCGCATTGGCACAACACGGGGAGCCGTATTCTGCAATTCGTTTATTAAAAGGGATCGGACTCTGTTATCGGATCCAATTCGGCAAACTTGTTCCCGAAGGATATCGGAACGCGACGGAAGAATTGAGCCGATTGATGAAACACATGGCTCACAAAAAAAAGGACGTCGCCGATCTCACCGACCCTTACGGATGTTCCAGAAAGAATATTCTAAAAATTGAAAGCGCTCCCTTCCGATTTTCTCTGGAGACAACTTCGGATTGGAAACATTATTTTCCGGAACTCGAAACTTCCGAGAGCGGAGAAGAGGAAGACCATATCTGGAAGGTTCGTCGATTTTATAAAACCCTACCCGCCGATCTGAATTTGGGAGAATGGGAAAAAGCCTATCAATCCCAGTCACAAAAATTTCTCGAATTCAAACCGGATCGAATTCTTTTTACGATCGGCCTCTCTTACCATCCGGTCGCCGCGATATACACTTCCAAAAACTACTTTCAACTCTGGGATCTCAAACGTGGAATCAATCCTCGAACTATCAAAGAAACGAATCTTCGAAGAAAAAAAGAGGACGATGCCTACGTAACTCGTTTTAACTGGATTCACCCCGACGGAAGACAAGTCCCCATGGTAATTTTGGAAAAATATTATTTACGCGAGAATCGGGGACTACTGTTTTCGATCTCAGGTCCGGAAAAACAGATTGATCAAGTCAGACAACTCTGGTCACAATTGAATCAAAAGTTAACCGTAGAATGAAGATATGATTTTCGCTTTGGTAAAAACCGGAGACCGAACTCCACCGCCCGGGCCTCCTTCCCAAAATTCTTATTGGAAACTTCTTTTGGTGGGTTTTTGCCTCGTCGACGGAATGGCTCTGCTTTTTATTCCTCTGGGAATTTACGGATCGGTATTGGTCACGGCGGCGTTGCTCCTTTTTCTTTTTCTTCCTCTTCTTTATTTAGTGATTCGTCTGAGTTCCCGCTTTGGAAATTTATTGTATGTCGCATTATTTTTGAGCCTTCTTTCGGCGGGGGTTTCTTCGCTTTATATCAGTCAGAGTATAGGATTTTTTTTGGGAATCCCGATAGGAAAGAACACAAACCTAGTCGACAACGCCGAGTTCGGAAACGATAGAATCCTAGTCTTCAGAGGAGTCAAAATTCTTACCAACTATGTCTCCTCTCGTTCCGCGATCAGCCGGGGCAAAACTTCGCCTAAACCCGCAAAGACGATCTACTTTCACGTCGCGCCTCTTGTTTCTTCCGGTTGGAAAGAGGGGGATCCGATCTATGTTTGGGTTGCTTGTGAAAGGATGGAACTTCCGAACTGTCATTGGGGGAGTTCCGTCTTTTTTTGGGGGGAGAATCTCAAGAATCATTCCTTATATTCTTATTATAAGCTCGCGGTCCAGGAAGCCGGCAAAATCTATAAGTTCCCGATCGGGGACCAGCCGACGATTTTTCGACCCATAGCCGACCCGGAGAAAAAGCTGGTTCGAGCCGGACTTTACGGGCTTTCCGGCCTTTTCTTTCTGAATTATTCCTGGTTTGTCTGCATATTTCTGGGTAAATTCTTCGGGAAAGGAAAATGAAGGGACAAAGAAAAAAATCTTCAATTCCCTAAAAAACTTTTTCGTTTGCTAATTTTGATCCTTTATCTTCCGATATTTATACAGAGACGGGTAGTAGAATCGGACTTTCCCTTTCTTCCACGATAACTTTGAAAGAATTCAAAGAATGGAATATAACGGCGATTCGGATCCTCGTGATACCTCGGCGCTTCGCTTTCTTCCGGATCGTGAAGCGGTTAAAAGAATCGGACCTAAGTCTCTAAACGATTTTTTATTTTTGTATTTTGTAACCAGGAGAAATTCTCATGAGGAAGAAGATCATCTTACTTGCCGGACTGCTCTGCATTCTTGCTGTACCAGGTGTCTACAGCCAGCAGACCGGAAACAATCAGGCTGGTGGAAATCAGCAAACAGGCGCGGCCCCGGACCCTCTTGAGAAACTCATTCTCGAGAATTTCGAAGAGGCCGAAGACTGGAGAGCGAAGTCTACAACTCCTCTTGGAGAAACCAAGGTTCTCAAAATGGTTCAACGCGGTTTGATGAGAGACGTATTCGACGAGAATACGGTTCCCGATAACGGCGGAGATCAGATCGAAAAGAACCATATCTTAGGAATCAAAACCCACTATACCAATCGAGGTTTTGACAGAGTGGAAGTTTTTCCTCCTCACGAATATGTGGTAAAAGGAAAGGCCCGTCAGCTTTCGATTTGGGCTCTGGGAAGAAAGTTCCGTCACACTCTTTTTGCAAAATTGAGAGACTATAGAGGAAATACTCACAACGTTCGTTTGGGAAGATTGGATTATTTCGGTTGGAGAAAACTGACCGCAACGATTCCGGGTTACGTTCCTCAAAGTACAAGATTCGCTCTTCTTGATAAGAATCTTCACTTCGTTTCTTTGTTCGCGGTAAGCGACGTTCACGAAGTGGGCGGACAATTCTACTTTTATGTGGATGATTTGGAAATTCGCGCCGATAAATCAGATGCGAAGTATCCCGGATCTGAAATTAAAGATAACTGGTAATCTTCAAAGAAAGGAAGCAGGCATGGGAAGGTTCATGAACTCGTTCAAAATTACAACGGCTCTCGTGGCGATTCTTGGGGGAATAATTCTTCTGGGATTCGTAAACGGACAAAATATCATCAAAGGCAAACGTGGTATCGATACCGCGACCGGGATCGACGTGAGTGGAATGGAACTTCGTTCCATCACCGTGGAATCCTGGGATAACCCGGCTCCTTCAGCGGCATTCGGTTGGGAAGTTACGACCGATAAGGATACACAACAACCTCAGAACGGACAACAACAGCAGTATCAACCTACCGCACAAAATGCGCAGTCTCTGAGAGAAGTGAAGTTGATCTCGGGAAAACCGGGAGACATCAAGAATGTGGATTCAGGAACCGCGAAGGTTCTTGGTGTAAAATTCCAATTCACATTTCCCGGTGAGAATGCGGTGACCGTTCGTCCTCCGAGAGTTCCCGAATACGAAGTTCTTCGTACAAAAGCCTATCTGGACGCGAACAACCAGAGAAAAATTTCCAAAATCTACGGAGTGGAATTTCCCGGAGTCAGTAAAGCGATTTCGGTTTGGGTTTGCGGAAGAGGAAACGAATACAATCTGGAAGGTTGGATCGAAGACTGGAAAGGAGATACTCACATTCTTCAATTCGGATCTCTGGACTTTATCGGATGGAGACCGCTTACGGTTTCTATTCCCCAAGGAGTTCCACAGGACGTAAATTCTTATCCTCAAGTAAAGACTATCGTTTTTAAACAGTTTAAGATTCGTTCCCGTCCGGATACAAGCGGTGAGACCGTATATCTTTTCTTTGACGAACTCCGTGTTCTTTCGGACGTTTTCGAAGTTCACTTCGACGGAGCTTCCATCGATTTCGACGACGAGGATTGTAAGAGTAAACACAAACTTGACAAGATGCTCAAGACAAAAGTCGACAAAGAATGCGGCGGCGCTAACGCGACTAAGTAAGAATTTCATCGACGGGATGTTCTAAAATCCCGTTTTCCTCTCTCGGTAGGGCCAAAACGAAGGCTTTACCGGGAAATCCCCCTCTCTTTAAATTCTGGTTTACGGATAAGCCAACTCAGCTATAATTGATAAATACAGGGCTGTCAGAGAGGAATTTTACCCCAAACGTCCCAATTTTCATCAAGCCGAGACTCAATCGGTGGAGTATCCTATGTCTAACGAAATATCAGCAACTACGGAATCCAGACCGGCCAGCGATCTGGATAAGCTGACATCTCTTTTCAACGAAGAAATCTATGTTCGCACGGATGCGAATTCAATTCCAGCTTCCAAGTTCAAGATTTTCGACGATCTCATCGAATTTTACAAGTCCGCCGGAAAAATAGACGAAGCAAAACAAAAAATAGAAGAGTATCTTGCCGAACACGAGGACAGTATTTCCGCGCGTTATCTGCTTGGAATTCTTTCCCTGGAAAGGGGGGAAATCAGCGACTCCGGTTTATTAAAAAATCTATTAGAATCCTTTAAAGTTGCGGGTAAATGGGCGATCATCGAGCACATTACCGATCAAATTCTAAAATACGGGGATCAAAGACTCGCTTTGAAATACAAAGCGGAAGCCCTTGAAAAATTAAAGAAGAATAAAGAACTCAAAGTGGTTCTCGAAAAACTTGCGAAACACGATCGTAAGAATCCTGAAATTCTAAAAAAATACGCCCTTTCGATTTTGGACGAGAATAAGGAAAGAGCGATCACTTATCTCAAACAAGCGATCGAAACTTTTGCAAAAACAAAAGACTATCCTCAACTGGAAGAAATCTGGCCGATCATCGTAAGCAATAACCATGAAGACATTCAATTTTTTGAAAGAATCGAAAGAATCATGCTCGGTCACAGAGAAAGAACAAGACTCGTCGGTTATCTCTATCCGATCGTAGAACCTTACAAACAACTCGAAGACTGGGAAAAAGTAATCTATCTATTAAAAAAGATCCTGGAACACGAGGCTTCTTCCAATAAAGCAAGAAACGAACTCATCCGCGCTTACAAAGCGAAGTATGCGAATCATTCTCTCTTGGAAGACTTTCTCAAGATGTCCGAGATCGGGAACAACCGTAAACCGATCAAGGTTTGTATCGCGAACTTCGAAAGAAATATTGTATTCGACACCAACAACTACGTTCTTCATAGAAACTGGGGAGTAGGGAAGATTACTTCGATTTCGCCTAACGGAGATTCTATCTTCGTCGACTTCAAAGATAAGAAGGACCATAAACTCTCCATTCAGATGGCGATCACGAGTTTAAAACCTCTGAAAAAAGATCATATCTGGGTGAAGTTCTACGAAAACAAAGAAGACATCGTGGATCTTTTCAAAAACAATATCCCCGACTTTTTCAAAGAACTCTTAACTTCATTCGATAACAGAATGGTGACGGCGGATATCAAATCGGAAGTCTCCGGAAAATTCCTACCCTTAGCGGAATGGTCTAAGTGGTGGAACAAAGCCAAGAACGTAATCAAAAAGGAACCGAACATCGGTTTTGATCCTAAGAAAAAAGACGAACTCGTCTACAGAGAAAAAGCGATTTCTCTTTCCGAAGAACTCTCCGAAAAATTCACTCACCAAGCCGACGTAAACAAAAAGCTCGACATCGCTATGGAAGCGCTGGACAACCGCGAGGACGCGGAAGGCGCGATCGAAGCGTTCAATCACTTTTATTTTGAGGAAGAAGAAGCCGCGGACCCTGTTCGTAAATTGGTTGCTTACTTGTATCTGGAGTCAGCTTCCGAAGAACTCGGAGACGAAGAAATTCCTCGTCATTTAACCGAAGCAAAAATCGCTGAACTTATCAAGTCGCTTCCTACCGCGTCGCTTGTTGAAATTTCCACAAAGATCGGAAACGTCGAGATTAAAAAAGGGTATGTAAACCTCCTTCGCAAACACGCAAAAAATCCGGATGAGATTCTCACAGGAATTCTTTTTGAAGTTCCGATCAAGGTAAACAAATACGTTTTCTCCATCTTGGAAGAAGAAGGAAAATTCGATCTTCTCAATGCGTTTATCAAATCGGCGGCGGCGAGAGCGAAAGAAGTTCCCGAAGTTTTTATCTGGGTAGCAAAGTCCATTCTTACCAAAGTTTGGGAAGGAGAATGGCTGGCGGCCGCAAAACAGGAAGAACGCCTGGAACTCATTCTCAGGGTTTTCCGTATGTTCAAACCTCTTGCGAAGATCGAAGATAAGGGAACCAAACTCAAAAATGCGTGTAAGGAAATCCTGCACGGAAACGACGACGAGGTTCTTAAAGAGGCGATCCACGCGGGAGATTCCGAATACATCCGTAAACTTTTCGCTCTTTACAAAGAGGTTCCGTATTTTACGGATCTCGAAAAGGATCGTCTCTACGCCCTTATCATCGAGTTGAAACCCGACGTCGCTTGGGAAGAAGACGAGGATGAAGACGAAGAAGAGGACGATATTCTCAACCGAATTCCCGAAGGTGCGATTTTGGTTACAAGACGCGCGCTCAATCGTAAAAAAGACGAATTCGAACACTTACTCAACGTGGAAATGCCTGAAAACTCCAAAGATATCGGAGAGGCTCAGGAAAGAGGGGACTTGCGGGAAAACGCCGAATACAAAGCGGCGATGGAAAAACAAGTTCAGTTGCAAGCCGCTATCAAAAGATTGGAAGCCGAGATCAAAAGTGCGATCATCCTGGATCTTACCAACGTCAAAACGGATAAGATCAATATCGGCGCTACCGTAAAGTTGAAAAACGAATCGACGGGAGAGGTCGTGACTTACTCCATTCTCGGCGCTTGGGACGCTGATACTGAAAAACATATCATCAGTTATCAGTCTCCGTTGGCAAAATCGCTTCTCAATAAAAAGGTCGGAGATTCCGCGATTCTGAACCTTACGGGCGCAGAAACGAAATTTTCAGTTCTTGAGATCGGAAGATCGAACCTCAATCAAGAAGAATAAAAGAAATATTCTGATTTTTGAATATAAGTCCCGGGTTGCGCTTTTTGCAATTCGGGACTTTTTTTGTCCTGTCCTCCATGTTGTTTCCCGACTTTAGGCCGACTTGGATCCGTATTCATTCTTTTCTTTTTCCCGACTTGAATTCAGAATTTCGTTCGGAAGCAGATGTCTCTGAATATAAAGAGACAATTCTTCGGCATTGAGTTTTTGGATCAACGGTTCCGGGATTTTTTCCCAACACCGATCAAAAACCGTAATCGGATTTATACCCTTTTCTTTGAGACTTCCCACTTGATCACAGAGAAATCGAATTCGGATTCGATTCCGTTTTGTAGTGTTGGCCATTGTTTGATTCTCCTAATACGATCTCTTTTTTCGTATTCGATATTATCCGACACCTCGGACAAAAACGGAAGCGGCGATTACTTTTTTCAAACTTGGTCCCTTTTGCAGTTTTGGATTTTTCGCAAGAATTCTTTCAAAACTTTGAATATACATTCCTTCTTGACAAAATGGAATTCATTCTTTCCTTAGGCTCATGCTTCAGAAGAGGAACAACAAAGATCAAAACATTCTTCCGGAAACGAAAACGATTACCGGATATACTCAGGAAGGGTCCCTTTACAAAACTTCCTTGAGCCGAGATTTACAATCGACGAGAATTTTCAAAGGTCTTCCCGCCGACCCGGCGGTTCCTAAGGATCCAAGGGATACGATGACTCCTAAGGAAGTCGCGGCTCTTTTAAAAAGGACCATCCGAAGGGTCGGAGATTACAGAAGGGAAGGTTTACTCGGTAAGTTTTGGAGGCTCCGCGACGGCAGCATTTTGTATTCCAGAGCGGGTGTGGAAGAATTTTTTAGGAATCATTTTGTGGAACTCGAGGAGGATATGTAGAAGAGCTCTTTTTGTGTTCTTTCTATGAACTGCGGATTTAGGTTTTGACGCCTGTTTTGTATGCTTTTTATCTTTTTCTAAAAAGGAGAAAAGTTTTTGATCGAAGAATGAAATCTAAAATTCATTCTGAAGAATATTCTAAAGTTTTTATATTCTATAATTCGTATGCCATAAATTTTCGGATAAAAATCTCACACACTCGAAACGTTTCTTCTTTTTGGTCCCATTCCCGTTCTTACTTCTCGGATCCTCTTCAATTTTTATAAACACGCCTCCGATTCTTTTTCGCCGATCTCATTTGGGACCGATAGGAAATTCAGTCCTTTTGTGTTCGTTCCCGACGTAGATATCCTTCCGCATCCGTTGTAAACTCACCGCAGTGAATGGGATGGAACCGGTTTGGTTCTTCCGCCTTTGTAAGGGAGTATTCGTATTTTATGAAATTTGAAGATATAGAATCCGTAATAAACAAGATGATCTTGGAAATTTTAAAACCTGATCCTCCGATTCCTATGATTTTGGCGGACCAGATCGTGACTTCTCCCGTTTACCCGTATGGCACCTATAAAGTCCTCGAAATGACTCAGGATTCTTCTAAGAACGCATCCAAATGGATCCAAAAAATCGATTCGGAGAGTTTTAAAGAGATCAGCCGTAAAAATCAGAGAACCCGAATCGACGTTTCCTTTCTACACGACAGTTCCATCTCTACTTGCTGGGATTTTTGCGAAAAGGCGATGGATTGGTTTGATTCTTTGGAAGGATTGATCGAATGCGAAAATTTCGGAGTAACACCGGACGTGATTTCGGTTAACGTTCTTGATAAAACCGTTTTGACGGATGCGGGCGTTTACGAATACAAAGCCGGGTTCGAGATCCTTTTCAAATCGAGGAAATACGGTGAAAAACAAGGCGAATCGACCGCGAGCGCACCAACGGTTGAATTTCAGGAGGAAGCATGAGCGCACAAACAATCTCAAAAATAGAACCGATCAGTATCAATCTATTTCTTAGAAATACACCGGTCTCTCAAATGGGTTTTGGATTACCTTTGATTCTCGGAATCAAAGCTCCGACCTATTTTCTACAAGTTTCGAACAATTCTGCGGGGCTCATTTGGAAATCGGCAACTCCTGGGGTTGTTTTTATTCAAGTGAAATACGTAGTTTCGGGAAACAGTACCGCCCTCAGCGTCGTTCGCAGTGGTACCGGCACTGAAATCGATCCTTACGTGATTACGGTTAACGTGGCCACCGATGCCTCGGGTCTTGCGACTTCTACGGCGCATCAGATCAAACTTGCCGCGGAAGCGGTCGCTAACGTTGCCGGAGCGAGTAAGATCGTGGATATTTCCGAAGTTTTAGATTCGGGTTCGGGAATTGTTTCTTCATTCGTTCAATCACCTTTGGTTTATGAACGTTATATGGAGATCACTTCGGCGGACGATCTTTTGGAGCTCGGTTTTAATTCTTCGGACAAGGAATATCTTCAAGCCGCCAACGCTTTTAGACAAACGCCTAGACCAAAGACCATCGCAGTTTTCCTGTTAACTTCTTGGTCAAACGCCCCCGTCGAAATTTCGGAACTCAGAAACGGAGGAAAGGACGCTTGGTTTAAAACCACGGCGACCACCCACGACAAATCCGAATTGCACGCGTTAGGCGATTATCTCGCATCCGCTGAAAAAATGTTCTTTGCTTGCACGGACGACACGACCGTTCTAACCGGAAGGAATTCGATCTGGGAATACTATATGCTTCATAAGAATCCCGATTCTTTTCCCGAAGCCGCTTGGGTCGGGAACTCGGCGCCCCGCAGAGTCGGTTCTTACAACTACGCCTATCTTCCGTTAGACGGAGTTTCTAACTCAGGTTATAACAACTCACAAGTCAATTCCATCTTTTCGGATAACGGCAACTTGATCGTGGACTTTGGCGGTAAACAGGTTCCTTATCCGGGAATTTCCACCGGACAAGTTTATGCGGACGTCGTAGAAAATCGTGCCTGGTTAAAAGCCCGTCTGAGGGAGAATATCACCGGTCTTTTTCTGAATTCCGACGTCGTGCCTTATACGATCCAAGGAATTCAGATGATCGAGTCCAGGATGCGCGAAGTTTTCGTTCAAGCGGGAGTTCAGGGTATCATCGCTCCGGTTGAAACCGAAACGGATAAGAGCAGATCCGATCTTGGCGACTATCAATACAAAATCAACTTGCCTGAAACGATCGACGAGATCCCGACAAACGATCGAAACAATCGGATCCTTCCCAACATCACCTTCTCGTGTCGTTTGAGAGGGGCGATCAACGAAGTGGATATCGACGGCGAACTAACCTAAGGAGCAATGGAATGAACGGCATTTGGGATCCAAAAAAATTAAACGTTAACTGCAACGGGCGCGACGTGTCCGGGATGAGTCAGGCGGACGGGTTCTTTAAAATCGAACCCGTAACGAAGGAATACATCCTGTCTCAAGTTGGCATCAAAGGAGAATGGAATATCTCCGAAGTATATGACGGAAGAGTAAAACTTACGATCACACTTTTGGGAGATTCTCCGGAGAATGAATTCTTTTACGCAATGGGAGAGGGAAGACTTCCTTGTGTGTTCACCGTAAAGGATAAGAGCGACGGTGGAATGCTCGGTTTCTCCGCTCAGGGTAGAATTTGGGAAAGACCGAACATCGAAAAAGGGAAAGAATACAAGGACCGCGCTTGGGTCTTTCTTCTTCCCGATTACAAAGGAGTTCTTACGGCATGACAAACGAAAACACAACAATCGAATTCTCCAATAAAGAGCGTGAATCGATTAAACATTTAACGGTAGAATCTGATCCCTTTTCGTCTCCGAGCGAGCCGATCTTGGAAACCATAGACGACGATGCGAAGGTTGCACAGATTCATTTCGTGGACGGAAGAAGATACAAACTCCAACATCCGGGCAATCGTAAGGCCCTTCGTTGGAGACAGGAGTCGATTTCACTGACGGAAGGACTCAACCAAGACAAACTTCTGGATAAGTTCTTTAAGTTTTGTGTGAAAGGAGTCGGCCATAGTTTTGAACCAACGTTAGACGCAATTGAGCCGAATCACGTGGAGGTGTGGCTTCAGATAGCGAATCGATTTCTTAAGTGGGAGTTGGAATAACCGATTCCCCGATTTCGGCGAAATACCTTCCGAAGAGGAATGGATGAAGTGGATCGATGAAGAAGTTGAAAAGGAACTTTTTCTTTGGAAACCCTTCATCCTCGGTGCGGCGCATTTTTCTCAGAGAGAACTCGAAAATGCGTCCACCGTTCTCTACATGAAGATGATGGAAGTTGTCGATCGAAGAAAAAAAAGGGAAGCCGAGGAAAGGGCGGAAGAACTGAAGTTTTTAGCGAAACTGATTCGGAGTTCGGGGTTTTGAAAGTTTAATTAGAATAAGGTAAGGTTTGGAAATAGAGAGACTATGGCATCAAAAGAATTGAACACAACGATCAAATTGGATCTAAATCCTGCCGATCCTTTTTCGGAAGTTCGAAAAGAGTTGGAGGAACTTCAGTTTCAGCTCGAAAACTTTTCGGACTTTACTTTCATTTTCTCCAAATCCGGGATGAAGGCGTTTCAGAATTTCGGAGGCGCGTTTCAAGAAACGTTTAAGGATGCGCCTGCTTTGACTCGATTCTCAAGTAAAATCGGTTTAACCGAAGGCGCCATCCGGAGTTTGTATTCTAAAACAAGAGGGAATGCCGAACTGGAAAAAGGTTTTTCCAACCTTGCAAAAACTTCGGGACTATCCGAAAAGGAAGTCTCTAAATTAAATTTTCAACTCGGAGTTTCAAATCGAGTCTCTAACTTTCTTTCCGGCGCCTTAAAAAATTTAGCCTCGATCGGGGTGGCTGCGTTCAACGCGATTATCGTTCCGGCATTCGAGGCAGGCGTCGAACTGGAAAAACAGGATACGACGCTGAAAAATATTTCCGGTTCCGAATATCCAAAACTCAAATCCGCCATCGACGCAACTCTGAAAAGTTCGAAGGGACTTGTGAGCGAGGGCGATCTTTTGAAGTTCGCAAACGACGCGGTCAAATCGGGGGAATCCATCGGTTTTATTTCCGAGAATATGGCGGGACTTCAACAGGTTGCGGCCGTTACTTCAAACGACATGTCCACTACGATGAACCAGGCGATGTCGGCCATTAAAGACGGTTCATCGGATTTTTTTACCCATAACGGGAAGTTATTCGAAGCCTATGCAAAGGATTTCGAAAAGATCAATCAATCCGGAATGTCCGAAGCCTCCAAACGGATTGAGCGGGAAAAACTCATCGGGGAAGCTCTTCAAAACAACACCGCCTTACAAGGCGCATACGATTCGCATCTACATACTTTTTCGGCGACTCTGGATCGAGTAAATAAACTCGTAACGATCCTAAAGGAAAGTTTCGGAAAACTTATCTTAAGCGCTTTGGAGCCGTTTTTAAACATATTCATTAGTATATTCGATTATTTTACCGTAGGTGAAAACGCAATGGATCGGGTAAAAGTTGCGATGGTCGTTCTCGGAAGCGTTATGGTGGGAGCGTTAGTCGCTATCGCATTGGCTTCCGGTGTTACTCTTTCATCTCTTCTTTCTATGGCGGTCTCCGCGATTCCCGCCTTGTTTTCCATGGCGGCGGCCGGTTGGGCGGCGATTTCACCCTGGCTTCCGTTTATCGCGATCGGAATCGCAGTTGCAGCGGTCATCGCCGGCATCATTCTTCTGGTTCAAGATCTTCTTACTTGGATGGAAGGAGGGAGTTCGATTATCGGAAAATTCTTGGGTGAATCCAAAGAAGCAGCCTCGGCGGGAGCGGATGTCAAACAAGCCAAGGTCGGGAACGCCGCGGCGGTCGGAGGAAAAACCGGAGCGGACACGCTTGCGAATCTAAAAGGGGATCAAAAATCCTTTCTTACGGCGATGTCTCCCGGTTCCTCTTTTGACGTTGGGAGTTTAAAAAATTCTAATATATCTCCTAATCCTTTGTCCGGTTCCGCATCGTTCCCGAATCAATCCGGATCAAGTTCTCGAAACGGAAGTATCGTTGTGAATATCGCGGAAGTAATTTTAGGTTCCGGCTCTTCCAAAGAAGAAGCTCGATCCTTTGCAAAATATTTGGAAAAGGAATTGGATAAGGTCGCTATAAAAATCGGACTCGGATCCGGTATGTCTCCGGAGGCAATCTAATGGGAATTTTAACGGGAAGGGATAGGATAGCGCTTACCGACGGGGACGACGAAGTCGAGTTGAACGTTTCACTCGACGTTCAATACAAATATCCCGCCGAAGTGACCCAGCATACGGTTGAAAAAAAAGTCGGAATGACCTCGATAACGGATCACGTAATTCCGGGACAAAGGGGGATCGAATTGAGCGCTCTTTTATCCTCTTCGGTTTCGACGCTCTCTCTAACGAATACGACGGTGGATAAAAAATTGGAAACTCTCATTCGTTGGCAATCCGATGGAACGTTAGTCACTCTTTTGGGTTACGGGACCGGCGGGATCATAGGCCGCATTCTTTCGATGCTTCCTTCTTTTTTTCGATTTGTGGAACCCAGCGACCCTGATAACCGATATCTTGGGAAGTCTACGGACGAAATTCCGAATCTTCTTCTCGGAGATGTGTCGATTCAAGAGACAAAAGAGAACGGAGACGACGTTTTAGCGAACGTTTCCCTATTTCCTGTGATGATAGCCGAGGCGAAAACCAGAGAGCTGAAAAGTGCAAAGTCCGCCGGTAAAAAAAATCCGCAAAAACAAACAAAAGCCGGGAGTCCACCTCCCGCAAAATCAACGAGTTGGTTGGGGTCCATGTTTCAATGAATGAGTATAATTTCTTACCGGTAGATCCGAATACATTCCCGATCCGTTATACGTATCCGATCGGAGACAACGAATACGAGTTTGAGTTCGATAGGAACGAACTCGAAGGTTTTATCACCGTCGTCGTCCGAGATCAAGAGGATCGAAATCTTTTTTCCTCTCGTTTGGTTTACGGGGTTCCCTTAAATCACGTCGTCGTGGACGGTTTTCCGGTCACCATTCGAATCACACCGTTCGATTTGGACGACTACTATAGGGACGAATTTACCGATGTTCCGGTTAACGTCCGGACTTTCGGTAACGGTGTAAAACTTTATATTGGAGGAGTAGCGTGATCGGTAACTCTAAACTATTCGGACGAGTCGCTTCCTTGGAAATTCTTCCAAAAGTCGGTTTGGCGAAAGAATTCAAATATCCGCCTTTTCACATCGAGTTTGAAACCGAATTGGATAAATTAAATCTTACTCAGGTTACGTTATACAACGTGAATGAAGACAGCATGCAACTGATCGGGGCAAGATCTAAAGGGAAAGGATTTCAATATCCTACTGCGTTGTTAAGCGCCGGCTACAAGGATGAAAACGGTCTCGTCGTTTCCGGGGAAGTCATAGATCCAAAGTTTAAACAGGATGGAACCGATAAAAAGCTCGAGTTTCAGATCAGCGGAAACGTAGGTTCCTGGTCCGGGTTTTATATAATGAAGACTTATTCCAATCTACCCGCTCAGACAGTAATATTAGATATATTGAAACAAGGAAATATTAAGCCCGGCAAGATCTCTCTTGGAGAAAATAAGACGATTAACTTTAGCGCTAATACTTCGCTTGGAGATTGTATTTCAAGATTCTGTAATTTAACAAAATCTCAATATTGGTTCCAGGACGGTTTCCTTCATATGGATAAACTCGATCCTTCGAAAAAGAAGAGCGGCATTTTTCTGGATTATTCTTCTGGATTGATAGGAGTTCCGGAAAAAGGCCAGAAGACTTGGAAGGTTACGAGTCTCTTTCGGCATAAGTTTAAAAAGAATCTTGTCATTAGTGTAAAGGGAGGAGGTCTCGATTCGGATTGTAGAATCGTTGGAGGCAAACATAAATTTTCGACCCGTGATTCTTCCTGTTACTCGGAATTGGAGGTGCAGCCGATATGAAACTGGATGAAGCGGTTTTAGGAGCGATTCAAAATAACTTATCCAAGGTTCAGGTAGGTCTTCCAGGAGTGGTCGAATCTTTTAATCCGAATAACATGACGGCTAACGTTAGACTTCCTTTTAAAAAGAAAGACGGTTCGGGCGAAGAACGAGCGTTTCCGGTATTGTCCGGAATTCGTGTAGGAACGCTTTGGGCCGGAGATTTTTTTATTAAACCCGAATACAAACGCGGAGATAAGGTTTGGGTTTCTTTCTCCACACACGATGTTTCCGACGCGATTCGAGGCGTCGAGTCGCTTGTATCCGATTCACTTTTTGATCTTCAGAGCGCCTGTGTAGTGAGCGGATTCAAAGGAGATCAAGAAACGCCGGCAACGACCGCAAATCTATCCGGTCTTCTTATCGGACACAAGGAGGGAAAATCTCTGATTCAACTCGATGGAGATACGATTAAAATTCAAGGAGGTCTGATTGATCTTTCCGAATATGCAGTGTTAGGCGAGTCCTTGGTTGATTTTATCAAATCGTTTATTGACGTTTTTATCAATAATTCTTCCGCCTTTACAACGAATACCGCGCCGGGAGTTCCGGCCGGCCTCGCTCCGTCCGTTGTTTCTCAGTTGAATCTAAGGAAAACGGAGGTCGAACAAATCTTATCAGGCAAGGTAAAAATAGGATGAAGGGACTAAAGGTTGAAAACGGGGACGTAGTTCGGATGAACGGGAAACCGGTCGTGATTGAGGGTTTGGAATACTATTCTCAAAGAATCAAACATTCGATTCGGCTTTCCCTTTCCGAATCCGTATACGAACCGTTAGCCGGAATTGATTGGCAAACGGTCTTTTCCTCGAAGATTCCTAACGAAAGAATTTTGGTCGAAATCAAAAAAATCATCCAAAAGGATCCGGAGACGATTTCGGTCAACAGTATCGAATTGGTGGAAAACGATACCAACAAAAGAACTATAAATATTCGATTTATTGCAACTACTATCTACGGAATTGTTACGGAGGAATTATAATGTCAGGCGTTACTGAGCAGGGATTTATTAGAAAAACCAGGGACGAGATCCTATCCGAACTGGAAGAAAATTATAAGACGCGGTTAGGAAACGATATCGATCTTTCGATCGTGAGCGAGGACGGAATCCGAATGAGAATTCTCGCCGACGAACTCGATAAGATTCATCAACTCGCTGAGGCGGTTTTTTATTCCAACTTCGCGCATACTGCAACCGGGGTTTCCCTGGATCGAGTTTTGAATCCGCTCGGTTCGGAGCGCCAACCCGCAAAACGTTCTATCGTCGCACTGCAGTTTTCAGGACTGGATGGCGCGTTGATTCCGATCGGAGTGATTTGTCAGACCGGGTCAGGTATTCTTTTTATCACGATTGAATCCGGTGCGATTTCGGGTGGAACGAGTCTTGTCAATGCACAGGCTGTAGAAATCGAATATGGCGTGGCGGGAAATGTATTGGCTAACACAATCGATTCGATCAATACTCCGATCAGCGGAGTGGATTCCGTAACCAATCCGGAACCGGCCCGAGGCGGTCGGTCGATCGAAACGGATTACGAATTTCTAAATCGTTTTATCCAAGAAGGGGTAAACGGAGGTTCTTCCGCAGCGAATGTTCAAGGCGCGCTTAATAACTTGGAATCCATTTTGAATGCGGTTGTTTATGAGAATGCTTCCGATTTTGTCGATGAGGACGGAAGACCTCCTCATTCAATGGAAGCAGTGATCGAAGGAGGTAGCCCCGAGGAAATCGGAGATGTCTTTTTGAAAAACTGGCCGGGAGGTATCGAGGCGTTTGGCTCCGAGATGGCGACCCTATTGGACAATAAAGGCGTTCCAAGAACTTATTACTTCAACCGTCCGGAAGATGTTTTCATTTTTGTAACGTTGGATATCGTAAAAGATTTAGCGCTTTGGGTTCCGGGGGCGGAGACAATCGTAAAAACGAATTGTATCAAAGTTATCGGAGGATTGGATACGATCGGTCCGATTTCAACCGCATTCAAAGGGGATGGAACGGGAGCCGACGTATTCGCATGGAAGCTGATCGCGGCCCAGAGCGGTTTGAATGAATACGATTCAGTGAAAGTTCTCGGAATCAAATCGATGAACGCAAAGGTAGGTTTTTCTTCTTCGGGTTTGTTGGATACACTGGTAATCAATAGCAGACAACGTGCCAAGTTGATTACGGCTAATATTCAGGTAAACTTTATATGACACATCTGGAAGACGTCTTAAAGAAATATCCTTCTTCTCTTTTTAATCAGGACTCTGATTCGAACTTGGGTAAAAAGTGGCGAACGGAATTGGACCAGCTCGACGAAATCTATTCCGTCTTAGATTCGATTCGAGGTATCGCAGATTACAGAAATCGGAGCGGAGCCGTTTTGGATCTGATCGGTAAGAATCTAAAACAATCCCGAAACGGGACCGATGATTTTAGATACCGTGTTTTTCTTTCGATTGCAAGACAAAAAAGAAAATCGAAAGGTGATATCTTTTCGATGAACGAAATCGGATCTCAAATCCTTGCCGGCACGGGAACGTTATACGAAATCCAAGAGCTTTGTTACGGAGGAGTTCCGATGCTTTTGGACGGGACTCTTATGCTGAACGGAGATTATCCGTTGTCAGGTAATACAAAAAGACCGGCTACGATTCGAGTAATTTTTAAAGGCGACGTCGACACGCTGATCGTAGCGCCGGAGTTCAATTTGGCGATTTCTCAGATCCGCGCGGGAGGAGTCCGTTCGATCATCAGTTATCGATTTGAGACCTCTACGTTAGACGGTCGTTTGTACGGTTCAGCACTACGGAATGTCGACATGGATGGAACATGGAATTGGAACGGATCCACGCTTCTTTCCGGGGATAAAGTCAAAATTCTTCCTTACGAGATTGCCTTTGGTGCGACCAATCTGGAAGAACCGAGGGCCCCTCAACCGGGGGATACGGCCTTACAGAACGAAGTATTTCGCAAGTTAGTCGAAATCCAAAACAATCCGGACGGATCGAGAATTTTCAAATCCACGATTAAACAAGCCGAGCTGGTCGGTTACGATATCGATGAAATCGGATTGTTTGACGAGGAAGGAAATCTTTTGTTTCTCAAAACGTTTCCAGCAAAATCTAAGGACAATTTGATTCTTTATGAATTCATAATCCGCGAGGAATTTCTATGATTTGGATCTTAGTCAGGGAAACAAACATCGAAATCGCGGGAAAGGAAACGATCAGAATCGAATTGTTACCGATCGCCGCTTTTCGATCGGAGGAAGGATTGTTTAGTTATTGCGAGAACAAAGGTTGGAGGCGCTCGAGATCTGGTCCGGAAACGGAATTTGTCCGAGATATGGATACGAAGCAGATCAAAAAACGGTTACAGTCCTATTTTTCGATCGAACAACCCGCGAAAGTATATGAAAGATTCATTATATTTAAACAGGACTTAATGGGGTAGATATGGCGGTATTCAATTCTTCAAAAACCAGAACGTGGACAAAAAATACTCCTGCGGACGGAGATCTTTTGGACGACGAAATAGATCGTCAATATGAGAGTTTGCAGTATTTAAAAGATCGTATCGATATCGCTGAAACAAATTTCTTAAACCTAATTTTGCCGTTAGGAAGTATCATAGAGGACAATTTGAATCTAGCTCCGAGCGCTTATTTCAAAGAAGCGGACGCGCAAGGAATTTCCAGAACTACGTTTTCGGCTCTCTGGAATTCAGTTCGAAGAAACGTAATTGGGATTACCCCGGCAACGGATCGAATCAGCGTGACCGAACATGGCTGTATAGATGGTCAGCTCGTAAAATTTTCATTTACAGGCGGTGGAGTTACGGCTCTTACAAAATACTATGTTCGAAATCCGAATACAAACGACTTTCAGATTTCCGCAACTCCGACAGGGAGTATCATTGATCTTACGTCTTCCCAAACGGGGGAGATGATTGTCAACGTTGAATACGGTTTCGGCGACGGGGCGACTACGTATAACGTTCCAGATCGTAGAGGAGTCTTTGCAAGAGGTGCGGGTGTTCACGGAACTCGTGCAAAAGCAGCAGGCGGAAATTATGACGGAGGACCGGTAGGATTTGAAGGTCAGGATCAAGGACAGGGGCATGGCCATGAACTTTGGGGTGAGGCGGGTGGGGCTAACGGGTCCTCAACTGTGCATTTTAATACGTCATCCGCTAATATTAGCACTTTATTTTCCGGAGGAGGGCCAACAGGTCAACCTGTTCGTAACTTAAACACAGACGGCACCAATGGAACTCCACGAACCGGGAACGAAACCACACCCGCATACATCGCGGTAAAATACAAGGTACGGGTGGTATGAAAAAGGAGGCGGATCGTATTGATGTTTTATTTTAAACAAAAGCTAAAGATTCACGGGAGCCCGTTTGTAGAGACTTATTATAAATAAAACTAAATAAGAGAATTAGAATAATTTAATAATTTTAAGGAGTAAGTATGGCAGTATTCAATCCGAGTAAGACCAGAACGTGGAGTAAAAATACCCCCGCCGACGGAGATATGTTGGACGAAGAAATCGATCGACAGTATGAAAACGATCAATATCTAAAAGACAGGATCGATCAGACGGATATCAACCTTTCGGCGGCGCAAGTCCCGTTGGGAGGAATCATAGAGGATAATCTCGATCAAGTTTCTTCGATTCTTTTTAAAGAGGCAAATGCGCAAACAATTTCAAGGGCTACATATTCGGCGCTTTGGAATTTAGTTCGTAGAAATGTTACGGGGATCGCACCGGCAACGGATAGAATCAGCGTAACTTCCCATGGACTGATGGAAGGACAACTGGTTACGTTTGCTTTTACCGGGGGAGGGATTGCCGCTTTGACCAAATACTATGTTCGAAATCCAACCACAAACGACTTTCAGATATCGTCGACTCCAACAGGAGGCATTATCGATCTAACCTCTTCGCAATCAGGAGAGATGATCGTAAATACCGAATACGGATTCGGCGATGGGGCGACGACATACAACGTGCCCGATCGAAGAGGAATTTTTGCGAGAGGCGCAGGGACGCATGGGGCAAGAGCGAAAGCCGCGGGTGGTAATTATGATGGCGGGGCGATTGGATTTGAAGGACAAGATCAATTTCAAGAACATGGACATCAGGTATTGAACGGATTTCCTTATAACTATACCGCCGGTCCTACCGGGGGAGCCGGCTTTGTTGGGGCAAATTATCGCTCTACGACAGATTACGCCGTTGCATATAATAACGGAACACCGCGTACCGGAAACGAAACCACTCCTGCCTATGTAGCAGTAAAATACAAAGTGAGGGTAGCATGAACTATATTATCGAAAAGGAAAGTAACAAAGTCGTTTGGATCAATTCGGATCCACGGAGATTAGCGGGAAAGGATGTCTGGCACGCGTTCAACGGAGATCAACACGAGGTCGTCTACGCGCTTCACTATAATCCGCAGATTGAGGA
Source organism: Leptospira ainazelensis (assembly GCF_016918785.1). Lineage (GTDB taxonomy): Bacteria > Spirochaetota > Leptospiria > Leptospirales > Leptospiraceae > Leptospira > Leptospira ainazelensis. The sequence goes on along the minus strand of NZ_JAFFPT010000065.1, from coordinate 38,281 downwards.
ACCTTTCAAAGCGGTGTTTGCAGACGGAGTCGCGCAGGACTTTCAACCCAAAATCATTTATAACAAAATTACCGGGAAGGAAAGAATTCTTCAAAACTGGAACGATGAGATGGATTCGGAGTTTGAGACCGAAGAGAAGCCGCATTGTGACGAGAACGGAAATATGATTTTGCATCAGATCCATACGGAATCGGGATGGAAACTGGATATCGATCAAAAAAAGAAAGAATCGATCGAGCGGCTCAATCAAATCGTTTCCGGAAAAATCGTGTCGGGTTTTTTGTCGAATGCATTGGGAACGTCTCATCATTATTCATTCGATCGAGAGGATCAACTCAACTTGATGGAATCCGTTTCCTTGGGGATCGATGTCTTTTACAAATGTAAGGATGCATCCGGTTTTGATGAGTTTAGAATTCATACAACCGAACAAATGCGGGAAGTATTAAACGATGGAGTTATTAGAAAAGGTGAATTGTTACGGAAAGCGAACAAACTAAAATCCAGAATTCGTGCAGTCGCGTCTTTCGAAGGATTGCAAGAGATCGATCTGAATTCCGGTTGGGAATGATTACCATCGGCGTTAAACTTCGGTTGTGTTCCTGTCGAAGGAAGCAGTCGAAGATCTATAAATTCTAAATTGGAAAAAACTCTACTCTAGAATCTGCATCCTTCCGATTTGAAACCTGTCTCGGCCATGAGACAGGTTTCATTCTTTTCCATTGTTAATTTGATTCCGTTGGATCGATTCTCGAAGAGTCAACTTTGTTTTGAGTTTAGCCTCGTTACCATTTTGTTATGCGCTTCAGAATATACGATTTCTAAGTCGTCGGTATTCCGAAAACAATGCTCTTCCCTTGATTCAAGGTAATAAAAGTTATTTAAGGAATTCAAGAAGAGTCTTACGAATTAGGTCTTTCTGAGTCCACGGGATAAAGTGATTCTCATCTTCCAAAGAGATCGTCTTGAGAAAAGTTTTGGAAAGTTGAGTCTGAAAGAATTCTAAGTTTTGATAAGGAACGAGAGAATCTTCTTTTCCATGAATCAGAATCGTCTTGCAACGTATATTCTTCCAAAACGGTTCAAGCTCCGTAAGCTGTTTTTTGAGGGGAAGCATTTCCGCGTTGCTGTGATTGATGTCTTTAGGAAGAAAATTTTTGATCCAATCCCAATCCGCAATTCGATTATACCACTGAACTTCCTCTACTTCTCCACTGAGAGGAGCAGCCAAGAGTAGGAGACCTTCGATTTTAAGGACTGAAAGCGACGCGATTCTAGCGGCAATCGGCCCGCCGTAAGAATGTCCGACAAGGATCGTTTTTCCTTTGTTTGGGTCGGAGATCTGTTTTCTAAATGCAAGAATGGTCTTTGATAAAATTGCGGCCTGTTTTTCCACATCGGGTATGCTTATTTCCGCGCTCGAATTTCCGAATCCCGGTCTATCCACGGAAAGAATACAAAAAACGTCCGAAAGATCCTTATCCCCAAGATAAGAAGAGTAATTTTGCCATCCGCCGGGGGAGCCATGGATGAATATTATAATATTCTGATTCCTTGATTCACATCCGCTCGCCACTCCGTAAACCTGAGTTCCATTTTCGGAAAAACGGAACTCCCGAAGTATAAACCCTTCCTCCTTGAGTTTCCGAAAACTTTCCTCCGGTTTTTTCTTTAAATCCTCCGGAATTCTACAGGAAGACAGTAGAACTAACAGGTAAAAAGTAAGAATTTTAATACGAAGAAGATTACGCGACATCGGAAGTTTTTATTACGGCTTGGCTATGAGACCGGAAATTCTCCTCTCTGAACCTGCCCGTAAAATCTCATAAAAGTCTGGTTTGGTTGAAAAGGTTTTTCAGGATCAAAAAGACCTTCTCGAATCCCTTTAACGAGATACATATCGATTTCGCCTTTGTTCTTTGCCTTGATTTTTCCGCGGTGTTCGCAGTCGAAAAAATCCTGGATCTGTTCGTAGGTTTCATTGGACACATTAACTTCTCCCGGAATTCCCGAACTTTCCATTCGACTCGCCGTGTTGACCGTATCTCCCCAAATATCGTAAGCGAACTTATCGGTTCCCACAACTCCCGCAACTACGGAGCCGGTATGGATTCCGAGTCTGAGCTCCCAAAACGGAAGATTCTTACTTTCTCTTTCCTTTCTTTTGATAAGCATAAATCTCTGAAACTCCAATCCGCAAAGGACGGAGTCTATACAATGAGTTCTGTTTTTTATAGGCAGACCTCCCGCCGCCATATATGCGTCTCCGATCGTTTTGATTTTTTCCATTTGATGATTTTTAATGATAGAATCAAACTCGCGAAAAAAAAGATCCAATTCGCTTAACAATTCTTCGGGAGTCATAGTTTCTGCGATTTGAGTAAAACCCGCCATATCCGTAAAAAGTACGGTGACACTTTCGTAACGAACCGGCGCGACCGAGTCGTTTCTTTTTAATTCTTCAGCGACCGCTTCGGGAAGGATGTTTAGGAGCAAAGCATCCGATTTTTTTCTTTCTATATTCAAGTTTCGCGTAAGAATAAAGATCAAAAGTCCCGTGAGAATCTGTACAAAAAGATAGTTTCCTCCCGCGTCGAGGTATCTTTCGGTTTCATTGGGATAAGCGTTGATCCATTCTCGATTAAAGAATTCGGTTGCGTAGAGAAAGGCGGTTGCCGCCGCATAAACCAAGTAAACCATCCAAACGTTATGGTTTCTTAAAAGAATCGTTGCGATCACAAGAGCCGGGATGAAGTAATAGTGATTGCCTCCGATCGAACCTCCGTTAAAAAACCACATGGAGGAAAGATAGAGTAGGATCGTAAGGTTGAAAGGCCAGAACAACGCGTAATAAATATTTTTGATCCGAGAGATAAGATACATTCCCATCAGAAGGACGCCGGAAACAAAGTTCAAAAGGAAAATGACCATAAAGTTTTCCAGATAGAACGAAGAAAATGCGCCGAAAATATTGAGGGACCCGTTTACAAAGGCGACGGTGTTAAACAGTCTATGTTCCAAAGAATTTTTCTTCGGATCTCCGAACATGTAATAAACGAGTTTTAGAACTTGGTCGGTCATGGTCGATATTTTGAGCTCCTTGCGATAGAGATAAATCATTTATTTCCATTCAAACGCAAAAAAATTTCGCGTATTCAGTCGGAACGATCGTTTACCTTTCTCTTTCCGGCGTAGAATTCGAAAAGAGTTAGAACGATCTTATAAAGACTCGTTTTGCGTATTCCAAAACTACGGTTTTGGGAACCGATTTGAAAAAGAAGATTCCACTGTTTGAATAGAATCGAATACATTTCGAAGAGCGAAAATTTCGGGTCGTAGAGATTTGTGGATTCCGAAGTGATCCCGTTTAATTCTACGATTCCGAATTCTTCTCCTATTCTTAATTTTTCATCGGATCGATAACGAATATCGTATCTTCCAAAATAGAATCCGGAAAAGGTCTGCGAGATCTCGTCGATTTTTGCGGTCAATCTATCGGTGATCAGATCGTTTCCATCGGTAAAAAGGGTTCCCTGGCAATGATTTCCCGCTTCGGCGAGTCTCATTTTCTCACCTTTGGAAAGAATTATTTTCCAGAGCGCCGCGTGTCTTTCCCGAAATACTTTCCATTGATATCGAAATCTAGGATGATTCAGAATCAATTCCTCTAACGTGTCCGAACCGTTTCCTTCGATGATCGGGAACGTTTTTCTGGTGATGGAAAGAATATGCCCTTTTTTTTCCTCCGGAAACCGGTAGTAAAAAATTCCGGCTTCTTCTGGGCCGGGATGATACTCCTGCAGGATTAAGTCCACGTTTGTGTCTCGTAAATATGCGATCGTATCTTTTTCATTTTTGACGAGTTTGACTCCGGAACCTCTTTGTCCCGCGTCCGGCTTTAGTATATAAGGATATTGGAATTTATTTTTGCGGATTAAACCGCCTATATTTAATAAATCGGTTTCCGAATCCGTTCTTATAATTTTATAAAACCTTAATATATTTTTCGAGCTGATGTTTTTGAGAATTTCGTTTTTGGATTCTCCCACCAAACCGCCTAAGTGAATTCCGGGATTCGCCGCGCAGATCGTTCCAAAACCCCGGTAGCGGACCGTGAGATAAACGACGTAAGGAACTAAGGGAATGTAAAAGATCCAGGCGGGCCAGAATTCAGGTCGTTTCATTCTTTCGACTGAAATCTTCCAAGTGGAAATTCTATCCTTTGCTTCTTTTCGATTACGCTTCTTTGTAATTTGTTTTTTGCTGGAACTGGAGGGTGGAGAAAGCGACTCCGAATTCTTTCGATACAGAAACATTTTCTAAAAAGCACTCCGCATATATTTTGATGATAGCCATGTGATGGATCGTATGGTCTTGAACGTATAAAAATTCTCTTTTGAGATTGCTGATCGTCTTTCCTTCTAAACCCGTATCTGGATCCATAAGATATATAAGTTCGATCATCTTGTTTTTATCGACCGATTCTAAGTCGCTTAACAATTCAAAGATTTTATCTCTCGCCGCAAGAGGGGAGGTTTCGTAGAGAGGATTTCTTTTTCTTTGGTCATAGGAAACGCTCGAAGTTTCCAAACCGATAACCAGGTTTTCCAACACTTCAATACAGTGACGGACGTGTTTTCCTACACTGGAACCTTTTACTTGAGGGATTTCCCGCGAGTAGTCGTTTTCTTTAATTATGGAAAGTAGATCTGCGAGTTGGCCGAATATATGGCGTATGTTCTTAAATTGAATTTGTAACATCTCAAGGTTCTTCGGTGTGAAACTTTTGAAGTTACATAGAAAATTCCATTTTTTCTAAATTACAACAAATAAAAGGAAAAATGACAGAGTTTTAAACTCTGTCATTTTGATTTCGAGAAGGGTTTAATAAAGACTAAAACGAACTGGAATCAGAACCTTCACCGTAATAGCCTTTCCGTCTAAAATGGAAGGGGAATACCTTTTTTTGTAAAAGGCTTCGATCGCCGCTTCGTCTAAACCGAATCCTAGAGGTTTTCCAACCGACCGAACTCTTAAAACTTGTCCGTTTTCCGCGATGATTACCTCAAGAGTCGAAGTTCCCGTGATCCCCGCCGATCTTGCGTCCGAAGGATATTCCGGAGTGATATTAGGCGTTAGGTCAACGGGAGCGGTCGCTCCGGAAATGATCGCGTCTTGTGCGCCTGCGATTCTAGGATCTTCTTTCTTTTTGACCGTATCGGTTACTTCAAATTCTCCGTCGTCGGCCGCTTCGCCGACATTCGGATCTTGAATGACTAAGTTGTCTACAAAAGCGACTTCGTCGACGAGTCGATCCAAACGGTTGAATTCTATGGAAGGAGTATACCAAAAAAATAGAATCAACATTTGAAGTACGAACGAAGAGGATAGGAAGAATTCCATCCTGTATCGATCGATAAATCTTCTCAGCTTTCCTCTTTTAATCGCCGTTAGGATGGAGTTGGATTGTTCCATAGATCAAAGACCTCCGCCTTGCGTCGTCTTTGTAACCAAGGAGACCTTTAACGCCCCCGCTTCCTTTAAAAGTTCGAACGTGTTGTCCAAATCCGCATACGATAAATCCTTATCCGCGTGAATCAATACTTTAAGATCGGGAGTTGTAGTAAGTTTCGCTCTTACGTTGTTGATCGCTTCGTTTAAGGGCATTCTTACCTGATTAAAGTAAACTGCCTTATCTTTGTCCGCACTGAGATAAAGATTGGCGATTTTTTTATTGAGCTGTTCTCCTCCAGGGACGTCCGGAAGGGCGATAGGAAGATCCGGATCCGTATCCAATACGGAAGTGACCATAAAGAAAACTAAAAGTAAAAAGGCGATATCGGCCATCGAACTGACAGGAATGGAAGGAGGACTTTTTTTCTTTTTTAAGCTCATATCATTTCAGCCTTTTGACGGAGATTTGTTTAAATCCCCGAATTTGTACCGCAGACAAAGCGTCTAACATGTTTCCGTATTTCGTTTCTCCGGTCGTTTTTATTAATGCGACTTTATTTTCGATATCCGGAATTTCCATTAGATTCAGCTGTTCTCTAAAATCGATTAGGTTTCGATATTCTTTTGTTCCAATCGACTTATTCTTCATCTTAATAAGATCGCCGGCGACTAGGATTTCATAGATATTATCCCGAAGGACCAGCGTCGGATTGGAATTTTTTCTAGGAAGCTGAATATTCAATCCTTCCTTTACGAAGAAGACCGCAGTCACCATGAAAAACACCAAGAGAAGGAATGCAATATCCGACATGGATGAAGCGGATATTTCCTCCAAAACGCGTTTCTTTTTAATTCGGATCATAATGATTCCTTAATAAAGAAAAGCGATTACGCTTTTTTTGAATTTCTTTTTAAGAATTCTTTATAAATTCTATTTGCCGCTTCTTCGATTTCGGATGTAAAGCCGTCGATTCTGGAAGTAAGATATTGGTGAAAGGTCATCGCAGGAATCGCAACGATCAAACCCGCAGCGGTTGTGATCAAGGCTTCCTTGATACCGCCGGCTACCACTTTTGCGTTTACTTGGTCCGCATTCGCAATGGCGTCAAACGCGTTGATCATCCCGGATACGGTTCCTAAAAATCCGATCAAGGGAGCGATCGTAGAAACCGCGGCTAAGATGACGAGTCCTCTTTCCAGAACCGTAATCACTTCGGCGGCTTCTCTTTCCACACCTTTTGCGAAAATTTCGGCGTCTCCGGAAGATACGTCGATTCCACCGGCTAAAACCTGAGTGATCTTATAATCTTTTCTTTCATCCAGAAAACTTTGAACCGCGTCCAAACCTTTGGTGTCCATCGCCTCACCCAAATCGATATTATAACCTTTTGGAAGAAGTTTGGCGGTCGCTAAGAAGTAGAGTCTTTCAAAGATGATTCCTAAAGCGATGATCGAGGAAAGAGCGAGAGGATACATAGTCCAGCCGCCGAGAAGGAAAAGATCGACAAAACCCCAGCTTTTTTCAGCTTTAGGCGCCGGTGAGTTTTTGGTTTCGTCCGCGGGAGGTGCGGTTTCCGTAGCTTCGGTCTTAGTCGGCTCTGAAACTTTGTCTTGTGCAAATATGACAGTTGTCGAAAGGGAAATGAGTCCCGAAAGAATGAGCGCTGTTGTCACCCATTTGAATTCTTTTTTTAGAGAAGAAAATTTCATCGATATCTCCGATTAAAATATTTCTGTAATATACTTTCAAATTGTTACTGAATGATTACAAAAAAGTTACGGATCTAAAACTTCGAACCGACGGTTTTCGATTTTTAAGGTAGGAATGGGGATCCAAATCGAAAAACGACACGGCCCGTTTTATCCGATTGTCATAAGAATGGAAAAATGAGCCGAGTCGTTTTGACCGAAGGGATCATTTTCTGAAGAAAATTCTTAAGAAAATGATTTTAGGAATTGAACTCTAAAACGAAAGAACCCCCGAGCCGAAACGTATTTTGAATCGGATCGGGAATTTAATTTAGAGTTTATAAGTGGCCGAGAAAGAGATGTCCAAACCGGTTCTGTATTTTTGGAACACATATTCTTGTCCGGTCAAAGGATCCGTTTGAGTAATCTTAAATTGGCTGTTCATCACATTTCGAACTGAGGATCTGAAATCCAAACGATCGTTGTGTTTATACGTATAAACTACGTCGGATGTTCCGGTCCCTTTTTGGATTGCGTTGGGAACCCCATCCGATCCGACAAGAGCGATCCTGTCGCTGAAGTAGTTATAGTAGAATCCGACGTTGTGTTTTTTACTTTTCGTCGTAAACACGTCGATACGAACGTTCGCGACGAAATCGGATTGTCCTTGGAGCGGACGATTGAGATTTGTCGGCGCGTAAGCCGCATACGTTGAAGTCGGATCTACTTGACCCGTTGCGATAAATCCGTAGATGTTTGCGTCGATCACGTCCACTCTCGATTTAATAAAGAATACGTTGGTTTCTAATCTGAGCCACCAAAGTATTTCTTTACGATAATCTAATTCGATACCGCGGATCGTCGCTTGTTGAGCGTTTGCGTATTTATAAACCAAACTCGCGCTACCTGCAACCGGCAGTCCGATCAACTCGATCGGGTTTGAAAGATTCTTAAAAAATGCTCCGACTCCGATATAATCGGTGTTAGTAAGATAATATTCCCAGCGAACGTCGTAGTTATGAATGTAAGTTCTTTGTAAACTCGCGTTACCGAAAATTCTGTCTGCTTGAAAGTAGGCCGAAAACCCGAAAGGGGACAATTCTCTGAGGTCAGGTCTTGTCAGAGTTTGGGAATATCCAAAACGAAGATTCATATCTTTTGCAACTTCCCAAGCGACGTTTGCGGAAGGAAGTTTGTCTTTGGTTCTGAGTTCTCCGATCCCGAGATTGTTCACGTCGCAAACATTAGATCTTACTAATAGAAGTCTTTCTTCTTCGGAGTTTGTTTTACATCCGTAGTTTGCGTTGAATCCGTTCCAACTGTTTTTGAGATCGTAGGTCTGAGTTTTTTGATAACTGTCTTCGTATCTTACGCCGAAAATCGTTTTTAATTTGGGAAGAATCGGAATCTCTGCCTGAGCAAACATAGCCTTTAACGCCTGAGAAGCGTCGTAAGCGTTGTTCCCCGAAGCTCTTTCGAAAATTTTTCGATTACCCGATGCGTATGTGAGAGGATTGTATATGATTTCTCCGGGAACAGGATAGAGATAATCCCTGTCGCTTCCGGAAGAATTTCTTTGTGCAAATTCCCTAAATTCGAAATGTTTAAAACGATCTAAATTGCTCACGCCGAATTTCAGTTTACTCTGAAGGCCGTCCCATTGGCTGAACGGAATTTCGTATTTAAGAGACTGGCTTCTAACCGTATCCGCGGTGGTCGAAAAATATCTAGTCCCGTCCGGGTTGTTTCCTAATCTTCTAAATCCGTTAGCTAAATCGTTACCACCTTGGGACCAGGCTTGGTTTTTCGCGTCCGGTTCGTCTCTTTCCGCGAGAGCGTAGTTGACGTTCCATTCTACTTTGTGAGGTCTCGCGCTGAAAGTTCTCAGTTCGTGTTCGCCGCCTAACGTATTGTTGAAGATCGTTCTACTCACATAACTTAAGTTAGTGGATTTGAAGTTGAAGTTGTCGATGTAGTTTGTTCCTTCGCCTTCTCTTACCGTCTTATCGGATTGCGCCGAATAAAGCGTTTTGATAAAGAATTGCTGACCGACCTTAGGTTCATACGCAAGGTTCAAGTTGTTTCCCCAGAGAACCTCTTCCGTATACATCTTCAAATTGTTCTGATTTAAAGGGCGAAGCTGGTTCGAATCTTTTAGATAAAGGGAAATAGGATTGCTCGCTTGAAAACGCGAGTTTGTTTCTTCCCGGTAGTTGTAACTTCTATTGTAAGTTGTTCCTGCAAGAACTCCGAATCTTCCCCATTTTTCCGAGCGAAAAGAATTCCCCGCGGAAATGCTGAACGATTTATTATAAGGAGAATCCGTTTCATTCGGCGACCACTGCTGGTTAAAAGATAAGGCGCCGACTTTCATAAGATTGGTCGGAATTCCGCCGAAACGGTCTCCTTCCACAAATGGAATCACCTTTGGAAGTCCTCCGATCAAATCGGGCAACTCTTGTTTTTTGGAAACGAGACCCAAGTCGTTGTTCATGTCTCCTTGATTGAAGGTTTTGAACTTATGACCCGCGACTTGTGTGTTCTTACCGACTCCTAATGAAACCGACAATAACAGATTATCAGGATATTCTTTTGTTTCAATTTTAACGATCCCTCCGGAGAATTCGGCGGAATCTTCCGCGGAAGCGGTCTTAATCACACGAATATTTTTAATCACACCGGCCGGAAATAAATCCAAAGGAACGATCCTTTTGTCCGGTTCCGGAGAAGGAATAAAGGAATCGTTAAGAATCGTATTGGAATATCTTTCTCCAAGACCACGAACAAAAATAAACTTACCGCCAACGAGCGTGATACCGGTCACACGTCGAAGAACGTCCCCCGCGGAAGAGTCGGGACTTTTTTTGATCGATTCTTCGCTGATACCGTCCGAGACGACGCCGCTCTTTCTTTGAAGGGCCAATAGGGCGGACTCCGAGTTATCAAGACCTCGGCCTTTCACTTCGACCGTATCGAGGACTTGTGCTCCCATCACGATGTTCATGGATTGCTGAGAACCGGCGGTAATGTTTACTTTTTTAAACTGGGTCGCGAAGCCGATCATTTGGTATTCGACGTTATGCTCTCCGGGTGGAAGATTTAATTCGTATTTACCATCGAAGTCGCTTCGAGTGACCGCCTTAATCGAGCGCACGATTACCACTGCGCCGAATACGGGATCGCCCGATTCCGAATCAACGACCTTTCCTCTTAGTTTTCCCGTAGCTTGTCCGAAAATCGGAGTCGCCACTATGGAGAAAAAGAATAATAAACTGATTGTTTTGTTTTTCATGTTCCGTACGTACAAACTTTAAATTGATTTTTGTGTTCTATAACGAGCTTAATTTCATCGATGCTGATGGTTCTTTGTCCCACCTGCAGTTGGAATTCCCTTATAATGTATCCGTTGATGTTCGTCAATTTACGGACGTTATAAGGACGGGGAAGGGGAAGAACTTTTATCGATCCCTTACTTCCTCTAAGATTTTGTCTAACCTTATCGATTCCCGCTTTTCTCCTGATCAAAATGAGATACATTGAGTCTTCGATTTTGGAGTTGGCTGTGATATTATTTTGATCGAGGTTATTCGGAAGATAGATTTCTCTGATTTCCTTAGGATTGCATGAATATTTAAGAAGGTCGTCTTCTTTGTCCGGAAAATCCCGGATTTCGTTAACGGCTTTGCTAAGCGCTTCTTCAACCGATTTCGACGAATCGGAAATGATATAAGAATTTTTGAGTTCGGATTTTAGAATTTCTTTATCTTTTTGGATTTCTAATGCGAGTTTTGGATCCATGACCTCTTTGTCGAAGTCCGGTCTTTGTCCGCTTTTTTTACAATCGAATAACGAGAAAGAAAGAAGAATTAAAACGAGAATATTTGAAAAATTGAATGTAATCTGGGACATCTTTGAAGTTTAAAGAGGATTCTCCGTTAAGAGAATCCTCTCGATTGAATTATTTCGCTCTATAAACGGTCCATCCTGAAGCCCAGTTAGAACCGGTAATCATACCACCGTAAGTGGTGTTATCGGTAAAAAATGAGTCAGCAGATTGAGCGGTCAGAGCCGATCCTGCGGTCGCCGCAGCTTCGCCAGCCGGTTGGTAATCAGGCTTGGTTGTAAATGTACAGTTGTCTGAATCTCCGGAACCTAAGGAAACAACTGGAAGTGCAGTTAAGCCCGTAGAAGGCAATGTGCAAGCCGCAGTGTTACCGTTGGTCTTAGAAGCTTCCACCAAAACGTTAGCAAAGGTCGGAGCAGTGGCCGGTCCGCCGCCTGTTGCGTTTAACACACAGTCGATGTTCCCGGATTGAAAACCGTAGATTGCTCCGTTGGTAAATTTTCCTTGAAGACCTTCTCTCAGTCTTGCTCCAAACCCGTTGGAGACACTTTTACCGAGAAGGGTAAAGTTGGAAAGTTTTACGTTTGTGGTAGTTTTTGCGGTAGCAGAAGCGGTTCCAGCACTGTGAGTTCCGTCCATTTCAAAACCGTGAGGATCTGTGGATGCGGTTCCTCCGCAAGAAGTCGCGTATTTATGGGAGATAAGAAATTGAACTTTCCCGGTAAAGGCTTCATCCAAATCAAAGTCGTCATCCATTCCGCCGGTCATCAGGAAATACTTTCCAGTCCAAGCTCCACCCCAGGCTTCGATGCCGTCGTCCAAGTGTCTGTGAATTTGAACGTGATCCAGAGTGGTTCCACTTCCAACCACATACATAGAAATTCCGTTTAATTCGTCGCCGACTGCAACTTCGTTTCCTGCAAATTCTACGATCGTGTAAGTCAGGGTTCCTGAATTTCCAGTATCGTTTGCGCCGCTATTGTATTGAAGACCGGTTCCACCTTCGGTGTTCTGAGCTGCGGCTCTGGAACCAATTCCGTCTCCGATGATTAAGATTCCACCCCAATCTCCTGGGCCTCTGTTACCGGAAGTTTTGGAAGAAGTGAAACAAACCGGAGCGAGTACGTCGCCTTTTGTTACGATCTTAGCGCCTTGTTCGATGATCAGTGCTGAACCGGCTGTTCCGAATACTACCGCGCCTCTTTCGAAAGTCACGGTCGCGCCCGTTTTTACTCTTACGATTCCGCTCAAAGAAGTGGAAGAATAAGCGGCAAAGGTTTGACTTGCCGTAATATTTCCGGAGAGAACGGTGTTTGTACCTTGAATGGAAGCTCCATCGCAAATTGCGGAACCTGCGTTCTCGCCAGCGGTCCCTGCCAATAAAGCAAGTACGATCAGAGCGGTATTGTCTTCCTTATCTTCTTTGCAATTTGCAAAAGAAGAAAGTAATAGAGCGGCGCTAACTAAAAGAAGCGTAGCTCTTTGTGAAAAAGTCGATTTCATCTTATGACTCCTTGAGAATAAACCTTGAAAGGTCTGGCAATAAAATAGATCGGCGGCGTTACACGCGAGTTACAAACTGATATAATTCCCGTAACTTTCATACGATCCGTTTTTGTTTTTATTCTTCTCAAACTTCTATTACTCTTTGGCCGACGTTGTTAAGGAAGTGCGAAAAAAAGAATTAAAAGAAAACCAAGCGAGCCGAATGCAAAATAACGATCACCTTTGGTTTCCTCTTTTGCTTCTTCCTCTTTTGTCCAAGCCACATCTTTTTTTTCGATGGTAACCGCATCTTTTTTAAAGCCCCGTTTTGTTCCATCCTCATATTCTACGATGATGCCTTGTTCGTTTTCGGAGGTCTTAACGTTCTCAATTACTTCGTTGGTTTTTGTATTTTTAACGGTGTCCGCAAATGTCTCAGTGAATGAGATAAGAAGTAAGAATAGAATGAGTGTGGATATTCTTGTAATCATATTGTAATCATTTTCCTTAGGGAATGTCTATCGCTTCTCATTATTACATTATCCTACAAGACTAAAAGCGCTGACATTGTTACAATCGTGTTAAAGATTTCGCTTTTACCATCGGGGTTCTTTTCGCGTTCGAGATCGAAACGGAGGAATTTTAGAATAAAATCGAACGAATTTTGGAAAAGAAAAGCGGAGCGCTGATAGAAACGAAGAGTAAATATTTTAGAATGCGAAACCCTTTGTGAAAAAGAATCAAGATATCTTAGAATTTTTCATTCCAATCAGATTCAAAAAAAGAATACGTCGCTGCGATTCGTTTGCGTCCGAAGGGTCATTTATAAATTCAAACGCGCAAAAAGGCGATTTTGACGAATGAACAAAACTTCTCCTTTTCATTTCGTTGATTTTTGTCCTTCCGGCTTTTTCTAAAAAAGAACCGGGTCCGATTCAAAACTCAGAATTTGTCCCAGACCTTGAAAGGGGGTTATAGAAAACGCTCGTTTCGCTCGTAATAGAAAACGATGGAGTTCCAACATATTACGTCTCTAAAGCGGTTTATGAGCTTTTAAAGTGGGCAGATTGCTGTTAAATTCTCATTGGAGTTCCTACACTTCTACGAAACTCAGTGCATTTTCCCGTCGGATCTCGGCGAGCTTTTCGAAAAAATCTCCGTAATTTGCGTCTTCGGTCACGTAAATGGACCGTTTTTTGAATCCATTCCTAAACTCGAGCAATGGGAGGCGATAAACAGGGGCCAAATTTTCACCTGAGCCAATGAGGACGTCGATATTCTTCATTTTTTTCTTGCCTTTTCCTGAAGAGTTTTATATAATAACTGTTGTTCTATAAAAACGATTGTTCGAAATTAAGGAGAACCCGTGCCTAAGGTTGTGGATCATGAAGTTTACAGAATTTTCATTCTAACGAGATGCCTGAGCCTTTTTGCCAAAAAAGGATATGCTTTGGTAACGATGAGAGAAATTTCCAAGGAACTTCGAGTTTCGACCGGTTCTTTGTATCATTACTTTCCTACCAAGGAAGTTCTGTTTGAGGAAATGGCGAGATGGGTGGTTCGAGACGACGCGGAGCGGTTGGTTGAAATCCGAGATCGAAATCGGGATAAGAATCCGGCGGAAAAACTCGAACTGCTTTTCGACTTTGTAAAGGAACGAGAGAGGCATTTTCAGGATTTGATTTTGCTCGTTTGCGATCTTTATCGAAGGGAAGATTCCGATTCGGCAAAGGCGATCCTAAAAGAATGTTCGTTCGTCTTTCGGGAGGCGATCGAAAGTCATCTCGACTTAAAGAATACGGAGATTGAGAACCTTTTTTTCAGCGTCCTGATAGGAACGATTTTTCAAAGGATGATGGATCAGGGAACGATCGATTTCGAAAAAACTTTTGCTATCGTACGCGTCTTTGTGCCTTTTCTGACAAACTCGTTGTTTATGGAATCAAAAAAGGTCGGAAACGATTCAAGATAGAATCGTCGATCAAAAAAGATAGGGAGAGAAGTGATATGACCAATTTGAAACGTTATTCGTTCGTTGTTTGTTTTTTAGTCCCCGCATTTGCGGTGTTGGGTTTTTATTTAGGCGGAGCTTATAATTTTCTTACCTTCGCGATCGTATTCGGAGTCCTTCCAATACTGGATATAATGATCGGTTCCGATCCTTCCAATCCGATCGAGGAAGAGGTGCCTTTGTTGCAGAACGAATTCTATTTTCGATTTCTTACCTATCTATGGGCCTGGGTTCAGATCGGTTTGGTGGTATGGGCGCTCTATGAGATTCAGACCGAGGAACTTACGCTTCTGGAATGGTTTGGTTTTGCTCTCGCGATCGGAATCAATACGGGAGGAATCGGAATCACCGTGGCACACGAGTTAGGTCACAAGAGTAAAAAGATAGAACAATGGTATTCTAAATTCATTCTTATGACTGTATGTTATATGCATTTTTTTATCGAACACAATCGCGGGCACCACGTAAACGTCTCCACTCACGACGATCCGGCGTCTTCGAGAAAGGGCGAATCCTTCTATAAATTCTACCCAAGGACCGTTTTGGGTTCCTATTTCTCCGCTTGGAAGCTGGAAGAAAAAAGACTTTTAAAACAAGGAAGGTCTGCTTGGTCTTTGGACAATGAGATGATTTCCGCGACCGTGATTCCGGTTTTGTTTATCGGAACCGTTGCCGGGGCCCTTACTCTTTATACTGGAAAATTTTCTTGGGAAGTTCCGGCTTTCTTTTTTATTCAGAGTTTTATCGCATTCTCCCTTTTGGAATTGGTAAACTATATAGAACACTACGGTCTTCAGAGAAAAGAAATCGCTCCCGGTAAATTCGAAAAGGTTCTTCCGATTCATTCCTGGAATCAGAACTTTGCGGTGAGCAATGCGTTTTTGTTTCATCTGCAGAGACATTCAGACCATCACGCCAACGCCGGAAGACGTTATTCGGCATTGCGTCATTTCGAGGAAAGCCCTCAACTTCCTTACGGTTACGAAGTGATGGTTTTGGTGGCGCTGATTCCGCCTCTCTGGTATAAGATTATGGATTGGAGATTGGAGGACTGGAAAAAAAAATATTACGGGAATTCGAATTCGGAAGCGGTTAGAAACGCTGTTTGAAGAGGTTCGATTCTTAGATAAAAACATAAGATCAAAAAAATAATAAATCTATATTCTAAAAATAGTATGTGATAGCCCGGATCTACACCGGGCTTTTTTATTATAATTCTTATTCTTTTCGTCTGAGTTCCATCCTGAGTCCTAAGGGAACGTTGCGGGAATCGGCGGCGAAACGGATTTTCGGATTGCTGAGAGCCGTTTTACTTGGATCCGCGTCAATTCCGTTGGAAAGATCAAAACTTACGGCGATTTCGTAATTCTCCCAAGCGTATCTTTTTTTGGCCTGGTCGGTTACTCCGTCGAAGGTAAACGTATATGGTCCTTCCTATGAAACTAATACTAAGTTGTGATAGCCTCTTCGTTTTGTTCCTTGTTTTACTAAAGAAAGGATGAAATTCTCTTCTTCGCTTAACAAAACTCGGCTGGAATAACCTATGGAAGGAACCGTATTCTGTTGGTTCCGTTGTATTTCTATATTTACGGCGTTCGTCAGTATATCGTTTCGAACAAAAAGAATGTTCACATTCCTTTTGTGATTTGTCTCACTTTAGTTCTCCATTTTTTTTCTTTCCTCCTTGTCTTACTGTTTTGTAAAGAGAAACCTGCCATTTTTTTTAAATGAAATCTGCGTTTCTTTGGGAGCTCTGAAAGGATGGAGTCAGTGAAACACCGTTTCTAAATCTCACCTCAGTGAAACGAAAAACAGAGTATATCATAAAAAATTAAATAACCAAGGTCAAACCGTGAGAGAACCCTTTTCAGAATTTCGACAAGGCCTTCGAAAAAATCTTTCAAAATCAAAGGAGTTTTTCCCGGAAGTTTTCTCCTTTGTATTTCGAAAGTTTCGAGATGAGCGCGGCCTTTTGGCGGCGATCTATTGTTTGGAGAGAATTTTTACGGTTCTTTCCAAATCGTCTCTGTGTTGTTTGAGATCCTTTTTTAAAAGAGCGGGAATCTCTTTTTCTTCTTTTAAGAATCGATTCGTTTTATCGACCAGACCTTGGCTGGGTTCCACTCCGGGAAATAAGATGTTTCCATACGCGGAAGAAAAATGAGAATCCCTTTCCTTGTAGATTTTGACCACATTCTGAAAGTATTTATCTTCGTAAATTTTCAGAATTTCCTCCTGATGATCCCAGTAAAAACCCCTCATTCCATAACGCAGCATGTCCGTGGAATATTTTGTCTTTGCGTTGTTGAATTCGTTCCAAGCCGCAGCTTTTGAATCTGCGTCCGGAAACGCGACCTTGGCTCCGTAAGCTTTTTTGGCTCCAAGATCGGAAGTGTCGGACTTTGCTTCGTTTTCAATGAGGGCCGAAGCGTCTCTGGCTCCGAAGGCGGAAAGTCTTGTTATGATACTCCACCTCCTTTCCTGATCGATTTTGATTCCGGGAATGTTGACCTTGCCGTCTAAAAGCGCGCGCAGATAATTCAATTGAATTTGAGTCCGGGAAGTTCCTTCCAAAATTCGGTACCAGACGATTTTTTCTTCGTCCTTTGTTTCGGGGTCCAAGAGCCCTTTTTTTGCGAGTTCATTGAGCTTTGTCGACCATTCTTCTCTGTTTTCTTTTTTAAGATAACTCGCCGCGATTGAGGAGGCTTTGGTAAGAATATGACTGCTTCTTACGGAAAGATCTTCCTCTTTTGTGCCTTGGGAGAATACGATTTCCAAAAAGTCTTTTGGTGAAATTTCAGCGTCCCGCGTCATCTGCCACAGGGAGCCCCAAAGAATTCTTCTCGCAAATCTGTCCTTCAGTTTGTTAAGCGAAGTCTTTAATAAAACTATGGAATCCTTAGGAAGATAGGTTTTCGCGTATGCGTGGTCGTTGGTGTTTAATACGACGATCTCGGGACTTCCGGGATCGTGTTTGTAAGGGAGAATTGTTTCTTTTCCCTTAACTACGATTCTATCCTTCCAGACGTTTTCGAAAGAATTTCCCTGGAGAGCAAAGATAGTCACCTCCAGTGCGTGGGTTCGATACAATCCGTTTTTTTCGGAAGGAAGCTGCTTAATCAAAATATGATCCTCTTTCCATTCCGGAAGAAGAGTGTTAACTCCGGTCGTGTCGAGCCATTCTTTACTCCAACCTCGGATGTCGATCCCGGAGGTTTCGGACATCGTATCCAAAAAGTCGTTTTGAACCGTGTTGGAATTTGCGAATTTTTGAAAGTATTGCCGCATCGCCTTTCGAAAGGATTCTTCTCCGATGTAATACATCAACTGACGTAAAACCGAGGCGCCTTTGGAATAGGAGATTCCGTCGAAGTTGCTAATAGCGTCTAACGTGTTTTCGGCCGTGCCCGCGATCGGGTGAGTCGTTGAAAGCTGATCCTCTCTATAAGCCCATTCTTCCCTTACATAAAAGTGTTCAAGCGCGTCCGGGAAAATTTTTCCGTGAGACATCGCGTAATAAGAGAGATAATCCGCAAAACTTTCATTTAACCAGAGATCGTTCCACCATTTCATCGTTACGAGATTTCCAAACCACATGTGAACCATCTCGTGATAGATCGTATTGGCCCTTCCGAGATATTCGGAATAAATTCTTGGACTTCGGAAAATGTAGTGTTCCGAAAACGTAACGGCTCCCACGTTCTCCATCGCTCCCATGTTGAATTCGGGAACGAAGATCTGATCGTATTTTCCGTAAGGATAAGGAACTTCGAAATAGGATTCTAAGAATGCGAAGGATTCTTTTGTGATCGCAAAAATATTCTCCGCGTCCATAAATTTTGCGAGAGACTTTCTACAAAGAATTCTCAGAGGAATATTTTTGTATTTATCCTCCCAGACTTCGTAAGGTCCTACGATCAATGCGAACAAATATGTGGAGAAGAGAGCGGTCTTTTGAAATTGAATCTCGATTCTCCCTTCTTTGTTTTCTTCCTTGGAAGAGAGAGTGTTGTGGATGTATTTCCAATCTTTCGGTCCGCTTAACGAAAGTTCATACGTTGCCTTAAGATCGGGCTGGTCGAAACAAGGAAACATTCGATGAGCTTCAAAGGGTTCGAAATCCGTGTGAAGATATTCCGAACCGTCCGCGGGATCTTGGAATTGATGAAAACCCGAACCGCTGTGATTGTATTCGTTAGTATATTCGATTTCGATTTCATTCTTTCCGGGGTTGAGCGACTCACCGGGAAGATCAAGGGTTGAGTCCGTCTTTGTATAACCTGAAAATTCTTTTCCGTTTAACAAAAACACTTCGATCTTTTTTGTGACGAAGTCGATTTTGAGTTTTCCCTTTCCTTTGCCCGTGTAAAAGAATAGAATTTTTGTTTTTCCCTGATAAGTCGAAGCTCCCGCCTTCAAATCCAAATGAATGGAATAGCTGACTTGATTGACGAGACTTGCTCTTTCTAAGGCTTCTGTTTGTGTGAGTACGTTGGGAGCATCCATTCTATTATTTTTCCTTTACATGATATCTTTGAGTTCCATCTTCCGGAGTCGAGGCGCGATTGCTCCCACAAAACCGACCGTCAAAAGTGTGAGCGCGCCGCCTGCGACGATGGATCTTCGGATTCCGAGCCATTCTGCGGTAACGCCGGACTCGAATTCTCCGATCTCGTTGGAGGAACCGATGAAGATATGATTCACCGCGGAAACCCTTCCTCTCATATGATCGGGAGTGTGCATCTGCACGATCGTATGCCGAATCACGACGCTCACCATGTCAAATGCGCCGGCCGCCATGAGACAGAGAAACGCAATTCTCCAGTCCGAAGAAAAACCGAAAAGAACGATACAAATTCCGAAACCAAAAACGCAGGAAAGAAGAATCCAACCCGAATTTTTTTTCGGAGGTCTTGCAGCGATAAAAAACGCACACAAAACCGCGCCGACTCCTTGCGCCGAACGAAGGATTCCGAAGATTTCCGGACTCTGACCCAAAATTCTTTCCGTAAAGGAAGGAAGAAGGGCGACCGCTCCTCCAAAAAGGACCGCAAAAAGATCCAAAGAAATCGCTCCAAGAATGATCTGATGACTGGAAACAAATTTCCAACCGGAGCTGAGGCTTTGCCAGATAGTTTCTCCGATCTCCGGTTTTTCGGGAACGGGTTGGCTTTTGACAAGAAGCATCATCAAAAAACCGGAACTCATCAAGAGCAGATCCGCAGAATAAGCAAAATTAAGACCAAGGACGATCAACATCCCGCCGGTCAAAGGACCTAGGACAAGAGAGGTTTGCCAAGCGATTCCGCTCCAGGTCGCGGAGTTTGGAAAGGTTTCTTTGTCCACGAGTTGAGTTTGAAATGCCGCCGTTGCGGGGTTGAGAAATCCTCTCGCGATTCCAGAAAGAAAAATCACCGCGTAGATTGGATAAACTCCAAAGTCTCTGATGACCCATTCCATATTAGGAACTACTAATATGAGAAGAAGAAGGGAACAGACTGATAGAAGTCCGAGCGCGGAGGAGACGATTCTTTTTCTTGGAAACGAATCGATGAGGAGGCCCGAAAATAAGGCCATCGTGATGGAAGGAATCGCTTCGGTAAGACCTATAAAACCTACGTGAAGATTGCTGCCGGTGAGATGATACATCTGCCAGCCGACGACGGTCGTCTGGATGCTGATAGAAAGAGTCACCATAAACTTTCCAAGAAGAAAGGAACGGAAGTCGGCGATTCTAAGGGCTTGAAAGGGATCGTGTTTTTTTTGAGTTTGGGTCATCGTTTAGTTTTGAATCGGATGTTTGATAAAATACATTCCCAGAGCGGCGACCATCATCCCGTGATGAAGAATATTTTCGGTGATCAGTTTCGGAATGTTTTCGAGAGGAGTTTCAAAAATTTCAATTTGTTCGCTGTCGTCCAGATCTTGGTCGTGAAGTTTATTAACGTTTTTCGCTACAAAAGTATGGCACCAGTTGTTTAAGATCGCGGGGTTGCCCGTAACCTTTCCGAGATATTCCCATTCTTCGGAAACGTAACCCGTTTCTTCCACGAGTTCCGCTTGTGCCGATTCTAAAAGTGTCGGTTTCTCTGCGATTCCACCTGGGATTTCCAAACTGAAACGATGGATTCCGTGACGATATTGATCGATGAGAAGAATTTTGTTTTCCGGGGTGAGTGCGATTACGTTCACCCAGTCGAGAGATTCCAGATGGAAGAAGTCTCTGGAAACTTTTTGATCGGGGGAGGTCGTATGCCAGGAAACGAGTTTAAAGATCGGAGTCTGAATCAGATCCTTTCGATTTTCTTTGGACCAGAGGTGAGAGAAAGGGTCATAGGATTCGGGTTGAAAGGGTTTCATGGATTTTCACTTTTTTGAAATCGATTGCTGTGTCGGAATTCCGAAATGGTCGAGGAAGAGTTTGTTTTCTTTGACATCAAAGGCAAGTGGAGAGGGGAAGGAGGACGATTCAAAGAGGTTCTTTTTGTAGGAGTTCCTACAAAGGAGGAGAGGAGAATTTGTCCTTGCAAAATTACGGTTTTCTGATAGAGAAAAGTCGCCCGGATTTTTTCCCGCCACCTCACCCCTCCACCCAAGGTCAGGGTGGGGCGCGCGCATTTCACGGAGGGTTGTCGTAATTCCGACAAATCCGGCTTCAGTCCTAAATAGCCGATGGATAAGAATCCGGTTCGTCTGTATTTCCTCGCCAAAAAATTAGAAGAGGACTCGCTTGAGGACGGTCCCCAAGAGGTTTTTTTTGTAGGAGTTCCAACAAGGGAGGCGAGGAGAATTTGTCCTTGCAAAATTAGAGTTTTCTGATAGAGAAAAGTCGGCCGGGTTTTTTCCCGCCACCTCTCCTCCACCACCCAATCAGGGTGGGGCGCGCTCATTTCACAGTGGACGTCGGAATTCCGACAAGGTTTCCGTTGGTCTTTTTTTTTGAGGTGAAACGCTCTCATTCTCGTCTCCATTCTTTTCTAACCTCTCTTTTTCTCCAAGAGAGAAATCGGAGAAAGAAGAAGGTCGGAACTCCGATTCTCATCGTTCGTTCTTTAGAATTTCAAGCGTACAGGATTGACAGAATCCTTCCCGCTCTGATTATGTCACATGTCCCATGAAGCTCAATCCTGAACAGGAAAAGGCGGTCCGCCACGTAGACGGCCCGATTCTAATATTTGCCGGAGCCGGTTCCGGAAAAACCCGCGTTATCTCCAATCGAATCGCACATTTGATCGAGAACGCGGGAGTTTCCGCCGGTAAGATCGTCGCGCTTTCCTTTACTAACAAAAGTGCGAGAGAAATGGAAGAACGGGTTCGGAAGATGATTCCGAGGCAGAAGTTAAAGGGAATCGTTCTCTCTACGTTTCATTCCCTCGGCCTCAACATTCTTAAAAAACATATCGGGCTCATCGGATACAAACATCCTTTTCTTCTTCTCAATCAAAACGATCAGGAAGGTTTCGTAACTACATTACTGATTGCTAATAAAGTGGAACTCAAAAAAACTAAAGTTTCCGAAATTCTTGGAAAAATTTCCCGAATAAAAAATTCGGGTCCAAGTTACAGAGAATATCTGGATTCTTCCCTCGTGGAATCGGATCAGATCGCAAATCTCATCTTCGACAGTTATCAGACTTCTCTCAAAGAACAAAATTCCCTGGACTTCGACGATCTCATACTTCTTCCCGGAGTATTACTGAAAGAATTTCAAGAAGTAAGGGAAGAATATCATAAGAAGTTTCAGTATTTCATGGTCGACGAGTTTCAAGATACGAATCAAACTCAATACACTTTTTTAAGAGCGCTAATGGGTGAGAATCGAAATCTCTGCGTGGTAGGCGACGACGATCAGTCCATCTATGCGTTTCGAGGATCCGATCTCAGTTTGATTTTGAACTTCGAACAGGATTTTCCGGAAAGTAACGTTGTGCGTCTTTTGGAGAATTATCGATCTACCCAGGTCATCATTCAGGGAGCGAATTCGCTTATCAAAAACAATCTTTCCAGAAGATCGAAGGAACTTTTTTCATCCATTCCCGGAGGAAGAAAGATCCGCTACATAGAAAGAATGGACGAAAAGGACGAGGCTTCCTATGTCGTAGATTGTATTCGGGAAGAAATCATAAAGGATGCGAGAGTCGGAAGTCAGATCGCGATTCTTTTTAGAACGAATTTTCAGACACGACCTTTCGAGGAAGAACTCAGAAGCAGATCGATTCCATATAAACTCATCGGAGGATATAACTTCTTTGATCGAAAGGAAGTTCGGGATATGATATCCTACGTCCGTCTCATCGCAAACACAAGAGACGACGCTTCTCTTCTTCGTGTTTTGAATTATCCAAAACGGGGAATCGGTCCCGGAAGTATTTCTCTGATTCACGAGAAAGCGGGGCAGATGAAAGAATCCTTATACGAGATTCTTTTTCGGGTCTGTGAATCTCCCGATTTTATTCCCGGGTTACAAAAAAAGATCCAATCTGAAATTTATAATTTTGTAAACCTCATCGAGCGGACAAAAAAGAAATTCGCGACGATGCCGAAGATGTATCTCGCTTTTCGGGAATTCATCCAAGAAGTGGGAATCGAAAAAGAAATTCTTCTCGAAGAAAAGGACGAGAAGATCGCGAAGGCACGGACCTTCAATCTTTCCGAACTCGTAAACATGATGTCTTATTTTGAGGAAAATCACGATTCTCCCGAAAAACCGACTCTTTTTGATTTTATAAATCGACTCAATCTTCTTATGGAAGACGAGACTCCTTCCGATGATGATAAGGAAGACAATCGAGTCCAACTTCTTACGATTCATCAGTCCAAGGGACTCGAGTTTGACTCGGTTTATGTCGCCGGATTGGAGGAAGGAATTCTTCCGAACTCTCGAGTGTTAACCGAAGAATCGTCCGTAGACGAGGAGAGGCGTCTTCTCTACGTGGCTATGACCCGTGCAAGAAAGCATTTATGCTTGACAGGGGCCGCAAATCGACGCAAGTTTGGGGAGCAAATGGCTACCCAGGCCTCCCGGTTCTTGACGGAAATCGATCCGGAGACATTGGACTGGGTTTCCAATGAGGAATCCAGAGAGCAGGAGACGGCAGACTTCTTCGCTGAGCTGGAAAAATTGAAAACAGGATCGTAGAATGGCTTTAGATAAAAAAATACTGACTCTGGTAACAATATTTGTTCTTACCGCCTGTGCAAGCGGTCAGAAAACCGTGGATAACGGCGGTTCTCAAGAATCGGCGGTCCGCGCAAAAATTCAGGGAATCGATTCCCAGCTCTCCATACCTTTGGACGAAAAAAAACGTTCTTCTCTCCTTATGGAAAAGGCAAAACTTCTCCTGCAAATTGAATCTTATAAAGAAGCATCGATCGTTTTAAAAGAGATCCAAAGCTCGAAAGAAGGAAAGGGTCTGGAACATTTAGACCACTACCTTGGAACCGCTTATTTAGGAATCAACGATACCGAGAATGCGATCGTTCATTTTAGAAAATCGGAAACCGTGGATAAAAATTACGAATCCACAACTCGCAGAAAGATGTATGCAAAAGCTCTCTATCAAGAAGAGAAATACGGATTGGCTCTTGGAATCTTAGGACGCGCTTCGAGAGAAAAAGATTTTGAAAAAGACATTCTTTTCTACGAAACCGTAGCCAATAGTTTTATGAGAATCAAGGAATTCAAAAGATGCCAGATCGTTCTGGAAGAGGGTCTTCAGAAGTTTCCGGAAAGTCCGGTTCTAAAAGAGATCCAGGAAAAACTTTCTCAGGTTCTTCCAAGATAATTCGTTCTTTTCTTAACTTAACCTCAGTTCACCGGGTTTGGCAAAAGGCAAAGTCCTTAGCCCCCGGTGATTTCCTTCGTTTCCTCGGATCCTTCTTTGTTTTTTTAAAAGAAAATCGAAGAGTCAAATTTATCCTCATCGCCTTTGTTTTACTTCTGAGCGCTCACGCGATCATAGTCGAATCCGTCGGATACTATGTAAGAACTCGACTTTTGGATTTACGGGGGCTCAAAGAACTTTCCCGCAACTTTATCAACCAAGAACTTGGCCGCGCCGTAACACTCGGCGTGGTGGATTACGATTTTCCGAACGCCGTCGTTTTTGAAGACTTTCGAATTTCTTCCGAAGAAGACTTCGCCCTCAATCATATTCTATTCAGGACCAACAAGATTCAGTTTCGTCTCGGCGGATTGTGGAAGGGACAACCGTATATCAAAGGAATCGTGGTCAAAGATTCTTCCATAAATTTGGATCTTCAGGACGCGATCGCAGGAGAATTGATCGGTTACGTTCAGAAGATCAACATTCCCGAAATAAAACTGCTCAATACCACGATCACGATCTCCAAAGGCGGAGAAGAAGTATTAAACGCGATCAAAGGAATCGATATCGTCATCACCAAACAACCCGAAGGTGTGATCGTAAAGGTCAGCGATTCACTTTTTCCGTTTCCATATTCAAGATATATCCAGGGAACTTTCGAGACGAAGTTCAACTCCGAAGAATCCAAAAGTACATTCCATTTTCAGAATATAAAGGCCGAGAAAATACGCGGACTCTATTCCCTTTTCGGAAAAATTCTTTTGACGTCCGGAAAAATTTCGGGAGAATACGAAATTCTTCTCAATGGAAAAAAACTTTCGGTCAGAGGAAAAAATCAGTTCACAAACGTCTCCGGGAAAATTCAGCAGGAACTTCCTTTAGGTTTGAAAATTCCCGATCTAAAGGACGCGGATCTGACACACGAGATGGACCTCAAACTCGACGAGACCGGAGAAAAACAGATTCATACTTTCACAAAGGAAGAAAATTTATTTCGCATAACGTACGGACTCAATCTCAAAAAACTCGCGGTTTGGGAAATGTATGCGGATTGGAAGAATGTCAAAGAATTAAAATCCATCTTTCAACTTCCGGGCGATTTGGAAATTCTCGAAGGCCAACTCAACCTAAAGGGGAAATGGGAAGAAACGGGCAACTATAACGATTGGATCAAGAGCAACGTTTCCTTTAACCTTTTAGGATTTCACTGGAAGGATCCTTTTTTTGACGTTCGTTTGGATCAGGTGATCGCCAACGTTCTTCCCGGAAATATTTTGGAACTCAACGCCAAAGGGAATCTTTTTCAGGAAACTTTGGCCACATCGATTACGGGTAAAACCGGCTGGAAAAAATCTCCCCGTGCGAACGGCGCCTTTTTTTATCCTTTTTATAACGATTGGAAATGGGAATTACAATTGGATAGAATTTCGATTAAGGATTTTCTTCCCGTTTACCATTTTTGGAAAAATTGGGTTCGAACCGATATCCGAACAAGACAGGAAAAACTCATTCCTGAAATTCGATGGACCCGAACTCCATTTTACAAATATCTAATGGAGTATTTTACCGCTACGATTCACTGGAAACTCAAGTCTTTTCGATTTAAGGAAAAAGATCTGGGAAGAGTTACTCTCGACGGAAAAATCGTTCCATTCTTCTCCAGATTGGATCTGAAAGGATATCAGAACGATAAACCTTATATGGAAGGATTTACGAACTTCACCTTTGGCCAGGATAATCCTTACATGGATATCAGATTGAAGGTGACGGAAATGCCTTGGGAAGAACCGGTAAACGGTTTTTGCGGATCTTGGATCATCCCGGAATCGGTAACCGCCGACACTACGATCCGGCTTTTTGGAGACGACTTTTTAGCGCTTCATAATTCTTTGAATGTTTTGCATAACGTAAGTTTCAATCGTTCTCGGTTTCAAGACAAACGTTCCTTACCTTTGAATTTGAGGGAACCTTTCGACTTCGGTTACGAACACAATCTATTGCCGACGCTCTCTTATTATAGAAATATTTTTTGGAAGAATGAATCCGCCGACCTTACTGGTTACGGCGCTGTCGAACAAAATCGGATCCGGATCAGCGCAAACGGAAAACTCAACGAAACTTTTATCAGTCGAAAATTTAGGGAGGAAACAGGGGAATGCAAACTGGAATCAATCGGAGACAGATAATTCTTATTTCCTCCGGTGTAGCGCTTACGGTACTTTTGGGTTTTGGAATCTATCTTTATTTTTTCGGATTTTCAAATCAAGAATTCGGTCGAAAATCTTCCGCAAAAGTGGACTTGATCGGAACTTGGCGAGTGGCTCCGATTCATCCATCCGTTCAAATTCGTTTTTTGAGCGAGAGGGAAGCGGTTCTTTTGGAAGAACAAAAAGAAACAAAATTGTATCTTTTGGAAGACGGAGAGGGGCTTCAGCTCAGAAGAAGGGGAGAAGAAACCCCGAGCGGTTATTTTCTCTTTCGCGAACTCAAAACGAATACTTGGCAAGGACTCTGGGGAGAAGACCTTGTGGTCCTGAAAAGAATTTCCTCCGAGAATCAAACACGTTAGTCTTCCTGGTTTATTTGTGGCATCTTTTTCCTTTTTACGATCAAAGTTATTCCATCGTAAAAAGGTTTGGATCGGATCGAATGCCCGATTCCATGTAGAATCACGACGGATTTTTTTCGAATTTTTTGCTACGGCCCGCTGATAGAACTTCCGTTTTTACTTTCTCGGAATCCCCTTGATCAACTTTGTAATTTCTCTTGCGGCGTGTCTGGAAGAATTTTCGCTTCCGAGCGATTCCTTCACTTTGCGGATTTCTTCGATGGTCTTGTTTCGATACTTTTTGTTTTCGAGAAGGTCGATCGATTCCGCGACGATATGAGCCGGAGTACATTCAGCCTGCACCAATTCTCTGCAGATTTCTTTTCCCGAAAGAATGTTTACGAGTCCGATGTTCGGAGTTCTAATAAAAAGAGAACCGATCGTATACGTAAACATGCTGACTTTATAAAGGATCACCATCGGTTTTTCGAAATAAGCTACCTCTAACGTGGCGGTTCCGGACGTGACTAAAACGAGATCGGAGGTTTCGATGGCTCGAAGGGATCGATCAAAAAGATATTCGATTTTCAGGTGCTGATATTTTGTCTTGGCGATTTCGATCTGTTCGAGAATATACAATTCTTCTTTTTGATTGATATTCGGAAGTAAAAAGCGGACTTTCTTTTTTTCAAGCTCGTAGTGTTCGGAAAGTTTTCCCGCCGTCTCTAAAAGATCGTTTAAGATTCTTCTGATCTCTCCGCTTCTTGATCCCGGCATCAAAGTTACGATCGCGTGAAAATGAGTTTTGTCTTCGGGCTCTTCGATCGGAGCTTCTTTTCGGATTTTTTCTCGGAGACGAACCGCTAACGGATGTCCCACAAATTCGCAAGGAACTCCGTAACGATCGTAGATTTCTTTTTCAAAAGGAAATAGGACGAGCATAAGGTCGATCGTTTCTCGGATTCCATAAATTCGATTGAACTTCCAGGCCCAGAGCTGAGGGGAAACATAAAAGACGACGGTAATTCCGAGTTTTTTGAGTTCTTTTGCAAGTCGAAGATTGAAGCCCGGATAATCGATCAGGATGGCGTGTGTGCAATTTTTTTCCACGGCCGCATCAAGAAGTCTTCCGATCAGAGTTTTTAAGAATCTATATTTAAAAAGAATCGCGGAGAATCCGATGATGGAAAGTTCTTCCATGGATTCTATGGAATGAAATCCTTCCTCGATCATTCTTTCCCCGCCGACCCCGAACGTTTCCAGTTCCGGAAAATTTTTTTTGAGTTCTCGGATCAGTTCTCCGCCCAAGAGATCCCCCGAATGTTCTCCGGCGAGCATTAGAATTTTCGGATCCTCTTTTTTTAGAGTGGTCTCCTCTCGTTTGGACACGGGTTGGCTACTGGATTTTTTTGGTTGTGGAGTTGATTTTCGTAAGGTTGCCATTGCCGATGCTCAAGATGTGAATTTTCAGTTTTTCTGCAAGGTTTATAAATTCTTTTGGATGGACGATGATCGTTTCTCCGGTTCTTAGGGCGAGGGTCCCGCAGTTGCTCTCGTGCATGATTCGCAAGGTTTCTTCCCCCACCGTGGGAAGATCAAAACGATCGTCTTGGTGAAGTTTCGAACTCTTACAAACGATCGCCTTTCCCTTTTTAGCGAAGGAACCGCCTCTGCGAATCGCCTGATCGGTTCCCTCCACCGCCTCGACGGCGAGAACCGATTTGTCGAGAACTACGACCGTTTGGCCGATATCGAGACCCGCCATCTTTTCCGCGTAGTCCATTCCAAAAGCGACGTCCTCTAATTCTTTTTTGTTGAGGGCTTTTTTTGTAAATCTTCCTTCGGGAAGAAAGAGGGATTTTAAGAATGTCTTTTGAGAGATGATCGTAATCTTTTCTTTTGCGAACTCGTCCGATACGGTCTTAAAAATGGAGTAGTCGTGTTTGTTGACCATACGCGCTAAAAGACTGATTGCCTTGAGATCGAACTTTAGATTTTTAAAGATGATTTCTTTTTTGACCTTTCCCAAAAGAAGAAGCCGATCTATATTCTGTTGTTTGCATATCTTCATCAAGGTCCCGATTTTTACGATGTGAATCGGGTAGTTGCGGTCCGCGTATTCTCCGACTTCGAATTCGGATTCTATGATGGAGAGTAAAAGGGGATCTTCGCCGGCGGAGAGGGCTTCCCTCATTCCTATATGCGGAAGTTCTCCGGCGCCCGCAAGAATTCCTAATCTTCCCACTAAACTTTAGTCCGAAGAAGAAGCGGACGAAGTCGCGGAGGATTCTCCGGAACCGCTTTTTTTGTAGTCGGTCACGTAAAATCCGGTTCCTTTGAAGATGATTCCTGAACCGTTGGAGATCATTCTATCGACTTCTCCTTTTTTTCCGCAGAGAGGACAATCCCGGATCGGATCGTCTTTCATGGAATGGAACTCCTCGAAAGTTTGTCCACAGGCTTTACATTTGTAGTCGTATGTCGGCATTTTGATTCTCTCTATTAGAATTTTCTAATTTATGATTGCTGTTCACGGAATAAACTTAAACTGAAAAACGCTCACGCTCGCATCCCCGTTCTCCCTCGCCATCGGAAGACAAAGTCTCCATCGGATCCCGGAACTTGCGTCGATCGGATCCAAGGAATCGATTCCTGAAAGAACCTTTTTTTCCGAGAGTGTAAGCCCGGCGTTAAAACCGGAACCGGCGTTTTGAACGTTTAGACGGAATCTTTTCTTGGAAAAATTATCTCCCGTGATATAACGGTTTCGATTGATGGAAATACTTTCCTTATCGATTGAAATTTCAAAGGCTTTGTTTAAATCTCCGGGCGAACCGGCAAATAAGGTAAAGAGCGGAATACTTTCATCGCCGCCTAAAAAGGAAACGTAAAATTCCAGATCCCGAAAGGGTTCTTCCACGCTGCGACAAACGGAGTCGTATTTATTTTTGGAAGAATGCAGAACGATCCCGGTATCACCGTCTAACGCGATCTTTTCGGTGGGATGGTATTCTCCCTGAAATCCGAATGGAGGAGAGGATTCTTTCCAGGACTCGAAGTCCCAGACGGGGGCCCTGTCCATCGTGCGAAAGGATTCTTCCACGGATTGAGAAATGGTCAGATCGGATGAAACGTTTTTTAAGAATCCTGAGAAGATCCAGCCGACCGTTCCGTTTCGGAGATCCAAAACCTGATTCCAATTCCCGCGTTTGCCGGCGATCGTTTCGGTGCGAGAATCCCGATCCAGAATAAAAACGATTTCTCCGCCTTTGAATTGAAAGGCGATCGGATTTTCGGTTCCCGGACCCGTTCTTACGTTTAGATTTTTTCCTTCGATCTCCGCCTTACTGGCGCTAAACGGAGAATCCTCTCTTCCCGAAAAGTATTCGAGAAGTTTGGAAAGTTTAGACCTTCCGTTTTCATCCAATTCTTTCGCGGAGCCCGACGCGAGCGATTTCAGAAGGGCTTGGTTGTATTCGTTGTAGAGCGGAAGAGGGTTGGAAGAAATCAATTTTGTCAGGTGACGGGAAAGGACATCGGAGGTTTCGTATTCCGCACCGAGGGTCAATTTTTTACAAAGCGCTCTGGTTTTGAGAAAGGATCCGTCGGGAAGAAAGGAAAAAAAACGATCTTCAAACGTGAAGATCGTTCTTCCGGAAACTTCCCGTTTCGTAAATTTCAGTCCCGATTTTTCGGAGAATTTCTGAGCGAGTTTCTCTTTTTTTTCGGCAGGAAGAATCAATAAGGAAGAATTGAATTCAGCCAATGCCATCGAGGCAAACGAATAGTCCTCTAAATCCGGATCTTTCTTTTTTAAGACCTCTAAGAGAACATCTTCCCAGTTTCCTTTGGAAAAATTTCTATAAACGGAATCCGTTTTCCGAGTCAGGAATTTCCAGATGAGAAATCCGAAAAGAATGGAAACAAAAACGACGCCGAGGAAAACAAAAAAACTCTTTCTCAAGTCCTACCCCGGCTTTGGATCAATTTAAGTTCGGAATCAGCTTATCTCGATCCACTTGAAAGCGTTCGAGAAGGGCGTTTTTTGCGAGATAGTATCTGAGAAGATCGATGTTAAAGTTCACTCTTGCTTGCGTCAGACGAAGCTGATCCTGCACATGAGTGTCTAACGCGTTCTTTACGGAAACCGCGTCGGCCCGGCCTTGACGGAAACTTCTTAAAACTCCGTTGTAGTAGTTTTCGGTTTCTCTTTCCGTGATGATATTGTTTTTATAAATTCTATGACTTGCTTCCAGAGCTTCGATTCTTGTTTTTACGTCGTCTCTGACTTCGTTTTTTAGATCTTCTTCTTTTAGAGTCGCCTGACGCATCGAAATGTTTGCGTCCCTTACTCCGGCGTAAATCCCTTTGTCCGCCAACGGATAGACAAAGTTCATTTGTCCGGTCCATTCTTTGTATTTTGCAGTTGTGATTCCGTTCGTATTATCGGTGTAGTTTTCCTGCGGAGAAATGATGTTCTGAGATTGACTCGCTCCCGTTCCGGAAATCGTCAGCGTAGGGAGTCTGTCGTTATTCGCGTTTTTCAAAGCCGCTTCCGCGATTTCTTTTTGTTTGAGTGCGTTTAAAAAATCAGCTCTGTGTTTGTATGCGTATTCGAGATCTTTGGAATAATCCGGTTTTTCGGTGAGTTCTTCTAAAAGATTGGTTTCCTCCGAAAGGGAAGTTCCTTCGGGAATTTTCAGAGAACGAACGAGTTTTCTCTTCGCTTCTTCTTTTTGCACAACCGCCGTTTCCAATTGGTTTTCAGCCTGTGCGAGAAGTGCGTTCCATTGATTGACTTCGAAACCTTCGGAAAGTCCGAGGCCTTGTTTGCGGATCGTAAGATTGCGGATATTTTTCGTATTTTCTACGAGTTGTTTGTAGGTTTTTACGGCTTGGGTTTTGATCGAGTAGTCCCAGAAGTCCACGAGAGAATCCACGATGACTCCGGAAATTTGCTGAGATACTTGATTTTTTGAGATCTCGGCTTGAGATTCTAAAATTTTGACTTCGTTTCTTCCCTTATAACCAAAAGAGTTTTTGAGAAGATCCTGGCTGATCGTAGCTCTTACAAACCCCGTGTAAAGAGGAGGAATTCCTAAAGAAGAAAATCCTGCGGGAGTTGTAGCCGCGTTTTCAAATGCGTTCGAGTCGAATCTTCTGGTTCCCGCTTCAACCTTGAAATAAGTTCCGGTGGTCTGAAGCATTTTTTCGATCCCACCCTTGATGGTATCGTCCGAAATTTTGGTTCCTGTGAGGAGGTTTGCTTGGTTGAAAGGAAGAATCGACTGACTGGATTTTCCGTCGGCTACCAATCTCCAAGAATACTTCGAATCGTTTTTGAGAAAGTTCGTATCGGATTTCGCCAATTCGTAACGAAGGTTTTGTAAACTATAATTGCTTTCCAGCGCCCTTTTGACGGTTTCTTCCGTCGTGAGTTTGAGGGTATCGTTGGCCGCGAGAGAGAAGGTTTGAAGAAGAACGAAACTTCCCAAGAGAATTCTCCCGAGGTTCTTTGTTCTTAGAATCCTATGATTTGAATTTTGTACTTTTTGATCCATTTCGTTACTCCTTCTGTTCTGGAACCCTTGTAAGAATAGACCTTGGTTAACCCAGAGCCTTCTTCATTTTTTCTCCAACTTCTGCGATGGATTGGCAAACGTGGATTCCCGCTTCCTGCATCGCTTTCATTTTGGAAGAAGCCGTTCCCAGCCCTCCGCTGATGATCGCACCCGCGTGTCCCATTCTTTTGCCCGGAGGAGCCGTTTGACCAGCAATAAAGCCTACAACCGGCTTTTTTACGTAATTTTTGATGTATTCTGCGGCTTCTTCTTCGGAAGTTCCGCCGATTTCACCGATCATCACGATTCCCTTGGTTTCAGGGTCTTCGTTGAGAAGTTTGATCGCTTCCGTGTGGTTCATACCGGGAACGGGATCTCCTCCGATTCCGATACAAGTGGACTGACCTAAACCTTGTTTTGTGATCTGCGCTACGGATTCGTAAGTCAAGGTTCCGGAACGGGAAACGATTCCCACTGAACCCGGGCTATGAATAAAACCCGGCATAATTCCCAGTTTTTGTTTTGCGCGAGGAGTGATCACTCCCGGACAATTCGGCCCCACGAGTCTGGTTTTAGAATTTCTAAGAACGCTGTAAACCTTGAGCATGTCGTGTGTAGGAATTCCTTCGGTGATACAGATTACGAGAGGAAGTTCCGCAAGAATTCCTTCAATGATCGCGTCTGCCGCAAAAGCGGGAGGAACAAAAATCACGGCTGCGTTTACGCCTTCATTCTTAACGGAATCATGGATCGTGTTAAAAACGGGAACCTTGTCTTCCCATTTAGAACCGCCCTTTCCCGGGGTTACTCCGGCAACCACTTTGGTTCCGTAAGCTAACATCTGAGTTGCGTGGAAAGAACCTTCCTTACCGGTGATTCCTTGAACTACAACCTTTGTATTTTCATCAACTAATACTGCCATGTGTGTTCTCTCTTATTGAATCAATTTGGCAATCGTACTTGCCGCTTCACGGAGGTCGTCGACTCCGGTAATTTTGAGTCCGCTCTTATTGAGGACTTCTCTTCCGAGTTCCGAGTTGGTTCCTTGAAGACGAACCACGAGAGGAACTTTGAGATCCACAGCCTTCGCAGCTTCGATGATTCCTTCCGCGACCATATCGCAACGAACGATTCCACCGAAGATGTTTACGAAGATTCCCTTTACGTTCGGATCTCCTAGGATGATTTTGAATCCGTTGGTAACGGTGGTCTTACTCGCTCCACCTCCCACGTCGAGGAAGTTTGCGGGTTCTGCTCCTGCGATTTTTACGATGTCCATCGTCGCCATCGCAAGTCCGGCTCCGTTTACCATACAACCGATGTTTCCGTCTAACTTCACGTAGTTGAGGTTGAACTCGGAAGCCTGGACTTCGAGAGGATCCTCTTCCGTTACGTCGCGGAACGAAGCGTTGTCGGAATGACGGTAGAGTGCGTTTTCATCCAGATCCATTTTGCAGTCGCCCGCAACGATTTCATTCTGTTTGGTAAGAATGAGAGGATTGATTTCTAAAAGAGATGCGTCTTCTTTGATATAAGCTTCGTAGATTGCGAAGAGAAGATTTTGGAAAGATTTATGAGATTCGATCGGAAGTCCGAGTTCGAAGGCAAGTTGTCTTGCTTGATTGAGTTGGAGACCGATTCCGGGATCCACCGCGAGTTTGAGGATTTTTTCCGGATGAGTTTCCGCAACTTCTTCGATTTCCATTCCACCTTCCGTAGAGGCCATGATGATGGTCTTACGAATGGAACGATCGAGGAGGATACTCAGATAGTATTCCTTTGCGATGTCGATTCCTTGTTCCAGATAAACTTTTAGGACTTTTTTTCCTTCGGGTCCGGTTTGAGGAGTGATGAGTTGCATACCGAGGATTTTGTCGATTGCGGCTAATGCATCTTCTTTTGTTTTGGTAACCTTAACTCCGCCGCCTTTACCGCGTCCACCGGCGTGGATTTGCGCTTTTACAACTACTACGGAACCTTCGGTTGCGTAGGTGACTTCGTCGTGGGCTTTGGATCCGTTTTCTTTATTATCGATAACGACCCCAAAAGGTACGTTGGCTTTATGCCTTCTCAGGATTTCTTTTGCCTGATACTCGTGAATTTTCATGAATTAACCTTCATTGAACTTAGTTCAGTGCTTTTAGTAGGAGGAACAGTTTTCTCTAAATTTATAATGTTTTAGGCGGGAACTTTGGTGTCAGTAAAAAATTCGGGAGAATCTTCGTTTGCCGGTCGGGAGTTTGTTGCTTCTTTCTTTTTTGAGTCAGGAATGGATCGACCCTTGGTGAGGATTTTTGGAGAAGAATTTTGAATTTGGGAGTTCCTACTTTGAGGGAATGTTTTGAAATCTGCACTTCGGTCTTTTTCGAGAATTGGTTCGTGAAACGAAATTTTGTTGGAACTCCAATTTTAGAACCTTGTATTCGAAGAAGGACGTTTTGTTTTCTGGAATGTAGGAACTCCCTCGCAAGAAAGACGCCTAAAAAACGAACCGCCAAAGGATTTTTGTCCGGGAAAAGAATCCGATTCTTCTGATAAGAAATGCTCGGACTGAAACGTAGGAACTCCTATCCAACGAAATTTTTAGTTTTTGGAACGGAGGTCGGATTCTTCCCTGGTTTCCAAAAAAAGTAGGAACTCTCACAGAAATTGAATTTCGCTCTGGAACAGTTTCTTTCGAAGTTCCTGAGAAAAGTAGGAACTCTCACACTTTTAGAGTTCTTTCAGAATTGCGCGGATGATTTCACCCGGGTCGGTTTCCGGAGAACGTTTCAAAGTCTTTTCCACTTCCTTTACGGCGGTCTTTTCATCAAAACCGAGTTGGACGAGTCCTAAAATGGCGGTCTCCTTTCTTCGAGAGGCCGCGGCCTCTTCCGGAGTGGAAGTGGAAGAATCCAAAGAAATCGAAGTTCCCTTGGGAGGAGCTCCGGAAAGAAAGAGTTCCAACTTTTTTAGATTCTGTTTTACTTCAAAAAAGATCTTTTCCGAGGTTTTTCCTTTTACCTTGGGAATTTTCTCGAGTTCCTTGGCTTCTCCGGATTGTGCGATTCGATAGAGATCTTCCGCGGAAAAGAAGGAAAGGATTTTGAGGGCCGTCAACTCGCCGATTCCTTGAAGCCCTTTCATCACTTTGAAGAATTCTTTGTCTTGTTCGGTTAAGAATCCGAACAGCCTCTGTCCTCTCTCGCTCATCGCGTGAAAGATGTGAAGATGAATTTCTTTCGAAGAGGAAAGGCTTTTGAGTTCGAGATAGGTTTTGAAAGAGATCGTGATTTCGTAAGTGATTCCACCCGTTTCGAGATGTGCGAATCCTACTTCTAATTTTCTAAGATTTCCTTTCAGGCCTGAGATCATATCCTCCCATCCGTTCATTCGGAGTCGGATCGTAAAGATAAATTTCCGAGACGATTTGAAAGTTCTCGAGAGTTTTTTTGTGCAAAGGCGCAATCTCGTTTTTGTAAGGGCAAAAAATTCTTCAAAAAATTATACCTTTCGTCATTTCTCGGAAGGAGAAGAGAAAAGAATGAAAGATCTATTTTTTAAAATCGAAGTGTTTGTTTTGAAAGCGCTTGGATCAGAATATAAAAGAATTCTTATATTCTTGAGGATTATATTGTATCGCCGAGATTTTATTTCCAAAGGACTTTAAGTCCGCTTTTGCGGTCAGATTTTCGGATCAGATCCGAGACCATTTTAAAACCCTCGATGGAAACCGTTTTTACAACACTGAGAAAATTCGAAATAAAAGCGCCGGAGGAGTTCATACAGATTACGTCCTTTTAGCGTTTGATGAAGGACTTTGTCTTCGGTAAATTTTCATGGGAGTTCCCACATTTTTGTGAAACTCAGTGTATGCCCTCGACGAGTTTTGGGGAAAACCCAAAGTTTGTCGGAATCATCTAAGGAAATTTTAGGGAACCGGGGTTTGTTTTTCTCATTTTCCAAATTCTCCTTACGGAATAAAAAGTAGGAACTCTTACACCGGTCTCTTCGATTTTTGCCTCGTCTCAGACGTTTGTTTGCCAACAAAGAGAAGAATTTCCTAAAAGCCTTTCCCAAACGTGGGAACTCCTTCGTTTT
This sequence comes from Leptospira ainazelensis, assembly GCF_016918785.1. Lineage (GTDB taxonomy): Bacteria > Spirochaetota > Leptospiria > Leptospirales > Leptospiraceae > Leptospira > Leptospira ainazelensis. The sequence goes on along the minus strand of NZ_JAFFPT010000065.1, from coordinate 1,779 downwards.
TTATAAACGATCCAATCTCACGAAAAGCAAAAGATATTGGAATGAACTTTTTCAGAACTCCGTTTGTCGAAAGAATTTTTTTCGACCCGAAATCTCTCTTTCAAAAAAGGGCGCCGGTAAAATCGACCTTTTTACAAGTCGATGACTTCTCCGATCGTCCAGACCTTTACGGGAGTAGTCTCTTTTTTTTCGGATTGTATTTTTTTGAGATAAAGAGCCGCCTCCGAAGGAAGATCGTCTCCAAGAGGAAAGGTTCCCCAGTGAATCGGGAGAAGAAGAGAAGATTGAAGAATTTTCCCCGCCTCCAAGGCTTCTTTCGGACCGATATGAGCCGGTTCCATAAACCATCTCGGTTTGAAAGCTCCGATCGGAAGAACCGTTGCGGAAAAACCCCTTGGAAATTTTTTCTCAATTTCGGAAAAATGTTTTGAGAATCCCGTGTCACCGCCAAAGTAAATTCGAATACTCTCAAATTCGAATGCGTAACTTCCCCAGTGATATTGGTTCATATCGGTAAGCCCCATTCTGCTCCAGTGTTGAGCCGGAAGAAAATGGATCTTTGTTCCCGCATATTCGAAAACGGACCACCATTCTTGAACTACCGTATTCTCAAAACCTTCCTCTTTTGCAAATTCTCTCATTCCCGAAGGAAGATGGATCGTAACTTCCGGAAATAGTTTCTGAATTTTTTTGATCGAGTCTATGTCGAGATGATCCCTGTGTGCGTGACTGACGGCGACGATATCCACACCCGGAAGATTCTCCGGTTGAATCGGAAGTTCGGTAAGTCGTTTAACAAAAGGCGGAATTCCGGTAAAGATCGGATCTGTAAGAATGTGCATTCTTTTTCCGTGAAAGTTTGCAGCAATCCAGACGGTCGCGTGACCAAGCCAGATGATTCTTACCTTTCCTTCCGGAGCTAAAAAATCCTCTCTGGTTCTCGGAAGAACCTCGGGAACCTTTGCGAGATTTCCGTCTGCGGTCGGCGGATCCACCGGTCCCAAAATTTTCCATCGGAGGACCGAAAAAAAACTCTTATTCAGTCTTTCGTCTTCTTCGAGATTGTGATACTTTCCGTCTCGAAAGTGGGAGGAACGAACCCGGTCCGGATCAATCGGAAAACAGGAATCAAAGAGAATCAGGACGTTTAGAAAGACAAAAAAAGGTTTTATGAACATGGATTTGAGAATTCGAACCCTGAGTTTTTCACCAGGTTCCTGAATTGCTCGAGTAATACCAATCTTCTTTCGAAAAAGAGCGAAACTGCCCGTAAAACCGTGAGAATTCGAGTCGGAAAGAAGTCGATCGCAGGGAAAAATCCGGGAATTTCGTGCAAAACATTTTTTCGGAGTTTCCAAAGTCGACTTTCGATTCTTGATTCCTGAAAAGAGATTGTTCATTCCGAAAGCGGGTTTGTTCCGCTTTTTCTATTTCCTTTCCATTTTCGCGTGATAATTTTTTGACTGAGAGGAATAACTTTTTCCTCTTCTAAAGGAGAACTCTCGTGAAACTCATCACACATTTTCAAATCTCTCTCGCGGCTTTTGCCCTCGCCATTCTCTCCTGTTCCAATCTTGGTTTGGATCAGGATAAGGAAAAAAAAGAGGACGATAAGAAAAAATGCAATAGCGCCGTAGCTACATACTTGGCCTGTAATTCCTCCAATCCCACAATGGGAGCTTGTGATTCCCTTTATCTGGGCGTCCTTGCTATCTGCGCAAGCGGAGGCGGATCCGGAAGTTCAGGCGGCGGCGGGGGAGGCGGAGGATATTGATCCTT
>NZ_JAFFPT010000079.1:497500-560431 GCF_016918785.1 Leptospira ainazelensis | reverse complement strand
GAGGTGATTTTTTTAGGTCCATGTATTTTTTCCTGAATGTCTTTGAAAAAAGGTCCCGGGAGAAGGCTTTCGCCCACACCCGGGGAATTTTCGATGAACTGGTTGTTATGATATTGATACTAATTCTCAAAATCATAATTTTGGTCAATCGAAATTCTTTTTGGTGGGCGAATTTGCGGGAACTCCCGCGAAAAAGTCCGTAAACTGGGGAGTTCCCGCGTTTTTCGGTCCGGAACCCCGTCAGAAAAGGGTGATTTCCCGGTAAAAAGTAGGAACTCACACCCAAAATCTTCTCTGCAAAGGTTTTGTCTGAAAAAAGGTCCATTCTTAAATTCTCAGAGTTCAAAGGTAACTCCGACATTGATCTGGCGAAAAGGTCCTACTTGAATCCCTTCCGGGATGCGCCCGGAAATATAACGAACGTCCCCGAGGTTTTTACCGTTTACAAAAACGCTCCAACGTTTGATCGGATCCTTATATCCCAAAGATGCGTTTACAAGCGCGTAAGCCGGGATCACCCCGGTTTCCCCGGAACTGTCCGAAGAGATATTCAAATATTGTAATACTTTTTTCCCTAAAGGATCGGTGATGGAATCGGCCCAATAAGCAGTTCTTGTATTCGTATCGTCGTGGAATTGGGCCGAGAAATACTGATATTCCGCTCTCGCATAAAAACCTTTCGGGTGGATGTAACCCAAAGAAACCGTGGCAGTGTCTCTGGAAACGTAGGGAACATAATTTCCGTTTTTATCTTTTTGAGTGACTATGAAGTCCAGAAACGATTGGTTTGCGGTGACTTTGGAAGTGTCGATAGAATACTGATTCATCTTTGCGTCCGCTCTCGTGTAGATGAATTCGATCGGAAGTTTAAAAGACGCGTCGAAAAGTTTTGCAGGGTCGAATGTAACGTTGGTTTCCAATCCTCGGCTATAAGTCCTTCCTCCGTTTTTGGCGGAAGTCGCGGAGTCATTTCCGGATGTGGAAGAAGTGATGATGATTTGATTGATATAATTCAAATCAAAATAGGTCACTTGTGCATTTAAGTAATTTGTAATATCTCCGCGAATTCCGGTTTCGTAATTGTAGGAATATTCAGGATCTATTTTATTTATGATTCCGGAATTGTTAAGCGCATCCTGATAACGAGGAGGAGAAAAACCCTTGTGGGCGCCGGCAAACCAGGTAAGATCCTTTCGAATATCGTAAGTAAGACCAAGGCCGGGAATGAGGACGTGGTAGACGTTTCTACTTCCTTTGTCGACTTCTTGAGGTGGAGAATTCGGATCCGCTTGGTTTGTGACTGGGTCTATCGCTTGTTGACGGAGAATCGTCCGGTTTTGAGTGAAGGTTTCATATCGAACACCGGGAATCACTGAGAATTTATCGTAGAATTTAAAACTATTCTGAGCAAAACCTGCGACCGATTTTGTATTGTTGACCTCGTGGTCTCGGAGTTGTCCGGATTTTGCGAGGGAATATTCCGAAGAGACGGCCCCGGTAGCGGGGCTTCCCAGTCCGTTTCCAAAGGTTGCATAATCGGGAGTAGACGGACCATCCAGGAATTTTATATCCGCCGTCTCGTAGTGATAACGAAGCCCCGCATCGAGTTGGTTTTTGACGCCGAAAAACTGATAGTCCAGTTGATATCTGGATTCTGCGCCGACAAAACGATAAGTTCTGTTTCGATGTCCGACCCCGTCCAGCATATAGACCGTATCACCGGTACGATTTACGAAAGGCTCGGTATCGAAGGCTTTAATCGTATTGTTCGGAATTACGTTGTAATAAGAACCGGTATTGCGAGCGTAATTCTGTCTAGACCAATTTCTTTCAGTATAGGCAGCATAAACTTTCGTAACGAGTTTGGAGCTATCGGTGATTTTCCATTCGTGACCGAGATCGCCGGAATATCTTTGAAGTTTGCGATTGTCCTGTTCCGCGAAATTGGAAGAAGAATTGTTCCAGAGTTGAGCCGTTGTAAGACCGAGATAGGTCATATTCGCGTCTTGAACGGTTCCTAAGAATTTTGTGGTGAACGCGTGTTTTTCGTTCAGATCGGTCACCGACTTAAAAGAAACCTCATGGAGTCTGAAGTCTTGGTGTTCACGGAATCCGTTTCCTTGTTTTCTAAGAATGGAAATATCGATTCCGGTATTTCCAAAGGTCCCGCCGTAAGAAACTTGAGAAGAGAAGAATCCGTAAGATCCTCCTTGCATAGAAACGGAAAGGACCGGTTCTTTCGGGGGGCGTTTTGTGATAAAGTTGATGACTCCGCCGATGGTAGAAGGTCCGAAAAGAATCGCTCCGGATCCTTTTACCACTTCGATTCTTTCCATACGATCGATGTTAGGCGTATAATATTGTTCCGGTGCGGAATATGGGTTGAGGGATGTGAAAATTCCGTCTTCAAGAATGAGAACCTTTCTTCCTAGATCGCTGTTCACTCCTCGAAAGCCTACGTTCAAGATCAAGCCGGTATCTTGATATCGAATCGAGGCGCCGGGAACTCTTCGAAGGACTTCCATCGAATCGACCGGACGGGTTTGTTCGAGGTATTCTTTCTCGATGATCGTCGCGGAGCCTGGAATTCGTTTGAGATCGTTTTTCTTTTTTCCGATGACCGAAATGGTTCCTTTGGACCATTTTTCTTTTTCTATTTCTTCCGGGTTTGGAGTGGGAGAGGGTTGCTTTTCCGTGTTTTCCTGAGGTTGTGCGGGAACTCCCCAAGAGAAGAGGAAAATGAAGAAAAGAGAGACGGACAGAATTGTTTTTTTATGCATCGTCGATTTCGATTTTGAAAATGATTCTCAATATTTGGCTGCCGGGTTTAGAGTCAAGGGAGAATGGAAAGAAAAGAATGAAGCGCTTAGAAAAATTCTCGGAAATTAGAACTTATGGAATGGAAAGTGAAAAAGTAGGATCTCCTTCGTTTTTGATCTTAGAAAAGCTTTGCTCGAACAACGGAAGTAGGATCTCCTTCGTTTTTGATCTCAGAAAAGCTTTGTTTAAACAACGGAAGTAGGAACTCCTTCGTTTTCGATTTCAGAAAAGCTTTGCTCGAACAACGGAAGTAGGATCTCCTTCGTTTTTGATCTCAGAAAAGCTTTGCTCGAACAACGGAAGTAGGATCTCCTCAAAAAATCTTCCCCGAGAAAACATAACGAACAAAAAAGAGAATCACGATACACTGCGAAAATTGTCCTGCGATGAAAACGGGATAAAAAATTTTTTTCTTATAACGAATGACGCCAAGAATTGCACTCAAGATCGGAGCCGGTAAAGGAAGCGCGTTAAATGCAAAAATCGCCAAAACGCCATAGCGGTTTAAAAATCCTTTCATTCTATAAAATTTTTTCGGACTGATCAGTTTGATGCAGGCCCGAGCAGCGATTCTTCCCAGAAAATAATTGATCGAAAACGAGATCAAGAGACCGAGCAGATGAAGAGAAATCAAATCGCTCCCATCGAGTTTGGAATACGTCGCGCGAATGTATAAGAATTCGATGGGAAGATAAAAGAAAAACAAACCTCCGAAAAGGGTAGTAAAAAAGACGCCGATCAAACTCGGTTTTTGGATTTCTTTGCTTACGGAAAGGACTAACTTTTGAACGGCGCTTAAACCCGGAATTTCAAATTTAAGAATCCCGGAAGTCGCCAAGATCAAGAGCGTGAGCGCTATCAAAACGGAGGAAAGAAAGATCAGACCCGAATAAAAATTTCTTTTTTCGTGATACGAAAAAATTTCATCCTTTTGAAACGGCACTCGTCTCTCTCTTCCGAATGATATACGACGGGACGCGGGAAACGATCGCGGAAAGAATCAGACCTCCGGTTTCTCTCGTCACCTCGTCGTCAAAGGAGAAATTCTGGATCTGCATCGCCGCAAGGACCGTTCCCGCGGAAAACATCGCGGAAAGAATCAAAGAAGTTCTCAGCCAGATTTTAGTTTTTTCAGGATATATTAAGAATCCTGAATACAATATTACGACGCTGAGATAAAGCGGCATCCAGAGCCAAGGATCCGGATCGTTCCACTGAAGGGCGGCAAATAAAATCCAAAGAAGAATGATCGTAATAGAAAATGTTTTCATGATTCATAGATCCATTTGAGTTCGTATAAGTCTTTTCTACGATTGGTTAGGTTTCTGACCGAACCTTTTTTACGAAGTTCTTTCAAAAGATCCAGATCCAAATCCGCAATCAGGGTCATCTCCGTGTTCGGAACTGATTCGGCGGCGACACAATCGTGAGGAAAGGCAAAGTCGGAAGGAGTAAAAACCGCGGACTGAGCATACTGAATGTCCATATTCTCCACGTGAGGAAGCGCGCCTACCGAACCCGAGATCACGACGTAACATTCGTTTTCGATCGCCCTTGCCATCGCGCAGTGACGAACTCTGTTGTAACCGTTCTTTGTGTCCGTATAAAAAGGAACAAAAAGAATGTCCATTCCCTGTTCCGCAAGAATTCTAGGAAGCTCCGGAAATTCGACGTCGAAACAGATAAGAATTCCGATCTTACAGGAATCCGTGTTGAACACCGAAAGATTGTATCCTCCTTTAACGCCCCAATAGAAATCTTCATCCGGAGTTACGTGCAGTTTATACTGTTCTTCGTAAGTTCCGTCCCTTCTGCATAGATAAGAAACGTTATGCAGGGTTTCGTCCCTGTATTCCGGCATACTACCGGAGATGATATTCACGTTGTATGAAACTGCAAGCTCCACCATTCTTTCTATGATACTTTCCGTGTGGCTGGAAAGCGCGCGCATCGCGTCGGAAGGGCTCCGATCGTTGTATTTTGAAAGAAGGGAAGCGTTGAAGAATTCCGGAAAAAGAACAAAGTCCACGTTGTATCCCGCGACGGTATCCACAAAGAATTCTACCTGTTTCATCAATTCTTCGATTCCGGTAACGGGCCGCATCTGAAGCTGGACGACCCCCACTCGGACGACGGTTTTTTTACCGCCAATAAGAGTCGTTTCTTCCTTTTCATAGTATATATTCAACCATTCTAATAGAACCGCGTAAGAGCTAAAACCCTTTGTGTTTCCGAAATAGCCGCGTTTGAGTTTTCTTACGTGAAAACCGTTAGCCAATTGAAAGGATAAAACGGGATCGTAGATTTCTTTGTCTCTTACTTTTTCGATGTATTGCGCCGGAGTCATAGAATCTTCGTAGTTTTCATAACCCGGCATCCACGCTCCGACTACGATTCTTTTGAGATTGAGTCTTTCGCAGAGTTCTTTTCTCGCGTCATACAATCTTCGGCCGAGACGAAGACCGCGATACTCGGGATGAACGAAGATATCGACGCCGTAGAGAGAATCTCCATCCTCATCGTGATTTTTGAGATCGCCCTTTCCGACGATTTCTTCATAGGTGTGGTTGTCTCCGTAATCGGCCCACTTGATGATCTGGCTGATCGCGGCGCCTACAACTTTACCGTTGTCTTCGATGCAGATCTGGCCTTCCGGAAATTTTGTGATCTGAGATTCGTATTGATTTCTTTTCCAAGCGCCGTCGAACTCGGGAAAGACGATGTCCATAATTTCTTTTACGTCTTCGTAGTCGTCCAAGGTTAGAGCGCGGATAACGATCCTATGATCGGATTGAATCTTCTTCTTTTTTTTCCTCGGTTTTTTCCCGCCGGCTCCGTTTGTGGAAATCATCAGAACACTTTACCCGGGTTCATGATGTTTTTCGGGTCCATGGATTTTTTGATTTCTTTCATTAGAAGAATTTCGGCTTCCGTTCTGGAAAAATGAAGAAAGTCCTTTTTTAAAAGTCCGATTCCATGTTCAGCGCTGATGGATCCATGATATTTTTGTAATAAACGAAACATGTCCGGATCCACGCTTTTGCATCTCTTGAAAAATTCTTCATTGGAAAGATCCTTCGGTTTAACAATGTTTAGGTGAAGATTTCCGTCGCCAACGTGACCGAAAAGAGCGATTTCAAAACCGGGATATTCGTCTTTTAAAAGCGCTTCCATTTCCACGAGGAAGGGTTCCATGTTTCGAAGAGGAAGAGAAATATCGTTTTTGTGAACCGTATAATCGATGGAAATGCTCTCGCTGATTCCTTCTCTGTATTTCCAGAAGGTTTCCGATTGTTTGGAATTTTGAGCGAGGCTTCCGTCGCTGATCAGCTCTTTTTCCGTGATCGTTTCCAAAAAGCCGAACAACTTTTCGTCGTCGCTTTCGTCTGCGATTTCGAATTCCATCAAAACGTAATACGGACTTGGAGACGAGAACGGATCGTGAACTCCCAGATGAGCTTTTACTTTTCCCAGACAATATTCGGTGAAAAATTCGAAAGCGAGAAGAGGAACCTTTACCTGATGGGTTTCTTTGAATAAGGAAAGAATGGAGACAAAATCCGGAACCGCTACGAGAAGAACCCGGTTGTCCAGAGGTTTTGTAGTCAGTTTGAGGGTCGCTTCCGTGATGACGCCTAACGTTCCTTCGGATCCGATGAAGAGTTGTTTGAGATCGTATCCGGTATTGTTCTTCAACACTTCTCCGTTAAATTCTAAAATTTGCCCGGTTCCGGTTACTACCGTAAGACCTAAAACCCACTGACGAATGAGCCCGTAGTGAACGACTCTCACACCGCCCGCGTTAGTCGCGATGTTTCCTCCGATTTGCGAAGAGCCCGTGGATGCGAAGTCCACCGGAAAGTAAAATCCTCTTTCTTCGGATTCTTTGTGGAGATTTTTCGTGATCATTCCCGCTTGTACTTTGATACTTCCGAAAAAGGGATCGAAATCCAAAACCTTGTCCATCTTGGAAAGGGAAAGGACGAGTTCTTGATTTTTCGCGATTGCTCCTCCCGCGTAACCGGTTCTTCCTCCGGAGGGAACGATGGAGATTTCGTTCTCGAAAGCGTATTTTACGATTTTTGCAACTTCCTCGGTGTTGGTCGGGAAGGCGAGGATTTCGAAATCGGGACTGTGAACTTTCGTTCTGTCGGTTCCGAAGGAAAGAAAGGTGGCTTCGTCAAAGTCCGGGTCGTTTCTAAAAAAGATTTTTCCCGGTCCGATGAGGGATTTTAATTCCGATTTGTTGATTGTGGAAGTCGTAGTCATAATTCTAATTTCGTATATTCAAGTTTTGTAATTATTCGGCGAAGTTCATTCTTTCGATTTGAGAATCGACCGACTTTTCGTCCTTTTCCAGGGTTCTCTTTCTGTAATGCCCGTCCGGATAGAGGAATCTCGCTTTTACGTTGTCTCTCAACTGAACGTCCAGAATCTTTTTGATTCTATCCTTGTTTTTGGGTTCGAGAATCGGAAAAAGAACCTCGATTCTTCTTTCAAAGTTCCTGGGCATACAATCCGCAGAAGCGAGAAAGGTCGCCTCGGCGCCTCCCGAATGGAAGTAGTAGATTCTAGTGTGTTCCAGAAATCTTCCAACGATCGAAAGGACCGTGATGTTTTCGGAAATTCCTTTGAGTCCGGGTTTGAGACAACAGATTCCTCGGATGATAAGATCCACTTTGACTCCCGCCTGACTCGCCTTATATAAGGAAAGTATAATATGCGGGTCGACGAGGGAATTCATTTTGAAGATGATTCTTGCGGGTTTTCCCGCGAGCGCGTTCTCGGTTTCCTTTTCGATCATCGTAATAAAGGTCGATTTGAGGTTGTGAGGAGACGCCGAGAGAAGATTTAACGTCGGCATCTTCGCATAACTCGTGATCGTATTGAAGATCGTAGAAACGTCTTCGGTGATCTGTTTGTTTACGGTAAAAAAGCTGAGATCCGTGTAATACTTGGAAGTTGTGGAATTGTAATTTCCGGTTCCAAGATGCACATAACGCACCATGTGATCGTCCTCTTTGCGGACGACAAGAAGCATCTTACAGTGAATTTTTAATCCGACAACGCCGTAGACTACGTGAACTCCGCGCGCTTCGAGTTTCTGCGCCCATTTGATGTTTCTTTCTTCGTCAAAACGGGCCTTGAGTTCCACAAGAACGGTCACTTGTTTTCCATTCTCCGCCGCTTGCCCTAAATACTGGATGATCGGAGAATCCCCGCTCGTACGATAAAGGGTCATTTTGATTCCGAGGACTCTATGGTCTTCGGATGCGATTCTTAAAAGATCTTCGATCGCCGAGAAGGATTGATACGGATGATGAAGAAGGCGGTCTTTCTTTTTCATCGCTTCGAAGATCTTTTCCGGCGTATCAAACTTCAGTGTCATCTTTTGTTGAAAGAAAGGATATTTGAGTTTGGAAGTATGATCCAAACCGTAGAAGAACATAGCGTCGTTGATGTTTAAAAGAGAAGCAACGTCGAAAACTTCGTGATCCTGAAGTTCGAGAAGTTCTCTGAGGGTGTTTTTGATAAAAGGAGAAGTTCCTTGATGAATGTCCATTCGGACCGCGTCGCCCCAGATTCGGTTGCGAAGTTCGTCCTTCATCGTGATCAATAAATCTTTTACCGATTTTTCTTCGTCGATGGAAATGTCCGCGTCGCGGATGATTCGGAAAGGATAGATTTCTTTTACGGTCATTCCGTAAAAAAGATCGTCTACGTGGAGTTTGATGATCTCTTCCAGCGGGAAAAATCTTCTTTCGTCTCCCTTTGTTTTCAGATGTAAGAATCGAGGGAGAACCGAAGGCACTTGTACGACCGCGAAAAGATCTTTTTTCCCACCGGTTTTTTCGTCGTCGGTGCTGAGAACCATCGCGAGATTTAAGGACTTGTTGAGAATATGTGGAAAGGGGTGCGACGTATCGATTGCGAGGGGAGTTAAGATCGGAGATACGTCTTCTTTGTAGTAACTTTGGATCTGTTTGATTTCGTCGATCGTCAATTCTTCCGGGTTGAGAATCACGTGGATTCCGGCCGCTTTCAATTCTTCTAATGTATTGGAAAACGTTTCGTATTGTTCCCGGACGAAGACGCGGACCTTGTCGGAAAGATCGGAGAGAATTTCGGAGGCGCTGTCTCCGTTGAGGCTTCTTTCGTCGTTTCCTTCTTTTACTAAATTTCGAAGTCCGGCGACGCGAACCATGTAGAATTCGTCGAGATTGGTTTCAGTGATACTTAAGAATTTCAGTCTTTCCAGGAGCGGATTTTCCGAGTCGTTAGCTTCTTCTAAAACGCGTCGGTTGAAATCGATCCAGGAAAGTTCCCGGTCGAAAAATATATTCGGGTTGCCGAGGTGAATCTCGAATTGATTTCCGTTGGAAGAACCGTTTTCGCTCGTTTTTGTCGGAGCTTGTTCTTGTATTCTTGGCTTTGACACTTGGATATCCTGAAAATTCTGGGAAGCCCCCTGAAGAAAAGACCGAAGGAGGGATTCTATTCCTGTTTAAACCTCCTTTGCGGGGAGTCAATGATTCTTGGAAGGATTTCGATGACAGCTTTGTTTCCCTTCTTCTTTTTGGACGGAGGAGATCCTACGTTTTTGGCGGTTTTTTTGGAAGAATGTCGAGAGTGGGGAGTTCCCGCACTCGTTGTTTAAGGAAATCATTTTTGGAACGAAAGTCGAGGGAGTTCCTACTTTTCAAGAAATTCCAGAGAAGAATCCGATTCTTCTCTCAAAAAAAGAGGGAGTTCCCGCACTTCAAAAAAAGCCGATCACTTTTATTCCAAAGAAAAGCCGAATTCTTCTTGGCAGGGACTCGTCTAAAACAATGAATACAGTGTAAGGAACAAAAACTTGGCAATTCCCAGTCGTTACGCGGTCGCGATTCATATTCTCACATTCCTGGAGAACGGGAACGGGGGAGATACGACTTCCGATACGATTGCTGAATCCGTGGGAACCAATCCTGCCATTGTTCGGACCCTCACCGGAAAACTCAAGAAAGCGGGACTCGTTTTGACGAGGCAAGGAGTTCCGGGTGCGAGCCTTGCGAAACCGGCGTCAGAGATCCTACTTTCCGACATTTACAGGGCCATCGAAGATTCCGATTGTCTCTTTAACGTTCATGATCATCCAAAACAAGACTGTTTTGTTGGAATGGGAATTCTCCCCACCCTTGAATGTATCTTTGCCCAGGCTCAAGCCGCCCTCCAAGCCAAACTCGGAGAATTCTCTCTCGCCGATGTGATGGAGCAGGTTCGAGGCGAGTGTCAGAAAAAAATGTCCCTCACGAATTGATTTTTTATTTTCTTCTTTTTTTCAATCTATCTTGTTAGTTTAATTGTAACAAGATAATACCAGGAATTCCAGGAAAATTGGAACAAGGGTAAAAAGCTCGGAAAAAAGGAGAATTCACAAATGGAAAAACTCAGAGGCGTTAAGCTGCCAAAAGAATGGCGTGGGAAAAAATCCTCAGGAAAAAGCGGAAAGAATTAGGGATTTAAGAATTCCATGCGAAAGCCTTGGATGAATATTCCATCTAAAAGAAAAAGAATTGAGATCAATATCTCTTCGCGTTCTTGGGTTAACGGGATTCGGAAAAGTACTTGATCGTAACGCGTCTAAGGTCCGGAGAGCAAAAGAGAATTTTGTGATCCGTTTTACTTCCGCAGTTACGGTTTGGAAAAACCGAATTGGATCGTTTGGCGAATGACGGCCCGATTCTATCTTTTGTATCGAATGGGAATCCAAAATTCTTCTTCCGAATCAGGACTTTCGTTTTTATATTTGTCTCCCAATTTTTCAAAATGAGGTCTGTTGTCTAAAATGTAATCTGAATTCGGCAGCCAAGTTTCAAAGAGGTATTGAAACGTTTTTGGTCCTTCACTTGCTCCACCTTTGTGCAGAAAAACGGAGTAAAGGCCCTTGGGAATCGTAATGGTTTCCATTTCGGAAGGGATCAAATCTGCATCTTGAACTTCAATCGCAGCCCATTTTACGAATTCTTTATTTGGATTAAAGTTTACAAAGTAAGAAGAATCGTAGATTTGAATCGAATACAAATCCGTTCCTATGGGATTTTTGATTTCATTTTTTCTCGTCATAAAACTTCGCCACAGGTCCGCAGTTTTATTTTGGGCAACGACATGGTCATTCTTTTCCCGATTAGTAATTTTACGGGGATCGTTTCTAATCTTGATTTCATTGAAAAGTTGAATCCTGGTTCGCGCCTTAAAAGCCTTTTGTCTTTCTTTGTTTCGACAAAGTATTTCTGCGTAAAGTGCTTGAAACGGACTTGGAAGTCTCGTACCAAATATACTCGGACAGACTTACATTCTTTATAAATCTTTCGATTCTAATCTTTTTGAAATTCTCTCGATTTGGTAATTTATATTTTCATAATGTAACTTACAAAACCTCGATCCTAAACTGCATCGTTTTTACGATTTGTTTTAGGGTTACTTCAAGTCTACCCAGGCCAGCACAAACCCAGCGAGCGCCGCTCCGCTCAAAGGGGCGACTACCGGAAGCCACGCATACTTCCAATTCGAAGGACCTTTTCCGGGAATGGGAAGAAGAAAGTGTGCAAGCCTCGGCCCAAAATCTCTCGCCGGATTGATCGCATAACCCGTGGTTCCTCCCATCGAAAGTCCAATGCTCCAAACGAGAATCCCAACCAAGAACGCTCCGAAATGGGTAGTCAATCCTTGCATCGTCGTAGAGAAAATGGAGACGATTCCTAAAATCAATAAAAAGGTTCCTAAGAATTCGCTGAAAAAATTCGAAGCGGTGTGAGATATCGCGGGCTCTGTCGAAAAAACAGCAAGGATCTTTCCCTTTTCCTTTGTTTCTTTCCAGTGCGGAAGATAGTGTAAAAAGTTGAAGACGGCTCCCGTAAAAGCGCCTGCGATTTGTGCGGGAATGTATATGAGCATTTTTGAATAATCTCCGGATTTGATCGCAAAGGCGAGTGTCACCGCTGGGTTGAGATGTGCGTCCGGACTTCCGAAAGCGTTTGAAGTAAAAATTCCGAGCATCACCGCAAAGGCCCAGCCCGTGGTGATCACGATCCAACCGCTGTCCTTGGATTTACTGTGTTCTAGCAAAACACCGGCGACGACTCCGTTTCCCAAAAGGATCAAAACAAAAGTCCCTAAAAATTCTCCCAAAACAGGCGATACCATAATTCCCCCACGAAAATCGGGACTAAAATCCACGGATTTCTAAGATCGGCAATTGGTTTTTAGAGCCCTCAATTTTTTCATTTTCCCTTATCTTTTTTCCGTTTCGACCGATGTAGAACTTAGGAGGACAAGATGCCCGCATTTACGATTCCAGGACTTAGCTCCGGTCAAGATACGAATTTGATCGTAAAAAAACTGGTGGAATTGGAAGGAAAACCGATTCGCCGACTTGAACAACAGAATTCGTTTAACAAAGCCCAAGTCAAAGCGTGGAACGATTTAAAAGTCGTAACCACCGACCTCCAGAATAAAACCAGAGCACTCATCTCATTCACCGCTCCCTTTGCCATGAAAAATATCGTTTCCGAACCGGAAGGTGTCGTAAGCGGAGACGCGTCCCGTTCCGCAAGCGCTGGAAAACGCAAAATCGAAGTGAAAGAACTCGCGACCTTCCATCAAGTTTCCGGAGATAAAACGGACGCGAATAAACAGATTCCCGCGGGAAGTTTTAAAATTTTTTCGGGGGATTCCGAAAAGGAAATCGAATTCTCCGGAGGAACGATCCGTGATCTCGCCTCCGCCATTAAGGTTTCGGCGGCAGGACTTGTAAACACAGCTCTTGTAAAAGTGGACGGCGATAATTACGTTCTTACGTTAACCGCCGGTCTTTCGGGGAAAGAACGAAAACTCAAGTTCGAAGATACAAACGGAATTCTCCAAGCTTCCGGTCTTGTGGGAGCGACGGAGCCGGCCGATCCTCCGAAAGAAATCAAACTTCTTCCCGAAGCGGATCAGATTCTTGTCTTTCAATCCGAAAAATACGGAGTTCCCGCAGACGCAAAACCTATATTCAAAGAAGAGAATGGAAAAAAATGGATCGAGGTAGCAAGCGTAGGTTCGTTTCAATTCGGAATTCCGACCTCGGAATTGAAGAAGAATACGAAGATAGAACTCATCACTCCGACGCAGCTTGCGCCGGAAGACAAAGTAGAATTAGGAATTCTTTATAAAGAAAACGATAAAGAGAAGATGATCTTGGAAACCGCTTCCAAACAGGAAGGAAAGATCGTTCTCAATCTCAAAAGTTTTCCTTCCGGAATGAAAGCCCATAAGATCCTTTTTGCAAATTCGAGCGGAAAGACGGTCGTCCTAGAAAACTTCCACATAGTCGTTCCGGGAGAATTCAAAGGTGCAAAACCGGCGAAAGAAATCACCGAAGCAAAGGACGCGGTATTCTTAGTCGACGGAATCGAAGTCAATCGACCGAAGAACGAAGGTTTGACGGACGTTCTCGACGGGGTTTCGATGAACCTTCTCAAAAAAACGGAAGGCCCCGTGAGCATCGATATCAAGACCGATTCCGATAAGGGTCTTGAGATGATCAAGGAATTCGTCGCCGCTTACAATACCGTATTAAAGTTTTCTAAAGAATCCACCGCAGTCGATAAGAACGCACAAGTAAACGACGGCAAGGAAGACGGCGGAGAAATCGGACAAACTTTTTGGGAAGGAAAAACCAAAACCGGACTTTTATCCGGAGAACATACGGTTCTTCGTCTGATAGCAGGAATGAAAACGGTCGCGAGTTCTTCTTACCCCGTTGCGGGTGAAAATCCTGTCCGAATGTTAAGCGACATCGGAATCAGCACCGGAAACGTCGGAAGCAAATGGGCCGATATCCAGGACGGATTTCTGATTCTCGACGAAGAAAAACTCAAAAACAAACTCGCTGAAAATCCGGACGCGGTTCGAAACCTTTTTGCGATCGATACAAATTCGGATGCGAGGATGGATACCGGAGTCGCCGTGGATCTTTTGGAACACGTAAAACCTTATACGCAGTATGCGGGCGGTTTAGTTTCCGGAAAGGTAAAGATGCTCGAAGAGCAAGTCACCGATAACAACAAGAAGATCAAAGAATACGAAAACCATCTCGTAAGTTACGAGAAAAAACTGAAATCCAAGTTTCTTTATATGGAACAGGGAGTCGGAAAAAACAAGGCCGTGGGAGCGTATCTGAACAACAATCTCAGAGGCGCCAGAAACGAGTGATTCAAGCAGGAGAGTGAAATGGAAATTTATATCAACGAACATCTCTTAGATAGTTCTCTTGAAAACGAAAAAAAATTGGGAGAAGTTTTTGGAGAGATCACAAAGTGGGTCGAGTCCAAAGGAAAGTATCTTCTCGGTTGCACCGTGGACGGCGTAGAGTTTCAACCTATCGAGATGAAGGATCGAGGAATCGACTCAACTCATAAGATGGAATTTTTTATCGGAGAAGAGATGGACTTTTTGGTTTCCACTCTGACCGAACTCGATCTTTACGTGGACAAGGTGGGCTCGACACTTTTTGGAAGAGATTCTTTGACCGAAAAGGAATCCAAGGAATTAACGGACGGAGTAAAGTGGATACAATCCGTATTGAATTCCGCATCCAATCTTCTTCATCTTAAATTGGATCAGATCAAACCGATGGGAACCGGAAATACGGTTTCGGAGATCGTTACCGAAATATCCTCTCATTGCGCGAGTCTTGACAGCACGGAAGCGATCGAATCCTTTTTGGAAAATCTAAGAGATCTCAAACTTTTTATCATGGATCTCATCGCAAGAACTCAAGTGTTAGATTTGGATCTTCCCACTCTAAAAGAAATATTGAATACGTTTATCGGAAACATCGGCGGACTCAAGGAAAGTTTCGTAAAAGTAAACGAAGCCTATCAATCCGGAAAGGACGAAGTCGCGACCGAGCTTCTTACGCAGTCGATCTCACAGATCAACATACTTCTTACTTCGTTTATCACTTTGAAGTTCAAAAAACCGGATCTAGATCTTTCTCAGATAACGATCGAAGGAATCGGCTTTGAGGAAAAGACCGGAGAGTTGAACGAGATTCTTGCATCGGTGGCGGTCGCATTGGAGGAAAAAGATATCATCCGCGCCGGGGATTTGATCGAATACGAACTTCCCGGAACCTTGGACGAGTTCCTACCATTTTTGAAATTGATTCAAGAAAAAATTTCCTAAAAGAAAAAGAATTCCATGGAAAAAGGTTTGGGCGAATCCGTCTTTGGCTTTGCCAAAGACGGACCGCGCTTTCTGCTCCAATCAACCGATTGAAAATGCGCGGAAAAGAATCGATCGATTCAAAACACAATCGGTTGATTCCGCGACAATCGCTTTCGCAAAAAATTTCCCGAACTCGGGTCAAAACACTTCCAAACAAAAGACCGTAACGTCGTCCGACATCTCTCCGCCTCCGTAAGAACTCGAATAGGAGAGGATGGAACGGATCATGGAACCCGTGTCTTCACTCACAAGAGATTTAACGGCTTCCAAAAATTGATGTTTGCCCAGAATATTACCTTCGGAGTTTCTCACTTCGAACAAACCGTCCGAATAAAAAAGGATTCGATCCCCTTTTAGAAGATTCAATTCGTATCTTTGAATTTTCGGGGAAGCGATCGCAAAAAGAATACCGCCCGAACCTTCGATAAAACTACATTCTCCGTTTCGGATCAAAAGACCGGGGTGATGACCTCCGTAGCTGTATTCCAATTTTTTTGAAGAAGGAACGTATCTCATATAAACGGAGGAAAGAAAGTGCAACGTGATCGTATCTTTCAGAAGGTGATGCATAAAGAGAAGATTCTGATCCGTAAGAGCGCTTCTTCCGGTTGCGGCGCCGAACGCGATGGAGGTCATAGCCGCCACCATTGCGGCGGAGATTCCGTGACCGGAAACGTCTCCGAAAAGGATATGAAGACTTTCGTCCGATTCCTTTTTTACGTTTAAAATATCGCCCCCCACCTTAACATAGGGTTGAAAATGGGAATGAATTTTGTAGTCCGGAGAATCGGGAAAGTCGCGGGTCGTGATCATCTCTTGGATGTCCCGAGCAAGATCCAAATCCAAGTCCAATCTATATAACAATTTTCTAATTTTCTCTAAGGATTCTTTTTTTTCGGTGATGTCTCTTAAAATATAAACTTTCCCGCCGTTTTTACCGGAAAGAGGAATCGGAGAGGATGAAACTTCCAGATATTTGTTTTCGGGAACGTTAAAAAAATCCTCGTGCTGATCCGCTATATTCGTATCCCAGTTCACTTTAAGATTCGTAAATTCCTTTCTTTCAAAATAGGAATCGGACGGAAAACCGTCCAGATATTGATTTAGATCCAGTCTTGTTCCCAAATTCAGATCTTCCGGAAGGTTTAACATCTTTTGTGCGGAGAGATTGTTGAACAGGAGCGTACCTTTGGGGGACAATAGAATCACACCCTCTCTGATTTCGGAATAGAGTCGGAGCGCGATATGTTCCAATTTTAAATCCATAAACCCGTATTTGTGGATCGCGATAAAGATACAGATCGATTGGATAACGGCCGAACTTCCGCTCATCGGAGGAAACGTAAGAGAAGGATTGATAAACCTCGGTAAAAGAGTCGTGAGAAAACTGAAGATAAAAGTTACGATCGTACCATACGCGACAAGTCTCGCCTGTTTTTTAAAAAAAGAATTAGAAGAACGAAAACTCTTAAGGATCAAAATCGAAGAACCGGTTAAGGTCGGAACTCCGATAACGATGGTGCTCACGTAAAGGTAAAGCGGTCCAGTGGCGATCACGTCTCCCCAATAAGCCCTTGTACTTCCGGAGATCACCAAATCGGTGCTAACTGCGATGATAAAGGAAACGAGGGAAAGGCCGCGAAAAAAATAGATAAGAAAACGGTAGGAAGAGGCCGCAAATTGAACCGCAAATTCAAAAAACAAACAGCCGATAAAGATCCATGCGAAAGAAGAAACTTTGAAAAGGATGGTCAACAGATGATTCGGTAAAAAAGACCAATAAAGAACGAGTGCGATATGCCAAATCGATAAGAGAAATGAAAATCTAAGATAGAGATTTACGGTTCTGGATTTGCCTTTGAGCGCGCTTACGTAGGCGAATAAGGATCCGTTTATTATCAAAGCCGTAAACGGAATGAGAACATACGGATTCATCGATTAAAAAACCTCCAAGATCAGAACGGCTAAGTCGTCGGTTAGTTTACCGCGTCCGAATTCGAGAGCGTGATCGATCGACGTTTTGAGAATATTGGAAGGTGTTTGAAGCGGGATTTCGTGGAGACTTTCCATAAAGTTTTCGTATCCCAGAATGTCCCCGTCCGCGTTCCTAACTTCAAAAAGACAATCGGAATGTAAAAAAAGGATATCTCCCTTTTTTAATAAGACCGAATAGTTTGTAAGATCCGTTTCGGGGGTGATCAGAAGAATTCTTCCGGAACCTTCTAAAGGAAGAATTTCTCCTTCTCGAAAGACTAAAATCGGGTGATGACCTGCATAAGAATATTTTAATATTTTTGTCTTCGGGTCGAACGAAAGATAAACCGCGGAAATGTGGTGGTTTAAAACGGCCCCTAAAAGTAAGTTTTGGATTTTTTCAAGAGCTTGTTTCGGTTCCGGATTTTTTTCGGAAACGAGTTGAAAGGAAATGGAAAGCATTCCCGCCACCATCGCCGAAGAGATTCCATGACCGGAAACGTCGGCAAAAAAAATATCCAGCTTTCCGTCCGAACGTTCAAGGGCTCTGAAAAAATCACCGCCCACGAGTTCGAAGGGTTGAAAATGAGAATGGAATTTGTATCTTACATTCTCCGGAAATTTTGTGGAGATCGCCGAAGTTTGGGCGATTTTTGCGATTTCAAGATCCTTGCTGAGAGCGGTATAGATCGATTCGATTTTCTCCCGGGATTCGATTTTTTCAGTGATATCCCGAAGGATAAAAAGATAACCCCTTTCGTTTCCGGTCAATTCGATATTGGATCTAGTAAGTTCCACTCCTTTGCAACTCGGATTGAAGATGGGTTGATATTCTTTGGAAAGATGATTCGGATTCTCCTGATATCCTCTGAAATAATCGGAGGGATAGAAGTAAGACGGTAAAGTGTTTGGAATTCCTAAAATTCGAATCGCGGATTCGTTCATAAAAAAGAGAGAACGATCCTGTTTGACTAAAATCATTCCGTCGTGAATGTCTTTGAAAAGTTCTACTGCAAGTCCTTCTATGTTGATTTTTAAAAAACCGTATTTCGTAATCGCAATGAATATTAGAAAAGACTGAATTACAATCGCCACAGGAGTCCAAGGAACCGAAAGAAGTCTTCCCTGTTCGTTCACTTGGATGATTTCGGAATAAAAACTGAGACACATCGCAGTCGTGGATCCGAGTATTGCGAGGCCGATTTGTTTTCTCTGGTTCTTATGAGAGGAAAGAAAGGATTTTGCAAGAATGCCCAACCCGATAAAACCGGGAAGAGCGACAAAAGCAAGGATCACTATGAGATAGAGAGGGCCCGGTTCGTTTTCATATCCCCAATAATAAAGTATGTTTCCCTTTACTACCTGATCGGTCGTCAGGGTAAGAAGGTAGGAAAGGGGAACCCCGATCCGAAAGAACCAAAGAAACAAACCGGGGGATCGGTTGAGAAACGTATAAACAAATTCTAAATAAAGAGCTCCTACAGGAAGCCAGGTTATGGAGAGAATTTTGAACGCCCAAGTCATCCAAGATTCGGGAAGATACGACCAGGTAAAAATATAAGTAAAAAGCCAAGCGTTGAGAGCGGTGGAATAAATCAGATAAGAACGAATGATCGGGTTTCCCGTGCGTCTTGCATAAACGAACGCGATAAAAATCGTATTCGCGAATAAGGCGATCATAGGAAAAAAAAGGTAATAATTCATACGAAAGAAATCTGTTATAACCTCGAAATGACAGGATAAAGATCACCCGATACGAACCGAAAAAAAGAATCGGAATTTCAATCCTATTATTGGTTTTGACGAGGATTTTGAAACTATAAAATATTTATTTAGAAAAATACCAACCTTTTTGAGAGAAAGAATTTCGAATCGTTCGTTTCCAAGAAAAGAAAGAAAGTTTTTGTTTCTAAATCTTCAAAGTGAAAGACTTAAAGATTCGGATCAAAAAACAAAATCAAAAAAATAAGGGTTCACGGAATTCTAATAAACCGGGAAGGGGATATCGGTACGGCCTATGAAATTCCTTTCCACGAATAAAAAAGAAAAGTTTTTTGATTCCAAATCGCGGATTGAAATTGGAAATAATTAATTTCAGAATCAAAACTTACAAAAAAAAGTTTAGGATCTCTGAAACATCGGAGAATTTTCTTTTAAAAAGAAAACGAAAATCAGGAGGAAAAATTCTTCTTCGATTCTGCAAAATCGGAGAACCAAGGATGGATGGATCCGTTTGAGGATTTTGCTCTGTCCACAACGAAAATTCCGGAAATATTTCTGTTATATAAGATGAAGTCCGACCCTTGAAAAATCAGTTTAGAACTTATTTCAAAACCTGAAAAGAAACCACTTTCAACACTCAAAAAGCTGCTCGTTGATAAAACCGCTGGAGTTCCCGCATTGTTTCTTTTTGGAGGTTTATGAGCTTTGTAACAAAGAGCTATTATTCTTAAATCTCCGGATGGGAGTTCCTACATTCTGTGAAATTCAGTGTATCACTTCCGTTGGCGCGCGACAGGTCTTGGAAAAAGCTCCGATTCTCTTTTTCGACGGCTTCGGTTTTCGGGAATCTCGTAAAGAGGGAGTTCCTACGTTTCAACGTCGGAAACCAGTCGAATTTGTGGGATCAAATGGGAAATCCGGATGGGAGTTCCTACAAAAAATTAAAAATCCTTTCGTAAAAGCAAATTCTTCCTAAGGAACTTTCATTTTGAACTTGGGTTTTAACAACGAAGGCTCCGCTCGGGAACACATTCTTATATTTCGATTTACGCCATTTTATAAACCAAGATGTCTCTTTCCTGAATTCGTATATCATTGAAGCTCGAAGCCGGAGAAAAGGGGACCCGATCCATGAATCCTTTGACAAAGAACCAAGCGCAGAGTCTGAATGAATCTTTTGAAATTGTCAATTTAGATAAGGTCAAATTTGCTGAACTTGTCTTTTCTTACTTAAAATTCAATCATCCGAAATATGAAAATATCTTTACCGTCCTCAAGATCGACGACGTTCGATCCTTTATGGGTTCCGCTCGTGAAATCGTAACTTCTTGCAGTCATGACTTTTTATTCTCAAAGGCGGTTCGTAATTTCGGTTCCGAATGTTTGAAGATCTGCGGACGTCCGGAGGACATCCTACATTTAGAAAAAGCCTGGATTTTCGCTTTGGAAGAATGGTTGGGGCCTTGGCACACACTCGAAATCGAAGAAAGCTGGAAAGAAGTATTCAATATTACTTATCTCTCTTTTACCGAAACTCTTCAGTGGAGCTAAAAAAGATTCACGCGATCCTTCTTCCTTTTCTTATTTTTCCTTTCTTCCGAACTTTCTTTTTTCTTTCTCTTTTCTTCCAATGAATCTCTTGTTCCGACAAAGGATTCGTTTTTAAAAACGTTTGACACGGACTTTATAAGTCCGGCTCCGCGATTTTTCATTGGATTCTTTTTTTTTTAAACGCGGCAGGGATCGACTCGGAGTCAATCCATCGAAAAAAAATCCAAGGATTCGATTTAAAGAAAAATGGATGGATTGACTGAAGAGGAGAGCCCGGTCCGTCGAAGACGGAGCCGCCCAAAAAAACTCAGAGTTGAATCGTTTTTTCAGGGTCTTGGGATTTTAGAATTTCCCTGGCGCCGATTTCATCTTTTTTCAATTGAGAGATTAGATTTTCCACTCCGGAAAATTTTACTTCGTCTCGGAGTCGATCCGTAAACGTGATTCGAATCGTCTCTCCGTAGATCTCCTTTTCAAAATCGAAAATGTTCGATTCCACCGTAAGCGGATTTTCCCCAAAGGTCGGATTGCGTCCTATGTTGATCATCGAAGGATATTCTTTCCCCTCCACGTTTGTATAACCCGCGTAAACCCCCACTCCGGGTAGAAGAATGTTCGCGTTCGGTTTTACATTCGCGGTCGGAAATCCGATCTCTCTCCCGCGTTTATGCCCCCCGACCACAACTCCGTCGACGGAATAAAAACGGTTTAGACATTTTTTCGCTTCCCTTACGTTTCCTTCTCCGATCAATCCTCTCACATAAGAACTCGAAAGTTTGATTTCCCCCAAATAGACGGGGTCGACCCTTTCCACGGTGTAGTTTAGCTTTGTTGCATATTCTTTTAAAAGTTCGTAGTTTCCCCTTCTTCCCTTTCCGAAACAATGATTGTATCCGATTACGATTTTTTCGGTTCTTAATTCCTTTAGGAGAATCTCTTCCAGGAACGTTTCCGCGCTCATCTCGGCCAGCTCCTCGTTGAAAGGGAGGACTATCAAAAAATCGATCCCTTGTTTGCGGATCCATTCTTCTTTGTCTTTGAGAGTCATCAGACTCTTCATTTCCGGATTTTTTCCCAATACGATCGCAGGGTTCGGATCGTAGGTAACGACGCAGGAAGCGAGTCCGCTTTCCTTGGAAATCTTCAGAATTCGATCGATCAGGGCTTGGTGACCCAAATGGATCCCGTCAAAATTTCCCAATGTGACTACGCAAGGAGAATGAATTGATTTTCCCGCTCCTTCAAGTGTATGGATTGTGATCAAATTCTTCCCGGTCCTGTCGATACTATGAGTAGATGTTTTTCTACCGATTTGTAATCTTTTCTCTCTGTTTAACTTTTACCAGTACTGGGTTTCTCCAGTCGGAAGAAAATCCGAAATTTAAAAAATTCATCAACTTCGATCATCAGTTTGAAGAGGGCGCCCCTCTTCAAACTGAAGATTTTCGAACTTACGCCGAACTTTCTACTTGGGCCATTCACAACGGTCTCCAATTGGTCCGCGATCGTTCCGATTTTGCTCCCGGCGCCGGAACCGGAAAACTCCAAAACGGACTCTGTAGAATGATTCCCGAAGAAGGTCTTCGTTTTTATCTCACCGCGGATCCATCCCGCAACGAACCTCTTTTCGTTCAATTGGACCTAACGCAGTTTACATATACGGAAAGACCCAAAGGTCTCAAACCTCGGGATCTGAGAATTTTTGTAAACGGGGTCCTCAAGGCTACGGTCTCTTTTCCGGGAAACTCTTCCACGTATTCTTCTCAATTTCCAGTTCGTTTTCGCGTGGATCCGGGAGAATTGATCGGAGGCAGATTGGATTTTCGACTCGTTCCAAACGCCGGAGAACTTGGTCGTTTCTGGGGAATCTGGGACGTTTTTTATCACTATCACGCCCCCTAAAAAAGGAAAGTCCGAATCCCTCCGGACTTCGATCAATCTCCCGTTTTGCCAATTTTCTCGTGCGAAACCGAAATCACTTTTTTATAAATCCAAAAGTAAGAATTTGAATTTAGGACGAAGAAGAATTTTTTTCCAAAAACGAGAGGATTCCTCTCGTTCTTCGCGGCTTTCGGAGAGGGAAATGGGATGCAACGGTTTTTTAAGGGAAGTTGGAAGTGAATTCCGCAGGACTGATTGTTTTAAAGTAAGACGTGAGCCCTGCCACTTTGAAGACTTTTTCGATCGCGGGTTTCATGTTTGCGATAAAAAAAGACCCGTTGAGGTCTTGTACGTAGTTTAGCTGCTTTATCAACATTCCGATTCCGGAAGAATCAATGTAATTCAACTTTTCTAGATTTACTACTACGTTTTTATTTTCCTTGTTTACGTTCGTTTCGAAGAACGTCTTGAGATCGATGGATGTGTATATGTCCAGACTGCCCGAAAGACTTACTATATTTGTTTCTCCTGACTTTCTATGATTGATTTCCATACCGATCCTTTCCTTCCCTTTTCCCAGAATTTGACGATAAGTTCAATCTATTTTTGATAAAATTATGGGGAAAATCCGAGAACCACCGAAACTATTAAAGGACAGCGTCCGGAAACCGACATGAAAGCCACATTATTTTATTTCCTAATTTTAATTTGCGCCTTTACTGGTGTCTTCGGACAAGAGTTTGAACCGGACGGCAAAGTAAAAATTCTTCCCTACGAACCGGGTCAAGTAAAGGACTTGGAACTTTTAGGAAAGGATATCGCGGAGTTTCACAAAAGAATCGAAAGCCGTCTCGCCTTCTTAAATCGCAGAAAACAGATCCAAGACAATCTCTACAGTCAATTTATTCCCGCTTACGAGGACCAAATTCCTCAAACTAGAAATCGTTATATGCTCGATCTTCGTTTTGTTTTGAAGGTTTCGGGCGCGGGCGCTCAAAGTTCTCCTATCAAATTGGAATCCATCATCTTTTGGAGTAGGAAATCATTAATTTCCAAACTGAGGCCTCAAGAAGAGGAAATCAGCATTCTTAAAAATGATAAGATAAACGCCGAAGGTTCGGACTCTATCGAGCTGGTAGTGAAGAGAAAAACGGACGCGGGAACCAAAGAAACGGTGTATAATGTCGCTACGATTCGGGAACCCGCGCAAAGAGTAAAACTCGTTCGTATTTACAGAACGAACCTCATAGAAATCATTCGTAGAATCGACAAGTATGTGGAAGGAAATATCAAAACGAGCGCGGAAGACGTGGAAACCACACTTCGAGAAGTGGAAAACGGCGGACCATATCAGGAGAATCTTCCAAAGGATTGAACTTCTTTCATGAGTGATCCGGGATTTCAAAATCATTTCCCGGATCATTATAAAAATCTGGGTTTATCTCCTCTCGCTTCCGTAGAAAAGGTCAAAACGCGTTATCGGGAATTGGCCAAAATTTTTCATCCCGATAACCGAGAAACGGGTTCCTCCGATCTTTTTCAGAAGTTCGCTCATTCTTACCAAATTCTCACACACCCGACCCGAAGAAAAGAATACGACCTTCAGTATCTTTCGAGACATCCGGAGATTCTCTTTCGATTTCGATCCGCAAACGAGGGAAAGAATGGAACCGGAGAAGTTTCCTTTCGTCCCAGGGAAATTCCCGCTTCTAGAATTTTATACGCGGGTCAAGCCGTCGAACTCGCGAGAAAAGGACTTCTCCGCGCGGGAATGCGGAACCGAGAAAGAAAAAAATATTCCGGAATCTATTACGATATTAGAATTCTCTTAACTTCCGAAGAACTCAACGTTCCTATCTTCGCAAAAATTCCTCTGGTAGTTCGTGTTCTTTGTCCCGAATGCAGAGGGTCTAACGTGTTCTGCGATTCCTGCGGCGGAAAAGGAACTTATAAGAGTTTTCGAAATCTAAACCTGGAGGCCGAAGCCGGTAAACTTCTTCCCGGAAAAGTTTACGAACTCGATCTCACCGGTCTCAAACCCGACGGGTTTGTTCATTTTAAGAAAAATCGTCTGAAAGTAAAAATTGAACTCCTGGAAGGGAGTAAAAAATAGGTCTTATGCAAAAGCTGATCCGATTTTATCCGATCTATAAGGAAAGAATTTGGGGTGGAAGAAAACTCGGAAATTATCCGGGAAGATCCATTCCCGAAGGAAATATCGGAGAATCCTGGGAAATCTCGGACTATGGAAACGAAGTTTCGATCATCAGCAACGGTTCCTTAAAAGGAAAATCGTTTCGAGAAACGTATCAGGAAAATACGGATGCAATTTTAGGAAAATCATTTCGAGGAAAATCTTTTCCTCTTCTTATCAAACTCATAGACGCAAAAGAAAAACTTTCGGTGCAAGTTCATCCCGACGACGCTTACGCGAAAAAATACGATCCTCAAAACGCGGGAAAAAAAGAAGCCTGGACCGTGTTACAAGCCGAACCGGGTTCCAAACTCGTATGCGGTTTTTCGAATGCTACCAGCAGAGAAGAATTTCAATCCCTCGTGGAAACAAATCGCGCCGAGGAAATTCTCAGAGAAATTACTGTGAAAGAAGGGGATTCCTTTCTTCTCAATCCGGGAAGAATCCACGCGATCGGCTCGGGAATTCTTTTGATGGAAGTGCAACAATCCTCGGATTCCACTTACAGGGTTTACGACTACGGAAGACCGAGAGAACTTCATCTCAAAAAAGCCTTGGATGTTCTGGACTACAACGGTCCTTCGGAAGAAGATATTCTTAAACCCGAAGTCAAATCTTGGGGGGACGGAAAGAGATTTCGTCTAACGGCAAACGATAAATTCTTAATGGAAACTTTCGAAGTTTCCGGTGAAGGAAAAACGTTTTGGATTCCGAGTTTATACGAAGAATCGGTTTTCCAGATTTTGATCGTACTCCAGGGAAAAGTCAAAATCGAAGGGGAAGAACTTTCCAAAGGGGACACCGCCCTTTTAACGGCCTCAGGTTTGGAAGAAGGTATTTCCGCGACCAATCTGAACGAATTTACGAAACTTTCAGTTTCCGGTCCCGGCTCCGATTGGGGGATCTACAAAGATTAGATTTTTTGAATGGACCCTGAAGAACCCATCATTTGGATCAGTGAGGAAGAACTTTCCAAACAGAGAAAGATCGCCAAAGACCTTCGGAAAACTCCTTGGTGGAAAAAGAAAAAGGCCGACGGAATCTGTCACTACTGTGGAAAAAAATTTCCTCCGGAAGAGCTGACGATGGATCATCTGATTCCTCTTGCAAAGGGCGGAAAGTCGATCAAGGCCAATCTGGTTCCCGCATGCAAAGAATGTAATTTTGCCAAAAAAAACAAACTTCCTTTTGAATTCGATTCCGGGAACTAAGGGGAGTTAAACGTGCAAGACCTTTCTCAAGACGACGAATTTCAAGAACACGAAGAATACGGTCAAGAAACGGTTCAACTTTTGGACGAAGAGGGAAATTCTCATTCTTTCATCATCGCGGAAGCGCTCGAGATCGATGAAAATCAATACCTTCTTCTGACTCCGGTCTTGGAAGAGGATTTCGAGCTGGTCAATCTGGACGTGAGCTTTTTGAGAGGAGAAGACGAAGCGGGTTACTTTGCGGTTCGCCTCGAGTCCGACGAGTTCGGAGACGATTGTTTGATCGAAGTGAAGGACAAGAGAGAACTGGAAGACATTCTCGCAGAGTTAAACGTAGATATCGTTTGAGAACTTCGATCTCAAACGATTGCGGGAACTCCCTCTTTTCAGAAAGGTTCAGACGGGGATTTCCGGTTTTTTCCATTTTAGTTTTGTTTTGCCGATGAAACTAAAGTAGGATCTACCACTTTTCCAAAAGGACAGAAGAACCCCTGTCTTTTTCCCTCGACAGTTTTTCGTCCTAAAGGCTGGAAGTTTCAGAGAAAAATTTGTCGGAGAAGCGACCGCTAAAGAAACGAGAGACCTCAAAAAAAAGAAAAGCTCGCGTTGAACATTCTTCTTTTCTTAAGATTCTACTAAAAATCGGTATCTCCTCTTGAGAGCGGAGCTTCCTCCTTTTCCGGAGCGAGAGAAGAATGTGGAATTTTTCTCAGATCAAAACCCTTACTTCCGAGATACAAAAGAATGGCAACGGTCAATCCTCCCTGAAGGATAAAGAACAAAAACGTATTATAAACGGCTAATGTAATAAAACAAACAAAACTCAAAACGAGGGAGAACGCCGGAAGAAGAGGATAGAAGGGAGCACGATACGGTTTTTTTTGTTCCGGGTTGCGGATTCTTAAGACAAAAAAGGAAATCATACTCACACAATACATTCCGCAAGCTCCGAAAGCGGAGAGAGTGATCAATTCTCCCGTGTTTCCGAATTGAAGCGAGACAAGTCCGAACAATCCTCCGCAGAGGATCGCGAGGCTCGGAGCCTTCGTTTTCGAATTCAGACGAGAGAGAATTTTCGGAAGAAAACCTTCTTTTGAGAGCGCATAGATTTGTCTTGAATAGCCGAGAATGATTCCGAGCAAAGAAGCAACGAGACCGAAAAGTCCGATCCCCGTAAAGAGCAAGGTCATCCAAGAAGAAGATCCATAAAGATTTCCTAATGTAAAAGAAAGCGGATAATCCAGTTTCGAAACTCCTTCGGTGGAAATGACCCCCGCCGTTCCGAATAAAACTCCGAATGCCAAAAGGACGAGTGTTCCGATCCCGGAGAGATAACCTCTGGGAATGTCTCGTTCCGGATTCTTCACTTCCTCCGCAGCCATAGCAACGCCTTCCACCGCGAGGAAAAACCAGATTGCGTAAGGAAGAGCTGGAAAAAGATTCCAAAAAGAAAAAGAAGAATTCTCCGTGATCTTTTCTAAATCGAAATGAGGAAAAACAAGAAAGAAATATAAGATAAGTCCAAAGACGGCGGTTAACGTTACGAAAAGTTCGAACCTCGCGGTTTGTTTGATTCCTAAGAGATTGATTCCGAGAAGAACGAGAAAAAATCCATTCGCCGCCCAGGCTTCGTCGAGAAAGGGAAAGAGAAAATGAAAATAACCTCCAAGGGCAGAAGCTATCGCGGGAGGAGCCAAGACAAATTCTACAAGAGTAAAAAATCCGGCAAACAAACCTCCGATCGGACCGAGCGCGACGTGAGCATAAGCGGAGGGCCCACCCGCGTGAGGAATCGAAGTCGCGAGCTCCGTAAAACAAAGAGAGAAGGTGGAATAAAAAACGGCGACGATGGAAACCGCAGTTAAGAATTCCCAGAAGTTGGAATGTGCCCAGCCAAGATTCCATCCAAAATAATCTCCTGAAATGACGAGACCGACGGAAATTCCCCAGAGATGAAAAGGACCGAGAACTTTTTGCAAAGAAGAAGACATGGGGAGAATCCATTCTTTCTTTCAAAAAAGAAAAGAAGTTTTTAAGAATCGAGATTCGATTTTTATAAAGAATTCGTTAGAGAAGATGCAGGGCACGTGTTCGTTTCGAATCGTTGTTTTACCGTTTGGTTCACGTGGAGTTTTGAATGCTCATTCGAACATCGTGCCAAAGGCGTTTTATTCAAGCGCTTAGGAATTTATTCCTGAGAAATTTTGTCAGTTTGTCGATTTAGAGGATCGATGAAAACCCTCAAGTCAAACGCGCCCTTCTCAAGGAGAAAAAAGACAAGTAAGGAAAGTCAGAGCGTGAAAGGAGCGAACTTTTAAATCAATCTACGACTTCCAGGATGCAGCAAGATCTGAGCAAAAAGCCATGGATTTGTGATTCCAGAATTGTTCAAAACTGAGACTGTCCATCACTCGCCGATAAGCAACGCTTGTTTTGAACAAACTTCTGATACCTTCCAGATCTTTATTTCGAACCGATTCACGAAGTTGAAAGAACTCATCAATTCGGAATCTGATACAGACGTCTGCGAGATAAGAATAGATACTGTCTCGAAAATCCTCATTCGCGTATTTACTCGGCGGCGGGTTTGGGTTATGTTCATTTACGGCGAAATAATATTGCCAATCATTCGCAGTGAGAAATCCATCTATTTCAGTGACTACATAATCCCTTTCGAGAAGGAATATTTCCGCGATCCCATAATATTCTGGTACAAGGCTTAGCCAGAATTCATACTGACGTGTTATGTTCGGATAGCCGGGCATTGGAAGAGAACAGTCTCTCGCAATCTTTAGTAAGGGAAAGGGTTGAGCCAGCCTACCATAAACATGGCCGGGGTGTGCCAGGAATTTTGTCTCAAAGCGATTTTTGTACTGCAAAGCGGACCTGAGCATTGTGTTCAGAGGTAAGAGACTCATCGGGCTTTTCTTATCTAATTCAGATTCAGCCGACTGGAGGTAGCGCGCGAGGTCTGTCCGGACCATTTCGGATTCTTCCCGATCCAGAAAAAGTCCAAGATCTATCTTTTCACCCGGAGTTAGTTTCTTTTTTTTCGGTAGCCAATAACCTTCCGGGTCGAAAGTGTTTAGGACGTTACTCAGAAATTCGATCGGATCGTTTGTTTTCCGATACGCGTCTATCATTTCGAAAACCAGCTTATTTCTATTTCTGACAGGTTCTGATTTCATTTTGAGACCTTAATATTTCCCTACAATAAGAAGCATATTACTTGAAATAAAAAAACGAAGTTTTGAAGAGTCTAAAATCCTTCATTCGTTTTGGTATAAGTTTGAATTTTTTTTCCGAATCAAACATTAAGAGAATTCAAAGAATAGAATCCGTTGAATCGAATAAACAAGGACGCCTTCCTTGAGCAAAAGAAGATCGACGCTGTTTTAGTTGTAAAACCTTTTCCATCGGGAGCCTATGGCAAGTTATAAGTTTCCAATAACGTGTGCGATTTTTTAATTCGGAGATCGATATTTGCAATCGCAGGTGGCACGAAAGGACATTTTGCTCACGTTGTTAGGCGATGAACCCGGCGTTCTTCTAATAGAATTTCGAAAATTTATAAAGGAAGTTGAAAGCGGCCTTCAATGATTCCTTGAACAGTCAAATCCTCGTCAAGATTTTCCCATCTCAAAGCGTATCCATCCAATTCCAATGTCGCCTCTTTAAGTTCTAATTCTGTCGCGGCTTTCAAAAGTTTGAATCGATCAGCAGGAAAACCTATGATTCTGCCATCGGAAAGTTCAATGTAGACCATACGGCCTTCAGTCCAGACTTTTATCGCCGGCACATTCGATAGAATATTATCTTTGGTTATGGAACTCATTATATGCCTTTAAGAATTGATCTTTGTATTCAAATACTAGCTTTTCTATTTCGCGAATTTCATGGGCCTTGAAACCTTTGTTATCAGATAACATTACACTATCTAACCAAAATTTGCATTCCGAATTTCCTTTCCTACAGTGAATATGAGGAGGCTCTGAACCCTCATTTGAATAAAAATGGAATCTAAAGCCGAATATTTTGAGTATTGTTGGCATTCGATTCTATAATTAGACTATACATTTGTATGTCAATTGTCATTTAATCTCCCATTAGATCCGTTCCGGTTTTAGAATATATTTCGTCTACAATGTGCTGTCTTGGAATTGGTTTTTAAAATCTCGAATACAAAAAACAGCCGGGTTTTTCGCCGATGTCACTTTAGGTTTTGCAAATAAGCAGTCTGCAACGTGGCAAGTGAAGAGCGATGTTGAAACTGAGTGATTGTTTCGATATCGCTTAAAGGCCGTGCTGGTGCGAATCCGAGTAAAAACAATCTCTATATTGTTATAGTATCACCTGAAAGATTCGTAAATAACTTTAACAATTCGGAAAAATGTGGGAACTCCCAAAATTTGGAAAAGGGAAATCATTTCGATTCTCAGAGGAAAACGGCGGGGTTTGAAAGTCCTTTCATAAGCGGGTTCTAAACAGGACTTACTTTGTCGGAAGAATCAAAAAGGAAGGGAACAACGAAGGTCCAGCCGAAGACGCTGAAAAAAGTGTGAGTTCCTACTTTTCAAAAAAAAAGAACTTTAGAAAATTCTAAAATACTCAACCGATAAAAGGCATCATTCTTTCCATGAGAATCCGACGGTTGTCCCCGCTCTGGAGAGCGATGACTCCTCGGATGATCGCTTGTCTGCGGTCGGATTGTTCTTTCGACCAAGCCTTGATACGATTTGCGAGAGGAAAGAAGACGAGGTTGGCAAAGGCGATTCCATAAAAAGTCGCGATAAAAGCGGTAGCGATTCCTTCTCCGAGCGCGCGGGTTCCCGCTCCTAAATTCTCAAGAACTCCGACGAGTCCCATGACGGTCCCGATGATTCCGACCGTAGGAGAAAAACCTCCGGCGGTTTCTAAGATCTTCGCGGAGTTTGCTTCTTTGTCTTCCATGGCGATTGCGGATTCAAAAAGAATTTCTTCTACCGCGCGGGGATCGGTTCCATCCACGATGAGTTGAACTCCTCTCTGGAGAAAGGGGTCTTGGATGGACTTGAGATTGTCTTCGAGAGAGAGGAGTCCGTTCTTACGAGCTCTTTCCGCAAAATCGAGGAAGAGTTCGCCGAGAGGAAGTTTGCGTCTTGGAAAAACGGCAGCCTGGAGATTGAGGAGGAGATCCTTCATCTGCTCCAGAGAAAAACTCGCGAAAGTCGCGCCCGCCGTTCCACCGATGATCAAGAGGAGCGCGGAGACTTTTAGAAAAGAGAGAAAGTGCGCCCCTTCCAGGAGAATCGCTATCAGGACTGATAAGAATGCGACGGAGAGACCAACGAGAGTAGGATTCATTTCCGCAAGAGTTCCCGCAAAGCGACGTTTTTACAAGAAGATTCTGTCTCATAGGAAAATCAATTCGGGGCGCATGCTCGGGCCGAATCTTTTGGAAAAGAGGGAGTTCCTACTTTTCGAAAAGGGCCCGATCACCAGGCTCTCGGCTCCAATCCATTCCTAAAAAGGATCTCCAAAAAGAAAGGGAGCTCGAGAAACGAAGGAATGGATTCCGCCTCGATCCTTTGCGCGGGGTCATTTCGAAAACCGAAGATTTTTCTGAGAGTGTGAGATCCTACTTTTAGAGCCCAAAAAAAGTAGGATCTCATACTTTTCTAGGATTGGACTTCAAAATCAGTCTCACAGAGGAATTCAAGAATTCTAAAATGGGGAGTTCCCGCAAAGATTGGGAAAGGCAATGGATCGAAGAGGCGGATTTCTTAAGAAAGAAATGTGGGAACTCTCACAAAAAAAGGGGACGGTACAACTTTCGTCCCCCGTCCGTTTCAAAATGAAAATTCGCAGTGGAAGGAACTTCAACCAGGGAGGTTGTTGTCCATCCATTCCCAAATATCGGCTTTAGGAGTTCCCACATTAGGCTTCTGGACAAAAAATGACCTTCCCTTTTAAAAAACTAAAAAATTGATGCACTGCAAAACCCTTTGACTTTTCACCTAAAGAATTTTTCCTGGCTAATCATGCTGACCGTCGTAACTGTACTGTTTTTGGCCATTTATGGGATCGACATAGTCGCTCTCTTTTTCTTCGGGATTCATACCTATATCATGGTATATCTCTACAAAAAGAACCATGCATACTGCGAATCCGAACCGGACAAGATTCTCGACGTCAACGATCCGAATCTTCCGGTTGTAACGGTTCAGCTTCCGATCTTCAACGAATTCTACGTTGTGGATCGTTTACTGGAAACCACAGTCGCACTCAAATATCCAAAAGATAAATTGGAAATCCAGCTTTTAGATGATTCTACGGACGAGACGGTTGAAAAGTCCAGAAAACTCATCGCTCACTACAAAGCCCTTGGATTCGACATTCATCATCTTCATAGAACCGGAGCGGAGCGCACCGGATACAAGGCGGGAGCGCTCGAAGCCGGAATGAAAGTTGCTTGTGGTCAGTATATCGCCATTTTCGACGCCGACTTTATGCCGGATCCCGACTTCCTCATCAAAACCGTTCCTTATTTCGAAGATCCACAAATCGGGATGGTTCAGGTTCGTTGGGGCCACGTCAACGCAGACTACAACGTTCTTACCAAAGCTCAGTCTTTTGGAATCGACGGTCACTTTATGATCGAGCAGGTCGCTCGAAACGGTTCTCACCTCTGGATGAACTTCAATGGAACTGCGGGAATCTGGAAAAAAGATTGTATCATCGATTCGGGTGGATGGGAGCACGACACTCTCACGGAAGATTTCGATCTTTCTTATCGCGCCGAAATGAAGGGGTGGAAATTTCGTTATTTTAAAGATATCGAATGTAAGGCCGAAATTCCAGCGATGATCTCCGCTTACAAGTCCCAACAGTTCCGTTGGTGCAAAGGCTCGATCCAGACCGCGGTAAAACTTCTTCCCAGAATTCTCCGTGCAGATCTTCCTTGGAGAATCAAGTCCGAGGCCATCGTACACTTAATCAATTATTCAGTTCACCCTCTGATGGTGATCAATATTCTTTTTAGCGCACCGTTGCTTTTGATGGACTACTGGTCCGGATTTAGCTTCTACGACCTTCCGATCGAAATTTTGATGGGAACCGCGGCGATTCTTTCCGTCGGATCGATCGGCCCGATGATCTTCTACGCGTATTCTCAAAAAACTCTTCACAAAGATTGGAAAAGAAGAATGGTTTATCTTCCTATTCTCATCATGATCGGAACCGGGATCGCAATCGTAAACACAAGAGCTTGGCTCGAAGCCATCCTCGGAATTCAATCTTCTTTCAAACGCACTCCAAAACTCAAAATTGAGAAGAGCACCGACGTTCTGAAAGACAGGCTGAAATACACAGTTCCTCTTGATTTCCATGTCGTTCTGGAGTTCTTGATGGGCTTTTACTGTTTAGGAACCGTAGTCCTTTCCTTTATGCTCGGAAAACCGCAAATCGTGGGATTCCTGGTCATTTACGCGATTGGATTCTTCTACGTAGGATATCTTTCCTTGAAAGAAGCGCTCTGGAATTTGGGCGCTTCCAAAGAGAAATCCGCGGAAGAACTTCCGGCTCAAGCTTAATCCGGTCTAACTAGCAGGGTAGGAATCTCTATTCTGCGGTTTTCTGTCGGAGCTTCTGCTTGACTTCGCACTTTTTTCTGAAAAATTGACAAAATACCGCTACTATTATAGGAACCCCGATGAGTGAGAAAGTTTACTGCGCCAATTGCCTACACTGCGTTACTGTTAGACAGTATGAATCCGAGGCAGACAAATACATTCTCCGCGTAAAATGTACAAAGAAAAAATGGTCCAAAAGATCCGGAGAAGAGAAACTCTATAAATACTTCACAGTTGCTCGTCGTATGCAAGTGAACTGCGAATTTTATGAGCCGATGGGTGAAATTCTTCCTTATATCAAAAATCTTAAGAAAGAACTTCCGATCAAAGACGAAATCTACATGGTGAAAACTCTCACCTAAAGAGTTTTGAAGCCCTCCGCTTTTACTCTCAAACCAGGATTGGTCCACGGAAAATTTTCCCGTAAGACCGTCCTGGAAGAACCCTTTACGCTCTTTCCCGAACCGGGAGCCCTCTATCTCAAAGAATTCCCCACTCGTGTCCGAGCAGGTGAACCACTTTTAAAACAATCCGTAGGAACTTTGCTTTCACCGGTGGACGGAATCGCGAGTTTAATCCAAGGTGAACATTCCACAAAGATCAAGATCGTTCAAGACGGAAGTTTTCAGCTTTCAAACGATACAGAAGTCGATCCTTCTCTCAAGTTGGGACAAGCGCTCGAAAGAATGGACGAACTCGGTTTGGTTTCTCTTGACTTTGAGAGTGTCACTCTTTCCTCTCTTTTTAAAACGTTTCGTTCCTCTTTGATCGTTCTTTCCCCTTATACAAAAACACAATCGGTGGATTTTCGGAAAATTCTTCTCGAAGAATTCAAAGAACTGCATATTCAATTTTTAGAATACCTTCGTCTTTGGTTTCCCGAAGCTGTGGTCAAGGATTTTATCCTCAACTCCGTTCCGTTTCGTAAATACGAATATCCGATGGGTTTCCCCCAGTATTTCGTAAAAAAAGCCCTCTCCCAAAAGACATTCCAAAAAGAGAATACTCTTTATCTTGGTCCGGAAACTCTTTATCACTTATACCGCGCTCTTTTTAAAAAGATTCCGTTTATCGAAAGACATATCAGCATCTATTACGTCGGCAAAAACGGCGGGCTCAAAAAAGAGGAATCTCCGATCAAGTTCCGCGACGGTCAAAGTCTGAGTTTTCTTCTTTTGGAAAAAAAGAAGGAATACCCGAACTTTACGTTCAATTCTTTTTTCGACGGAGGAGAATTCCATTCTTCTTCCGAAGAATATTACTTAGATATCTATAAACATCATTCCATTCTTTTTGTTGCGGGAAAGATCCGAGAACACAACGAATTACCTTGTACGGAATGCGGCGAATGCACCTACAATTGCCCTCTCGAGTGCAACCCGATCTCGCTCGTAACCGGGCAGGGAAAGTTTTCGTCCAACGCTTGTATCGAGTGCGGGATCTGCACCTTCTTATGTCCTTCCGGAATTTCTCTTCGAGATAAAATCCAAAAAGTAAAAACGGATTTAAGGGAGACGGCTCTTGTCTGAGTATCTTCTCGTAACCAAGTCCGGTTTTTTTCGGAAATCGGATCCTTTTTTTCCGGATCTTCTGATTTCGGTTCTTTCCCTTTTAGGGATCGTTTTTTTCGGAACGATTCCATTATGGATTTGTTATGGACTTCTTCTCACGACTTGTTTCGTTTATCAATTCGCAGTTGTGAAACGATTTGTTTATCCTTTGAAATGGGTGGTTCACACGGGGATTTATGTGATCCTTTTGCCTTTGCATCCGGGAACCGTTCTTTGGGCGATCCTTTCCGGAATGATCGGAATCGTTCTTTATTCTCCCTTGGAAAACCGTCTGAGGATTCAGATTCCTCTTTCACTCGTTCAACTTTTGCTCTTTCTTCTTTTTTATCTTCTTCTTCCAGCGGTGGATCTTTTTTCCGGTATTTCCTCCGAACCGTTGTTTTCTTATCGAGACGGCAATATCTCCGATATTTTCAGCGTCCTTTCTTATTCTCAGGATGGAAATTCTCCATGGAGATTTTCTTCGCTGGAAACGATGGGGGCGTATTCGATTCTTTTTCTCATTCCGGTCTTTTTAAAAAGACCTTTTGCGTTTCAGATTCCCGCGCTTTTTGGAGTCGGATTGATTTTGGGAGCGGGAAGTCTGGCTCAGGAATTTTCTCCGGTTCTTCTTTCCACTTGGATATCTTTCGCGATTCTTTTCGCTTCTCCGGGAAGAAATTTATATACCGCTTGGATTTATTCTTTGATAGGAGTTTTGGCGACGGGGGTCCTGTTTTATGTCATCCAAGTCCTGATCGTGTTTTACTTACCGCTTTTCACGTATTCCGTTTTCTATTTTTTCATTGAAGCCAGTTTGATCCGTATATTTCTGGGAAGCAGAGTCGATAATTTCGGGCAATTAGAGTAACCGAGTTTGTGGTTAGAATGATGATCTCGTATTGTAGCAAACATAAGAATATGAATAAAAAACACAGAGAGTCAGGAGCGATTCTATGAATCAATTATTGACTCTTCTTCATCCAGAGACTATCATTTTTAATTTAGAACCCGGAACCAAGGAAGAAGTCATTTCCAGACTTTTACAAAAAGCCGTGGAAACAAATCAGATCGATTCGGAAAACAAAGAGGAAATATTAGAATCTCTTTTGGCTCGTGAAAAATCGATGTCTACCGGAATCGGGAGCGGGGTTGCGATTCCTCACTGCTCCGTCAATCTTGTCGACGAACTCAAATGTGTGATGGGACTTAATCAAGAAGGCGTGGATTTCGATTCCATCGATCATCAACCGGTTCACATCTTTATTCTTCTGATCGTTCCCAAGACTAAATTTCAAGAACATATCAAGACCCTCGCTCAAATCGCAAAAGCCTTAAACGTAAAGGAAGACAGAGAAAAATTGATTCGTTCCAGATCCTTTGAGGAAATTCAAAAAGCTTTTTCTCGGAATGTTTAATCGTGCAGGGAGAAATCTCTAGGTTCCTTCTTTTTCTCGTAGCCCTGATTTTTTTTTCCGTTCTCTTCGGTCATCTTCGTTCCATAAATAAAGAATATCTCTACGCCGATTCTTCCTTTTCCAAGGAAGAATCCTTCCTGGAACGGAAAACTTTTCCGTCTCGTATCCTTTCTTTTGTAAAAGGGATTTTAACCTTACAATCCGGAAAAACCGTTTCGGGAGAATTGGTTTGGAAACATATTTCTTCCCGAGTTCTGCCGACCTTGCACCTCGCGATTTTTTCGGTCGGCTGGGGGAGTTTGTTTGCGATCGCCATCGCTCTTTGGGGCGGTAGAACGGAAGAGAGTTCGTCAAAAAAGTTTTTTTATTTTCTCAGTAATCTTGTTCTGTCGACGCCGGTTTTCGTTGTAGGCGTCATTTTACTTTTGATTTTTTTCGTTCGTTTGGAATGGTTTCCTCCGGGAGGTTACGAACCTTGGAACACGACCTATGTGATCCTTCCCGGGATCGCACTCGGTTCGAGAGTGTGGGCAAGAATCTATCAATTCGCGTCGAGTCTCACGGATTCCGAGTTGAAGTCTCCTTATGCTAAAATTTTACGCGCTCGTGGATATTCTAAAAATAGAATATTATGGAATCATGTTCTACTAAAAATTGTTCCGCTTTTGGCTGTTTTAATTTTGCTCGATTTTAGCTCGCTTCTTTCCGGCGCGATGATTGTGGAGGAAATATTTTTCTTTCCGGGAATCGGGAAATCGATGTATTACGCGATTCAGACGATGGACTCCGAACTTTTGAGCGCGCTTCTTTTTTACAGCGGTCTTACGTTTTATATTTTCAGCAGAATCTCTCTTCGATTTCAAGAAAACCTCACTGGCAAGGAGAGCGTCTCTTGATTTCTAAAGGGATTTTTTTCAGACTTCTTTTCGGTTCCGTCGTCTTGGCGGGTGTTCTTTGGAAAAACCCTCCGACCGATGTTTTTTTAGAGGATAGTTTTTGTTCAGTCGCGTGGAATCATCCGTTAGGTTGTGATCGTTTGGGAAGAGACGTTTTGAGTCTTTTTTCTTACGGTACGTTTTCGACACTTTTGTTTTCGCTCCCTTCCCGTATTCTTACTCTTATGTTTAGTTCCTTGGTTTGTTTGTTTCAATATTCGATTCCGTTTACCGGGAAATGGTTTTTTACTCCGATATCTTCAGTTTTTGTTTCGGTTCCTTCCCTTCTCATTGCGTTACTCACGATTCATGCTTTAGGAAACGGACCTTTGGTTTTGGTCGTCGCGATTCTTTTGGGAGATTGGGCTTTTTCGTATGAGACTCTTCAGAGTAAAATTCGAGAGACTGACGGAAGTTCTTACGTTTTAGCTTCTACTTTTTTCGGGGCTTCCAAAACGAATGTGTTCCGGAATCATATTTTTCCATCGGCCGTCCCTGTGTTGAAAGTTCTGTTTACGACAGGATTGCCCGGAGTAGTTATGACACTGGCGCTTTTCAGTTATCTTGGTGTCAGCGCGGGTAGTGATTGGTTCGGTCCGGGTTTGGGAGAACAGATTTCTTTTGCAAGAGATTACGCGTATTCGGCGCCTCTTGCCCTTGTGATTCCCATTTTCGGAATCGTAGGTTTGGTCACCGCCTTAAACGTGGATAAAAGATGAGTAGAGTATTTGCATTTATTTTAATATTAGCGATTTTGAGTGTTTCCATTTCGGCTCAAGGGATCGACGACTACTATCGATTCCCGGAGGCGGGGATGAGGGAAAGGATCACTTTTGAAACCGAAAGAAAACTCTGCGTTTTTCCGCTCAAAAATCAGAACGCGGACGTTAGTCTCGATTATCTGAGCAAAGGTTACGGAAGCGTTTTGTATTCCGGTCTTAAAGGTTTGTTTCAAATCTTCGATCCGGATATGATCCCGAAGAGCATTCAACACGGTTTTGGAAAACCCACCGGAAAAGAAAGACTCAGAAAGGGGGAATGGGACGCCGAGGTTCTGGATAAGATTAAGAACACAAAGGAAATCTCTCCTGACAAAGATCCTAGATTCTTAACTTTAAAAATCGATTATATTTCAAACGAAACTCCGCCCGAAGACACAACACTTTTTATTTCGGGAAACAAACAAGGTTGTTTTTATCACCTCGCTGGTTCGTATGAAAAAAAGAACGAATCTCAGATGGAATTAAAGCTCGTCTTAAGATCCTCAAAGGATGCGTCTAAGAAAGAATTCAAGGCTAAGACTAGCGTTAGACGCTCTTATCAGGAGTTGGACGGTTTGATAAACGAAATCAAAAAGGAACTTCTGGGAAAGAATACGATTTCATTCTCCTTTAAATCCGGAGAGATGGACGGAGTTCTTGTTTTTCTTGACGGGCAGTTCCTCGGAAAAACGCCTCTTCAAAGAAATGATATTCTTCCGGGAAATCACGTGATCAAATACTATATGGACGGTTTTAAGAGTCAGGAGAAAAGGGTTGCGGTTCAAGACGGCGGAAGTTTTGAGATGTTTCTTTCTCGTACTCCAAAAGAAGGTCTAATCTCCGTCACTTCCAATCCGGAAGGTGCGAACGTTTATCTTGGTTCCGAGTTTTTGGGTAAAACTCCTTTGGTCCGCGTTCCGGTTAAAACGGGATACAATCGACTTCGTGTTTCCATGGAAGGTCACGTGGATATATTAAAGGGTGTGGAGATGAAAAAAGAGGAAGAGGTGAAGCTCGATTTCGCTCTGAATCCGGGAGACAGCGTTACATATTATAAAAATAAACAGAACGTTTTCTTGGATCATTCTTATAACGACTTCTCGATCTATTCTTTATATGGGACTCTTTTGTTTTATGCCGGGTATTACTATTTTAATCTCAAGGCCAACGATTTGTATGATCGAGCTGGAAGTCAGGTGAGTCTGACTCGTTTGTTTCTTGCCGCAAACGTGGTTCCTCAAGATCAGTTTATCGGGATGTATTTATACGAAGAACGGATCATCCGCGAGGCAAATTCGGATGCCGGGAAATATCAGAAAATTGCCGGGAATTTTGGAAGACATCAAGGTGTGACCGGAGGAGTGATGATCTACGGAATGGCTCTTATGCTGGTCTTGTCTGCAACGTTTTATTTTCTAGGTCTGGATGAAGAGACCTTGGACGTAGGTGTAGTTCCTACGAGGGTTAACAATCCTTTTGCTATCCCCGGAGAGACGATGGAAATGGATTCTTATGCGAAGTTTAAATTGAAGTTTTAGACGTTTTTGACCGTTTCGCCTCCGATAATTCTTTTGTTTGATTCTTTCATTTTAGATTTTTCCGTTAAGAATTTTTTTTATAATTTTTTTTTGAATTCCTGCGTTTTCGAAAACTTTCCGGAAACGTATCTAGGATGGGAACTTTACTTTTAAACTCGGATCAGGAATTAAAATCGATTCTGCAAGAAAGGACTTCCGATGTGATTACTCTTTTGATTCCGAAAAAAACCTTACTTGGTTTGAGTGAGTCGGAAAAA
The DNA here is from genome assembly GCF_016918785.1 of Leptospira ainazelensis. GTDB lineage: Bacteria > Spirochaetota > Leptospiria > Leptospirales > Leptospiraceae > Leptospira > Leptospira ainazelensis. The sequence continues at coordinate 520,754 of NZ_JAFFPT010000079.1, read as the reverse complement.
AGAAAACTTCCGAAAAAGATTCCGAATCTTTTGAGGAAGTATGGAAAGTATCTGACGTCTTCGAGAAGACTGGGTTATAAGGCCGGAAAGACTCTTTATCAAAGGACTGAAGGTAAAGAGAATATGATTCGGATCAATGCGCGTGTTAGTACGGGAAGTTGGGCTCTTCTGGGCGCACTCGCGCAGGCGCATGGTGTGTCCCGCTGTTTTCTTTTTAATTATCTCCTCTGGTTGGATGAAATCGAAATGGATTCTCATCTCGTGGAAACCATGAACGAGGGAGCTCCCACGTTTCACAGAAACTACAGTTATATCCTCCACCTCGATTTGCTGAATAACAAGATAAGCCGCAAGTTACAATGCGTGCCGGAAAATTTTCTAAGCATTTTAGATTACCGAGACTGGTTCGGATCGTAAAAAAAACTTTCTAAATCATTTCCAAAACGATCGGAAACAAACGAAAACTTCCAAGGACCAAAATCGAATCCAAATCGCCGGGCTTCGATCGAATCGCCGCGCGCATTTCGTCTAAAGAAAAACTTTCATCCTTTTTAGAACTTAAAGGAAGATAAAAACCTTCCTCTTTCAGAAATCGGAAGCCGGCGATCGAACCGCTTTCTTCCGCCTTTCTTAAAAGTTCCAAAATTCCGACTCCGTCTTTGTCTTTTAAAAGCCCCGCAATCACCTGAAACTTTTTTTCCGGGAAGATAGAATTCAGACTTCGAAACGTCTCCGAAAACGCATCCGGATTGTGCGCAGGGTCAAAGACTAACAAAGGAGAATTTCTCAAAACCGTAAGTCTCCCCGACGGTAAGGAAACATCGGTTTCCGCTTGGGCAAAATTCAAAACGTTCGATTTCGTTTTAGAATTTCTCATCCGCTCCAAGTCTAAAATTTTCTCGTAAACTCGAAACGAGAAAGAACGATTCCGAGTCAGATAATCGGCGTTCAACGGCTCTTCTCTAATAATTTCATAAGGAATCTTATGTTCAACGCAGAATTCTTCGATTCTTCCGTTGAGTTCAGATTCTTTCTGTTCCATTGCAAAAAGGGCGTTCGTATTCTTGGAACAAATACCCAATTTTTCTTCTATAATTTCTAATTTAGAATTTCCTAATATTTCTTTGTGATCGAGCCCGATCGAACCTAATACTACGACATCGGGATCGGCAAGTTTGGTAGCGTCCAATCTTCCTCCAAGGCCCGCCTCGTAGATTTGAATTTCGGCCGATTCATTTTCAAAAAAAAGAAACGCAGCGCATGTGAATAATTCGAAAAAGGAGAATGTCTTGAGATCCGAGCCGGCTCCCCGGACTTCCATTTCGCTTAACAAACCGTCCAATTCCGCTTTAAGAATTTGTCGAAAGGGCTCCGACTTTGATCCGATTCGAATTCTTTCCAGAGGAGAAAGAAGATGCGGGGAAGTATAAAGCCCCGTCTTGAAATTCGAAAGTCGAAAGTATTCTCCCAAAAAATGGGTAATCGAACCTTTTGCGTTTGTTCCGACGACCGAGATTCTACAGAGAGTTTCTTTTTTTCTTCGATCCCATCCGTATTTTTTTAGAATATTCTCAAACGGCTTCAAAGAATAATCCGAGAATACGTTGAAATTTCTCGTTTTCTCCAGGTTGGAAAGTTGGGATATAAATTCGAAAAAATCGGAACTCATCGATTTGCTAATGCGACAGACAATCTTTCTCTTGTCTTTTTGATATCGTTCGAATCCGGAATCACTCCGGTAAAAAGTTCGAACTGTTTCATTGCCTGATACAAAAGCATCTCGGAGCCCGGAATGATTTTAGCTCCAGCGTTTTTGGCGGCCTTGACCAAAGGTGTTTCCAGAGGATTGTATACGATATCAAAAACAGTCATCGAAGAATCAAAAAATTCTTCTCCCAGAAATGGACCCGGTGATTGACCTTTCATTCCAAGGGGAGTCGTATGAACGATCAACGAGAATTGAGCCCTAAGAGAAAAAATTTCCGCAGGATCCACAAACAACGCTTTGGTGGAAGAATTCTCCGTGATCAAAGAACAGATTTCTTTTCCTGTTTTTTCGTTTCTGGAACAAAGAATGAGTTCCGTAATTTTACCGGAAGCGGCGAGACTATAGGCGATTCCTCGTGCGCTTCCCCCGCTTCCAAGAATCAAGGTTTTTCCCCGGCTCATGGATTCCGGAGACCATTCTAAAATGGAAAGAAAAGCGCCTTCTCCGTCCGTATTATATGCGTTAATCGAATCCTTCTTCAAAACCAAAGTGTTGGAGGCCTTCATGATTTTCGACGATTCGTCGGCCTCGTCTGAAAGTGCAAACGCTCTTTCTTTGTGGGGAATCGTAACGGAAAGTCCGCTGACCCCGGATTTTTGAAGTTCTAAGACGATCTTTCGATCGAATTCTTGGGTTTCAAAAACTTGGTAGGAAGCATTCATTCCTTTGTCTTTATAAATTGAATTGTGAATGAGTGGGGAAAGGGAATGGGAAAGGGGAAAGCCAGCTATACCAAAAGTCGTAGCGGGTTGATTTGTTTCGTTGTTCAAACTTGGAATTCTCTTTTTTTACGAGCTTCTTTCTAAAATCAAATCCTTCAGCGTTTTCAGTTCTTCACCTGGAAACTTATAAAATAGAACATCGGTTGCGGGAGATTGGACTTTTTTGCTCCTGAAGAAGCAAGTTTTGGAGCGAGTCGTAAAATGAGTCGACTAAAAGACAATTCCCGAAAATGCTGTATTGGAATGAGCCTACTGAATTTACCTGATTCTTTTTTACACGGACTGGGTGCACAACTCTTTTTGGCGCCGCTTGCTTCTTTTTCAGGCTCTCCCTGGTGGACAACTATTCTCGATGTTCTCTTCGTTGTGGGAATCTCCGGGGGACTTTCTTGGTATTATTACTACTACAAACGAAAGGATCTTCTCGGCGGTTTTTGGGGAGCCTTGATCGTAGCGCTTCTCGGGTCTCTCATCATTCTTTCTCTCCTTCAAGATTTTATTCGTTCCATAGTTCTCTGGTTGATCTCACCCAAATTCGGCATCTATCAAATCTCAAACGTAAACTTACTCGCGGTTCTCCTGGGCGGCTTGCTCGCTCTCTACATCATGAACCGTATCAACCACAACAAAGAAAGAAGGGACTAACGCCGAGAGGCGTTAGCTGAGTTCACCGCGCCGACCCATAGAATTGATTGTGTCAATCAATTCTGGACGAGTTTGCTTTGGATACTTTGTCTGCGAGCTATGTAGACCTATAAAGTTGAATCATGGTTAAGATCGATTCGGGACAAAGTCTTCTTACCATGATCAAATCATGATCTTCGGTATCGTTTTTTAGATATTCGTTGTGATCGAGTGTTGGAAACATCTAATTGAAGTAATATTGGAATTGAATCTTATAAAAGTTTTTAAAAAATATCAATATCAGAGAGGAATATTTGCAGATGGAAATTTCAGATCTGGCGCTCAGAATCATTATCGTACTGATTCCAGGATTTCTCACTACATTACTATTTCGTTATCTTAGCACACATAAGGATTATTCAAATTTTTATTTTATAGTTTTATCATCGGTTTTCGGGTTATCAAATTATTTAGTTTTGGAAGTCTTATTTCAATTATTGAATTTATTAAATTGTCTTTTTATTTTCATAAGAAAGCGGGATTTTATAGTAGAAAATAAGTTGTTCGTAAGCTTATGGGGAAGTTTAATTGATCGTTCTTTTAAAGTTGAACCGCTTGAAATAATATTTGCGTCGATGATAGCTTTAATTTCTGCAATATTCTATACTTGGATATACCAAAAAAAAATAATTCTTAGATTCGCGAACGCAAAGTTACGTATCACAAATAAATCCGGAGACGATGACATTTGGTCACATTATTTAAATTCAAAGGATGTCACTTGGGTTTGGATTAGAGATTTTAATCATTCTCTAACCTACTTTGGTCAAGTTAAGGCTTTTTCAGATTCAGGTACCCAAAGAGAGCTTTTTATGATTGATGTTTCCGTCTATGCAATCAACGGTAAAAAAGAACTTTACAATCTAAATTCTGCGTATATATCATTGACTGATGGAATGTACTCCATTGAACAACCAAAATATTGAGAGGTTTTATGGCAGGTGAGAAAAAAGGCAATACTCAAATTGGACAGGATGGTCAAATAAAACCGATTACTGAAGGTTTTATGAAAGGGAATATTAAAAATAATACCGCTGAACCGAAACCAAATACTCCGCCGCCTCCACAGAAAAATACTAAAAAGTAACTCTTTATCTATTCGCGAAAGTTGGACCGTAAGAAGCGTTCAGATCTGATTCTTTAACTATATATCAAATTCTCATGACTGATAGTTTTTGGAAGTTTAAATTGTTAGAATGGATCTAAAACGGGAAATGATTTTTGATTAATGCGACGCTAAGAATTCTTTTCGGATTTTTTTTTCGAATCAGTCCGGCTTCTTATCCTTCAGATTCAACTCGTACAACTTAAGATACTTTAAGAAATTATAATAGAATCCGAAAACCGCCAATACAAAACCCTGTTTTCCGTCCAAAAAACCAAAACGGATCGTATACATCCAGAAAGCCTTGTAAAAACCTTCCATAAAAGCGAGAAAGAGTCCGCTCGTTTTTCCAGCTCGAAATTTTTCCTGGGCGCCTAAATCCGAATAGGCATTGATATAACGAATGTGATCGCTTATGTTCTTATAAGAATAATGATATACGGGCGCATTCAATTTTTCGCATATTCCATTGAGATGGACGGTTTCGTGAACGAGACCTCCGCCGAAAGTTCCTTTTACTTTTTGAAAAAGACGAATTCTACGATTCGGATACCAGCCTCCGTGACGAATCCATTTCCCCAAATACCAGGTGAGCCTTGGCGTGGAATAACCGTCCGCTTTTGGCAGACCATTCTTAAATAAGTTTAGAATTTCCTCTTTTAGATCGGGAGAAACTTCTTCGTCCGCGTCGAGGGTCAAAACCCAATCGTTGGTCACGAGAGAAAGCGCGAAATTCTTCTGACTTACATAGTCGTCGAACTTTCTCTCCTGCACTTTCGCGTCGTATTTTTTCGCAATTTCAACGGTCTTGTCCTTGGACCCTGAATCCACTACGACGATCTCGGAAACAAAGTCCAGGGGTTTGAGACAACGCTCTAAATTGTCTTCTTCGTTGAGAGTGATGATACAAACCGAAAGGGGAAGTCGCATTTAATTCTTATGATTTAATTTTCGGATGCTCTGAAAGTCGGGGGTCAGCGGAATTTCCAATCTTGCGATCGTAACGTCTTCTCGAATGATGATTCTAAAATAAGAAGGGTCGATTCCTTCTCCTTTAAGCATGATAAGAATGAGTGCAAGTCCGATTCCCGCGCCTTCCGTATTGTCCGCATTGTCCAAATAAAATTGAGCGATGTCGTTGTAACGCATTCCCTTTTCTAATTTTTCTCGGAGAGACTTTTCTTCCTGTTGAGTGACGGGAGCGTTGTTGATGACTTCGATTCGAATTCCATCAAAAGAATAATGAAAAGTAATCAGGCAATAGTAGCCTTGTTTTTTCGCCTTCTTTCCGTAGAGTTCGGACATCGCTTCGCTGAAAATACTCTTATATTCTCGAACACCTTTTTCATAATCGGATGCGTCGTTGAGATCGAGACCTTTTTCTTCGAAAAAAATCCTTTTTTGGTTTGCTTTGCAGGCGTTGATTGCCAACTCTTTTATTATAGTATAAACCGTAGGAACCAGAGTAGGATGAGTTACCTTATCCAGAATCAGACCGACTGCCTCTTGGATATGCTCTTCGACAGAATGAGTCATCCTGTGAGTTTTCAGAGACAGGATTTTTCCGTTCTCAATTGTTAGCCGGATATTGTCGGATATATCTCGGATTTCCTGCCCCATCATCCATGAACATTCCTGAATCTGTTTTGTTTGTCAAGAGAGTGATTGTTAGAACTAGAAAAAAGGAGCGTCTTTTAGAAACAAAGATACGACGCTTTCTTTTTAAGCTGACTGCATTTTCTTTGATGTTATTGTTTATCTCCCCATCGCTCTTTTCGGAGTCTTTGACTTTGAGCGGAGTGCGTTATCTGCTTCCCGGAAAAAAAGAATATTCGGAAGTGTCCGAGATTCGAATCGAAAACGGAAAGGTTCTCTCGATCAAAAAGTTAAATTCGTTTTCCGGAAAAGTTACATACGCACTTCCGGGATTTTGTGATTCGAATGTAACCCTTTCGACGGATTCACTCGGAGGACAAAAAGATAGAGCGGGAGTTTTTCTTTCTCTTCAATCTTTTTTGGCTCACGGTTTCACCGGAGTTTTTTCGGTGGGAGATCCTTCCTGGGTCGAAACTCTTTCCAAAGACGCGCAACGATCCGGAAAGTTTGTTCCTTGGGTTCGGAAGTCGGATTCTCCTTGGATTGCCGAAAGTGCGGAAACTAAGAATTTAGGAAACCTCCCAGGTTATATAGTGATACGTTCTTCCGGAGACGCGGTTGCGAGAATGAAAAAAAGACCGAATTCTCCCGTTCATCTTTTTTATCGTTATCAGGAAGGAGAGACGTTTGCCTTCGACGGTCCGTTTTTATATCAACTCAAGAAGGTCGCTGACTCGGAAGGAATCAGACTAGCGTTATCCGCCTTTGGGGATGAATTCAGCATTTTAGAAGGAATCAATTCCGGAATTCCGACTCTCTTTCATCCGGTTCCCGATGGAATCGCAGGAAGAATTTCTCCCGGTGTGTTTCGAAATTTGAATTGGGGCCCTATGTTTTCGGTTTACTATTATCAGAAACTGGCGGGAACTCCCGAGTGGGAAACGGATCTCAACTCCTTGAAGGAGTGGAGTCCATTCTTCGCAAAGAATCTTTCTCCGGAACCCGAATTCGCTGGTAAACTTTCGAACTTAAAGGACGAAGAAAGGGAGAATGCGGAGAGAGAATACAAATCCTATCTTGCTTTTTTAGTCAGACAAAAAAATCTGAGTCAAGGATTGCTTCTCGCTTCGGGTACGGGAAATCTTCACGTTCATCCGGGCATCGGAGGCTGGAAGGAAATGGAAATTCTTTCCTCCGTTTTGGGAAACGAAGAGACCATTCGGATCGCGACGGAATCCACTTGTTCCTTCTTGGAAGCTCCGCACGAAGGAAAAATTCGAGAAGGGAAGCCCGCTTATATCAACGTATTTACGGAAGACCCGATGATCAGTCTAAAAAATTTGAAATCTCTCCGCAAAACGATCGCCGGGGAAATTTCCTATCCGCCTGAAAAAAAGGAATCCACTTCCAGTCCAAAAAAGAGAGGGAAAAAATGAAAGAATCCGAAAAAGAACTCTTCGAGAAAATGTTAGACGCGTCCTTTAAAAAGAAAAAAGCGATGGAAGCCGGCACAAAAGTCACCGCGGTTGTGAACTCAGCCAAAAAAGATTTTATATTCGTTATCGCAAAGGATTCGAAAACACAGGGAATCATTTCTTCCGAAGAATTTCTTGAAACAGGTTTGCCGACTCCGGGAGACGAGATCGAAGCCTATTTCCTACGGGAAGATCACGGGGACATTCACTTCACGACTTGTTTGAGCGGAGAATCTCTCAACAAAGATCTATTAGAAATCGCTAAAAGAGCCGAGATCCCTATCTTAGGTCAATTTATTTCCGAAGGAGAATCCGGAGCCGAGGTCAAGATCGGAGAGTTCACCGCGTTCTGTCCTTTCTCTCAAATCGATCCCGAATTTAAGAAGTCGGGTTTGGTCGGAAAACGACTCAAGTTTTTGATTCAGGATATCGGGACTCGGGGAAAACTCATAGTCTCTCAGAAAAAAATTTCCGATCGGACGAAGGAAGCGAAACTCGGAGTTCTCAAACAGGAATTGAAAGAAGGAATGTTCGTCACCTGCAAAGTAAAAACGATCCAGAACTTCGGACTGATCGTGGATATGGACGGACTCAGCGCCCTCATTCCTATTTCCGAAGCAACGTATAAGAAAAATCCGGAACTTGAAAAAGAATTTCAAGTAGGACAGACGCTGCGTGCAAGAGTTCTTCGAATCGATTGGGAAACTCAAAAGATCGCCCTTACCGTAAAAGACTTTTTGAAAGATCCTTGGGCGCAGACCGTTCCTTTCAAAGAAGGGGACATCGTAAAAGGAACCGTGGATTCTTTGAAACCATTCGGTCTTTTTGTAAAGTTAGACGATCATTTTAACGGTCTTGTTCCGGGAAGAGAAACGGGAATTCCGAGCCGTGTTCCATTGACCCAGAGTTTCAAACCGGGAGACGTAGTTGACGTTTTTGTAATGGAAGTCAACCCGGAGAGAAAACAAATCTCTCTTTCGATTCAGAAAGCAAAAGAGATTCAAGAAAGAATGGACTATAGCGGATATCTGAGTACGGACACGAGCGGATCCACGAGTTCTTTCGGAGCGATTCTTCAAAATTCTCTCAATAAGAATAAGAAAAAATGATCCTATGTCCTTGCATATAGGTCTCTATAGACCGGAAATCCCTCCTAATACCGGAAACATCGCGAGACTCTGCGTGGCGTTGGGAGCGGATCTTCATATCGTAGGCCAGGCTTCCTTTGATCTTTCCGAAAAGGCCGCACGACGCGCCGGGCTGGATTATTGGGATAAGGTAAAAATTTCCCTTCATTCTTCTTTAGAAGAATATAAAGCGGCTCTTCCTCCGGATACGAATTTGTATCTTGTTTCGGTGCACGGCGAACGTTCTTACACGTCAGTGAAATATAAGTCGGGAGACGCTTTTCTCTTCGGAAACGAAACTTCGGGAGTTCCCTCGGAAATGAAAAATTCTTGGAATGATGAAAAGATCTTAAAAATTCCGATGGAAGATTCCTCCCGTTGTTTGAATCTAAGCAATTCAGTCGCCGTGATTTCTTATGAAGCGATGCGTCAAATCAAGTCCTGGTAAAAACGGATTTACACTTTCAGAATTCTGCATCTAAATGGATAAAGTATGAGCTTTCACCTCACAAGAGAAGAAATCGAAAAACAAATTCAGTCGATGCTTTCTCAGGGGTTGACCGGAACCGTAAACGATTTTTACGCCTGGATCCGGATGGAAACTCTTCGCAAATTTAAGGACGAACCCGATACCGAAAATTCCGCAGTCGCCGCGATTTTAGAATCTCTGGTGAACTCCGGTTTCGCAAAACTCAGCAAATTCAATCAAAAAGAATTTCACATTCATCCGGATCAAACCGAAGGAAAAAAAATTCCGTCTAAGGACAGTTATATTCTTCTCGGAAAAATCGCGTTTCAGCCGATGCAATACGTTCGAAGTCGTTTCGAATTTTTTCTAAAAAGCCAAGGCACTCAGGAAGACATCGTTATGGATCTTTGTATCGGAGCGCTCGAGGCCGTCGAGAATGCGGTAAAATACGGAGACGGAACCGAAGTCGAGGTGGAATATTCCATCGATCGTTCGCAGACTTTATTTATCAAAATCGTAAACAATCTCAAAGAGCTGAATTTGGAACAGGACATCGAAAGGGGAAAGTTTTCCTCCACTGCCACGCTGATGCGCGGTATGATGGTGATGCAAAAACTTTTCGACGAACTCGATCTCGAAATCCTGGAAGGACGAAAACAAGCTCAGTTCAACGCGAAAAAAAAACTATCTTAACAAAGATGTCCGCAATTTTTAAAATTCATTCCGCATATCAGCCCGCAGGAGATCAGATCAAGGCGATCGAAACGATCGGGAGTTCGTTTCAAAAGGGGGAGCAAAAGATCACCCTAGTCGGCGTCACCGGTTCCGGAAAAACCTTTACGATGGCCCAAGTAATCCAGACCTTAGGACTTCCCACCTTGGTTCTCTCGCATAACAAGACTTTGGCGGCACAGTTGTTCCGCGAATTCAAGGAATTCTTCCCTGAAAACGCGGTCGAATATTTCGTTTCCTATTACGACTACTACCAACCGGAAGCGTATGTCCCTTCTTCGGATACGTTTATCGAAAAGGACAGTTCCATCAACGAGGAGATCGATAAACTCAGGTTGAGGGCCACTTCTTCCTTATTGGAAAGGGACGACGTCGTGATCGTAAGTTCGGTTTCCTGCATCTACGGTTTGGGTTCTCCGGAAGAATACACGAACTCAGTGGTTTCTCTCAAGGTCGGAGATACGATCGAAAGAGACGCGGTCATTCGAAAACTTCTTCACATCCAATACAATCGAAACGACATCGACTTCTCCAGAGGTAATTTCCGGGTCCGAGGGGATTCCATCGAAGTTTATCCAGCGTATCATACGGACGGGATAAGAATCGAATTTTTCGGAGACGAGATCGATTCCATCAGTAGAATCAATCCCGTTACCGCGCAGACGATCATTAAATTAGAAAAAGCTTATATTTATCCCGCAAAACACTTTATCACTTCCGGGCCCAAGGTGAAAGAGGCGGTCGAGAACATCAAAGCCGAAGTGGACGCACAGGCTGATTTTTTTCGTAAAAACGGAAAACTTCTGGAAGCGGAACGGATCGTATCCCGCACCAACTACGATATGGAAATGCTCCAGGAGATGGGTTACTGTAACGGAATCGAGAATTATTCCAGACATCTCACTGGAAGAAAGGCAGGCGAAAGACCCGCTTGTTTACTCGATTACTTTCGAGGGGATTTTCTTTTGATTGTCGACGAGTCTCATGTGACGATTCCTCAGATTGGGGGAATGTTTGCGGGAGACAAGGCGAGAAAACAGACGTTAGTCGACTTTGGCTTTCGTCTTCCGAGCGCGCTCGACAACAGACCTCTCAACTTCGACGAGTTCGAAAAGTTGACTCCGAAAACTTTGTATGTTTCCGCGACTCCGTCGGAATACGAATTGGGAAAAAGTTCGAAAGCGGTGGAACAGATCATTCGTCCTACGGGGCTTTTGGATCCTCTCGTCGAAGTGCGAACCACAAAAAATCAGATCGAAGACCTTCTTGTCGAAATCCGTAAAAGGATCGAAGCGGGGGAACGAGTTCTCGTAACCACACTGACAAAAAAAATGTCTGAGGATTTGACCGATTACTATGAAGAGATCGGTTTGAAGGTCGCCTATCTCCATTCCGAAGTGGAGACGTTGGATCGTGTCGCGATCATTCGGGATTTGAGAAAGGGGATCTACGACGTTCTCATCGGTATCAATCTTCTGAGAGAAGGGTTGGATATCCCCGAAGTTTCTTTGGTCGCGATTTTGGACGCGGACAAGGAAGGTTTTTTAAGAAATTATAAATCTTTAATACAGACGATCGGACGCGCGGCGAGAAACGTCAACGGAACGGCAATTCTTTACGCGGATAGAATCACGGATTCGATGGCGAAAGCGATCGACGAAACAAAACGGCGTAGAAAAATCCAAGAAGATCATAATACGAAGTTCGGAATCACTCCTCTTACGATCAAAAAGGACGTAGGCGATATCATTGAAAGGGAAGAGAAGGAACAAACTTCGGAAGACCTGATTCTCGAAGATATAGAGAAGAAGTTTAATCCGAAGAAATTTCCGGATCGCGCCGTGTTTAAGGAAAAACTTCACGAAGAAATGATGAAAGCCGCCAAGGACTTGGACTTTGAACGGGCGGCGATTTTAAGGGATAAAATGCTTTCCATTCATATAGAAGATCCATCGATCGAAAAATAAAATGTAGGAACTTGTTTTGATTACAATATTGATCTGTCTCGTCACGTTCGGCGTTAGCGTCTGGTGTTTTTCTTCCGAAACTCAACTTAGAAAATTCATTCTTACCCCTTATCGACTCGTAAGGGATAAGAATTATTATACTCTTTTGACATCGGGTTTTATTCACGCGGATTGGATGCATTTGATTTTTAACATGGTTTCGTTCTATTCTTTTGGCAGGAATCTGGAGAATACGGTAGGCCCGGTGAAATACGTTCTCTTTTATCTTGGGACAATTTTAGTCACGAGCGTTATTTCTTGGAGAAAAAATTTAGACAACCCTCTTTACGCCACGTTAGGCGCCTCGGGTGGAGTCTGCGGAGTTTTGTTCGCGACCGTCCTCTTTTATCCCGGTCTTTCGCTTTATATGATGTTTATTCCGATCCCGATCCCCGGAGCGATCTATGCGGTTCTGTATTTGGTTTATACGTATTTTTCTTCTAAGAGTTCCCAATCCGACGGAATCAATCACGACGCGCATCTTTGGGGTGCGTTGTGCGGAATTGCGTTCGCCCTTTTGCTGGATCCTCAGATCATCGGGAGAGTGATGAGAAATTTATTAGGAAGCGGAGATTAACCCGCTTTTTCTATCTTTGTTTTGATGAACTTTTTGTAATTTTCCGATCCAAAACTTACGTCCATACGGATGATTTCGGGCGCCAGATAAGGATGTTGTTTCATGATGTATTCTTCTATTTTCGGATATTGATCCGCTCTTGCTTTGATCATGATTTTATTTTCAGTATCCATCGCGATCTTTCCATCCCACTGATACATTAGGGTTACGTCCGGAAAAATGGTTCCGGAGATGATGATCCCTTCTTGTAGCATTTCCGAGATCTGTATCTCTGCTAGGTCTCGATCGCTGAGTGTGGTAAATACGATGATTTCATTTAGATCAGCCATGGTTTCTCCGGAGGGAAAGAATGATTCATTTTCATTCTTTGGCAAGAAGTTTTCATTCTATAAGTTGAATTGAAGAGATAAAATTCAGGACGTAGATTATCGAGTACGAGGGTGCGCTAAACGCGGTCCTCTGCTTCTCCTTCGGCTTTCTTCAAAATAATCAGTACAGTTCGAAGCGCAGTTCTGAACACATTCGGCTAACAGATCCGAGTTGGAAGTTCGAACATACCTGCTCGTCAAGTTTAAACTTCTCTTGCAACCTTTGGTGCAATCGGGATGGAGAAAAATGCAGGAGTATTTCCATGAGTCTTGCGAATTGCGATCCCGGATTTCTTTGACGGGCCCGTTCGATTTTTTTTCTTTCGATTCTTCGTTTTCTTCCGTTTCTTCCAATTCGATTCCGAGGAGATCCGGGTTCGGATCGATATCTCGCGAAGTAGCGATCACTTCGCGGCCGTTTTTGAAAATCGGTTTGTCCGAATCCTTCCCTCCGGATTGAATCTGCGTAACTTGCATCTCGGATCGAAAATCCGAGGTTGTTTTTGGCGGCTTGGATGTTTCGAATGAGCGGGTTTTCCGGATACAATCGGTAAATAGGAAGATCAATAAAGTGAAACTGAGAATTCTTACTATGATTCTCAAGCGCAGAAGCGTCTTATCGTTGTTAGAGATCATTGCGGCTGCGGACCGGGGTTTGTGGGAAAGGTTCTTGTCTCCCCGGAAAGAATTCTGCTCGGTAAGGGAAGGTTGCAGAATTGATTGCACCGATCCATACATTGACGCTGTTTTGCGCTTCTATAACCTATGATCGGTAAGAAGATGGAAGTAAACGGATACCATTCTTCCATACAGTTTCCCTGGCACTTGGAAAGAAGTTGTGTACAAGCCTTTTCGTAAGAGAAGGTGGGATCTCCTTCGCGAACCAATTCCAATCCTTCGGGACCGAATGCGTTTTTTTTTCCTTCTTTGCTCAGCTTGGCTCGTTCCGCCTGAGTGAGATTGGCTTCTTCCGCAGTGGGAAAGGCGTCGGGAGAAGGGGCCTTTTTTAAATTCTTATCGTTACCATCCCAATCGACGCGCATGAGGCAGGAAACGCTCGCGATTTGAATCAGGACGAAAAATATCAGAAAAGAATGTTGAATACATCTTGAATTCATCGGATTTTCTATTCGATCGGCTTGTCTTGATTGTTTCAAAAGATTGTAAAAAAGCTACACAAATTCGAAAGAAGGAAATCCGAAGAAACTGAAATTGTTTTTGTAAAAGCTAAAATGAATAGATCCGGGCCTTTTCACCTTTAGCGGAAAATTTTGACGATTCGGATTACGATTTTGCGCCAATTTTCTTTTTTCGAAGTTAGTTACTCTTGTGCAAGAACGGTCTTAGGATCGGGATAAGTTTTGCGGTTTGTTATTTCGGATAAAATAAACGCATGCTCTCCGACACGACGTTAATCAGAATCGAAGAAAAATTAGCGACCGAGGGGAATGAGGAAATAAATTTCAAAAAAATAAAATTCAAAAGAAAAAGAATCGATTTGAAAGTCTGTGATTCGAGACTGAAGACATCTATGAGAATTCGGCTTACAGCGTGTCCCAAAACCGTATTTTATTTTGTCGGAAAGATCAAGCTGCAAGGTTCTGTACCATTTTTGGGACAGGTTCTTATTCTGATTTGGATCGGATTGATTCTTTCCTGCGCGTCCACACAACCGGAAGGCGAGGTTCTTTTAAAAAGCGCTTCGCGTTCTTTTCCTCCAAAACGATTGGATCGAACCCCGTTTGAGGGATTTCCCGTCGCGCTCCCCGAGGAAACTTCTTTAGATTCGATTCCTCTGGTTCGACTGTCAAAATCCATTCGAGAAGAAGGGATTGAAGTCCGTTCTTTATTGATCGTCAAAGACGGAAAAATCGTAATGGAACGTTATGCAGGCGGTGTTACGCGCAACCACAATCACAGCGTTTATTCCGTTACAAAGACGGTCACTTCCACTTTATTAGGAATTCTTAACTTAGAAGGAATTCTAAAAAACGTAGACGAACCCGTGATGAACTCTCTGCGTTCGCTTGGAAATCTACCGTTTCCTCTTTTAGAGGGAAAAGAATCCCTTCGTTTGAGGGACGTTTTGCACATGGCTTCCGGAATGCGTTGGTCCGAGTTTTCGGAAAGGGACGATATCAGAACTGCGGAAGATCCTCTCGTCATCGCGTTGTTACCGGAAGTCAAAGACAAACCGGGAACTAAGTTCGACTACAGCAATGGAGATTCTCAGTTAGCCGCGGCGGTTCTCGAAAATAAATCAGGTATGACTCTTTTGCAATTTGCGGAGAAAACTCTTTTTCCTTGGCTCGGTTTTAAAGGTTATGAATGGTACACTTCTCCTTCCGGAAGACAAACCGCCGGTTTTGGGCTCAGGTTGAAACCGATCGATATGGCTAAGTTGGGAATGTTGTATCTCGACAACGGAACTTTTCGCAGTAAAAAAATTCTAAAACCCGCCTGGGTAAAACAGGCGATCCAACCGGGTGCTGCGCAGAATTACGGATATCAACTCTGGACTCATCAGTTTGAAGGTAAAAAAACCTTTATGGCGAACGGAAAAGGAAGTCAGTTTGTGTATGTGATCCCGCACAGAAGAATCGTGATCGTGACCACATCCGCGATTTGGGACAAGCCGATCAGCTTTCTGTTGGATAAGATTCTTACGAGTTTGAAGGAATCCTTGGATTCGAAGGATAAGAAAAAAAATCAAGAGAAAGAAGAGGAGTTCCTACGGGAAATCCACGAAGCCTCGATTACGATCGGAAATTCCGCGCTCTGGAAAGATTTGGACGAACCTCATCTGACACATCATTCACCCTGAATTGGTCTGATCGTTAGGAAATAAATTTCCATTCTAAACTTGCCTGGAAGTGAACTTAGGGCTTCGATTTTCCAGTTGGATCGTTGTTTTTTTTATCGGAAGAAATTTTGTTCAATGGGAAATTTGTTTTGGATGTGGGAACTCCTAAAAAAGGACCGCATTTGTATTTTTGAGAATTCTAAAATTTCAATCGAGTCTTGTTTTCAGAAAGAAGAAGTCTTCCTTTGAGCGAAAATTTAGGGAGTTCCCGCACTTCTTTGGTTTTAAAACGAAGCCGGAGATTCTTTTGAGGGAATCCGCAACGGGGTGGAACTTTCCTATGTGCTTGTTTGTCGGAACAACGGAAGTAGGAATTCCTTTGAAAAAGGAGTTCCTACTTTTTCCCTTTTACGGAGGGTTTTGTTTTCAAACCGGAGATCAAGGTTTCGAGGAGGGTTTCTAAAAGAAGGGTTCTCTCTTCATCGATCGATTCTAAGACAAGTCTGGGATGATGGAACGCGGCGGTTCCTTCAAAAAGAATTCTCGCACCTTCCTTCGCGCTCGAACATTGGAACATCCCGGATTTCATTCCTCTGGAAATGAGATCTTCCAGAAGATTCGCCATTGTTGTGAGATGAGAAACAACAAAGGGTCTTGTTTTTTCGGCGGAAAGATTGAAGGCGGTAAAGAGTTTTGGATCTAAGAGAATTTTTTCTCGTTTCAAAGAATGGAGAGTAAGAAACCATTCTTTCAGAATTCCATCGATGGGTTCTTCTTTGGCGGAAATTCTTTCGAGTTCTCGATCGATTCTATCCAACCATTTCTTGGAAACCTCGTCTAAGAGGGCTTGTTTATCGGAAAAAAATTTGTATAAGACCGCGTGACTGACCTTGAGGTCTCTCGCAATGTCGGTCAGTTTCAAACGCTCGACCCCATTTTTCCGAATTTCAGTTTCTGTGGAATCGAGCGCTTTGTTATAGAGTTCTTCCGGCGTTAAGCCTGTTCTGGGCATACTTCATCTTGCTACCGTCTGCATCTGAGGGGCCGGATAACGTTCTCCTTGAAAAGATCCTTCCGGAAAAGAATCGCTCATTCTTATCAATTCTTCCGGACTCAATTCGATCGAGAGCGCTCCTAAGTTCTCTTTCAGACTACTCGTTCTTGTGGATCCCAATAAAGGAACGATATCGTTCCCTTGATGAAGAACCCAGGCAATCGCAAGTTGTGCAGGCGTGCAGTTTTTTTCCTTTGCGAGTTCTTGAAGCACATTGACTCGCTCCAGATTGGATTCAAGGTTTTTTCCCATAAAGCGAGGAGAATGGGATCTAAAATCTCCTTCCTGCAGATTTCCTGCGATTTTTCCGGAAAGCAATCCTCGGGAAAGAATTCCATAAGGAACGATTCCGATTCCAAGTTCTCTTGCGGTGGAAAGAATCTCCTTCTCTATGAGCCTTGTCGCCAGAGAATATTCTATCTCCAGGGCCGTCACCGGATGAATCTTATGCGCCCTTCTTATATTTTCAGGAGAAGCTTCCGAAAGACCTAAGTAACGAACCTTTCCTTCCTTTATGAGTTCTGAAATCGCACCGACGGTTTCTTCGATCGGAACATTCGGATCCACACGAGAAGGTTGGTAGATGTCGATCACGTCGACTCCCAGACGAACGAGAGAATAGGCCGCAAAATTCTTCACTGCTGTAGGCCTTGCGTCGTATCCGCTAAAACCGCCTTGAGGAGTTCGGAGCGCTCCGAATTTTACGCTAATCAGAGGTTCGGAAGAAGTGGTCTTGAGCGCTTCTGAGATTAGGAGTTCGTTGTGTCCGATTCCGTAAAAATCTCCGGTGTTAAGAAGATTGATTCCCGCATCCAGGGCGGCGTGGATCGTCCGAAGACTTTCCGCTCGATCTCTCGTTTCCTGATTCCCGTAGAAGTCCGACATCCCCATACAACCAAGTCCGACTTCCGAAACCTGAGGGCCGTTTGTTCCTAATTTTTTTTTTTTCATCAGGGTTTTCTCCTTTTAGTTACAAATAACAAAATATGTTATTTGTAACTAAAAGTCAAGACTTTCTCGTGAAAGGGAAGAGTGTGAGTTCCTACTTTTCTAGTTAGAGTTGGAAAATTATGTCTCTTTAGGTTAGAATCGGGATTTCCAGCAGGAACTCGGATCGAACTGGAAGGAGAAAAAAGGACTTTTGATTTTGGAAATTCGAGATTCTTCCGAGGTTTTCAAAAAAAGGGGAGTTCCCACATTTCCCCGTTTTTAGGGAAGAATCCAAAACTTCACATCTTGGAACGGGAATCTAACACACGGATCGCGGCGGCCTTTCTTCGGTTTTGCGCGGTTTCTCGGCTTCCCTTTACTTTGTCTACGAGGTGAGAAGTCGCAGTGGTCGGATGACCGGATGTAAACGGAGGAGCCGGGTTGTATTCTATCATCAATTGAATTTCTTCCGCGAGTTCGGTTCCAAAAAATTCGGCGGTGAGAAAAAGGGCGAAATCGATTCCTGCGGTGACTCCTCCGCCCGTGATACGATTTCGATCTTTGACAAAACGTTCTCCCGAAATCTGAACGGGAAATAATTTTAAGACATCCAAAGAAAGCCAATGGGTTGTCGCCTTGTAACCGTCGAGAAGACCTGCTGCGGCGAGGACCAAGGAGCCGGTACAAACCGAAGTGATAAATTTAGAATTCTCGGCTTTCTTTTTGAGAAAGTCTAAAACTTCGTAGTCTTCCATCAGATGTGTAGTTCCCGAACCTCCGGGTACAAGAAGAATGTCTAGGTCGGGGCAATTCGAGAAGTCATAGTCGGGAATGAATTTCATTCCGGATTCCGTAGCGATCGTTTCCTTCGATTGGGCGAACAAGAAAACCCTTGCTTTTGGTATTCTCGAGAACACTTCAAAAGGACCGGTGAAGTCAAGTTGTGTGACACCCGGAAAGATAAAAATTCCAATGGAAAAGTTTGAACCTGACATAGACTCGTAGAATGAACCTTAGAATTTCTCTTACAAGTCCTTTTTGATTTTAGAAGAATCACTTTCGAAACCTGGATGCAAAAACGGAAGGGTTTTCAAAACTCAGTCTTGTGAGTCATAATCGATATTTATTTTTAGATGTGGGGGATACAATTCTTCACTTAAAAAAAGCCGCCGGAGAAACGTATCTTGAAATTCTTTTGGACGCGGGTCTAAAAAAAGAAAAGAATGCGGGTGAAATCTTTAGAAAAGCGTTCTCCGAATCCTGGCATAAGATGAATGAGAACGCTCCTCCCGATCATCGGGACAAGTATCAGTTTCATCCGGGCGGAACCCCCGGATGGTGGAAAGAATTGTTAAACGACTTTCTTATGAGAATTCCCGAGAGTGTTCCATTGGAACAGGCGTTTCCGATCATCTATAACCGGTTCGCCGATCCTGAACTTTGGGAAGTGGATCCCGGTTTTTGGGAACTCAAGGATTATTGTAAAACTCAAGGCTGGGGATTGGGAGTTATATCCAACTGGGATCATCGTCTACGGAACTTGCTCGATTCCAAAGGAATATTAGAACATTTGAATCCCGTGATCGTAAGCGCGGAATTCGGATACGAAAAACCTTCTCCGAAAATTTTTGAGGAAGCGATGCGCCTCGTAAATCTTCCTCCGGAATCCTTGGTCTATTGCGGAGATAAATTCGATCTGGACGTGGTAGTTCCGAAATCTCTCGGATGGAGATCCTACTTAAAAAAGGAAGACGGCGACATTCGGGACCTTTCGGAGTTGATTCGACATTTGTCCTAGTAAGCAGTGCGTGAGAGTATATATTTTGATATTCTAAATTTTGCGGATGCCTTTTACGGATTTAAGAATTTACTTCAAAGAATTATCGAGATCCGGAAAGGTATAAACTTTTATAGTTCCGGCAAGAACGAATGCTACTAAAAAAAATCGAAAGCGGACTTCAAGTCCGTTCCGGAAAAAAAATCTCTGAATCTTTTCGTTCAAAGATCGAAAGAAACGAATCGGTAAAAAAACAGGAGCAAAAAAACGGCTGAGTCTGATCGATTCAAACTGAAAAATCGAATTTTAAAAAGAAGAATCAAAAAAAGTAAATTATGGATTTATCATATTATATAGAACTTATCGGAGTCGGATTTTTTGCGATCTCGGGCGCTCTGGCTGCCGCGGAAAAGAAAAGCCATCACAACGATATCTTTAGCGCGTTTTTTACCGGGTTTATTACCGCGATCGGCGGAGGAACGCTACGAGACATTACTCTGGGGAATTATCCCGTCGCGTGGGTTCGAGACCAAAACGTTCTCTGGGCCATTTTTTTCGGCTTTGTTCTGACGATACTTTTTGCGCGTTATTGGGTACGTTTTCGAAGGGAAATTTTTCTTTTTGATTCCATCGGAATCGGAATTTATACCGTGATCGGAACCAAGATCTCTCTCGCGGCGGGAGTCAATCCTTTTGGCGCCGTCATTTTGGGAATGGTTTCCGCAATCTTTGGCGGTGCGATCCGCGATACTCTGATCAACGAAATACCTTTGATTTTTAGAAAAGAAATCTATGCCACTGCCTGTTTAGCGGGCGCTACTCTTTATGTAGTATTCGATTATTTGCATATAGATGAGAATTGGAATACGGGTTTTTCCGTTTTCATAGTTGTTTTCATCCGTGTGATTGCGGTCCGTTACAATCTTTCCCTTCCGAAATTCAGATTGCCGGAATGAACTCATAAATTTAAGAATAAAGGCTCTTTTCCAAAATTTTAATTCTTCTTCGAATCGACTTTGAGTTGATTTACGATTCCGGGAACGGCGAGAGACGTGAACCAGTTCGAGATCGTTTCCGAATCCCAGTCCAAATCCTTTCTCAAAAGATAGGATAATAAGCCGAGAACGGCGCCGGAAAGATAATGCGAGATGTATTGGTACGGAAAGGAAGAATTTTCATATTTTTCCCTTAGAGTAGAATGAGTTCGATAGGATTCTTCGGATAAGAAATCGGAAAGTCTAATGTGAAACTCGTAAGACACCGATTCTTGAAAGATTTGTCTGTAGAACGGGCGGTTCTTTTTTACGTTTTCAAAAAGATAAAATGTGAGCGGTTTACCTTCGGACAATAAGGAACTCGCATCCAATTTTTTAACCTTTTGTTCTTTTTCTAAAAAAACATACTGAAATGTCTTCCAGAGAAGTTCCTCCTTCCCGGTAAAATAACTGTAAAAATTCGCCCTTGTCATTCCCGAATCCTCTGCGACGTCGCCGATCGTAATCTTAGAATACTCCATATTTAGAAAGCGAACTAAAAAGGCTTGGATGATGTTGTTGTATTGTTTCTCTATTTTTTTGGACATAAAAATTGACACCTGTATAATTTTGAAAGTAAGATGATCCTTTTCCAAATATACAAAAAGAAACTTTTTCGGAAAACCTGCAAAGTATGAAACTTAAATTTTTTCTTTTGAGCCTCCTCACTTTTTGTTATTGCGGAACTTTTCCTTTGGAAAGAGGAGGAAGTTATCTGAATACGACTCACTGGCAAAGATATCAGAAATTTCTTCCGGAGAGTCTAAAGGTCAAAGACGGTAAACTTCCAAAGGAAGAATATTGGGCCTGGAATCATTTGCAAATCCATCTCGACCGATATGAGAATTCGAATTCAGAATGTAAGGTATTTCTAATACACGGAGGTGGAGGAAACGGAAGAATTCTCGGTTCGATGGCGAAGTTGGTTTTCGATCTCGGCTGTGAAGTTATCGCTCCGGATCTACCCGGTTTCGGACTGACTCTCACTGATAAAAATTTTAGAATGGAATACAAAGACTGGGTTTTATTGTTAAGCGACTTGATAGAAGTAGAAAGAAGGCCCAAAACAAAGATCGTTCTTTTCGGTTTGAGTATAGGCGGAATGCTTGCCTATCAAGTTGCCGCCGAAAATGGAAATATACAGGGTTTGATTGTGACGACTCTCGCGGATCTCAGGCGAACCGAAGTGCAAGACGCGGTGGCAAGCAGCCGTATTCTAAGAATTTTGGGGATCCCTTTGACTTCCTGGTTGAGCTGGTTCACGGATGATCTATACGTTCCGATTCGATGGTTAAGTAAGATGGAACTGATTACGAACGATCCCGATTTTTCGAAAGTGTTTTCCGAAGATCCTTATGCGGGCGGAGGGAAGGTAAGTTTTCGTTGGATGAGAACGATTTCAGAATTTCAACCAAAGGTAGAACCGGAATCGTTTCGTGTTTGTCCGATTCTTTTAGCCCATCCCGGGTTGGATCCGTGGACTCCACTGGCCATTAGCCGACCATTTTTTGATCGGATTCCAGGGGAGAAGAAGTTTGTCCTTTTGGAAGGCGCAGGACATTTTCCTTACGAAGAACCCGGTTTGTTTCAGTTAAAAACCGCGATCGCAGAGTTGATACATTCTATTCTATGAATATAATAAAATTGGACTCAATATTGGAATTGATTCGATCGGAAAAAAGAAGGAGATCCAGTGTCGTCGACATATCCAAGTTTAGTCCTTTGGAAGTTTTATCTCTCGTATTTCGATATGAATTTGAGTTTTCTTATCCTAAGAAGGAATTCATTTTTTTTCGTTCCTCATTCTTTTGCTCGTTCCCAATTTGTTAGTCCAAGATTTTGAAATTATATCTTTTGAATATCGGTTCAAGTTTCTCAGCATTCTTATAATCATGGGAGTTCGATTTGGAAAAATAGAATCTGTCCGACTTCTTTGAGCGAGGTTCAAATTGAAGAAGGGAACAAAATTCCTAAAAAAATTTCCGCTGAAAAGAGGAATTCTTCTTGAGGGCTTTTAGGTATTCCCTTAATAAGAATCCGGCTTCTTTTCTGTAAAGAGGTTCAAAAGAATTCTAAAATAAAAATCTTAAAAGAGTCGGAAAAAAGAGGAATTATGGGCGGAATCGTATCCAATTTTAATCATCCAAGGTTCAAGGCAGACGATCCGAGAGGACACTATGAAAGTTGGTTTGTAAGGGCGAATCATCCTTCTTTAGCAAAGGCCGTCTGGATCCGTTATACGATCTTTTCGCCGAAACTTCATCCTGAAAAAGCGATCGGAGAACTATGGGCGATTTATTTTGACGGAGAGAAAAATTCTCACTTTGTTTCCAAATCGGAATTTCCGATCGTTTCTTGTTCGTTTCAATCTTCGCCTCTTTTGATTTCGATCGGAGGTTCACAACTAACGGATTCGTATCTCATCGGAAAAGCGGGAAATAAAAAAGGTCCAGAGAATTTTTTTTGGGATCTTAAGATATCCGGAGGAAGTCCTCCGCTTTTTCTCTTTCCTGAAAATTTATACGAAGGCGGTTTTCCAAAGGCGAAGGTGTTGGTTGGAAATCCTTGGATAAAAATTTCCGGGACGCTCAAACTTGGGACTGAAGAAATTCAACTTCAGGATTGGATCGGAAGTCACAATCATAACTGGGGATCCAAACACACCGATCGTTATGCTTGGGGACAGGTTGTGGGATTTGAAGAAGAGCCGGATTCCTTTTTGGAACTCGCAACCGCGAAGTTAAAGATCGGTCCGTTTTGGACACCTGCGATAACTCCGATCGTATTTCGGTTTCGAGGAAAGGATTACAAACTCAATCATCCGCTTCGAGGTTTTGGGCGCGCTAAATATCGTTATTTCGATTGGAATTTTGGAGCGAGTTCGAACGAAATTTCGATCAAAGGAAGAATTTTTGCCGATCGTCAAGATTTTGCATGTCTTCAGTATTGGAATCCTCCCGGAGGATGGAAATACTGCCTCAATAGTAAAATCGCAAACGCCGAAATTTTTGTAAAAAGAAAAGAGGA
>NZ_JAFFPT010000079.1:475000-492500 GCF_016918785.1 Leptospira ainazelensis | reverse complement strand
TTTCTAAGGCAGAAGCTGATGACCTCAAAAAGAAACTCGAGGGCGTTGGCGCACAGATTGAACTCAAAGCGAGCTAATCGTTTCGTTAGAGCTCTGTTAGCGCTAGCTTTCAAAAAATCCTTTCACTCACGGCAAGGAGGCCTGGTTTCAGGCCCTCTTGCTCGTTTGTATTTACAGCCTTTCAGAATTTTGGTATCTTTTCTAAAAAAAGACCCTACGCTGAAAGAGTTCGATTCCTTCTTTTTTGCCCAAAGCGAGAATTTAGGTTCATCTTGTTTATACAGGTCATAGTTTTTTTCATCATCGATAGGGAGCACAAAGAATGTACGGTCAAGTAGAGAGAAAACGGGTAAATTTCGGAAAAATCACGAATCTGGATTACCTTCCTAACTTGATTCAAATTCAGAAGCGTTCTTTTGACTGGTTTCTTCAGACAGACGTTAAGGATGAAACCAAAAGAAAGCATCAAGGATTAGAAGCTGTATTCCGGGAGACCTTTCCGATCGAAAGCCCCAACAACGACATGATCATGGAATACAGTCATTATGTTCTCGGAGAACCAAAACGTTCTCCTCAAGAATGTAAAGACACGGACGCGACATTCGCACTTCCGTTAAAAGCAGTTATCAGGTTAATCATCAAAGAAACCGGAGAAATCCGCGAACAAACGGTTTACATGGGCGATCTTCCCGTGATGACCGAGCAGGGAACGTTTATCATCAACGGAGCGGAACGTGTCGTCGTTTCTCAGCTTCACCGTTCTCCAGGTATATTCTTTTCTTATGATATGGAAAGAGACGTTTTCTCAGCTAGAGTGATTCCTTACAGAGGCTCTTGGTTGGAATTCGAAATGGACAACAAGGGAATTCTGATCGCGAAAATCGACAGAAAGAAAAAATTCCCTGCCACTCTTCTCATCAAATCATTAGGACACGGAACCAACGAAGAAGTTCTTCGTCTTTTCTACAGTTCCAGAAAAGAAAAAATCGCCGGCGCTACTTCCAAAGATCTGAAAAAGATTCTGGGAAGAAGAACCATCAACGATATCATCAACATGGAAACCGGAGAGGTAATGCTCGAAGCCGGTTCCAAGGTCAACGAAGACAATATCTCCATCTTAAAAGAGATGAAGGTAAAAGAAGTCGAACTGATCGAATTCCCGAAAGGAAAAGATAACCCGATTCTGATCAACGCTCTTGAAAAAGACGGGGTCAACGACTACGAGGATGCGATTCTTAAATTCCACTCTTTGATGCGTCAGGGCGAACCTTCCACCATCGAGAACGCGACTACGGAGTTGACTCGTCTTTTCTTCTCTCCGAAAACTTTCGATCTCGGAGACGTGGGTCGTTACAAAATCAATTCTAAGTTTGAATTCAATAACCCGAAAGAATTTTCCGGTGAAAAAGCGCGCGTCCTGAGACCGGCGGACATCATCGAAACGGTTCGTTACATTCTGAATCTTTTCTCCGAAACAGAAAACTACTATCCGGACGATATCGATCACCTTGGAAACAGAAGGATCCGTTCGGTCGGTGAGTTGATCTCGAACCAACTCAAAACCGGATTCTCCAGAGTGGAAAGAGTGATCAAGGAAAGAATGACCGTTCAGGAGATTGAAACCCAAACTCCTCAACTTCTCATTTCGATCAAACCGATCACCGCGGTGATCAACGAATTTTTCGGTTCTTCTCAACTTTCTCAGTTTATGGATCAGACAAACCCTCTCGCGGAATTGACTCACAAACGAAGATTGAACGCGCTCGGTCCCGGAGGTCTTTCCAGAGATAGAGCCGGTATGGAAGTGCGGGACGTTCACTATTCTCACTACGGTAGAATGTGTCCGATTGAAACTCCGGAAGGTCCGAACATCGGTCTGATTCTTTCTATGTCTTCGTATGCTCGTGTAAACGACTACGGATTCTTAGAAACTCCTTACAGAACGGTTAAAAATTCCAAAGTCACCGGTCAGATCGAACACCTTACCGCAGACAAAGAAGAATATCATTATATCGCACAAGCATCGGGTGTTCTCGACGAAAAAGGAGAACTCAAAAACAAATTGATCTCCACTCGTCACAGAGGGGACTTTCCTTTCCGTAACCCGAGCGAGATCCAATACATGGACTTGGCTCCTCTTCAAGTCGTTTCGGTTTCTACGGCGCTCATTCCTTTCTTGGAACACGACGACGCGAACCGCGCCTTGATGGGTTCCAACATGCAACGTCAAGCGGTTCCTCTTCTCCGTGAAGAAGCTCCTTTTGTCGGAACGGGAATGGAAACCAGAGCCGCTTACGATTCTAGAATTTGTATCGTGAACAAACACGACGGAGTTGTCGTTTCCGTGGATGCGGAAAAAATCGTCGTGGAAAGAAAGGGCGGAAAAGAATCCGATACCTACGATCTTACAAAATTCAAAAAGACCAACCAAGGAACCTGCTTCAACCAGAAGCCGATCGTCGGAGTGGTTCACTCCGATTACGACGGAAAAGTAACCAAGGTTTCGAAAGAAAAAATAGAAGTCACACGCGATAACGGAGATGTGAAAGAATACATTCTCCAGATGGGAAGCAGACAATATTCTCCGATCGTTTCTTCCGGAGACGAAGTAAAACGCGGAACCACTCTCGCGGGACAAATCGTCGCAGGTGAGAAGTTGGATGAGATCGGAAATATTCTCGTGAAGGGAACCGTTCTTGCCGACGGTCCTGCGGTCGACAACGGAGTTCTTGCTCTCGGTAGAAACGTCCTTGCGGCGTTTATGCCTTGGGAAGGTTACAACTTCGAAGATGCGATTTTGATTTCCGAAAGAATCGTTCGCGACGACGTTTTCTCTTCCATCCACATCGAAGAATTCGAGATCCAAGCCAGAGAAACAAAACTCGGCCCGGAACAAATCACTCGAGATATTCCGAATCTTTCGGACAAAGCGTTCCGTGATTTGGACGAAACCGGTGTGATTCGTGTCGGCGCGGAAGTGAAACCGGGAGATATTCTCGTGGGAATGGTGACTCCAAAAGGGGAAACCGATCTAACACCGGAATACAAACTTCTTCATTCTATCTTTGGTGAAAAAGCCAAGGACGTTCGTGATTCTTCTCTCAGAATGCCGAACGGTTTTGAAGGAACCGTCATCGATATCAAACGATTCTCACGCGAGAATCAAGACGAACTTCCTGCGGGCGTGGAAGAAATGGTGAAGGTATTCGTAGCCAGAAAGAGAAAACTTCTGGTTGGGGATAAAATGGCCGGACGCCACGGTAACAAAGGGGTCGTCGCTCGTGTAATGGCGGAAGAAGACATGCCTTACATGGAAGACGGAACTCCGATGGACATCGTCTTAAACCCGTTAGGCGTTCCTTCACGGATGAACCTCGGTCAGATTTTTGAAACTCAGTTGGGTTTTGCCGCGAGCAAACTCGGAATTTCTTTTGAAACTCCGGTCTTTGACGGCGCCGAAGAAACCGACGTGGACAACTTCTGCAAAGAGGCGAATCTTCCTCTGAATTCTAAATTCAAACTTTTTGACGGTAGAACCGGACTTCCTTTTATGAACGAAGTCTTCTGCGGTTATATCTATATCCTAAAACTCGCTCACTTGGTGGAAGATAAGATCCACGCAAGATCGACCGGTCCTTACTCTTTGGTGACTCAACAACCGCTCGGAGGAAAGGCTCAGTTCGGGGGTCAGCGTCTTGGGGAAATGGAAGTCTGGGCTCTCGAAGCTTACGGCGCTTCTCATACTCTTCAGGAACTTTTGACCATCAAGTCCGATGATATGCTCGGACGTGCGAGAATCTACGAAGCGATCGTAAAGGGAATCCATTCCATCAAACCTGGTATCCCCGAATCCTTCAACGTATTGGTTCAAGAGCTTAGAGGGCTTGCTCTGGATATCATCATCACCGACTCGGAAGGAAACACTGTGGATATTTCCGACTACGAAGATGAATATTCTAAGAGTAAGAAAAAAATTAAATTCGAGACTATAGAGAACGCATAACAATGAGATCCCATAACGACTTCGAATCGATTACAATCCGCCTGGCTTCTCCCGAAAGGATCAAAGAATGGTCTTACGGAGAAGTTAAAAAACCAGAGACCATCAACTACCGGACCTTAAAACCCGAGAAAGACGGTCTTTTCTGCGAGAAAATTTTCGGAACCACTAAAGACTGGGAATGTTACTGCGGTAAGTTCAAGTCCATCCGTTACAAGGGTGTGGTTTGCGATAAGTGCGGGGTAGAGGTAACTCACTCTAAAGTTCGTCGTGAAAGAATGGGCCATATCGAACTCGCGGCCCCGGTTTCTCATATTTGGTATTATCGTTCCGTTCCTTCGAGAATGGGACTTTTGCTCGATATGACTGTGAACCAGTTAAAGAGCGTCCTCTACTTTGAAAAATATGTAATCATCGATCCTGCGGATTCGGGAAGAAACCGCGGTGAACTCATCGACGAAGAAGAATACCACGCTTACCTCGACGAGTACGGAGACAAGTTCGTTGCAGGGATCGGCGCGGACGCGATCAAAGAACTTCTAGCCCGTATCGACGTCGACGCGGAAGCGAGAATGATCCGCCAAAAAATCCAGGACAAAGATAAAATCTCCGATAAAAGAATTCTCAAACGTCTGGAAGTTTTGGAAGCGTTCCGTGATTCCGGAAACCGCCCCGAGTGGATGGTGCTCGACATCGTTCCCGTCATTCCTCCAGAACTTCGTCCTATGGTTCAGTTGGAAGGTGGTAGATTCGCAACTTCCGACTTGAACGACCTTTACCGTCGTGTCATCAACCGTAACAACCGTCTCAAAAGACTTCTCGCTCTGAAAGCTCCCGAGATCATCGTTCGTAACGAAAAGAGAATGTTGCAGGAAGCCGTTGACGCTTTGTTTGACAACTCTCGTAGAAAACGGGCGGTCAAAGGAAAGGGAAACCGTCCTCTTAAATCCATCTCTGACATGCTCAAAGGGAAACAAGGTCGTTTCCGTCAGAACCTTCTCGGTAAGCGGGTCGACTACTCCGGTCGTTCCGTAATCGTAGTCGGTCCCGAGCTGAAATACCACGAGATGGGCCTTCCAAAGAAAATGGCTTTGGAACTTTTCAAACCTTTTATCATGAAGAGACTTGTGGATCTGGATTTAGCTCCGAACATCAAGTCCGCTAAAAAGAAAGTGGAAGCCGAAGACAAAGAAGTTTTCGACGTTTTAGAATACGTCGTAAAAGAGCACCCTGTGATGTTGAACAGAGCTCCGACCCTTCACCGTCTCGGGATCCAGGCGTTCTTACCGATCCTTGTGGAAGGAAAGGCGATCAAGCTCCATCCTCTCGTATGTCACGCGTTCAACGCCGACTTCGACGGTGACCAGATGGCGATCCACGTTCCTCTGACTCCAAAGGCCCAGTTGGAAACTTGGATGTTGATGCTTTCTCCTCACAACATTCTCAACCCCGCAAACGGACATCCGATCTGCGGACCGACTCAGGATATCGTATTAGGAATTTATTATCTAACTTCCGAACTTCCGACTCCTGCCGGCGTTCCTCTGAAATCTTTCTCGAACTTGGACGAGGTTCACTACGCGATCGATAGAGGCGTGGTAGAATTTAGAACCAAGATCAGCGTTTATCACCAAGGAAAGATTCTGGAAACGACTCCGGGAAGATTGATCTTCAACACCATTCTTCCGGAAGGTTACGCTTACGTAAACAAGGCTCTTTCCGATAAGGAAACAAACAAGATCATCGCGGACGTTTACGACAAATACGGTCCTGCAAAAACGGTTTTGATGCTCGACGATATTAAAAAATTAGGATATCGTTATGCGACTCTTTTCGCTCCTACCATCTCCATCGAAGACATCCGTGTGTCTCCGGGTAAGGTCGGTCTCGTAGGAGACGCGAACAAAGAAGTCGAAAAAGCCGACTCCGAGTATCGCAAAGGTATCATCACAAACGAAGAACGCCGTAAAAAGGTAATCGAGATCTGGACAAAAACCAACGACCTCATCACCGAATCCATGTTCAAGGAACTGGAAAAAGACAAGGGCGGATTCAATCCCGTGTTCATCATGGCGGCTTCCGGTGCAAGAGGATCGAAACAACAGATTCGTCAGCTCGCGGGAATGCGCGGTCTTATGGCGAAACCTTCGGGAGAAATCATCGAGCTCGCGATTCGTTCCAACTTCCGCGAAGGTCTTTCGGTTCTTGAATTCTTCATCTCCACTCACGGTGCGAGAAAAGGTCTTGCGGATACGGCGTTAAAGACCGCGGACGCAGGGTATCTCACTCGTCGTCTTGTGGATATTTCTCAGGACGTAATCATCTCCGAAGACGATTGCGGAACGGAAGAATCCATTTCCTTAGGTATCGTAAAAGAAGGCGAGAACGTGATCGTTTCCTTGAACGACCGCGTCTTCGGGCGTTATACCGCTGAAAGTATTATCGATCCTGTTACCGACCAAGTCGTGTATCCAAGAAACACTCTGATCACAAGAGAAGTCGGACAAAAAATCGAAAACCTCGGTTATGATAAGATCCGAGTTCGTTCTCCTCTGACTTGCGAATCCAAACAAGGCGTTTGTATCTGCTGTTACGGTATGGACATGGCGAGACTCATTCCTGCGGAAATAGGGGAAGCGGTCGGAACCATCGCGGCCCAGTCGATCGGACAACCTGGAACTCAGCTTACGATGAGAACGTTCCACATCGGTGGTGCGGCGTCCGCAAAGGTTCAGGAAAAAGAACACAAAGTTTCTTATACTGCGATCGTAAACAATATCAACGGACGTTTGCTCCGTAACGATAAAGAACAAAACGTATTCTCTCGTCGCGGGTCCATCGTAATTCAGAGATTGATTCAACAATACAAGATGGAAGAACTTTCCAACTTGAGAGTTGAAAACGGTCAGAAGGTGGACAAAGGGGAATTGGTTGCAACCGCTCCGAGCGGCGAGAACATCACTTCCGAAATGCCGGGAGCCATTCACATTGAGAACGGGGTTTTCAGAATCTTGGGAGAAGAGGCCGTGATTCCGGTTAAGACTGGAACCGTCGTAAACGTAAAAGTGAACGATATCACACAGCCGAACCAACCGATCGCTGAATTTGACCCTTATAACGAAGTCGGTATTTCCGAATTCGACGGAAGCATTCAGTGGATGGATCTCGAGATCGGTAAGAACGTAAGAAGAGACGAGGACGTTAAGACTTCCAACATTCTTCTGAAAGTGATCGAACAGAGAAGAGAAAAGCTCAACCCGAGGATCGCGGTTATATCCGGAAGCTCAAGAGAAGAGTATTCAGTTCCTGTGGATGCGCTTATCTCCGTTCAAGACGGCGACAAGGTTAAAGCCGGAGACATTCTTTTCAAAATCCCGACGGTAGCCGAGAAAACTCGAGATATTACCGGCGGTCTTCCAAGGGTGGACGAACTTTTCGAAGCGAGAAGACCTAAGGATGCTACAACTCTTGCAGAGACCGATGGTAGAATCGAAATCAGCGGAGAGATCGTAAAAGAAAAACGGATTCTTTATATCCACCCGGACAATCCGGATCAGGAAAAAGTAAAAGTTGCGATTCCGATCGGAAAACAGATTCGGGTTCGTAACGGAGACTTCGTGAAGAGAGGGGATCAGATCGACGACGGTAATCTCGATCCTCACGACATTCTTCGCGTAAAAGGTGTTACCGCGCTTCAAGTCTATCTCGTACAAGAAGTCCAAGAGGTCTACAGACTCCAAGGGGTTCATATCAACGATAAACACATCGAAGTTGTGGTTCGCCAGATGCTCAGAAAAGTTCTGATTACCGATTCCGGCGATACAAGCTTTGTGAATCAGCAACAGATCGATCGTCTTGTTTTCAACGACGAAAACAAAAGAGTGATCGCGGAAGGTGGTTCTCCTGCGGACTCGGTTCCGATTCTTCTTGGACTTACAAAAGCGTCCTTGAATACGGAATCGTTCTTCTCGGCGGCTTCTTTCCAGGAAACTACGAAAGTTCTTACCGACGCGGCGATCAAAGGAAAAACCGATAACTTGATGGGTCTTAAAGAGAACGTCATCATCGGTCACATGATTCCTGCGGGAACCGGAACGAAGAAGTATAAGGATATCGCGGTATTCAAAACTACTTACGGAGATTTGGACCGTCCTCTGGAAGAAGAAGAGGAAGAGGAAATTCCACAAGCGATTGCGGAAGAATCCGACGCGGACGGAGACGAGTAAAAAGCCGCACGCCGCGCTCGATCGAAACGGCGTGTTGTGAAAATCCGGATTCTTCTTTCCCGATCAAAAGGAGTGAAGAATCTGAGATGGAACAAAATGGTTCCTTTTGGAGAATTCTCCAAATTGAAGCCGAATGAGAACGATCGTCATTCACTTTACAAATCGGAAGTGTTTGAAGATCTGGTAAAAAGCGATCTGAAATTTTTTTAGAGAAGGATATTCATGCCAACAATCAGTCAATTGATTCGCCACGGCAGGCAAAAGCAGAAGAAGAGAACAAAATCTCCTGCGTTAAAGAGCTCTCCTCAGAGAAGAGGAGTTTGTACAAGAGTAATGACGTTCACCCCAAAAAAACCGAACTCGGCTTTGAGAAAGGTTGCAAGGGTTCGTCTTACTACTGGAATCGAAGTTACCGCATACATTCCCGGTGAGGGACATAATCTTCAGGAACACAACGTGGTCCTGATTCGTGGTGGAAGGGTAAAAGACCTTCCGGGGGTTCGTTATCATATTATCCGTGGAACCCTGGATACCTTGGGTGTGGATAAAAGAAGAAACGGTCGCTCCAAATACGGCGCGAAACGTCCTAAGGCATAATCGGGAGATAAGAATCGATGTCTAGAAGAAGAGGAAAAGTTGAACCCCGGAAAATTACTCCGGATCCAGTTTACAACGACGTTCAAGTTGCGAAGTTTATTAACTGCCTTATGTTAAGTGGTGGGAAATCCGTAGCTGAGAAATTATTCTACGATGCGTTAGAAATCATTCAGAAAAAAACAGGGAATGATCCTTACACGACATTCCGTGAAGCATTAGAAAATTCTAAACCACAGGTGGAAGTTAAATCCAGAAGAGTGGGTGGGGTTACTTATCAGGTTCCTATCGAAGTTCGTCCTGAAAGACGACTCGCTCTTGGAATCCGTTGGTTGATCCGTTATTCCAGAGATAGAAACGAAAAGGGAATGGCGGCTAAATTGGCGGCGGAGTTTATCGAAGCACAAAAAGGCACCGGTTCGGCTATCAAGAAAAAAGAAGATATCCGGAAAATGGCGGAAGCGAACAAAGCATTCTCCCACTATCGCTGGTAAGAAAGATTTTTTTAGACTCTCGAGAAGAGAGTCGATTTCAGATCGTAAAAAGAGAGGCACTTGCCTCTCTTTTTTGTTTTTAAGGGACCGGGCGGTTTTAATGTGGGGTTGGATTTTTCTCGGAGACCAGCAAGGATTCGCTGAGAAAAGTGATCGAGCGGATCCCTCCGTTAAACAGGAATCGGCTCGGGACGGATAAGTGCGGGAACTCCCCGTTTTATCAGAAAGGCTCTGAGAATTTTGGATAGGAAAGATCTGCTGAAAAGTAGGAACTCCCAAAAATTGGCAAGATTTCACTGAGAGTTCGACAAGTGTAGGATCTCTTACTTCCCTTCCAAAAGGTTCGCAAGACCAATCGAAGTAGGAACTCCTAATATTCTTGTCTTAACAAAGTTTCACTGAGGACTCCGTAAATGTAGGATCTCACACTTTTTCTTCAAACAGTTTTCACCTTGAACGAAAGTAGGAACTCCACCTCCTTCAACGGAAGATCCGAGAACCCAAATACGAAACCCACCAACCGGAACAAAGAAGATAAAAGAGAATGAGGACCGACAAATACATCGCCTTCAGTCCGACCTTTTTGACTTTTTGCAGATTTGTTTCCAAACCCATCCCGGCGATCGCGACCAACATTAGAAACAGACCGGTCCTACTGAAAAATATCGCGAATGCGCTCGGAACAATTCCGGTAGAATTGAAAGCGATCACGAGAATAAATGCAAAGACAAACCAGGGTTTCTCAACGCGAAGCTGATTCTCTTCTTCGGACTTGATTCGACTTCGGTTTAAAAACCAACTCAAAAAAATCAACATCGGAGCTAAGAACATTACACGAGTCAATTTCACAAACGTCGCGGTCTTTCCGGTTTCTTCAGAGATGGAAAAACCGGCGGAAATCACCTGGCCGACTTCGTGAATCGTTGCCCCTAAAAAAATTCCTATATTAGAATCATCTAATCCGATCAGACATCCACTTTTATACAAGATAGGATAAGCAAACATCGAAATCGTTCCGAACAATGTCACGCTTGCTATCGCGACTGCGTTTTGATGATTTTCGGATTTTACGATCGGAGCAGTCGCTAAAACCGCCGAGGCGCCGCAGATGGAAGACCCAGCCGCGATTAAGTAGCTCATCGTATCGTCCAAATGAAAACACTTCTTCGCAATCAGAACGGCAAAGAAGAATGTGGAGACGACGACCAACAGATCAGCGGCTAATGCGTGTAAGCCGATCATTTCAATATCTTGAAACGTCATTCGAAAACCGAGTAGAACGATCGAAAGACGTAGAATTTCTCGCATCGAATATTTAATTCCCAATTGAAAAGATGCGGACAAGGACACCGTGTTTCCGATAAGAATCCCGAACACGATCGCCACGGTCAAAGGAGAAAAACCTATTACCGTAAGATAGGGTTCCGAATATTTGGAGATAAATCCGATTCCTCCCGTCAGTATCAGACCCGGAAAGTAACGTCTTATTTTTTTCCCAAGAGTTGCGATGTTCATAAAGCCAAAGCCGGTCTTTGAATCGATATTGGAAGACGGCTTTTTGAAAATATTTCCAAACTAAATTCATATTTCATAAAATTCAATATTTTGAATGTTCCTTTGGTTTTTATCCTGAATGGAATGGACTCTTTTTTGAATCAAAAGTTTACTTTTTTTCGGTCGGAAAGATTTGATTTTTCCGCTCGGATTTTTCA
Source organism: Leptospira ainazelensis (assembly GCF_016918785.1). Classification (GTDB taxonomy): domain Bacteria; phylum Spirochaetota; class Leptospiria; order Leptospirales; family Leptospiraceae; genus Leptospira; species Leptospira ainazelensis. Next base: position 481,474 of record NZ_JAFFPT010000079.1, on the reverse strand, counting down.
ATAACATGAATCCAGTCTCCTACACGAACCTTTTTGTAAACTTCCTCGAATTCCTTTTCGAATTTAAGGATCACTTCATCGCTGCTATCGTGGCCGCCGATTCCGATCAGACCAATATTCTTATTTTTTAATAATCTTATATCTTCTTCGACTTCTTTTTCTTGAATCGTATGAAAAGGGTCGGTTCCGGAGGCGAAAATTCTCTGCAAATTTAAACCGAAAAACTTGAGTCTTCCGTTGGGAATGGGATAGTGTAAATCCCCGACGATTCCGTAGATTTTTTCTTCAAAAACGTTTTCGACTTCTTCCATCATTTTAGGAAGCGTTTGATGTCCGCACCCCGAAATCAAAACGATTCCCTTGCCTTCAAGGTGGATCGCCAAGGCTTGTTCGTCGATTCTTCCCATAAAGAGTTGTCTTGGAATCGGACCGAGACTCGCGATTCCCGGAAACAATACGGTGGTCTTCGAGATTGTTCTCGGATTTATCTTTGGATATCGTATTTCAACCGGAGAAAAAACCTCTTTTCCGGAAAGGTCGATTTGTTCTTTGTCGAGAGAAAACGTCCTATTTCTTTCCCATTCTTTTCCGCCCACGTGATCAAAATGAAGATGAGAAAGAAAAATCGTATCGATCTCCTCGATAGAAATTCCCAATTCTTTCATATTGTGAACCAATGGAGAAGGGGATTCTCCTTTTGCGTTATGTGCAACGTCGAAAAGAATTTTTTTATGATCGGCGACGATCAGATATGAAACTCCCATCTCGGTTCGCAGGCCGTCTCGGCTTTTGTGCCAGTTTACGAGGGGAAGAATCGAAAGCGTTTTTACGCTTCCAAAATTGCGGATCTTAGAAACGCGTCTCTCTTTCCAAAACGCCTCGATCTCTTTTCTTTTTTGATCGTGGTTCCAAAAATACATTCCAAAAATCGAAAGAATCAGAACGAGGAGGAGAACAAAAACGTTTCGGAGGATTTTAAAACCTTTTTTCATAAGAAACCTTCTTTGAAAAACGAAGAGCGTAATTTGCCTGACATAACCGGAACGGAGGACGAAAAATAAAAAGAAGAATCGAACTGAATCTTAGAATCATAGAACATGATTCTAAGATACGATATAAAAAAAGACTCGTCTTGAACGAAGGGGTTAAGTTGGAAAAATTCGAAATGTCTGCGAACCTTTTCCTTTTACGAACTCCGAAGGACTCATTCCGAACGATCTTCGAAAGATTCTGCTAAAATGAGCCTGGTCGGCAAACCCGCCTTGATACGCGGCCTGAACCAGTTCAGGCTGAGTTCCGAGAGAAAGGATCGCTCTCCTTGTTTTGATCCAAAGTCTATAACCTGAAAAAGTGATTCCCGTTTCTTTCCGGAAGAGATGACGAAAACGACTCGGAGAAAGTTCGGCTTCTTTTGCGACTTCCTTGAGAGTGAGCGTATCCTCGGAATCGGAGAGGATCTTTATACTTCGAATGATTCTTACGTCTTTTGGGGATATCGATTTTTCGGTTCCGTTTTTAAGGATTCTTTTTGCGATTTCGTTTTTAAAAATTTCGGGCGAAAAGTCCAAAGGATCAAAGAAGAATCGAATTTTTTCCCAATCCAAGACGTCTCCGATTTCGATCGCGGGTTTTCCCGGAATAAGATTGCGATCCGGAAAAAGGCCGGCTCCTATCGTAATCGGATCGAGAAGAATCAAAACAAAATCTCGATCGTTCTTTTCCGTCTCGTGACTCACTCCGGAAGGAATCAGCGCGGCCTTGTAGGAATACCAATTGCCGTCGCTTCCCTTTAAACGGAATTCCTCTTTATTTCCTAAACAGAGTTGGATAAAAAAATGACTGTGACGTTTTGTGGAAAAGGACGGTCCGATATAGATCGCCATATCTTTCCAAATCCATAACTTTTGCATTCGTTTCGCCGACAACTTTCTCTTCTTTCGGTTTTAGGTAAGATCGACTTTTCGAAATTCTACGCAATCGGTTTCTTGTTTGAGAGGAATTTTTGCATCTCCGCAGGATCTTGTCTTTTGTTTTCGACTTCCAAAACTCGAAACTCAAGGATCCACAATCCTTTTTGAATTTGTTTTTCGGATTCTAAAAAAAAAAGAATCGATCCATCAAGAGATTCTTAATTTTGTAAGTTCTTAAGCGAAGACCGAGGTCGAACCAATGAAAATCTTAAACGTAGGAATCTTTGCCCATATCGACGCGGGAAAAACAACTCTTCTCGAAAGAATTCTTTATGAAACGGGGAAGATCCGAAGACCGGGAACCATCGAAGAAGGAACGACCGAATCCGATTATCTCGCGGAAGAAATCGCGCGCGGGATCTCCATACAATCCACGCTCGCGAGGGTTTTTTGGCCGAATGAAAAAGATGCGAAGGTATTATTTCAATTCTTAGATAACCCGGGCCACTTGGACTTTCAGAGTCAGACGAGCGCCTCTCTTGTAGTCGCCGACCTCGGTGTAGTTCTCATCGACGCGTTTGAAGGACTCAAATCTCAGACGCTTCAAAACGTAGAATGGCTCCGCAAACGAAAAATCCCGATTCTATTCTTTCTCAACAAACTCGATCGAAAAGGAATCGATATCACCGACTCTCTCGTGGATCTCGAAGCTGTCCTCGAAAAAGAACCGATTCTTCTCTGGAAAGAGGACGCGGAATTTTCCCTTTTCCAAGAACGGAGTTCCGACCAAAGTCTTCTTCCTCTTTTAGAATGGGATGCCGAACTTTCGGAAAGGTATCTTAAGAATCCGGATTCTCTTTCGGTTCTCGCACGCGAGGGTTTTTCCCGAGGTTTTTGGAAGGGAGAATTTTTCCCCGTCCTTGGCGGATCCGCACTACAGGGGGATGGGGTGAGGGAACTCCTACTTTCTCTGGATCTTCTTTCTCAAAATTTCTCTTTTTCTCTTCGGCCTCCGGAAGAATTGGGAATCGCCTTTAAGCGGGAACTCCACCCGGATTTAGGGAAGATCGTCTACATTCTTCCTTCAAAGGAGTTCCTACAAAATCAAAAGTTCTGGTCTATTTCCGGAGAAGGCACGATTGATTCCATTCATCTTATCTCCACGCGCGATTTTGAAGAGATCGGAAAAACCAGAATTCGAGAGATTGTAGTAGTTCCGGGACTCGATTCTCTCAAGCCGGGAGACGTTCTCTATTCTTCTCCGCAGAAGGAATACAAGTCGGAACTCAGTCCTGTTCGAAAACAGTTCCAGATTCTTCTCGAACCCGAAACTTCCGAAGAAAGGGAAGGGCTCTGGACCGCACTCAATCAACTCACTTGGCTCGATGAAGGCTTAGAAACAAAAGTCCTGATCGATACGGGGCAAATTCAACTTTCCGGACTCGGTGAATTGCATCTCGAAGTCTCTCTCTCTCGATTGAAAGAATTCTTTCCTCATAAAGTGAATGTCAGCGGGATAAAAGTTGCAAGGTTTGAGCTTTGGAAAAAAATGGTCCTACAGAGTGAATTTCAGCATACCGCGTTTGATCAAAAAATCTCAAGCGGACAGGTGCACGCCTCTCTGGCAAGCTCTAACAGCTTTTCCAGGGAAGTGCGGTTTGAAACTAAGATTACTGAAACACTAGAAGAAGCCATTACATCAGCTTTTTATGAAGTAGTGGCAAAGGGATCCAAGGGAGAAGAAGTTCTCGGTTTGGATTTTATTGTTCATCGATACGATCCTCCGGATTCTTCGATTGAAACTTCTTCGCTTGTAAAAGTAGCCGTCATCAAAGGCTTAAAAGACATAATTCCGAACAACACGGAACTTGTGGGTCCGATTTCTCTATTAGAGATTTTGATACCAGATTCATCCTTGGGCGATGTGTTAGGTGCTCTCTCAAAGAGAAACGCTAAGATTCTCAATGTTGTTTCGCTCGGAGATGGCAAGTCGCTTGTTCACGCAAATGCTTCTACGGAAAACTTGCTTGGCTTTGCAAGCGTGCTTAGAAATATGACACAGGGAAGGGGTGTTCTGTCTCTGGACTCCCTTTTTGACTCTGAACACTATTACGTAATTACATTAGTCGATTCCCGTTAGGGTTCGTTAAAAAGTAAGGAGATTAAACAGTCGCTATGGCTAAAGAAAAATTTGATAGGTCGAAACCTCACTTAAACGTTGGTACAATTGGTCACGTGGATCATGGTAAAACAACCCTGACGGCAGCTATTACTACTACACTTGCAAAAGCGATCGGTGGTAAGAACAAAGCTGTTGCTTATGACCAAATTGATAATGCTCCGGAAGAAAAAGCTCGTGGAATCACCATCGCTACTTCTCACCAGGAATATGAAACTGCTAACCGTCACTACGCTCACGTAGATTGTCCTGGTCACGCCGACTATGTTAAAAACATGATCACCGGCGCGGCTCAGATGGACGCTGCGATCCTCGTTGTATCTGCAACCGACGGACCAATGCCACAAACGAAAGAACACATTCTCCTCGCTCGTCAGGTTGGTGTTCCTTACGTGATCGTATTCATCAACAAGGCGGACATGCTTGCGGCTGATGAAAGAGCTGAAATGATCGAAATGGTTGAGATGGACGTTCGCGACCTTCTTAACAAATACAACTTCCCAGGCGACGATACCCCTATCATTCACGGTTCCGCAGTAAAAGCTCTGGAAGGTGATGAATCGGAAATCGGTATGCCGGCAATTCTAAAATTGATGGAAGCTCTGGACACTTACGTTCCAAATCCAAAAAGAATTACAGACAAACCTTTCCTTATGCCTGTTGAAGACGTGTTCTCGATCACTGGTCGTGGAACTGTTGCAACTGGAAGAGTGGAACAAGGCGTTCTGAAAGTGAACGACGAAGTTGAAATCATCGGGATCCGCCCGACAACAAAAACTGTTGTTACCGGTATCGAAATGTTCAGAAAACTTCTCGATCAAGCGGAAGCTGGTGATAACATCGGTGCCCTTCTTCGTGGAACTAAAAAAGAAGACATCGAAAGAGGACAAGTTCTCGCTAAGCCGGGATCCATCACTCCTCACAAAAAATTTGCCGCTGAGGTTTACGTTTTAACAAAAGATGAAGGCGGACGTCACACTCCTTTCATCAACAACTATCGTCCTCAGTTCTACTTCAGAACGACCGACGTTACCGGAGTTTGTAACCTTCCTAACGGAATCGAAATGGTTATGCCAGGTGACAACGTTTCTCTGACTGTTGAATTGATCAGCCCGATCGCAATGGACAAAGGTCTCAAGTTCGCAATTCGCGAAGGTGGAAGAACCATTGGGTCCGGCGTTGTCGCGGACATCATTGAGTAAGAGCTCTTTAAAAATGGCCGGACAAAAAATAAGAGTAAAACTGAAAGCGTTCGACCATAGGTTGATTGACCAATCGACCTATGAGATCGTAGCAACTGCGAAAAGGACCGGAGCGACTGTCTCCGGCCCGATTCCTCTTCCTACTAAGAAAGAGATCTACACAGTTCTTCGTTCTCCGCACGTGAATAAAAAATCCAGAGAGCAGTTTGAATTAAAAACACACAAACGGCTCATCGATATCCTGGATACCAATGAAGACACTGTAGAAGCGCTGATGAAACTTCAGCTTCCTGCAGGGGTATCTGTAGATATCAAATCCTGAAGGTAAGGAACGATGGCAAAGGGATTAATCGGCAAAAAAGTTGGAATGTCTCAGATCTTTGACGAGCAGGGGAATATGATTCCCGTTACTGTATTGGAAGTCGGTCCCTGTGCCGTTTCTCAAGTCAAGTCTGTTGAAAATGACGGATACGAAGCGATCCAGTTGGCGTTTCAAGATACAAAAGAATTTCACCTCTCCAAAGCGGAAAAGAGCCACCTCGCGAAAGCGGGACTCGGACCGAAGAGAGTTTTGAGAGAATTTCGTAGTTTCGGAGATTCTCCTACAGCAGGTTCCGTTCTGAAAATTCAGGATGTTTTTGCTGTTTCTGACGTGGTAAAAGTTACCGGGGTCAGCAAAGGAAGAGGATTTCAAGGGGTTGTAAAACGCCATGGACACGCCGGCGGACCGGGTGGACACGGATCTCGTTTTCACAGACATCCTGGATCTATGGGTGCGAACTCTACTCCTTCTCGGGTTTTCAAAGGCGTTAAGCTTCCCGGAAGAACTGGTTCCCTCCAAACTACAGTCCGGAATTTGAAAGTAGTCCGGATCAATGAAGAAAAGAATCTTGTGTTCGTGAGCGGGGCGGTACCCGGCACTGCAAACACAGTAATTACGATCGAGAAGATTTAAAATCCGGGTTAGATATGAAAGCACAGAAGTATTCTAAAGAAGGAAAGCTGATTTCAGAAATCGAACTTCCTTCCGCACTCTTTGAAAGCAAGCTTAGCGTCGCTTCGATCTACGAAGCGATTAAGGCTGAGAATGCAAATATGCGTTCTGGAAACCACGCAACAAAAACCAGATCGGAAGTCCGCGGTGGTGGAAAAAAGCCTTGGGCTCAAAAGGGAACGGGTCGTG
>NZ_JAFFPT010000079.1:0-465000 GCF_016918785.1 Leptospira ainazelensis | reverse complement strand
CACAGTCGATGGCACCGTACTTGAGCCCCTGCCCAACGCGATGTTCCGTGTAGAATTGGAAAATGGCCATAAAGTTTTGGCTCATATTTCCGGAAAGATGAGAATGCACTATATCCGGATTTTGCCGGGTGATAAAGTTACGGTAGAACTCTCCCCTTACGATCTTTCTAAGGGTAGAATTACTTACCGCAAAAAGTAGGAATTGTTATGAAAGTAAGAACATCAGTTAAGAAAATCTGCTCTAGCTGCAAGGTTATCAGAAGAAAAGGTGTAATCCGCGTGATCTGCACCAATCCGAAACACAAACAAAGGCAAGCATAAGAAATATGGCGCGTATTGCAGGTATTGACCTTCCAAGAGAAAAAAGAATTGTTATTGGATTAACCTATATCTTCGGAATAGGAAATTCCTTGTCTAGAGGAATTTTGAAAAAAGCCGGAGTAGACGAAAAGATTCGCGTAAAAGACCTCAACGAGGCTCAAGAAGCGGCGATTCGTAAGGCGATTGAAGAAAGTGCAAAAGTGGAAGGGGACCTGCGTTCCGAAATCCAACTGAACATCAAACGTTTGATGGACATTGGATGCTACAGAGGACTCAGACATAGAAGAGGTCTTCCGGTAAATGGTCAGAGAACCAGAACCAACGCCAGAACCAGAAAGGGCGGCAAGAAGACTGTAGCGAATAAGAAAAAGGTAACTAAGTAATCATGGCTGACGATAAGAAATCCAAGAAAGAAAAGAAAGTTAAAAAGAAGGAAAAGAAAGTTGTTCCTCGCGGGAAAGTTTATATCACCGCTTCCTTCAATAACACGATCGTAACCATTACCGATATGGCCGGGAATACAATTTCTTGGTCCACTTCCGGTGCGATGGGATTCCGTGGATCTAAAAAATCCACTCCGTATGCGGCTCAGATCGCTGCGGGAAATGCGGCTGAAAAAGCAATGGATGCCGCTGGTTTGCAAGAAGTTGACGTAATGGTTTCCGGACCCGGCATTGGTCGTGAGTCTGCGATTCGTTCTTTGGTTGCCAGAGGATTGAACATTAAGATGATTAAGGATGTGACTCCATTGCCTCACAATGGATGCCGTCCACGTAAGAGAAGAAGGGTCTAAGGTAGTTTAAGATGGCAAGATATAGAGGTCCTGTTGTAAAAATCATGAGAAGAGAGGGAGTCGATCTCTTTCTTAAGTCGAGCTATACTTTTAATAAAGATAAATTCCACCGCAAAGGGCCTCCTGGTATGCCTACTAAGCGGAAAGGAAAAGTGTCGGAATACGGCGCACAGCTTCGCGAAAAACAAAAACTCAAAAGAGCTTACGGTCTTTTGGAAAAACAATTCCGCAGATACTACGAGGAAGCTTCTCACGCGCACGGTGTGACCGGTGAAATTCTTTTGCAACTTTTGGAAAGAAGATTGGACAACGTCCTTTATCGCCTTGGTTTTGCGGTAACACGCCGCCAAGCGAGAAACTTCATCGCTCACAGACATATTCTTGTGAACGGAGATAGAGTGGATATTCCTTCCTACAGACTCAACGTAGGGGATAAAGTGGAAATTCGCGACAAGTTTAAAACTTCTACCTTCATTGCTGATAACATTCGTTTATCTCAATCATTGCAGGGAGTTCCATCTTGGTTATCGGCAGATTACACAAACTTTGGCGGGGACGTTACGGCATTGCCTGAGCGCCACCATATCGATCTACCGGTTAAAGAACAGGTAATCGTAGAGCTTTACTCTAAATAAAATCTGATAGAAGGGTCTCAAATTGTCTCTCAAAAGCTTACTTAAAGGGTTTAAACGTCCTAAGAAGATAGAATTCAACACGGAAGCGAACACCCCGAATTACGGGAAGTTCGTTGCAGAGCCTTTTGAAAGGGGCTTTGCCACAACTATCGGTAACTCTCTCAGAAGGACTCTTATGTCCTCGATCGAGGGAGCGGCGATTTCTGCGATTCGTATCGAAGGGGTGAATCATGAATTCTCCTTTATCGAAGGCGTTGCGGAAGACGTAACGAGAATTATTCTTAACCTAAAACAAGTTCGTATCAAATACGAGCCGGAAGAAAAGGATCAGAGTAAAATCATTCATCTCGAATTGAAAGGGGCCGGATATTTCAGAGCGGGAGATCTCGCAGTGGATTCTTCCATCGAAATTATGAATCCGGACCTTCACATCGCGACTCTCAATGAAGACGCAAATCTCATTATGGATTTGGAAATTCAAAGAGGAAGAGGATACGTTCCTGCGGAAGAAAAGAAAAAAGATATCGAAGTCCTTGGAACGATTCCTGTGGATTCTATCTTTTCTCCGGTTCAAAAAGTAGTTTTCGAAGTTTCCGAGACCCGTGTCGCTCAGAGATCCGATTACGAAAAATTGACTCTGGAAGTTTGGACGGACGGTTCGGTTTCTCCGGACGACGCTGTGGCTCAAGCGGCTAAAATTCTAAAAGAGCATCTTACAGTATTTATCAATTTCGAAGAAGAACTGGAAGAAGAAGACGACGAACTGGATGAAGCTGACGAAAAACTCAAGGCTTCCTTGTCTAAACATGTGGAAGAATTGGAACTCTCCGTTCGTTCTCTCAATGTGCTGAGAAGTCTGGAAATCGACTTTATCGGTGACCTCGTGAAGAGATCCGAAGAAGAAATGTCGAAATCCAAACACTACAGCGACCAGTGTCTACAAGAGTTGAAGACGAAACTTTCTACTCTCGGTCTCTCTTTCGGAATGAGGGATTTCTAAAATGAACAAAAGAAATAAAGTAAAACATTTAAACCGCAACAAAGGTCACAGAGACGCGCTGATCAATAACATGATCACTAGCCTTTTTAAGTATGAAAGAATCGAATCCACTCAGGCAAAATTGAAAGTGATTCGTTCTCATGCTGAAAAATTGATTACTAGAGCCAAGAAAAATCTCGCAGTCGATCTGAAACCGGAAATTCAACTTCACAACAAACGTGAAGTGATGAAAAGAATCAAGGATCGCGAAGTTGTCGTAAAACTTTTCGAAGATATCGCAAAACGTTTTGAAAGTACGAACGGCGGTTATACTCGTGTTCTGAAACTTGTGAACAGAGCTTCCGACAATTCCGAAGTTGGAATCTTAGAACTTACTTCTAAAAAAGACAGAGCGTCTCTCTTGAAAGAAAGAGAAGAAAAACGCGAAACTCAAGCAAAAGTAAGAGAAGATAAAAGAACCGCGAGAAAATCCGGCGCTGCTCCTGCGCCTGCAAAAAAAGAACCGGCTCCTAAAAAGGAAAAAGAAACCAAAAAGAAAAAGTAATCGACCAACAATGGTCCGATTGCCAAGTTTTTTTCTTGGTAGAAAAACCCGGTTCGCCGGGTTTTTTATTTTCTCATAGCAGACCCGTCTTTTTCCTTTCCAATCCGAATGTTGTGTATTTGACGCAAACGATGCTCCGTCCATATTTTTCTCCTAAACTTACCGGTTTCCCTTTTGTGAAAACTAAGTCATTTTTGTTGTCGAGATGAAAAAAGGAGTTCCTACTTTTAAAAAATACAAAAGAGATGTCTGAGTTTTGTTGCGGAACGGATATACTTACGTTCTATACTTTTTGTTGAAAAAAAATTCTGATTTACTATCAGGAATTGGATATTTAATAAATATTTATATCATCCTATAAAAAATGATCAACAGAAAAGGGGTAGGCTGTTGCTTTTAGTAGATGAGCCTTTGCTCGTAATCTACTGAGAGTTTGAGAATTGAGTTTTCGCATGATGGATTCGTCTTCAAAATTGTTTAAAATATTCTTCCATAGAAATTCTTTTCTCCTGAAATCTTCCTTGGGGATTCCTCTTTTTTTGCTCCAATTTTCGTGTATGGAAGCGGAGAAATTTAGTTTTGATTCCAGCAATCCTGCAGGACTTCTTTTGCAAGTCGCCGTTCCCAATGTTTTATCGGGGAGTGGTGGAAAGGTAGGCAATGTAAACCCTGACTTAACTTTTAGTGCGGCGGCCGATATTCATTCCGTTAAATTGAGCTGGGCCGCAAACACAGACGGATCTCGTTATAAAATTTATTCTTCTCCAACTTCGTCAGTAACGACAAATTCTCCAGAGATCACCGGAGGTGGCTCCACGGAGAATAGTTATTCCCATTCGGGTTTGAATGGCGGAGAAACCCGTTATTACCTTTTAGAGAAAATTCAAAACGACGGCACAAAGTCTTATTCGGAAATCGTTCAAACTAAGACGTATTACTTGCCTTCCGACGTTTCAAATTTGGTACTTTGGCTCGATGCGGAGTCAGGAATCGCCAAGGACGGCGCCAATAAAATAATGACTTGGACCGACCAGGCAAATGGGAATGTGTTCACAAGATACTACGCGAATCAGGAACCGTATTGGTTGCCGAATTACAAAAACCAAAGACCGTTCGTACAGATGAGTAACGCGGAAGGAAGATTTTTTTCCGGTTCGGGGGTGCCGATCTCCGGAAGCGAATACACGATTTTCTTTGTCTTGGAACAAAACGCAACTTCCTTTGCGAGCGAAGGGATTCTTCACTTATCCGGACCGGGTGTTACTCTGATATTGAAGTATTACGGTTCTCAACTCAACGTCAATAGCGGGGGCGGAGATTTTAGAAGCGATTCCTATGCGACCAATACGGCTCATATTTTAACGATGCAATTCAGCGCTTCGGGTACTTCGATGTATGTCAACGGAGTCTTACATAAGTCCACCACCAATGTCTATCCCGTTGTGGGAAATAATCTTTCTTACTTAGGCGTTTACGCGGGAGGCTCGGGTTTAGATGCGAAAGTCGCCGAAACTCTTATTTACGATCAGGGTGTGAGTTTGGGCGATCGAACGAAGGCGGAATGTTATCTCGGTTTTAAATACGGTATAACCGTATCCCATGTTTGTAATTGATTTTCTTTTTTTGGAAAACTCTTCTTCGTAGATTTTTTATAAAACGAATCCTTCGAGTTTTTATCGATTGAATACGTAGACGGCTCCGGAGTTCGGTTTACCTTCATTCCAATTTTCTAATGTCCCTTGCGCAATCGTGTTTTGTCCGCTATCTTCCTGGGGGGCTCCGGCAATCACCGTGTCTCCCGAGATTCCGACGCTCATTCCGAACCAATCGCCCGATTGTACATTTTTCGCTTTGATATACGATTCTTGTGTCCAAGTTGTTCCGGTTCTTTTATACACGTATGTCGCTCCTGATTCCGCTAAGGTGTTATCAGTGCTTGCGGTTGTTCCATTTACGATTCTATTTTCGTTTCCGTTTTCCCAATAGGTTCCTATAGCGACAGTTTCTCCCGAAAGTGCGACGGAATATCCGAACAAAATCACGGAAACTGGATTGGACGGAATGATGGAGCCTTGTTGAACCCAGCTAACTCCGGTTCTTAAGAATACGTAAACGATTCCTTCGGCGGCTCCGGGCGCTCCTGCGACAATCGTATTTCCTTCCAGCGCAACGCTATAACCGAGTTGATATCCTGTCGGAGCGCTGTCGGCTTTTAAGTAGGATTCTTGTGCCCAATTGGTCCCGGTTCGATTATAGACGTAGACCGCTCCCGCCGACCAGGCTGTGTTGTCGGCGCTGGAAGTATTTCCGTTTGTTATTGTAATTTGATTGCTGGCTTCTCCGATCGCGCCGACGGCGATGGTATCTCCGTTCACTGCCACGCCGAATCCGAACGAGTCTCCGGCTTCTGCGTTAGACGCCTTTAAGTAGGCCTCCTCCGCCCAGTTGGTTCCGGTTCTTTTATAGACATAGACCGCACCTGCGCCCACTGCGGAATTGTCCGCACTCGCCACAGCTCCGTTTGTTATCGTAATTTGATTGCTCGCTTCTCCGATCGCGCCGACGACGATCGTATCTCCGTTGATTGCCACACTGTAGCCGAATGAATCCCCAGCTTCCGCGTTAGACGCCTTTAGATATGCCTCTTCCGTCCAAGTTGTTCCGGTTCTATGATACACATAGGCTGCACCGGCGCCTCCGGCGGTATTGTCCGCACTTGCCGGCGCTCCGTTTGTTACCGAGGTTTGATTGCTACTTTCGAAATATGCTCCGACTACGATCGTATCTCCCGATATCGCCACGCTGTATCCAAACCAATCGCCCGTTTCCGCGTTAGACGCCTTTAGATAGGCTTCCTGTTCCCAAATGCCGTTTGTTCTTTTGTAAACATATACCGCTCCGGAGCTGTCCGCGCTATTATCGGAGCTTGACGTCGCTCCGTTTGTGATCGTAGTCTGGTTACTGCATTCAAGATAGGCGCCCACCACCATTGTATCTCCGTCAATAGCGACCGCATTTCCGTAATAATCCGCGATGTCCGAGTTTGAGGCTTTTGTAAACGCTGCGTTTCCCCATTGAGATACTGTGGGGGTTAAACTTAAGACGGTAGTTGTTTCGTTGCCGAAGTTGCTGGCGGTAATCGTGAATTCGGAGACACTCAGGACTTCAAGGGGAGTTCCCGAGATAAAACCAGTTTTTGGATTGATCGTGATACCTCGAGGAAGAGAAGGAGAAACTGAGTAATTTGTCGGGGTTCCCTGAATGCTCGGGCGTAACGTCGGGATCGGTACGAGCTTAGCGTATTGATAGGAAGGTATCGAATATTTGAGATTGGTAATCGGGGGATCCGTTGTGATAAAAAAGTTGAGTAGAAATTGCTGTTCTTCGCCGCCCTTGAGACAATTAAAAAAAGAAAAAATACAGAAGAATATTATAAATATAGAATGCAATTTTCTGTCGTTATAATTTTTCGAAGAGGTTTCCTTTTCCCATCGACTGAAATTTCGATTTCGGACAAGCGCGGTCTGAAAGCTATTTTTGAAACACATACGCGGCTCCTGCTCTAAACGCGGAATCATCGGCGCTTGCTGCGCTACCGTTAGTAATCGTGTTTTGATTACTACATTCTTGAGTTGCCCCGACTACTATCTTATTTGAGTGAACGCCCACACTCCAACCGAACAAGTCGGAACTTCCCGGGTTTGGGGCCTTTAGATACGATTCCGCGCTCCAACCCGCAGATTTACTAAAAACATATACGGATCCAGATTGAGGCATTTGTTCGTTCCAATGACTTAAACTTCCGTTTGTGATCGTGGATTGATTGGAGGATTCGTTGATTGCTCCCACAGCGATTAGATTCCCGTTGATTGAAACGCTGGAACCGAATTGATCTCCGCCCTGTACATTTTTAGCTTTTAAGAATGCGCTCTGAACCCAAGTTGTTCCCGTTCGTTCGAAGACATAGGCCGCCCCCGCGCTACCGACGGAATTATCGGAGCTTGCAACGGATCCGTTCGATACTTCGTTTTGGTTGCTGTCTTCGAACGGTGCGCCGATCGCAATTGTATCGCCGGAGATTGATATTTTTTTCCCGAATTGATCGTTACTATCCAAATTGGAAGCCTTGAGAAAGGCTTCCTGATTCCATAAGGCTCCGACTCTTCTGAATACATAAGCAGCTCCGGAGTTGAACTTGGTATTGTCCGCGCTCGCAGTGGTTCCGTTTATCAATCCGGAAAGGCTACCTTCTTGGGGAGCTCCTACTACGACAGTATCTCCCGAGATGGCGACGGTGGAGCCGAAGTAATCGTTGTTATCCGGATTCGGGGTTTTGAGATACGCTTCCTGCGTCCAGATAACACCCGTTCGTCGAAAAATGTATGCAGCGCCTGAATCGGTTCTAGAATTATTCGCACTCGCAGTCGTTCCGTTTGTGATAAAATTCTCATTGCTGTCCTCCCAATGAGCGCCCACTACGATGAGATCTCCGTCGATGGCTACGCCGGAGCCGAATTGATCGCCCGCGCCAAAGTTAGGCGCCTTTAGAAGAGCTTCTTGAGCCCACGTTGAAGTATTGCTGTCGAAAACAAAAACGTAAGCGGACCCAGAACCGCCGTTTCCGGTCGCTCCTACCACGATCGTATTTCCTGAAATCGCCACACTCCAGCCGAATCGATCGTTTGTGTTTGTGTTGGAAGCCTTTAGATACGCTTCCAACGTCCAGTTCCCGGAAGTTTTACGGTAAACATAAGCCGCACCCGAGTCCATTGCGGATGTATTCATACTTGCCGGGCTTGCGATCCCGCCGTTTGTGATTCCTATTTGATCGCTACTTTCTCGGTAGGCACCAATCACCATCGTATCTCCCGAAATCGCAAGGCTATGCCCGAAGAGAGCTCCTCCAAATCCTACGTTATTCGCCTTTATGTATGCTTCGTTTTGCCAACCCGCAATCGTAACGGGAGACGATGGATCCGCGAAATCCACTCCCCCCGTGGTTGTATCGGATGGTCCCGGTCCCTGGCCGGTAAGAAGCAATAAATCGAAATTGTTTTTGGGTTCGTATTGGCAATGGGAGAATAGAACCAAAAGATACAAAGAGCAGATCCAACGGAAAAGTTGAGTATGAAAACTCTTTCTTTGGATAGATTTTTTTTTGTTCTCTTGGTATTTCATAAAATTTGCCAATCAGAAATTCTCTTTGGCGCAAAGTCCGTGATAATCTACCTCAAAAGATAAAATACGTCCCCGCTTGTTATAAATTAGAAATCTTTAATTATTAATCGCGCCGCATGGAGATTGCGAGTGCTAACCTTCGCGTTTTTAGAGTAAAGTAAACCGTCACGGGATAGAGAGATCGTTTCGGTTCTATCGTACGGAAGTTGGTTCGGTTTGAGATGTTTTTCGGAATTGTAAAGAAAGACTTCCTCGATTTGTATTGGGAGTTCCTACTTTAGTTCGGTTCACTGAATTTCTTTTTTACAAAAGCCATTCAAAGCCGATTCTTGAGAAAAAACCGAGGGTTTTCAGAAATCATACCCTCTGATAACATTTTTCCGAACACTTTGAGAAGAATCCGAAGTTCTTGACCGGATCCTGGATCGGATTTTTTTCCAACATTCTTCGGAATCAAATTCGGAAAGTAACAGCGGTTTAGAAAAGCACATTCATCGACTCGATCCACGGTTTCAGTATCGTTTCTATGGATCCCTCCCTCTCAATGTAGGAACTCCTTTTAAAAAAAGGGTTTGAATCGACATAATTCTTTAGGGATTGGTCGAAAAACGTGGATCGTTTTTCAATTCTTTTGAATCAAGATAAGAAAGTGAAAGAGTAGAATCGGTATTTCCGAAAGGCAAAAGGTCTGACGGTTATGTTAGATCCTTCGAGATTCTTCTTAAAAATTTATCAGCGGCGGAATATTCAGAGATTATATTGCTTTCGAATCGGAAGATTAAATCCGAATCGGATAGGAGTTTGAGCCTTTGGAAAAAAATAGACCCAAGATCGTTTCGAGATAGCAAGTCGTTCTCAAGCGACCCGGTTTTATTCTTTTGATCGAGAGCCGATCAAAAGCCAAAGCCCCGTTAAGCCGGAACTTTGGTCTTTTGGGATTCTTAAACTCTCGCGAGTCTTCCTTCCATCATCTCAATGATTTCACTCATGTTCTTTTTGTTGATCACGATTTCATAAGCTGCGGCGAGGACCGGAGTTTCGGACGTGATCTTCATCAGATTCGGCATCACCTTGAGTCCGTAAAAACCGTTCGACATTCTTTCGGAAGGAGATCCGTAGGCGATATCGTATCCGGTCTTTCTGTCCTTTGCATCGGTTCCAAAACAAGAGAGCATAAAGTCGGTCAATCCGGAGAGGCCCTGGAACGTTTCCGGTTGTCCTCCCATTTTCGTTCCGATCTCGGTCATCTCCGAGAAAAAACGATTGGAAAGATGGAAGAGAGAGTTGTCTACGTTACCGCCTAGGGTCTGCGTAAAATATCCTTCCACGATTCCCATCGCAAGAGCGTAGATCGTTTTTAGAGCTCCGCCTAACTGAACTCCTTTGATATCCGTCGGAATTTTTGCAGGTCTTGGAAAGATATAACCGGTCGTGAAAAGTTTTTGCACTCTCGGAATCAGAGACGCGTTAGACGCTGCGATCTCAAACCCGGAGATTTTTCTTTCCATGATCTGATCCGGATAACAAGCGCCGGCGATAACACCCAAACGATCGTCTTCCAATCCGAAGGCGGTCTGAACCTCGTCCAAGATCAGACCCGTGCTCGTAAAACCTTTGATTACGTTGAAGAAAGGAGCCTTGTTTTTGCTGAGAAAAGGTTGGATCTCCGGATAGACGTTGATCAGTTCCCAAGGATTGGTTCCTTGGATAAAAAGGGTCGCGGTTCTAAGAACTTCCGGATCGGAAGTGAAGATCAAATTCGGAGGAAGTTTATAGAGAGGATAGTATTTTAATTCTCTTCTTTCCGTGTTACATTGTTCCGTATACGTTTGATCCGGATGATAGAGATAAACCAGAACGTCTTTGTTGGCGAGTAAGGTTGCCACAGCGATGGACATACTGCTCGCCCCGATGACGACGATCTTCTCTTCCGGTTCTTTCGGAATTTTGATGAGAATGTTTTTACCCGAAACGTCCCCTTTGTAGAGGTTTCTATAAGTCCCGTGCTGGTGTTTGTTTAAGTTCGAACCGACGAGAAGCGCGAGGTTGTCGATGAGAAATTGTTTTTTATCCCCGTGTTCCGGAAACTGAAGTTGTTCCACGTCTTTCGGAAACGTCTCCATGTGTTTTCTGGAAAGCTCTCCAACTAACACAGGTTTACCGATAACGATTTTTCCGTTTACCTGATTGAACAACAAACTTGTGGTTGGAAGAATCTTATCGGTTTTTTCCAAGGAGATCGGAATGATGACCTTGTTTGCAACGTAGTGATAGACGGTTTCGACAAAAGGCATCAGTCTTCCGTCTCTCGAACGAGTTCCTTCCGGGAAGATGGCGACGATTTTTCCGTCCGACTGAAGTTTTTGAGAATGTCGGAAAGCTCTCATGTTGATCTTAGTCATCACGTCCGAAAGACTCGGGTTGTCAGCCATGTCTCTTTTCGAACAAACCAAAAGAGTTCCGAACATATAAAGACCGAGGCGGGTAAAGTCCGGTTCGTAAGCGAGTCTTCCCGCGATAAAGACCAATTGTTCCGCGATCGATTTCCCTTCGGGAGAACAGTTATAGAGCTGATGAAAGATTGCGGGCGCGTCTAAGTGAGAAAGGTGATTCGAAATCAGTGTGATCGGATATTTTCCGAGAAGGGGTTTGACCAATTTGAGATTGTCCACACCTTCCACCGTAAATTGTTTCATGATCGGAGAAAGAAATTCCATCATAAATTCCCGGGATCTCTGTTCGGGAGAAGTGTAGACGCCGACGCTTTCGAGAAGATTCGGTTCTTTGAATACGTCCATTACCGGAGGCATGGGAGTTACGGAGGATAAGTATAAAAACTTCTGGAGAATCTTCTTGGCTTCTTCTTCCGTCATTCCGGAACGTTTGAACAAGTGAATGTTTTCGAAAAATTCTTTCTGCCATTTCCCAACGCTGGATTCTTTCTCAGCCATCAATCTTACTCCTGGTCTTTCGATAAAAATTCTTTTTCATCCGGTGGAAGCCGGGTTGTTCGCATTCCGATATGATCTTTGAAAGAGAATCGGGGTTTAAAGTCGTTTTCGGTTTACTCCGAACGGAAAGAAATTTCCGAGTCGGAATCGGATTCTTGCGAATCCCGGGCTATAACCGAGAAAGGCCTTTTAGAAGGACTTGCCCAAATCGTCGATATAAATCGGAAGATGGAGAGAATCCGCTGAATCGGATGATAATCATCTGTTTGGAATGGGAATTGTCATTCTATTTTTTTAAAAAGGTTTGAAATCTGACGTCTGGGTTTTGAACTGTATTTTGGAACTGAAGTCTTCCAAAACATGAATCAAAAACTCCCAGAACCCAGCCAGAAAAAATGGATCCCGGACGGGTTTCACTTCCTTGGTCCCGAAGACAGCAAAGACAGACGTATCTTACTCGAAACGGTCTCGGGAGTTCTTAAAAAAAAAGGATATTCCGAAGTATTCTTACCCGCATTTGATTACAGCTCGACCTTTTTGCAGACGGTTTCCACACCCGATTCTTCTTCCCTCTTTCGAATCCGAGATCTTTCCGGAAATGAAATCTCGCCAAGCATCGATTTAACGGTGCAAGCCGTAAAGGGGATGGCCGGTTTTTCGCATCAAAAGGAGAATCAGAATATCTTCTATGTGGGAAGAATTTTTAGGGAAACCGTGAAAGGGAGCGTGTCGCGAAAAGAAGTTTTGCAGATCGGAGCCGAATCCATCGGAGCTTCCGGAAAGGAAAACACACTTCGGATTTTGGAAGAATTGGATGAGATCATCTCTCTTCTTCCCTTGGAGAACGAACTCACCCTCGTACTCGGAAACGTAAATCTGTTTCATTCCATCGTTCAGGAGTATTCTCTTTCCCAGAGCGAGATCGAAATTCTATCCAAATTGTTATATCAGAAAAACGTAAACGAGATCGAAAGAATTTTCGGAGAAAAGAAGAATCACTCGAATCTCATTCGTTTGTTAAACGCACTCGTCCTCAATTTCAATCTGGATTCTTTGAAGAATTCTTTAAATCTGGATTCTCTTTCCGAAAATCTCAAAAAAAGTCTCGGGATCGTTTTGGAAGAAACTTCTTGGCTTTTGAAAGCCTGGGATTCTAAAAAAAGAAAGATCGATCTTTGTATCGATTTTTCGCTTTTAAGAGATTTGAATTATTATACCGGTTTTGTTTTTCAAGGTTATCTCCAAGGTTCTCCCGATCCGGTTCTTACCGGAGGAGCTTATGATCATCTCTATGAAATGTTTTCCGGAGTTCAGAAAAACGCAAGCGGCTACGCACTCGTAGTAAACACGTTAGAGGCGTCCTTGAAATCCCCTCTCTCCGATCTTCGATCATGAAACGTAATTTTACCAAGCAGCAATTTGAGGAAAAACTATGCCCGCATCGTTAGTAGTAGGAACCCAATGGGGTGATGAAGGAAAAGCGAAAGTTATCGACTTTCTCTCTAAGGACACGGACATCATCGTTCGTTATCAGGGCGGGGCGAACGCCGGTCATACCGTCGTTGTTCACGGAAAAAAATACGTCTTTCATTTGGTTCCTTCCGGGGTGATCTACGACCAGACGATCTGTGTGATCGGTAACGGAGTCGTTTTGGATCCTCTTTTCTTTATTGAAGAATGTGATCGTCTTCAGAAGGAAGGTTTTCCTGTTTATGACAAACTTTTGTTAAGCGACGCCTGCCATCTTTTGTTTCCGTATCATTCTCAGATCGATTCCGCAAGAGAGACCACTCTCAGCCAGGAACACAAGATCGGGACCACAAAAAAAGGAATCGGAGTCTGTTATGCGGATAAGATGATGAGGACCGGTTTGAGAGTGGGGGATCTTTTGGACGATTCCTATCAATCGCGTCTCAAACACCTCGTGGAAGAAAAAAACCGGGAGTTGGAGAAACTCTACGGAATGCCCCCCGTTTCCTACAACGAGATCAACGAAGGTCTGAAATTCTTCCTTTCCAAGGTTAAGAAGAATATTATAAATACTGCATACTATCTGGACAACGAACTGAAAAAGGGAAAAAGAATCCTTTTGGAAGGCGCACAAGGAACCGGTTTGGATGTGGATTTTGGAACGTATCCTTATGTTACGAGCTCCAATCCTACGACCGGAGGGGCTCTGATCGGAACCGGAATTTCTTTCCAACATCTCAAGCACGTGATCGGGATCACAAAGGCTTATACGACGAGAGTGGGGGAAGGTCCGTTCCCAACGGAATTGTTGGGAGAACCCGGAGAAGCGCTTCGTCAGAAGGGCGGAGAATTCGGAGCTACTACGGGACGTCCGAGACGTTGCGGTTGGTTTGACGCGGAGATGTTGAAACATTCGGTTCGGATCAACGGAATCACTTCGATTGCTTTGACTAAGATCGACATTCTTTCCGATTATGATTCGATTCCGGTTGCGGTCGGTTATAAACTCAACGGAAAAACTCTGGATTGTTTTCCATCACAATGTCTGGAAAAAGTGGAAGTCGTCTATGAAGAGTTCCCCGGTTGGAAGACCGACATTTCCGGAATCAGTGAATTCCAAAAACTTCCTGAAAAGTGTAAGGATTATATTTCCACTCTGGAAAAATTGATCGGGGTGAAGATCAATCTTGTATCAACGGGTCCGGATCGTAAGGACACGATTCACGGAGATTCTTTTTAAGGAATCGGAGTATTTTTTCAGCGTTTTTGATTGACCCAAGACACTCGAAAAATACCGTGTATTTCGTAACGCTTCGAGTCGTTAGCTCAGCTGGTAGAGCAATTCCCTTTTAAGGAATGGGTCCGGGGTTCGAATCCCCGACGACTCAAAAGAACGTTCTGATAAGCCGCCATCGTCTAGTGGTTAGGACACAAGATTTTCATTCTTGGAACAGGGGTTCAATTCCCCTTGGCGGTACCACTCTTTTTCGGTTCTAACCTGTTTTTCTCAATCACTCACGAGATACATTCCATTTTTTGAATATCCTGCAAAGCCGATTTGGTATGTGAATCCTCCCCGTTCTTTCATTCCGATAGTAGGCTCCTCTTTTATTCGATAGAAACCGGGGGGAGATACGAACCAACTTTAAGAGGGTTTTATAAGAATTATAGGATACTGGAAGAAAGTGCAATCGTTTGGCAAGTCTTACGTCCGTTTCTCTCATTGATTCTGCGGTGAGAATCGACACTAAATAATACTTTTGTTTCCTTTATTTTCACGAAGTGCATGATCGGTTCTGAAAAATTCATTGAGATTTTTAAATGGGATATTCGATTTCAACGTTTCGAATGATCCGGTTTTCAGGATTGTTTCCGAAACTTCCATAAAAGTGCTCCATGCCGCACGAACTAAGGCTGAACCTAAGGAGATTCTCCTGACTCCCATTGAGGCTAAATCTTCAACGGAAAGTCCTGTATAGGAACCCATCAACACATTTACGGGTACGTTATCCGCAACATCTAAGATGGATTGGATTTCTTCTCTTGTACTGATTCCGGGGGCGTATAAGACGTCGGCTCCCGCGTCCTTATACGCAGCCAATCTTCTTTGTGCGTCTTTGAGTGCGTTCGGAACGGATAATAATACACTTTCTGCACGTGCAGTTAAGAGAACATTTCTACCCGAACTTTCTATCGCTTTTTTTGCAATTCGAATTCTTGAAACAGCGGTTTCTAAATCGAACAAAGGTTCCTTGGGATTTCCGGTCGCGTCTTCTATGGACATTCCCGCAACACCCGTCTGCGCGCAGAGTCTTACATTCTCCTCTAAGGACTTAAGATCAGAAGCATAGCCTGATTCAAAATCCGCACTGACCGGAATGTCGGTCGCTTCGACTATCTCCGTAATATGAGCGAGCATTTGATCTCGAGCAATGGCCCAGTCAGTGTCAGGTAGTCCTTTAGAAAACGCGAGGCCGGCAGAAGTGGTTGCGAGAGCTCGAAAACCAAGTGACTGGAGGTAGCGCGCAGTTCCGACGTCCCAAGGATTTGGGATCACAAAACAACCGGCTTGATGGAGCTTTTTAAAATCTTTCCGCGAATTTTGCATCTATTTTCGTAGATTTGCTTTCACAATCCGATTGGATGTGAACACCCTGGTAGTATTTATAATTTTAAGATAATGTCTTTGCGAAATGAATTCACGTTTATATAGGGATTCTTCAATCTCCAAAGATTCAAGTAAAATTTTGAATTCGATCGTTTCCGGGATGAAACGCTTTCTCATAAATAGAAGTAAGATATTTTCCTGAATGGATCTATAATTTTAGCTTCGCATAACAATGTCATTATGGATGATCTTATCTTTTCAGTTTAGAGCTTGTTCCAAAACTTTAAAAGAAATCGCCTTTAACATTCGTTAAGTTTGTAATAAAAACGCGGGTGTTCCCACAGATTACTTTCCCTAAGCAGCTTATGAACTTCCTAACAAACTTATTATTGTTAAATTTTTATTGGAGTTCCTACATTTCTTAGTTTTGGGATAAGCCATTATATAACATGAGCTAATTTTCCTGGAGATTCAATTTGACATTTTCTTTTGTGGATTCGACTTATCAGAATATTTTTCAAATGAGAGGAATTCTATGAATTCAGGAAGAATGTTTTTTAGGTTCTTGGTTATCTTTACGATTATAACCTCAACTCAATTCTTTTGCTCCACATACTATCAGTTTCAAGGGAAGGATACTGTAACGATAGAGGAAGCAAAATTAGAAATTGACACGGCTGCTTTTTTCGCAGTCCTGGCGGTTCCGAATTCGCTAATGCGTCCGAGTTCGATTCTTACCTTGCCTTCGCTTACGATTGCGGCAGGTTTACCTGCGCCCAAAGTTGATGATGTAATTTCCTCTTCCTTGTATGATGAGGCAGAAGTTAAAAGGTGCGCCGCTTCTATTTCTTCTTCGATTATCCTGTCCGAGAGTTTAGATTCCGGGTTTATTGCGGCGAGCGCTTGTAAATTAAAAAAGCTTCGATGATTCTAAGCTTTTCAGGCTATAATTTTTTTTCCCTTTATAAAACACAATTTGTGGGAACTCCTTTTTAAAAGGGATTTTGCAAGAACCGACTTTCGGATTCTTACTTACTAATTGATTTTTTGAGAGAATTTTTGCCATAAACCGAGCAAATCGTTTTGATCTGGCAGGTCTCACAGAGTTCAATCACGTACTTTGATTTGCATTGTCTTAGGATCCCTAATCGACTCAGGGCAAAATCTCCGCGGACCGGGTCTTCCGGAAAAATTTTTCGAAAAAAGGCCGTGATTTCTTCCGCCTTCCTCCAGTCGGCTGTTTTTCTCGAACTGATTTTCAGAACACTTGCGATTCTTTGAATATGAATATCGAGGGGAAATATGAGCTCTTTTTCCGATATGCTATTGTAAATTCCTAAATCCGGGAATCTCTTTCTAACCATCCAACGAAGATACATGGAATACCTCTTGAGGGAGGAAGTATTGAGTCCTTGTCCGATAAGAAATTTGTATCCGTAGGAACTCATATTTTTTGGGCTTATCTTTTGTGAGATCGCTCTAAATCGCATTTGGAAGGAAAGAATTCTTTGACGAAGGCTTCCTCCTTTTTGTAGGATCTCCTGCTCTTTGACATTGAGTTCGAATTCTCCATCTTGTGGCATGGAAAAGAGGGATTCCAAACTTTTGCATGGGTCGGCTTTGAGATGTTCTTGGAGGGTTTGGAGAAAGAGAAGCGTGTCTTTTGGTTTCTGGAAACGATAGGGTTTGAGTTCTTTTCGGATCAGAGAGAGGTCTTGCTTTAGGAGGAAGTCGTGAGGGGAGTTCCCACAAATTGAGAAGAGGTTCCTAAGGTGGTTCTTGATTGCGGTGACGTTTCCATAAGAAAAAAGGGCAGAAATCAATCCGGAAACCTCCTGATCTCCGGAGTTTGTATAAGAATGTGGGAACTCTATCGGATCACTGGAAAGAAATTCAGGAGATTCGTATTTCTTGAATATTTTTTCTAATGTCTTTTTAAGTTTTTCTTCAGAGACGTTAAGATTCAAGCTTCTCTTTTTTTCTTCGCCGCTATGTAGGTTCTAGATTGAAGATCCCTAGAAATCGCTTTTTCCATAAAAGCGGAGGCTTCCCAGAGAAGACTTGGATTAATCCCTGTGGGAACTCCTGACTTTTCGAGAAAGTAGACCAGATCTTCGGTTGCTAAATTTCCGGCCGCACCTTTCGCATAAGGACATCCCCCGAGTCCTCCTGAAGAAGAATCGAAAGATCGGATTCCCATAGAAAACGCTTTCTCCACATTCGCAATTGCCATTCCGTAAGTATCGTGAAAATGCCCCGCCAAATAATGGGAGGGGATTTCTTTTAAAAGCACCTCAAGCAATCTTTCTACCTCTGTGGGAACTCCTGTGCCTATTGTTTCCCCAAGAGAAATTTCATAGGCTCCGAGTTCGAAGAGGATTTTAGATACTTCTAATACTTTTTTTGGATCTACTTGTCCTTCGTAAGGGCAATCAATTACTGTCGAGACATATCCTCGAACTTTGATTCCATCCTTTCTTGCCTCTTCAAAAATTTCTTTAAATCCGTTGATAGATTCGGTTATCGTGCGATTGATATTTTTTTTAGTAAAGGATTCCGAAGCTGCAGTAAAGACAGCTACCTCTTTATAACCTGCAATCATTGCTGCTTCATATCCCTTTAAGTTTGGAGTGAGGGCAGAATAATGTATTTTATCTTTGAAGTCTAAGAGAGAGGAGAGTTCGGTGGCATCTGCTAACTGAGGGATGGATTCCTTTTTTACGAAAGAGGTGACCTCAATGTTTTTTAGACCTGCTTTAATTAGAAGTTGAATATATTCGAATTTATCCGATGTGGAAACCGGAATTTTCTCATTTTGCAACCCGTCTCTTGGACCTACTTCTGTGATTTTTACTTCCATTCTCCTCTAAACTTTTCTTTTTCATTTGGATTGGGCAAGTACTAATAGAATTATTTTTTATTCTAAAAAATAATTAGGAGTTCTTACAATTTATTCTCAGCCAGTCTAAAAAGCACAAAATTTCGAATTCTCACGGGTCAAATTCAAGTTGGCGGCTTCTTTTTTGATCGATAAGAATCGATAAAAATTTTTGCTGGTTCTACTTGAAGGGATCGAATGAGTCTATTGGTTTCGAAGTGAATATCCCACTTAAACTGGTAGATTCCTTTTGAGGTGGGAACTCCCTGGTAAACCTTTTCAAAGAGAGATTCTCCTACTCCTATTTCGTCAAGCCAGAGAAGATAATTTACTAGAAAGCACCTTGAGACTCCGTGCGTTGCAGCGAGGACGCTTAGAAGATTCCAATCCGAATTCTTCATTCTGAGATTCAATTTTTTAAGAGGTCCCTGATCTCGATTGTAAAGAATCTTTCCGGCTTTGGAATGAAGTCGTTTTGAGGAGACTAAGTATTTTTGATACTTTCGAATGAGAGGGGCGAGTTTCTTCGGAAATTCCTTCCTCTCTTCTTTTGACATGGAGAGAATTCGAGCTTCTGGAATGAGGAGAGTCACGATTTCAGATTTCCTGTCTTCGAAAACGGATCGGATTTGCCTTTCTGAGTTTAAGATGAATATTCCCATACTTTTTTACGGTTCTTGAAATCGATTCGAAAAAGGGGAAAAGTAAGATTTTGGTTAAAAAAATTGTGAAGAATTAAGAAAAAAAACGCTGGGAGTTCCTACTTTTTAGAATTCTTGTCCTTGTTATATGACTCGCATATTTTGGAAAAATGTCGGATTCTGAGAAAGCCATAGAAATTAGGGGACTCAATTTACAATTTGAAGAAAGAATCATATTGGATTCTATTTCTATTGAAGTGGCCCCGGGGAAAATCCTTGGAATTCTGGGGCGTTCTGGTTCCGGAAAGACTTCCCTTTTTCGTTCTCTTTTGGGAGTTCCCACATTTAAGAATGTAGAGCTGCGAGGTTCTATTTTTTTCTTTGGGAAATCCCGAGGCGAGATCCCAATTCATCTTCTCCAGCCCGTTTTTCAAGATTCAGTCAGCAGTTTTAATCCTTCCTGGTCTTTAGAAAGAGCTCTTAAGGAACCTCTTCGTATTCTCGGTGGAGAAGTTGCGAAGCGAGGAGAAGAATCCTTTTATGAGTTCCTACATTCTTTCCAACTTTCGGGAAAAGATCTCAATCGAAATGTTCTCTCCTTCTCCGGAGGGGAACTTCAGAGGGCATCGATCCTTCGAGCGCTTCTCACGGAGCCGAAGGTTCTTTTCTTGGACGAGGCGCTCGGTGCCTTGGATCCGATTCTTCTGAATGAGGTCCTACTTTTTCTTAAGAAAATCACTCGAGAAAAAAAACTAACGATTCTTCTCATAACTCATAACCTAAGGACGGCGAGAAAATTCTGCGATCAAATAGGAATTTTGGAAAAAGGAAAACTTTTGGATTTTGGGAAAACGGAGGAGGTTTTTACGAATTATAAGAGCGCTTTTACGGGGGAACTCATTCGTGCGACCGATCTGAGCTCCCTCCGCGTTTGATCAGATATCGATCTGATAGAGATTCTTTCTATCTTTCTTGTCTTTATACAAAGCGATCATGATATCGATCCGGTAAATCGAAGATCTTAGGCTGGACTCTAAGAGCCTCAGAGCCTTGATCTGATTTTCCAGAGAGATATCTCCCACTTTCGTATTCTCTATTTTGTCGAATCTTTCGAGTTTGACCTGAGATGCCAATACGTCCGGAGGAGAGAAAATCAGTCTCTTGTTTTCAAAAGCAAATTCATACTGAATTCTTTTTTTCTCAGAGGCGAGTTCAACTTCCTTGATTTTGCCGCCCTCAAATTTGAAACGAACGTACTTGAGCAAGTTGCTCTCATATCCTTCGTCAAAAGTAAAAGGGATGTCTTCCGTGACGATTGTTTGCACCTTTTCGAGTTCCGGTCTCAGAATTACGAGAAGAGAATGTTTCTTCTCTAAATCCGTGAGTCTCTCATTGATCGTGGTTTCCAGATCTCTTACGATTTTCTGAAGGGATTTAGTGTAGGAACTCCCATGTTCAGAAAATACGTCGGAACGACTCAGGTCGTCCTGCCCTTTCTCTTTGGACTGCGCGAACGCAGAAACGTTAAGGAGGAAAAGCAGGATTGTGAGCCAGGTGATTTTTTTCATAAATTCCTCCAAGGTTCAAGATAACAGAAGAAAATTGAAAAAAGCAAACCCTTTTTCAGTCGTTTTTGTTTTCCTCTTCCAGGGACTTGATCTCGGCAAAACGTTTCGCAAGGTCTCTTCTCCTTTCTATAACCTTGTAGGAGAATTCGGAAAAGAAAGGATCGTTCGGATATTTGAGAAGTTGTTCGTATTGGTCTGCGGCGGTGACATAATCGCCGACCTTACTCGCGGTTTCCGCGAAGAAAAAGTGAAACTTCTTATTGTATTGTTTTTTTTGTCCTAGGTCGTCGACGAGTTCCGTATTCTTAAAAATTCTATAAGCGTAGAGGTCCTTGGAAGATAAGAGTTCGATTCTTGCTTTTCCCATTCTTGCGTCGGGACTTTGTTCGTCGATTCGGGAGGCTTCCTTAATATAGAGAAGGGCCCTGTTTTTGAGATCGGTTCGTATGTAGTGATCCGCTAAAAGAAGAAGCGCCTCCGTATGAAAGGGATTTAGGGAGACGGCTTTTCTCCAGAGAATCGTCGCGTTGATCGGTTCCCTCGTGGTTTCATACAACGTTCCTAAATGAATGTAGGTCCTGTAATATTCCGGAATTTCGGAACTTGCATATTCGAACTGAATGATCGCCTTCTGGTATTTTTTTTCCAAGTGGAAGGCTCTTCCCAAATTGTATCGAAAAGGAAAGAATTTCGGATCAAAGCGGATTCCTTCTTCCAACATGGAGATTGCCTTCGTCCGTTCTTCCGTTTTCCCTTTTTCTAAAAGAAGAACCGCCTCGTTGTTGAAACGTCCGGAATTGAGAATTTCCTTTCCCTCAAAGATAAAACTTCCCTTGGAAGGAGGCGGATCTCCCTTCCAATTTCTTCCCGCGCTGAGAATGAAATCCTGTTCCGATCTTAAAAAAGAACCGTCGTTGTAGTATTCCGGGGAAAGAATTTCGTTTTCTCCCCAGAGAAGTCCGGAATAGTATTGCCCTCCGATATTCAGTTGTCCCTGAACGGGGGCATTGAAGAAGAGAAAGAAAAAAAGGAAGGGAATGAGAATCCGGAGCTTTCTTAAGAAAGTAGGAACTCCTCCGTGGAGAACGGAAAAAACGCATTGTAAATTCTGTTTCTGAGGAGAGTCTGACATCATAAGAGGAATCGGTTTGCCATCTCAAGAACACGCGCTTCTCGTCTGCAAAGATCTATCTTATTCTATCGGAAAAAAACAGATTCTCAAACAGATCTCCTTCTCTCTTTTCCGGGGAGAATTGATTCTTCTCCGAGGCGACAACGGCGCCGGAAAAACAACCCTTCTTCGAAGTATTCTCAACCATCTCCATCATAAAGAATCCTTTTCTTTTTCGGATTCGAATTCTAAAAAGCCGCAGATCTCCTACTTGGGTCACGAACTCGGGCTTTATACTTCTCTAAGTTTGGAGGAGAATCTTCGTTATTTTCTCTCGATTGCAGGAATGGAGTTTGCCGGGGAAAAGGTGGAGTTCCTACTTCGGTCTTTCAAACTCTGGACGCGGAGAGAGGATCCGATCTTTACATTCTCCAGAGGAATGAAACAAAAGGCCGCTCTGATTCGCGCGCTCCTCACGGGCGGAGATTTGATTCTTCTGGATGAACCTTTTACGGCCCTCGATCGAACGGGTTTGGAAATTGCAGTTCGTCTCTTGGAAGAATATTCTAAAAATTCTGCGGTCCTCATGGTGACTCACGATCCTGGAATTCCTTTTTCCCAAAAGACTACAACCTGGAACCTCAAGGAGGGAAAAATTGAAACTTCTGCTTTCTCTTCTTTATAAGGAGTTCCTACTTTTAGGAAAGGCTCTCAACGGAATCCTCTCCGTCGTAGTTTTGATTACGTCGATCGTATTCATCTTTAATTATGCCCTCGAACAGACGGGAAAACTGGACCGACAAACCTTGATCGGAATCAAATGGTCGGTCCTCTTTCTCACTTCTTATGTTTTTATCGGTCAGTCGGCTTGGGAAGAGAGGGAAAGTGGGGGAGGGAGAATCAGCTCTCTCTTTCTTCCGATCTGGATGCGATTTCTTTCAAAATCTCTCGCGGTCTTTTTCGGCCTTTCGATCGCGGCATTCTACTTAATGATTTTATTATCCGTTTTTTTTCAGGCCTTCCCTTTGGGAATCCGGGATCTGACCGTGAATTTGATTTTTCTCCTTCCCGGAGTTCTTTGTATTTCCTTTCTCGGAGTTTCCCTGAGTCATATCAGTGATTCTTCCCGATTAAAGGAGATCCTACTTCCGCTCCTCATGATTCCTTTTACGATTCCGATTCTTCTCTTTGGAATGGAAGCCGAAAGAAAACTCGAAAGACTTCCCGTTTTTGATCCGATCCCGGGACTCGCCATCTTACTTTCGTTCTGCGCTTTTTATGCGGGAATCGGAATTCTACTTTTAGAACTTTCGGGCGACGAACCCTGAAGAATCTTCTTGATTCTGCCGGCATTCTCTCGAATACTCTCTTTCGTATGAAGATCCGAATTGCACATCCCGTTTTCGACTGGATTTTATCAGCAATCTTTCTTGTCGGTTTTCCGACGGCTGTTTTGATTTCTCTCAATTATCCGAACGTGATTCTCCAGCAAGGAATCGCTCATAGAATTTTTTACTTTCACGTTCCGGTCGCGTGGGTAGCCCTCTATGGTCCGATCTTCTCCCTCTTTTTCGCCGTCCTTTATCTTTTGAAGAAGGAACCAAAGTGGGATCTCCTATCGCTCACTGCCAATCAGATCTCACTCCTCTTTGCGACGGGGGTCATTTTCTCCGGAAGAATCTGGGCCTACAGCGCTTGGGGAGTTGCTTGGGACAAAACCGACGCAAGACTTCAATCCTTCACCGTACTCTTTATCAGTTTGATCGCCTATTTTGTCTTTAGAATCCTCATCACGGATTCTTCTAAGAAAAAAATATTTTCTTCTTTCTTGAGTATCCTCTGCGCGGTCAATGCGGTCATCACTTGGGGAGCGATCCGTTGGATGGACAATCCCGGAAATCATCCCGAATCCGTTCTTGGAAAAGGGGGAATGGATTCCGACATTCGTCAGAGTTTTTGGTTGGGAGTTCTCGCGTATCACATTCTCTTTTTAGTCTTATTCCGTTTTGCATATCGTCTTGCAAAGATCGGCGATCTCCGCGAAAACCTCCCGGAAAGAGAAGAGTAAAAAAACATTGTCCTCAGCTCCGGATTACAGTCAACATACGGTTCTAGCGGTCGATGATTCCGAAATCAATCTAAAGCTAATCGTACATACTCTCAAACCTCTCGGTTTTCAAATTTTTACCGCTGAATCCGCAGCCGAAGCGAGAAATATTCTTATAACGAATCGAATCGATATTCTTCTCTTGGATGTGAGCATGCCCGGCCAGGACGGATTCTCCTTTTGTAGAGAATTGAGAGAGATCGAAAGATTCAAACTTCTCCCTATTCTTTTTATCACCGCGATCAGCAGAGAATTGGGTTTTGACGAAGCGATCTCTCACGGAGGGGACGACTTTATTCACAAACCCTTTCAACCCCGGGAATTGATCGCAAAGATCCGCGCCTTTATAAGAATCAAAATTCTCCAAGACGAACTTTTCGAACAAAAGAGAAACTATGAAAGAGAATTGATCATGGCCCGCAAGGTTCAACAGGAACTCCTTCCCGAAAAGGATCTTATCTGGAACGGAGTGAGTTTGAGCACGATCTTTCAACCTCTCATGCAGATCGGCGGAGATTACACGGACGCCTGGATCGAAAACAATTCTCTTCATATTTTTATCGCGGATTGTTCCGGGCACGGTCCTTCCGCGGCGCTCCTCGCGGCGATGTTGAAGATGCAAGTCTCTAGTCTTTCTCCGGATCAAAATTTGAGGGAGAAGGTGAAGACACTTCGTCACAATTTGGAAAAAATTCTTCCCGAAGAATTTTCGATCACTTTTTTTTACGGGATTCTTCACAAAGATCTTATATTCGAATATTCGAATGGAGGTCATCCCGCTCCCATGCTCTATCAAAACGGAAAGGTCACTACTCTTCCCGGAATGGGACCTCTGATTATTCCGATCGAACTCAACGTAAGCGAAGAATTCAAAACGATTCAATTTGAGAAGGGCGCTTACCTTCTTCTCTACACGGACGGCGCGACCGAAATCGCCGATAAAAGTATGAACATTCTCGGAGAAGAACGTCTTAAAAAAATCTTTGAAGAAGAAGTTGTAAAGAGCGGAGACATTCTCGGTTCTATGATGGATTCCATTCTTGCACATTCCGAAAGACGCACAAATGACGACGATATCGCTATGATGGTTTTGAAATTATGAATTTACCGAATCCTTCTTATAAGGGAAAAGTCCGAGACATCTACGACCTCGGTGACAAATTAATCCTGAGTTCTTCCGATCGAATTTCCGCATTCGACGTAGTTTTTCCCCAACCCGTTCCGGACAAAGGAAAGGTTCTCAATCGGATCTCCACTTCCTGGTTTGAATATTTTAAAGACATTCCCAATCATATCCTCGAAACCGATGTGAAGAATTTTCCTCCTCCGTTTCAAAATCATCCTGATTTGGAAGGAAGGTCTGTTCTCGTAAAAAAATGCAAACGAATCGACTACGAATGTGTGGTTCGCGGTTATATTTCCGGTTCGGGTTGGAAAGAATATAAGGACGCGGGAACTCTTGCTGGAATTGCTCTTCCAAAAGGTTTGAAAGAATCTCAGAAATTACCCGAACCCGTTTTTACTCCTGCGGTGAAAAACGACGAAGGTCACGACGAGAACATCTCGGAGAAAGAGATGGAAAATCGAATCGGAAAAGAACTCTTCGGAATTCTCAGAGAAAAATCGATTTCCATTTTCTTGCGCGCCTCTGAAGTGGTAGATAGGGCGGGAATCATTCTCTGTGATACCAAGTTTGAGTTTGGGATCTTGGACGGACAGGTCATCCTGATCGACGAGCTTCTCACTCCGGATTCTTCCCGGTATTGGTCTGCGGAAACCTATTCTTTAGGAATTTCTCCACCGAGTTTGGACAAGCAGATCCTCCGGAATTATCTCGAAACTACGAACTGGAACAAGATGCCTCCGGCTCCCGATCTCCCGGAAAAACTCATTTCCGAGTTGAGAGAAAAATACCAGAAGATAGAGGATCTCATACTTTCATGTACATCGCAAAAATCCAGGTAGTCCTCAAAGAATCCGTTCTGGACCCGCAAGGGAGCACGGTGAAAAAAGTTCTCTCCGAAGTCGGAGAAAAATCGGTTCAAGACGTGAGAGTCGGGAAATACATCGAACTCAAGATCGACGCTCCGAACGAAGAAGCCGCGAGAAAAGACGTAGAAAGACTCTGCGACAAAATTCTTGTAAATCACGTAATCGAAACATATTCCGCTAATATTCAAAAAATATGAAAGTTGCCGTTATCACGTTTCCCGGTTCCAATTGCGACGCCGATATTTATAGAGTTCTAAGAGATCAGTATAAGGCTGAAGTCGATCGTATTTGGCACAGAGATCAGTTGGAAAAAAAATATGAACTCGTGATTCTTCCGGGCGGTTTTTCCTATGGAGATTATCTTCGTTCCGGTGCGATGGCCGGTTTTTCTCCAGTGATGAAATCCGTAAAAGAACACGTTGATAAGGGCGGAAAACTTTTCGGAATCTGCAACGGTTTTCAGATTCTTACCGAAGCTGAGTTTTTACCGGGCGCTCTTACAAGAAACAAAACTCTGAAATACATCTGTAAAACCGTGACCTTGAAAAAAGGTTCCGCCGGTAATCCGGTGACTTCTTCTCTGGATCCTCAGAAAGAATTGAGAATTCCGATCGCACACGCGGACGGTTGCTACTTTGCAACCTCCGATGTCCTCAAACAACTCGAAGACGAGGGGAGAGTTCTCTTTCGTTATTTTGGGGAGAATCCAAACGGTTCTCTGGATGCGATTGCGGGAATTACCTCGAAGAATTTCAAGATCGCGGGAATGATGCCTCATCCGGAAAGAGCGATGAACTCCGTTACGGGAGAAGAAGACGGAAAGGTCGTCTTGGATCTGATTCTCGGAGCCTGAGGATCTTTAGAATTGGGAGTTCCTACTTTTGTGGGGGGTTCCAAGGAATTGAAACGTGAAAAACGCGTTTCCCCCGCGAAGAAAAAGAGGGAGATCCTACTTTCATTGGATTCACAAATCGATTTTTAACTTCTTTCTCGGCCTTTCCCAGAGGAAGCTCGTTGGACATAAGTCCTTCTCGAAACCAAAATGTGGGAACTCCCAGTTTTTCTCTCTAAGAATTCACCCGCAGGCTTCAAAAGTAGGAACTCCCAGTTTTCAACCCCA
Organism: Leptospira ainazelensis; assembly: GCF_016918785.1. GTDB lineage: Bacteria > Spirochaetota > Leptospiria > Leptospirales > Leptospiraceae > Leptospira > Leptospira ainazelensis. The sequence continues at coordinate 438,083 of NZ_JAFFPT010000079.1, read as the reverse complement.
AAAAACATTGATAAATGTTAACTTTGAGAACCGGAGGGACGAATTATAAATTATTTCATTCTCAAGTCTATTCCCTAGGATAGGGAAACGCCCGACTTTCCCCCGGAAAGAAAACGAATTCCGAGGAGAAAAAAAAATAAAAAAAAGGAGCGGAGAAAAACCGGATGAGCATGTTTCATGTGGACAACAAACGCAGAATCTTCTGGGACATCTTGATCTTTGTCTGCATTCTATACGCATCCGTCGAGTCTCCTCTTAGAGTAGTCCTCTCATACAAACAAGGATTTGTCGTAACCGCTCTCTATCTCTTTGTGGATCTCCTCTTCTTTGGAGACATTCTTTTGAACATCTTTTCGCCCGAAGACGTTCAGGGAAAATGGATTCACATACAAAAAAAGACGATTCTAAAGTATTTCAAAACTTGGTTTGCCTTTGATTTCCTTGCCGCTTTTCCATTTGAGATCGTTGTGGAAGGGATTTTCGAAGTGGATCTTACCACACATCCTTTTTTATATCTTCTTTTTGGAATCACTCGTATTCTAAAAATCGTCCGTATCCCGGGAATTCTCTATAGACTGAATCTTGCATTCAAACCGGCGCCCGGAATTCTAAGATTGGTGCTCCTTCTTTTTTGGATCAGCGTAGTCGCGCATTGGTGCGCAATTGGATGGTTGTATATTGACGATCTGGATTCCGTCGAAACCGGTATCGATCAATATGTGAAAGCTCTCTACTGGACCATCACAACCCTAACAACGGTAGGATATGGGGATATCGTTCCAACGACAACGCATCAAAGGATATATACGATCTTTGTAATGCTTACGGGAGCTCTTTTTTACGCGACCGTGATCGGTAACGTCGCAAGTATCCTCGCCAATCTGGATCTCGTCCGAGCGACAAAACTTCAGAGAATGGCTCAAGTAGATTCGTTCTTAAGAGCGAGAAAACTTCCCTTTTGGCTTCGGAGAAAAATTCGAGATTATTATATGTATATCATAGAAAGGGGATGGGGGGAAAACGAAAAAGAATTGTTAAGCGACCTTCCGATATCCCTTCAAAGGGATGTAAGAATACATCTTCACAGAGAATTTTTGGAAAAGGTGCCTTTTCTAAAAGGGGCAGATTCTTCGCTTGTAACAAGTCTCATCTTCTCATTAAAACATCACGTTTTTCTTCCGGGAGATATCATCTTTCATAGGGGAGATATCGGTCATAATCTTTATGTCCTCAGTGAAGGTCATGTCGACGTCTTGTCTCCGGACGATTCCAAAGTGATCGTAACGCTCGGAGACGGCCAATTTTTTGGAGAATTAGCCTTGGTCACCGCAGAACCGCGTTCCGCGACGATCCGTTGTACTTCTATCTGCGAGATCTATACTCTCAGCAAAGAGGATTTTTTGGAAGCTCTGAGTTTATATCCGGGATTTCGAGACGCGATGCAGGAAAGTCTTCGGAAACTCAACGTCAAAATGGATCTCAGTAGAACGTTTCAGAAAAACAAAGATTCCCATTCTTAAATAAATTCTTTTTAAAAAAACCTTTTTGAGCTACTATAACGCTCTCCAAAGACGTCGGATTCGGAAAGAAAAAATTTCGGTCTTTCTTCTTTGGTTCTCTCAAATGGAGAAAAAAGAAATGAGCATGTTCCGCGTCGATAGTAGAATCAGAATTTTTTGGGATCTTTTGATCTTTATATGTATTCTTTACGCATCCGTCGAGTCTCCTCTTAGAGTTGTTCTCTCTTACGAGCAAGGACTAACAGTAAACGGTCTCTACATTGTAGTCGATCTTTTGTATTTTGGAGATATTCTTTTCAACATCTTTTCTCCGGAATACGTAAAAGGCGAATGGATCTATGTGAGACGCGAAACCATCGTCAAGTATTTCAAAACTTGGTTCATCTTTGATTTTGTAGCCGCGTTTCCATTCGAAATCGCGGCGCAGAGGATTTTTGGAATCGATTTTTCCTTACATCCATTTCTTTTTTTACTCTTAGGAATCACAAGAATCGTAAAGGTGGTTCGGATTCCCGGGATTCTTCATAGACTCAATCTTGCGTTTAAACCGGCTCCCGGAGTTTTGAGATTGGTCCTTCTTGGATTTTGGATTACGATCGTAGCCCACTGGTGTGCGATCGGTTGGTTATACATGGATGATTTGGATTCTCTTCGAACGGGTTGGGACGAGTATGTAAAGGCCTTCTATTGGACCGTAACAACTCTTGCCACCGTCGGTTACGGAGATATCGTTCCCGTAAATACAAACCAGAGAATCTACGCGACTCTCGTTATGATGCTCGGCGCGGGTGTTTATGCGACTGTCATTGGAAACATCGCGAGCATTCTCGGGAATTTGGATTTAGTAAGAGCGGCGCAGATCAAAAGGATGTCTCAAGTGGACTCTTTTTTAAGAGCGAGGAATCTTCCGTTCGGAATTCGAAGAAAAATCCGAGATTATTATATGTATATCATGGAAAGGGGATGGGGTGAGAACGAGAGGGAACTTTTGAGCGATCTTCCGGTTTCCCTTCAGAGGGACGTAAAGATTCATCTTCATAGAGGGCTTCTCGAAAAAGTTCCTTTTTTACAGGGAGCGGAACCTGCGTTGGTAACGAACCTAGTCTTTTCCCTGAAACATCATATTTTTCTTCCCGGAGATATTATATTCCATAAAGGTGATATAGGTCATAACCTTTATATCCTGAGCGAAGGAACCGTAGAAATTCTCGCGCTAAACGAACACGACGTAATTGCGACCTTAACGGAAGGCCAATTTTTTGGAGAACTTGCTCTCGTAACGGAGGAGCCTAGATCGGCGACGGTGAGATCCGTTTCTATTTGTGAAATTTACACTTTGAGCAAAGAGGATTTTTTCCACGCCTTGAATTTATATCCCAGGTTTAGGGACGCAATGACCGTAAATTTGAAGAAGAGAAGAAAAAAAAACCAACCATTGAAAACTAAGAAGGAAGAAAAAAAAACAAAAGGAAAGAAATATTCAAAAAGTAGAATATGAAAAAGGAATCGAATCGAAGGGAAGAAAGGTTCTTAAGAATTGAAAATGATTCCTTGTCTCTAAAATCGAGGTCGAAATTCTAAAAATAAAATAGAATTCTATTTTATCCGACAAACAAAACGGCGTTGAAAAAAAACACTTGAAAACGGGCTTCAGTCCGTTCGGGATACGATCGAGGAAAAATCTCTAAACTTCCAAGATTGCAAAACCCTTCTTGATCGTTTCCTTCTTGTTTCCGAATCGAATCTTTCCCGAGATTTTCCCTTCCACTCTTTCCATGGGAATTTTTTTTCCTAAAAAACCGGAAATGATCCGAGGAACGGTTCGAATCGGGGTCACCGTCAGTTCGATTTGATCGGAAGGATCGTGAAGAACATAGGACAGGGATTCTTTTTTAAAAGTCGCGGATTCTAAAAATGTGGGAACTCCATTTCTCCAGAGAAGAATTCCCGTATTCTCGTTGAGGTTGAGACGAAAAGAATTCTTCGCGTTTGCGTTTCCGTAAATCCGGGATTCCGGGATAAAAGACTGATTGCTAAAACCGGAAGTCACGCTGTAAGAAAGTTTTTCGGAAGAATCCAAACTCCAAGTCTCTTCGTCCAGAGCGAGTTGACCTCTCACGGAAAGATCGGGAGAGATTAGACGGAAGAGCCAGTCTTTCCCGGATGTTTCGAGAGAAGAGACCGGTTTGTGCACCTTTTCCGTCGTGCTCACAAGAGCGTCCAATTGAAGATTCAGATCGGTTGCGAGGATGGAAGAATGAGTATATCCCTGTTGGATCGTGTCATCCAAACGAAAATTGAATCTCTGATTTCCCTGGGTAAAACTCCAGTATCCGTTTCGAAACGTTCCTCTGGATAAGAACTCTTTGCCGGAACTTCCTTCCCATTCAAAATCTCTAAACTTGCCCGACTCGGTGAACCAGAGGTTTAGAAAAGCGCGGCAGGCGCCCGGACCCCGAAAAATACGGAGCGTTAAAAGAAAATCATCTGTAATCAAATCGACTAAAACGGAGTCTATTTTTTTCCAGGAAGAGATGAAAGAAGACTTATACTCTCTGGAATTATCGATTCCAAGAGTTCCTAGATAGAGACCAAGATTGGGTTCTAGTGTTGAAGGGTTGAGAAGATGGCCGATCGCCTCTTTCATGCAAGAATACCTTTAGAATTGTCAGTTTTTTCGAACGTTCATAAAAAAAAAGAAGAATGTGGTCTTTCCTTCCTCTTAATTTGAATCTTTTTGTACGGAATTTTGCTTGCCGGACGCGAGTTTGCGGATTCCATAAAGAGAATCTAAACGATCATGTTATACAGCCAGGATACAAGCAACATTCTCTCTTATGGGGAGAATTACTACCAGCCCCACTATCAACCGATCCTGGAAGTCACCAATTGTAATATAGTCGGATACGAAGTTTTAGGAAGATTCTATTCTCCCGAAAAAAACGAATATCGTTCCTTAGGATATCAATTTCACAATCCCGAGTTGGATACGGTTCGTTTGATTCAGATCGATCGTCTGATCCGAGAAAAGGCGATTCGACATCTGAAGGATACGGGAATGAGAACCAAACTTTTCCTGAACATGATGCCGAACTTTCTTTCTATGATTCATACCGGAGACGTTCTGGATCTTAAGAGACTACACGTTCTCAATCTGATAGAAAAATATGAAATTTCACCTTCCGACGTAGTCCTTGAGATTACGGAGGATAAGTTTGACGGAAGTATAGAAAAACTTCTCTCGATCGTAAACGTTTTTAAGGACTACGGATTTAAGATCGCCGTCGACGACCTCGGAGTCGGATTCTCCAATTTGGAAAGAATCGGTTATATTCATCCTGATATCATGAAGGTGGATATCAAGATCATGAGAGAAAGTTTAAACCGAAGATCTTTTAAGAACGTTCTCAGCGCGATCGCCGATATGTCGCAGAAACTCGGCTCCGATCTTCTTTTTGAAGGAATCGAAACCGAAGAAGAATTGCATCTCGCTCTTTCGATGGGAGCGAACCTTTTGCAAGGTTTTTATTTTTCAAGACCTCAGGTAGAGTTCCAAGATAAGAAACAATTCAATCGAACTCTGAGAGACACTCTCGAAAAATTCTCCGGCTTAAGATTTATGGAACTCTTGGAAGAATTTCAGAAAGGCCAAGCCGTGATCGACGCTTTGGGAGAAAAGTTGGAAGCGCTGAGACACAACGGTAAAGAAGATCTTCCCGTTGTGTTGCATCTGATGCTTCCTAATCTTCCTTCCGAAATTCTTTCCGTCTTTGCCTGCGACATCTTCGGTTATCAGATTACTCCCACTTATTTTCGTTCTCATCCCGGAGAGGATTGGGATTCGGATCTGACCGAGATCGGGAACAATTACGCGTGGAGACCTTTTTTTATACGCCACAAAGCAAAGGTCGTTCAGAATCACGCAAAGTGGACCGTAACGGAACCGGTCTATGACATGGATCTTCATAAGCAGGTTGTAATCTTTACCTACACTCTGAGGGATAATTATATTCTTATCATTAAGATGGATTGGGAAAGGGTTTGAGAAAAAAGCGATTCTTGGACCTTCCAAAAATTCCATTCTAATTTGTTTTTTTCCTGATGCGGAGACGTTTAGGGAGAATCGGTAAATTTTGATTTCTGGACAATTCTTAAAACGTGGGAACTCTCACACTCGAGTTTCTTAAACAAAGTAGGAACTCCTGAAGCGAAAGTTAGAATAAGAAGAGGCTCTCCTCAGATAGAATTTGACCTCAAATGTAGGATCTCCTAAAAACTCGGGACATGTTGTTTTGTGTGAAAGACGTCTTTAAAAGGATCGTAAAAATACTTTAAAATTGATTTCGATGTGGGAACTCCCCTAAATAGTCGGAATCCTCCTTTAGAAGATTAAAGTAGGAACTCCCAAGTTCAAAGATGGACAATAAAAGAAGGAGTGAGATTCTTCTCTTGAACTGAACTCGGTCCTTAATGTAGGATCTCCTAAATAAAATAGGTGATCGACCCCTCTAAGGTAAGAATTGTTTTAAAAAACATCTTTCGCGGGAACTCCCCAAAAATCTAACAAAGGTCCTCAGTGGGAAAAAGAAGAAATCCTAATTCCACGGTCAATTGGGAGGATTTTCATTTATGTTCCAAAAAAAATCCCAAATCGATCCCAACTTCCCGAGAAAAGGGAATCTCCTCAAAAGTAGGAACTCCCATGCAAAAAAACGATCCATTCTAAAGAGGTGTTTTTCTCTGTAGAAGGAAAACAAAAAAGTAGGAACTCCCAAGACACTCCTCAAGACCTATTTTCTCTTTCCTATTGATCTCTCCCTACGGAAAAAAACACTGGTAGAATAGGGATCAGAGGAAAGAGACGGAAGCGACTTTCTCAACGAGAGCTATCGGGAGAACCATTCCCTCCCGCAAACGATCGCAACGAAGAAAAACTCGCAATCCCGCTATCCACTGAAAAAAGGTGCTTTTGTGACCGAGATTTTAAAGATCCAGGACCTCAGGGCAGGAATTCATACCGGAGATTCCGGAGAAATCAAAGAAATCGTAAAGGGTGTCAATCTCACGATTCGATCCGGAGAAGTTCACGCCATCATGGGTCCGAACGGATCCGGAAAGAGTACGCTCTCGAACGTCATCATGGGACATCCGAAATACCAAGTCCTTTCGGGTGATATTCTCTTTGAAGGAAAATCCATACTCGGACTTCCGACCGACGAAAGAGCGCGGCTCGGAATCTTTCTCTGCTTTCAATATCCTACGAGTATTCCCGGCGTAACGATCGGAAACTTTTTAAAGACGATCGTAAAATCCGTTCGAGGAAAAGATCTTCCCGTAAAGGAATTCAGAAAAGAACTCAAACAAGGAATGGCCGATCTCGACATTCCCGAATCGTTTAGCTCCCGTTACGTGAACGACGGATTCTCCGGAGGAGAAAAAAAGAGAAACGAAATTCTTCAAATGAGTCTCCTCAAACCGAAACTATCGGTTCTCGACGAGACGGATTCCGGACTCGATATCGACGCGCTTCGAATCGTAAGCGAAGGAATCAACAGAAACAAAACGGCGGAACGTTCGATTCTTCTCATCACACATTATCAGAGAATGTTAAACTACATCACTCCGGACTTCGTTCACGTCTTTGCAAAGGGAAGAATTTTGAAAACCGGAACCAGGGAACTCGCATTGGAACTCGAAGAGAAAGGATATGATTGGATCCTTGCAGAATCCGGGGACTAAAAGCAAGTGTCCTTAGAAACACAGTTTACAACTTTTCTCTCAAAAAGTAAGGAACCTCAGTCGCTCCAAGATTTTCGGAAAAAAGTATTTTCCAAATTTTCCACACTCTCGATTCCGAGAACCGAAAACGAATCCTGGCGCAAGGTTCCTCTTTCCAATTTTCATCCTGAAGAATTTTCGGATTCTCCCGATGAAAACGCGGTTTCGATCCGCGCACAAAAAGAAGTAAAAATCATCAGATCGGAAAAACTTTCCGGAAAAGAACTCGAATTCTTTCTAAACTCTCTCGAAAACACATTCCAAAAACAGAATATGGAATGGTTTACCCTCCTCAGTCTTTTTTCTTTCACTCACGGGATTTATCTCGAAGTAGGCGAGGACCAAATTCTTACCGAAGAAATCGAAATCAAGTTTCGGTTGGAAAAGGAATCGAAAATTCTTCCTTTGGTCGTCGCCAAATTCGGCAATCATAGCAAGGCGTTTTTAGCGGAGCGTTACGAATGTTCCGAAGAGGAAAACTTCAAACTCTTCCAAGGGCTTACGATCCTTCAGAGCGGAACCGGAACAAAACTTTCTTATGCCGGAATCGAATCCTTCGGTTCCAGCGTATTCCATTTTCAGAATCTATTCTCCGATCAAAAAGAGGATTCGGACGTAAAGATCTCGAAGGTCACACCCGGCGGATACAAAGGAAAAAATATTCTTCAAGTGGAATTATCCGGGAAAGGCGCGAGGGCTCGGGTTCTCGGGTTGGCTCCGATGGCCGGAAGGGAATTCCAAGATTCCGAAGTGAAGATCATTCACAGGGAAAGTCATACGGAAAGTTCAATCCTCTATCGAGGCGCGTATTTAGAAAAAGCCCATCATATCTTTACGGGGAATCTCCAGATCCCGAACACGTGCAAGGACGTGAACGCGATCCAGATCAACAACAACCTTCTTCTCGATCGAACCGCGAGAGCGGAATCGATTCCAAAATTGGAGGTTTATGCGGAGAACGTAAAGTGTGAACACGGAGCGACCGTAGGAGAGATCGACGAAGATCAATTGTTTTATCTCGCTTCCCGGGGAATCGACGAGGACGAGGCGAGAAGAATGATCGTGGACGGCTTTCTGGGACAAGTGATCGGCGAAATCGAATCCGAAACGATCAGAGAAGAATTGTTCGTACTCATCGCGAAAAAGGTCGAGGGAGAATTATGAGCTTTCGAAAACTCGCAAAACTTTCCGAAATCGAAAACGGGAAAGTCAAAGTAGTGGAAACAAGATATAATAGAATCGGGATCACGAGTTTGGAAGGAAATCTTTACGCATTCGAGGACGTCTGTACACACGACGGAGAAGCCATCTCCGAGGGAGAACTCTGTGGAGACGTAATCACATGTCCAAGACACGAGGCTCAATTCTCCATCAAAACCGGAAAGGCGCTTTGTATGCCTGCGGTGGAGGATCTCCCCGTATATCCGGTGAGAATCGTAGGTGACTCAATCGAAGTGGATCTGGAGAATTGACATATATGAGCTTCTCTTCTGAAAGAATAAGGACCGATTTTCCGATCTTAGGAACGATGATGAACGGCAAACCGCTCGTCTTTTTGGACAGTGCGGCGAGTTCGCAAAAACCTTTTACGGTCATCGATCGGATTGAAAAATACTACAGAGAAGAAAACGCAAACATCCACAGAGGAATCTATTATCTTTCGCAAAAAGCCACGGAAAAATACGAACTCAGCAGAATTCATCTTTCTCGATTTATCGGAGCTCAGTGCGCTAAGGTTTGTATCTTTACGAGAAATGCGACCGAATCCATCAACTTAGTCGCTCAGACTTGGGGAAGAACCCAGATCAAAGAAGGGGACGAGATCGTTCTCAACGAACTCGAACACCATTCCAATATCGTACCTTGGCAGATGTTGGCCCAGGAAAAGAAGGCGATTCTAAAATTCATACCTCTGAACGAAGACGCGACGCTGGATCTTTCCACCCTAAACGAAATCATAACCGCCAAAACAAAGTTAGTCGCCGTTTCCCAGATGTCGAATGTGACGGGAACGATACACGATATCGCGACGATTCAAAAAAGAGCGAAGGAAGTGGGAGCGAAGGTTCTTGTGGATGGAGCGCAGGGAGTCTGTCATCTTCCCGTGAATATGAAAGAGATGGACTTTGACTTCTACGTATTCTCCGCTCACAAGATGCTCGGGCCGACCGGAGTCGGAGTTCTTTATGCAAAAGAAGAAATTTTAGAAGAAATGCCTCCTTGGATGGGAGGGGGGGATATGATCTCTCAGGTGTTCAAAGAGAGATCGACGTATGCGGAACTTCCATCTCGTTTGGAAGCGGGAACTCCGAACATAGCGGGAGTGATCGGATTCGGATCGGCGATCGAATATCTCGAAACGATCGGGATGAAAGAAATCCGAAATCATGAACTGGAACTTTTGTCTTATGCACTCGATCGATTGGATGATTTCGGAGGACTGGAACTCTACGGACCGACGGATCTTTCCAAAAGAGGAGGAGTAATCTCCTTTAATTTTCCGGGTGTACATCCACACGACGTGGGAACGATTTTGGACGAAGAAGGAATTGCGATCCGAGTCGGACATCACTGTGCGCAGCCTTTTATGGCGTTCAAAAATATTCCGGGGACCTGTCGCGCGAGTCTTTACCTTTACAATACAAAAGACGATATCGATCGGCTGATCGAGGGTCTAATTAAGGTAAAGGAGATATTCTCCCGTGTCCTTAAGCGATAGTCTTTACAAAGAAGTCATTTTAGATCACTATCAAAATCCCAGATTTCGAGGGAAACTCGAACCTGCGGACTTGTATGAACACGGGGTCAATCCTCTTTGCGGAGACGAACTTGAACTTACGATCAATCTGGAAGGAGAAAAAATCTCCGAGGTCCGGGTAAACGGGAAAGGGTGTTCCATATCGCAGGCTTCCGGATCCATGATGGCGGAATCGATCCGGGGGAAGACCGTCTCCGAAGCGGAAAGGATTCTTTCTCGATTTAAGGAAATGATATTGGAGAACAAGGATCCCAAGTTTGAAGAAGAATTGGAGGAACTGGAATCCATGGAATCCGTGAAAAAGATTCCGGCGAGGATCAAATGTGCGGTTCTCCCTTGGAATACTCTGGAGAGGGCGCTTTCCAAGATTCCAAAGTGAAATCGAATTCTTCCGTGAAAGATTTTAAATTTTTGGGAGTTCCTACTTTAGTTTTAAAAGAGAACCGATTACGAACGTAAGAAACATCGGGTATGAGGGCGGTTCCGCGTTGCGGACCGGGCTCGCGGCTCCAGTCAATCCATTGACTCTTCTTCTCCGTAGAGAAAACCGCGCCGAATTCCAATGGATTGACTCCGCCTTGATCCCTACCGCATTGAAGATCGGGATTTCGTTTTTGAGAAATCGGCTTTTACATCGAAAAGTGAAAATCTTGGGAGTTCCCACAACGGTTCTTTTGGGAAACAAAGTGAGTCCTTAAAAAAAACAAAAAAGGAGGGGCCAAAAAAATGTTAGAAGCTCCTACAAACTCGTTAGAAGAACAAATCTACGAAGAAGTCAAAAAGGTAGAAGATCCCGAGATCGGAATCTCGATCGCGGAGCTCGGACTTATCTATAGAATCAAGGTCGAAGGAACCAAAGCAAAGATCGATATGACATATACTTCGATGGCCTGTCCCGCAGGACCACAGATGAAACAGGACGTCATCAATCACACCCTTCGCGTGGATGGAATCACCGAAGCCGAAGTGGAAGTTGTCTGGATTCCGAAATGGGATCCGAGAGAAATGGCAACCGAAGACGCGAAAATGGACCTAGGAATTTTCGATTAAAAAATCCTTTTATAGAAAACCGCAAAAACTCCAAAGAAGAATCCGGCTTTTTACCTCCGCAACAAAACAGGCGGTTAGAACGTTAGTTTTTCTTGAAACGTTTTGAAACTCTCGAATCCGCATTCTAAATTTTAATAAAATAGAATATATCAATTATATGAAATACAGATCGTTTTTAGTTGTTCTCTTTTTAGTCTCCTGTTCGAAAGGATATCATCATAAATACTGGATTTTCCCCTATTACGAAGACCACAAAATCGATACGAGTGAAAGAAAAAATTTTGAGATTATCGACAGAGAATATGCAAAAGACGAACGGACCGTTTATTACAAAGAGACGAAACTGCCCGAGGTCGATCCTGAAAGTTTTCGAATTCTGGGAAACGGATATTCTTCGGATCGGAAGAACGTTTATTACGTAACGACGAACTTGAATCTCAGAACGAATTCACCCAAAGCCTGGTTGATAGTGATTCCTCTTGATTTAAAGATTTGGACCGAGAAGGAGATCGTATTTTTCATTTTGGAAAAGGCAAAGCCGGAAAGTTTTCGAGTTCTGAGCCGCGAAGGAAGTAGGACCGACTATGGGATGGACGGAAAACGCCTTTATTATACGGGAACGAGCATCGATGAGGAGGCGGAATCACCTTTGTTTCTCGATTCTTTTTATTACGAAGTTCTAAAAACTAAAACCGCAATCTACTATAAGGGAAAACGGATTCCCGAATCGGAACCAAAGACGTTTATCCTTTTTGATCACTATGCAAAAGATCGGAAACGATGTTATTACATAGATCCATCGGATCTATCGCCTTTTTCCTGTTCGACGGAAAGTTTTGAGGTGCTGAAATATCCGAACCCATTGGATACGAATCTTTCCATGGATTCCGATTACGCAAAGGACTCGCGAAATGTCTATTGGCAGGGGAAAATCATTTCCGGAGCGGATTCCAAAACGTTTCATTTGGTTTCCGGGAGGTCGGAGTGCGCGGATTCCGGAGTTTGTGCAAAGGATCGAAATCGAGAATACAAAAACGGAGAAACGTTTTAAAAAAAATCTTAGACGAACGATTCTTAATTCTTTCGTATTGATAAAATTTATTTCTACGAATATCGAAAAAAAGGATTTAACTTTTGTGAACCGAAATTCTCAAAATAAAAAGAAGAATGAAATTCAGCCGAGGAACGACTGTTTTGCAAGATAAGGATAAAAGCCATTCTTCATAGATTCAAAACTTGAAACGGCGCAGGTTAGATGAAAAAAAACACTTTAGAATTCTCTTTTATACTTTTCTTGATCTTTCTTTTGTTTTCGGGCTGTACGAAATGGTTCGATGACAAGGATGAACAAGATCGGGATCTTCAGGAAATGGTCGTAGGTTTGGCGGTTGTCGACTTTATCCGATGCGGTCAGACCTCGCTTCCTCCGCGTGTTGATACCTCCAACGGGCTTACGAGAATTTTTGTTCTTCCGAGTTATGGAGCGAGTTGTATTCTAAGATATAACGATCCACATTTGATGTATCTTCCTTCCGGGACGCCCAAAAATCTGCTTTCGGTTTTTTTGCCAGGTTCCGGTTCCAATCCGATCGGGGTTTCTAAGATCATAGAAGAAGGAGCCGTAAGAGGTTATCACAGTATCGGTCTTATGTATCCGAACTCGGAGCCGATCAACGTTATCTGCAACACAGCGCCGAATAATTCCGCTTCTTGTTTTGGAAATACAAGAGAAGAAATTCTTACGGGAGTGGATAAAACGACTGCGGTTTCCGTGGACTTTATCAATTCTATAGACGGAAGGCTTTTGAAATTACTCCAGTATCTTGCGGCCAAAAGGCCCAACGACGGATGGGACCAATTCTTGAGCGGAGACGAGGTGAATTGGAGTAAGGTCTATTTAGGAGGACATTCGCAAGGAAGCGGACATGCGGCCTATCAAGGAAAGATAAAGTCTTTGGGAAGAATTTCCATTTATAGCGGAGTTTCCGATTATCACGTCGCCTCGGCGAGCAATGCTCCTTGGTTGAACTCGACCGGTTTGACCTCGGCGAATTCTTACTATGGATTGATTCACGTCGGAGATTCGGTGGCGAACTTTTCCGGAAATACGAATCAAGTCACCGATGTCTGGCTGAATTCATTCGGGATGGCGGGCGCCCTCACGGATGCGGATTCCGGAGCGGCCCCTTTTGGAAACACACATCGTCTGACCACCAATCTCTGCGCAAGCGGGGACGAGAATACAAAACACAACTGTACGATGTTGCCGAGTCAGCAGGCGGCGTGGGACTATATTAGTTATCCTTAATGTTTTACAAGTCGATTTTTCGAACGTTTAACGGATTGGTCTTTTGGATGTCCCTTTTTATTTTCCGACAGAAATACTGATGACAATTCCAAACGCATTGTAAATTCCATTTACCGCCTCCGTGGGAACGGAAAAACCGGCGTATTGATAGGATGCTTTAGCTTCCGGCCCGAGTAAATAGCTCGGATAGGGCTGACTCAAGTGAAGATAGGAGGGAAGTTTACGAACGGAAGGATCGAAGATTTGACCGTAAAAAACTCCGAAGTGAACGTTACCGGACAAAACGACTCCTAACGTAAACCCGTAAGCAAGCGAATAACCCAAACCTGAGTTTTTTCCTTCGTTCAGTCCGACTGTGACTCCAAGAAAGAACGGACTTACCCTTTCCGGAGACCAGTAGCCGGTCACTGTTGGAAACAAACGAGTGATATTTCGAAGCTTTTCGTTTGCGACAATAAATCCGAAAGAATCTACGCTTGCGCCTGAAATGTATTCTCCTCTGCCTTGGCCGGAAAGATACATGATTCCGGGGGAAATTCCGAACCGCGGCTTGAAGTTATATTCTTCGGATGCGATTTGTTCTCTTTTTCGAATGTATTCCGCTTTGATTTGTTGCAGTTTTGTTTTTACCTTTTCAACTTCTTTGAATGCGCTTTTGTCGGAGTTCGCTTCCTTTAAGAATGTTTCCGAATCCTTTTTTAGATCTTCGAATGTTTTTCCAATGTCGCCATCCGGCTTAAGATCTCGTTCGCGCATCGGGTAGGAAAGTTGTTCGATGAATTGGTTGGAGCGTTCTATAATCTCCGCCCCCGTTTGTGAATTTTTGGAAGATTGTGCTATTAGAATATTGAAAATTAGAAAGTACAAATATTATCCTTTTCATGTTTATTTCTCCATGGCATTCGGATGATGGATCTGATTTTGAATTTGTAAATAATTAATTGAAGAAGAATTGTTAAATTTGAATCCGCTTTTTGCGGCGTTATCTTGCAGCAGGCTATGTCTCTTCTGGTTTTTTGTGGGAACTCTCACGATCGGAGGATTCGTCTGAAACCTGCCTTTCGAAAAAAGGTGAGCCTGGGTTAGGAGATTTTGGTTTTGGAGGAAGGATAAAAAAGAGAGTTGTTTGCTCGTAAATGGAGATAAAGACGTAGGAACTCCTTTTTTAGAGGAGATCCTACTTTTTAGTTCTCAAAGAGGCAACGGATACGGCGTTTCTACCTATGGAAGACGAGTCGTAAGATGAAAATTCAAAATTTTGGGAGTTCCTACTTTTACTTTGTCTCGAAGAAACAAAGGGGCAATTCCGAAGATCCGGCTTTCCCTTTCTCCCCGCGATTCTTACTCGAAAATCCAAGAAAAATAGGAGATCCTACTTTCCTTTGAGACTTCAATCTTTCTGAAAAAACTGATTCAAGGCAAGAAGCGAAGTAAAACCCCAAGCCCCCAAAAAACCGTAGAACTTCCAACTAAAAACGTAATCTTCTTCCCTCAAAAAACTCACGAAGAAAGTTTCGGGAAAAAAGATTCCCGCAAGAGTTCCTAAGCCGAGAAGAAATTGAACGCTCAAAAGAAGAGAACCCAACCAATGCGATCTCCAGAAGGAACCAAAAAAGAAAACACCCGCAGAAAGGATGATAAAGTAAAAGTTAGACGAAACACGAAGTCCTTCCGTTTCTTCTCCACCGAGATTGATCGTGTATTCGATCCAAGTCGAAAGACTGAAAAAAAGTTGAAACGTCACCGCGACAAAAAGGACTTTTTCGGTTCCGGACTTCTCCTTCCAAAAATCGGTAAATCTACCGGTAAAGGAAAGATAGAACGTCAACCATTCTCTCGCGAGAAGAGGAATCGACCTCACACTCCATTGAATGTCTCTCAAAAGATTACGGAGCATCTGCTACCTGGAAGGTGACCTCGATCTCGACGGGTGCATTCAAAGGAAGAGAAGGGACTCCTACGGCAAAGCGCGCGTGACGTCCTTCTTCTCCGAAAACTGAAAGAAGAAAATTGCTTCCGTGGTTTGCGACGAGATGATGTTCGGTGAAACTCGGACCGCAAGCTACAAAAACTCCGATCTTCACGATCCTTACGATTTTGTCAGGACCTCCGCAGATCGCAGAAGCCGCGGCGATTGCGTTTAGGCTGGCTTGGATCGTAGCTTCTTTTACGTCTTCGATGGAAAGACCTTCTCCCAATTTTCCAGTGAGCATCAATTGTCCGTCTTTTAAGGGAAGTTGACCGGAAGTAAACACGAGGTTTCCGCTCTGATTTGCGGGAATGTAGGCCGCGATTGCCTGCGGAGGAGGGGGAAGTTTGTAACCCAGAGATTCGATTTTATTTTGGATGCTCATACGTTTTGATTCTTAAGAATTTTGGAAAGATCCTTCCAAGAAGATTCTCTTCCTCGATTTTTCAAGCAGTTTCGAAAAAAGGAATTTTCTTTCTTCTCCCTTCCCGTTTCATTAGGTCCAGAGAATGTTTCCCAAACTCGAGCTCATTCCCCATCCGCGCTTTCCGGAACAGTATCAGATCTGCAAACGCACCGGGGTTTGTTTTTATAAACCCGCCCGAACTCGGGAATACAAAGATTCTTACTTTCTGGACGAGTACAAAAATCAGTATCAAAAGACCTATTACGAAGACGAAGAATCCCTTCGCGCGCTCGCGAAAAAACGTCTCGAGATGATCGGTCGATTTCAGGATCCGAAACATTCTTCCCTTTTTGAATTGGGTTCCGCCGCCGGATTTTTCTTGGACGAAGCGAAGAAAAACGGATATGAGGTCTCCGGTCTTGAGATCTCCCCCGCAGAAGTCGAATATTCACGGAAAACTCTGGGCCTCGAAGTCCTCTGTGCCTCTTTTTTGGAGGAGAATGTTCTCAAAAAGGCTTCCTTTGACGTTGTGGCGGCTTTCTTTGTGATCGAACATTTTCCCGATGCGGACTTCGTCTTTGAAAAGTTAACCGGTCTTGTCAAACCCGGAGGCTTTTTGTTCCTCGGACTTCCGTCTCTCAACGGTCCCACCTTTCAGACCAATCCGGAAGAATGGTTTCGTACACACCCCAAGGACCATTTTTGGGATTACAGCCCAGCATCCCTGAAAAAAATGTTGAAAGGATACGGTTTTACAACTGAGTATAAAAAGCCGATGTCCTACCACCCGTCCCGAGATAGGGGTTGGCGAGGAAGAATCCTGAGTCACAGACTTTTTGCACGTCTCTCGGACCTCACCTGCTACGGGGATACATTCCACTTAATCGCTCAGAAGCAGCACACATGAAATTCGAAGAACTTTCCATACATCCCAAATTACTTTCCGCCATTCAAGACATCGGTTATACCGAACTGACTCCGATCCAAGAGAAATCGATTCCTCATGGATTGGAAGGAAAGGACATCACGGGTCTCGCACAAACCGGAACTGGAAAAACCGTGGCCTTTTTGGTCCCCGTCATTCACACGATTCTTACCAAAGAAATTCAGGGAGTTTCCGCACTCGTCTTAGCTCCCACAAGAGAATTGACGATGCAGATTTCCGACGAAGCCAAAAAACTTCTCAAACACGCGGAAGGGGTTCGTGCGGTTCCGATCATCGGAGGAACCGACTACAAGTCTCAGAACAAGGACTTGGAAGGATTGAAGGGAATCATCGTCGCGACTCCGGGAAGGCTGATCGACATGATCAAGTCCGGTTCCATCGATATTACAAATGTTGAATTCTTTGTCCTCGACGAAGCGGATAGAATGCTCGACATGGGATTTATCCAGGACATCCGTTGGCTTCTTCATAAATGTAAGAATCGGAAGCAGACCTTGCTTTTTTCCGCGACCCTTTCCGTCGAAGTGATGCGTCTCGCCTATCGATTCTTAAACGAACCCGTAGAGATCCAGATCAATCCGGAAAAGATCATCACCGAAAGAATCGATCAAAAGATCGTTCACTTGGGAAGAGAGGAAAAAATTCCTTATATGACCAACTTGATTCTCAACTCGACGGACGAGGGTCAGGGAATCATATTCACAAACTATAAAGCGAATATTCCAAAAATCGTACATACCCTTCGAAGATTCGGAGTTCCCGTCACCGGAATTTCCTCCGAACTGGATCAGAAAAAAAGACTCAGACTTTTGAGAGATTTTAAATCGGGTAAATACCGTTATATGGTCGCGACCGACGTCGCTTCCCGAGGAATCGACGTCGAGAATATCGACATCGTCTACAACTACGACCTTCCCCAAGACACGGAAAACTACGTTCATAGAATCGGAAGAACCGCGAGAGCGGGAAGAAAGGGAAAGGCGATCGGCTTTTGTTCCGAATCCGATTATGTGGAATTGGAAAAGATCGAAAAGTATCTCAAACAAAAGATCGAAGTCCTCGAAGTCAACGAAGAATACATCCAATTTCCTAAGGGAGAATTTCAGGCTTTTGTGGGCGGAGATTCTTACGATAAAGAAAAAGAAACTCATTTCAAACAAAATGGGAGACGTCCTCACGAAAGAGAACGAGGCGGAGCTCATTCTCACGGCGGTCGCGACAAACGCGGAGACAAACGTCCTACACACGCGGGTCACGCACATCCTCGAGACGGACAAAAGAAAAAACCGGCGGCTGCGATCCAAGAAGCCGAAGTCTTTTTGCAAAAGGCCGATTCGGTTTTGTCCGCGGAGCCGAAACAAAACAGACAAGGCAATAAGCAGAACAAGTTCCAAGGAAACAAAGACAAACAACGTCAGCCGCAACAGGGACAACGGAATCAAAGCCAGGGACAGAATCGAAATCAGCAGCAGCAGTCCAACAAACAATACGACAAGAGCAAACGGAACCTGTTCGATATCAACGATACAAAAAGAGAAGGTTCTCAAAAGAAAAAAGGTTCGATTTGGCAAAAAATCAAATCTATCTTTGGGGGCTGATTCTATTCTCCCTAAGTGTGTGGGAATTGGAGGCGAAGGTCGCCATTCCCACACAATCCGGCGAACGTTATGTGCGCTTTGAAGACGTTCAAAAGGAATTTCCTTCGCTTAAATCCTATTTTAATCCCGCGACCTTTGTAGGTTCGATTCGACATCCTTCCGGTGAAATCCGATTTCGAGTGGGTTCCTCGTTTTATACATTCAACCAGACGATAGAAAAAATTTCCTCTCCCGTTCTTTACAAGGAAAGGGATTTTCTCATTCCTCCCGAAATCATCGAAGCGCTTTTTGTTCAATTGATGTCCGAAGACGTCCGCTATGAATATAAGGAAAACGTGTTGGAGTTGGAAGTCCTTCCGAGCGCCGAAAAACTCGGGATCAAAACGATTCTGATCGACGCGGGTCACGGAGGAAAAGATCCCGGAACCGCTTCCGATTCGGGAACCCACGAAAAGGATATCTCTCTTCAGGTCGCCAAAATTCTTAAAAAATTCTTCGAAAAGGTTTATCCCGAGATCCATGTCGTCCTCACGAGACCGGACGACACGTTTGTGGAATTGGAACGTCGTTCCGAAATCGCAAACCGGGAACTCAAAAAAACGGGAAGTTCTCTCTTTATCAGTCTTCATTGTAATTCTTCCATCAACGAGGACGTGAACGGTTTCGAGATCTATTATCTTTCTCAAACTCCTTCCACGGAATCTGCGCGGGAAACCGCCCTTCTGGAAAACAGGATTCTCAAACCCCGAGGGACTTCCGCGGTCAAAAAAGTGCAGGCGGGAATGATGTCTTCTTTGATCCAACGAAGGAGCAGAATCTTAGCAAGATCATTGGAATCGGAGATGAAAAAAAAGCTCCAACCTCAAATCCTGTCCAGGGGAGTGAAAAAGGCCGACTTTTCAGTCCTGAGAGGAAGCCTCATGCCAGCGGTTCTTGTGGAAATGGGTTATCTCTCGCATGAGAAAGAATCGAAACTTTTGCAGAGCAAAGGTTTACAAGTCAAGTTAGCGAAAAGTATCGTAGAGGGAATCCGGGGATATGAATTGGCAAAGAATTAAAGAATCTGCAATCGCGCTCAGAGACGCGGCATGGGAAGCGATCAAGACCGCGGGAGTAAAAATCAATCTCGGTTATCTCTGGTTGTTCCGTACGGCGACCGAAGACGGGGTTTCTCGTAGAACCTTGTTTCTCACTTACGCTTGGATCGGAGTCATTTTATTTTTCACTTCCTTTATTCTCGCGGGTCACAATCCGTTTATCACGCTCGTTCCATTTTCCCTTTATGAAGTCGGAAACAGGGACCCGAGAACCGAGATCACCATCTACGGATCGGACGGGGAAAGACAGGTTTTTCCGGTTCGAAGAAAAGTCCTTTTGGAAGAGGACGAGTTCCGTCATAAGACGATGACTCTCATCGGAGAAATCAGCGAGTCTTCCTATTTCGACAAGGCTTTCGCTTCCGGTAAGGGAGAACATTATAAAAATCTAAAACGTTTACCCGAGATTCAATACGCGGTGAAGGCGATCTGGAAAAACGGAAATACTCTGATTCTTGATTTTAGAAAGTCGACTCTTCAGGAGATTCTTTCCGGAATGAAGTTTAGAATCGATTACACCTATGTGCAACAACAGATGAAAGAAGAAGAAAAACAAAAGGAAATCGCTCGGAAGAAGATGGCGCTTTTGGATTCCACTTTTATCGCTTTGGAAAAAACCGTTTTCGAAAACTTTTCGGACATTCAAACCGTGGAATATAGGCTGGACGGTCTTTCCGAGACGATTCCGGGGATGGAATATTCTCTTCATTTAGCCCACAAAAGAAACTGATTTCTCTCATTCCAAAGCTTTAAAAGCCGATACTAAAAACAAGATGAAATCCAATTTTATGGATCGCTTGTTTCCGGTCGTACGAAAGAAACCCGTTTTCCTCCTTCTATTTGTACTTTTCGTTTTGGGAGGGACTCTTTGGTCCTCTTCCGATCTACAAATCTCCCCAGATATTCAAAACATCACGGAATTCCGAACCGATCGTCTTGCGTTTCACTTTGTTCAGTTGGTCGATAAGGAAGGGAAGGCTCTTCCGGACCGGAATCCGAATCGGGATTCTTCCGAAGCCACTTTGATGATCATCTATAAAGGACAATTGACTCTTTTAAAAGACGGATACGACGATCCAAACGGCGTAAGAGAAAAAGAAAAAGACTATCTCGTAAAAATTTCCAATTACGCAAGACTCAGAGAATTGGAGTCGGACTATTACAGACTTCCTGAGTCGGAAAGAAGTGTGACCGGAGCCAAAACTTCGGAAAATACACCCGCTCCGACGAACACAAACGTTTCAAAAGAATCGAATAAAACCGAAACTTCACCTAACAAAAGTGAGGTGAGCCAGACTTCGGCGGAACCGGTAAAACGCTCCAAAGAATTGGACCTTCTCATGAAATACGACGAAGAACTTCTGAAGAATTATTCTTCCGAAAGAACCGTGAGCGCCGAACTCGAACGTTCCGAAAGATTTTACGGAAAAGATTCTCCGAAGACGAGTTCTCTTCGTTTTCGAGCCGAAGAACTCAGAAAAAAAGTAAACGAGAGAAGAGATCAACTCCTTGCATTTCTTAAAAATCCGGGTCCCGAAACCAACCCGTATCCGGGAGAGAGAAAAGATCAGTCCTTTTATATCAATACGGTCAATGGGATTCCGGATTATTATCTTCATTCTACGACGCCGAGGGAACTCGACGGTCAGATGAAAGGAGAAGAAGAAGTCGGGAAAAAATACGGAGAATTGTATAAGACCGCAAGAGATCGTCTGATCGATTCTCAAATTAGAAAATTATACTATTATCTTTGGAATCGAGAAATGACCAACACTCGAGTGAAAACCGATAAGATCAAAAAAGGAAAAAAAGCCGTTGTGGTCACGGGTGATTCGACCGTTTTTACGATGATCGATAAGGAAGGGGACGGAATCACAGAATCTTTTTTTGTGGAAAGCCCGGGGATTCGATTTTCCTGGGGAAGGGATCTTCCGAATATCATCTCGATTTCTAACTGTAGCGATGAAACTATATTAGCAAAAATTAAAAATCTCACGGAAGACGTTCTCGCGGGAAGAATTCCGGAAAAGGTCGACAAGATCGATCTCACCGTTCCGGAAGAACAGCTGATCAACGAACTTGGTCCGAAGATTCCGCAGTGAAACGAGGATCTGTTAGTTTTTTAAGAATCGGTCAAGCGTGTATAGAAGACAAAATCTAAGAGCTTATCCAAAAATCTGAAAAGAAATCGGAGTTTTGTTTTATCGAATCCGTGTTCGCCGACTCAAACTCCGACCTTTTGTACAATATATGCTGTTTTTATTATGTATTTGTCGTGTCGTCAGTCGGAGGAGGGGTCGTTTTCTCCCTAAAGACGAATTTTTTGAGAACGCTAAAACCGCCGATCGCGGCTATCGCGATCACCTTCCAAAATTTTAGAAGAAGAGCGAATAAACCAGCTTTTGCCAAAACTTTTCCGGCGATCAAACCGCCGATCCCATAAGCCGCGACCGTGTCCAATCCCGGATTAAAATCGGAGTATCGGCTTCCATCGTTAAACTCGGTAGAATTTACGATCGCATCCAATTCTTGATTCACTTGAGGAAGTTTATCGATGTCCGCGATGACGTTTAGGATCAAAACTCCCTTTCTGCCCAACATTCGAATATTGTAATTGAGCGTGTCCACTTCGCTTCCTTCGAACTTGAGAGTTTTCGCCCAGTGTAATTTTTTTGTCTTCTCATCGTAAAACGGAGGAGAGGCCCAGCCGACGAGTTCTACAGTCTGATAACCTTCTTTTTTTCTCTCTTCGTTGGATTCTTTAGTATCCTCCTTCATTTCATCCAAGAGGTCTTCGTAGTCCATATCCTTTGCGTCGTCGTCTTTGATATAACCTTCTTCCGAAAATCCTATGCTGATTGCGAACGTAAAGTTTTGGCTGAGCGGGGTTTCATTTTTTAGGAATAACATCCCGAGGGGTTCGGAACCGGGCGGATTTCCCCAAACTTTTTCCAAAACGAGTTTGCTCTGTTTTCCGTCAATGTATCGAAAGTGAGGAGGGACGGTTAAGGTGGCAAGGTTATCGCCTAAGACGATTTTACCGGTTTGGTATTTTAAATTTTTTACGATTTGATTCGCCTCTTCGCTCTGTTGTGAATACAGACCGAAGGAGAGGAGTATCAAGAACGCAACGGTGATTCTATTTTTCATACTATTGGTCTCCTGTGGTTTGGTTGATCGGTATTTTATTCTAAAAAAAAACTTATCCGAATGGCTACTCTATCTGTTTGAGTTTATCGAGCGTATTCTGCAAATATCTATATTTTTGTATATTATCGCCGAATCGTTTTTCTAGAATGAGTAACCTTTCGTATAATTCCGCGTGTTGTTTTTGTAGATCATATTTCGACTGATCCACAATCCGATCGTGAACCGTGTCCACGTTTCGAATCGCCTGCGGGGCGAATTGAAGAAAAGAATAGATCGGAACCACTTGCTGATATTGATCCCAAGAATCCGATTTGTTATCCAAGGGAGTTGAGAGCAGTTGATCGAGGGTTTTCTCTATCAGCCTTATTTTCTCTTCATAAGTCAGCTTAAAACCGGATACATTGTAGAGATAAGCCGCAAGAGACATGTCGTGACCGAGCGCGGCGTATGAGAAATAGTTTAAGTTGTCTTTTTCAAAACTTGTTGAAAGAAGAATTTCAAAGGGTGTGAGTTTGTATTTCGGATTCTTCTTTAAGTATCTAAGAATAAACTGAGATTCCCGATTGTAAGAATCCAGTTCGTAAAGATATTTTTCGAGAGCGCTCGTCGAACCTAAATCCACAAAACGTTCGGGATCGTCAAAATAACTTTTTGAATGCTGACATTCGTGAACGAATGCCGATAGGACGATGGAAGGATGAGTTGAGTAGAGCTCTAAAAGATAGGGACTGAGATAAATGCTCGGATCCGGTTCTTCTTTGGAACGGATGGAAAAAGCGGCCGAACCGAAAATATCACGATCCATATCCTCTCGGATTCCCACTCTCAAAACTCCGCTTCTGAGCTTTGTGATGGATTCCTTTACAAGCAGATAAACGTCGTCGCTTTCGCTTTTTTGTTTTTTAAGAACTAAGTCGTCCAAATCGTCAATGATCGAATGAACCACACCTACGAGTTTTAGCTGTTCTTTAGAAAGAGATTCCGCGAAAAGAGGAAAAACGCCGAATATAAGAAGCGCTATTAAAAGCTGAGTGGAGAATCTCTTCCTTGAAAGGTTTGTGATCATCGTGTTCCGATCAACGAACTTTCGCATTTTGTCAAAACGACTTTTTTCGACGATGAAATCGATTCTAAATAAATTTCCGATTTTTTCCTTTCTAAAAATCCTCTTTGAAACTTTGATTCCGAACAAGAATCGAATCAAACGGTAAAAGGTAAAGGTTCTCATTTCCGATCCTATGTTTAGAATTAAAAGAATTCTTGAGAGAGAGCCTTTAAAAGAATCGGAAAAAATAAAACAGTCAAGAATTTCTTTCTGCCCATCGACGGCCGTTCCTACGGACGACGAAAATTTATTTTTTGTAAATTATTAGGAGGTCTCGATTTCGAAATCGTCTTCTATTATACCCCGAAGTTTCTTCATTTCAGCCTCCCTCTGGGGAAATTACGCGGATTTTATAGGCTTTTTCACGGATCGGATTTTTTTCTTTCGGAATGGAATTTATGGGAACGGAAGAGAGTTCTCCCCTTTAAGGTTCTTCTATTTCAACATTTTCTAATGTATCAAAGAAGCCGGTCTGTAGTAAGGGAGCGAAATCCACCATATCTTCCGCGTTTAGTTTGAGTCCGTTTTCCATCGAATACGCTTGAAGGAGAGACGCGCAGGCCAGATGACTTTCTCCGAGTTGTGCGTGTGCTCTTGCCTTGATGATTAAAATATCGGAATCCGATTCTCCGAAGTATTGAATGTAAAGATCGATGAACTTCAACGCGTTTTTATGATCGGCGACTTTCAGGTAACACTGGGCGATCATGTCGTAGTGAAGAAAGTTCTCATCGTTGTCCATTCTCATGGAAGTTTTGAGGGAAACTAAGGCGGAGTTATAATCCCCCCTTTGGTAATAAAGATGTCCAAGCTCGGCCCAGATGTCTTTCCGAAGAATTCCTCTTCCTCGAGAAAGTTTTTCCTGCGCAAGAGCTTGTTTTAAAACTGCGATCGCTTCGTTGGACCGATCCGTATCTTTGAGAAGAGACGCGAGAGTCAGATAGAGTTCCAGCTGGTCCGGATAAAGATCGATTCCCTTTGTCAGAATTTTCTTAGCTTGTTTGAAGTTACTTACTTTGATGAGATAATTCGAATAGTAGAGATAACTTCCGGGTTCGTCCGGATATTGTGTGATGATTTCCTGAAAGAGATTTAATGTTTCTCTGGTGTTTCCAATGTGATACTGGCACCAAGCCTGACGATTTCTAATTTTTAGAATTGTCTTTGGGCTTTTTGTAAAAGAAAGGGCCTCTTTGTAGAGGTTGAAGGCTTTTGTGAATTCTCTTTGATTCTCCCTCTGAATCGCAGATCTGATCAGTGTGGGGAAACTCACAGTTTGGACAGGGTAAAAATTTTCAAAAAATAATCAAGTTTTCTATTTATCAACCGAGAATAGAATTGGGGGAAAAAGAGAGAAAAACCCCAAATTCTCATAAAGAGGGAATTTATGAATATCAACGGAAATGCCAACCAGAGTTTACTTTTGGAGAGGGTAGCCAATCTGCCCCGAGAAATATTTCAGGCACAGAGCGACCTGAATCGGAAAATGCTCAATCTCGCAGTCGAGGCGGGAGTCCAAAATTCGAAAGAAGAAGGACAGAGACGAATTTTGGACCTTTACGCTTAATCAGTTTTGATTGTAGAGGGGGCGTTTGCGTTCCTTGAAAGATTGCAGCGCTCCTCTGAAATCTGCGGAATCTAAAAAGCTCGAATTCCAAAGAGCCACGTAGTTCAATCCCGCGTCCAAAGATTTCCCCTCCGAATAACGCATAACGTCTTTTATTCCGGAAACCACCAACTTCGGATTCTCAGCGATTTCCTTTGCCGTCGCTAATGCGACATTCATCATCTCTTCTTCCGTTTGAAAAACCTTTGTAACGAGGCCGATTCTTTCAGCTTCGGGTCCGTCGATGTCTTTTCCCGTAAGAGCCAGCTCCCTTGTATGTCCTTGACCGATGATCGCCGGAAGACGGTTGATCGAACCCATATCCGCGACGATTGCTACTTTGGCTTCCCGAAGCGAGATCGAAGCGTCCACGGTTGCGTAACGAATATCGCAGGCGGAGATCAGATCCAATCCCCCGCCGATACAGTGTTTTTGGACGGCGGCGATCGAAGGTTTGGAGGAATTATAGACGGCATTGATTCCCTTTTGCATCTTTAAGATGAGGTCGAAGAATTTTCTGCGATCGTCTCCCAGGGGAGCTTGGATCGAACTTCCAAACTGTTGAAAGAACGAATCCAGATCCAATCCTGTGGAGAAAGATTTTCCTCGAGCTGCGATAATGAAGGCGTGGATATGAGGATTGGAATCGATTTCTTCTATTACTTCAGGAAGGTCTCTCCAAAAAGGCCAGTTCATCGCGTTCCTTTTTTCAGGACGGTTCAAATAGAGAATTGCGGTTTTATCTTCCGGTCTTTCGACGATTTCAAAAAATTCGAATTTGGTTTTCATCTCGGTCAGTCTGGGAGCGAAAAAAATTCTTACAAGTCATTCCTGGATTCAAGAAATACTGGACAATTTTTAAAATATGAGAATGATTCTCAATATCGAATGGAGCATTGGAAATGATCATAAGTTGGGATAAAATTCGACACCAGCATCCGAAGGAAGAATGGAAAGAACTTCTGGGGCAGGTGGATTCTTTTGTGGAAGAGGGGAGTCGCGGGAGTTCCCGCATTTTTTTCGAAAGGACTTTGAGAAAGAATAAGGGAGTTCCTACTTTTACGGATATTAGAAGCTGTTGTGGGAATGAGCCGCTTCGATCGATTTGTTTGACTTTAAAACGAGAATAGGAACTCCCTTTTTCATTTCAGGGAAAAGCATTTGAGAACGAACGAGCGGTCCCCGGATTCGAAGGAGCTGATAAAAACGTGAGAGTTCCTACTTTTTTTAGTGGGAAGCGGGAAAACGGAGTTTCACGCAAGCCCCTTCCTGATTGAGAAGATCGACTTTTCCGCCGATTTGTTTCGCAAGAGAATCGACCAAAGAAAGGCCCAAAGAGCTTGGGTTTCTGTTCCGAAGGGATTCTTCGGGAAGTCCGTTTCCGTTATCGGAAACTTCGAGGAGAAGCGTATCATTCTCTCTCGTGAACTGAATTCGAATCGCACCGGATTTGGAATCCGCAAGACCGTGCTTCAAAGAATTGGTAATGAGCTCGTTGATAATCAGAGCGAGGTTCATTCCTGTTTCGGCCTTTACCTTGGATTCTTGAATATTCAATTCAAGACGAACTCTTTCTCTGTCCACTTGATAGATTTCGAAAAGTGCGTCCGTGAGTTTTTTAACGTAGAGTTCAAAGCTGATGGAAGAAAGGTCTTTGCTTTCGTAAAGAATTTCATGGAGAAGGGCGACCGCTCTTAGACGATTCTGACTTTCCCGAAGGACGTCGTTCGATTCTCCGTTGGTCTGTCCGGATCTAAGACTAAAAATCGAAGAAATGATCGTGAGATTGTTTTTGATTCTGTGATGAATTTCTTTGAGATATGTGTCTTTTTCTCCGGCCGTGCTATTCTGTTCTTTGGTCCTCAGAATGTTAAAAGTTCCCGTGAGTTTTTCTTCGATCCCTAAAATCGGAGAACTCTGAAGAAGAACTTCCTGAAGATTTCCGTTCTTGGAGATTAAGATCAGATTTCCATTCTCTTTTGGAAGGCGGGAATGAATCACTTCATCCACTAAATTCTCCGCAATTTCCCCCTGGCCGTTCTTAAAATTCAAAACTTCTTGCACCGGTTTTCCGAGATGATCTTCGTATTTACAACCTGTGAGTTTTTCAGCAGCGGGATTCATAAAAAGGAGAAGTCCGTTTTCGTCAGTTGTGACGATTCCCGCTCCCAGTTGATCGAGGGCGCCTTTGAGTTTTTCTTCCGTCTGTTTGGATCTCTGTTCGATTTCATTTTTATAAAGCGCGACTTCGATAGAGGAGCGAAGTTGGTCCGACTCGAAGGGTTTTACGATATAACCCAGAGGTTGAGTTTTTTTTGCCCGGTCCAACGTGTTCTCGTCGGCGTAAGCGGTAAGATAGATAACTGGTGTGTGAAAACGATTTCGAAGGACTTCCGCCGTTTCGATCCCGTCGAGATTCCCTTCGATGTTTATGTCCATGAGGACGAGGTCGGGGTGATTTTCTTCTGCCTTTTGGATGGCCTCTTCCCCGGAGGAAGTGATTCCCACGAGTTCATAACCCAATTTTTTTAGCTTTTGGCCTAGGTTGACAGCAACGATGATTTCGTCCTCAACTACCAAAATTTTGGGTTTCTGAAGCATATTCATTAGTTACTAAGAATAACCCCGAATTCAACAAGATATTTTGTCAAAATACGGAAAAAGTTATGGTAAAATTGTGTTTTCGCATTTGAGGAATTCCTCATACCTTTCCCACTCTTTCCAGGGCGCTTTTCGGGAAAACAAAAAAAGGACGGTCAAAAATCGCGCTCCGTTTTATTTTTAGACGCGTTTTACGAGGGAATTTCACATCGAAAATTCTTCTCCCAACCGAATTCGCGTTTTTCGTGAACTCTGTAGAATTGGGAGTTCCCACATTTCTCCGGGGGCTGAAAGAAGAGAAACTGACTTTTCGAAATTCTTACCAGTTGAATTCTTCCCTTCTTTTTCGGAGAAAGGGATTTTAGAATTTTTCGTCCTCTTTTGAAAAAAGGAGGGGCGTTAAAGTTCCAAAGCACATTCATCACTTTTCTAGCCGAATTCTTTATTTCAAATAGAACCTCTCGGTTTCTTTTAAAGTGAGTGTTACTTTTGTTTTTTCCGATTTTTAGAATTTATTTTGCTTGCACCGCTCTCTAATCGTTGTATTATACAACCAATAATGAACGACTTCCAAATCGAAAAAACTTTAGGCTATCGTATCAACCGATGCGCCATTGTGATGAAACAGGAACTGCAGGAGCGTTTTTCTCAAGCTGGTTTTACGATAACTCCGGAAGAATGGATTATCCTAAATCGTCTTTGGGAGAACGACGGCATGACTCAAAACGAATTGTCTCAAAAGACGCTGAAAGACAAAACGACCGTCACCCGCTTTCTCAACGCAATGGAAAAAGACGGACTGATTCGCCGCGTTCCGTCGACCACCGATCGAAGAAACAATCACGTCAATCTAACTTCGAGAGGAAAAAAGTTGAAGGAAGAGTTGATTCCTATCGCAAAATCGTTGTTAAACGATGCGGCAAAAAATTTGGATCCGAAGGCTTTTGAAATCACTTTGGATTCTTTGATGAAGATCGAAAAGAATCTTTCGATTTTTAAAACAACTCTTTGAGGAATATTTTAATGAATAAAAAAAGGAATAGGATATGGAATCTAAAACTTGGGTAAAAAATCTCAACGCGATTTTCGCATTAACGTTCGTCGTTTTTGCTTCTACAATCGGTTATATCAAAATCGGCTTGCAGCCGGTTATTATCGTGGGTGGCGCCGGTACGATCGGGTTCGTATTTTGGTATTTCACGTATTTGCGATCTCCAGTCGAGCCAAAGGTGATACTTCCGCTCTTTACACTAACCGTAGCAGGTTTAGAGATTCATATGATTGAAGAATATTTGACTGGCTTTGGACCTGCTATGAGCCGGCTATTCGGTATTCCGTGGAGTGAACCCGGATTTATTATAGTATTTATGTCGATCGGACCTATCATTTATACTCTCACTACCTTAGGGTTGTTCTACAAGATTCCGATCGCAGGATTTGTAGCTTGGTTTATTTTTATCGGCCCCGGTTTTGCAGAGTTTACGCATTTCATTTTTCCTTTGATCGAACCTAAACTGCAACCTTCCGACCCTGCGCCTCTCACTCAAATAATTCAGGGTGTTCTGATAAAAGATATGCCGAATTACTATTACAAGACTATCGGTCACTATTACTTTTCCGGGCTATATACTGCCGTGCTTCCAATGATACCCGGCGGTTACGCGATCATTCGATTGATAAAATACGCCCGAGAACAAAAAGCCTAAAAATAAAAAGTACATTGGTAGTGAGTCCCAAAAGACGTTATCTGCTCTTCTTCTAAATTGGGGAAGGAAGAACTGACTGCGTTCAAAAAAAAGGTTCGAGAAAGGAATTTATTTTTCTCGAACCTTCGCTAATTTCTCAGAACAAAGTTTTCGTTTCCGGAAGACTTTCGTATAAAGAGTCTTTTTTCCGCTCTGACTCCCAAGAGGAGTTGATAGAGATCGGTGAGAATTGGTTTGGAAGAATAGTATCCGTGTCCCATCGAAACTACGGAAGAATCGACCGGATTCACGTTGATGACGTCGACTCCGGGAACCAGGTGGCAGGATCCTAAACGGCCTCCCTGGTTTACGGTGGCGGAGGCTTGTAAAGCGCTGTCTCCGGGTGAACAATAGAGTGTGATTCTTTTTGCGGTTTTGGAAATTTGATCGGCCATAAGCCTGAATTCTCCGGAATCAAAATCGGGGGCGTTGAGAATCAGTTCTTTCAAGATCGGTTCTTTTGTTTCCTTTCCGATTTCGGCTAACGCAGGTAAAACGACCTGATGTCCCATCGAGTGAACGATTAGGTGCACCTTTTTACCGAGAGATTGGAGGGACTTTAGAAAATTCTTAAATTCTTCCCTGGAACTTCTCGCCGATTGAAGATTTTTTTCGTAGGTTCCTTTGAGGAGAACTTGATTGAGAAGTCCTCCTTCGTTTCCCGCAGGCCAGGTAAAGATCACCACCTTTCCCGGAAATTTAAGATCGTATCGGATTTGTCCTCCTCTCAGAATCGCTTCTTCAAAACGAACGTTGAATCCGTGGACAAAAACAAGAACTTCGTCGAAAGGATCTTTTTTGAGATCCTCCAGAAAGTTCTCTTGTTTTTCAAAAGGTTTGTGTCCGAGAAATTGGAATAGGGTTTCTCGGCTTCCGAGCCCGCTTGGAAGCGCTCCTACTTCGTGATTGGCGGGTACGTTTACGATACAATATCCGGTCTTGAGTTCCCTATTTCCATTGGTGAGAAAATAGGAATCATTACATCCGATCTGTGCGTTTGGATTCTGAGTTCTCAACGTAGCGTAGTATAAGTTTAGGGTTTCGGTCTGATCGTAGGATTTGATCAGTCTTCGATCGATGAGCTCTTCGATCGTCGGGGTTTTGCAATTTTCAAGAAGAAGGACGAGAAATACGAATAACGTGACTGCGGTTTTCATTTTGGAAACCATCTAGTTTTTCTTTTGCGTTGAAAATCAAAATCTTTGTTTTCTCGGGAAGAATTCGGATTTTTTCCCAAAAGGGAATTTCGCCGAACTCGGAATTCCGCCCAATGCGATTTTCACAAAAGGATCAAAGGAATTTCGAAAACGAGTCTATTTTTTTCGAAACTTTCCACCTTTGAGCGAGATCGGTTTTTAAGTGGAAATTTATCTCGATCGATTGTCGGAGTTACGACAATCGATTCTTCCGAGAAAAATACTTGCAATCGGACTTTAAGTCCGGAGCGGATTACTGTACGGAGAATATTTTTCTTTTTCAGGAAGGAGAAGAGAAGGTCGTATTCGGTCTTTATCGTTTGAAGAGAAGACTAAAGTAGGATCACCCACTTTTTCGGGATTTTTCGGTCCGATCTCAGTGTGTCGGGCCGCCCTTTCGGAACGTGAGGCCTTTGAGATATTTGGAAGGATTGACGGGTTGTCCGTTTTTGATGACTTCAAAGTGAAGGTGAGGACCAAAGGAGTAACCGGTCGAACCGGATCTTGCGATCTTCTTCCCCGCCAAAACGTAGTCTCCTCTCTGAACGAAGAGTTTGGAATTGTGAGCGTAGAGAGTTTTGAAATCGTCGGTGTGTTCGATCACCACCACGTTTCCGTAACCACCCATCCATCCCGCATAGATTACTTTTCCGTTTCTTGCCGCTGCAATCGGTTCGTAAAACGCTTTTAGGTCTAGGCCTTCGTGAAACTTTCTTCTCGGGAAGGTTCTAAATCCGAAGTTGGAAGTTACGATTCTCGAAGCGACCGGAATCACCCATTTCGGAGTCGGATCGGGAATGACGGCTCCGGGTAAAAATATCTTCTGGCCCGGTCTTAGAATATCAAGATCGTCTAATTTGTTTTCCAATAGGATCTCGTCTAAGTTGACCTTATAAAGACTTGCGACTTTCGCCATCGTCTCTCCGGTCTTCATCTTATAGAGAAGACCTTGTTTGTTGGGAATGCTTAATATTTGTCCCGGATACAACGTGTCGTCGATTCTGATATTCGAGGAACCAGCGATCGATTCCATAGAAACCTTAAAACGAGTTGCTATTTCGGCTAACGTTTCGTTTCTTTTGACTCGATAGGTAGTGACCTTGAGTTGTTTCTTTTTTTCGGAAGGGTTTTTGAGTTCCTTCGCCATTAGAATCGTAAGTTTTGCCTTTTCGGATTCTTCTAAGAATTTTTCGTCTCCGGATTTTGCCTTCAAATCTTCGGAATCATTCTCCGTAATTTCGTGACCGGAAGAATCCATCATAGCGTTGCTCGGATTCATCCCGAATCCTAAGAAGGCGACAAAAAGTGCGATGGAAGCAACGATGGGAATCAGTCTGAATTTTTTTCTTCTAAAATCCAAATTCCCGTGATAGAGGTTTCCTCTAAAATAGAATGAATAGTGAAAGTGAAAAGCGCCCAGATAGATCAGGGTGAAATTGTCTGTCCGAAGGAGTTCTTTTCCTGCGGTCAGTTGTCTGGGCTTTTTAAAGATCATACAGGAAGATTATCGGCCGGAGTCCGGCCTTTCCTATAGTAAAAGAAAAGGACTTATTCGTCCTTTCCGTTGTCCAGGGTGCGAGTTCCACCAAAAGATTCTTCGACGATTTTTTTCACGTCTTTCTTTTGTCCGCCGGTGATCGTGATGTTTCCTTTTGCAACCACACCTTTTGCGAGATGAAGAGCAGGAGCGGTGATATCGCCTAAAAGTCTTCCGGTTTCTTCGAGACGAACTTCATTCTCCGCTTTGATGTTTCCGATCATAGTTCCGGAAACGGTCACTTCGCGGGCCGCAATATTCGTTCTTACTTTACCGGTTTCTCCGATATAGAGAGTGTCATCGGTTTTGATCTCTCCTTCGAATTTTCCGTCAATGCGGAGAGAACCTGCGATATAAAATTTCCCTTCAAAAATGGACCCGGGACCGATTACGCTGTTATTATTTTCCTTGCCGATGGCCATCTAAAACTCCTGATAACGATATTTCTATTTGTGTAAGCAATCCCAAAACGACAAGTATTTTTGTTAAGAATTACCGAATCATATCATCGTCGCCCTGGAAAATATTGGTTTTCTGCTTCTTTTTTACTTTTGTCTGACTGGAAGGCGGCGTAGGATCCGGCTCGGGAGTATTACCCGCTCCTCGGTGGTCGTCACAGACTTCTTTGGGAACCGTATCTTTCGTAAAGTATTCTTCTTCGGTTTGATTGCAATGAGAACCCGGAAGTTTCCCGGAGATCGAACAAATTTGTTTTCGAACTACTCCCGTTTCCCCAAAATGTAATCCCTTGGATTTTTCTTTCGAGAGTGCGTTGGACATAAATCTTCCCCAGATCGGAGCCGCGACGACCCCGCCGGACATTCCTTTGCCCATCGAAAGAGTTCCGGTATCGTATCCGATCCAAACTACGCTCACGAGTTCACCCGTGTAACCCGCAAACCATGCGTCCCGAAAGTTATTCGTCGTTCCCGTTTTTCCCGCCGCAGGACGAGAAAGTCCGTAAGAAGAAGCTCCGGTTCCCGTTCCTTTTTTGATCACGTCTTCCATCATCGATGTGAGGATAAAACAAACCTCGGGAGAAAGAATCTGTTTTCTTTCGACCTTACTCGCTTCTTCTCTAAAATCTCGGATGATCGTTCCCGATCCGTCTTCCACATACAGAACGCTCAAAGGAAATACTTGTTTTCCTCCGGAAGCGAGGACCGCGTAAGACTTCGCCAACTCATAAGGAGAAACTTCGAACGTTCCTAAAGAGATCGAATAGTTTCTCGGTATGGATCTGTTTTCGATCTGAAGAATTTTTTCCAAAAACGGCATCAGATTGCTGATACCCGTGTGTTCCAAAACCCGAACAGCTACGCTGTTTCGGGAAAGTTCCAATGCTTCTCGGAGTCTTATAAATCCTGAATATTCTCCCGTGTAATTGGAAGGATTCCATTCATCACCGTCTTCTAATACGTATTGGAGCGGAGAATCGGAAAAGAGAGAAGCCGCCGTCACATTCTTCTTTGGATCCGGATGTTGGTTGTAGTATTCCATCGCCGCTGCGTAGACAAGCGGTTTGAACGCGGAGCCGGGTTGTCTGTATGCTTGAAACGCGCGGATTTGTTGGTTGTCGGATCGAAAACCGGAACCTCCGACCATCGCGGTGATATAACCCGTATCGGGTCGCATCGAAATCAAAGCTCCTTCGACAGGAAGAAGAAAGTCTTCCGTCTGTTGACTTCGATAACTCCATTCGATCGCTTCTCCTAAGGTTTCGGTTCCGCTCAAAAGATTGAGAGTGCCGAGTTCATCTCTTAAATCTTCCTGCCAAGCTCGGTTAAAGGTTCGGATCGATCTTGAAATCTTAAACTTAAATTCGGGAACGTCGTGGATCATCGCAAGGACGTCGTAAATTTCTCCGTAAGCGTCGTCGAACGCATCGATCTTTGTAAACGTTCTCTGATTGGATTGCGCCGTCTGATTTTTCAACCCCGCGTACAATGCCTTCTCCGCCTGGGTCTGGTGTTGAATGTTCAGAGTGGAATAAATCTTGAGACCGCCGCTGTAGAGCGTCGTTTTCGGAATGTATCGCGTTAGATTCTTACGAACGTATTCCGTAAAATAGGGGAAACGGTTGAGACGATCTCCAAAGGCGGAGTCGTTCGGTGATCGGTTTAGAGTTATGTAATATTCCGAAAAGGCGTCGTATTCTTTTTCGGCGGTTTTTACGTCCAAGATTCCGTTCTCCACAAACTTCTTAAAGACGACTCGAACCTTTGCGCTGGAAGAATTCGGATTTACCAAGGGTGAAAATTCAGTAGGCCTTGTGGTCAAACTCGCAAGAAGAGCCGATTCTCCCCAACTCAGATCCTTTACGTCCTTTCGAAAGTAGAATCGCGCCGCAGCTCCGACCCCGATCGTTCCGTGTCCTAAGGGGATTTCGTTGAGATAGATTTCCATCAGAGTGTCTTTGTCAAAGACGGCTTCGAGAAGAAGCGCGAGCCAGGCCTCTCTTGCCTTACGCAAAAAAGAACGTTCGGTATTTAAGAATCGAAGACGTGCGACCTGTTGTGTGATCGTCGAAGCTCCTTCCTTGATTCTTCCCGCGAGAACGTTTACCATAAAGGCGCGAAAGATTCCTCGAAGATCGAGTCCCCAGTGAGAATAAAAATTATTGTCTTCCGTGGAAACAAAACTCCGAATCAACTTGTTCGGTTTTCCGTCCTCTTCGGGTGGAAGTTCTTTGATGTTTAAAACGACTCGTGAAAAACGATAGAACTCGGCGATCGGTTCGTATTCGTTCTTATCGTTGATTCCGTAGAGAACCGAAGGTTTTTCGTATTGATTCGATTCGGGAACTCTCCAGAGATCCTTGATCGAAAAGACGAATAAGAATCCGTTGAGAAACAAAAGACCCGCGCAGAGTTTAGCGAGTTGTTTTATCGGATCGGGCGAGTTTAGAACTTTTTGAAGAATTCTATCTCGGAAGTGGATTACAAAAAAACGAGAAAGATAACTGACTGGTTCGTGTTTCATATTCGATTAAACTTCTTCTATCGGTGAAAATTCTTTCATGCTGTCGATTCCCTGAAATCGGAGTCCCGTATCCAAATTGTATCCCTGGTATTCCTTTAAAAAAGCGGTTCGGGACATTTTATTTTCCAGATAATTCCAAGCGTGGGTCAACGCATCTTTTCCGTTCTGAGCCGAACGATTGATAAGTTCAACGAAGGAATCCTCTCTTACGATCGTAGGATCGGCGGGATAATTCCACTTCTTGTGTTCTTCGTTCATGATTCTTTTGTCGATATGTTCTTTGAGGGGAAGCATAAGAACGGAAGATCTCACTTTGTGAAACGTGATCTTGTCTAGGAGTTTGAGAGCTCCCCGCATCCACTTGCTTCTGGAATCCATGACCTTGTGAAATTCCAGATAACCCAGAAAGGATTCGTTTAACAAATCTCCCGGAATGATTTTATCCTCGGAGCCGATATAATGTTTTTTGAATGCTTCCGGGAAGGTCGCCTTAAAACCTCGAAGCCAAAAATGCCAGAGCATCGGATCCATCTTCCAGTTTTTTTTATCCGACTTGAAGATCGCGTCGACGTGGTGTACAAAGTCGTATTCTTTCGGAGTCATTCCCCATCTGTAGTCGAGAAGCCAGGAATCCAAAGCATTCTCCACCCTCATATGATGATACTGAGCGAGGCTGCTGATCTTTTTGTCCTTGTTGTAAAAATCTCCGGAGATATAAAAGATATAAGGATGAGTGATGATATCGACCGCGCAGTGACAGATATAACCGAGCGTAAACGCGATGTAACGGTCTCTGTGAGTTCCTTCTTCGGTTTGGAGAATCAGATCCAAAAAGTTGAGAATCAATTCCGCGACGGAGTTATGATGACTCATGTCTCCCCAGACGGTCGCCTTCTTTGTTTTTCGGGGAGAAAGAATATGATAAAAATAAAATATATCGGGAGCGATCGCTCCGATGTTTGCAAACTTGCGGTTGGATTCCGCGCGCATGAGTCCCGCGATTTTTCTTTGTTCCGGAGTTCCGTGATCCAGATGTTTACAAACCTGGGAAAGAACTTCGAGATGAGTGATTTTGCCAGCCATAAATGAAAATGCCTTTAAAAAAACGGGACTCCAACGGAGCCTGTTCAAAAACCATTTAGAAATGCCCGTTTCACTATGCAATCAATAGAAAAATTAAAATTTTTGACTGAATCCCAAGTGCGTATCGTCGCCCAACAATTCGGAACTCCCGTTTTTGTCTATTCCAGAGAGAAAATCGAAAAAAGCTGCGACACGGCTCTTGCGTTTCCGAACGCATACGGACTGACCGTACGATATGCTATGAAGGCGAATCCGAATCGAACCATTCTTGAAATCATGAAACGAAAAGGAATTCAGATCGACGCGAGTTCGGAATACGAAGTGCAAAGAGCGCTTCACAACGGATTCAAACCGGAAGAGATTATGCTGACCTCGCAGGAGCTCGCAAAGGGAATGAAGGAACTCGTGGAGAAGGGAGTGATCTTCAACGCCTGTTCCTTAAGACAACTCGAAGCTTTCGGAAAATTATTTCCGGGAAAAGAAGTCAGCGTACGATTTAATCCGGGACTCGGTTCGGGACAGACAAAGAAGACGGACGTGGGCGGAAAGACTTCCTCCTTCGGAGTCTGGCATGAAGACTTAGAAAAAATAAAGGAGATCGCCAAAAAATACGATCTCAAAATTTTCAAAGTGCACACGCATATCGGATCGGGAAGTGATCCGGCGGTTTGGAAAGTTGTTGCCCAGGTTTCTTTGGACATCGCAGCTCAGTTTCCGGAATGTAGAATTCTCAACCTCGGAGGAGGATTTAAAGTCGGAAGAATGGAAGACGAAAAAACCACCGACTTTCAGACGATCGGAAAACCGGTAATATCGCTTTTCGAAGAATTCGCGAATAAGAACGGAACGAAACTCCACATGGAGATCGAACCCGGTTCTTTTTTGATGGTGAACAACGGAGCGATCGTGACGACGATCGACGATATCGTTTCCACCGGAGAAAACGGATACAAGTTCGTCAAGGTGGACGCGGGGATGGACGTGAACACAAGGCCTTCTCTTTATGCCGCAAAACATCCGTTAGTCGTCGTTCCTAAAGAGGGAACTCATTCCGGAAAGACCGAAGACTACGTTTTTGTGGGACACTGTTGCGAGAGCGGGGATCTTTTTACACAGGCCGAAGGCGGAGGTCCGATCACAAGGAGGACGGGAGAAGCCGCGATAGGAGATTATATCGTGATGGAAGGGGCCGGCGCTTATTGTTCGTCCATGTCCGTGAAGAATTACAATTCGTTTCCGGAGACCGCCGAAGTTTTGTTAGGACTGGACGGTTCGTTTCAACTCATAAGAAAACGTCAGAACTTAGAACAGATCTTTCAAAATGAAGTCTCTGTTTCTCTCTGAAAAAATCCACATATTGATCTTAGCCGGAGGAACCGGCACGAGAATGGGTTCCGAAATTCCGAAACAATTTTTGGAATTTCAGAATGAACCCGTTCTACTCCATTCTCTCAAACGATTTCAGGATTGGGGAAAACAAAAACAGACCGTTCTGGTTTCACACAAAGAATCGATTCCGAAAACCGAAGAGATCTGCGGTCCATTCTTGAGGGACGAAGATCGGATCGTGGAGGGCGGAGAGACAAGACATTCTTCCATGCTTCAAGGTCTTTCCGTTTTGGAAATTCAGAGCGATGATATCATTTTGGTACACGACGCCGCGAGACCTTTTGTTTTGGCAGAAGAATTGGATCGTCTCTGCGAGAGCGTTCGTGAGAATGGAATCGCGACTCTTGCCTCGAAAACCTCCGAAACCGTATTAGAAGAATCGAATGGACTTACCGCCTCGCTTTTGGACCGGGAACATATCTGGTTTATGAAAACCCCGCAGGGAGTCAAAGGTTCCGTCTTAAAGGAGCTTCTTTCCGCGCCTCTTGAATTTGTTCCCACCGATCTTTGTTCCTGGGCTTTAGGTTACGGAAAAAAATCGGCGATCGTGGAATCTCATCCTTTCAATCTCAAGATTACTCGAAAAGAGGATTTGGAGCTCGCAGAATTCTATTCTTCCTTATTTCAAAAGTTTTCTACTTAGTCTGAAAACTTTTCTCTTCGCTCGAAGAATCTTTTTTTTAGAGTCGGCTTCGTTCAAATTCAATGGTTTTAAAAGTTCTTTCGTCGAAAGAGAATTGGATTTGTCCGGAACCGCAGTCGATTGCCCGAGGAGGTTTTGTCTTTCTTCCGCGCGGATTTTTTTCTCAAAAACATTCCGTTGAGTGGAGTCGTCCGTCTTTGATAAACTTTCAAAGACGGACGATTCCACTCGAATGTAGCTTTCTTCGGCCTTGATTGGAGCCGAAGAGATTCGATTTTATTTTTTCGGAATCGGAAGATCATAAACGG
The DNA here is from genome assembly GCF_016918785.1 of Leptospira ainazelensis. Classification (GTDB taxonomy): domain Bacteria; phylum Spirochaetota; class Leptospiria; order Leptospirales; family Leptospiraceae; genus Leptospira; species Leptospira ainazelensis. Next base: position 399,308 of record NZ_JAFFPT010000079.1, on the reverse strand, counting down.
CTTCCGCACCTTGTAGTTTTGCACGGGACGCTTGCAGGATTAGTTTTCCCGAAGACGGAATTTTGGAAGAGGGACAAAAGAAATGATCGGGATGAGTCTGACATTCCAACTTTTGTTCCTTGTTTCCCACCACGAGTTTTGCCTGAAGCGAACTGTCTTTTGTGATCGGGTTTTTTAAACTCACATCCAAGAGAAGAATTTTAAAACCTTCCTTTAAAACGATGAGTTCTGTGTGAAAGGATCCCGGCATACGAATGGCTCCTCCGTTTGGTCCCGGATGGTCGTCCCCGTGAGCAAGCAACATTCCCGAAGAGAGAAAGAATGCGAGGACCGCAATTCCTACTTTGATAGAAGTTGTTTTTTGTTTTGTGAACATGTTTGTTTTCCTCCTTATAAAATTTGTTTTGTTCCGAGAACGGGATAGCCGCTTTCTTCTATAAGACGGATCAGTTCCTGTTCCGGGCGATTACTTTTTACCTGAACCGTTTGTTCGGGAATTTTTACGTCAACGGAAACCGACGGATCTACGGTCCGAATCGCTTTTGAGATGATAGAAGCGCAACTAACGCAGGTCATTCCTTCCACTTGAAATTCTAACATTTGAATTCTCCTTAGATTCTTTTTTGGAATCATTAAGGACCAGGTTAAACCTTCCCCTGATGGGAAGGTCAAGGGCCGATTTAACTTTTTTTTCGGGAGAATCGTTTTTTTTTGATCTTCTCATCTTGACCTTCCCACAAGAGGAACCTTTAGAATTTTTCTCGAAGTTAAACGAGGAGATATTATGAGTTTTAAGATTCACTTTCCGGATCTGAATCGTAGCGTTGATGTTAAGGAAATGGAGACGGTTTTGGATTCTTCATTGAATGCGGGAATCGATCTTGCTTATTCTTGTAGATTCGGTCGTTGTGGGGTTTGTAAAATTCTTTTGTTAGGCGGAAAGGTGGAACATCTTTCTCACGGAAAATTCTCTCTGACGGAAGAAGAGAAACAAGAGGGTTATATTTTGGCTTGCAGATCCGTTCCTCTGAGCGATCTTATTCTTCCTTGGATGGAAAAAAAGGTCTAAGAAATAAATCGCAAGAAGTCGGTTATGAATATCGGTGAAGTTTCCAAAAAGTCCGGAGTTACGGCCAAACAAATTCGACACTACGAAACGATCGGTCTGATTCCGAAAGCGAGAAGAGGAGAATCGGGTTATAGAATGTATTCTTCCGACGACGTTCACATCCTTCAGTTTGTGAAAAGGGCCCGAAGTATGGGGTTTGCCTTAAAAGAGATCAAGAAGCTGGTCGGTCTTTGGAGAAATCAGAGTAGGGCGAGCTCCGATGTGAAGGTTCTGGCGCTTTCTCATTTAAGAACTCTGGAGACAAAAATTTCGGAGATGCAGGAAATGGCGGAAACCCTCAAGGATTTAGCGGCCCATTGTCAGGGAGATCATCGACCTCATTGTCCGATTCTAAAATCGCTTTCAAATGAAAAAGCCTGAGGTATTTTTTTTTTTTGAAAATTTGAAATTTCTTTCCTTCTGCGCTCGGAGGCTTTTATTCCAAAGACAAGTCTCGGAAGAATTGTTTCTTTCGGCTTGACTCCGATCGAAACTCACAAAAATTGGAATTCTCACCGCGAGTATGGTGGAATTGGTAGACACGCCAGATTTAGGTTCTGGTGCAGTAATGTGTGGGGGTTCGAGTCCCTCTACTCGCAAAGCTTTCTTTTTTAAATTCCATACAATCCCATTTGAGAAAGCTTTCTGGACTCGAAGCGAGCTTTGTTAAACCGTTTTGAGCTTTCGTAAAAAGCGAAAAACGGTTCCGAGGGACAGGAAGTGCCGAGGCCAAAGCGAGACGCCGTGGAGCCGAATTCGCCAGGATGGCGAATTGCGTAACGGCGAGTCCCTCTACTCGCAAAGCTTTCTTTTTTAAATTCCAAACAATCCCATTTGAGAAAGCTTCTGGACTCGAAGCGAGCTTTGTTAAACCGTTTTGAGCTTTCGTAAAAGGCGAAAAACGGTTCCGAGGGACAGGAAGTGCCGAGGCCAAAGCGAGACGCCGTGGAGCCGAATTCGCCAGGATGGCGAATTGCGTAACGGCGAGTCCCTCTACTCGCAAAGCTTTCTTTTTTAAATCAAAATCAGCGAATCTTAGAAAATTCCGGACTGGAACGAGAGTTCTTCTTTGAATTCTAAAAAAGTAGGAACTCCTTTGTTTCTCCGAGGCATTTCTTTGAGAGTTCAATCAATGTGGGATCTCCCTCTTTTTAGAACCTTTCCGGTAAAACCATCCTCGGAGCGTTCGAGTCCCTCTACTCGCAAAGTCTTCTTTTGATACTTGAAAAGTAGGAACTCCCTCGAATCCGCTTTACTTTTCGAGCTTCCCTCTAAATCCTGATTCTACTTTATTGAAAAGACGAAAGAGGATCGGAGATATTTTTCCAGCTTTGGAAAGAATTCCTCTCTCGAAACAAAACGATTTCTTAAGACACGATGCTCTTTAACTCAATTCATTTTCTTCTCTTTTATCCGGCCGTGGCGGTCTCTTACTTTCTCCTTCCGTTTCGATTTCGATGGATACTCCTTCTTCTCGCAAGTTGTTATTTTTACATGGCCTTTATACCGGCCTATATACTCATCCTTGCTTTTACGATCGTCTTGGATTATTATCTCGCGATCTGGATCGAAAACGCATCCGGGTCGAAAAGAAAAACCTTTCTTATACTGAGCCTTTCGTCGAACATCGGGATTCTTATTTTTTTCAAATACTTCAACTTCCTCCTGGATAATACGGGAATTCTTTATAAATTTCTTTTTTCCTCGGAGATGCCGATTTCAGCGCTTGAGATCATTCTTCCGATCGGTTTGTCCTTTCATACGTTTCAATCCATGGGATATATCGTGGAAGTCTATCAAGGAAAGATCAAAGCCGAAAGACATCTAGGCTACTATTGGGTGTATGTGATGTTTTTTCCACAGTTGGTTGCGGGACCGATCGAGAGGGCACATCATTTGATGACTCAGTTTCATCAGGAACACAAACTTCTTTTTCAGAATGTGGAAAACGGACTGAAATACATAGTTTACGGTTTCTTTATGAAGCTTTTTATAGCGGATCGTCTTTCGGTTTTTGTAGACGCGATGTACAACCAGCCTTCGGAAAAATCCGGAGCCGATCTATTGGTCGCGACTTATTTTTTTGCGTTTCAGATTTACTGCGACTTCGCGGGATATTCGAACATCGCGATCGGAGGCGCAAAAATTCTCGGGATCGATTTGATGAAGAATTTTGATCGTCCTTATTTTTCCTCCAGCGTTTCCGAGTTCTGGGGACGCTGGCATATTTCCCTTTCTTCCTGGTTTCGGGATTACGTTTATATTCCGTTAGGCGGGAATCGAGTATCTACGTTTCGACATATTAGCAATCTCTTAATCGTTTTCGCTCTCTCCGGAATCTGGCACGGCGCTAATTGGACCTTCGTCATCTGGGGACTTTTGAACGGAATTTATCTCACCCTGGAAGTTCTCTTTCGAAGAGTTTTTATGAACGGAAAAATGAAACACAATTGGATTCGAATCTTCGGAGTTCTTTTTACGTTTCACTGTGTTCTTTTGAGTTGGGTCTATTTCCGCGCGAGTTCCGTCGGGGTCGCTCATCAGATTCTCGCGAGAATCTTCGATTTTTCAAACGGAGAATCTTTGGATCTTATCGTGGAATTTCAAAAAAAGGCCGGAGTTTTTGCTCTCTTTCTCTTTCTTATTTTGGAAGGAATTTTTCCTCTCTGGGAGAAGGCGAAGGAAGGTTGGAAAAAATACGCGGATTGGGCCGTCGCCGGTTTGTTTGTAGTTTTGATCTTTACGGGAGGAGTGTTCTATGGATCCAGTTTCATCTACTTCCAGTTCTAAAGTTCTGCGTTCAGCGGGATTGTTTATCGCACTTCTTTTTTCAGTTCTTGTATTCGATAGGATTTCCTATTCACTCTTCTTTCCACAATACGATAAGATGTTTTCGATGGTTAAGAATTTCAAACCTTCGAATGTCTTAATCGTAGGTTCGAGTCATATCCTCTGGGATTTGGATCCTTCTCTTTTGACGAAAGAATTCGGAAAGACGGTCACACTCTTGAACATCCCGGGAGCCAACCTGACGCTTCGAAAAGAAATCGTCCGGGAATATTTAAGGAAGAATCAAAATCAAAAACCTTCTCTTCTAGTATTGGAGACTGATAAGTTCGTCTTTCACAAAGGACGGTATCCGGATTCAGCATATAAGTCCATAAAAGGTTATTATCACAAGAGAATGTTCATAAACTTCTTAGATCAAAAAGTTTCGGAAGAATCTTTTTTGGAATATTGGATGTTTCGGATCTCTCAGTCCTATTCTCTCAATTCCTTTTCTCATTTTATCTTTTCAAAACTCTACGATAAATATCTTTCTTCGATTTTTGTTTGGAAATTGAACGCGAGCGAAAAGGAAAACGAAGAAAGAATCCGGAACTGGAAAAAACAATACGAGAATCTTTCTCCTCAAATCGAAAACGATCTCGTTCAAGAACTTTATGAAATTCTAAAATTCGCTCGTGAAAACGGGATGAAGGTCGTTCTTCTGGAAACTCCGAATTACTTTTTTTCGGAAGAAGAAAACGGCCGATACGACCTCGTTCGGAAAGAACTTTCCAGGATAGCGGAAGTTTCGGATTCCATCTATCTTCGTCTAAATCCGGGGTCCTTTGAGACAAAGTCGGAATTCTTCTTTGACGCTTCTCATCTCAATCTTTTGGGAAAGGCCGTTTACACCGACGCTTTTCAAAAAGAACTCAAAAAAAGATCTCTTTTCTAAATTAGAATTTTGCCTTTCGAGTTTTCCCCGCTGCAAGGAACATATCCTTACTCGATAAGTGGACTGAATCTTTAAACGAATCTGTCGTAAGACCGACAGTCCTCCGTAAAACGAAAGCCCCGCCCGATTTTCGCATAACCTTACCCACAAAGTTGTTTGAATCGTAAGAAAAATCTGTCGGAACAACGACGGTCCTCCGTAAAACGAAAGCCCCGCCCTGAAATTTTGGGTGGAGGGGCGGGAGGCGGAAAACTCCGGGAGATTTTCCTATATCACAGAATTATAATTTTGCAAGGAAAATTCTCTCTCAGAGCTTTTGTAGGAACTCCTACAAGAAATCTGACGGGGGATCCTTCTTCATTCTAAATAGCTTTCCAACTTGTGGGTAAGGTTAGAGCAAGGAAGGGGACGCCGTAGTTGTTTCGACGAAGCGGCAATACTTAAAAAAAAATTAAAAACGGACCTAAGGCCGTTTCGGTTTGGATCCGCAGGTCATTTCGTAAGCGGAATTTAGAAAGTAGATTTGTCTGGTTTTGAGAGACAATTCGATCCGGAACCGAGAAAGATTTTTTGGAAAAAACTTATTTCGTCTACGCGTGAAGTTCGCCGACGGGGCTTCCGATTTCTAACTTTCCGATAAGTTTGGTTTCTCTATCCACAAAGGCTTCGATAAAAGGATTGAGATCCTTGATTTTACTGGATAAATCATAACCCGCTTCCATCGTTTCCACCAAGGAAGTCGCGCCCACCATGGAGGCTGCAACTTTGATCGGAGCCATCACAAGTTTAATCATCGGAAGTTTGGAAAGGGAAAAGAAAAAACGAAGAGTATTGCCGACCATCTGAATCTGTTGTTTTCTTTCTTCAAAACGATCGGCTTCACCCATGGCGGCGTAGAGATTATCTCTGGAAATCACGCCGTCTTCCATCAAATTGTTTTCGATCACTACTTGAGCGGTATCGTAATCGAGAGAGTCCGTTAGACGATTTAGAAGAATGATCTGATGAATGTTGTCGGTCATGGATTTCCCCGCGACCGTTTTCAACTTTTCGTAGAGGCTTTCTAAGGCGTTGTCTCTTTCTTCCTTATTGGAAGGAGAATACAAATTGTATTCGAAAAAATTCGGAATCCCATCGTATCCTTTTATGATCAGAAGATCGGAATACGTTGTGCGAAGCCTCTCTATTGTCGCGCGTACAACTGCTTTGCGCGTTAGCTCTAACACCTTTGGATCCATTCGAAACTTAGAAACTGATTTCGTAGGCTATATAGAGAAGGTCAATATAAAAATCAATCCTTGACTATGATGGCTCCCGATCTCAATTTTGCAGGCAGCATTTTTGAAAGGCCTTCTGCTTCTTTTTTAGACGATGCGGAGCCAAATCGTACCGTATAATATCCGTTTCTTGATCTTTTGACGGTTGCTTTCGAATTTTTATCCTTTCCTGAGATCGATTTTTTTAATTCGTCCGCTTTTTCTTTGTCTTTAAATGCCGCGACTTGAAGAGTAAAGCCGTTTGATTCTTCTTCGGAGGAAGATCTGGAAATTCTTTTCGATTTTTTTTCTTCGTTCTTCTTTACTTTTTTCGATTCTTTGGAACCTTCCGGTTCCTTCACGGATAACGTTTCCGGAGTGGATTTGTTTTCTTTTTCAACGGAAGCGGAAGGATTCGTTCCGGATTTTTTAAACTCAACAACTTCAGTCGCGGGAGGAATATTCTTAAACGTTACGGAATCTTGATTTTTAGAATTCGAAGGAGAATTTGTCGTCGCAGGCGGAATTTCCGTCGAGACAGCCGCGTTGTTTCCCTCCGTCGGAATTTGACCCGGCTCGGAGAATGGAATTCCACTTTGTATTTCTTGATTTTTGATGTCGTTTAACGTTAGGGCTTCTTCTCCCGAATTTCCTCCGCGTTTTTTTCCCACGGAAACTCCTAAGAAAAAAAACGAAAACAAAAGTCCGAGTAAGAATAAAGAGAGAATTAGAATTCTCTTATTGTCCAGATTGATCACATAAAATATTTTTTCTTTCATAACATTCTTCCTAACAGAGTGGTGTAGAGATTTTTACATTCTTCTCTGAGTGTTTCCAAATTCCCTCTGTTCTTAATTGTATAATCGGCTCTTTTTAGCTTTTCCGAAAGAGGAAGTTGGTTTGCAATTCTCGCCAAAACGTCCTCTTTTGCGACCCCGTCTCTGGTAATCGTTCTCAAGATCGATTCTTCCGGGTCCGAATCGACGGCGACCGTCGCGTCGCAGAGAGTGTATGCGTCCGTTTCAAAGAGAAGGGGAACTTCCCAGATCACGAGTTTTCCCGAGGCTTCGGTTTCCAAGATCTTCAAGAAGTCTTGTCTGACTCTTGGATGAATCAGTCGATTGAGTCCTTCTAATTTTTTCGGATCTCGGAAGACCAAGTCGGCAATTTTTTTCCGATCCGGGTTTCCTTCCGAATCTAAAATCTCCGATCCTAAGAGGTCCACCAACTCCGGAAGTATGGGAGAGTCCGGCGCGGTATAACGTTTGGCGAGTGGGTCGGCTTGGATCGCAAAGGCGCCCAGCTCGGCCAAAATTTTTGTCGCGGTGCTCTTTCCACCCCCGATCATTCCGGTGATTCCGACCAAAAAGGCCTTTTTTCCGGAACTCGAATTCTGCATCCGTTGATCTTGGTCTTAAGCCTCAAAAAGTACAAGCAAAAAAGAAATTTCCGTGGTTCCCCTTCGGACGGACTTGAAGCCTCTTGCAACTATTTTTTAGAATGGGATTTGTTTGTCGGAACAAGAATTCAGCCGGGGGAAACGACGAGTTGCCTTTGTAGCATTTTTATTAGGATCGGAAGGGATTTTTTTGAAGAATCGAGATGGATCTTTTAGTTCTAAAATGCGGGAACTCCCGCGAAAAAAGCCGTTTTGAAAAAGTAGGAACTCACACTTTTCGGATTCACCGATTTTCATATACGGACTTTGGAACTTGCCTTTTCCGATTTATACGACAAAGGAAAAATGCACCATTAAATCCTATAAAAAGTAGGAACTCACACTTTTCAGAGCTCTCCGAGTTCATTTTGCAGAAAACAAGCAACCGAGGATGATTCGATCCAACAAAAAATACGGATTTTCACACCAGCGGCAATGGGCTTCATTGTGCAGAAAATCCCATTCTACGACGAAAATGCAGGAATGCAAAAGGCACACAAAAAACCGAAGGGGATCCCGAAGGTAAAAAGAAGTAAAGGTTTCGGTTAGGGGCTGAAAAGTCGAATCGCCTCGGAAAAGTTGGATGCAGTCCGAAGTAAGGATTTTAGCCGGGTAAGTTCTAACATTTTTTCGATTTCAGGAGTAAGAGAATAAAGAATGATTCCTGCGTTCGGCATCTTGTTGAGTCGTGAGTGCGTCGCGATAAATGTCGCTATTCCGGAAGAGTCCATAACTCTTACTCCCGACAGGTCTATAAGAAGAATGTAAACTTCATTGTCGATGGATTCGTTAAAAGATTCTTTTAACTTCTTAGCCGAAAAAATATTGATATCTCCCTGAATTTGAAAAATAGCCGCCGGTCCCGGGAGAGTTCCTCCGGAAGATATTTGTTCAATCGTAAGTTTCATATCGTTGGTTTTATAACTGATAGAGTCTGTTTTGGCATCCATTTCTTTATTCTCCGAACCCATCTTTACTAAGGTTCAAATCCTGATATTTTAATTCAATTAAAAATGGAAGGAAATTTTTAATTGATAAGCATTCAAAACAAAACACGAACGCGGATTCGAAATGCCGAGAAGGGGACCATCGAAAGCGCTTGGATGCTCCGAGGTAAAAAATAAAAAGAATGCGGTGTTAAATTATAAATCAACACGATCTCTTTTTTTAGCACGCATGGAATTGAGAGGAAAGATTGTTCATCCGTGATAAATCCGAAATGAAATTCCAAAAAAAACAATCTTACCCGAAAGTAATTATAAATATCCGAAAGGATTAAAACTTTCATAAAATAAATTATTGAATGTTTGCTGATCTCGATTTGACGTTTGTTCTTAAAAAAACGTCGTTCACTCCTATAGCGTTACAGCTTAATTCTTTTAAGTGAAAAATAAACGCGGATATTTTGTTGGTCATTTGAAAGTTATAAGAATTTAAAAGGTTAAACATTAAGATGCAAACAATTTTATTAAACGAATACCCTTTTAAAGAAAGGGATCGAAATTATAAAAAAGAAAAAGTTCAATTTTGGAAGTTGAGATAATGGCGGATGTAATCCATTGGTTATTACGGGAAGAATTACTGATCGCTATTTCGAGATTCGGAGTTTTTTTTGCTTTGATCCTCGGGCTTGACCGATTGTTGCGAGCCAGACGTCAGATCGATTATTTTTTATCGGCCCTTCTGATTCTTACGGCGATTTTTCAATACTTGGACGAAACCACGATTAACTCAGTTTCATACGATTGGATGAAACGTTTTTTATTTCAGATCGATTTGATTTCGCTTTCCACTGCGGGTGTATTCGTGTATCTGAATTCGATTCTTGTTTTCTCTAAGTATGCGAAACTTCCTTCAAAGTATTATTGGAACCTAGTTCCACCTCTTGTATTATCGATTCCGATTGCAAGTTTATACGATCAACAGAGTCGATTTGAATTCGGGATGTTCCTCTATCTAACGGATTTATTTGTGTTGGTTTATATAGGAGGCGCCGTCTATCGTATGTTCACGAATCGAGTTTTCGATTTCAGTACTCTTAGGTCGAAAGTTCTGGGTGGATCCGTGGTGTTGCTTTCTTTTGGAGCGCTTACGGAGATTGTGGGCATCATCTTGGATAAAAAAGTTCTCGTGCATCTTTCGGGAGCGATCACGACGGTGGAAGTCGTATTTTTTTATTTTCTTAGCGTTTACTTTCGAAACTTTTTAGGAGAAAAGGTCACCGCAGAAATACAAAAGAATTCCTCGAAAAAATCTCTCTTAGGGGACATCGACATAGACGCCTTAGAGAAACAGTTGAGTTATCTCATACAAGAAGAGCGCATTTATTTGGACGAAGATATTCGACTTCCAAACGTTGCGGAGGAGCTTGGAGTTTCGGTTCATCAGCTTTCCTCTTATCTAAACGATCATAAAGGAATCAACTTTAACAACTATATCAATCGATTTCGGGTCCGGGAAGCGAAGGAAATTTTGATCAACGATCCAAGTCGACCGGTGATTTCGGTCGGAAACGCGGTCGGGTTTAATTCGAATTCGGTATTTCACAGGGCCTTTTTACGGGAAACCGGAATGTCTCCAAAAAAATTCAGAGAGGCGCAACTATTCGACAAACGTTCCTTTACTCTAAACTGAAACTGGATTCAGGAGGATTTTCAAAGGATAAGAATGAAAGTGGAACTTTTGTCTGCTTCCGAATTTTTTTATCGGGCGGAGGTTTTGAAAAGGAGCCGTTCCTCTTGTCCCATTTCATCCGCAGCGCATTTGGATCTTCGTTGTAGTTTGATGAGATACGGACGGTCGATTTTGGAGAATCGTGAGCAGGAGATTTCTTCAGAGCGGTAAGACATTTGAAATGCCCTAAAACGCTGGCGTTTTAGGGCACGGTCCTCTGGATAATTCAATATTCTTCGATATTAGTATATAAGAATATTAAAATATAGCAATCATCAAAATGGATTCGAAAAAGGAACGTATTTAAGAATCCGAAAGGATGGGAATTAGACCGCGTTGCTCGTTTTCATTCCCGTGAATTTTCCTTGCCCCAAAAGTTCAACGTTTTTGTGAAACTTTTCCCTCTCTCCGGGAAGCGCCGACTTCGCGACCAATTCCAGACCGAGAATCAGATTGCCGGAAGAATCGTAAGATATCCAACGTACCGCGCCGAAAACCTTAAAATACCCCTGCATTCTGATATAGATATCAAATACAAAACCCGTATGTTTGGGAAGAGTTTGAATCAAATGAGAATTTGTGATTTTGACACAAACTCCGTTGTTGGAAATATCGATGATCGGAAATTTTTCGGTGGTCATCACTGTATTCGATTCTTTGATTCTTGCGACCATTTCTTTTGCGAGTTCGGATACTTGGTGAATGGTTTCTTTTGTGAGATTTTTTTCTTTATTTCGAATCCAAATATAACCGAGAGGAATGGATTGCCTGGAGTGATTGACGTAAATGATCGGAAAAATGATTTCGGAAAGAATTTTCTCATCCTTGTATTTGCGGATCAGAGTCGAGATTTCTTGGTTGATCTGATCTTCCACGTCGATTTGATTTTCATTTTTGGATGTGTAAGAAGATTCGTCCGAAGTGTTTTCGATATGAATGTATTTTTTTGTCCTTTTTACTAAGTCGAATTTTTCATCCAGATCCGCCTTGAAGACGTCGATCTCGACGATTCCGAAATCATAAGTTTTTAATTTCGTTTTATAGTCTTCAAAGCTCACCTTGACCAAAGTCGGGATGTTAAAAAGGGAGGCGTCGATCACCGTCTTGGAAGAATTGATATTGGTGATATGAGCGGAGTCTTCGGCGACAGGATATCTCGGAAACGCGCGGTTGGATTTTGCGATGGAGATTTGACTCACCGAAAGTTCGGCCGTTCTTTCGTTGATGCTCTGCTGAAAAAAACATTCGAGTTGCACATACTTCGCAAGAATTCTATAGAGAATCAATTCGTTCTTAGAAGTGAGATCGATGTCTCCTTGCAGCTCGACGATCAATTTCTCTCCCTCGGGAATGAATTGTTTGATGGTTAGACTGGAACCTTCTTCATCGCCTTTTATAATTAAGGACTGATTTAATAAATGTTTTTCAATAATATGCTTTCTCTGGTCCGGAGAATGGAGCACATCCAATTCTCTATTTTTCGATTTGATTCCGTTCATTGATTCCAACATTTGACTCTTACTCTCTTTCGAAATATAGCAGCTTAAAATTGAACGAAGGGACAGATTAGTAAATATAAAATTTCCTGAACGAGTTTCTGAATTATAGATCCGATATTTTGACACAATGAAAATTATCATTTTATCGATGAAATGGAAGGACGGTAGTATCGTTTGTAGCTTTCCGGTCGAAGGTTGGGCAAAAATAAAGTTTTTTAAAGTTGATCGTTCTGTTTCGGACAACGTCCGTCGGAGGAGCATAACCTTACCACAGATGGACTGAATCTTTCAAAGAATTTGTCGTAACAACGACAGTCCTCCGTAAAACGCGCGCCCCACCCTCGTTGGGTTGGAGGAGGCGGGTTGGCGGGAAGAATCGGGCGACTTTTCTCTATCAGAAAACTCGACTTTTTGCAAGTAAAAAGTTCCCCCACCCAATGTAGGAACTCCTACAAAAATTCTTATTTGGATCTTGTTTATTCCAGATAGTTTTTAAACTTGTGAGTAAAGTTCTGGTCGGAGGAGCGAAAATGTTTGTTCTAATCAATCGGAATCCCGGAATTCTTCTTCTACACGATTTGTTTGAGAATGGAAATGGAAGCTGGTCTCAAAATCCGAAAGGAAATTTTGCGGGAGCTCCTACAAGAGCTCTCCTTGGTTTTTCGCGAAATCGGTTCTCGCAGATCCGAAACGGAGGAGTTCCCACACTTTTAGATTTTCAACAAGTTCTGGATCATTTCTTAAGGGATTTTCCAAAAGGAATTGGAACATAAATCAGATTTCTCCGTTGAGAAAATTTTGTAATGAATTCGAACTTAGATTCTTAGAATTTGAAAAAGGAATTTCCCGACTTCCTATTTGGTCGGTGAGATTAGGGCTTCTCCGAAATGTTAGAAGAAGCCGTTTACAAAACTCAGTCGGCTCGTAATAAAATCTGTGGAGTTCCCGCAGATTTCTTCCCTGAAACGGTTTAAGAACTTTTTCACAGACTTATCTCTGTTCGATTTCGATGGGAGTTCCTACTTTTTGAGAATTTGCGAAAAACTTCTTTGTCAACTTTTCCGAAATTCTCGCGCGAATCGACTTCAAGTCCGTCTGAAAGTATTTTTCGACAAAGTCTTTTTTCTCGGCGCATACGTTGAATCGATTTTAGGAGGAGAAACCGTGGAAATCGCTCCTCTCGCTTGGTACTTTAAAAAAAGAAAACCGTTTATTCCATCAAATCGGAAGACAATAGACGGACCTTATATTTGGAAGCCATCTTTTGGAGTTGTTTATCTTCAATGGAATGGATGTTTTTTCCTCTGTGGTAGTTTTCCACCGTCAGAACAAAAACCGTATAATTCCATTCGGAAGCCATTTTGAAGTAGGGTTCCATCTCCCAAAAAAGTGTAAACGTATTGTCTAAAAAAATCTTCGGAGATTTTGCTTCCATCGCCTTTCTGGTTCTTTCTTCGCAACTCTTGTAGGCAAGATGATTTTCCGTGTACTGAAATTTGTATTCTTTCGTTTCCGGATTTGTAAAGTAATCGTCTACGGAAAAGACGGGATACTTTCCGTTTTCCGATAAAACTTTTGCCAAAGCGCTTTTTCCTGCGCCGGGAAGGCCTCGGATGAGAAGGAGCGAAGATTCTAAGTTCATAGTATTTGAAAAAAGGAGTTCCTACTTTTCAAAGGATCTTTCGGTCGGATACGGTACAAAAGATTCTTTCGGAACGATTCTTATCTTTCTTAAAAAACGAGAAAGAAGATTCTCCAAATTACGATTAAAATTCGGCTCTTCCCGGAGATTTCCTTGAAAAGACGGTAAAGCCCGGCTTTTCATTCTTCTTTTACTTTACAAATACGTGGAATCTGATTAGCCTAGAAGAAAGATCCATTGAAAACAATCTTCAACCTCAAGAAGAGCCCTTGGAACAAAAGGACCAGAGTAGAATGAAATATTTAGAAACCGAACAGATCATTCCCGCAAAAGGAATGTCTTATACAATGTATGAAGTGGAAGGAGAAGATCAGATTCTGAAGATGATGACTTATATTCCGAACACTGACGAAATTCATATCTACCCGAAACCGCCGGTCAAAAAATTATATAAACCGGAACTATGTAAGGTGATAGACGAACTCGTATTTTCGGAACTCTGGAAATTGGGAGAAGAAAGGAAGGCGGCGAAGTAAAGTAGAAGTGAGTTCTGGCCTCGGAGAGAATCGAACTCCCGACACAAGGATTTTCAGTCCTCTGCTCTACCGACTGAGCTACAAGGCCGAACTCATGGACAGCATAGAAAAACAGGCTTCACTGTCAACGAAAAAGATCGGATACAACTTCTTCTCCTCGGAGTCTTTCGGAGAAATATAAAATGTCCTCCGTATCCAAAATCTGCGATCCGCTCCTGCGGCGCGTCGAACGCGAACGAATGGTGAAATCACAAATTGTTTCTCGAGGAATCCGAGATCGAAACGTTCTCTCTGCGATACTCTCGATTCCTAGAGAATGTTTTGTCCCTTCTCTGTATTCTTCTCAAGCCTACGAAGACAAACCCCTTCCCATCGGATGCAATCAAACCATTTCGCAACCGTTTATGGTAGCTTGGATGTCGGCGCTCCTCGAAATCCAAAAAGGAGATCGCGTTTTTGAAATCGGAACCGGTTCCGGTTATCAGAGTGCGGTCCTTGATTTTCTCGGAGCAAAAATTTACTCCGTAGAATTTTTTGAACCTCTTCACAAAACCGCGATTTCCAATCTGGAATGTTGGAATCCCGGATGTACGAAGAAACATAGTTTTTTTACCGGAAGCGGGCCGGAAGCGCTAAAGCCCGGGCTTTTTTTTGAAAAGATGATCTCTTGCGCTTCTCTTTCCGAACTTCCAAGCCGGGAGAGTCCGTATTTTCGTTCATTGGTTCCGGGAGGAATTTTTATATTTCCGACGGGAAAGGAAGAACAAGTTCTGATGATCGCCAGAAAGACCGTTGACGATTGGTCTTTGGAAATCAAAGGCGGAGTCAAGTTTGTTCCCTTGTTGGGAAATGAATCCTAAGAATTTTTCGAGCTCGGAATACTCATACGAAGATCCGATTCGTAATTTCAAAGCGGAAAGAATTTTGGAAATATTTCCAAATCGGATTCTGGGATTTTTTGCAAGAATATTCAAATTTTTGAATGTTCTTAATTTCTTTTTGGATTTTTTCTCGACCGGTGATTTTGTTTTTGATCCGCTCTTTTGGTGTCCTAATTTTTAAGGATGGAATTCTTTCCTTTTTTCATAACAAACGGAATTCGGCTAAGAATGGGAACGGAAGCGTCGAGAAAGCCGGGAATCTTCTCGGAAATTAAACTTGTGAGTAGATTTCTTTTTTATACGATTGGTTTTTCAAACATCGGGTTTGTGGAATCGGTCATTGAGAACATTCTAAAAACCCAAAGAAAGACAAACGAAGTCCGCCGATCGAGATTCCGTGTTATCGAACGCCGTTTTTGTTTGTCCTTCTTGCGGAGAATTCTTCTATAACAAAAATTCTTCGAATGGTTTGAATCCATCCACCGTAAAAGAGATTAGAATATGGAACTGTTAAACCCAAAAAAAACCGAATTTGCACATTTAGATGAAAAATCTAAAAACATCATGAAAAGAACCATCGAGTTCTTTGAAAAAAAAGGAAAAAACAAGTTAAAAGAAGACGATCGTCATCAGACCTGGTACGGAGATTTTCTCGAATTTCAAAAGGAAGTAAAGGCGTTCGCGACTCTGATGACTCCGGCCGGTTATGGAGATTCCGACTCACGTTGGGATACGACTCGAATCTGCGACTTCAACGAGATCACCGGCTTTTACGGACTTTGTTATTGGTATACCTGGCAGGTTACGATGTTGGGACTCGGCCCGATATGGATCAGTAAAAACGAAGAGATCAAACACAAAACCGCAAAACTTCTAAAAGAGGGAGAGATCTTTGCCTTCGGTCTTTCCGAAAAAGAACACGGAGCCGACTTGATTTCGAGCGATATGATTCTCGAAAAAAAAGGGGAAGGATCGTATGTCGCCAACGGAGACAAATACTACATCGGTAACTCGAACAAGGCCGCGATCGTTTCGACGTTCGGAAGGATGAAAGAAACCGGTAACTACGTTTTTTTTGCGGTCAACTCTCAACATAAGAATTACGAACTCATTCAGAACGTAGTAAACTCTCAGAGTTACGTGGGAGAATACGCGCTTCACGACTATCCGATTTCGGAGAACGAGATTCTTTCCAAGGACCGTGATGCGTGGGACGCTTCCTTAAGTACGATCGCGATCTGTAAATACAATCTAGGCTGGGCTTCGATCGGAATTTGTACCCACTCCTTTTACGAAGCGATCAATCACGCGTCGAAGAGAAAATTATTCAATCGTTACGTGACCGACTTCCCTCAGATCAAACAGATGTTTGTCGACGCTTATTGCCGATTGTTTTCCATGAAACTTTTCGCTTCCAGGGCAAAAGACTATATGAGATCCGCTTCCGGTTCCGATCGGCGTTATCTTCTCTTTAATCCTATGGTGAAGATGAAAGTTACGATGCAGGGAGAAGAGGTCATCAATCTTCTTTGGGACGTGATCGCCGCAAAAGGTTTTGAGAAGAATATGTATTTTGAAATGGCAGCGAAAGACATTCGGGGGCTTCCTAAGTTGGAAGGAACCGCGCACGTCAACATGGCTCTGATCATAAAGTTCATGCACAACTATTTCTTCGAGCCGAATTCTTCCCTTCCGGTAATCCCGAAAGTGAACGATTTCAAAAACGACGATTTTCTTTTTAATCAAGGGGCGACCACTAAGGGTTTCGAGAAAATATCGTTTCACGACTATAACACCGTTTATGCGAGCGTTGATCTTCCGAACGTCAAAATTTTTAGAAAGCAGATCGTAACTCTCAAGGAATTCTTAGAAAAAACTCCGCCAGATTCAAAACAAGCAAAGGATCTCGACTTCATGTTGATCTTGGGGGAATTGTTTACGTTAGTCGCTTATGGGCAACTTCTGATCGAAAACGCCGCGATCGAAAAGGTGGAAGACGATCTTTTGAGTCAGATTTTCGATTTTATGATCCGCGACTTTTCCAAATACGCGCTTCAGCTCTATTCCAAAAGGAGCAGCAGCGCGGAACAAATGGCGAAATGTCTAGAGATGATTCACAAACCGATCGAAGACGAGGAACTTTTTTTGAGAGTCTGTGCAAAGGTTTATTCTTACAAAGACGCTTATGAGATGGCTCCTTAATTTTATTTCTGAGTGCGGGTTTTTTGAACCCGCTTTCACACAAAAAAAATGCGGAATCCGGAAGCGTTCGTTTGTCGGAAAAATAACGGACCTTTCGTGCTCCCAATCAAAGTAGGATCTCCAATCAAAGTAGGATCTCCAATCAAAGTAGGATCTCCAATCAAAGTAGGATCTCCCAATCAAAGTAGGAACTCCCAACTAAAGTAGGAACTCCCAACTAAAGTAGGATCTCCCAACTAAAGTAGGAACTCCAAATCAAAGTAGGATCTCCAAATCAAAGTAGGATCTCCAAATCAAAGCTCGTGTTTGTAACCGGCGCGAAAAACCTGTCCACCCAGTTGAATCGGAAAGGCCGGGGTAGGAGAAAGATTTAGAATTGTTCCTAAAGATTTGCTCGTAGTGGAATCGTATTTGGACGCGAAGACGGTTTCTACTTCTAAGAAGATATGACCTTTTTCGGTGATTCTTGCCTGTGTTCCAAATAACCAATGCGGTGAGAATCCGGAGATTCGAAATTGAATGTTTTCCCGAACCGCAGTCGGATCGGGTCCGTCTCTCAAAAGGTCTCTTACTAAGGCCAATTGGGGAACGCTAACGGAAAGAATATCCAGAGTATCGGAGACACTCTTGGAATCGTTTCTTCCTCTCAGTCCCCAACCGCCAGAAAAATAATTCAATCCGAGCCCCATATAAAGGCTCGAGTCTTCTGAGACATGAATTTTGATACCGATCGTTGCGGGAATGAGAATCGATTGAAAATTCCAATTGGCGTCGATAAACCGATAGCCCAAAAAACTAGCTTTTGTGATTCCTCCCGAGATCTTCTGCGTGTAATTTCCTGAGATTCTCCAGAAAAAATATTTTCCAAAGTCTTTCTCAAAACCGACCATAAAATTTCCCCCGACCATCGCTCCTTGAGCGCTGTCCGCTTGAAAAACCCCGCCGGTTGTTCTCGCGATCGTAATCAATCGGTTCTCCGGAACTACGAGTCTTCGAAGTTCCACGCCGCCGGTTTTACCGTTAGGGCTACAACCGGCCGCGTTCGGATCGCAAACATTTGAGGATTGAACATGAAAATATTGACCCGAGTTGATCCCGTCTTTTGTGATGATCTCGCCCATATTTCCAAGATCGAATTGAAGACCTAAACCGGTGATAAAGTAAGTTTTAGCGTCTACGTTTGTATGAAAAATTAGGAACAAGAAGAATGGGGCATATCTCCGGAAGAGAGTCCGGGGGAGAATGAAGAGTCTGCGTAGAATCATTTACAAATGTGAAAACTTTTAAGCTTATAAAAATTAGGACGCTAATTGGGAAGGAACTCCTGTCAAGGTTCTTAAGGAGTTTTTTAGATCGAATGATATAAAAAAAAGGCCCTCACGAGGAGAGCCTTTTTCCAAAAAGATCTTTGGATTCTGATCTTAGAGTTCGTGTTTGTAACCAAATCTGTAAATTTGTCCACCTACAACGATCGGGTAGGCAGGATATGGGGAAAGGTTGGAAGCTCCACCCACAGACTGAGTTTTACCCACAGAATATGCCGCAGACATAATCGTTTCGAGTTCGATAAAAACGTGACCTTTGTCGGTTACTCTTGCTTGAGTTCCGATCAAGAAGTTAGGTGCGATTCCGGAAGCTCTAAAGCGAGTGTGCTCACGAGTTGTTACAGGATCAGTTCCATCGCTCAATAAGTTAGCGAGGGAAGTTACACCTGCCGCGGTAAGAATATCATAACCGCCTTTTATGTTGTTGGTTCCGTTCAAAGACCATCCACCGTTAAAGTAGTTAAGGCCGGCGCCCATATAAACAGCGGTATCTTCCGTTACGTTGAGTTTGATACCAACGGTTGCAGGAATTACAATTGCACTAAATCCCCAAGTGATGTCTACGATGCTATAACCAGCGATATCAGCTTTAGTTACACCACCGGAAATTTTTTGAGTGTATTCAGCCGCAACTCTCCAGAAGAAATACTTTGCAAAGTCGGACTCGTATCCAACCATCAAGTTTCCACCGACCATCGCTCCTTTTGTGGTTCCGGCGTTGATAATCCCACCGGAAGTTCTTTCCAATGTGATCAGTCTGTTTTCAGCCGGGATTGCGCGTCTTGGCGCAACACCAATATAAGTACCGGATCCTGTAGCCTTGGAAGGATCTTGAATGCAACCTGCGTCAGTTCCTACAGTACAAACATTGGAAGATCTTACAGGACCATAATAAGTCGCAGCATCAAGACCATCCTTAGTGATTGTTCCACCCAATTGCCCCAGGTCTAACTGTAATCCAAATCCTACAATACCGTATGATTTTGCGCTTAAGCTTGCTGCCGAAGAAAATAGGGCGAGGACAAGCAACACCTTACTCATGTTACGAACCATTGATAACTCCTTACTCACGATTCAATTTGATTTGATGTGTTTCCGGAGGTTATATGTATTTCCTGAATCCCGGACACAGGGTGAAACTTTAGAAGTTCGCAGATTAGTGTCAAACAGGATTTCGGCAAAAGATTGAAAAGTTCCCAAAATTCTCAAAATGAGAAAAAAACTTTTCATTATTTTATAACAAATGTTACGAACGAGTCTTTGACGGAGAAAAATTTGTTAAGAGGAGAATCGATTTTGAAAAAGAGAGATCGTTGGAGGGATCGAAAGGTTTCGATCCTCTTAGAATCGGGCCCATTCGACGGAAAGTTTTAGAAAATCATGATATAAAAAAGAAGAATATCGGACAAGAATCGATTTCTTTTTACGAATTCTTCCAGGGAAGACTTCCGACTAGAACGAACATTCCAATCAAAAGGATTGCTTAAGGAAGGTTTTTCTCTTTTGTACAAGATCCTGGAATTTCAGAGATTTGATTCTTAGATTTCAAATGGTTAAAAGAATGGATGACGGAACTACACCGTCTTTTTGAGACTTCGAACGTTAGGCACGATTTATTCTTGTTCATCCGGAATTCGGAGCCTATTTGAATTTTCAAACTTTATGCAAAGCGGTTTCGAAGGTTTTTATCTTAGAATTTATCTCAAAACCCGAAAATGTAGGAACTCCCATAAAAGTTTAATAAGAATCAGTTTGTTAGAAAGTTCCTAAGCCGCTTTCACGGGATATGGATCTGCGGGAACTCCCGCGTTTTGATTGCGAGCTCGCCGAGCGTTTATCAGCGATTTTCTTTACGGTGGGTTTTGAAACAAACCCTCATTTTTTTCGAGAATCCGATTCTTTTTTTTGAAAATGGGAAAACGCTGTTTCAGCCGTTTCGATTCTCTCGCGGAGAAAATCCGAGAATTCCTTTCGGAAAACGCGGAAACGCGAAACCATTTTATTCTTGTCACCTCGTTCTCTTTCGCGATTCTAAACTGGAAACCGTTGGGGGTGGGGCAAAATGTTTGCCTCTGAGAGAGTCCCCGGAACCTGATCAGGATAAAGCCTGCGTAGGAAAACGGATCATACAAAAGATTCTTACTTTTTGAGAGGGCCGTCTAACGCGCGTTCTGCGAAAACAAGGTCGGATTCTTTTTTATAACTTCTTGTTTTTTTACGGCTCCTTTTTTAGTTCCTCTCCAAACCGGCGGTCAGGAGAATGTATGGAACCCACTCAAAAATTTCAAGTCCCTCTAAAATCGATTCAGCTTACCGACGGGACCGAGTATCGATGTTATCACACGGAAGGCGCTCTTTCCGGAAAACTTCCTTCGGATTATAAGAATGGAATTCCCAAACTGCGAAAGGAATGGGTCCAAAAACGTCTGGATCGAGGGGACGCCAACCATTCTCAGATGTATTACGCTCGTAAGGGAATCGTCACGGAAGAGATGCGTTATGTGGCCATTCGAGAGAATATGTCCGAAGAATTTGTCCGTTCCGAGATCGCTTCCGGTCGGGCCATTCTTCCATCCAATCGAAATCATCCCGAACTCGAACCGATGATCATCGGTAAGAATTTTTTAGTAAAGATCAACGCTAACATCGGGAATTCCGCTTTAGGTTCTTCCATCGAAGAAGAAGTCGAAAAACTTCACTGGTCCGTGAAATGGGGAGCGGACACGGTAATGGATCTTTCCACCGGAAAAAACATTCATGAAACGAGAGAATGGATCATCCGAAATTCGCCGGTTCCGATCGGGACGGTTCCGATCTATCAGGCTCTCGAAAAGGTAAAGGGTAAAGCAGAGAATTTGAATATTCAAGTTTTCTTAGAAACCCTCGAAGAACAAGCCGAACAAGGCGTGGATTATTTTACGATTCACGCGGGGGTTCTTCTGCGTTATATTCCTTGGACTGCAAATCGGGTTACGGGAATCGTTTCCAGAGGAGGTTCGATTCTTGCGAAATGGTGTCTCGCACATCATAAGGAGAATTTTCTCTACACACATTTCGACGAGATCCTCGGAGTGATGAAAAAATACGGAGTTTCATTTTCTCTCGGAGACGGGCTTCGTCCGGGTTCGATTGCGGATGCAAACGATAAGGCTCAGTTCGGAGAGTTGGAAACCTTGGGAGAGCTTACAAAACGAGCTTGGGCGGAAGACATCCAGGTGATGATCGAAGGTCCGGGTCACGTTCCGATGCATCTCATCAAAGAGAATGTGGATCTTCAGATGAAACTCTGCCAGGAAGCTCCTTTTTACACGTTAGGCCCTCTTGTGACCGATATCGCACCCGGATACGATCACATCACTTCCGCGATCGGCGCCGCGATGATCGGTTGGTTTGGAACGGCTATGCTCTGTTATGTGACTCCCAAAGAGCACCTCGGTCTTCCGGACAAAGAGGACGTAAAACAGGGAGTGATCGCTTATAAGATCGCGGCTCACGCAGCAGACTTGGCAAAAGGACATCCGGGTGCGATCGAGAGAGACAATCTTTTGAGCAAGGCGCGTTTTGAATTTCGTTGGGAAGATCAGTTCGCTCTTTCTCTCGATCCGGAAACGGCTCAGTCTTTTCACGACGAAACTCTTCCACAGGATCGAATGAAAACCGCTCACTTTTGTTCCATGTGCGGTCCTCATTTCTGTTCCATGAATCTGACGCAGGAACTCCGAAAGTTTGCGGAAGAGAAGGGTGTGGACGAAAACGAAGCGCTTCAGGTGGGAATGGTTGAAAAATCCAAAGAATTTTTAGAAAAAGGCGCCGAGATCTACAGCGCTCCTTGATCTACTTCGCTTAACAATCCGATCGAGCTATTATAACAGGTCGGATCGCCGAATTCTCTAAAAAATGCTTTTGGTGGAATGTGATCCGACGGAAAGCCGGGATTTGCAGGAGTTCCCACCGCGCGGACCTTGCGGTTCGTGGAATTCGGAGATTTCTCAGTTTGAGAGAGAAATGTGGGAACTCTTACGCTTGTGTCGTCCACGGACCTACCGAGAATTAAAAAGTCTGCGGGAACTCCCGCAGACTTTTTCAGAGGATCTCCATAAGACGACAACTTGTTCCGACAAACAAAGCCCGATAAAAAAAGAATGGACCGGCCGGGATCGATAGAAACCCGTTCGAGCTTCAGTTTAATTTCGCCTAACGTTCTTCCGGGACGACGCTGAGAATCTGTTCTCCGAGATCGATCTTATGATCTCGCGAACGGATCGTGGAACGAACGACGTCCCCCGGTTTTAAATATTGACTTCTTCTGCTCTGAGCTTTGACGAACAGTTTCCATTTCGTTTTTTCGGAAAGAAAACCTCCCAACGCCTGAATGAACTTTCCAGGGGCTCGAAGCGCGCAACCCGAAGGAGTTCCCGTCAGTAAAACGTCGCCTGGAGATATATTACAAAAACGTGATAATTCTAAGATCGTCTCCAAGGGTTTGAAGACAAGATTGGAAGTTTTGTCCTTTTGTCTGACTTCCCCGTTGACCGTAAGATTCAATTCCAAGGAGTCGTAAAAAGAAAAGTCTCCTCGATCCAAAATCGAAAGATACGGACCTGCCGGGAAAAACGTTCTATACGATTTCCCCTTATACCATTGCAATTGAGGGATTTGAACGTCTCTCGCGGAAACGTCGTTGGCCATAAAAAAGGCCGCTACGTATTCTTCCAAATTTTCTGAATTCGGATCCAAAGGAGAATCGAACGCTTTTCCAAAAACGATTCCGAGTTCGATCTCATAATCCAGAAGTTTTACGTGAGCAGGTCGAACGATGTCTCCGATCGGAGAGGAAATAGAAGCGTCCGACTTTGTGAAGAATAGATTGTAATTTTTATCATCGGGATCGAGCCCCGATTCGATCAGATGTTGTCGATAGTTGGCGCCTTGGCAGACGATTTGGCAAGGAGCGGTAATCGGAGAAAGGATCGTAACTTCGGAGATCGAAAACGTTTTTTTGGCGGAAAGTTTTTTCTTTTTCCTGAGGAATTCTAAAAGTTCCGTGGTGGAAAGATCTCCGCATTCCAAGGATTGGATCCTCTCGTTTGTAACCAGTCCCCATTGGACTTGGTTTTTTTTACTAAACCGTATGTAGTTTTTTGCCATGGATCACTCCATCATTGATATTCTAAATTTGAAGTTCCGAAATGGATCGGAGCGTTATGCGAAATTCAAGAAAGCATTTCTTTCAGCTTTGATTCGTTTCCACTCGCGAGGGAAACGATTTCTCTTTTTCAACGAACGGAACAAAGTAAAACGCGAATTGCTCCGAACTCAAACATCTCACTTCCTTTGGGTCGTTCGATGGGTCGCAATAACTCAGCGAATTGCTCCTATGGTCGCAATTCAAGTGACCTTCGCCTTTGCGATGGACTTCGCAAAAATTCCGGGCAAAAATTTATGTAAGAATGCGGCGAAGTTTTCTCTAAATCCCGCGATGATGATCTCGTTCTTTCCCTCGGCGATCGCGTCTAAGATTTTTTTAGCGCATTCGTCGGCGGCGATCCCCTGATCTATGACCGAATCCATCTTTCCTTGTTTGGTGCCGTCACCTTTGAGAGCGTTGTTTGAAATCTGAGTTTTGATAAATCCAGGATAAACCAAGGTCACTTTCACTTCTTCTTTTACGTTTTCGGCGCGAAGCGCCTCGTAAAAACCGGTGAGAGCCGCCTTACTCGCGCTATATCCGCTTCGAAGCGGAACTCCAAAAAGACCCGCGACGCTGGAGATCGAAGAAATCGTTCCCGATTTTTGTTTTCTCATAAACGGAAGTACAGCAAGAGAAAGAGCGATATTCCCGAAATAATTCACGTCCATGAGTTTTTCGTAGGTATCGATCGAGGTTTCGTAAGTGTAGGAACGCTGGCTGATTCCACCGTTGTTGATCAGAACGTCGATTCTCCCAAACTGATCGATCGCTTTTTTGGGAACGTTCTTTAGTTTTTTATAATCTTCTAAATCTAAGGGAAGAATCAAGCTGTTTGCTTTGGTAAGTCCGCATTCTTTTTTGACCCTTTCCAGTTCTTTGACTCTTCTCGCGGAGAGGACGATCTTTGCACCCCGTTTGGCGGCTTCTTTTACGAGTTCTTCTCCGATTCCGGAAGAAGCTCCCGTGATCCACACGATTTTGTCTTTGTAAAATGTTTCGCTCATTGAATTCCCCTTTTTTTCAGGACGACGATTCGATTCCGATCTTCGTTTTAAAAACTTCTTTATAAAAAGCGATGTTTCCAAAGAAAGGATATCGATTCAAGAATTCTTCCATTACGGAATCGAATTTTAGAATGAAAAGACGCGAATCCGGTTTTAAAAACGATTCTAAGATAAAAGACGGAAGTGCGAATTCTTCAATCCATTTTGTCGAGTGTATGAATTTCGATATCCAAAGCGCGAACCGAAAGATGAATCTCCACCAAACAGATACAAAGCGAAGCGACGAGAAACAGAAGAGCGGTTCCAAAAAGAAACCAAGCGGTTTGTTGAAGATCAAATGCTAAAACCGTAAGACACGAGGTGCAGGAAAGAAGGCTAAGAATCCCCATACTCTGAGTGTGACGGATCAGAGAAAGACGAAAACGAAGGTTTCGAATTTGAGAAAGTAGATCCGGATCTTTTTTCTCCTGGAACTTTGCAATCAGTTGTCTTGCAAGATTTGCGAGTCCTAAAAATCGATTTGTATAAGCGAGCATAAGAAGGGAAATCGCCGGAAACAGAAGGCCGGGTGTGTTAAACGATAAAGGGATCATAATTCGTTACTAAGTAGAATCAAAGGCTCTCCCGTTTTTGTAAAGTTTCATTTTTTTTCAATCCAACGCTTTCATAACCGAAAAAATCTCGCCTGAATTTGTAAGTCTGATAAAGAATACGTTTAGGCAGATTATGAATACAGAATCAAACTCGGTTTCAAAACCCGATCTTACCGTTCATAGAATTTTTGAAATTCTCGGAGTGTTATCCTTTGTTGTTCTTTCGATCTATCTCGGTTATCAACTCATCCGTTTGTTTTCTTTTGACTTCAACACTTGGTTGTTTTGGGCTCTTCCGCTTGTGATCTTAACTTCTTGGATCGGAGCCGACTTCATTTCCGGTCTGGTTCATTTCTTAGGGGATAGCGTCGGATCGGAAAAAACTCCGATCCTAGGTCCCGGTTTTATTTTTCCGTTTCGAGATCATCACGTCGATCCGAAGGGAATTACAAGACACGATTTTATCGAAACCAACGGAAACAATTGTCTAGTTTCCCTTCCGATTTTGGTCTATTACGTTTTTTTCTGGGAATCTTCCGGAACTACGAGTTCGCTCGTTGCCTTGTTTTGGTTTTTTCTTCTTTGGGGAATTTTTGCGACCAATCAGATTCATAAATGGGCGCATCAGGATTCTCCGTCGGCGATGATAAAGATATTACAAAAATATAAAATGATTTTAGGTCCGGAACACCACAAGATCCATCATACGATACCGTATGATACTTATTTTTGCATCACTACCGGATGGTTGAATCCGATTCTAAAATATCTCAAGTTTTACGAAATTCTAAGATGGATTTTAAGAATTCCTCCGGCTGTCAGAATGGAAGAATCCCTATCCGAAAGATAACCGGTAGAAAGGAGAGGATAAAATAACCCTCTCCTAAAATTCTATAGAATTGATTTTTTTGAAAGAAACTTTCCCGGTAAACGATCCAAGCAGGAATCGAATAACCGAAACAAAAGTATAGGAATTCCGGAAGTAACTTCGGATTTTCGCGGAGCCAAAATAAATTCAAACCCAAACCCAAAAAAGCCAAAATGAAAACGCTTCTTTTGAGCGAGCGGGGAGATATTTGTTTTAAAATGGAGACTACGTTTTCCTTTTGATCGACTTCCCTTTCCATATAAGAATTCATAAACGAATTGCAGAGTGCGGTCAGTAAAAATAAGGAACAGGGGACAATGATCTCCATTTTTGTTTTTGTCGTGAGTAAAACCGGACCAAACCAAACTCCCGCCGTATAAAGGATCGAAACCGAACATTCTTTCCAAAAAAAGTCAATCTGAAGATAGGAAAACAATACGTGAAAAAAAACGAATACTCCCAAGATCAATCCGGCGGTCACGATCCACTCCCTTAGAAATAGGATCGAAAAAATAAAACAGGACGTAGACAAAACCCCGGTGATGACACTTAAGAATATTATATTGTTGTAATGAAATCTGTGTCTGAGGTTAACGCTGTTTTCTCCGAGTTTCCATCCGTCGATCAGATGATCCGCCGTATAGATCACCCAAACCGCCGTCGGCAGAAGAAACCAAAACGCGGTCCGCATCGTAGTTTCTAAAAGTGTGGAGACAAACAAGGAGGATGCGAGAGCTCCCAGAACGATGTCGATACTCAGGACATTCCAATAAAAAAACGCTTTTTTAAGAATCGGGTCCGACATTTCCGTATGCTTTTTTTCCGAAAAATCTAAACTTCGCAGAGATTTTACACTGACCTGAACTTTCAGTCCGTTTCAAGAAGAATTTAAGAGTGAGTCGGTCCAAATGTTTTTGAAAGAGAATATGGATTGACGGAAGAATCCGGATTCCACCGCAACTCGGCGTTTTTTAGTTTCCCTTTTTTGTCTGAAACCTAAGTTCAATTCCTTCCATTCGAAAACGAGAATGAATCCGTTTGATAAATTCGTGTTTAATCGCGAATTGATCCGTAAATTCTAAGGAAGGAAGTGTGATTCTAAAATCGACGGAATTCTCACCAAATCGTTGATAGCTGAACGAAATTTCTTTTTCCGGAATACTTTTGTAAAATTGTTTCAGCGCTTCTTTGGCGATTTCCACCGCGATCGATTCCACTTTTTCCAAATCGCTCTGATACGCCACACCCGCTTCGATCGTAATGGATAATTCTTTAGAAGGAAGATCGAAGTTTGTAAAAACCGAAGAGGACATCACGGAATTGGGAACGATGATCGTGCTGTTGTTGAATCTTCGGATCGTCGTCGTCCTCCAGGTTATATCCTGGACGTAACCTTCCAAGGTTTCACCAGAAAGGCGAACGTAGTCTCCTTTTTTGAGTTGTTTTCCCATAAGGATGCTCAGGCCCGAAAATAAATTCGATAGAGTGGGTTGTAAACCGAGTGCGACCGCAAGGCCTCCGACTCCGAGCGCTCCCAGGATTGGTGCAACCGAAATTCCCAGCGATTGAAGAATCAAGAGGACTCCAATGGCGAATAACGTGATTCGAATCACGTTGCTGATGATCGAAGCGGAAGAAAGAAGTCCTTCGGTAGTTTCAGAGTAGGTTTCGAAAACCGCCGAGAACAAACTTACCAATGAGAACGTGAGTAGAATAATCGCGACGATCTTAAAGGTTAAGAATACGAATTCTCCGGCGTCTGGCGAGAGTTTTAGGAAGCGCAGAAAAAGATAAGAGGCTAGCAGAAAAAAGAGGAGTCGTATGATTCTTCTTCCGGCCTTATAGAGCGGATGAGAATTTTGGATCCTATTTTGAAAAAGAATTCCTGAAAGTTTGGGAACGATTCTATCTCCGAGTAGATAACCGAAAAATAAGACAAAGAAAAAAATTCCGGCGGAAATTCCTAATTCGAAAAAGAACTCTTTAGAAAACCAGGTTTGTACGACGTTCCAATCCATGAGAGCAGTTTTGAAAAAAAATCTCGGGTGTGCAAGATGAAATCGTTTTATCGGAGTTCGCAGTAACGTTTTAAAGCGACTTCCGAATTACTAAAACGAGGCAAAGATGAATAAAATTCTATCGATTCTCATCCTTCTTTCGGGACTTTCTTTGGGAGCGTCTCCGATCAACAAAACTTTCTGGAGGGATCTCGCGATCAACGGTTATGATCCCGTTGCCTATTTTACGATCGGGAAACCAACCGAAGGTAAAAAGGAATTTCAATTTCGCTGGATGGACGCCGATTGGAGGTTTTCCTCGGCGGAAAATTTAAAAAAATTTCGAGAACATCCCGAACGGTATGCTCCTCAGTTCGGCGGTTATTGCGCTTACGGGGTAGCTTTCCGCGAAAAGGTTTCGATCGATCCAAAACAATGGAAGATCGTCGACGGAAAACTTTATCTCAATTATGATCACGACGTTCAGGTTTTATGGGAGAAGGATATACCCGGTTGGATCAAAAAAGCCGAAAAGGAATGGGAGTCGGTCAAGAAAAATTAAAACGAATTCCTCGGCGGACTTTGACTTTGATGTGTCGATTCCCGGTCAAAAAAAGAACCGCCGACTATGTCTTCTCCGCAAAATTGAGATTTTAGGATGACAGGATAAAAATCATCTCCAATCTACTCCAGAATTAAGGAGAACAGGGAAGGGATGTCCAGGCTGCTTGATCGACTCACAAAAAAGTCCAATAAACAAATTCACTGGGAAGAGCTTCCGAATCTTCTTTCGGATACGGAAGACCCGGATTTATTAATCCGAAGTCTGATTTCCGAAAAACTCGCGCTCGGAATTCGAGAGATCGTCTTTTGTCTTCCATCTAAGGAAGCCGAGGCGCTCAAAAAGTCTCATAACTTTCTAAGACTTGTCAGGGATCTAAAACACGGCGGTTTTTCGATCTCTTCGGGCGACAGCGATCGGATACTTTCCGGAATCGGAGAATCTTCGGAAAAGTTTTTCAACTTCTTAAAAAATCGCCCGCAACCTTCCGCCTGTTTGGTCTGGACGCGATTAGGACTCGCAAAGGAACTAGAATTAAAATATCATGATTTTCTAAAACATCCGCACGCTGTTCATTCCTATAATCGAGAGGCAGAGCCGTTTAGGCCTTCCAGGTTTACGATTCGCGTAAAACTGCTTTCGATCGTATCCGCGATCATTATGATCAGCATGAGTTTGATGATTACGATGGCCACTTACTTTTTCCGGAAATACAGCGAAATCCTCATACAAGAATACAATCTTTCGCTCGCGAGGCTGACTGGTCTTCAGTTGAGCGGGAAACTCAAGGAAACTACCCTGAAAATACAGGACTTTCGTCCCGGAGAATCGGAAAAGTTTTTTCGTACGAATTCAAACGCGATCGCCTACGTTCGGTTTAAACTAAAGCCCGGAGAATCCGTTCGAGAAATCAGTTCCCTATTTTGGAATCTTAAATTCTTAAAAAACAACTCGGTCTCTGGAGTCCCCGATCCGGAAGTTTTGAAATCCGCGTTGGAAAAAGCCTCTTCCAGAATTTCAGGAACATTAGAAATATTGAATGTGTCTTCGGAGTTCGGTTTTCCCGCGGTTGCGGTTCTTCTTCCCGTCTCCAACGGACTCGAAATTTCCGGTCTTGTTTTTTCCGCGACCGAGTTTTTGGATTCATTTCTTGCGGTACGTCAAACCGATTTTTTTCAGATGCTCGTCGTGGATTCTTCCGGAAACCTAATCGCTCACTCGAACGATAAGGAGGCGATTTCAGGAAAAGATTATAAAAAACATCCTCTTGTGGAGAATATGCTTCGAAGTCCTTCGGACAACGGTTCTCAACGATTCGACTTCGAAGGAAGAGAAGTCCTCGGTTCTTATCAGCAGTTGGAAGTCGGCGGTCTCGGAGTCATTTCCACGTTAGACGCCGATCTTGCCTTCGAAGCCGTTTATAAGATCAGAAGACAAAACCTTTTGATCATGGTCTCGGTTTTATCCGTGGCATTTTTTGTGGTGTTCGTTTTTTCCAGATCTCTTACGATTCCGATCATTCAACTTCTTTTGGCTACGCGAAAAGTGGAACAGGGAAATTACGCGGTCGATATTCGGCCGACTACACACGACGAAGTGGGAGTTCTTACCAACTCGTTCTTAAGAATGGCAAGAGGTCTTGAAGAAAGAGAGAAGATTAAAAGTACGTTCGGAAAGTTCGTCAACAAGGAGATCGCCGAAAGAGCCTTGTCTTCCGATCTGAAGTTAGGAGGAGAAAACCGCGAAGTCACCGTATTCTTCTCCGATCTTCGCAATTTTACCGGTATGTCCGAAAAGATGAAACCGGAAGAGGTCGTGGAATTTTTAAATCAATACTTTACGGAGATGGTGGAATGTATCTATCTCACACAAGGAATCGTGGATAAGTTTATCGGAGACGCGGTTATGGCGCACTGGGGCGCTCTTGTGCACGACGGAAACGAACCGAAGAATGCGATCAACGCCGCTTTGCTAATGCGAAGAGCTCTGATCGAGTTCAATCGACAGGGACACGATATCGGGCGTCCTTTTACTAGATTCGGCTGCGGTATCAATTCAGGTCCGGTGATCGTGGGTCAGATCGGTTCCGAAAAAAAACTCGAGTTTACGGTGATCGGCGATACGGTCAATCTTGCGTCCAGAATCGAATATTTAAACAAAGAATTCGGCACCGATATTTTGATATCGGAGAGCACCTATTTACAGGCTAAGGATCATTTTCAATTCGTGGAACTCCCGCCCGTTTGGATTCGAGGGAAAGAAAAACCGCAGAGCATATACGCAGTGTTAGGTTGGAAGGACGATCAGGATTGTCCGAAATCTCTGGAAGAATTACGCGCGTTATGCGGCATTCCGGATCCGGAATCTCCTTCACGGTCTTTGGCATGAAACTCTATTCCAAATTTAAAAAGGAAATTCAAGTCGGAGCGTTGTCTCTGCTCGTCTTTTTTATTTCCCTTTTTCTTTTTTGGAGGGAGGGAGCTGCGGATTTCGGCGAAGGCAGAAAGGAAACCGTAGGAAACATCACGTTTAAGTATAGAACCGCGCAGAGAAAGTTTTCGGATCGTATGATCTGGCAGGACGTGGAACAGAATTTTCCGATCTTCAATCACGATTCCGTAAGAACCGACGAACTTTCGGAAGCGGTAGTAACCCTAACTTCGGGAACAAAATTCGAACTCGATCCGAGATCGATGATCGTGATCAATCTAAAGGAGGAAGAGGAACTTTTGGAATTGGAGGAGGGTTCGGTCCGTGTACAAACCGCAAAACCGGTGACACTGTCCTCCGGAAAAACTACTCTAAAATCGCAAGACGACTCAAGTCTGTTTCGCATAACGCGTTCGGCAAACGGGGAAGAAAATTTTATAGAATCTACGAAAGGGAATTTGAAGTGGGTCGGTTCGAATCAAGAGAACAAAATTCTCAAAGAAGGTGAAAAGGCGAAAGTTGCAAATGATTCTTTCCTTACGATACGGGAAGAATTGGAACTTTTGGAACCCCAAGACAATCATCGAATCTTCCCGGAAACGGGAGAGGCAAAGATAAGTTTTCGTTGGAATGGAAACGGAACCATGTCTTCAGGCTTTTTAGAAATATCTTTGAATCGAAATTTTTCGCCTCTGATTCTTAAAAAAGAAATCAGGGCTGAAACCGCGGAGACGAATCTTCCCGAAGGAATTTATTTCTGGAGAATTTCGTCCTCCGATAAGAAAAAAATTTCGGCGACTCGCAAGTTTCGCGTTCTTCCTAATCCTCCGGTCACTCTTCTTTTCCCATTAAAAAACACTTTGTTAGAAGGAAGTTCGCTCCAATCCTTTCGCTGGAAACCTTCAAGACTCGCGACGGGTTACGTTCTTGAGATTTCGGAATCGCCCGATTTTAAAAACGGACTCAGACAATTGACCGTATTTAAAACTTCGATTTCGATTCCTCTTTCTTCGGGAAAGTATCATTGGAGGGTTAAGTCGTTCTCGAATCTCCCCGGAACCGAATCTATATCCGAGACAAGATCCTTTCAAGTGGAGAAGTCCCAGCTTGCGCAAAAAGATCCGATTCAGATCGAAACTTCTTCCGAAACAAAAATCGAAACTTCACAAAAGGAAGAATCGAACGTGAAAGAAATTCAAACGCAGAAGGAAGTTTCTTCAGTTCCGATTTTGGTTTTTCCGATCAAGGGCCGGGTCGTCGATATGACCGGGCAGAATTCGATGGTCTTTCGATGGAAACACAGTTCAACTTCTCGAGAACAAAAATGGAGTCTAAACTTATACGGGGTAAGCGGGGAATCGATCCTAAAACGAAGCGTAAATGGAGAATCGTTTCGATTGACGGACTTAAGCGTGTTGGACGTGGGAAAATTCTCCTGGTCTCTGACTCAGGAAGGAAACGAAACAAATCAAATTCGATCCGACTTTAAGATCGTTTTGAGGGAAGAATTGGCGGCTCCGGAAGCGAAAGCCAGCGGTAAAAAAGGGGAATAAACGATTGAGATCATTGAATATAAACCTTCTGATTTTGTTCTGCATATTCATTAGTAATTCAGTATATTCAGAAGATAGAAACTATACTTACTACATCGAATGGAACGAGGTCAAAGGGAATAACGGTTATAAGATCGAGATCCGAAAAAAGGCTCTCGAAGATACGATCGTAAAGGAAGAGAAAGTATCGACAAACAGTTTGGAATTTAAGATCCCCGCGGGGGAATACGAATTTAGAATTTCCGCGCTCAACCGTTTTGGAAAACCCTCTTCCTGGAGTCAGTGGTCGGCCTTTCTCGTCGAACAGGACCGGCCCAAGAGCGTGGTGGACGCGGAAAAAAAACAAACTCTTGTAGGATCGTCTCCTTGGAAGATTTGGGTTCCCGGTCTGCTTCCGCTGGAAAAAAAAGAATATGGAAGGGCGTCTCTGATTCTTTTTTGCTTCGGGGCCTTGGCTGTTGCGGGTAACGCGGAAAGGAACGCCGGGAATTCCCTTTCACAATCCTCCACAAACGACCCCGCATTTTTAACGTTAGTCGCTTTGTATTCTCCTCTGCCGGTGAGTTATTATTTTATTCATCAGAGGGAGGAGGATAAAAAAGAATACGATCGGCATCAAAATAATCAGGTGAGCATAGGTGTATTAGCTCTTTTGAGTTACGGTTTGAACGTCTGGTTGGAAAAACGTTCTTTCCATTCCACGACGGTTTTGATAGAATCGAAACCGGAAAACAATACAAGATGGATTTATCCAAATTCACAGACGAATTCGATTTTTTCGCTCGGAAGGGTCGAGGTCAGTTTTCGGAAGGAGTTCGAATGAATTCTAAGATTGAAGAACCGGGATTTGCTGTGGAAAAAACTTGGAAACGTATTCTGAAAATAGAATATACTATTTTCTTTTTTTCCTTTTGTCTGAGTTGTTCGGCGCCTTTTCCCGATCTGAATACTAACCTTTTGTTTTTGGCTCTTTTAAATTCCAACGGCGCGCAGACTACCCCGACCGATCCGAATCTGGCGTTGAAATATCTTTTTGTCACAACGGGAACTTCAAACGGTCTATTGGGAGCGGGGACCGTGACGGGAGCGGATTCGCTTTGTAGCGCCGAGAAAAACGCGAATTTTTCCGCGTTACCCGGAACTGGAGCCGATTATAAGGCTTTGATCGTGTCTAACGTGGCTCAGATTCGAAGAGCCTGTAACGCCACTGCGAATTGTACAAGTAGCGCCGAAAACTCGAATTGGGTTCTTCTCCCAAATCAGGATTATTATCGCGGAACCGTAGCCAGTCCTGTGAAAGTGTTTACCACCAACTCGGCGGGGATCGTTTTGTTTCCGATCGTATCCTTTTTGGATTCCAGCGCGGCCAATCAATGGTGGACCGGGTTAGCCGATGACTGGACGATCAGCGTAGGAGATACCTGCAATAACTGGATGGATGGAACCGGCGCTTCCACCGGTGAATTCGGAGCCGGAGCCGTGACAAACGTGAATACGATCAACACGGGAGGTTTTTCGGATCCATGCAATACGCCAAAAAAACTTGTTTGTGTTCGGCAGTGAAGGAACCGTTTCTCATTCGGTTTTGATTCGAAATCGGCCGTATCTACGGATTTGGGCGTCGTGTTGCTCGGATTCGAATCGTATTTATATGGTTTTCTTAAATTCCTCCCCACATCCTTTCTGGATTCAATTCAATCGATAGAAAATTAGAATATATTGGAATTTGAATATTTCGATTTTGGACGGAGTAATCCGGGAGACGAATCAAGGATCTTCCTCGGAAAAAATCGATACGGGAAAGTTTCCTTTTTTAACTTAGCTTCTGTATGAAACGGATTTATTTTTTGAGAATCCTGATTCTATTTTTTCTTTTCCGATGTAGCGGGATCGCCGGGCCCCAGTTGGTGAATGATGAAGATTTTGGAACTCGAAAATTATCCGCAATCCGCTTAAAACTGCTTTTGTGTGTGCCCTTGGATCCGTCTCAGATATCCTCAAAAAAAGCGGATTCTGCGGAGTCGATTCTCGCAGGAGTCATCACCGGATTTTCCTCCGCAATTCCGGGAAAAAGCGTCTTTTATCTCGAAAAGGACGTCGAGTATTGCGAACTCAGTTTGTATGCAACTCCTTGCGGAAACTCAGCCGAAGAGTTTACGATCCATCATATGAATACTTTGATCCAATCCTGCGAACCTAAGATCGCGTGTATGGGCGGAAAAGATCATCCAGCAACGGGGACGTTCTGCGTTGACTGGAATCGATAGTTCGCATTCTAAAATTGTTAAGCGAACTGGAGAAAACGAAAACGGGTCAACGCGGGGGATCGGAAAGTAATTCTAAAATTCTACGGAGTTCCTTTTCTTCGGGTCCGTAAAGATTCCACTGGATCACATCGGCGCCTTGAAACCGTTTCCAACGCCAGTCCAGATTCGAAGAAGCTCGAATGGGCGCCGCGGTTTTCTCGTCCTTAAATTCCGCGTCGTGAGGCGTTTTCGAAACCGAATACCACCACAAAAGAATCGGTTCCTCGCCGGAAGGACTTTTTAGACGGGCCTTTTGAACTCCGTCTTCTCCGCCTTGTTCCAGAAAAGAAAAACCGACCGCTTCAAAACAGATTCTCGGATCGTGTCCGGTGCCGATCGTAAATAAATCCCGTTTAAGAATCAGATAATTTTTATCCGAACGATAGACCGCTATACGAGAATCGTTTCGAGTGGAATCGGGATCCAATTGAAAGGATAGAATTTTAGAAGGCCAAGAATGGATTTTTGGAGAAAAAAAGAACTTTTGAGTAAGAAACACGATCGTCAATAAAGGAAGAAAAAACCAAACGATCTTTGGCGGGAATCGAAGACTCAGGTCCGCCGTTCGGAAGGATTTTTCCCGATCTAAACTCGGGAAGAACAACGCGATCACACTCAAAGGAATGACAACTCCGGAGAGAAAAAAAATCACTCCTATAAATTCATGTCTCCAGGACGAGGCTGGAATATTAAAAAGTACTAATGCACCAACCCGGATCCAATTGGAAAAAAACCAAAGGGGGAGCGTTAAGGATGTGATCAAAATCGCCCCCGAACGATTGGAGCGAAGAAGAAACGCCGCCGCGATCAGGACGGAAGCAAGGCCCATCTTCATCCCTTCGCAGGCCCGGTCGACGGTAAACGATTCTCCATTGAATAAAATTTGGTTTCCGAGGGCGACACTCAGGGGATCCAAAAAGTGCAACATCCAAGCGCTCCATTTTGTTACGATCAATCGGAGTTGAAATCCTAAAAAGAGGGAACCGAATCCGGTGATCGGAGGAATTGCAAATACAAAAAACGGGGCCGGCCAGGTAAAACGAATTCCACTTTTATGAAGTAGCGCGAGCAAATTCCAAAACGATCCGATCCAAACAAGACTGAGTCTTTGATAAAAAATTCCCGCAAGAACGAAGGAAACTCCGGGCAAAAACAACCAAAGTTTTGTTAGGTCGTTTCCTCGACGCAAAAATAGAGGAAGGAACAAAAGCGGATATAATTCAAATGCGGAGCGAACGCTGAGCAAATCCTTCCCGACGATCGCCATCGGAATTATACAACTCGCGGCGAGAACTGCGACGGAAAGGATCTTTCTAAGGTTTAAGGGCATAAGAATCTTGAGAGTCTAAATCACATTCAAAAAAATGAATGTCTTTTTTGAAATCTGAAATAGACGATCAGACCTGACAGGACACAGAGGATCAAGATCCATTCTCCGGGTTCCGGTACCGCACCCGGAGCTTCTAACTTGCTCTGACCAAGAGCGGAAGGCTCGGACTTGATTCCGAATCGTTTGTAGTCGTCTTCACTTTCAAGAACGATCAAAGTGGAAACGGGGGAAACCACCATCGCGTCCCGGGCCATTTCTACGAGATCCTGATTTTCCAGATCCTTATCAAAGAAACGTTTTCCCAGTTGTCGCATTATTTTTTTCCGGATCAACATTCGGATCAAAAGATCTCCGCCGGGTCGTTTAACGTCTGTTTGGTCCGTTTTTTCGAGGGTAAGTTTTGCGTATGGAAGGGAAACCGTCTTTTCGTTTTGGATCGGTAGAAGGACTTTTCGGTTTTTTAGAATCTCGAAAAGTTCGTTTTCGTTTTCGGCGACGGGAAGGATTTTTTCCAGATCGATAAGACTCGCGACGTATTCGGACTTTTTCCCGTTTATGATCGCGAACTTAGGAATGACGTCTCGGTTCTGCGCGCTCCTCTGCATATTTTTAAATCGTTCGGAGCCGCGAAGTTCTCCAAACGGGATGGACTGAGTTTCTCCAGCTACGATCCAAATCGGATTTTCGCCGATGTTTTGTGCGGCTACGATTTCACTCAGATGCAGAGGAAAAAGATTGAAAGCCGGAATTTCACATTCATCCAAATACCGCATCGCTTTTTCGGAATCCTTTGTCTGAAACCATTCGTTCGTAATAATCGTAACAGGGATTTTGAATTCGTATAATTTCTTTACCAACTTTTTCCAATCCGAACGGGAAAGGGCCTCGTTCAGAACCACGATCATCCCATCGGGTTGAAACAAAAAAGATTCTCGTTGTTCGGGAAGAACGTTGTATGACATACCTCCTGCGGAAACGGTTCCTTTTGCCGGAGTTTCGGGAAAGGAAAAGGACCAGCCTAAAAAACCGCCTTTGCCTGCCCACTGACGCACTTGAGAATCCGAAACCACCTTTTCTTTGAGTGATATTCCCGAAGTTTCCAGATCCATTTGAGAAGAAGTAAACAAATCGACGTTTACCTTTTGATCCGCGAAATCGGAGATCGGTCCTTCCAGTCGGATTCGATCATAAGTGAGGGTTTTACCGTCCGATTGCAGCGGAGAAACGATTCCAATTCTTACCATCCGATAGTCTTCGGGATTGACCGGAAAAACTCGAAGACGGAGCCGATTTCCGTCCAACCATTCCACGTAGGAAGGGTCTCTTCTTTCCGTGCCTACTATCGTCTCATACGCGTTACGCGCCGTTGATTTGAAGGTAAGTCTTGCGGGGCGCTCCTCTCCGTTTACCCAAAGGGAAAGTTTAGTGCAGATACTTCCGGGAGGAACCGTGATCGTATAAATCGCCTCTTCTGGCGTCGCGAACATCGATCCAAATTTAAGAAAAGAACGATCGGAAGAAGAATTTTCGTTATAGATGGAAATGGTCGTTTCGGTGTAAGAAACCCTGAGTTCCGGATAAACTTGAACGTGGGAATCGATGTCGGTCGTGATCAATGAGTTTCCTCTCCACAATCGTTCGAGATAAGCGTGCGATCTTCCGAAGAGTAGATGCAAAATTCTTCCTGAGTCTTCCGGAGTGATCTTAGGTTGTTGTTCGGTGCGAAACAAGGAAAGAAATCCCTGAGAAGCGAAATAGGCCAATGGATCAAACTGGCTCTGGGAAGCGAACATTCCCATCTGCGATCTTCGATTCGGCTGTAACACCATTTCGGTAACGTGATTTACGCGCAATCTCCCGGCTTTCTGGATCCATTCCGGAAGGTCGACGTCGACTCGATTGTGACCTTGCAGCGTTTCGGGTTTTGTGAGAATTCCGTCCGCGTGATTCCACTGAATGAAATAATAGGAAGAATAACCCAAAAGAAACACGATCGAAGCCGTGATTAGAACGAAAGAAATTCTCCTTTTTCCATTTTCGAGTTTGGTGTGTATTATAAAAATTGAATATATAAAAGCGATCATCGCAAACAAAGGACCGTAGGGAAGAAATCCAAGACCCGCCATCCAAACCAGAGCCCAGCTAAAAGTCATCAGGGGCGCTAAAACCAAAACAAATGCCAAAGATAAATAGGCGCCGAGTATCAGAATCGGTTGAAAGAACGGTAGAATCGTCTTCGGAATTCGATCGATAAAGACGGAAGCACCTAACAATAAAAAGGCGATCCAGAGCGCCCACACGGTTCTTTCCGTAAAAGGAGGAAAAACCTCGTGATTGAGGACGTAAGAGTTTACCGCGAAACAAGTCCCGGAAAGAATCAAAGTAAAAATCAAAAATTGTTTGTAGCTCGGAAAAATGACGTAGAGGATGAGAGAAAAAAAGGAAACAAACAGGAGTGCAATCAATCCGAAGACTAAAAAAATGAGGAACTCGCCGTGATTGCCTTTGATGGAAAAAATTAGCTCCAGGATTCCGTAAGAAACGACCCCGAGACCGATTATAGCTCCGAACAAACCCAAAAACCAGAGCCAGGCCGGTCCATTCCATTTGAAAATTCGAAAGTTTCTTTGAAGGTATTCTTGAATTTTAGTCTTCATTGTTTTTGTTGATTCTTCCTTATTGTTTCTCTGTAAGAATATACCAAAAGTCCGGGACGAAGTCCGCCTCTTGAGTGTTCGGATTCGAGCACTCAGGTGCTTGACTTCAGAAAGTCAAAACAACCCCTTAAAAGATACACCTTTCTTTAACAAAGGAAGTCGCTGATTCTTTCGTTTTTTACTTACTTATCAAAGATAAGAATGGAAAGAGGGGAATGAGGGATAAAAAAACGGCGAAAAATGCAGACTGAAAAATCCGCTTTATAGTATTTCCGCTTCGAAATACAGAATGGGGTTGTGATAGGCGACTAAGATGGTTTCGTTCTCTTTTTGGATTTTCTTTTCCATTTGAAAAATCAACTTCAAAGCTTGTGGATCCAGCTCTGCGGATCGGATCGTTTTACAAAGATGTCTGCCTTTCGGTTCATACTTTTTTTTATAAAGAGCGATAACGGACCCTGTTTTTTCCTCCAGCTCGCGGATTTTTTCTCTTTGCTCGGGCGAAGGAAGTATCAACACGTTTAGATCCAATTCTTGCAAGACCGTATCGGGTATCTGCAAAAGAAAAGTATAATATTCTAATATTTTATTGTGATTTTTATCGATTTTCTTCTTCATTTAGAATTCTCACAGGACTTCCGCACGTTTAGCGAAAAGAACATGATTTTATAAGATTTGTTTTTAAAACAAAGTATCAACTTTTTCTCGTTCATTCCGAAAAAAAATCAGAATCCAGTCAGGATAAAACATCCAAATCGAAAGAAAAAGACGATTCTGTTTGAACGTTTAAAGACGAATTGTAGATTTGAGAAACAATTCCAAAATTCATTTTATGAGTTTCTTTGTGGAGGGAAACGTTGAAACAGAATTTATCGGTGGGAGAACGTTTTGTATTCGAATATGTGGTTCCATTGGAGAAGACCGTTCCTTATATTTTTCCGGACCTAAAAACCGATTCTCTCTTTCTTCCGGAGGTTTTTGCGACCGGATTTTTAGTCGGATTGATCGAGGCTTCGTGCATTCGACATTTGGAAAAAACAATCGGTCCGGAAGAAGGCAGTTTAGGAATTCATATCGACATTAGTCACGAGGCGCCGACTCCTCCCGGAATGAAGGCGTTCGTAGAAGTCGAAATTTCGAAAATCCACGGACCCAAAATCGAATGGTCGGTTCTGGTGCGCGATGAAGTCGATACCATCGCCAAGGGAAAACACGAAAGATTTATTTTAAAATGGTCCAAATTTAAATCCCGTCTGCAAAGAAAAACCGACCAATGGCGGATTCTCAGCAACTGAGTTTCGACGAAAGCTACGTTCCATTTCCGTTTTAGGATTCGATCAAACCCGCGCGGATCGCATACATCACCAGATCCGCGACTTTGTGGAGATCTAATTTTTTCATGATATTCGCGCGGTGGACCTTTACGGTCGCCGGAGAAATTCTTAAAATTTTCCCGATCGATTCGTTGGAGTTTCCTTCCGCAACCAATTTTAAAATTTCCCTTTCCCGATCCGAAAGAACTGAGAACGCCTTTTTTGCGTCCTGATTGTCTTCGCCCGGTTTTCCGGAACCGACAAAACCCGAAAGAAAATGAGCGGTAATCCCCGGACTCAAATACGTTTCGCCTTTGTGAACGGCTTCGATCGCTCTTAAGAGATCGTTCCCCGCGTCGTCCTTGAGAACGTAACCGTTGATTCCGAGTTCGAGTAATTTCTGAACGTATTCTTTGTTATCGTGACGAGAGAGAATGATGGTTCGTATGTTTGGATAGTGTTTTCTTAGATTTTTCACCAAGTCGATTCCGCTTAAACCGGGCATCGAAATGTCCGTGATGACAAGATCGGGATTCAACTTTCCGATTTGATCCAGAGCTTTTTCGGCGTCCCCGGATTCTCCGCAAATTTCCAAACCGGGTTGTCCGGAAAGAATCATCTTAAGCCCTTCTCTGAGAATGGCGTGATCATCGACTAAGAATATTTTTGTTAGAGGTTTCATATTTTTTTGGTAGTAGTATTTTTGCTTTTTTCCAAAGGAATCCGAATGATAAACTTAGTGCCTTTCCCGGCGGAGGAATCAATCTTAAATTTACCGTTTAAATCTTCCACTCTTCTTCGTATATTTTCAAGTCCAAAACCGGAAGAGCGGGCTCTTACTTTTCTTTCTTGAAATCCGATTCCATTGTCCTTTGCATCCAAATACAATTGCCTTCCTTTGATTTGAATCTTGAGAGAGATCTTCTTTGCCTGAGAATGTTTGATCACATTCTGAAAAATTTCCTGAACGATTCTAAAAACTTGATTCGCGACGGTCGGTTGGAGTTCCTGTTTTAAGTTGAGTTCCAATTCGGATTCCACATCCATCGGAGGAAACAAATCCGAACTCAAGGCTCGAATCGCGGCTTCCAAACCGATCTCACGAAGAGTGGATGGATGAAGATTTGTATAAATATCTCTGAGTTCCTGACTCGCCTTATCGATCAAAAGAAGTCCCGTATCAAACTGTGCTTCGTAGATTTTCGGATTTCGGTTGAAAGCCTGGAAGTTGAGTTTGGCCGCGAGAATGGTTTGACCGACTCCGTCGTGTAATTCTCGGGAAAGACGGATTCTTTCTTCCTCCTGCGATTGCAGAAGTTTTGTGTGAAGGTTTGCGATTTTTTTTTCGAGACGTTTGTTCTCTGTGATGTTTTTAAGAATGATTCCGATACTTTCTCCGAAACGAAACACGGAATAACCGTAATACGTTTTCTGTTTTCTAAACTCCTGATTTTGCACCTTTCCCCTTTTGGAAAGATGAATGTTGGAATCCATTTCTTCCTGATCCACGGGGTTCAATCCAAAAACACGAAATAAATTTTTTCCGATGACGCTCCGGGAACTTCCCACAAATTCTTTCCGAAAGGATTCATTTGCAAAGAGGATCGTTCGTCCATCGTCGATCGCGACGATGGGAGCGATTTCTCTTAAGAGGTTGAGAAAAAATTTCGGAGAAAGTCCCGATTCCAAAGGAACGGAGGAGGGGAGTTTTCGATTCTTAATTTTCAAATCGGGCATACGAGGTTAAGAGGATCTCATGCGATCGAAAGAAAGAAAAGAAAAAAAGAAGCCCCGGGAAGAAAATCCCGGGGAAATGAGTTCAGTTTGAAGGAGGGAAAACTTCCGATAGTACGGGCGCAAGATACCAATCCGCGCCCAGATTTCCCATCGATTCATACCAAGGTTTGAAAGAAGGATACGATTTACGAATATCGGTACTTTCATAAGGCCAGAGAAAGTTTCCGGGAACCAAAAGCGCCCAAGGAAATCCGGTGGAATCCAGATAGAGATCCTTTCCGTTCGAATCAAAGTATCTTCTTGGAAAGTGAATCTCTTGATTCGTATTGATGACTTTGATAAACGTATCGTAAGGAGCCGCGCCTAACGTTACACGATTGATTGCACTTTGTAAAATGACTTCTAAACCGGCGGACTTACCGATCTTGAACGTTGTGTTGGATCGGGAAGTATTCGAAGACGGAATCGTATCGCTGGATTTTGGAAGAATCTCGAGGGCTTGGATCGCGGTATCGATCCCTGAAAAAGTATTTTCCACCGTGGTTCCATCATAACCGAAACGGGTTAAAGAATAAGAAGATGCCGTGATACCTGGAATCGTCATATGAAGTGTGTGATTGTATCCCGCACCTTTGGCGACGTGGGTATATTTGGCGCGGATTCTCGATACTTGTCCTTTTGAGTTCCAGTCTTCTTCAAAAACGACTCTTACGTTATAATCGTTAAAGTCCGCATCCCCTTGATTGGGAAACAAATCTTCGTAAGAAATCGTATAATAACCGTTTGCCGGATATCGAAACGTGCTCGCGCGGGTCGGATCGTTCGGATACGTATCGTCCCTGTCGACGATTCCGTCTCCGTCGCTATCCGGAAGGATCACGTTATTTCCTTTGATGATCACGGTGATTTTGCGCGAAATGCTAAACGAATTTATGATTTCTATTTCCGCTTCGTAGAGTTGGCCGAAGGCCTCCACTTTGAGGGTGACCTTTCGAGTGGCCTCGTCGATGGTGAAACTCCCCTTTACTTCTCCGTTTTCCGCGGTTGCGGCCCTAAAGACCGATTTTTGAGCCGTGTTGTCTATATTAAAGATTTGTACTAAACTTCCGGAGATCGGAGATTCCGGACTCAAAACCTGGATATTTACGTTCACGGTTTTGGTAGTATCGAAAACAAAATCCACCGGAGCGGTTTCGTCGTTGATCACGATGCTGAACGGTTGTTCCCCGTCCGGGGCGGGAGAAGGATTCGGCGAAGTCGCGCTTAACAACCAAAGAAGATTGGGATCCTGAGAGTTTGTGCAGGCATTAAAACCTAAAAGAAGAATCCCCGAAAGAATCAGCCCCGCTATTTTTGGAAAACTTCTCATACTTCCCTCCGGCTTTCGCCTCAACGAGTCTTATTCTCGCATAGGGAAGTAAGAACAACAATAGACCGAAGTGTTTATTTTGTTAAGCGAACAGGTATAAAACGACATGAAAAAAAATCGCGTTAAATGACCAATCCCTGACTTTTATTCAATAAAAGAATGAATTTAAAATCGTATACAAAATCGATTTTGTTACGTCGTCTTCTCGCGCGGATTTTCCTCAACGAGCCGTGGCTAAAAAATTCTCGAGAGATTTGGTCCGAAAAGAATGAAAGTCGCCGGAAGAGTTGAACTTGCAATACTGAAGAATTTTCTCCGGAATCTCGCTGTATTTCGCTTCTTCGTTGTTGATCTTGATCATCATGTCCGCTATGTAGATCGGAAATACGTAAGGTTGGAATTCCTCGTCGACGAGCAAAGCTCTGTGATGATATTCCATAGCTTTTGCGTAGACTTCCGGAAAATTCCATTTTTCCGCGATGAGGGCTCCGACTTTTGTATGAGTGATTCCTAATGCGGCTTCTTCCATGGAAACCGCGGAAGCGATCTCTTTGGAAGCAGAAATTTTACCGATACTTTTCATCGTTCTTTCTTCCAGAGAAAGAAGGATGATTTCTCCGATGTCGTGTAACAATGCGGCGGACATAAGATTGCTGACCGTATCTTTCGGAAGCGCCATCCGATTTGCGATGAGTTTACAATAAAACGCACACTGATTGGATTTATCCCAGATCGTAAGAAACGCCGGAAACTTATCTTCCAGAATTTGTTTTGTTCCGAGAGAATAGAGAAGCTGAT
Organism: Leptospira ainazelensis; assembly: GCF_016918785.1. Lineage (GTDB taxonomy): Bacteria > Spirochaetota > Leptospiria > Leptospirales > Leptospiraceae > Leptospira > Leptospira ainazelensis. The sequence goes on along the minus strand of NZ_JAFFPT010000079.1, from coordinate 355,316 downwards.
TGAGTTCCTTTAAACCGATGAGTTGAATCGCTCTGTCCAGAGATTCCACTTTGTTTGCGCGGATAAACGCCGCAGAATTCGCAAGTTTTAGAATATTCGCCGAAAGAGCTACGTCCTTCTTGATGACCTCCGCGATCTGGCTGATGGAAGAATTGGGTCTTTCTATCATTGCCTGAATGTCTTGGATCGATTTCGGAAACGTCGGAAGTCCGTCGATATTTTTTAGAATGTCCTCGGTTTTTTGAAGTTGAAGATTCTCTTTGCTGATATTGAGAGGAATGTCGATGATTACGCTCGTATTGTTTCCTTGACTTTCGATCTTATAAGAAGAAGCCGCGAGTCCGTCGTTTTTAAGCATCATCAGAGACATGATCAACCCGAGTCCCGCCCCTTCGGTTTCATCTCCCGCTTCGAGAAAGGCTTCTGCCAGGTCGTTGTAATGTTTAGCCTTTTCGATTCTTTGATTGATACGTTCCACTTCGGTGGGACTGAGTTTTACGTTGTTCATGACTCGAATTCGAATCATGTCCTTGTTGTGAATAAAGGATACGAGTACGACGAAGTTATTACGAAGAAGGAGTTCCTCGTATTTTTCCTTATTGTCCAAATACTTTTTCTTAAAGCCCAGAATTTTTTGTTTATAGATTTCGGGATTTTGGATGTCGGCTTCGAGTTCCCTGAAATAAATTCTTTTGATATTGGCTTTGATCGAATTTGCGATCGTTTCCCTTAACGCGGAGAAAACTGAATCCCTAACGTAGATGATGTCGAGCTGTAGCAGATAACGATCCAAGGTTCTGCTGATGATGGAATCTACGTTTTCAGTAAGATTGTGAAATTTGTAGTGGATGGGAGCGTTTTCTTGGACCGGGTCGTTGAGATCTTTGAGATTGCTGTAAAAGCCGAGATCTTGGTGGTGATGCAATTCTAATGTTTTGGTCTGGCTCATATTCTTTAATTCTTCCGGACGTCTTCTTTTCTTGTCAAGTCATCAAGAATTCTTCGATTGAATTCTTGGAAAAATATTTCCTAATTCTATTTCACTTTTATTTCAATTATAAGATTTCTTTGTTTTAGTTTTTTGATTTTATTCCGTCGCATTTCGAACCGCAAAAAAACCGGATTCTTATAAGAACCTATCCCAGAACCGGGGCAGGTTCTTGCAGCTCGATCTTTTCGATAAAGTAGGATCGAGTTTTGGGACGCGCCGTAAATATGAGTCCTTTTCGTATTAGCAAAATTGGACGCTTGAAAATTCCCTTTTCATACGGGGGCGGGCGGGATTCTAAACCTGAAAAGTTCTCGGAACGAACACCTAACGCGGAGGAAGGTGATTTTCTTTTGAAAGAATCCGTCCTTCTTTCGGATCGGACGATCCCGCATACTTTTTCTGGAACGATCTTACCCCTTCTACAAAGCTTCGGTTTCGGCAAAGGAGCTCTTTTATAAAAGAGAGGGCTTTAGATTCTTTATACTTTTCTCCGGAACGATTCTCGGTTTGCCAACGGTCGTAAGGGAAGAATCGGGGAAAAAAGACCGATAAAAAGAATTGCTTTCCCTTTCCCCGATGATAGAATGAGGCCGCCCGATCGGGCTTATTCCCTAAAGAATACTTTTGTAACTAGATAGATTGAAGGAGCTACTTCCGATGCCAACTTTACAGGAATCTCCGGTAAAAAAACCGAATTCTAACCCGACCCTACCTGCAGTGGATCATACTGAAATTGAACGTGTGTTTAAACTTCAGAAACAACATTTTCATAAGGTCATGAAACTGACCAACGCTAACGAGCGTATTCAGCGTTTGAAAAAACTCAAAGCTGCGATTATCAAATACACTCCGGAAATTGAAAAAGCGGTAAACGCCGATTTTCGTAAGAATGAAAGAGAAGTCGATATCACCGAAATTATGCCTTCCATTTCCGAAATCAACGACGCGATTCATCACGTTCGAAGATGGATGAAACCTCTGAGCGTAAAAACTCCGATGACACTTTTCGGTGCGAAGAGTCAAATTCTCTACGAACCGCGAGGTGTGGTTTTGGTCATCGGTCCTTGGAACTATCCGTTCTATCTGACAATGGCGCCCCTTGCGGCCGCGATCGCCGCGGGGAATACGGTTCTGATCAAACCTTCGGAATTTACTCCTGTGACGTCTAACTTGGTTCAGAAGATCGTGTCCGAAGTTTTTCCAAAAGAAGAAGTTGCAGTTTTCGAAGGAGACTATCAAGTTTCCAGCGCCTTGATGGAACTTCCTCTGGATCATATCTTTTTTACGGGAAGCACTCACGTAGGAAAGATCGTTATGACTGCGGCGGCAAAACACCTGACCTCCGTCACACTCGAGTTAGGCGGTAAATCTCCTGCGATCATCGATCGAAGCGCGGATATAAAAAAGGCGGCTAAAAAACTGGTATGGGGAAAGGTATTAAACGCGGGACAAACCTGTGTTGCGCCCGATTATCTCCTCATTCCGAACGATCTCGTAAAACCGTTTGTAGACGAAGCGAAAGCGGTCGTTAAAGAATTTTATACAAAAGACGGAAAGGCTCTCAAAGACAATCTCGACTTTTGTAGAATCGTAAACGATCGTAACTTCAATCGAGTTTCCGGTTATATCCACGAGGCTGTGGAAAAAGGCGCGAAGATCGAGATGGGGGGAGATACGGACGAGACACAGAATTATATCGAACCTACGATACTGAGTAATATTCCTGAAAATGCGAATATTATGGAAGATGAAATCTTCGGACCGGTGCTGCCTCTGATTCCTTATAATAATTTGGATGAGGCGATCGAGAAGATCAATTCCAAACCGAAGCCGCTTGCTCTTTATATCTTCGGAAAGAAGAATCGTTCGATCAAAAAGATTCTGAAAGAAACTTCGTCCGGGGGAGTTGCGGTCAACGACGTGATTCTTCATCTTGTAAATCCGAATCTTCCGTTCGGAGGGGTGAATCATTCCGGACACGGAAGTTATCACGGCTTTTTCGGGTTTAAAGCGTTCTCTCACGAACGTTCGGTTCTTCGTCAATCGCCGCTCAGTTCGATAGAATTGATGTATCCACCTTACACCAATTTTGTGAAAAGACTCGTTGCTTTTACGAAGAGTTTTTTGATCTAAGAATTTTAGAATCGATCTCTTTTTGGTTAAAAAAATCCTCCGGAATCGGACTTAGGTCGGATCTCCGGAGGATTTGTTATTTGTAGTTGAGCTGCGCTTCCTTTTAGTCGGAGTGAAAACTTGACAAAAACATTTTGCGATCGGATCCGTGTTTAGGAATGTCCGGGCTTGGCCGCCGATTAAAACGGAGGAGTTCCCACATTTTCAGGTTTTTTGAGTAAACCTTTGGTAAAAGATTCTTACGCGGGCGTAACAAAACCTTTTCCATACGTAAGAAGGAGGGATCGGTGCGGGATCGACGAGTCCAGTGAATTTTTGTGGGAGTTCCGACAAGAGTTCGAAAATGGAATTTTACTTGTGAAAAGGTTCATTTTCTGATAGAGAAAAGTTTCCGGAGTTTTCCGCCACCCGCCCCTCCACCCGAAAAACACATAACCTTACCCACAAGTTAAAAAAGCGATTTCGAATCAGGGCGATCCAATCAAAATTTTTGTAGGAGTTCCTAGAAAAGCTCTGAGAGAGAATATTCCTTGCAAAGTTTTAATCCTGTGATATAGGAAAATCTCCGGGAGTCTTCCGCCACCCACCCCACCACCCGAAAATCGGGCGGGGCGCGCGACTTTTACGGGGGAACGTCGGAGTTCCGACAGGTCTGCATTTTAAGATTCCATTCATTTTTCGTAAAATGCGGGCGGGGCGGTCTTGGGAAGATTGTTCGAAATTCAATCCAAAAGGAGATTTTTAAGAAAAATAAAGTAGACAGACCTGTCTGTTCTTTTATTTACAGGATAGACCATCTGGTCTATGGAGAGTTTTATGCGACAGCTTATGTTCCTTCGTCCGGGAAAATTGGAATGGTGGGACGTTCCCCAACCTCGTCTGGAATCGGACGAAGACGCCCTAGTCGAACCGATCGCGGTGGCAAGATGTGATTTGGATTTGGGGATTTTGCTCGGAGAGGCCCCTTTTAAGGGAAAGTTACTTCACTTTATTAGAAATCATGCATATAGTCTGATTTCCAATACGGCCTTAGGGAAGGCTCCGTTTAAAGGTCCTTATCCTTTCGGTCACGAGTTTGTTGCGAAAGTAAAGAGCGTAGGCGACCGGGTCAAAAACGTAAAACCCGGAGATTCCGTCATCGTCGCGTTCCAGATCGCCTGTGGAAAATTTAATCGTTGTAAGGCGGGTTTGACGAACAGTTGTACTTCGGTTCCACCTCGTTCTATGTATGGGTTCGGCGATCTGGGAGGAAAACAATGGGGAGGCGCTTTTTCGGATTTGGTTCGAGTCCCTTTCGCGGATTACATGCTCATTCCTTTGCCGGCATCTCTTTCTCCTGCGGACGCCGCGAGTATGAGCGATAATATTCCTGACGGTTACAGAACCGTCGGACCGTTCTTAAAACAAAATCCCGGAAGTTCAGTCTTGGTTGTCGGAGGCGGCGCAAAAAGTGTGGGATTGTATTCCGTGATGGTCGCTCGCGCTATGGGTTCCCCCGTAACTTATGTGGACGACGATCCTCAAAGAAACAAAATCGCCGAAAGTTTTGGAGCTACGATTCTCGGAACAAAATATCCGGATCCTTCGACTCAATATCCGATCACGGTCGACGCGAGCGCGAATGAAGACGGACTTACGTTTGCACTTCGTTCTCTTCTTCCCGGCGGGCATTGTACGAGTGTGGGAATCTATTACAAAAGAAAAACTCCCATTCCTTTGCTGGAGATGTATGGAAGGGGAGTAACGTTTCAAACGGGAAGGGTAAACGTACAGCCGACTTTGCACGACCTCTTGCACTTGGCGGGACATCCTCATTTTTGTCCGTGTAAGGTAACAACTTTGACCGCTTCTTGGGAGGACGCTCCCGAGGCGTTGTTGGATGCAGGACCAAAAGTTGTGATTGAAAGACGTTAGAGCGGGATTTGTTCTTGCCTTCCTTGAGAATTCAAAGATTCTTCTCCAACGCGTTTTAACGAAACGGGTTGATTCTTTATCTAAGCATATTGGGTTTATAAGAATCTGCTTTGTTCGAATACGGCGGTACGTCTTTTCTTCGGTTGGAAAATCATGAAACAAAGAATTGTAAGAACTCTTCTCGGAATTGTAACCCTCTCGATTCTCCTTGTCCTTTGCGGTGCTTGGTATTTTTCGGGAGTTCTTATGCATCCGAAACCGCATCGTTGTACTCGGGATCACTATATCTTTTGCGGGGATCCAAAGTCGGATTTGGGTTTGGATTTCGAAAATATAGAATACAAAACCAAGGACGGGATGAAAATCTCAGCCTGGTGGGTTCCCGCCGCAAAAAAATCGGATAAGGTGATTCTTTCGATTCACGGTCGTGGGGCTACGAGAAGAGAAGGCCTGCGTTATGTGAAACTGTTTCACGATCAGGGAATCAACGTCATTCTTCCGGACCTAAGAGATTGTGGAGAAAGTCAAAAATCCTTTAGTTCGATGGGTTATCACGAAAGAAAGGATCTTCTCGCGGCTCTCGAATATACAAAACAAAAAGGAATGAAGTCCTTTGGTATTCTCGGTTTTTCTATGGGTTCCTCCACTTCCATTCTTTTTATGGCCGAGAATCCGGAAATCAAGATCGGAATTTTTGATTCCGGATTTGCCGATTTTGCGGACGTAATCGCATACAACGCAAAAAAAGATTTCGGACTTCCGAAATATCCACTTTTGCCCCTGGTCGTTTTCTTTTACGAGTTTCGAGGGAACTTGGAAACGGACGAGTTATCGCCCGAAAAGGTGATCGCAAATATTTCTCCGCGTCCGGTTTTGATTTTTCACGGAGACGCGGACAGCGGAGTTCCTTACGAACACGGAGTTAGATTGGGCAATGCTGCAAAAGAACCGAAGGAATTTGTCGGAATCTCCGGAGGAGAACATACAAAACTCTGGCAGAAGGACGAAAAAACGGTCTCTTCCAAAATTTCAAAATTGATTCAAAAATTATAATATACTGTGTTTATAATATCCGATCCGTTTCCGGATCGGACAAAAAGGATTAAAGAGCAGCGTTTGCCGCGTCCAGGGCTGCTCCGTAGTTCGGCTCGGAACCGATTTCAGGAACAAGCTCCACATAACGCACAACGTCGTTCTTATCGACCACAAAAACCGCTCTTGCGGAAAGTCCTTTTAGGGGGCCGTCAGCGATATGAGTTCCATAAGCCTTGGAAAAAGAAAAATCTCTGTATTGCGAACCGGTGACTAAGTTTGGAGAATCGATTCCTTCGGTGGAACAAAAACGTTTCATCGCAAAGGGAAGATCTCCGGAAATGATAAGAGTGGAAATTCCGTTTAGACCTGCGGCTTTTTCGTTAAAGACCTTGGTTTCGATCGCGCAGACGGAAGTATCGAGACTTGGGACCGCGACGAGAATTTTCACTTTGCCCGCGTAGTCTTTTAAACCGAACTCTGAAAGATCCTGTTTGATTGCCTTAAATTCGGGAGCCTTTTCTCCAAGCGCGGGAATTTTTCCCTCGAGCGGGACCGGATTTCCTTTGAGTGTGACTTGTGCCATTTTTGTTTTCCTAAAAATTGTTTTTTTGAGTATGAGCAAGATCCAATTCTAAGCAAAGAATCCGGACTTGAAAGCAAACTTTCCATTTAGACGTTTGAATTCTTTCCTTCCGAGAGATTTACAGCGCGTCCAAAAACTCGATTATACTTTATCGGAAAGACTAAGCTGCGATAACCTTTTGGGACTGGTCTTATAGTTGTCGATTGTGCAAGAAGTTATCTCCAAGTCGAAAATCCAATCTCTCTTTGTTCGATCCAATTTTACAGGGCCTCCTAAAAAATCGCTTGCCTCTTGATCGAAGATGAAAGCAAGCTGGTCACAGAACTCATTTTATGAATCTCAATCGCGTAAACAATCCGGTAAATCTCAACACAGTCATGGTGTGGCTCGTGCTTGTAGTGGTCGTCTGGCCACCGGGATCTTGCTTTACGCTGTAGAGATTTCTTTCAGGCGCAATCCTAAGAAAAGCCTCCTCCGGTGTAAAGCCGGGGGAGGCTTTTTTATTTTAAGGTAGTTCTTGGGTCGATGAGCGGTTTGTTATAAAGATTTTTTAGAAGGATATCAAAGAATGGAAATAAGCGGAGCAGAGTTGATCGTTCGATTTTTGGAATACGCCGGGGTTGAAATTGTTACTGGGATTCCCGGCGGAGCGAGTCTTCTCATTTATGACGCGTTACACGGAAGTAAAATTCGTCATATCCTCGCCAAACACGAACAAGGCGCCGGGTTTATCGCGGGTGGAATGGCTCGTGCGAGCGGGAAGCCCGCTGTTTGTATGGCGTCTTCCGGACCCGGGGTTACAAATCTGATCACCGCGGTCGCCGACGCGAAGATGGACTCTGTTCCTTTGATTGCGATTACCGGGCAAGTTTCAGTTTCATTGATCGGAACCGATGCATTTCAAGAAATCGATACTCTGAGTCTTTCGACCCCGATTACCAAAAGAAGTTATCTCGTAAAAAAAACGGAAGATCTTATCAAAATTCTGCCTCAGGCATGGCTTACTTCCATCGAAGGAAGACCGGGGCCCGTTTGGATCGACGTTCCCAAGGACGTCGCTTCCGGAAAAATCGAGTGGAATCCGGAAAAAGAATCAGAAATTTGGAATATTCAAAATGAGGAAAATATTCAAAAACTAGATCCCGTCTGGATCGACCGTTTCCGGGATATGATCGCAGAGTCGAATAAGCCGGTCTTTTATATCGGCGGCGGATTAAATCGCCCTTTATCCGCGGAACTGTTTCGTGTTCTTCAGGAAAGACTAAAGTTTCCGGTAGTTTCGACTCTGATGGGTTTGGGGATTTGCGAAGATCAAAACCCTTTGTTTTTGGGAATGCTCGGAATGCACGGTTCCAGAGCCGCAAATACGGCGTTGGAAGAAACTGATCTTTTGATCGCATTCGGAGTTCGTTTTGACGATCGTGCGACCGGTAAGTTGAGCGAGTTTTGTCCGAACGCAAAAGTCATACACGTTGACATCGATACAACCGAAATTGGTAAATTAAAAAATCCTAATCTTTCACTGAAATACGATGTGGAGGATTTTTTGAGACAGATTCTGGAAGTTCAAATTCCTTATCGAATTGGAGCTCTGGAAGAATGGAAGGATCGGATTTTCACACTCAAGGATTTATACGGACTTCCTCTTCCGAGTGAAGACGATACGCTCCATCCGTTTTCGGTAATTCGGAAGGTTTCCGAAATTTTAGGGGATAAGGCGATCGTTGCGACCGACGTAGGTCAACATCAGATGTGGGTCGCCCAGTATTATTCCTTTCAGACTCAGGGAAGTCTTTTGACTTCGGGAGGATTGGGCACGATGGGATTCGGTCTGCCTTCCGCGATCGGAGCCGCTCTGGTTTCTCCCGGGAAGAGGATAGTTTGTGTTTCGGGCGACGGATCGATTCTTATGAACATTCAAGAATTGGATACTCTTCGCGAACTGAATTTGGACGTTACCATCCTTTTGATGAATAACGGACACCTCGGTCTTGTTAGACAACAGCAAGAACTGTTTTTCTCTTCGAGATTTTCGGCTTCGAAGTTCGTTACGCCCACGAACTTTAAAAAAATTGCATCTTCTTTCGGAATCCCTTCTTACGAACTCAAAGAAGAATCGTTTGTGTCCGAATTGTTAAGCGAAGTTTTTGAAAAAAAAGGGCCTTCGTTTATCGTTTTGCGGGTTTCTCCGGATCTCCACGTACTTCCTATGGTTCCGCCGGGAAAAGCGAATCGAGAAATGATACATTAAGAATATAAAATATAGAATATAGGAGAACATAACAATGATTTTGAAAGATTTACAGAAAAACAAAATTTTTTCGTTTTATATAACTTCGGAAGAAGGGCCCGCATCCATTCTTCGCCTAATCGGAATTTTATCCCGTAAATCCATCGATTGGAAGGATTGGCGCCTTTGGCGCAATATCGAAAAAAACTCTCAGGACATTATCATCACCATTCATACCGGGCAACCGGAGAAAATTCTGAACTTGTTCCGGACGATTCCGGAGATTACAGGAGTTCACTATGTCGAGTCAGATCCGAAATCTGAAACAATATCTAAGCGCTCTCCCCGAAAGACCGGAGAGCTTACCGTTTCCACTTCTTGAAGAGGGAATCGATGATTTTCTACTTCGTTTAACAAAAAAGTATCCTGGATGTTTTCTTTTGGAAAGTCATCCGGGTTATCCGGATAACTACCGTTATTCGCTTTTCGGCTTTTCTCCTTTTTCACAGTTTCGAGGATATCCCGGCAGGCTCGTCTTAAACGGACAAGACCATTTTACAAAAAATCCTTACGACACTCTCAAGGAACTTTTCCCGAGCAAAAAAACTTCGAAAAAATATTTGGGCGGTCTTGTCGGTTTTTTGAGTTACGACGCGACCTCGCTCTTTGAACCGGTAACAAATATAAAACCCAGGGAAGGATATCCTTTATTTTCTTTCGGATTGTATTTGGATGGAGTCGTTCTGGATCATCTCACAGGAGAGAGCGAATACTTTTACTATTCTGAAAACCGCTTTGAGGAGCTTCAGACGCTGCTGCTCGAAAAGGACGGATCGGAGGAAAAAACGAAAGTCAGTTCCTTAGGATATTCTAAAACAAAAGAAGAATATTCTAATATGTTTCGGAAAACAAGGGAGGAAATATTAGCCGGGAACACGTTTCAGTGTCAGATAGGGTTTGAGGAACGGTTTAAAATCGAAGGCAGTTTGGTTTCGATCTATCGAGCTCTCAAGAGAAAGAATCCGTCCCCTTATCTTTTCTTTTATAAGGATCGGGAATTGGAAACCTTCGGTTCGAGCCCGGAATTGTTGTTTTCGCTTAGAGATCGGATCGTCGAGACCTATCCGCTCGCCGGAACTTATCCTAGGGGTAAAACATTCTCCGAGGACAAAATCTTAACAAAAAAATTGTTAAACGACGAGAAGGAACTCGCGGAACACTCGATGCTGATCGACCTGCATAGAAACGATCTGAGTCGAGTTTGTGAAACCGGAACCGTTAGATTAAAAAAAGAATTCGAAATTCTTAAATTCACTCACGTTCAACACATCACGAGTGAAGTTGTCGGAATTATGAAAAAGACTGAAAATTCCTTCTCCGGTCTCGTTTCCGTTTTTCCTGCGGGAACTCTCACGGGGGCTCCGAAGGTGGAATCGATCAAGTGGATTCAAAAAACGGAAGGTGATGAACGCGGTCCATACGGCGGAGTTTTCGGATATCATTCCCTCGACGGGGGTTCGCAATTCTGCATCTTGATTCGAAGCCTTTTTAGAACCGGTGATTCCGCGTATTCGAGGGCCGCCTCGGGGATAGTTTTGGATTCGGCTGAAGATTTAGAATATCAAGAAATTCTAAATAAGTTAAAGGGGATAAGAACATCACTGGAGGATTTTTGTATATGAAAAACTGCGTAGTAGTCGACCATTACGATTCTTTCACATACAATCTGGTTCATCTTTTGGAGGAGGGTTTGAGTTCGGATTCTCAAAAATTTAGGCTTTTTGTTTTTAGACAAGACCAAGTCGGTCTGAACGATATTCTCTCCGTAAATCCGACCCATATTCTTCTTTCTCCCGGTCCCGGGCATCCGGAAGATCCGGAATACTTCGGCGTTTCAAATTCGATTTTAAGGCTTCGAAATCCTTATATCAAAATTATGGGAGTTTGTCTCGGTATGCAAGGAATCGTTACTTCGTTCGGAGGAAGTCTGCGTAGATCGAGGGTTCCGTATCACGGTAAAACTTCTCCGATTTCTCACGATCAAAGGGGACTTTTTTCGGGGCTTTCCAAACCTATTCACGTTATGCGTTATCACTCTTTGGAAGGTGTGCAGGAATCTTTGCCGGAATGTCTCGAGATCACAGCAAAAGTAGAAGGGGAAACTTCCGTTCTGATGGGAGTAAGACACAAAATTCTTCCCATCGAAGGGGTTCAGTTTCATCCGGAATCCTTTGCAACCGAAGGAGGAAAAAAAATGATCGAAAATTTTTTGAAATAACTTTAATGCCGGGTTTATTCCCGGCTTTGATTCCGGAGAATATTAGATTTTTGTTTTCCCTTTTGTAAGAATATAATCGTTGAGAAGAATTGCGATTTCTTCTTTTTGAAACGGCTTACTGATATAATGATCCATCCCCGCGGCTAAACACGCTTCGCGATCCGATTGATTCGCGTTAGCCGTAATTGCGATGATGTAAGGTCGTATGGATTGATTGGTGTGTTGGGTCAGAATTTTAGCGGTGTCGATTCCGCTCAGCTCCGGCATTTGTATATCCAAAAACAGAACGTCCGCACCGAACATTTCGATATGATGTAATGCTTCGATTCCGTTGGAGACAATCGTAGGAGTATAACCTAATTTTTCCAAAACCCTTTTGATGAGCATCTGATTGATATCATTGTCTTCTGCGACTAAGATTTTAAGATTCGGTGAAAGATTATCGCTTAAATGAAATATTGTTCTTTGCGGTTCTATGGTTATCTCCGAACTTTCGGCCAAAGAAAGTTGCCCTGAAATTTCAAAGACGCTCCCTCGATTCATTACACTCTGAGCTTTGAGTTTTAAATTCATCAGATCGCCTAGATTTTTACTGATGGCGAGACCGAGCCCCGTGCCTCCGTATTTTCTGGAAACGGTAGTGTCCGCCTGCGTATAGGCTTGAAAGAGTTCGTTTAGTTTTGATTCGGGAATTCCGATGCCGGTATCTTTGACTCTGATTTCGATCTCGGCTCGTTTTGCGGAAACGGGAGTTGTCGTGAATTCCAGAACGACACTTCCCTTTTCCGTAAATTTGAACGCGTTTGAGATCAGATTTACGAGAATTTGTTTGAGGCGATTGGGATCGGTTAAAACGACGAAGGATTGGATCGAACCGTTTTCCAATTTGAATTCTATATTCTTTGTTCTCGCGTCCATCTCGAATAAAGAAAAAACTTCCCTTAATAATTCCATGAGATCGAATGCGATATTCTCGATCGTCATATGACCGGATTCTAATTTAGAAAAATCTAAAATATCATTTAGAAGATTAAGAAGAAGACTTCCGCTTCTGCGGATCGTTTCCACGTAGTCTTTTTGTTCGTTTAACAATTCGGTTTCGGAAAGGAGGTCGGTGACTCCTAAAATTCCGTGAACCGGAGTTCGGATTTCGTGGCTCATGTTGGCAAAAAATTGACTTTTCGAGTTTTGCAGTTCGTCCTCTTTTTCGCGCAAAAGGGTGAGTTCCTTGTTCTTTTTTACCAATTCCAAATTGGTGATGACTTGATTGGAGAGAACCTTTAAGATCTTTTTTTGTTTTGCGTCGAGTTTTTTAGGCTTCGAGTCGATTACACAGAGTGTTCCTAAGTTAAAACCGTCAGGCGTTTTCAGAGGCGCTCCGGCATAAAAACGGATAAAAGGCGGACCGAGAACCAACGGGTTGTTTTTGAAACGATCGTCGTCGAGGGCGTCTTCGATTTCGAAAAGTTCGTCGTGCAGAATCGCGTATTGACAGAAGGAAATATTTCTGTGCGTTTCCGCGTCTTCTAATCCTACCTTTGCTTTGAACCACTGGCGATCGGCGTCGATGAGAGATATGAGTGCGATCGAAGAATTACAGATATAAGCGGCAATCTGAGTCAGAGAGTCGAATTTTTCTTCGGAAGCCGTATCTAAAATCTGATAGGTTTGTAAGGCTTTGAGTCTTGCCTCTTCGTTTTCCGGAACGGGCGTTAGGTGTTTTTTTGGAAAGTTCACTCAATTAAAACCGATCATATTCTTTATAAAAAATAAATTAAAGCAAGAGTAATTTCGAACAACTTTTAATTTCGAATTACGTGAAAATGTTTAGGAAATTTCGAATCACATTGAAACAGACAGTGCTGAAGTTGCCTCATTTCTTTATAGATTCTACCATGAATTCCGGAATGAAAAAACCTTTCTCCGGCGCTGTAAGGGAATTTGAGTTTTGAGTGATTCGTGAAAGTTATTTTTGTTCCCTTATTGGAATTTTGAAACGTATAGATATCGCGAAGATCCAGAAAAGAATTGCTGGTCTCCATAATCATTCTTGAATTCGGAATCCATTCTTTTGCCTCATAATTTGCCTTGAGTCTGATAGGCCCGAAAGAATACAGTAATTCGAAGACCGGTAGATTGCCGTTTTGGATCGGGTTTACTTCCGAGATTCTATCGCCCCAACGTATTAAGTTTCGAAAATCCGCCACAAAACGAAACGTATCGTCTAAAGAATACGAAACTAAAAAAGTTACAGTAGTTGTTATCATAATAGAATCCATTACTTCGTGAGAGTAAGAATTTGCACCGAGACAAGAAACAAAAAGGAGAGTTCGATTTATGAATCTAAGAAAAGTTAAAACGGTTCGGCCTTCGCTGAGAACGATGGAGGGGGGAGGATTTCCCGTGAGAAGACCTTTCCCGGTCCAAGATTTAATTCAGCTGGATCCGTTTCTGTTATTAGACGAGATGGGACCCGTAGAATACCAACCGGGAAAAGCAATTGGTGCGCCAGAACATCCGCACCGAGGGTTCGAAACGGTCACTTATTTATTGACCGGAGAAATGGAACATCATGATTCTTGGGGAAATTACGGAAAATTGAAGGCCGGCGACGTTCAGTGGATGACCGCGGGTTCCGGTTTGGTTCATTCGGAGCTCCCCTCCGATGAGTTTCAGAAAAGCGGCGGTCGAATGCACGGCTTTCAACTTTGGGTCAATCTTCCTTCTTCGCAGAAGATGAGCGACCCGCGTTATCAGGATACACCTTCGGAGAAAATTCCCGATGTGGAATCACCCGATCGTAAAACAAAAATCCGCGTGATCGCCGGAGAAGTTCTCGGAACCAAGGCTGTCATCGAAACAAAAATTCCGATCCTTTATTATCACGTTCGTCTTTTACCGGGAGCAGATATTTCAATTCCGGTTCCTGAAACATATAACGTGTTCGCGTATCCATTTTCCGGAGACGGAGTTCTGCATACGGAAGAAGGTCAAAAACCGGTAAAAGAAGGGGACATGGTTTGGTTTGAAAGAGGAAAGGGCGACGTAAGATTTTCCCTTCCGGAGAATTCCGAAAGTGATTGGGAATTTCTTTTGATCGGCGGCGAACCGGTGGAGGAGCCCGTGGCAAGATACGGTCCTTTTGTGATGAACACTCAGGATGAAATCTATCAGGCCTTTAACGATTTTCAAGCGGGAAAGATGGGAACCATCCATTCGTAAAAAATTCTATTCTAATATAGAATCCGGAGCCTTCTTGGAAAGGGAAACGTTTATTTACGATCGAACGGTTTTGAAACGATGAACTTTTCTTTTCCCGATTCTTTTTGGCTTTGGCTGATACCGAGTCTGATCTTTGCCGCAACGATTTACGGGTTTGTTTTTTTTAGAACCGATTCGAGGAAAATTTCAGCTCGGAATTTTCAGAATGGAAATCGGATTCTTCCCCAAAAAATCACCTTACAGGAAAATACGAATCTTGTTAGATCCGGCTCGATCTACTTCGGAGCCGGTTCTTCCGAAATCCAATCCGAGTTTTTCGAGTCCTTGGATCTTTTAGCGGAAGGTTTAAAAAAAAATAAGACTTGGAGTCTTCAGATTCAAGGTTGGACGGATCGTTTTGGAAGTCCCGCGACCAACCGAAGGTTGTCATTGGAACGTGCGAAAAAAATTCAAAGATATTTGTGCGGAAAATGGAAACTCCCTGCGGCTTCGATTCTAATCGAAGGAATGGGAGTGGAACCTCGTTCGATCGGGCCGGAAAAAGCCAGAAGAGCGGATTGGAGGCTAATTTTGTAGTCTTCGTTTTAACGTTTTTAAACGATTCTTACCTTGCAAAAGTTTTGGAAAGGAGTATGATGAATTTTCAAACCTAAAAATCTGGAGGTGAGCTATGGATCGCTGGAATCAATGGCTTCAAGAACATCGGGATTGGTTGGTGGACTTCTTACGGATCTATCTGGGAGGAGTCTTGATATACAAAGGTCTTGAGTTCCTATCGAATACGGACGGACTCATCCGTTTGATGGAGATGAATAACGCGCCTATGGCATCCGCGTTACTCGCTCATTATATCGTAATCGCGCATATCTGCGGCGGGATTCTTTTGTTATCAGGATTGTTGACTCGTTTTGCGGCGATTCTTCAAGTGCCCGTTTTGGTCGGAGCCGTATTATTTATTCACGGAAAAGAAGGTTTTATGGCGCCGGGCTCGAATCTGCCTTACGCCGCGATGATTCTTCTTTTGCTCTTTCACTTTTCACTCTACGGCTCGGGAAGAATTTCGGCCGACTACTATATCGAAACTCACAAAAGTGTCTGAACTTTCGAACGATAGAATGGGGACAACCGTCTCCATTCTTTCTTGTCGTCTAACGTCCAAAAGCCGAAGTTGCGCCTTTTGATCGAACGGTGACTTCGCATCGTAGTTCCCAAAAAGAAATACCGAGTGCAAAATCGGTAGCTCTCTTTTGTATGGAAACCGGAACTTATTTCCTCGGAACCAAAACGATCTTTTTAATCTATGAATTCCAAATCGACACAACCGTTGAATGTCGCCGTAATCGGCGGGGGCGCCGCAGGTTTTTTCGGCGCGATTCAAATCGCCGCCGGAGCCGATTGTTCGGTGACCCTTCTTGAAAAGGGAAAACAATTTCTTTCCAAGGTAAGGATATCCGGCGGAGGGAGATGCAACGTTACGCACCATTGCCTCGATCCTGAACTTTTGAGTAAACACTATCCGAGAGGAGAAAGGGAGCTTCGTTGGGCTTTCGAAATCTTCGGACCCAAGGATACGATTCGTTGGTACGAGGAAAGGGGAGTTCTTTTAAAAACGGAACCCGATGGAAGAATGTTTCCGGTTACGGATTCTTCCGAAACGATCCTCCAGACCCTTTTTCAAGAAGCAAAAAGAGTCGGAGTCCGGCTCAAAACCGACGTCGAAATTTTTTCTGTAACTCCGAAGGAAAATTCTAAATTCGAAATCAAATTAAAATCGGGCGAAATATTAGAATTTGATAAAATTCTCTTTGCGACCGGATCGGGTCGAAAGGCTTGGAATTGGTTGCAAGCGATGGGGCATACGATTTTGGAGCCGGTGCCCTCTTTATTTACGTTTAAAATCTCGGATCGTAGAATCGCCGATCTTTCCGGACTTGCCTTTGAAAAGACGGAATGTTCTCTCGCGGAATTCGGCCTTTCCCAAATCGGTCCTCTGTTGATCACACACTGGGGTTTGAGCGGTCCCTCAATCTTGAAGTTATCCGCAAAAGGTGCAAGAGAATTGTTTGAAAAAGGATACAACACGATTCTTAAAGTAAATCTGCTTCCCGGAATGAAGAAGGAAGAAGTCCGAAAAAAGATCGAAAAGGAAAAAGAGTTACATCCCGCAAAACTCATAAGCAATACTTCGATTCTCGGAATCCCAAGAAGATACTGGGAAAGAATATTAGAAATTCATTCTATTTCCTCCAAGACCTGGTCGGGGTTGTCCTCTAAAGATCTTCATTTGTTAACCGAAGAACTTACGGACGGAAAATTTCAAATCTTGGGAAAAGGGGAATTTAAGGACGAGTTCGTCACCTGCGGCGGGGTCAGCCGAAAAGAAGTGAATTTCAAAACGATGGAAAGTAAGGTCGTGCCGGGACTCTATTTTGCGGGCGAGGTTTTGGACGTGGATGGAGTCACCGGAGGTTTTAATTTTCAGAACGCTTGGACGACTTCCTATATCGCCGCGCAGGGAATCCTTTCTTCGGTCTAAAAGGGCCAGGGAAGAGGGTAAGAAGAATATCCGATCAAGTTTCCGTCAGGATCTCTAATGTATTTTGTATATTCCGTTTCTTGAATCCACTTTGGAAGACCGTTGATCGTAGAGGGTTCTAAACTCGACGAGGAGAAAATAAGCGCCTTTGGTCCCTTGGCCGTGGAATCCGATTCTAACATAAGGATCGTTTCACCGGTTTGAAACCAGACGGAACGTAAGGACTTGTCTTCATTCCGGTGGTCTTTGATTTTTTTGAGCCCGGGAAGAGTTTCGTAAAAAGCGGAGAGGGTCTTTACGTTCGGAGTGCCGATCGCGATATGATGGATCATCTCGCGACGAGTTCCCGATAATCGGGATGCCTTTCCAAAAAGGTCACAACGTAAGAGCAGCTCGGTATGATCTTTTTATTTAAGGATCGCGCCTTATCCAATGTCGTTTTAACAAGATCGGCTGCGATCCCCTTGCCTCTGAGTTCGGACGGAACATACGTCGAAATTAGATCCCAAACTTCTCCCCCGTCCCTGTAAAAAAGATGGGACTCGATTCCGTCGAAAATCGTATAAAACTTCAACTCTTCTTCAGAGTGAATAACTTCAGAATTCATTCTTCAACTTTAGGAGGGAGAACTGAATTAATCAAGAGAAAACGAATTTTGACTTTCCATTTGTGAGATTCAAAAAATTCTAAACCACTAAAAAACCCACGCAGGAAAGTATATGAAACCAGGATCGTCTTCCCAAAAGAAAGAAATACAGCATGATTTTGATTATATCGTAATAGGCTCAGGTTTTGGAGGAAGTGTTTCCGCGCTCCGACTTTCGCAGAAAGGATACAAAGTAGCCGTTATAGAATCCGGAAAACGCTGGAATAGTTCCGATTTTCCTAAAACGAACTGGAATTTACGAAAGTTTCTCTGGTTCCCGAAACTTTTCTGTTTCGGAATTCAAAGAATCAACTTTTTAAATGACGTGATGGTTCTCAGCGGAGCCGGTGTGGGCGGAGGAAGTCTTGTTTACGCAAACACGTTGTATGTTCCCCCCGAATCTTTCTGGAAAAAGACGGTCGTTCACAAAATGGGCGGAAAAAAATCCATTCTTCCTTTTTACGAACTTGCAAAGAAGATGTTAGGTGTGGTCGAAAACCCGAGAACCTGGGACTCGGACAAGTATATGCAGGAAACTGCAAAGACTTTCGGTATCGAGAGTTCGTTTATCAAAACTCCGGTCGGAGTTCACTTTGGAAAGAACGGTGTGGATCCATTCTTTGGAGGAGAGGGACCTGAAAGAAATTCCTGCAACGACTGCGGCGGTTGTATGGTCGGCTGCAGATACGACGCAAAAAATACTCTGGATAAGAATTATCTTTATTTCGCGGAAAAAACCGGAGCCGAGATCGTTCCTGAAACCAAAGTAACTCGTCTGATACCGTTGAGCGAAGACGGATCCGAAGGTTATGAAATCCATACCGAAAGAACTACTTCTTTTTTCGGATCTCCGAGACGATCGTATAGAACCAAGGGTGTTGTTCTTTCAGCCGGCGTATTGGGAACCTTAGGCCTTTTGTTAAAGATGAAAGAGGAGGGCGTCCTACCAAAACTTTCCGAACGTCTGGGACATATCGTTCGGACCAACAGCGAGTCCTTGATCGGAGTCACTCTCAATGATAAAAAAGCGGATCTTTCTCATGGGATCGCGATTACGTCCAGTGTTTTTCCGGACGAACATACTCATATTGAACCGGTGCGATATTCAAACGGATCCGATGCGATGAACGGTCTCGCTGCGGGTGTGATCGTGGATGGAGGCGGAAGTATTCCGAGACAACTCCGATTTTTGATCGAAGTTCTTAAACATCCCGTTAACAGCGTCAGACTGTTGAATCCGATCGGATTTGCAAGGAGAACGATCATTCTTCTCGTCATGCAGACCGTGGATAACAGTATCGAAATCATTCGGAAGAGAAGATGGATTTGGCCGTTTCAAAAATCGCTTTCTTCCACGCAGGAGACAGGAGAAAAAATTCCTACATATATTCCGATCGCTAACGAATTTGCTAGAAGACTCGCTAAGATCACGAACGGAGTTGCGAGAAGCAGCATCAACGAAGCATTGTTGGATATTCCCGCCACGGCTCATATCTTAGGAGGATGTAGTATCGCGGAGACTTCGGAGGAAGGAGTGGTCGATCTTCAAAATCGCGTCTTCGGTTATCAAAATCTGAGGATCTGCGACGGTTCTATGATTCCTGCGAATTTAGGTGTGAATCCGAGTTTGACCATAACTGCGCTTTCGGAACGAGCAATGTCGTTTGTTCCTTTAAAGGAGAAAGATATTCGCAGTTTTAAATTTGAAAAAAAATGGGGAATCGTGGGTCTTCTCGGAAAAACAAAAATGTCATCTCCCAAGAAAAAATCGGCCTTAAAAACAAAGAAAAAATAATCATTAGAATATTCTAATATACGATTCTTTCCGGAAAACCGTGGATGTATGTCCACGGCCATCCGAAAGGAAATTCCTGTCTTAGTCGAGTTTTTCTTCGATCAAAGAATCGATGGAAGCTTTTCCCGCGCCTTTGATTAGAAGAACTACGGAAATCCCGATCATAAGAAGATGGAATTCGTATCCTTCTCCTTGTTGGTTTCCGGCCCAATTGATGAAGAATCCGTTTGAGGTGTGGAAGGAAGCCGCGCCGATCATGATGATTCCGATTCCAAGAGCGGATAGTCTTGTAAGAAATCCGAAGATTAGGCCAAGAGCTCCGAAGAATTCTCCGATGATTACGAGAACTGCAATCGGGGTCGGAATTCCAAGCCCGACTAAATAGCCCAGGGTTCCACTAAAGCCGTAACCGCCAAACCAGCCCAAAACTTTCTGAGCTCCATGAGGGAAAAGGACCGCACCGGCTACTACTCTGAGAATGAGGGATCCTAGATCCGAATCCGTTTTAAAAAATTTTTGAAACATTTGAATTTCCTCCTAAAATGATTCCAAGTTTATATTTAGCTAATCTTTGATGCTAAATGATTTGAATATAAAGTATATGGGTTTTGCATTGGATGTAGTTTTCATCGAATTCTTAGATAAATGTGGGAACTCCCAGCGCGGGATATTTATAGTTTATTAGTAAATAATTTATGTTCAAAGTATTAGAGCTAAAAAAAGAGTTCATACGGTTTTAAAGCCCACTTCTTTGAGAGAGTTGCTCAAATCGAGAAGTCGATCTTCCGTCAGGGGATCAAATTTCTGAACCAGACTCTGAAGCAGATCCGGAAATGCCTTTTGGACAATTTCGTTTCCTTCCGGGGTCAGGTGAATGATGATAAAACGACGGTCTTCTACACTTCGAACCCTTTTTACGAGCTTCCGTTTTTCTAAATTATCGATAATCTGAGTGATGTTCCCTTCGCAGGAAAAAAGTTTTTGCCCAATTTCTTTCTGACACATAGGTCCGAGGTGATGCAGGGTTTCCAAACACCCAAACTGTCCGTTTGTAAGTCCATACTTTGAGAAAACCTTATCCTCCAATTGGCGGATCGAGTCGGAACAACGGCTCAGCTTGATAAAAGCATCTAAAACCGCTTTCTCTCGTATGTTTCCTTTGTAGTGGGTTCCCATATGCTTTAAACTTAAACTATTATTTCTTAGACGGGAGAATCCGCAATGAGTTTTTTCTTTTCGAGATTGTTAGATGGAGGAGTTCCCACATTTTGGAAACAGTGTCAGAACATCCTTTTAGCGGGTTTTTGGTCTACGAACTCAAACAAAGTCCGGAAGACTTCCAGGTGGAAGAGATTCTCAAACCCGACTGGTTGAAAGAATCCGGAAAGTGGACGATCTTCCGACTTCGAAAAACCGGCTGGAACACCCTCGATGCGCTCCAGAGAATTGCAAAAGAATCCCGGGTTTCCCTTGCCGAAATCGGTTATGCGGGGAAAAAGGACCGACATGCAACGACGACACAGCATATCAGCGCCGAAAAAAATCTTCAAGTCCCAAAGGATTTGAGCCAAGTTTTAGAACTCGAAAAAATCGGCCGGAGCGAAAAACCTCTTACCCCGGAAGCAAACGCCGGAAATCGTTTTGTCCTAACGCTCCGAAATCTGATCGAAAAAGAAGCGGATGCAATTCGGAGAAATTTCGAAAAAGTCACAAGATCCGGTTTTATAAACTACTATGACTCTCAACGTTTCAGCCGTTTTCATCCGGAGTTCCGACTTCCGATCTTTCCTTATTTGCAGGGAGATCCGGAAACCTGCTTAAAACTTCTTTTGACGGATCCGTTTCCGGGTGAAAAAAAACAAACCCGAGATCGAAAGAAAGAACTCTGGAAAGTTTGGGGAAATTGGAGCGCTTGCGAAAAGTTGTCGGGAACAAAATTGGAAAGTCGGATCTTCTCACTTTTAAAAAAGGAAAAAAACGTAACCCAAAGAACCTACGTAGAATTGATTTCCCTTTTTCCGGAAGAAGAATTGTTGATGCTCCTTTCTTCCCTACAATCCCTAGTCTGGAATGAGTTCGTTTCCGAACTTCTTTTGTCCGAAAGTTCTTCCGGCGTTTGGATCAAAACAAAATCCGGCTCCTTGTTTTTCCCGGAAGGATCTTTGACGCAGACTTTTGCCTCCGATTCTAATCTCCCCGTACCCGGGGCGCCGGGAATTCAAAAATTAGAATATTCTAAAAAAGAGATAGATTCTCTTCGATCCGTCCTGACTCGTTTTTCCTTGGAGGAATCCGTCTTTGAAAAATCCCCTTTTTCAAAAATAAAAATGAATTCTTTTGAAAGAAATCTTAAAGTTGTCCCCGAGAATTTCGTGATGGAAGAGTTCGAGACCGACGATCTGCATCCGGAAAGAAAAAAGGTAAAAATTTCCTTTCGACTTCCTTCCGGATGTTACGCGACGATGGTTATCAAACGATTGATGCTCAGGGCGGAAATCTAATTTTATTAAGCGACTTCCGACGGATCCCAACAAGTTCTAAAATTCTCGTCTAAGGCGTTTAGAATTTTCATATCTTCTTCGGAGATTTTAAAATCAAAGACGTTCGCGTTCTCAACGATTCTTTCTTTTTTGGTGGATTTCGGAATGACTACTATGTTTTGTTCGATCGCCCAGCGGATCAGGATTTGAGCGGGAGTTTTTCCGTATTTTTTTGCGAAAGTAAGGATTTTTGGATCGTCGATTTTTTGTCCGTGAGCGAGAGGACTATACGCTTCGAGTTGAATCTTATGTTTTTTACAGGATTGCAAAAGGTCGATCTGATTTAAGAACGGATGAAACTCCACCTGATTTACCGCAGGAGTAACGTTCGATTCGTTTAACAATTCCGTTAAATGAGGAATCATAAAATTGCTGACCCCGATCGCGCGGCACAGTTTATCGTGATAGGCTTTTTCCAATTCTTTCCAGGAATCCAATCTTCTGGAAGTAACCGGGAAGTGAATGAGATAAAGATCCACTTGATCGATTCCGAGTTTTTCCAAACTTTGCTCCAAGGCCTTTCTAGTTTTTTCAATACCTTGATCCGCGTTCCATAATTTCGTAGTAATAAAAATTTCCTTTCTGGGAATCCCACTTTCCCGAATCGCCTTTCCTACGTCCTCTTCGTTGGAATAAATTTTCGCCGTATCAATATGTCTGTATCCCGCTTCCAAAGCGGAAAGGACCGCATCGGTGCATTCTTTCCCGGATTTTGTTTTCCAAACTCCGAGTCCGAAGATCGGCATTGTAACGCCGTTGTTGAGAGTTACGGATTGATTGAGCGCTTTTTGTGACATGTAGAATTTTCCTATGATACTTTGACGGTCGTTAATCTTTGATAAAGCCGGAATTCGAACTGAAAAGGAATCTTTTTTTAAATTCGAACGAGGAAAGAATTGCAAATTTCATTTCATTGAGAAGTATCATCCACCATGCAATTGAGTACAGTATTTTCAGATTTTATTCTCTGTATCGTTTCCATCTTTACGGCGCTTCAGCTAAAAAATTCGATCTCTTATTCTAAGTCCGCGGGATTTCTCGGATTTCTTTTGATAGGAATTCCGGCCGGTTTAGGGAGTATTCATTTTTTCGGAATCACTTTCTTAGATCCGATCTATCGTTTTATGGTGGGTGTTGCCGGATTCGTAGGAGTACCTTTGATTGGAACCGGATTCTTTCATCTTGGAATTCGGAAATTAGAAAAGAAACTTCTTTATCCTATCGCGGGTATTCTTCTTCTTGTTTACGTACTTTTTACTTATGTCTTGGTTTTTCCGCTTCTATCGACCGTCTTAGGCGGAGTGGCAATGGGAATTGCCATTTTTGCTTGTATCCGAAAAAATTCGGGTGCGACAAAAGTTCCTGCAATGTACGGGATTTTAGGGGCGATTCTTTTCATTCTTGCGGGTCTTGTGATAGGGACGACGGGGTCCAGAGGTCCGATCTTAAACGTGGATATATTTCACATCGTTCTTGCGATTGCGGTTTATTCTCTCGGCGTTTCTATAAAAAGATTGAGTTAGAAATTCTTCTTGAATCTTAGAATATTCTAAATTAAGAATATTCTAAGATTAGGAAGGAATTTGCTCTGAGACTTGCGTCACCCAAGACGCGTAGTAGTTTGCGAGAGTTCTTAAAAACATCAGATCCAATTCATTTTCGTCCTTTAGAATTTTTACCGCATTGGTAAACTGAACCCTGAATTCCGTAAGTGGAGTCGCTTCCACGATCACACGTTTCATAGAAGAGGCGTTTTCTTCCATCCCGTATTCTTGCGCCCATTTTTCGATCAAGTTTCCGCAGTTGTATTTTTTGGAAAGAAGGAGTTGGGCCAAAATATGCCGGAACATACTTTCTATGGAGATGATCGTGATGTCTTTGTGAAGAATGGAGATTTCGGTGATGATTTCGTCTTTTTTATCGATGACAACTTTTGTGTTTCCGATCTTATTAAAGATTTTTGAAAGATCGTTGTAAGCCTTAAAATTCTTGAGAATACTCTCCCTGTCCTTCATATTCACGCTTCTTTCGTTTTCGGGAAGATTCATTTCGTTTAATATCGTTTCGATGACGAGAAAGATGATATCAAAGGAGAATTGTGTCGACTTCCCTACAAAATAGCGGATCTCGTTTTGAAAGGAGGCGTGGACTCCGCTAAAAAACATTTCTAATTTGTCCGGAGAAAGGGTAGAAGTAGTTCTATAAAGATTCATCATATCTTTTGTAAACTTCGTTCTATCCAAGATCGGAAAAAGTTCCGGATGATTGGTATGGGTTCTTAAAAAGGTTTCTTTGAGAACCTTAACGGCGCCTTGTCTAACCTCGTCCGTTCTATAAAGAACTCGATAGAGAAGAACCGAAAGTTCGCGGGATGTTTTTTTCGATTTGAGAATCTTAAGGTCCGACTCGTCAAGATTCGTAGACTTTGGAGGGTTCTGGCTTTGCGCTTCTGCCATGGGCTTCTTTTTGGAACGATTGGTATGCCAATGCTGAATGGAAAAAAAGAAAAGTAAAGCGAAATTGCCGAGTAACTTATATTTACATTGCTTTTTAACGGTTCCTCCGTAATTTACCCGATCGAGATGAAAATAATCGGTCCCGAAAATAAAGTCAATTATGGCGTTTTCGATAGTCCCGTTGAATTCAATTATAAGGAATTTCAACTGCTGGACTTTTTTGGAAAAGAGATAAGCGGTTTAAAGAAGCGTTTTGCTTTTAAAAGATTCAATTATATCGGAATCATAACCGAAGAATTTTTGATCGGTTTTGCCGCAGTGAGTCTCGGCTACGTGTATAACGTATTCGCTTATCTTTATCACTATAAGGACGGAATTCTCTACGAGTTCGATACCAAGGGATTGGATCTAGGAAGCTCGCTTGAGTTTCCCGCAAACCCGGACGAATACAAGATTCAGTTTAAGAAGGGTTCTTCTTTTCTTTCGATCGAAAAATCGCACGCAAAAGGAAAACTTCTCGTGGATGCGTTTCTGGGGAAAAAACTTCGGTTTAAATTTTCAGCGGACTACGGTTTAAAAACCCATTCTCCTTTGAGGGTTTTGAATCCATCCGAACCGACTCACTGGACCTTTACGGAGAAATGTTCTCCGCTTTTACCGAGTTCTCTCGAACTTTCCTTTCAAGACAGACCTCTCGTCTTCGATCCGAAAAAAGTAACGGTCCTTTATGATTGGTCCGGAGGATATCTAAGAAGGGAAACGAATTGGTATTGGGCGGCGTTCAGTTCGATTCTTCCCGATAAGACTACGATCGGAGCCAACTTTGCCGCGCTCGTAAACGAATCTTTTTTTTCCGAGAACGCATACTGGATCAATCACGAAAGGCAAAGAGTTCCACGGTTGATTTTTGATTTTTCGCAAAAAGATCCTTACAAACCTTGGAAAATATACGATGAAGAAGGTTTGGTAGAATTGGATTTTATTCCGGAAGGAGAAAGAAAGGATAAGATGAATCTGATTTTTTCTAAATTGTATTTTAGACAATTTGTGGGAAAATTTTCGGGAAGGTTTAAACCCGTAAAAGGAAAGGAAGTGTCCTTTCGAGACGTTTACGGATTTACCGAATTTCATCGATCGCTTTGGTAGAATTCTTTCGGAAAGAAAAGAATATTAAGAATTATGAATGTTTATGTCCCGGTTTCCTGCGAATTTTACGATCGATTGGAGGAACTTGTCATAAGGAAACGTAAAGTTTCCTTGGAAGTTTCCGAAAATCCGGAAGTTCAGTCCAGAAAGTTGGATAACGTTATGGTTCTGGACCTTACTTCCATGAATCGGGAAGAATTCGCCGTTCTCGAAAACGGCGAAAAAATCCGCCTCGATCACATACTCAAAATCATTTCCTAAAAACCCTCGCGAAATCTTAGAAAGAAAAAGAACGATACTTATATCCGAAATTTTTTTCTTGCAATAAAAAAGGTCGAATCGTTGGAAAACTCAGAAGTTAAAAAGAAAAGAATCCTATCCTTGGATCTTTTTCGGGGAACGACCGTCGCCGGAATGATTCTTGTAAACAATCCGGGTTCTTGGTCGTTTATCTACGCGCCTCTCAAACACGCGAAATGGAACGGATGTACTCCGACCGATTTGGTGTTTCCTTTTTTCCTCTTTGCGGTCGGCGCGTCCATTCCGATCGCGTTGGATTCCAAGAAGGAGACTTCTAAAGGAAGAATTTGGATCCGAATTTTAAAACGAAGTTGTATCCTTTTTTCGATCGGACTCTTTCTTAATTTTTTTGGAGAATGGTCTTTGGAGAATTTAAGAATTCCCGGAGTTCTACAAAGAATCGCGTTCGTATATTTTATAGTTTCATCCTTCTATTTATTTTTGATTCCGAACTCTGATTCCGATCAAAACGGAGAATTGAAAAACGATTCTCCGCTTCATAAAATTTCGGACGGAAGTATTCTTATCTTTTTGATATTCGTTTTATTTTTTCATTCTTGGATCTTAACGAACGTAAAGGCTCCCGATCTGACGTCGGTTTCTCTGGAAGAAGGAAAGGAGATCGGAGCCTGGTTGGATCGGATTCTTTTCGGGGAAAAACATCTCTGGAAATTTTCGAAAACTTGGGACCCGGAAGGTTTTTTCAGCGGTGTTGGCGCGGTTGCAAGTCCTTTGATAGGATTGATTTGTGGAAGAATTTTGTTAAACGAAGGGAATTCGACGAAAAGAATTGCGATCCTTTTCACGATCGGAATACTTTTTACGTTATGCGGCCTTGTCTGGGATCCGTTTCTTCCGATGAATAAGAGTCTTTGGACGGGAAGTTATGCGCTTTATACCGGGGGACTCGCGTTGTTTTCCGTAGGTTTTTTCGAATCGTTGGATTTGTGGATGCAAAAAAGAACGATTCAAAAGGTTTCTCTTGAGAATGTCTTTCAACCCTTTCTCGTTTTTGGAAAAAATGCAATTTTTGTTTTTGCGGCTTCCGGATTGGTCGCAAAAATCTTCAATCTCTGGATGATAATCTCGGAAAACGGAAAGACTGTTTCGATGAAAGGATTCCTTTTTTTAAAACTGAATTCATTTTTCAATTCTTACAACGCCTCCCTGAGTTATGCTTTGATACAGCTTCTTTTCTGGTGGGGGATTTTAAGTCTTTTGGACAAGAAGAGGATCTATTTTAAAGTATAGAGTTTGACCGAAATCGGAAAAATGCGGGAACTCCTCCGTTTTTACTCGGGCCTGCTTGTCTCGCAAAAGAGAAAGACGGTAAAAGGGGCGGCTTTCGTAGGAACTCCTGCAAATTTCCTTTCCAATTTTTGGAAATAATCTTAGAATTTGAATTCTAAAATTCTCATTTGAATCTTTTTATAAAGAATAAAGAGGAATGTTTAAAGTGGAAGTTGAGGTTTATAAAAAGAATCTGAAGGTCGAAATCGCCCGACTCCGACCTTCAAGCGGAATTCTTACATAACGAGTTGGAGATCGTCGAAGATAGGAGACTTTACTTCTTCCAGTAACTTTTTCATCGCGAGGTTCCGGAGATTATTCAATTCTAATCTTAGATTTGCTTCGAGAGAATTTTTTGAAAGAAGATTGGAACAATTCACGGCAACCATCTTTAGATCTTCCGGGGTTCGGATTTTGGAAGAAAGAAGAAGTTGCTGAATGATAGCATATTCCTTTTTTCTAAAGTGAATTCTCAGAAGAAAAGGAACCGAGTAGAGTTCCGCCATAAGTTCCCATTTGGTTTTTAACTTCGGTTTCGACTCGAGGTTGGCCGATTCTTCTTCCTGGCTTTCCGGATCGAAAATCGTAGAAATAGAAACAGGATTCGCTTTAGAATAATTCCGTTCGGGATTGAATGAAAGGGGAGTTTCCGATTCTCTGATCATTTCTTTCAGAGTGGAAAGACGGGCGGATTCTTCATAACGTTCCGGATTGGTTTTCATTAATTTCTTAATGTCTTCCAGGATGATACAAAAGGAAAAAAGTTCGAGAACTGTCTGATTTTGAATGGTTGAAATTTCATCCAAAACTTTAGCAAGAATCTGCTGATAAGCAAGGGATTTCCGATACATCGCGTTGTATTGAAGTTCGAGATTTTTCTGAAATTTTGAAAAGAGCGCATCGATTAGATATGCGTCCGAAATTACATAGGCGTCGAGACCGGGGACGGAAAAGTTCGGGTTTTGTTTTTTTAAATTGAGAACAAAGATACAATTGGAGTCTTTGAGGAAGTTGAGAATCTTTCCGATTTTTCTTTCCGAGAGATTCAGAGTTGAACGGAAATGGTAGAACAAATCCGTGTTAGTCGGTAATTGATGATTCTCGTTTTCCTTCTTAATTTTATCCAGGATGATTTGCGCTAATGTAGTATCTTCCATCGTTTTGTTCCACGCTTCCAAAAGATTTGAGTCTGGACGCTTTTTCTTTCTAAATTAATAACCTTGTAAAAGAAAATTCTTGCCTATTTTTTTGAAAAATAGGATTAATTTGTCAAAAAAAAATCGGAATGAAATACAAAGAATAGGGAACGAAGGGGAAGAGGGTTAAAAGGAGCCCAAGCGAAACGACCGCTTGGGCTTTAATCGGTGTTAGATTCTTTCTATGATGGTGGCAATGCCCATGCCGCCGCCGATACAGAGTGTCATGAGCGCATAACGTTGTTGTCTTCTTTCTAGTTCGTCTAACGCGGTTCCGAGAAGGATCGCGCCGGTTGCTCCGAGAGGGTGGCCTAAAGCGATCGCTCCTCCATTGACATTGATCTTTTCGGAAGGGATCCCGAGAGACTTTTGTGTGTAGAGAACGACGGAAGCGAATGCTTCATTAATTTCCCAAATATCGATGTCCTCAGGTTTGAGTCCTGCCATCGCGAGAGCCTTTTTGGACGCAGAAACCGGGCCGGTAAGCATGATAGTCGGATCTTCCCCCGTAGACGCCATAGCTACGATTCTTGCACGGGGTTTTAGTCCGTATTTTTTGATTCCTTCATCGGAAGCGAGAAGAACGGAAGCCGCGCCGTCTACGATTCCGGAAGAGTTTCCAAGAGTGTGAATGTGATTGATCTTAGAGATTTCGGGATAAGATTTGAGAGCGATTGCATCTAACTCTTTCTCGCCGATCGTTTTAAAAACCGGACCAAGATCCGAGAGCCATTCAAAAGTGGATTCGATACGAGGATTCTCATCGCTATCAACGATCGTCCCGTCCTCGGTTTTTACGGGAATGATCGATTTTTTAAAATAGCCGGACTTGATCGCGTTTTCCGCTTTGATTTGAGAAGATTCCGCAAAACGATCCGCTTCTTCGCGAGAGATTCCGAATTTCGTAGCGATAAGGTCTGCAGAGATTCCCTGAGGGACTAAATTATAGTGTTTTTGAATATTAGGATTTCCTACATTGAAATCTCTTCCGCCCATGTCCGCTCCCATCTTTACTCGGGACATGGATTCGACTCCGCCGCCTAACGCGACTTGCATGGAACCGGATTGAACGTGATTTGCCGCGTTGTTTACGGCTTGAAGACCAGAACCGCAAAAACGGTTCACGGTATATCCGGGAACTGAGTTCGGCCAAAGAGCCGCCATGACCGCATAACGTGCGATACAAGCCGCTTGATCGTCAACTTGAGATACACATCCCATTACAACTTCTTCAACTATTTCCGGTTTGATCCCGTTTCTTTCTTGGATTGCATTTAAGGTCGCGGCGGAAAGTTCTTGAGGGTGAATGGAAGCAAGTGTTCCTCTTTTTTTCCCTTTTCCTCTTGGAGTTCGAACTGCATCGATTACATAGGCGTTTGACATTTTTTTACCTCGTTGTGAATTCAGACCTTTCTCGGTTGAATTGAACAACTGTTTAGTGAATTTGTGTGTTCCAGTTTCTATTTTGGGAACGGGGAGGAGTTTGCAATTCTTTTTGTGCGGGAACTCTTGCTGGAAGGGAGAGGTTTGGGCCGCACCCTCCTGCAAATTTAGGGGTAATGAACGCTATTCGGAATTTCATGCAGGAGGGTCGGGCTTGCTACGGGCTCGCGGAGTTCCGCTCGGTCCTGCGGACCAAGCCCTTCGCATCCCTGCGGCGGGGAAATAGTAGAAGAGTGATTTTGCGGGAACTCTTCATGAAAGGTTATTGGAAATAAGCTATATTTCAAAATGAGACGGATATTCTTATTATCGATGAAAAGAAAATTAATTTTAGAGGAGACAATGTTTTTGGGAAGCTTGAGCCGAACAAAAAGTTTAGAAAGGATAGGACAAAGAGTTCAACATATGACACGAGAAACTGTGAAGCGAAGTTGAATTTTTGTTAAAAGGAATTGGTTATACGGGAGCGATTGTATTTTTCTGATAAAGAATTCTTTTGATCGTTTTTGTCTTAATATCAATGGCCCAGATAAAAGATTCAATTTTGAGAGATGCAAGATTGCTATAAATTTTCGGATATGCTTTGGATCGATCGGCAATGAATATTTGGATCAGAATGCAATAAAGAAAACACCTTGAAACTCCATGAGCGGAAGCTAATATACTCAGCATTGCCCATTCCTCTGGTAAGATTCTTGAGTTTATTTTGATTAAAGAATTGCCAGCCTTCTGATATTTTATTGTAAGGGCACTTTGATTGATTCTTTGATTTATTTTAAGACCTTTTCCATACCGACATAGTAAAAAATTAATATTCTTCCCGACGACTTTTCTTTCGGATTGTGGTAGCTTTTTCATCAATTCCAAAGGAATCAAAAGACTACAGGTAATCTTCGGTCCTTTTAAGGATGAACTTGTTACTCTTTTACCGAGATTTTTAATTTCCCTCACATTTGGTTACAGTTCCTCCGAGCATTTAAAGGAGGCTAAATTTTGATCTTTTTTTTAAAAAAGTTCATTTTTTTTCAAGTATCACATGTTTTCATTTGTCGAAGATAAGTTTTCAGAAAGAAAAATGAGGAGTTCCCGCAAATTTCGTCATTTACGAGAAAATCTCTTCTAAGACTTTAAAATACCAACAAGAGCCTTTCCAATCCTCAAGAAAACCGTTGTGACCACCGAAATCCTGGATAGAAATTTGCACATTTCGATTAGGATGAAGGGAAAGAAAGGTCTCTCCTCGAATGATTGGGTCATCTTTTGACGTGACGATCGTTGTTGGAGTTAAAATCTCGGAGAGTTCCCGCTCTCCTAAAGTATATGTTCCAAAGTAATGGTCTAAATCTCGAAAATCATCCGAAGACTCTATCAATTTCTCCGTCATCTTCATCACAGACTTTTCTTTCAGAATCTTTTCATAAGGCACAATTGTAGGAAAATGAATCTGCTTTTTTTCGATGGATTGCTTCCACTTCTTCAGAAAATAACGACCGATGATTAGTTTTCTATCCATCAGAACAGTCGCATCCTTAGGATGAATCGCCGGTGAGATTGCAACGCAATGCTTAAGTTGATTTAGTTTTTTCTCAGATTGAGAATGAACCCTCGCAATTCTAAGAGTAAAATTTCCGCCTAACGAAAAACCTGTAATGAAAACGGGGACATTCTTCTCCGCAAAAAAAGTTGCCTTTCTTACCGCTTCATAGGTCTCTTCGATGAGACTTCCGTTGAATGGAGCCGCGTTTAAATGGTGTGTATCTCCATGATCTCTGTAGTTCAATCGGAAAATATCATATCCTTGATTGTAAAAATGGTTAGAAGTTCTCAGAATATAAGTTGAATTGATGCTTCCTTCCCAACCGTGAAGAAGAATCAAAAGTCCTTTTGCTTTTCTTTTTAATTGTTTGCTCAGAGAACCTTCTAATTTTACACCTTTCCCGGCATCCAAGATTAACGTTTTAGAATTCTCTAAAAAAGGCATATCTTTAGGAAGATTCCAAGCGAGAGAGGCAAGCGCTGTCTGTATAAATGGATATTTTAGAATTCCTTTCGGATTGAATTTTCTGGTTCTGAGATTTTGTAACATAAGAACATTTGTTATTTCGGAATTATTCAGAAAAGTCTTTTTAAATCATAAAATTCTATTCTTTCTTAGAGAAGAATTCTTTAGGAATTATAACTTGATTTTGAAATCGAGAATTCAAACGGAAAAGAACTGGCCTTTAGAGCTCTCTTTAAAAAAGATACGAAGTGAATATAATTTTCAAAGTCGGAGCTCATCACAAAGTGAAGAATCTACTCGAACGATTGCATACTTTTTTTCGGAACCATTCTAAAATTGAATTTTTGATTCTTATTTTTTTTCTTTTTCTTTCCTGCAAAAGTTTAGTTCTCAATGGAGTTAGAGGGGCGGGGCTCGATAACTCGCCTAACGGAACCAAAAAAGATTCGGAAGTCGTTCCGGATTCTTCTCCTTGTAAATTCGTTTTGAAACAGACACAATGGTATCTTCTTTTTGGTTCTTTCCCGATCAATCGAGTGGAGTCTGCGCAGATTCTTCCCGATTCTAATCAAGTCTACAAAGTTACTCTCAAAACTTCCTGGCTGGATGGTCTTCTAAGTGTTGTTTTAGGAATCGCTGCCTCGGTTACGAGAAAGACAATCGAGGTGGAAAGCTGTGATGGAAAAGAATTTACACCGACAAAAAATCTTTCTCTTCCGATTGAAAAGTCGGAAGCAAAGATTGAAAATCCAAAGTGGAAGGAAGAATTCTTAAAACAAAACGAAAAACAGTGGAAAGACGAAGTTCAAGAGCGTTTCCTTTCGGAAAAAGAAGAAGAGGTGGAATCGGTCTGGAAAAAGGAAATCAAAAATTCTAAGAATCTTTCCGTCCTTTTCTTAAAATCAGGCGAGATTGTAAAAGGAAAGGTGACTCGAATCGACGGAGACGGTGTAAAACTTTTCTTCAAAGGTCAGGAAAAATCGTTTAAACGTGCGGATGTTTTGAAAGTCCGTTTTCAAGATTAGGAATAATCAATTCTATGTTTAATATTCGTAATCTATCATTTAGAATTCTTTTTTCTCTTTTTCTTTTTATTCATTCTGCATGTTATCTGAATCCATATTTTCGAGATCTCGTATCTCCCGAAGAGGAAAAAGATTCTCCCTTGAGTCTTCTTTTGTTGTTCGTGGGAGCTCCTCTTGTCAAAGGGGACGTTATCTTTTTTCCCCAAACCGGTCTTACTTGGATGCGTTGTACCTTGGGCCAAACTTTTGATTCTTCTCTAAATGCTTGCTCCACGATTTCCGTGGCTCCGATTTATTGCTCCACTTTGGATAATCAGTGCAATGGAGGTTCTTCCGGTGGGGTCCTTTCTTCCGGGCCGGCTTTTGATGCCTGCGCTGGGTTTAGCGCTTCCAGTGTTACGGGTTTGTGGAGAGTTCCCACGCATTCGGAGTTGAAATCGATTGTTTCATGTTCAAACGGAACGGATTTGAAGAATTCTTCGGATACCCAAACCTGCGGGAACGGCTTTGAGGTGCCTACGATTCGAAAGGATTGGTTTCCTGGAATTCCTGTAAATAGCCCAATTGAATTCTGGTCCAGCACAAGTGATCCTTCGAACGCTTCTTTTGCTTGGAAGGTGAATTTTAGCACTGGAGCCACCAATTTGACGGCTGGAAAGAATTCTTCGGGTTATCTTCGCTGTGTTTCTAGCCCGTAAAGGGCTTTTTTACGGGAACTCCCCAGTTTTCAGTAAAAAGCCTTGATCCTTAAGTGTATTTTTTTCTTGACGGGAAACGAAAGAATCAAAAACTGTTTCCAAAATGGAAACAAAATATACCTTTAATGTTTCCGAGCTTGCGAAGGGCCTCCCTAAAAAATCGAAGAGTTCCCGCACTCAACCTCTTCTTTCCAGGCTCCTTTTCCTCGGCTTTTTTTTGGCCTTATTAGTTCTCCAGGCAAAATCCGAACTCCCCGAAATTTTTAGATTTCGACTCGAGCCGACGCAGAAAGAACAATCCTTTATTTCAAAATACATTCGAAAAATACAATATTCTAAAATACAAAAAATCCTTCGAACGAAACAACAAGCGCTCGCTCGGGGAAATGGAACGGAAGCAAACGAGCCGAGAGATCGGAAAAAGGATTCAAGATCGTATCAACAAACAAACCGTTCCCTTTTTGATTCTTCATTAACTTTGTGTTAGATGAATTACTTTAAGAATTTTTAAAATACCGATAGGAGCTTCCTAATATGAATTTTGCCGAACTCTCGATCAAAAGACCCATTTTTATAACGTGTACTGTTTTGCTCATCCTTGTCGCGGGCTATCTTTCCTTAAACAAGTTGGGAGTGGACTTATTCCCGAACATCACGATTCCGGTTGTGACGGTGACGGTTCCATATCCGGGAGCCGCGCCTAACGAGATAGAAACGCTCATCGCCAAACCGGTGGAAGACGAATTGTCGACAATCTCGGGAGTAAAAAGAGTGAAGTCCATCTGTAACGAAGGAGTGGGAACAGTCGTTGTAGAATTCACCCTCGAAACGGATGTAAAATACGCCGAACAACAGGTTCGAGATAAGGTTTCCAGCGTAAAACCAAAACTTCCCGACGACGCAAAGGAACCCGTCATTCGAAGAATCGATCCCGCGGATCAGCCGATTTTGATCATCGCACTCAAGGCTGAACTTCCGGAAGCTGAACTCTATGACATCGCAAACGAAGAAATCAAACAAATTCTTTTAACAACTAAAGACGTCGGTAACGTAAATATCTATGGAGGAAGAAAGAGGGAGATTCACGTAGAATTGGATCGTCAGAAGCTGAAAGAACACATGATTCCGGCTTCCGTTGTTTCCAATCGTCTCGCATCCGGAGGAATGAATATCCCAGCGGGAAAGGTAAGTAAGACGGATAAAGAACTCGTTTATAGAACCATCAACGAATTCCATTCTCCGCAGGAAATCAGAGACACTCCGATTTCCCTTTTTGGAAACGAGGTTCCGATAAGAATCGGCCAACTCGGCGAAGTAAAAGATACCGTAGAAGACGAGACTTCCCGCGCATACTTTAACGGGAAGAAGGCGGTCTTTCTCCTCGTCTACAAACAATCCGGTTCCAATACGGTAGCCGTCGCGCAAGCGGTAAAAAAAAGAATTTCCGAAATCAATTTGGATCTTGCGAAACGAAACGGATCTCCCGAGCTTACCACCGCAAACGATTCTTCTATAACGATCGATAACAATATCTACGACGTAAAGGAAACGATCATCATCGGAATCATTCTTACGATCATCGTCGTATTATTATTTTTAGGAAGTGTACGTTCCACTTTGATCACCGGTTTGGCTCTGCCGAACTCTCTTCTCGGCGCCTTTATTCTTATGGCGATCGCGGGTTTTACCGTAAACATCATGACTCTTCTTGCGTTGAGTCTCGCGGTCGGTCTGCTCATCGACGATGCGATCGTAGTCCGGGAAAATATTTTTAGACACAGAGAAATGGGAAAAACCGCAAGAGAGGCTTCGATCGAAGGAACCAAAGAAGTCACTCTCGCCGTGGTCGCGACCACGATGACGGTCATCGCAGTCTTTATGCCGATCGCATTTATCAGCGGGGTCGTCGGTCAGTTCTTGAGAGAATTCGGACTTACGGTTTGTTTTGCGCTTCTCATTTCTCTTTACGACGCGTTGACGATCGCGCCGATGTTGTCCGCTTATTTCGGCGGAAAAATCGGAAATCACGGACATTCTTCTTCGGCTTCGAACTCGATTCCCGATTTGACGATCCATCCGGAAAAGGGTAAGAAAAAAGGAAAGACAAACGCCGCGACAACAACTCTCGAAGAAATCGCGTATTCTAAAATTCGTTCTCAGAACAACATCGGCAAAGGATGGATCGTAAGAATATTTTCTCCGATTGTAAACGTCCTCGGCAAACTCGAAACTGGGCTCGACTCTATTTTAAGTATCTTTAATGTATTTCAATCTTGGCTGGAAGATCGATACGCTTCGGTTTTACGATTTACCCTGAAAAGACCGATCCTGATTCTTTCGGGAGCGGTTTTGATATTTATCGTAAGTTTGGGCTTAACCAAATTTATTCCGAAAACGTTTCTTCCCGCCCAGGACGAAGGTAAGTTTTCGGTAACTCTGGACATGCCTCCGGGAACTTCCGTAGCAAAAATGGCGCAGGTCGCGCAGGAAGTGGATCAAAAGATCCGTTCCTACAAAGAGATCAAACTCGTAGCGATGTTCAATACGAATCGAAATACGAATATGTTCGTCGAAATGGTTTCTTCCAAACAACGTAAGATGAACACTACACAGTTCAAAGAATTTCTTCGCAAGGAATTGAGCGTATTCTCATACGCGAATCCGATCGTCAAAGACATCGATAACGTCGGCGGTGGACAACGGCCATTTACTCTGATCGTGAGCGGACAAAAGGGAGAAGTTGTGGAAGATTATGCGAAAAAACTTTTCACACGTCTTCAAAAATCTCCCGCGCTTTTAGACGTTGATACGAGTTATCGAACGGGAGCTCCCGAGTTCAGAGTGATTCCGAATCGTCAGATGGAAGTCCTCCTGGGAGTTCCCGGAACCGTGATCGGAACCGAACTCAGAACTCTTGTGGAAGGAACCACTCCCGCGGTCTACAGAGAGAACGGAGTGGAATACGACATCCGAGTTCGTTTGAAAGAAGGTCAAAGAGATCTCAAAGAAAATTTTTACAGCTCCTTTGTTCCTAACTTTAACAACAGACTCATTCCGATTCAGAACGTCGCAAAAGCGGAAGAGACGACGGGACTTGCGACCATCAACCGTCTCAACCGAAACAAGTCCGTTGAAATCTACGCTGACGTAAACCCTCAAGGTCCGGGAATGGGAGGAGCGATGGAAGAGGTGGCTAAGATCACACAAACAGAACTTCCTCTTCCGGCGGGAGTTAAGATCGGTTATACGGGACAGGCTGAAAGTTTTAAGGAGATGGGCACTTCCATGGCGATCGCGATGGGACTTGGAGTTCTTTTTATCTATATGGTTCTTGCCTCACTTTATGAAAGTTTTATCACACCGATCGCGATCATGCTCGTGTTGCCTCTCGCGCTTTGTGGAGCTTTTATCGCGCTCTTCTTGACTCAAAAATCCCTCGATATCTTTTCGATGATCGGGCTTATCATGTTGATCGGAGTGGCGACGAAGAATTCGATCCTTCTTGTGGACTTTACCAATCAGCTCTTACAAAAGGGAATGGATATGAAGGAAGCGATCGTGGAAGCCGGAAGAGAAAGGTTACGACCGATTCTTATGACGTCTTTTGCGTTAGTTGCCGGTATGCTCCCGATCGCGATCGGACTCAACGAAGCCTCCCGTCAAAGAACGAGTATGGGTGTCGCGATTATCGGAGGATTGATTTCTTCGACGATCCTTACTCTGGTGGTGGTTCCTGCGGCTTTTTCTTACATAGAAAAACTCAATCAATTCGTGAGAAAAAATTCTCCGGACCCGGACCTTTAAGATCCAAGGTGAGAATTCAAGACGGATCGTTTACAAAAGTGTATCGACTCTTGAATTCTCGTTGAACTTTTGAAAGTATAGAATATAAAAAAGAGTTTCAAATTGCGGAAGTTCGGAACAATGAGTGTGATGGGGCAGGATGAAGTAAAACTCCGAATTATGGAGAAGGCGCTTGAGCTTTTTCTTAAATACGGTTATGCGAAGACTAAAATGGAGGAAATCGCGAGAATTCTCAAAATTTCCAGAAAGACTCTCTATAAACACTTCGAAAATAAGAATCATCTTCTTTTTGAAATTCTTAGCGCCAAACACAAAAAGATGAGCACTAAGATCATGGAGATCAGCGAAGACGAATCGCTTTCGGTTCATGAAAAGGTAAAGGCTATCAACGAATTTAAGATAAGCCAGTTTCCCTCGGGCGCCAACGAATTCATTTTGGAGATCAGGGATCAGGCGCCCGATCACTACGCTTATATCAGAGAAGTAAGAACGGAAGCTATCTCCAAGTCGATCCAAGCCCTGATCAGACAGGGAATCGAAAGGGGAGAGATCCGAAGCGACGTAAATACCACGATCTTTACCGCTTTGATCAACTCCGCGATCGAGATGACCGCAACTCCGGAACTCCTTCTCAACTCTCCGTGTTCTATGATTCAGTTACAGCATGAAATACATCACATCCTTTTTTATGGAATTATGAATTCGGTTTCCGAACCCGCCAAAATCGCTAAGTAAGAATTTTCAATCCATGGAAGTTTTTTCGGGAAGAGCTTTCATCTTCTTCCATTCTACTTGAATCTCTTCCAAGCTCAGTTCGCCTTTTCCGGATTCTTCCGAGATCTTTTTTAGGATCGGTTGCAATTTCCCAGCGTCTTCCAGGGTGATTTGTTCTCCGGCGTCTCTTAGAATACAAAAGACCGCGCTCCTTCCGGATTGACTCGTAAATTCGATCCGATCCCCTTCGGGTCTTCCGATCAAACCTGCGTCGAACGCGCGATAGGCGCCTTTCTGAAGATGTCTCGTTTTTGCTACTCCGTCCTGATGAATTCCGGATCTGTGAGAGATCACGTCCTCCCCGATCAGAGGAGCTTTTTCATAGATGGGGACGTCGGAAAGATAGGAAACCAAACGGGACGTTTCGTAGATCGCCGAAAAATTAAGAGGAACGTGGACGCCGCAGTTGTGAAGCGCAATCGCCACCTCGTATGTGTTCGTGTTCCCGGCTCTTTCACCTAACCCGTTTAAGGCGGTCTCCAATTGAACCGCTCCGGAAAAATAAGATTCCACCGTAGTCGCCGTCGCCATTCCCAGGTCGTTGTGAGTGTGGATCGAAATTCTTGTATCTTCGGGCAACGCGTTCGTCACCGCTTTGACCATGGAGACAAAAAGCCAAGGACGATAACGTTCCACGGTGTTCGGAAGATTGACGACGTCCGCTCCGAAGTTCAGGGCGGTGCGAAACGCCTCCACTGCAAAATCCAAATTCTCCAGAGAATCTCCGAAATGTTCTCCTGAAAACTGTACTTCACCTCGAGAACCAACGAGACTTTTTGCGAACGCGACCGATTCCGAAATTCTTTCCAAAACTTTTTCAGGAGTCGTTTTCAAAACGTTTTCGATCGTAAACGCGGAAATCGGATACACGATATGAATTCTCGGCTTCGGCGCGTTCCGAATCGCCTTCCAAGAAATTTCGATTTCCTTTTCCACGGCTCTCGAAAGAGAAGAGATGACGACGTTTTCCGGAGCGATGGAGGAAAGATAACTGCAGGCTTCGAATTCCTGATCGTTGGAAGAAGCAAACCCGACTTCGATTCCTTGAACTCCGAGTTTCAAAAGTTGACGAAAGATCGTTTCCTTTTGATCGAGATTCCAAGGTTTGCGAAGCGCTTGGTTCCCGTCTCTCAAGGTAACATCCATAAAAAAAGGCGGATGTTTTGGAAGAGGGTTTTGTAAAATTTCGGATTTGTTTCCGAAAGAAGTTATTTCCCGAACCGGATCAACGGTTTCAGATTTCGAGTCTTGATTCATTGTTATCTCCTTTTGCCGGCCGGATCCAGGAGCGGGATTTTCGAAAGAGAATTCTCCGAAAACAAAAAAGCCCACTCCAGGAGGAGCAGGCTCGTGTATTTTTTTACAACTCTACCGGCTCCCCCTAACTAAGGAGGAGAAGAAGCTCAAGGCTAATCGGAAGTAGAGTTACGTTGCGAAACATATATAAACTCAGACTCTAAAAGGATTCTAAAAAATACAAGAATTTTTTAAACCGAAATGCTCTTTTCGATTTAAGATAAGAATCAGGATTTTCCGTTATACGTTGATTCTCCGGAAGAATCGGGTTTTTTGAGAAGAGTCCAAATTCCTTCCGACTCGATATTTTTTTCTTCGATGAGATTTTTCAGTTCGGAAATATCTTTTTTCATCGGCTCGGGGACCGGAAGTTTTTCGAGTTCCTGAAAGAAAGTTCGAGCTTGAGGAAGCTGATCCGACTTCAGATAACAAAAGGAAATCGCGTATAAGGAGACGATGTCCTTTCTTTCCGATTCGGGAGTGGAAAGATATAAATCCAGAGCCTTTTTGTAGTTACCGGTTCCCGTGTAAAGAGAAGCCAGATTTTTCTTTGCGTTTATGTTGTTCTCGTCGATCTCGAGAGCTTTTGTGAATTGAATCTCGGCCTTCGGTTTATCCTTTTTTTTAGCATACAAAACACCGAGACCGACTCTCGCGGATACGAACGATTCGTCGAGAGAGATCGTTTTTACAAAACGTTCTTCCGCCGGTTCCAGTTCGTTCAAGTGGGAATGACACATCGCGAGATGATAGTTTCCGACCGGATCTTCGGGGTTTTCCCGGAGATATTGTTCCAGAGCATTCTTGGCTCCGGAGAGATTTCCCTTTTTTACGTAATCAAGCGCTTGTTGAAGGTTCATGTTTCCAAAATAAGAGATCTTATCTTATCCATATTGGTTCGTAAATTGTTCCGGTAAATCCTTTTGAGAAACGATTTTTAAAATCTTTTCATCGATCCGGCTTCTCCTAAAAAGTTACGATACAAATCCTATGGTTTGGGTCCGGCGTTAAGAATTCAAATCGGCCGTTTTGAGTATATATTTTTGAACGCGTTCAAAAATTAGAATTGACAGACTGAAAAAAGTTGATTCACTTCGGTTTAGATTTTTTTGCAAGAGGAGAATGTATGGAATCATCGCGGGACAGGTTTTTGGCTCGTCGTACTTTAGGTTTTTGGACCTTGGGAATTATAATCGTCTTACTTTTATTCTTTTTGATTTCAGCTCCTTTTTTTGCTTTGAGCGGAGTTTACGGCGTTGCTTTGTTTATCGCGATTCCTTTTTCGATCGGAATTCTCATCGCCTTTGCCCGCGCTTTTCACAGTAAGGCGACGCTCGGTCAAATTTTTTCGATTACTGCGTTTCCGGGCGCGATTCTTCTTTTGGGTTTTCTTTTTATCGGGAAGGAAGGTTTTATCTGTGTTTTGATGGCGCTTCCTCTTTCTTATCTTCCTCTTCTCATCGGCGCTTGGATCGGTTATAAAATTCAAAGTAAAGTTTGGTCGAAATATCTCGTCGTTTTGATAGTTCTTTTTTGTAACGTATCGGCCCATATTTTTGATAGAAGCGATTTACGACCGCAGACAAACGAGGTCAAAACTTCGATCGTAGTCCATTCTTCCGCGTCTAAGGTTTGGAATAAAATCACTTCCCCTTTCGAGTTCGGAGAGGCGGAGAATTTTTTCTTCCGAAACGGAGTTTCTTATCCTTTATCGATGGAGGTTGTAAAAAAGGACGGAGTTTTATTTTTGAACTGCGTATATACGAACGGCGCCACATCCGCACTTATACAAGAATTCGTCGCAAACGAGACTTTGAAGTTTAAGTTTGTGTCGCCTCAAGTGACGATGAAGGAAACTTCCTTTTACGGCGAGGTGGAACCGAAACATATTCGGGGAAAAATCTGGGCTTCTTTCGGAGAATTTCGTATGGTTCCGATCTCCGAGGGGAAAGTGGAAATTATCGCGACGACAAGATACGTGAACGACTTGGGTCCAAAATTCTACTGGAAGTTATGGACTGATTATCTGATCGACGAAATGCATCTACACGTCTTACAAAAGATCAAACTGAATCTCGAAGCGGAAGAATTACAATAGAGGAGGATCAAAATGAGACGTTCGGGACAACTTCGTTTTCAGAAAAGGTTCTTTGATCTTTTTTCACCGAGTTATTATATTCTTAATTTTCTTTCATTCGGTTTGGCGACTTTGACAAGGAAACGTTCTCTCGCTGTTTTAAAGATCGAAGAAGCAAAAACCGTTTGTGATCTAATGTGCGGAGACGGGAGCAATATCGGAATGATCCGAAAGAAATTCAATAAAAGCCGAATTATAGGAGTGGATATCTCCGAAAGAATGATTCAAAGAGCGCGGATCCGTTTTGGAGAAGAAGACGTCACTTATTTTACCGAGAATGCGCTTTCTTCTTCCATCATGTCCGATTCTTGCGACGCCGTAAGCTGTACGTTCGGTTTGAAGACGTTTTCGACGGAAGAGAGGAAGGTTTTGTTTTCGGAAGTTTACCGGATTCTAAAACCCTCCGGGGCTTTTGTCTTTACGGAATTATCCAGACCAAAATGCGGATTTTCCTATCTTCTCTGGAATTTATACTTCGGATATTTTCTTCCGGCCTTTGGAAGATTTTTTCAAATGCCTTTTGTTGGAAAAAAATATCTGTCTCAGTCGATTCGTTCTTTTGAAAGTATCGTAAGAGATGAATCGAGTTTTCGTTCTCTCTTTTCTCAAGTGGATCTGTTTAGCTGGTATGGAGGTATCGTTACGGGTGCGTATGGAAGAAAATGATCGGTATTTTTGATCGTGAGAATTCTTCTTTTGAAAGTTTTTTACAAAGTTTTTTCATTTTTTCTTTTAAGAGAAGAGGCTTTTTCATACAATACCCGTAAGAATTCATTCTAACTAAAGAGAAGGGAGGAAGGTATGTCTTACATGGCGGTCGGGTCCAGACAGATTTTGTTTTCAGATTCTATTGCTCCGGTTTCCACCGGTTCTTCTTCCAGAGAGATCGTAGCGACCCAGGATAATCAGACAAAAAGTCCCGATTCCGAAGTGGTTCCTCCGGGTTCTCCTCCTCCTTCCATCGGGAAGAATGTCGACGTCTATGTTTAAAGCGGAAGTGTTATGACCCATCTTTTATTTTCCCTCGTTTTGATGTCTCTTGTCGTGGAATTTGTTTTTCCACTAATCCATCCCGATTTCCACGTCGTCGGCGGCTGGATCAATTCCGTTATCGTCGTCTTTGCCTTTGTCGTAATCAATGCGCTTATGAGACTCATCATGATCATCATGACTCTTGGAATCGGAATCGTTTTTTATTATCTCAGCTTGGGACTGATCGGTTTGATCATCAACGCTTGGGTGATTTTGATCATAGGTGATTGGTTTCCGGGAACTCTTTCGGTTCCCGGTTTTTGGTCCGCGTTTTTGGGAGGAATTCTTCTTGTTCTCGCAAACTACGTGGGAAAGACGGAATCCAAAGAAAGAAAAAAGGATAAGAAAAAAGTTTAGAATCGAACCGCTCTAAAATAATCCTTTAAGATAGAATCCAGTTGTTCATAAGAATGGTATCCTCTCGCGAGGATACCGCTTTCCGCGCCGTCCGAAAATACCAAACTGGGAAAGGCGCTCACTCCT
The DNA here is from genome assembly GCF_016918785.1 of Leptospira ainazelensis. Taxonomy (GTDB): domain Bacteria; phylum Spirochaetota; class Leptospiria; order Leptospirales; family Leptospiraceae; genus Leptospira; species Leptospira ainazelensis. Next base: position 312,331 of record NZ_JAFFPT010000079.1, on the reverse strand, counting down.
AAAGAAAATCCAAAATAGAAATCGTTGAGAGTTTCCAATTCGGTGTCTTTGTCTTCAAAGACGGTTTGAAATTCCTTGGGAGAAATCTCGAATTTTTCCGCGAGTCCTAAAAACGTTTCCGGAGAAGTCGGATCATGATTTTCATGATAGAACGTTTTGGAAAGTGCATGCAGATATTGGAATGCGATTTCGGGTTTTATTTTTTGAGCGCTTATGACGGCTTTACAAGCCGGAAAAGAATCGTATCTCAGTTCCTTTTTTTCGAGAATTCCGAGTTGAAACGGTTGTTTGGTAAGCGCCTCGGCGTCCTTCCATTCGTGTTTTAAGACTCTGGATAATTCCGAAGTTAAGAATTCGGAGCTTTCTCCGAATCGAAGTCCTCCGAGGACGAGAGAAAATCGGATCTTGTCCTTGTATTCTTTTTGGATTTTTTCAAAGACAGGGCCGAAACCGTAGGACCAAGGGCAGAGTGGGTCTGTCACATAGAGAATGGAATGTTGGAGAGAATCGTTCTGGTTCAAGGGAGTTCCCTCATGGTTTGGATTTCCAAAAAATGATTTGGATTGCGCCGAAGACCATCTCTTTTTTGGGAGTTCCTACTTTGATTGGAACCGCGAACGGTTCCTTTTTCGAGGAGTTCCCGCAAATGTCCCCTCGTTTGGCGGACTTTTCCAAGTCGGAGCAACTCGTTTTCTTAGGAGTTCCTACTTTTTTCAGGGAAAAGCCTCTTGAAAACGGCAGGCTCAAGTTTGAAAAAACGGTCAATTCTTCCGACAAACCAAATCGTTTCCGAAAAAAACTTGAAATCGGACTTGAGGTCCGTTTTGAAAAAAGGCCCGGAAGAAGCAAAACGCTGGGGCCTTTCTCTGAAACGTTCCGATTTTCCTCTTCTCTTTTGTACATTAAAAAAGGCGGGAAAGACCCGCCTTTTTTAATGTCATTCTTGTTTAAGAATTTTCAAATTTCATTCGGGTGTTTTATGTAATACACTGATAACCACAGTGTCCCGAAGAGAACCCCCGCATAAGCTAAGACCACAGTGACAATGTCAATGACGGGAAGAAGTGTCGCGATCGGCGAGATTTTATCCGCCGTCATCCGGGTTGCTTCCCCCAAGATCAAAAACAAACCCCCCAAGCCGATCAGGTGATATCTCCCCATCGCTTCTTTTGTCACCCGAGCAAAACGGGCAAAAACAGGAACTGCCAACAACGCAAGCGCAAAGATCGTGATTGCATTCATGGTGAACCCTCCTTATTTCATCTAGTTAGACTCGAAGAGGTTCTCGACTTTTACGAAAAGGTTCATAAAATTTATTTTATTCGATATATTATATAATGCTTGTTCAACTTAACCTCTAACGACTTCGGATTAAAGAATACTCTAACAAAGGCGTATGACGTTTCTTCTCGTTTTCAATTTAAGAACGGAAAGAATGAATTTCACCTTTGGAAGCGGAACTGTCCGATATAAAACTTTGAAGCGGCCGGCGAACAAGGTTCGGTTTGGAAACTCTTCGTAAGAACGACTGAAAAGAATATTACAAAAGATTGATTTTCTTTTTTGATCTTCTTTAAACGGAGAATCCGTTCATAAAAGATGATTCTTGTTTTTGTTAAACGAAGTAAATTATAGAAAGCGGATTTTGAAGTTCGAAACATTTTGTAGTTTGATTCTAAATAGGCGCGGGGTTTTTGTTTCTCGATTGAGATCCATTTTTTAAGAAAATTTTCCGGTGAAGAAATACGAAAAGCAGAAATGAATCGAGATTTCTTTCTTAAAGGTTTCGATAAGAATTCTTCGTAAAAGAAAAAAGGAGCATTTTTTCGAATTCTATTTTCGATCTATGACTAGAAGTGTAACGTCGTCGTCGAACTTAGGACGATTGCAGTAATCGACGCTGTCTCCAACGATCTGCGCGGACGCGCTCTTTACGTCTTTGGAAATCGATTTTCGAATCGAGAGAGAAACCAATTCTTCAGTATACCTTTTGGATCTGTCTTCGGAAGAATGTTCCGAAAGACCGTCGGTGTAAAGGACGAGGCGATCTCCTATCCGAAACGCCGTCGAATTCTCCTCAAAAAAAAGATCGGGAATCACTCCGATGAGTTTTCCTTTTGTTTCGAGAGGAATCATCGTGTCCGTTGCGTTTTGTAAAAGAAGGGGATGATTGTGACCCGCGTTTGAAAAAAGAATCGAATTCTTCTCCGTATCGATCACACAGTAGAATGCGGTCACAAAGTTTCCCGCCATCTTGTTGTTGAGGGCGTGATTGAGACCCGTGAAAAAACGGGAAGGACTGGAAAGAATTTCTTTATCGTATGTGGAGATGATCGTATTCATCACGGCGGCGATGACCGAAGCGGAAAGTCCGTGTCCGGAAACGTCCGCGATGAGAAAACCGGTTCTTTCCGTATCCAATTTGAAGATGCTGTAAAAATCCCCTCCGACATTGGAGTAGGGAATGTGCTGAGCTCCGACTTCCAAACCTTTGATATAAGGAATCGTAGTCGGGATCACTTTCGACATCACTTCTCTGGCTCTTTGTAATTCCCGATCGGAATCGACAACTCTGTGAAAAAGATCCGCATTCTTAATCGTTACCGAAAGTCGGTTCGCGATCGCGCCTAACATTTCGAGATCGTTTCCGTGAAATGCAAAACCCGAATTCTTACTGTTTACGCTGATCACTCCTAAAAGTTCGTCTCTGTAGATCAAAGGAGAAGAGATCAGAGAGTTCGCTTCGAACTTATACTTTGCGTCCTGATTGTAACGTTTGTCTTCTTCCAAATTTTGAATCAGAAGATTTTTTCTTTCCTGAGCCACCCAACCCGCGATTCCTTCTCCAAAAGGTACTACGATCGAATGAACCGCCTCTTTTGGAATTCCTTTGGCGGCGAGGATTCTCAGGGTTTTGCTGTTGTGGTCCGCGAGATAGATCGTTCCGGTTCTTGCTTCAAGGAATTCTAAGATTTTTTCCAAGACCCAGTTTCCGAGTTCATGAATGCTCTTTTCGGAAACTATGAGTTTTTCGAATTCATAGAGAAGGGAAAGTTCTAAGATTCTTTTTTTGAGATTGTCGTGAATTTTCGCGTTCTGAATGGCGATCGCCGCCACTTCGGATAAGGAAGAAAGATAATTCAGATCGGAAGAATCAAAGGAACGTTCTTTTGTTTTGTTGAGAATTTCAAGAGTTCCGATGATCTTATCTTCCACGAAGAGAGGAACGCAGACCAGAGAACGGGTTCTGTATCCGGTTTTTTTATCCCAATCCTGATTGAATCTCGGATCGGAATACGCGTCTTCTAAAATGATGGCTTTTTTCTCTTTTGCGACCCAGCCTGCGATTCCCTGACCGACGTCCAAACGTCCGTATTTTTGGATGATTTCGCCTTTTTCTCCGAGGGCGACTTCGCAAAACAAAAATTCTCCGGTTTCGTCCAAAAGAAAAAGAGAACTCGCCTCCGCTTCCAAAAGGTCTTTGGAATAGAGCATGATCAAAGGTAAGAGCTGATAGAGATCCAAATTCGCATTTAAGATCGTACTCGTATTGAGAATACTCTTCAATTTTTGAAATTCTAAATCAGCGTGAGTCATAAGATTTCTGTCAATGCTACAGGAAATAGAAGGTTCGTCAAGGGTTTGGAAATCTCCGAAAGACTGAAAAACTATAATTCGCCGATTGATAAACGACTCCGAGGTTGAGATCCGATTTCGGTTTAAAAAAGGGATTTCGTTTTAGAAACTTCGAAACCCGTCGATCCGGAGAAACGTATTTTTTGGAAAGGGAGAAACTTCGGAGATTGGGATCGGTCTTATTAAGGTAATGGAAAATCAGATTTCTCGTTTCCTCGTTTTTCTTTCCGTCTTTACCCTGATCATCGCATTGGGTTATACATATACGGGTTTTCGTTTGATTCCGGGGCTTGGAGCTCAGGGTTGGGTTTCTTGGTTTGCTTGGGGGTTGATTTTCCTCTTCACTCTGAGCATTCCCGTAAGTTATTATATCAGTCTTACATCGAATGAGGAAGGAATTCAGACCGCTTTTTCTTATCTCGCCTTTACCGGGCTCGGTTTTTTTACGATCCTTTTTAGTCTTGTGGTTTTGAAAGACCTCACCACGGCGTCCTTTCACGGATTTACGAGCGTTTTTCCAAACGTCTCCGGTGGCGTTGAAGGAGAAGACGTTTCGGAACCGATGATGAGAAGGGATTTTCTAAATCAGGTTCTTAGTTTTTCGGTCTTAGGACTTGCGGGCGGGTTGACGGGGATCGGGTTTTATCAGGCTCATAAAAAGTTGAAAGTGATTTCCGTAGATGTTCTAGAGAAGAATCTACATTCTTCCCTCGAAGGTTTTCGGATCGTTCAGATTTCCGACATTCACATCGGACCCACGATCAAAAAGGAATTCTTAGAATCCGTGGTGAGAGCCGTAAACGAACTCGAACCGGATTTGATAGCGATCACGGGAGATCTCGTCGACGGACCGGTGAGTAAACTAGGACATCATATCACTCCTCTTGCGGATCTCAAATCCAAACACGGGACTTTTTTTGTGACGGGGAATCACGAATATTATTCCGGTGCGATTTCTTGGATTCGAGAATTGAGAGGTCACGGGATTCAAGTTTTGTTAAACGAAAACAAAATCTTAAAACACGGAGGCGCCCATCTTACTCTCGCGGGTGTTACCGATCTCAAAGCGGGAACGATCATTGAAGAACATACGACCGATCCTCATAAGGCGATGAGAGGAGGAGAGAATGGAGATTACAAAATTCTTCTCGCGCACCAACCCAACAGCGTTTTTGAAAGTACGAAGGCCGGTTTTGATCTTCAGCTTTCCGGTCATACTCACGGAGGTCAGTATTTTCCGGGAAATCTTTTGATCTATCTCGCGCAGAAGTTTGTCGCGGGTCTTCATAGACACGAATCCACTTGGATCTACGTAAGTCGGGGGACCGGATATTGGGGACCACCTTTGCGTTTGGGGGCTCCTTCGGAGATCAGTGTCATTCATCTGAAGAAAAAAGAATCCTAGGAGTTTTTTGGCGGTTCGAGGCTCCGCAGATTCCAAGAGAGTTCGAAAAGTAGGATCTCCCTCGAAAGGAAAACTCGAAAAGTAGGAACTCCTTCGAAATAGAAACTCGAAAAGTAGGATTCCCTCGAAATAGAAACCCGGAAAGTAGGATCTCCTTCGAAATAGAAACTCGAAAAGTAGGATCTCCTTCGAAATAGAAACTCGAAAAGTAGGATCTCCTTCGATCCACCGGAGTTACGACTTGAAGTCCGTTTTTTAGAAGTTTTTCAATGAGACGGTTTGAAGGAAGAATTGATTCTCCGTGAAAAAGCGGGGAGTTCCCGCAAAATGACGGAACTTCTCTAAGACTCAAAAAAGTAGGAACTCCCTCAAAAAAAAGAAAACACCCAGGTGGATTCTCCCGGAGGAACCTTTTCCGGGGCGTCTTCAAATCCGATAAACTAAGAAAGGACTTAGAACGGAGGGCGAACGATGGTCCTTTTCGGAACCAAAGGAAACACGATCACAATAGGAATGATTCTCCTGATTTCTTTCTCTGCTTTGAGCTGTGGGAAGAAAAACAAAAGCGCACCCAAAAAAGAAAATCCAAAGGTGAACGCCGCCAAAAAAAACGATCTCGAGTTGGAACCGGAACTGAAGGAAAGAAAATTCTTTCAGGAAGACGCACTCGGACAGCCGAAGAAATATTCGGAGCCGGAAGAAGACGGAGAAAAAACCGAAAGAGACGAGGCCAAAAAGAAAGAGACCAAATCGCCCTCGACCTATCTCGGATCAACTCAGGGATGCAAAAGCGGGGATTGCAAAAACGGAAACGGAATTTACGTCTACGCATCCGGAGAAGTATATTCCGGAACTTTCAAAAATGATAAGCGACATGGAAGCGGAAATATCCTCTATAAAGACGGGGATCGATTCGCGGGAAATTTTCAAAACGACAAAAAAGCCGGAATCGGAACCTATCGATTCGCAAGCGGCGCGGTTTTTAGCGGAAGATTTTACGAGGACGGAGAAAGCGCTGAAGGATTTCTAACCGTAGGAAAAAAGAAAAAGGAATGTTCGATCATTCGAAATCAGATGAACTGCAGAAAGTAATTTGGGCGTTTCCTCGCGAAACATCACTTTCAAAAACGCGCTCGGACCGGGCTCTCCACTCCAGTCAAAAAATTGAAAGGCAGAACCCAAAGAGAAAAGTAAAACACAAAAACTCAATTTTTTGACTCCGTGTCGATCCCATAACGCAAGACAAAACGAACTCTTTTTGTTTTACCCTAGATAACCGAAGAATCTTATTCTGTGTCGTCTAACGCGATTTTTGTATGCAATGAAAGGTTCTTGCGTTTTGAAAAATTATTCCGAAATGCGAAAGCGGATTTGAATTCAAAAAGAGAAATCAATTCCCTTTTTTTCTTAGTTCCGTTACCTGATCAAAACCGATCCCCCAGTTGTCAGTATCGACCTCGTCGATGATGACGAAAGTTGTCTGAGGATTTTTACCGAGAACGTCTTTGAGGAGTTGTGTGGTTCCGGCGATCAACTGCGCTTTTTGTTCCTTGGTCGCGCCTTCTTTTGTGATTCGAATGTTGACATAAGGCATAAATCGTTCTCCGAAGATTGATTTTGGGAAAAGAAAAATCAAATGTTAGACAGGAGAATCATCAAGGAAGAAGATAATTCACGCCCCCTGCCTCGATAAAAAAACGGGGAACAAGAATCAAAATGATAAGCGAAATCAAGATCAGAACAAAGGAATACTTTAGATTCTTCTTAAGAAATTCTTCTTCCGAACGAAAGACAAAGAGCCAGAGAAAAAACCAGGAAGGATAGAAGAGGTGAACGAAGACCCTCGTAGTATCGTATGTAAAAAAAGTAACGATTAAAGAGATTCCAAAAGGAATCAAAATCAAAAACTTCTTTCGATACAATCTTTCGAAGAAAAAGACAAGGTTCCCGAAGAAAAAAGAGAAAAGAGCCAGGTGCGGAACCTTTGTGTTGATCTCGATCCATTTGGAAAAGGACTCGTTCCGGATCGTAGAAAAACGGGAATCTTCAAATGGAATTCCTTTCCAGGAAAAGAAAAGAAGGGAGAGAAGACGTGCGATGATCAATGTCCCGAGGACAAATGAGATCGTCCGAACCTCGATTTTTTTTTCGATAATCCCCCGGATCAAGAGTAGCAAACAAACAATAATACTAAACTGATAGAAATGATTCCAAACGCCTAACAAAAGAACGACGAAGAGCGCTCCGAACCAAAGTCGATTCTTCAAAACTCGATCCAATAGAATCAAAGTCGCCGCCGAAAAGAAAAACGTAAGATGATCCGAAAAACCGATCCAAACTTTTTGAATCAAGATCAGCGGCGAAAGCAAAACAAAAAGCCCGATAAAAGCCCCCGTGAGCCAACCGAACTCAAAAGCAAAATAAAAAACCAACAGAAGTGTCGCCGCGATTTGTATATCGTTGCAAAGCCTGGAAAATTGCGCCGGGGTCAAATCGGCATTCAGCTTAAATAACAGATACGGAAACAAAAACGAATCGGACTGATACTTCGACGAAAGATCGGATTTCGAAAGCCAGTAAAACCCCGTGTTGTAAACCCTCGCTTCCTCTTTGGACTGATACAAATAAGACGCCCCTTCTTTTAAGACAAAGTAGAAGACGAAAACAAGGAGCAAACACGGGAAGATTCTTTTCACGATAGGGAATGTGTAGAGGAGATTGGTCGTTGTGTCAAGGAATTGGGGGAGGGGAGGGTGAGAAGGGTAGGGCGGATTGAATTGTTTTTTCCTTTCTGAAAGCGCGAAGGGACGCATGCGATTTAGTAGTCCAAATTTTGCCTAGTTTTTATATTCTATATTCCTCAAACTTCGCAAAAAGGTGAATTTCTCCGATTCAAGTCTAAAATATCTATGCACTATGATTTGTATTTTTTCTTTGCTTGGCCATCCGTTAGAAACTTTAAACTAGTTGGTCCACCGCCATGAAGTTTGCTTTGAAGATATATTTTTCCCATATCTTTTGTCGATGGGATCTTGATAAAGTGTGTCCCACCTGATTTACCAGTTTTAATTTTTACAAGGTATTTTTCGGTAAGGAGCAATACTCGTTCCGCATTAATATCGTTATGGATTCCAGAATTATCTTGAATCCAGACGCCAATCAGATACTTTCCCCTGGGAAACCGTTTGTCGTTCATTTAGGGTTTGAATGAATGCGCTTCTCTCTCATTATCATATAAACATCCCCATGCTATGCTTTGTAATTCCGATATAGAAGATGGAGGCAAGACTGCTAATTTCTTTACTATTAGAATATGTACATCAATTGGAAACTGATTTAGCTGATCAAATGCATTTTCATTTACTCTATTTATTAAATAAAGCCTGCTGATTTCATTTCCTCCAAATCCATAGGTCTGGCCAATTACTGGAGTATCCACATCTACAATGAGGATATTCCTGCCACTAAATTTTTCCTTTTGGTATTGCAGTATTTTTCTTGGTTTCGCGAATTCATCATAATCGTATGAAGATAAGTATAGATTAAGCATCGGTTTAGAATTCAGGGTTGACGCCAGATACTTTCTTAATTACTACTTTTGCAGGCTCAATGATATATTCTTTAATGCCGCCTTGGTTTCCATCTAAGGCAAGAGCAGCTCGCTCCTTGATAATATTAAATCTCCTTACTGTCCCTTCAATAACAAATCTTCCGCTATTTGAATTTGGTAGACCAGAAAGATCTCGAAAATTTGTAACTGTATTTGGATCGACAGGGGTCCAAGATTTACCAGCTGCTTTTGCTCCGTCACCGTAAACACGATAAACTTTCTCCTTTTGAAATGATTGAACAAATTTATCAATCTTTGTTGTTGCCCCAACGACAACCTTATTAAGTTTATCGCTTCCTGCTTCAAGTAGTCTATATCCCTTGTTCCAAAGATTTCCGGCGTTTTGTCCTATTTTTTGACAAGAGGTTTGACAATTTTGCGCGAGACGCTGGGCATAGGGACTGACTCTATCGCGAACAGCAATACCCATCGGAGAATTCGCTGTTCTATTAATTAGAGGTACTACTCTTTGTACCAACCATTGCCAGTGCCCTGTCGGATCCTTGGCCCCAATCGGATTGCCCTTCACATACGAGAATCGGTTCCAGCCTTGTGTGTCCCACTCTCCATCGATGACCGTGTCCGCACTGGTAAATCTCGCGATGCCCGGATCATAGTATCTCGCGTTGTAAAAGTAAAACCCAGACTCCCGATCTAACTCCTGCGAATTGTATTTGGGTGCAAAGTCCGTATCACCCCTGTGGACAAAGGTTTCACCGTAGGGCAAATATTGCATCTTAGAGAGAGTGTTTGCGTCGTCGTCTAATACGTGTGAGACGGAGTCGACTTGGTCTGTTAAGTAATAGGCGAGGGCTCCGTTTTCTGCGACGGCGGCGATTCGAACTCCGTTGAGATATACGTTGTTAACCGACGTGACGATGTTCTCGCTCTCGATGTATTCGAGTCCGTAGAACTTGCTCGGATAAAGAATTTCTACGTTTGTAAACTGGTTGTTCTTTTGTTGGAGGGAACTTTTGCGGACTCGAAATCCGCCTTCGTCATACCAGTATTTTCCTTGGATTGCGTCGTTTTCGTCTTGGATCTGTGTGATTCTGTCTTGCGAATCGATATGGATCTTTTTGGTTAAGTCCTTTGCGTTGTCTCTCTGACGAGTGAGGTTTCCACTCGCATCGTATTGTATCGTGAGAGTATCGTTTCCGGTTTTGCTCGAATCGATCTTAAGAGCCTGGTGATTCTCGTATTGATAACTCCACTCGTCCGTGATGTTTCGGGCGGTTCCTCGCTCGCGCTCGGACCGGGCTCTCCGCTTCAGTTAAGAAATTGAGAATTTTCTTGAAGAAAGACGCTTTATTGGATCAGCAATTTCTTAACCCCGCATCGATCCCTACCGCAGTGATTTATTGTTAGCCGCGGTGCTGAGTTACCCCGCAGAGTGAAAGGAATGTATTTCTTTTCTTCTTTCAGATCTCTCTTAGTAAAAGAAAATTGTTTTCAAAGAACGCTTCGCACAGCCTGTGCAGTCGAAGTTAGTTTTGTAAAAAAAGATAAAGTATTTCTTTAGATCATATGTAATCTCTTACTGATAAGGATCGTAAAGAAAATAGAATCAATTTAGAGTGCTTTTCAAGCACTTGTAATTATTTTGTTCCCAAATATTCTTCTAAAAATAAGTATATTCTCGTATGCGAATGGTATTTCGTTTTCTTTATTCGCCCGCTGTTAATTTAGTCTTTGCGGAGCTCAAGAGTAATTTTAGAGAGCCTCACGCTCATTCATAATATTTTGCTGCGATAAACATTTCCGCTATGCTTTTCCAGTCGGGAGCTTTAGGTTGGATAATTCCAATATTTTGATAGTAACCATCGGAATCTTCAACCCATCGCGCCAATGCTTCTAAAAAAGATTCGATATCTTGATTAATCCATTCTGAAGTATTATCTCTAAAATCATTACTTAATTTAAAGATAAATTCTATAAAATCATCTTTTCCTTTTATAGAATTTATTTCTTCTCGTGAAAAATCCATTATTCACCTTTTATGCGAATACTTGCGCCATTATTTTTACTTGAGAATTTATAAGATTCTTTAGCTATTTCTTGTTTTGTCGCCATTCTATAAGGGATATCCTTTTTAGCAATTTTGAAAGCCGCTAACCGTCTGTTATCAAGGGAATATAACTGTCCCTCTTTATTAACTAAACGAATTGGCGGTATATTTTTAGCTTTTATTGTACCGTCTTTCAAACCTTTTGCTAATTCATTAATATTAGGATGCATTTTGTCAGTGAAAGTGTTTTTTATACTACTTTGGCTAAAATTAACTTTACTTGGATCTATTGTTGGATACGACTTTGCCGTCGTTAGTCCAGTTAAATTCTTTATCTTTCCGCCAACATACTGCAAGCCACTTTTTAGTGCCGCTTTTTCAAGTTGCGATCCATATCCAGTAATAGCGGCTTCTTCAAGTTCCTTACGATTCTTAGGAACTAATGCGGCAGCAACTTTATAGGTTAATCCTGCAGAATCATGAAGCAAACCAACGGAGTTACCAACAAATGTTCCATCTTTTGAAGCCGCTCCTGCCCTATATGAGGCATCTCCCATTTTGTCCAAAACATAGTTTACGCCTGCTAATGTATCGATGACAGCATCATGCCCCGTCGGATCCTTCGCCCCAATCGGATTGCCCTTCACATACGAGATTCGATTCCAGCCTTGTGTGTCCCACTCTCCATCGATGACCGTGTCCGCACTGGTAAATCTCGCGATCCCCGGATCGTAGTATCTCGCGTTGTAAAAGTAAAAACCGGATTCTCTGTCTAACTCCTGCGAATTGTATTTGGGAGCAAAGTCGGTATCACCCCTGTGGACAAAGGTCTCACCGTACGGCAAATACTGCATCTTAGAGAGAGTGTTTGCGTCGTCGTCTAATACGTGTGAGACGGAATCGACTTGGTCTGTTAAGTAGTAGGCGAGGGCTCCGTTTTCAGCGACGGCGGCGATTCGCACTCCGTTGAGATATACGTTGTTAACCGACGTTACGATGTTCTCGCTCTCGATGTATTCGAGTCCGTAGAACTTGCTCGTATAAAGAATTTCTACGTTTGTAAACTGGTTGTTCTTTTGTTGGAGAGAACTTTTGCGGACTCGAAATCCTCCCTCGTCATACCAGTATTTTCCTTGGACCGCGTCATTTTCGTCCAGGATCTGTGTGATTCTGTCCTGGGAATCGATATGGATTTTTTTGGTAAGGTCTTTTGCGTTGTTTCTCTGACGAGTGAGGTTTCCACTCGCGTCGTATTGCATCGTGAGAGTATCGTTTCCGGTTTTGCTCGAATCGATCTTGAGAGCCTGGTGATTCTCGTATTGATAACTCCACTCGTCCGTGATGTTTCCGTTGCTCGGGTCATGAATGCGTTTTGCGGTCAGGTTTCCATTCTTCGCGTAAGAATAGCTCTGTCTGAATTGTTTGGTGAGATTGTCCGAGGTTTCGACGTAACTTCCGATCGCATTTGTTAAACGACCAAGCCCGTCGTAGTCGTAATTGTACTGAGCGTTGGATTCGGAGGAAGTATTTGTGATATTCGTAATATTGTTTTTGCTGTTGAACGCATAGACCGCGTCCTGCAAAACTTTAGTGCTTCCGTCCACGTCTCCGGAGGAATGAAGACGCACCATTCTTCCTTTGATATCGTAACCGTAACTGGTTTCAATGCCGTTCCCAAGAGTAAAACCCGCTGTCTGACCAAACTCGTTGTAGGTTATGTTTTCTACTATATCCTTGTCGCAAAATCCGGGAAGAATACCGTTCGTGTTGACCTGGATGGAAATCCCGACGATATAACCGGCGCTTCCGTATTCGTAACAGGCGCGCATCCTTCCGTGAGAGATCGGATGTTCCGGATAATCGATCTTGGAGACACGACCCAAAAGATCATATTTTGTTTCCGTAATATACGGACCCAGAGTTTCGGGAAGCGGAGAATTCAGGATCATCCGAGTTTCCTTTTTGACCCTTCCTAACTTGTCATAACTAAAGGTTTTGTTCTGAACCCCGTCCTCGATCCGAACGATCTTACCCAGTGCGTTTTCACTTCCCGCATAAGAATCGTATGTATAATGAATGTCTCCTTCCGGAATCTGTTTAATATTGATTCTACCGATTGCATCGTATTGAAGAGTCGTCGTGATTCCTCTTGCGTTCGTGCTGGAAGTAAGATCTCCGAAATTGTTATACGAAAAGTTTCCTACTCCTAGATCCGGATCGCTGTTTTGACGAAGTCTTCCAAAAGCGTCATACAACCAGAAGGCCTGATTCTTACCCGAAATGTCTTTAACGGAAACACCGCTCGCGATATTCGAACAAGAAAGAGGAGAACCGTCGTTTAAATCGGACTTCTTCGTTCTATTACCCGCGAGATCATAACAGAAACCGATCTTGGCCTGAGTTCCATCGGAAGCAAAGTCTTCGACATACAGAATCTGTCCTCTTCCGTCTTTCGCGATTCTTTTGCTCTGACCGCTGCTGTGATTTTCAGTGATCTCAAACGGATCGTTGTAGTTGGTGACGATCGTGGTCGGAGAGGTTTCGCCTTCCGCAGTCGGCATCGTCGTCTTTTTGATTCTTCCGATCGGATCGTATTCAAAACTCGTTGGATTGCGTTCTTCGAGATGAAGGACAAACTTATCGATCTCACCGGAAGACGCCCAGTTGGACTGACCTTTTCGGATGATCTTTCCGTTTCCATCGTAGACAAGTCTTCCCGTGATCGTATAATTTCCGTTAGACGCCGTCTTGACCGAGTAGATCGCCCTTCCCATTCCGTCCGCATACGTGCGGGAAGCGAAGTCCGGATCGCTCGTTCCGGAAGGAAGAACCGTCTTTGCGCTCAGAGGAAAGGAAACATCGTAAGAATGGTTTGTGATCGTTCTTGTTCCGTCGTCCGTATCCGCGCTTAAACGAACCAATCTTCCATAAGAATCATATTCAAAATAACTTTTATTTCCGTTCGCATCGGTCTCTTCCGAGTCGGAACCGAACGCAGAACCGTAGTCGATCTTGTGTTGTGTAGCGAATTGAAGGGAGCCTCCGAAGGAAACTTTCTGAGTCACGAACTGATTGAGTTCGTTGTCATAAGAATAGGAAGTTCCTCTGTTCGGACTTCCGCTCGAATCTTTTTCAAGAGTCGGATTCCCGTACATATCATAATCATATTCTAATGTTTTAGCGCTGACAGTCGGAAGGCCGCCTCCGGTATAAGTGGAGACGTTTTTGTTTAGATTCCCTCGGATATCGTAGGAAAGAATGGAAATCGTTTCGTGAACGCTTCCCGAGAAAGAAACTTGCCGGGTCGCTCTTCTCTGATTGCTCGTGTCATCGGTTTCAAAATCCGTAATATTCGAAATTGTAACGGAAGAATGGGCTCCGTCGCTGAAATGATCGGTCGTGCTGTCCGTCTTTCTGCCGATCTTATAACCGTCTAAAATCGTATCGAAACTCTGCGTGCTCGTCCGCGAGCCATTCATAAACTTTTCGATCTTTGTCGTCTGGGCCATGTAGCTGATCGCGCCCGGCGTCGTGCTGATCTGCTTGATCTCGTATGTGTTGAGAATGTTACCGTATTCTCTATTGTCGTTCCCAATGATTTTTGTTTCTTTTTCGGCGCCGCCTAACGCACGATTTTGCATAAAATCGGAGTAGGAGTTCGTATAATACGTATGAATGGTTCTTGCCCCGTAAGCTTCTTTTACGGTAAATTCGGAAAAACCGAAGAAATCGGTTTCTTTTTTCCCGTTGATAAACGAAGAGAAGGCAAAACCGTTTTTGTATTCATAGTCTTTGGTCACACGATTGGAGAATCCGTCGTCTAACGTAATCGAAGTGCAGACCCGATAACTCGTGGGAAGATCCGGAATATCGTCTTCACCGGTGTTATCAAACTTGGTGGAATTTTCGTATATGAATTCATAAAATCCTCCGATTCCGTTCTTCACTCTTTCAATCACGTCGGGAGCCGAGCCCGTGGAGAGCGCGAAATACCAAGTGGGCTCTTTGAGATGAAAGATTCCGATATCGGTCAACCCGTCTCCGTTGTAATCTCCTTGGATCCATTGAAAGACATAAACTTGAGCGATGAGGTCCGGTCTTTCCAAAGTTTTGACAAACACGTTAGACGGAAGAGAGGAAATTTTGCTCTGCGCGAGATCGTAGATTCTATCTTCACCGCTTGATATTAGAAGCGGATTCCCATTGTTATCGAACCGATCGCTAAATCCGATCGTACCCGCGTTGTAAAGAAAACGGGAAACGGAAGTCGCATTAATTTTAATTTTGTAAAAGGAAGTCCCGTTATCGAGCGTCTTACCGAAAACGATGGACGCGTCCGAAGTAAACGCGTATGGAATTCCCGCCGTGCTCGCGGAATTGTAATCGGAAGTTGTGATGGGAAGAGGGATATCTCCGGTCAAACGTTTGAACTGAATCTGAGTTCCGCTGATCGTTCCTAAATACCATTTGTGGATCGTTGTTCTTCGATCCACAAGAGCGAGCTGTGCTTGCGTAGTAGTGAACTTGCCCGAAAATAAACTGAATTCTTTTCTACGTTGGCGGTTTTCGCTCGTCCCTGCTTGGAAAAGATCGTTAAGATCGCTCGAGGAAAGATCCCCACTCGGAGTAAGAATTCTAGTTCCACCGAGACCGGTAAGAACAAACCTCGCACTTCCGGAAGACGTCTGATCGTCCAAGATCAGAGCAGATTGAGAAGAATTCGTCTCGAAGTGATCGATCACATAACCGCTGTTTAATGGATCGAATTTTGCGACGTCCGTATCGGAGAAGGAAGCTAAATTAGAGACATCGAATGCGGTTCCACTCGAATTCTTTAAAACAAAAAGCTGATTCGTGTTTCCCTGTTTTTTGTGAAATAGAACTTCGTCCTTAGAGGTATTGGTATAACGATCCGGCTTCCCGCCGAAAAGAATCGTAACTCCGGAGTTCTCCGGATTGAGGGAAGTATTCACTCGTTCCGTGAACGAATTCCCTTGTTTGAGATCGAAGACGTTCGCTTTGCGATCAAAGATCAAAAGTTCGGGAGAAGAGGAACAATCGTCAACAGTGAAACAGCCTGCGAAAACGAGTTCTCCTCTGGAAGAGTTTAGATTTCCGTCATACTTATATTTGAGTAAAATTGTTTTCGAACCGGAAGCGGCCGTAAAATTTGCGGTAGTCTGTTCCAGTTTAACTTCGTCCTTAGGAAGGGGAGTTTTCATAATACGATCCTGATCCGGACCGTAGCTCATATCGCTGTAGATCTTATAACGAAAACCGTTTAACGTGGATTCTCCGATCCAAAACTTACCGTCGTTTGCCGAGAAAAAGCCGATATCGGTTCTACCGTCTCCGTTAAAATCCCCTTGAAGCCAACGGGTGATCGGTTTAAACTGAGGAGTCGAAGACCAGATTCTAAAATTAATGGTTCCATTTCCAGTTTCGCCTAATGTCCATTGTCCGGAGTTGCGATCAAAGAGTAAAAAATCCGAAAAACCGTCTCCGTTAAAATCTCCTGAGAATCGATCGTGAGTAAAGATCGCTTGTTCCGGAGTTGTAAATACCTTATACAACTTCCATTGCATTTTAAAATAGATGGGATCGTTTTTGTTATCGTTACGGTGATTCTCGCCGACGAGCCATTTCCCCGATCTTGAATCGTAAAGAGAGATATCGGTTCTTCCGTCTCCGTTGTAATCGCCCACAAGAAAGTTTACCTTGTCTCGGTCCTTTCCGGGCTTAGAAGAATCGTTGGTGGAAGAGCTGTCTAAGTTTCCATCTGGAGAATAATCACTTCGAAAGACGTTCTGGAATTTTTTAGCAAAACGAAGAAATTCAAAACGTCCGCCTTTGTTGAGCATCAAGGTCCATTGACCGGTGGGTTCGTCAAAGAATACGGAATCGGAAAGTCCGTTGCCGTCGTAGTCGCCGGGAAACCATTCCATACGAAAGATGTCCGGAACGCCGGCCATCAAACGACCGTAGGACTTGAATTGAAAGACGCGTCCGTCGTGTTCCGCAACGATAAAGTCTCTCGTTTCGGGAAGATAGAATGCGATATCGGAACGCCCGTCTCCATTGTAATCACCGCTAACGTTCCCTTTGAAGAATCGGATCTTTTCGTCGCCGTAATAACCTTGATAACGATTTGCATAAATCTTAAAGTTATAACCGCCTTCTTTCCTTCCTTCCGCCGCTTTCCAATTCCCTGACTTCGGATTAAAAAAGAGCATGTCGGAGATTCCGTCTCCGTTAAAATCTCCCTCGAAGTATTGAGTGGATTCGGGAGAATCTTCCATTTCGGAAGAAGCTTGGTTCACAACATTCTGCCAGGTAAGAAGACGACCGGAAGATTGGTATTGAAATTCGGGTTGAGTCGTATGACGACTCGATTGGATCGTTTTGAGTCTTGGTCTTCCCGAATCGGAGGAAGTTTCGTAGACGGGAGTGTAGTCCCAGAGTTTTCCTCCTCCGTCCCAGCCCACTTCGATTCTATCCAGAATCTTATCCATTTTCATTAAGAACCCGGGAGCGTTGGAAACGTAGAAATCATCCCTTTGTTTCGTGAAAAATTTCACGTATTGACGAGCCGAAGCTCCGCTTTTCGAGTTTCCCGTATAACGGATTTCTTTGAGATAGAGATTTCGTTTATCATAATATTCGGATGTATCATAGACAACTTGGAGATAGTTTCCGTTTCTGTCTTCCGACTTGGAAAGATACCAGCTATAAGTCTGATTCGGAATCGCAGGATTATAGATTCTGCTGGAATTGTTCTCGCCGAAGATTATTTTTGTACCGGAAGAATCCAAAATTTCCCAGACCCCGCCGCTTTCAATATTACTTAAATGGAATACGACTAAGTCTTCTCCGGTGATTTCCGGTCGATAGGTTCCGTTTTCATTGGTGGTTCCGCCGGCGACTTTTACAAGCCTAGTTCCGTTCCAAGTAAAAGAATCGCGAGAGTCATAATATAGGGCGCCGTATTCCGGAGTTCGAGTGATCGATCCCAAGCCGAGATTCCAACCCATACCGACCCAACCGTCCCCACCGGTGGAAGAATAAGATAGAGTTAACTTCGGTTCCACTCCGGCTCTTCCCGAAGGAGTATGAATCGGATACGAGAGAGAAATTCCGCCGTAGTGGTTCGGTTCCGGTGGAGCGATAAATGCAGCCCCCGCAAGAGGATCAGCCTTTGTTTCGGGATCGTCGATTGCGCTGCTGTAATTCGTTGAGATGGAAAAAAGATCACTTCCTTCGGGAGCGGGCGCCGAATTCGGTCCTGATCCTGATCCCGAAGACGGGAAACCTGCTCCATTTGGAATTCCTAATATTGCCCAGAGCCAGTTATTGGAATGTCCTTTGCCTCCGAACAGTTTACAGGAAGGCATAAGCAGGACCGTGGCCAAAGCCGCAATTACGATTTTTCCGTGCATCTCAAATCAATCCAGTTTTGATATTTATTGTATTCTAAAGATTGAATATACTAATTTCAGCCGAGGCTATCGCGATAGGCGGCCTCGGCTGAAGGAGTTTAGCACATTCGATCAATATTTGATTTTGGCTCGAACCGTATAATCTCTTTCGATCAGAGGAGCCACAAAGAAGTTGTTGAGACCGTATTGAAGTGCGCCCGGGTTCGCTAAGTCGATCTTCGCGGCTCGGATTCTTTGTTGGGTTTTATCTTGAGAAAGCCAAGTTACAAGACCTAAGTTATTGCCGGTATTTATAATCGAAGTGGGGTTAAGTTGAACGCCTTCATTCGTGGTGCTCAGTTGGAATTCTTTTTGACCATCCACGGTAAAAGTGCTAAGGTTACTGACTCTTCCCCAGATTGTTTTTCTGGATCCATTCGTTTGTTCCCAAGTTGTAAGAATTTTATTTCCGGAAAGAATACTTTGACCTGGTGTTCTAAAGTCAGCATCCGCGATTCCTAAATTGAGAGCGTCGGGATACAATAGTTGACTTGTCTGTAAGTTAATTGTCTTTAAACGTATCTCTTTTGTATTCGCACGATAGGTCAGGAATCCAGTGTCGGCAAAGTAGGAAAATCTCATAGATTCGACTCCGTTTGGCTCCAAGACAACGTTATCTGCCCCGATTAAATTGGAATTAGTAGTATCAACTCCTCTCCCGAAGACGGCGCCGTCATTTCTACGCCAAACGACCATACCTTTGCCGTTTGTAATTCCGACATCTAAACTATCACCCGAACGAGTCGGTTCGTTCAGAATTTGTTTATTCGAGCCGATTGCGATTGCACTGTTCAGATCATAGA
Organism: Leptospira ainazelensis; assembly: GCF_016918785.1. Taxonomy (GTDB): domain Bacteria; phylum Spirochaetota; class Leptospiria; order Leptospirales; family Leptospiraceae; genus Leptospira; species Leptospira ainazelensis. The sequence goes on along the minus strand of NZ_JAFFPT010000079.1, from coordinate 293,394 downwards.
CGGCGCTCCAGACGGAGTGCGCTCCAGACGCTCGATTTTGATATTTCCAGCCGATAATAGCCTGGTTATTATCGTTTACTGCTACTGAGGGTGTGATAGTAAAGTAAGCAATCTGATCGTGTTGGTGCGCGGGATAATCCCAGACGGTCTCGGTTGTTAAGTGTTGTCCAATATTAAAACTAGAGCCGACTGTCGCTCCGTTATCCAATCGAATGACTTTGCCATCCACACGATAATTTCGAATATCGTCCCAGGCGCAGACTGTCATACTACAAACAAAATTGGGATTCAAAGCCGTTGATGTTTGAAGTTCTGCCCAGATTATTATAGCACGGTTATTACCGACTGCAATGTCGATGTATCCGTCAAAATAACTTTTTGGATAGGGAAGGTATCGGGTTCCTATTAACGATTCGGAAACAATCGTAGAAAAATTTGTCAAATCTCGAATCGAAATAGCAAAGTGCTCTGAATACGCCCATGCGATTACTGCCTTACCATTTTTTTGTTTTATTGTATAGTTACCGGTCTCAGTTACTGAATATGAAGGATTGATTGTAAACGGATTTCCGATGGCTTGACCTGTGCTCACTGAATTATAACGACCCAAAAGAGTCTGCCCTTGTCTCCAGATCGAAAGAGCCACGTCCCCGTAACTGACGGTTTTGACATAACCTAAGCTCGGAGCATTTACATCCGCGCTGACCGTAAAGTCCATATTCGCGCTTTCCAAACGATATGATTTCCCCGCAGTCGTTGTTAGACGGACAAGTCCACCGTATAAGAAATTCTTAAAATCCCCGCCATCTGCCCAGGAGTTCCAGAGCGCCACACCTTCGTTGTAGATTCCCATCCAGTTAATTGCATTCATATCCGGTGTAAATCCGAGACAGGACGCCGGATGAAATGGATTCGTTGAACAACTGACAGAAGGGCTTTGCAAAAATGGACGATACTGGACCTGATCGAAGGCTGTAGAATTGAAAACGGAGGCTACAAAATTGTTCCAATCCGTAGAGAAGCCGTTATCAATCACAAGTTTTACATCCGGAGAAGTTAAGGTTCCCGGGATATAAACTTGGGTGGTTTTCTCCGCATTCGCCGCGATAGGAGATTCTAATTGAATATCGTAAGAGCCGTCGGTTTGCGGAGGGAGAACTTGCAGAATTCTATAAGAAGACGTGTCCCCTTGTATATAGATTCGATCCCCTACATTTGCTGGGCCATAAGAGTTTGTAACACGAATTGTGGTTGATCCTGCGGTAATAGGTAAGCCCGCTTCCCCTCTCATTTTACGGACTTGCGAATAATGAAGAGGCCAGACGGTTCTACGATAAGCCGTATTTAAAGAAGGTCTAATATATAGTTTTACTAAACTAATGGCTGGATCGACGGTTGTGCTTAGCGTAGGCAATTGAACGCAAAGATTATAGACCTGATTGATAAAGTCGAGAGTGGTTCCGCAATTTTTTAGCTTATACGGATCGCTCGTGCTTAGGTCTTTAATGATATGAAACCAATCTGTACGTGCTCCCCCAAAGCCCATGCTGATTTCAAAATCAGCGGCTTGGTTTATATTATAACGATCTGAAGTTGTCTGTAAATTGTAATTGAAGTTCGTATAATATTGGTAAGTTCCCATATCAGTCGGTGAACCGAAATTAGGCGCTAAGAATTTAGTCTTATCCAATTGGATTTTAAGTTCGATTTTTTCACCAAAGCCAACTTCTCCTAAAAATAAGGAATTAGTATCCGGGTAATACGGATGGTCCCCTAAGGTTTTAATGTCCCATTTTGTATTGAATTGATATCCATAATTTGTTTCTAACGGATTCGTGCCGAATTTTTGTTCTGCTTTTAGAAAATCTTTAAAGGAAACATAGACCAGATCATAATTATCCCCCGCCCAGATAATGGAATCTACACCCTTAACTACGGGAGCTGCTATTGTTCCTCTCCAAGGATCAAATTTCCGAACAGAACCTGCGTCGGTCCAATACTCAGTTGGAGAATAAAATTTTCCCCTTGAGAAAACTGCCCAAACGCCAGAAGTATTTTTTTCTTCATTTGTCCATTGACTGTAAGGTTTCTGAACGCACGCAGTTCTTGCAATGCCATCACTACCTGTGCTCGTTTCATCTACGCAAGGAATTCTTGTATTAATACCGCCGAAGGATTGAATTCCTTTTAGATAAACTCTAGATTCAGCTAGAGTAGGTGCGGCTTCGGTCATATCAATTACGTAATCTTTGAATGTGATTGTATTTCCCGAACAAGAGATTCGTTCAAGCGCTTTTCGCAAGCTAATCCCCGGTGAAAAAATATCCGTATTTGTCGTGGTGCAAGGATCAGTAACGTTCGGAGTATCGAACGCAGTCACTCTGTAAGCTTGTCTTACACCTGGTCCGTAGACTTTTACTAGCGCAGTCCTACCTTTGGCATTCTCTTCAACAATTTTTAAATTATTTCCTGAAAAGTTAAGAAGGCTGGATCTATAATTGGAGTCCGCTACATGCGTCATCGCATAATCAACGATCATAATTTTGGGAGTATAACCGGCCGCGATTGCTTTTTCCACTTCATTCGTATTTAGATTTGGTAACTCGACAACATAAGGTCCAAAATCGGTACCACCGTATATTTCTACTTCGAATAGGCTAAAGTCATCGTTTCTTAATCGAAAAGAAGACATAGGTACCAATTCGCCCGCCGGAGTTTCAAACATCAATGAGCAAAGGATATTCGAAATTTTAACAGGCATATTAACTGATAGATTTTTAATATAAAGCGCTGCCCTAACAACTCCTGCATTCGGTTCGACGGTTGAAGTTTCATTTACCTTAAGGGTTTTATCAGAGCGATATTTACGGGCCTTATTTGTAGAAGAGTCTGATTTGAGATTCCACGCGTCTTTATCCAGATTGTTCTTGAATGGACGATCTGCCCATTTTGTCGTTGTAGCCGAAGCCGAGTTTTTGGCCTGCCAACTATCTTTAGTTGAAGAACTATAATTTAAGCCCATTGAAGCTACTTGACCTAACCCGTATCCGTAGCTGCCTTCCGCTCCGTAACTAGAGCTTGTTTCGCGACTTTGTCCGAATTCATTATCTACACTAAATGAATCTTGAAATTGAACTGTTCTTTCGTTTAGTTCCGCTTGGTGAATTTTTTCGGACCCTTGATTTTTTGAAGCTTCAAAGTCATCGGAATTTATCTCGCTCACGATTTCATCGCTTTGTTGACTTGAATTTTTTAGGATTTGAATTTTTAAAGTAACAGGCGGGGCAATTACGGTCTCAATTTGTGGGTAATCAGCAACCCAAACGTTACTCAGCGTTTCATTTTGATTTAAAATTCCATCACCGTCAAAGTCATTAACAATGGTTGTTCCCGTTGGGTCGATTGTTCCCATCAAAGCTGTTGCGGTAACAGGTTTTCCAGGGGGAAGATTGAACAAACCATTGACCGGAGTTACCGGTGTAGATGTATTAGGTTGTCCTGGTCTTATAGGAACACCTTCGCTATTTACTTGAGTTTTCACTGATTCCGCAACCAACCAAGTGGCCGCAGCAAGATCCACGTTTTCCATGGTGCCTCGATCTTTTCCGAACCAGCCACAGGTAATCAAGAACGGGATCAATAAGGATGGAATCAGATAAAGTCCGATTCGTAAAAAAATAGAGTCACCTTTCAACATGAGTTTCGTCCCTCTCTTCGTGTTTTAACTTAGAATTCAGCTTTTCTTTGTTTAAAAAGTGCACACGTTATTCGTTTTGCACACAAATTTATCCTTCCGTCTTGCTAATCGCTATAAGTAGACACAAAGTTTTCTAAATATTAAAGTTTCAGTTTGACTATGAAAAAAATGGGAGTCGTTGTGCCAACTGTAAATTTATGTTTAAAATAATTTTTATTTAACATAATCTGAGTTTTATTAAACGAAGTCGTATTAAAATGGCCTTTGATTAAAAAGAACTACGTCAAGTTTAGAATCCTTACGTTATTGTTTTTTATCGTTGAGATGTTTAGAATCGTTATAAATATCGTTTCTAATTCGTGCGTTACTTTTAAGCGGCGAAATTTTGACGATGGATGATTAAGGTTGTAGAAAAAATGTGGATTCGAGTTTTAGTTTAGTAAAAAATAAAAGATCTATAAATTTCATTTTATTGCAGAGAGGAAATTCTTTTTCAGGGATTATTTTAATCAAAGACGTGAAGTTTTGAAGTTTGGCGCGAATCTTTAAATCGGAGAAGCGTTGAAATGTTATGGAGTTTGAATTGCGCGAGTTTTTTGCGTTCGGATTGCGTTGATTTTTGTTCATTTTTCAGAATTTAATAAATTAGGAATATTTAAAGTTTTGAATATTCCTTTGCCGAAGGTCTGATGCGTAAAATTAATTCTTTAAAAATGAATTCTCTATCTAAGCATATGATCGATCTGCGATCGCACTTTTTGAATTATGTCTCATTCTGACCAAAACGGCTGTAACTTCTATTTTACTATAGATTTGAATGCAGATTTAACCCTTTTTTTGTGAAAGATAGATAGAATAAAGAATGAGAGCAGTCCGCTTCGTACCAGAAGTTCGCAAAAGATTTTAAACTATAATTCAGAAATCGCTCTGATTTGTTTGGCTTTAATCAGGATTCTTTCTCCGTCCTTTCTTTCCCCGGAAGGAGAAGCCCTTTGAGTTGATCGATGAGTTGAGTTCCTCCGGTCAAAGTAATCTGACTGATTTTCTCGCTGATCCTTTCCACGTATTCCAGTTCTTTGAGTTTGTATAGGGTCGCATTTTCTTCCATCAGCTTTGCAGTGTTTAACAAACTTCTTGTGGAGGCGGTTTCTTCTCTTCGCATGATCACGTTTGCCTGAGCCTTTTTCTCTGCGATCAAGACCTGATTTAGAATATCCTTGATTTCGCCCGGTAGAATCACGTCTTTCACGCCGCCAAAAAGAATTTCCAAACCCATGGACGGCATGGAAGTTTTGATCTTTTCCGTTACGTAGGAACCGATTTCTTCCTTTTTTGATAGAATTTCGTCTAACGTCAATGAGCCGACGTATTCTCTCAAAACCAATTGTAGATGAATATAAAGCTGAGATTCATAATCCTTTATTTCTACGAGGCATTGAATCGGATCGGTGATCTTATACTGACAAACAAAGTTGAGTCGAAGCGGAATCTTATCTTTCGACATGATTTCTTGTCCCGTAATTTCAGTTTGAAGCTGTCTAAGATCCGCTTTTACCACTGAAATCGATTTTGTTCCCTTCCAGAAAAAATAATTTCCCGGCTCCAAAACTTTCACAAAAGAATTTTCGATAAACAGAAGACCTTTCTGAAAGGATTCGACACCGTATGAACAGACGAGATCTTTGACTTCGGGTTTCATCAGAATGGATCGATCGATTTTATCCTCTATAAAAGGATTATCCAAATCGATCTTTACGAAGGATCTGTCTTTGATCCCCTTCCAGAAAGCGTGAGTTCCGGTTTGTAAAACGGATTTGAATTTTTCTTCCTCAAAATAAAATGCGATCTCGTTATCCTTGAGATCGATGACTTCCAATTCTTTCATAAGAATAGGGTCGTTCCGAAAGAATGCGAAATCAAACTTGGAACGGAACGGATTTAGGATGTGATGGATTTCTACATAATTTCCTAAGAATGTAAAGTGGTTTCCGGGAGGGAGATATTTTACGTATTCTCCGTCTTTGAATAAAAGACCTCTTTGATCTTTTCTTATTTTCATACGAACCTCGATTGAGTTAAAATAATGACGACTAACGTGATTTTTGCAATCAACCTTAGACATCTGCAAAAAGAATAAAAGGAATCCATCCGATGTCTGCGGGGAACCATTTGAGAAGCGTCGCATCGAATCAAATTCAACTTCCTTCTTTTCTCTCGAAAATGGAGAAGGCGTTCGAAACGAATTCTCGATTCGGTATCCATCGTTCCGCAAGGCAAACATCCGATTGCTTTCGAACGAATCCGAAAGCCGGACGCCTTTTATTCTTTTTTTGTTTCGGTCTTTTTGCGAAGAGACCAACTTCTCGCGTGACAGGCGCCTACTCTAACCAGCTGAGCTACTTACTCATGTGAATAAGGAAGGATTCGAACCTTCGACCAGGTGATGGTGACTCGGATTCCGATTCTAAAAACGTTAAACCGACCGCGCAGTGCACAGAGGAACCGCCGGGTCTTTTGAAACCCTAAGAAATCGAAATCAGAGCCGAATGCAGATTCTTCCGTAAGCGAAGAAAAGGAAACGATTTTTCATATTCAATTCCGAATATCTTTTGTAACGAGTCTTCGCGAAGCGTTGACTTTTGGAGACTGCTCGATCTTCTTTCTCGGAAATAAAGGAGGAAGACCAAGACCTTGGGATTATTTTCCTCCTTTAAAAGTCCAAAACAGATTTCTAAAGTTTGTCTGAACGAATATCGGTGAAACAATGCGGAGAATACGTTACCCGAAACAGAAAAGCAAAGTTAGCTTTTAACTAAGAATTATGAGTTGAGGAATGGATACAAAATTCTAAATCGTTTGTATTGCCTCGGCTCAGACGTATTCTTCCAAATAGTTTTTTCCTTTGAGATGACTCGGGAAAAAAATCGGAAACTTATTTCCGGTCTTGGCTCGGGATCTTCGATAGGATTTGGAGGAATTCCAAAAAGTTTCGTATTCGCTGTCCAAACGGAAGAGAAGTTTTTCCCAGAAGATAAAATGAGTATCCACGAATTCTTGTCGGATGTCTTTTGCCCTCAAGGTGAGCGGACATTTTCCGGTAAATTCTTTCATAAATACGAGGCCGACCATCACTCCTCTCGTATCCAAATACGGTTCGAGAGGAAAAGTCCGACAACTGATCGAACGATTGTCCCTTTCACAAAATTGAATTCCCTTACATTCGCAAAAGAGCGTTTCTTTAGAATCGTATTCCGCGAGCATCTTCTTGTCTTCGGCGGTTTCCGGTTTCCAAACTTTCCAGAGATCGGTTCTTTTTTTTAGCATGGAGAATTCGGAACGATACAAGGTCGGAACTGCGTTGTCTGCGATACAACAGAAAGGGATACCTTCGTTGTCGGGTTTGCACAATTCTCCGCAGTCAAAGGTCGTAAGTTCTTCCTGGAGTAGGGAATAGTAGTAGGAGATTTCGTCTTCTGCGAGATGTTTAGGATCGTTTTTCTTTACTGTTGTCTTCAAGTGATTTGTTTCCCCGATTTTTCTTGGATCCGCTTCTTTTCGGAGCCAGGATCTTTCGAAAGATCGCGTATCCTGAAAAAAGAAAAAATGCGGAACAAAGAATTCCCCACTTTCTGTAGAACAACTCGGCGCCGGGAGAGAGAAAACCATTTTTCTGAGCGAGAGCCATGGAAAGCGCGAAAATCGTAAGAAGAGAAAACGCACTCAAAAAGAATAAAACCGTGATTCTTAGGTTTCGAAGTGTTTCTTCCAGGTCTTTCTTAAATTCTAAAAAGCGAGAGTAGAATTCTCTGGTTTCTTCTCCTTCGGAAAGCTTTTGCACGTTATAAAAGGACTCAAATTCTTCCGGGACCTTGTTTGTGTCCAAAAGTAGGAACTCATAATCCAAGGTCTTATCGTATTCTTCCCTTGTCTTGGGCGAACTCAGGACGAGATAGGCTCGGGTTCCTTCTTCCCGATCCAATTCCAAAGAGGGATTCCATGGCGGCGTCTCCAAGTTTTCCAAAAATTCCTGATATGCGGATTCGATTCTCCCCAAGTCGGAACTCCGGGAAAGATTCAAAATCTGGTAGTAATCGAGTTTTGTATTCACAGCCATGGTCGATTTTTGCTTGTGGGAACGGTTTTTTAGACGAGACAAAACGCGTTTCCCTATCCATGGAAAACCCCTTTACAGCCGGTCCGGCAAGCAGAAATTCAGTCCTATGAGCGTTCTGGAAGTAGAAAAAAAGGCAGGAAAGGTCTATATCGAGACCTACGGTTGCCAGATGAATGAGTACGATTCCGGAATCGTCTCCAGCCTCATGAAGGACGCGGAATATTCCTCTTCCCCAGATCCAGAAGACTCCGATATTATCTTTTTAAATACCTGTGCGATTCGTGAAAACGCACACGCAAAAATCTACAACCGTCTTCAGTCCCTCGGATATCTCAAAAAGAAAAACCCGAAACTGGTCATCGGTGTTCTCGGCTGTATGGCCCAAAATCTGGGAGACGACCTTTTTCACCAAGAACTTCCTCTGGATCTGGTCGTAGGACCGGACAATTACAGAAGTCTTCCCGAACTCATCGAAAGAATCCGTTCCGGAGAAAATGCGCTCGCGCTGACTCGTCTTTCCAAGATTGAAACCTACGACGAGATCGAACCTCGGGTCGTAAACGGGATCCAAGCCTTTGTCACGATCATGAGAGGATGTAATAATTTCTGTACTTTCTGTGTGGTTCCTTATACGAGAGGAAGAGAAAGAAGCCGCGATCCGAAGAGCATCGTCCGCGAAGTCCAGGATCTCGCCGATCAGGGAATTCGTCAGGTGAATCTTCTCGGACAAAACGTAAATTCTTACAAGGAAGAAGGAAAGGACTTCGCGGGTTTGATCAAGATGCTCTTGGACGAGACTACGATTGAAAGAATCCGTTTTACTTCTCCGCACCCGAAAGACTTTCCGGTTCACCTTCTGCAACTCATGGCGGAGAATCCCCGTTTTTGTCCGAACATCCATCTTCCTCTCCAGGCTGGAAACACGAGAGTTTTGGAAGAGATGAAACGTTCTTATTCCAAAGAAGAATTTTTAGAAGTTGTCGAGCAGATTCGAAACATCGTTCCCGACGTCGGACTTACCACCGATATCATCGTGGGTTTTCCGAACGAAACCGAGGAAGAATTCGAGGACACTCTTGCGGTCGTTCGGGAAGTGAAGTTCGACATGGCCTTTATGTTCAAGTATTCCGAAAGGGAAGGAACGATGGCTCAGAGAAAACTTCCGGACAACGTTCCCGAAGAAGTGAAGTCCGCAAGGCTGACCAAACTCGTCGATCTTCAGACTTCCATCTCTCACGAACAAAATCGTTCCCGGATCGGAAACGTATATTCCGTTTTGATTGAGAACACTTCCCGGAAGTCGGAAAGCCAACTCTGCGGAAGAACTCCCTGCGGAAGAATGACGGTTTTCCCTCTTCCCGAAGGAAAAAACGCGTCCGAAATGATAGGCACTTCCGTAAACGTTCAAATCGAAAGTGCGACCAGCGCTACTCTAAAAGGAAGGATCCTTGCTTGAAGGATGGCGACAATCGGAAAAAAACTCCCGGCAAAAAGTCGGTAGCAAACGCGTCTTCCAATAAAACAAATTCTTCCGCAGCCGAATCGAAATCAAAAAAAACAACTTCTTCCAAGAAGAATGGAGATTCTTCCCTTTCCAAAAAAATCGCAAAACAAAAAAGTTCGATCCTCGGTTCTTCAAAAGATTCTTCTCCGAAAAAAAACATTTCGAGCGGAAGTGCGGATTTAAGAACCGTTCGTCTCAGCAGCGTGGAAGATCTTCCGGCCGATTTCAAAGTTCATACCGACAAAAGAAAATTCTATATGATCATTCCGATCTTGGATCGGTATATTCTGGGAGAAATTCTTTCTCCCTTCTTAGTTGCACTTGCATTTTTTACGATGGTTTATATGGTCCTCGCGCTCCAAAAGATGATCGGTCTTTTTGTGGGAAAGGGCGTGGATCCGCTTCGTCTTCTGGATTATTTCGGTTATCTTCTCGCTAACACTTTGCCGATGACGATTCCCATGGCCTGTCTGATGAGCGGGATCATGGCCGCGGGAAGGCTTTCCGGAGATTCCGAAATCACGGCGATTCGTTCCGCAGGAGTAAGTTTTCCTAGAATCTATATTAACTTTCTTGCATTCGGTTTTGTGATGGCGATGATCGTAGGTTATCTCAATTTTTATCTTTCACCCGAGAACACAAGAAAGATGAACGAGTTCAACAAGTGGGTTCTCGCTTACAATCCTCTGCTCGCGATCACTCCGGGTCAGTTCAGTGGGGACAAAACCCAGGATCTTTTTGAAAAACGCGCGAGAACCATGTACACCGAAGGAATGAATTCCGACACCGGGGAACTCAAAGGAGTTCAGATCCGAGAATGGGAAATTTTTCTCGAAGGAAACGAATACTTTCACATCGGCGGGAAAATGATTCCGATGGGAGGTTCTAGAATTATTCAGATTATCAACGCGGGGCGGGGAAATCTCGTAGAAAAACTCGGACCCGATGGGGAATACGAGAAATCCATCCGTCTCAAAGACGGTTGGATCTTAGAATGGAGCGACGATCGTAAGAGTTTTTCCGTAACCGATTTTCGAAACGGGGAAATGGATTACAATATTCCCAAAGGTAAGGAAAAGAAAACTCTTGAATTGAACGTAAAACCGGAGACCTTTTCGATGCCCGTCTTGTTCGAAATTCGAAACAACATGGAATCCGAAGGATTGGAAAAAATTCCGGGACTTGAAACCTTAAAAGAGATGGGAGTCGAGATAAAAGGTTTAATCGGACTAAAGCAAATGGTGGAGCAGATGAAGATCGACCTAGCCATGGGCGCCGCAAACGGAACTCTCACACCGGATGAGATGACCCAGAGGTATTCCGTTCTCACACAGTTGATGGCTTTGATGCAACAGGGAAAGAAGGTTCTTACCGATTTTAACGTCGAAATTCACAGAAGAATCGCGATGCCGATCTCCTGTTTGATCTTTTTCTTCATTTCTTTCCCGCTCGGACTCGTGGTAAAACGATCCGGAAAAGGAATGAGTTTTACGCTTGCAGTTGTTTTCCTAATGATCTACTTTACATTTTTTACCCTGGGAAGTACGATCTCTTACAATGATAAGGTTCCGGATTGGATCGGGCCTTGGAGCGCTAACATTTTGATCGCGATCTTGAGCGTCAATATCATGATCAAAAGAACGGATATGGATCTCCCAAAACCGATTCAAAAGGTTCTGGATAAGATTTCTGATCAAAAATCAAAATTGACAGAGAGATTAGAAAGATTAAGTATATGGGGAAAAATAAAAAAGATCACGAAAAGAGGTTCCTGACCCGGGAAAATCCGCTGGTTAGTTTTGGAATTAATACGATGAGTCAAAAAAACGCGATCATTTGGCATCTTACTTCAGGAAAAGAATTCCCGATTCAGATCTGGAAGCACCCTCGTGTCAATATCGAATTGAGCAAGGTCTCCCTCGACGGATTGGGCGCGATCGATTTAATGAAAGCGGACATTCATATCTTTTTTCTATCCGTAAATTTTCAAGAATGGAATCATGTTCGTGAATTCATACGTAAGTTCGAACTACATCCCTATGTCAGTTTGATCATGGTTTATTCGGAAGAATCGGAAAAGATCAACGCGGTTGTTCCGGAAACCGGAAAGATCGAAGTTTTGGAACATCCGGTTCATCAGAGAAATCTCCGATTGATTTTGGATCGTACGATCCAATCCGAATTTTATAAACTCGCCGCGAACGAAATCGGGAACAGTTGTCTTACCAATATCGGCTTTTTTGAAGGAGTTTTCGAACTCGCTCAGAAAGAATATAAGGACGCGGCCAAAGCAAACGAAGCCCTCCAAGCCATCTTAGAATTCGAATCCAAGGTAAAGAAGAACAACGAAGAGATCAACAAGGCTCTTGAAAGGGTCAACGAACTCAAAAACAAGGAACTTCTCGCTCTTCACGAACGTCTGAAAGTTTCCGAAATTTTGGATTCTATGAAAACTCAGGAACTAAAAGACGCTCTTGATTTCAAAAAAGCTACGGAACAAGCATTAGATTATTCTCATATTGAAGAAATTCAACTGGATAAGATTCTCGAAGCTCAGGATCGGCTTTTCGCTTATACCGAAAAAGAAATCAAAGATCTGATCGAAGAAAACCGAAGTTTGAAAAAGAGACTCGGAATTCAGTAAGAGCCGAATCAAATCGGTTCGATCTTGATTCTTAGTTCCGACTTTTGGGAACGTTTTTTATTGCCTTCAATCCCGAAAGAGTTCCCGCGAAAATTCCTTAAAATCCGGAGAATCTTTTCCAAATTTATATTCTGCGTATAAGAGTCCGTGTTTCTTACGAAGGATATCGTATTTTTCACGGGCCTGATCGTCCCGATTCTTCTTGGAAAGTCGATAGGCTCTCTCGTAACAGTTGGCGAGAAAACCCTGTGCTTCCGAATCTTCATAATACTTGGGACCGATCTGGATATAACGTTCGAGTAAGTCCATCGCCTGGAGAAAGTTTTTCAGAACGAGCTGGTGTTTGATGTATTCCCGATAAATTCCCGCCTGCAATTCTCGAAATCCGTCGGTGTCTCGTATTTTCGAGTTCTGGATTCTTTCCAATGAATTCATGGAAGAAACCAAAAGATGAATCGCATCCGATCTTGCTTTGTTCAGATCTCTTGTAATCGCTCTTTCAAAGTTTTCCTTTCGATTTTTTCTTTGCCACTCGTAACGATCGGCTTCGAACGTCTGTGCTTCGAAGTCCTTTCGTTTCGCCTCCGCGAGTTCGTTCGCTTTTCTAAAACGGTCCAAGGCTCTTCGAAAGTCCTCTTTGGAATTTTCAAAATGATTTTTGGAATTCTCCTCGCTCGCGTCTCCTAAGAGATCGATATCCTCGAACGGAAGAAGATCTTTCCCCCATGTGGAATCGGGATCGCTTCCATCCGGGATGAGAATTTCGATTTTTTTTTCGGAAGGAGCCTTATCCGCAAAGGTCAAGGACGGAAGGACAAAAAAAGTACAAACGAAAAGAATGGGAAGAGGGTAGAATAAAGATGGTTTCATAGAAGTTATAATCTTTTGAAAACGGATAACAAGGGTTAAAATGGAATCGAAATGGAAAAAAAATATCCTATGTCAATTTAGGATTGGTCGCAAACGGGCGTCATCAAAAAATTAGATTGAAAACAAACATTAAAAGAGTAACGAAGAATGAAAGAAGTTCAGGTTCCCGCCACAAAAAGAATCGCCCTCGTAGCACACGATAACAGAAAGAATGATTTGGTAGAATGGGCTAAAACCCATCGGGAGATCCTATCGAGACACCATCTTTTCGGAACCGGAACTACCGGAAAATTGATAAACGAAGAAGCGGAACTACCGGTCTACAGATTTTTGTCAGGACCGCTCGGAGGGGATCAACAGATCGGAGCTAAGATCGCCGAAGGGGATCTGGATATCGTGATTTTTTTCTGGGATCCATTAACCGCACAGCCTCATGATCCGGATGTAAAGGCGTTACTTCGAATTGCAGTACTTTATAATATACCCATGGCTTGCAATCGTTCCACCGCGGATTATATGATCAGTTCCCCTCAATTTATCAATTCTTACAAAAAGGTTCTTATCGATTACGACACAAGGATCAAAAAGAATTCTTAGCAGCACAGAAAAGATTCTCCCAGGAAACCGAAAGTTGTTTTGCCGTAATCTCATGGCGTTTCAAAAATTGTTTTTTTAGCATCGAAAGAACGATTCGAGAAGATAAAAAATGAATCGGAGCTTCGAAGGAAATTCTATCTTCCAGTTGCGAACGCTTTTTTTCTAAACCGCTAAAACGGTGTTCGTGAAGAAAAAATGGAAACGGACCTTCCTTTTGAATGTCTACGAATCTTTCGTTTTGCGAATATTCCAGATGTTCGGCGATCCAAGTCCAAGAAAAAAAGGGGAAAGGACTCACTTTTAAAATCGCGACCGCGCCGGGAAGAATGTTCTTCGGTTTTTGAATCACCTTCACGTTCGGATCTGCGGAAACGAGGCTTTCAAAACCTTGCGGGGATTCGTGAAATGCGAAGAGGGTTTCCACGCCGCAGTCAAAAACGGATCTACAAATAAATTCGGATTTCACAGAGACTTTGACTTGCGCTATGATGAAAATTCGGAAGAATCCAAAGTAAAATTCCATGTTTCTCTATTTATTTAAGAATCTAAAATCCCCCGCTGCTACGCGGTCCCAACCGTCGCCGCTTCAATTTTCCGAAACTGCAATTTCCGTAATTCAAAAACATTTGGAGAAAAGGATTGAGTCTGCGTTTCAGATTCGGATCGAAAGGAAAAAGCATCGAGTCGACGTCCAAGTCGGTTACGATCAAAAGAAGAATCAGAAGACGACGTATTCTTATCCGATCCGCCTGGAAGTTTCCAAAGAAGACGAAATTTGTTTAGAAGGTTCCAGAATGGACTGGGACGAGGAGAATCGTGATTTTCGGATTTACCCGGATGTGGATTTGGAAATCGAATACGGAATCATTCGCAATCGTTTCCGGATCAGGATAAATCGTTTCGTATTTGAAGACGAATACAAAAAGGAAGTTTATTACGCGGGGAATTTTCCGGATTGGTTTTCGGAAGAATGGAATACATTCGAAATATCTAAAATAGAAATCAAGGGAAGAATTTGGGGTGTGTTTTTGGAAATAAGACCCGACCCTAAGAGAATTCCGGAAATCGAAAAGAGGATCGCGGATTGGATCTTAGACTATTTCAGCGGATTCCCAAAGAGAAAAAACTAACGTTTCCAAAGGATACGATCCCCTTCCGAGATCGTTTTTAAACCGTTGATTCCGTTATCCGGAACCGCTCTGGAAAGAAAATAATCAGTCTCCTCGACGGTAGCCTCTGCCGTTTTACCGGAAGTGTTGTAGATTTGAACCTTAGAACCTTTTTTTAAACCGTCCAAGGTTCCGGCGTTGATGATAATATCTTCGTCTTTTACTCTGACGATGGACGCCGAGGGAGGGATCGAAGCGAGAATTTTAGAAGCCGATCTTGTCGCCGCTTCGGGAAGAAAGTCGCGCCCTTTTGCAAAAACGCGAAACGTACTCAGTATTTTCTCGTGTTTCGTATCCTTAATCGTCCAATCGATGTTCAAGGAATGATTTTCGTATTTTAGAGAACCGTAAACTACGAATCTTGGTTTTAGTCCGTTCTTTGCCGCATCTTTGATTTTTAGAAAAGAAGACTCGGAATAGGGTAGAGTTCCCATATAACTATCGGGTGTCAGATTGAAAGAAGACGGATTACTTCTTGCGGCTTCGAGAACGTTCGAGAGAGAAATTGTAGGATTCAAAGAAAGAATTTTACGAACCGAAGAGGAAACCAAAAGGGAAATGTCCGGATAATCGCCTAAGAAGGATTTGTCGACGAGGTCGAAGACGAGAAGTACCGGCGGCGTCCTTCCGTAATTTTCGATGAGATTGTCGCCTGTGATTTCGATCATTCCTTCCTTATAACCGATGGATTGTTTCATCGAGTTGAGGAGATTTTCTATCTCATACTGATACTTTTCATTTTCCGGATATTTTTTTCTTAAAAACAAAAGAAGGTTTAGATACCGCGGAAAAAACCCGGTCCTTTTGTATTCGGAAAGAGTCTGGAATTGAACCTCCGGTTGACCGGGAATCAATTCTCTTGCGGAAGCGAGATGATGAGAGGACATATCATAGAGAAGAGAATTTTTAGAAGAACGAAAACGTTGCATTCTATAGTCGCCCAATTTTCTACGGAAGGAATGGTTCTCGGAGAAATGAATCAACGCTACCGATTCCGCCTTTTGTCTTGAGATGGAATCTAAATCATCCAATCTTAATATTTCAGTTAGGTCGTTTTTGAGAGAATCCTTAGTTGCGGAGGAAGAATCTTTGTTTGCCTCTTTTTCTTCCGAGAACGTTTTGAGATAAAGAAAAGAAGGATTTTGCGGATAAAGAGTAACGAGTTTGCGAGAAAGGATGACTGCGGAAGGATAATCGTTTTGCCAGATACGAATTCTTGTCAACGTGTCGATTGCTTCCTCAAAATCCGGGTAAAGAGCGATTGCTCTTTCCAACTTTTCCGCAGCGATTTCGAGTTTCTGTTTTCGTTCGCCCACCTGACTTTTTTCAGCCCAGTCGATTAAGAGAGATGCAAGATGAAAAAAAAGATCGGGATCATCGGAAGAGTTTGAGAGAATTCCGTTCCAGATATGATAAGCTTTCGAAAAGTTACCGGTTTTTCCGTTGACCTTAGCTTCTAAGATTTGAACTTCTTTAGAATTTTGTAATTTAGATCGAGAAGCTTCCAGCTTTTTTAATGCGGATTCGAAACTCCCCATTTCCAAGAGGATTTGGATCTGGACCGGGGCGAGAATCGGATCAAAGGGGTCGGTATCCAAAGACGCTTTTAAAAGTTCGAGTGCGTTTTGATATTCTTTCTTTCTTGCGAATGCTAAAGCCGCGCCTTTTAGGGCGCTTTTGTTATCGGGTTCTAAGGTTAACGCTTTTTTAAAGGCTTCGAAGGACTCGTTGTATTTATGAAGATATTTTGCGGATTCTGCGAGACCTAAAAGGGAGCGGATCGACATCGGATTTGCTTTTGATGCATCCGTGAAGGATTGGTATGCCGCCGTATAATTTCTTTCTTTGAGAAAATTTTCCCCTTCTTGAATTTTGCGAACCGTATCCTGAGAAATCAACGGCGATCCTATGATCAGAAGTAAGGATAGAATTAGGAAACGTCTTTGCAGAAAAAGTCGAGAGGTCATTTCGTAAAAAATCCTGCTTCGGCTTTCCCTGCGGCGTTTCGAAAATTCGCTTCTAAGACAAGAGGAATATAAAAGTCTTTTTTATCCGCATCCACTCTGCTTTTGAAAGACACTATATAACGTCTGTCTTTATGGGAAATCATCGATTCGTAGAGTGTCTTCTCTTGACCTTCTCCTGGAATGAGAATAAATTTTCCACCCGTTGAATTGGCGATAGTTTTATAAATTTCGACCGTCGGTCCGCTATCGGAAAGAGATAGAAAATATACCGGAATCGAATGCGCTTTCGAATAACGGATTATTTTTTCAGGAGAAATTTGATTAAAGGAGTCTGCATTTGAACTGCCGGAAACCAAAACCAGAACCGCTCTCGGACCTAAACGATCCAAGAGATCCGAAATTCCTCTGTAGATGGATTTGCCAGTTTTGGAAGAAGGATCACTTGGAGAGGTTCGTAATATTCTAAAAATCTCATGCATCGAATAATTGAAATCGGCCGCCTTTATAAGTTCAGTTCCGGAACGGAGGACTTCTACTCCGTCGTATTGTCTGAGAGACATCAAAAGGGGACGAAGAGATTTTTCGAATACGGAATATGCGTTTTTTACTTCCGGAGTATTCTCATAGATGAGAGACAAAGAGATTCTATTATTGTATTGTTGCATGTCGGCGAGTCCGATGAGGGGTGAAAGATTTCCATATTCATAAACTCTAAAGGAGTTTCTTGGAATCGCTTTGATGTCGCGTCCGGATCTGTCTCGAACCCTTAGGAAAACTGAGATATCCGGGTATTCTCTATTTAAAACTTTTTCAACTACTACGTCGAGATTTGAGGAAAGCTGATTTGCCGGACTGAAAATTTCAACGCGGTGCCGATTGAAGTCGGCGATATATTGAGTTCCTGTATAGTCGAAAGCAGAAGAGAAAGGTTGATTCAATTTGCGGACGACGTTTTTCGAATCGCGAAAGGAATCGAGAGCTCTCCAGGTATTCTCCAGAGTGTTGTAAACAATCAAACCTGTTTTTTCATCGGAGATATGTAGCTCGTTTTTTCGAATCGTGAGATTTCGAGGAGAAGAAAGAATGTTAGGATTGCTGATTTCTCTTAAGAAATTTCCTTCCGAATCGAAGACTGCGATTCGAGAGTTCCCGCGGTCTGCGACGTAAATTTCTCCCTTTGCGTTTACTTTGATTCCGGAGGGATTGCGAAGAGTTCCGACTCCGATTTCTTGGAGGAAGGTGCCGTCGATTTTGAGTTTTTGAACACGGTTATTTCCAGAGTCTGAAACGAAAAGAAATCCGTCTTTTGTCAGGAATATTCCTGTTGGTCCGTGAAATTCTCCGTTGTTTTTTCCCGTTTTTCCAAAACGATTTCGATATTCTCCTCTTGTATTGAATTCGTAGATCTTATCCGCTTTGAAATCCGATACAAAAATCGAAGTTCCTCGGAGAGAAAAGAAGAGCGGGCCCGATAAATTCCGACCTAAGGAGCCTTTGAAGTTACCAACGGGATTTCCATTAGGGTCAAATTTTACGATATTGGCGGTGTCAAAGGAAAGGACATAGAGGAATCCGTCATCATCGATCGTGACGTCCGAAGGATTTCGGAATCGAAAACGTCGGAGCTCGTCTCCTAAAAGAGCGGAATAATATTTGACCGCCGAATCCTGGCTTCCTCCGGCGAGATTGATCCGCAAAGCGTCCAATCTCGCTTTCTGAATTTGGTTGAGTCCAGTATTTCCCTCCATCTGTTCTAATTCCGACATACTTTCCGGCCAATCGCCGGAGAGGTAATATGAATTGGAGAGAAGAAGACGTGCCAATGTAAAATCACTTTTGATTGAGAGTGCCTTCAGGAAGCTTTCTCTGGAAGACGAATATTGAGAATTATTAAAATACGAAAACCCCCTCGTAAAGTGGGTTCGCGCTTCTTTCTCTTGGATAGAAAAATTGGGGAGTCCGTCGGAACTCAGCGAAAGGGAAGCTAAGAGTGAAAAAAGGAAAATAAGAAATCTATTAAAGTGCATAATTGAATTCTTACATTGTCTCCAATCTCTATGAACATTAAAAAGAGACATAATTTCAAGAATTTTTTGCGATGCTAATAGAATAAACTCAGCTAAAGAGATATTTCATTAATGGAAGTGTTATTTTTCCTTACTTAGCTAAAATGCCGAAATTCTGGATGGGAATCGGTCCTAATTGAAATACCTTTGTTTTTGGTATAAGGCGGTCGTTGAAGAGGTCGGAATTCCCGGTCCGGTTTAGTTTTCTTAAATACATTCGAGAATTGAGGAGTTTCCGCAGCGCTTGGAGAACCCATATTCTTTTTCCAGGATTCATGACGTTCTAACCAGACTTCGCGTTTGGCCCTATTCTCCAGGAGTTCGCTCCGGGTTTCCCTAAGAAGAAAATCTAGGATGAAGATATAATTTCTAAATCTTTTTTCTATTTGATTTAGCTCTTCCAATGAAACTTCCATTCTTTCTTAAATATCGGAATCTATTTAGGAAAAAAGGAAAATTTATGCTGTATTCAACTCGAAATTTTGTCCTTTAGAAAGTCTCTTCAAAATTATTTTCTTATTCGAAAGAATTGTGAAATAAAAATGAAACGGTCTTACTTTCTCTTTTTCCAATTTTAAAATTTCCGTTCCTCGATTTGAAATTGGAAGATCTTCGTCCCTATCGAGGTCTACCAATCTGGAAAAAAATTTACAAATTGAAATTCCGAAGTAAAAACTCGAGAGTTTTGCTTCATACCAATCTTGATGGTCGGGTCTAAAAGAAAATCGGATCAGATTTTGTTTTTTAGATTGATAGAGCGTCTTTCGAAACGCAGTGTCTGGAAATTTTGAAAAAAGACTTCTTTTCTGAAATCTTACGATGAGGTAATGAAAGTAATTTTTTAGGTTGCCATGTTTCCTAATCTTTATTCTCAAAAATCCTTCTAAATGTTTTGGTAAAAGGAGATCGGATGGCCCCGCGTTCTTTTGAGATCTACCTCGAAATTCCGTAAATTCTTCACTCTGGTTCATTTTTGTTTCATCCCCCTAAATAATAAGGTTCCGAGAACTTACAGGAAGAACGCGAAAGTGATTATTTTTTTTAAGAAAAAGAATGAAGAACCGCGAGATGTGCTTCTACAGACTCGGATAAAGAGGCGAGGTCGTAACCCCCTTCTAAGAAGGAAAGTACCTTCCCTTGGCAGACATGTTTTGCGCAATCAAGAATGATTCTTGTTAATTCTTCAAAACCTTTGGTAGTAATTTTCATACCTCCGAGAGGATCGTTTTTATGGGCATCGAAACCTGCCGAAATTAAGATGATTTCCGGATGAAAGTTTTCAATCGTAGGAACGATTATATCCTTAAATATTTCTATATATGTAAGATCCTCCGTATTCGCCTGAAGCGGAATGTTCTTCGTTGTCCCTATTCCAACCTCGTCTCCAATTTCGGTCGGAAGTCCAGTCATAGGATAAAAAGGAAATTGATGGATGGAAAGGTAGAAAACATTCGAATCTCCATAGAAAATTTCTTGGGTTCCGTTTCCATGATGGACATCCCAATCTAAAATAAAGACTTTTTTAAATCCATTTATCCGCAGATACTTTGCTGCTACCGCTATGTTGTTTAGCATGCAGAATCCCATAATACGATCGTGCTCTGCATGATGCCCAGGTGGTCGGAGGAGCGAAAATCCATTCTTGATCTTTCCTTCTAACAATGCATCCACCATCGTTATTCCTGAGCTTACCGTTTTAATGGCAGATATCCATGATTCCTCTGTAAAGGGCGTATCAGAATCGAAATAGCCTCTTTTTCCTTTCGAATTTTCTACTTTTTGAAGATGATTCTCGGAATGAACCTGTTTAAGAAAATCAAGGGAGATATCTTTAATCTCTAATTTTTGAAGCAAAGAATAATACTTTGATTTCTGTAGAAGGTTCAGGCAGGCTAAAAGTCTTTCGGGATTTTCGTAATGCGGAATCGAAGGATTTGAATTGTGGTAAAGGAAAGTTTCTGAAAAAATAAGCCCGGTGGCCATCTTTGGTCTCCATTGAAGTGTTTTCTAATTCTGAACTTTCAAATAACTGGAAAAGGAAATTGATTCTTATTCTGTATTTTTCAACGTTTCTTTTAGTTTTTATCGCTGAATTCCGACATTCAATAGTGAACTTAATTATTTTCGATATTCTTCTAAGCCTGTGAATAAAATACTCTTATCAATTCTGATATTTCTCGTTTTTACTACTTCTGTATTTCCTGATTTTGATCTCCCTTTCCCAAAAATGACTCCCAGGAAAAGGCCGATTAATCCTTCGTTAAAGCAGATCTCTGAATTGGAAGTCGGAACTACTGTTCCTATAAGCAAAAAAGAAACCGAAGCTATACGCCAAAACCAAGAAGTCCCTTCCCAAGAATCGAATTGGAAAAAAAATCCCACTAAATTTGAACCTGCTCTTGAAAATAAAACCAAAGTCGTAACTGCTCAAAATAAGGAAACCATATCGAAAGCGACGGAGAGTGCGACATCAAGTCCGGAGCAAAGGGCGCCAGATTTCTCTAGGGGAATTTATATTTCGCAGAGAACGTTAAAAAAAGTCAAAGCGTTCGAAGAACTCCGTAAGAAAAGCAAAATACACGGTGTAAATTTTTTAGTCATCGATGTTCAGCCAAATCCGCCTTCCAGGGAAACTTTGAATTCTTTAGTTTCGGAAGGATTTTATCCAGTAGCTCGGATTGTGAACTTTGACGGCGGACTTCCGACCGAAAAACCATCCGAGCAAAAAATTACATCGATTCACAGGTCGATCCGAGTAGCATGCCAATCTGGCTTTCCTGAAATTCAACTGGATTATATTCGCTATGCCGATAATCTGCGGCTTAAACTTTCTTTTGAAGCTCGTTATAAAAATATTTCGGGTATTATCAAGAATATTCGGAACGAAACTTTGAAGTGTGAGAATTTACCTTATATTGGCGCTGATATTTTTGGTAGGATTCCCTTTAACCAAAATGATTCGATTGGTCAAAAAGTTGAAGTTTTTGCCCAGGTAGTCGATGTTCTCTACCCAATGTTATATCCTTCTCACTTTTATGGAATGCCAGATCGAATCAAAGACCCGTACCAGACCGTCTATGACGGAACTCATCTCACTCTAAAAAGATCCCTGAAAACGACAAGGGTAATCCCTTATATCCAAGGATTCAATATGTCTGTCGCTAAGTCGGGACTCTCCCTTTCGGACTATATCAAGGCGCAGGTAAAAGCGGCTTATGACAGCGGGGCTCACGGATTTGTGGTTTGGAATGCCTGGAATGATTATGATTCTACATTTCAGGCCTTAAAGGACTATGATAGAGAGATTAAAAAGGGAAGTAACTAGATTCCTTTAAACTCAGGCTTTCTTTTTTGCTCGATGGCTTTAATCGTTTCTTTGAAATCTGCAGAAATAAAATTTCTAGCCTGAGATTCCGCTTCTTTTTTGAGGGCGGCTTCCAACTTCTCGCGGTCGTAAGTATTCTTCTTCAATTCACTTAGAGCAAGGGGGGCGCTTTCGGAAAGTGCAATTGCAATTTCTGTGGCTCTTCCTAAAACTTCCTTCTGAGGAACTGCATCATTGCAGAGGCCTGCGCGAAACGCGTCGTCTCCCGACAAAGTTTCTGCGAGGAAAAGAAGTCGATTGGCCATATGAGTTCCAAAAAGCTCTTTCACAATATAACTTGAACCCATTCCTGGATGAATGCCTAATTTTACGAAGTTAAACTGATACTTCCCTTCGTTTGCAAAAATGCGGATATCGCAGGCAAAGGCAAGAGAGAGTCCAGCGCCAATCGCATGACCGTTCGCGGCGCAAATTACAGGAATATCTAATCTTCTTACGGATAAAAAAAGATTATAGAATTCGAACATTGTTTTCTTGTTTGTCTCGAAATCTTTCGTGGAGAAAGATTTGAGGAGTTCGAAATTCCCACCTGCAGAAAAGATTTCATTCTTTCCGGTTAGGATAACTGCCCTTGGTTTTGATTTTTCCGGAGAGTCTAATAAATTTTCTACGATTTTCTTAAACTCAAGACCCATTTCGCGGGTCATAGAATTTCTGGATTCGGGGTTATTTAAACTTAGAATCTGGATTTTGTTTCCTGAACCCAAGTCGATGGTATCTTGATCGATTAATCCCATTAAACTGCTTTTTTCTCCAGCTCAAAACTTTCATACCAGATTCGATCCGATACGGTCAACGGTTTTTCCCCGATTCCCATCTGTGTGAAGTATTCGAGAAGGGTATCCAAATGAAGCGCTTCTTCGTCCTCTAACGTCCAAAAAGTAGAATCGATTGATTTTGAAATTAAAGCCTGACCTCTCACCGAGTCCTGAAAGTATTCCGGCTTTCCCGAAAAGATCAAATGTGCTGAGATGAGATCGAAACGAATCGTTTCGATGATCTTTTTAAACTGGAGTTCCGACTTTTCAAAGTATCTAGATGCGATTTCCGTCTGGAAATAATCCCCCCAGGTTAGAATATCCGGTTCAACTCCGGTTTTTTCTTTGATCTCGGCGATTTTTTCTTCCTCGATAAAATGAGTTGCCGCAAATCGATCTACGAGCTCTTTCAAAGCAATCAGATCCAGGATTTTCCCGGCTGACAGCTTTCCCTGTTTCATCATATCGAATAATTCCGGGTTGAGTTCCGACTTTCTTGTATCCATACCTTCTTTTTCGGGCTTTTCCGAAACCTTCCCAGGGATTTTTTTTCTCTTCAGTTCTCTTTTCTAAATACTTATGTCCCCAATCAAAGGGGCGACTGAATTCCGACCTCCTGAAAGCCGATATTGAAATAGAATCTCTTTTTCAACGCGAGCACCCCATGGCAGTCGGCAGATCGGATAGTTTACAGGAACTCATAACAATTCTCGAAACTATGTTCGGAGAAACGATCATAGGGACTGATATCAATCTCGTTAAACATCTCTTCTACTATCTGAAAGCGGATGACGTGGAATTTCCTTTCGATTACGACGGACAAAAATACTTCGCGGTCGTGGAAGATATAGAAGAGACGAGCGTAAATCTAAGAATTCCGGGTGTGACACAGGGGCTCACCCTTCGAGCAAAGATCAGCTTCGAGATCATGAATATTCTTTATCAGTTCGAAGTTGTAATCTTAGAATTTTTGGAAGAAGGTATCAAAATAAGAATTCCATCCGAACTCCAGGCGGCTTCATTTCGAAAAAATATCCGCGTTTCCGTCGACGATCTTTTTATGAATTACGTAATCCTTTTTCGTTCTCTTTCGGGAGGAGGGCGCGAAATCGGAAGAAATATTCAAGTGGAACAAAGATTTAACAATCTGATGAGGGAAATCAAGAAGGATAATCCGGATCTTCGCCTCATAAATATCATGATTTCAGAATATATTTCCACCGTATCTAAGGAATATGATATCGTCTTTTTTTCAGTTGAAAAAAAAGAGGAGAGTTTTTTAGAAACCTTCATCAGAAAACACGATAAACCCGTTTTTATCCCCGATACCTCCCTAATAATCAATTATATCCGTGAGACGGGCCCTTCCGAGGCGGATAATTACCGGGAAGAATACCTCCGTATGGTATTGGAAAACGGGCAAGACTATGCGGATAATTTTTTTAGAGAACTTCAAAAGAATGAAATTCGGGATTTTCTAGTTTCTTACATCGTTCTTCCCATCAGACTTTTTAACGACGTTGTGGGATATATTAGAGTGTACGCTTCCGCTATGGATCGATATTCGATCACACCTTCCCAGGTAGGTTATCTTATCGAACTCTCCGAAATTTTCAGTTATTCTATGACAAAGATTTTTATCCGTGCCGATAATTATCGTCAGACAAAAGCGGCCACCCGCGTCGTGGATATCAGTATAAACGGACTCTTATTCGAAATAGACGAAGAAAGAATTTTTCATTATTTAAAAAAACATAATATTATTAAAATATTTATCCCTCTTACGGAAAGAACGCTTATTCTAAGAGGGGAAGTGGTTCGTTATATCGTTGGGGAGGGAAAGTTCAATCTTGGAGTCAATTTTTTCGACTCCAATCCGGACGATATGCTTATCCTTCAAAAATATATTTTTACAAGAACTCGCAAGATACTTTCAGAGTGATCCTATAAGAGCCGGCGCCCTGAGCAAATAGGGGTCTCCCGGTTGCGAAGCAGGTTTAAACGTTTTGTATTTTTCAAACGAGTCGCCTAACAGCTTTTTAAAATTGGCGACCTGTTCCAATTCTCCCAAACTGGTTTGTCCCGATTCGGAAGTGAGTTCACCGATCTTGTCCATGTAGAGTTTACACGCGAGGCGATGTACGCGAAAGTCGGAAGGATTGAGAAGATCGGCGTTTCTTGTAAGTTTTTCAGAGATTTCAAAATAGGTATCGGATTTTTTTCTCTTTTCCGAAGCTTCCGCTAGAGATTTACCTGGTTTGGATTCTTCTCTAAAAAGAAAATAATAGGTAGTAGCGGCATTGATTAGAAGTTCGGAATCGACTTTCGTCAATTTAAAGGCTTCTCGGATCACATCCATGGACTTTGATAGAATCGTAGGATTCTTAAAACCTTCGGTTTCGTATTTATGATTTAAGTAGTCGATGTATTCCACATAGAATTCCAATTCTTCCTGAGCGTTTCCGAAACGTTTTCGGTTTTTCCAAGTCATCGAGAATTCGGAACCTGCGGAGATATAAGCCTCTCCCGTTTTTTTATAAAGTAATCCTAAACGGAAATGCCCCATCGGGGAGGAAGGATCTAGGCTGATCGTATGTTTGTAAGAACGGATCGATTCCGCAACCTCGTTTCGGGAAAGATGATAATCTCCCTTCTTTCTTTCTACGATTGCGGATTCTATTTTTTCGGAGACAAGAGGCGCGGCGACCATCAGATTTCTATCTTTTACCAAGCCGAGGTTTCCGATTCCTCTCGCTCGTTTACCGATAAAAGACGTTTGAAAAATCGATTTGATTTCGATCTGCGCTACGATGTTTCCGTTTTTGTAATTCTTATGATCGAAATCTTTTTCTATGAGATAAAGAATTTGTCCGACTCTTAAACCCGGATCGTAATTGATCTTGATCGTAACCAGATCCGCTCTCGTGTCCACGCCGATATCCAGATTCTTATTTTTTCCTTCTTCCTCGATCGGCTTGACCTTATCATAGAGAACGGTTTCTCCAACGAGGATCATCTTTTCTTTTTCGGGTTTACCGGGTTCTCGAAACGCATACACGAGTTCTCGGGCTTCCGGGATTCCCGTGGGAATGGAAATTAAAAAAAGAAGAATGGAAATTAGAAACGTTCTCACCTTCCAAAGATCGGCCGTTTGTCCGATCCTACTCGGAAAAAAAGAAACGCTTTTGGGGTTTCAAAGCATGGAATCGCCTATGGTTTTCGATTCTTCCGAGCATTTTGTTAAGAGAAATCGGTTTAAGAACGAGAAGGGTTTAACGTTTCAAACGAGGAAAGCCTAAGATAAGGATGTTCCGGTTGTTTGGAATTCCCGGGCCGTTCTAAGATCGCAGCTCTGAGATCGGCGCCGATTGCCGCGTCGGCTTCTTCTTTAATATCGGTGAAGAATAGAATCCTTCTCGGTTCCACTCCGAGTTCTTTTGCGATCTTGGAATAGCTGGAAGATTCTCTTTTGCCTCCGACGGCGGTGTCGAAATAACCCGAAAAATAATTCGTAAGATTACCGGATTCGGAATATTCGAATATTAACTTTTGCGCTTGAACGCTTCCCGAAGAATATACGGCCGCATTCTTTTTCGCCGATTGAATTCTTTTTAAGAATTCGGGAACATCGGAAAACATAAGACTTTTCAGTTCTCCGCATTCGTATCCGATCTTCCAAATTCTTCCTTGGATTTCTTTCAGAGGACCGCTCTTACGATCCACCGAAACCAGATGTTTACAATAGGCGCTCAGATCCTCCGGAGAATCTCCGACTTTTTTGTTGTAAGTCGAGTCGTTCTCCGCTTCCTCTAAAAGTTTCTCTTTCCATCCTTCTTCCAAGACCGAGGTCTGAAAAAAGGAATCCATCTTTTGAACGGAATACGGAAAGAGAACTTTATGAACAAACTCGATCGGAGTCGTCGTACCCTCTATATCGAATAAAAATAGCTCAATAGGCCCAAGATTCAATTAAACGGCTCCCCTTATCTTTTCAGCTTCGTGTACCAAATAATCATGTACGTCTTTTTCGTCTTTTTCGAAATTATTCAAGACCATGATCCAGAACAATGCGCAAGGAATCCAAAACAGAACCGAAATCGAAAGTCCGAGGGAACGATCTCCCGGAGTCAATCCTAGGATCACCGCGCTCATCGCAGGCCCCAATCCTTTCCCTAAATCGTCGGTCAGATTGTAGAGCGCAAACATACTACTTCTGTTTTTTGGAATATTCACATTGATTAATGTGGCTCTTACGTTAGGTCCCGTGAGGGAAATGAGAAAACCGGCGATAAGATTGACTACGATGAAAGTTCCGGAAGTCGCAATATTCTCCGCTTTTAAAAGATAGAGACAAGGTAGAATTCCGAGCAGGATGCTCGACATACAAAAGATCGGAAGTAGTCTTTTGTTATAGTTGTAGATTCTTTGTCCTATGATTCCTCCGAAAAAGGTTCCGGCGAAAACTCCGATCGCCGCGTATGTAAGAAGCATGGTTGCGGTCGCCTTATCGAGGTGATACGAGGATTCGTAGTAGTCCACTAAAAACACGAAAAAAACTCCCCAAGGAACACAACCCGGAATTCCTTGCAGAAAAATTCCTATGTTCGTTTTGTTCTGAAAAAGAAGTCGAATATCGCTCCATCGAAGATGAAAACTTTCTTCCGGAAATTTTTCGGCGATTCCTTGCCACTCGGTTTCTCCCCCGCCTCGAATCGGTTCCTTACAAAAGACCCAATAGACGAGAGCAAAGAAAAAAGAAGGAACTGAAAGATAGATAAAACTCATTCTCCATCCGTTGATAGGATCGGCGCCTCCTAAAATTCCGCCTAACAACTGTCCGACGCCAAGACCGATTCCCATGGAGAGGGAAACATAAGCGGCGGCGGTCGATCTGGATTTATCGGAGAAGTAATCTCCGAGAACCGTAAATAGAAGAGGAAAAATTCCTCCCAATCCGAAACCAGTGAGGGTTCTATAGATTACGAACTCAGTGTAGCTCGTCGCAAACCCGGAAAGGAAACAGGGGATCTCGCCTAAAAAGACTGAGAAGATGATGAGAGTTTTTCGCGAATACTTTTGGGACAGATATCCCATGCTTACGGAAACTGCTCCCCCTAAGATAAAAAAGAGAATCGGGATGATCCCTCCGATATACCAGTCGACGTCTTCCTGGCTGTTTAGTCCGAAGGAGGCTCCTATGTTTCTTAAGTTAGGCGCGATTAGGTTTTGATCCGCGAAAAGGAAGAAGGCCATTCCCATGATCATCCAAAACGCGAGGACTGCATTCCAACCGTGGTTTGCCAGTTCTCCCAACCCGAAAAAGCGGAGTAGGCTTTGTTCCGAGGGTCTTTTTTCCATGTTCTCTCCAGAGTCTCTTTGTTTATTAAAGAATTCCAAACAATGAATAGAGTGGGGGAAAACTCAAGGAAACTTTACTTGGGCTTTAATATTTTGGAATCCCATGTTTGAGCCGATGTAACGAGACATAGACAGGAGAACAGTTAGTTTTCTAAATCTTAGAATTGAAAAATAGATCTTTCTTTACTCAAGAAAGAATATTTAGTTGACCCCTGTCGTTTTGATGATTCCTTTCTTCCAGATAATTCGGTTTTTCCAATGACCTCCTTTCACCATAAAGAATTCCACATTCTATCGAGCTTCGATAAATCAAAGTTATACTGTCAATCTTGGACAAAACCGAATGCGAATCGTTTGATGATCTTTCATCACGGTTTTGGGGAACATAGCGGACGTTATACGAATTTGCTCCGTTTTTTTGCTAAGAGCGATATCAATTTTTATTCTTTCGATATGAGAGGTCACGGAAGATCGGAAGGAAGAAGAGGACACGCGGATTCTTTCGATCAGTATGTTCGGGATCTTTCCGATTTTGTTAACGAAGTTTTGAAAAGGGAACAGAAGGATCGTTTTTTTCTGTTAGGTCATTCCCTGGGAGGGGCGATTGCGCTTCGTTATTCTCAGGAAGGAATCAATCAAGATAGTATTCTGGGGCTGATTCTTTCCGCGCCGGCTTTGATGGTAAGAATGGACTTCAAAAAACAGCTGAAAAAAATCGCAGCCGGTATTTTGAGTAAAATTTCCCCTTCGACGACCGTGGACGCCGAGCTGGATCTTCAGTTCCTTTCTCACGATCCGGACGTGATCGAAGCGTATCGTCAGGATCCTCTTGTACACGGAAAGGTTTCTTTAAGAATGGGGTTCGAACTTTTGGAGATCGGGTCTAAACTGATCAAAAAGGCGGGAGTACTTCGGTGCCCGGTTCTGATTCTTCACGGACAAGAGGATGGACTCGTCGACGTAAACGGCTCGGCGGAACTTTATAAAAATCTAATCTATCGAAACAAAAGAATCAAAATTTATCCGGGTCTTTATCACGAGTTGATGAACGAATATCCGGAACACAGAGAAGTCGTGTTGCAGGATATTCAGGCTTTTTTGGAGACGCTCGTTCGAGAAAAAATTCTTCCGGACGCGAAGGATTCTTCTTTAAAGATTAAGAAAAAGACCGCGAGCGGCGGTAAGAAAAAAAGCGCAGTATCAAATTCTTAAATGATTTTTCTAACTCTTTCTGTAGACGAATACGAAAGAAAGGGTGAAAAGAAATCCTAAGATAGCCACTAGTCCCAGAATCGAACGTTCAGTCGTCGGGAACCAAGTTCCGTTTTCGATCTTACGATTGACTCGTTCCGTTTCGACGTCCATAACGGCGGCTCCTCCGGAAACCGAAATCGAAACCTCGTATTGAGGAGCCGGATAACCGATCTTAAACGCCTTCATGTCGGAAGGGACGTCTTCTTCGATTCTTTCCTGTTTGGAAGCTCCGATAAAGGAAACGTCCATGTCTCCCGGTTTGGAAAAGACTGCGCGAAATCCTTCGCTTTTTTCGGCCAACATTCTATCCTTAAACGTCACCTGGGAAAGATTGCTCGCGGGAATCGTATAAGAAATTTGTAATTCCGAACTTCCGGGAAGAATCGCACGATCGAGATACTTTCCGTTGGGTCCGTCCTGGAGTTGAAGAGGGATCGCCATCCGGGCCTCTCCTTGTGTGAGTTGTCCGACCACGTCGGTCGCCTCGGATGGAACGTAGATCTCGAAAGGATTTTGTTCGTCTTGATAACTCTTAGGCGGAATCGTATTGTTGGAGATGAGAAAAATTTTAAAAACTCGGAGGAAATCTTTTCCTCTCGTGATCTGCATCGCGGATCTGGTTCTTACCAAAGATTTGTCCTTCGTTTTTTCATAGACTACGATCTCTTGCACTGCGGATCGCATCACCGGAACGGGGGGCACCATCTTGTTATAGTTGACTCCCGCGTACTTTGCTTGGAGAAGAATCGGGGACTGATCCGGCACCGTAAGTTTCGATACGATAAAATCGCCTTTTGCGGGACCGAGATCTTTGATCGGAATCATTCCTTGTTGAAGTGCGATGATTCGAAGGGATTCGATACTTCCTTCTTTACCGGTGGTTCCGTTTTTAATGCGGATCTTGAGTTCGATTTCTTCCGAATGAATGGAAACTTGTACAAAGAAAAGGATGGATAAGATCGTTAGGATTGTTTTCATCTCGGGCTCTTAGAGTCAGTTTTATTCCACCCTCTTAAAAAGAAAATCCTTTACACTCGCTTTTGTTCCCGTAGCTTGTATTCTCTTTGAACGATGGTATCGTTCGTTTAGACCGTTTTTAAGGAGAGTAGGGATGGCTTGGTTTCGAAAAATATTGGCGGTATTAGGAATTCTTTTTGGTTCCCTTTTGATTCTCATATATTCGATCACCTTTCATCCCGATCAGGCGGAACCGGCCGAAGTGAAATGTGCGGAGAATGCTCCGATTTTGAAAGCGGATTCTAAAATCAAGGTTCTCGTTTGGAACATACAATATCTTGCGGGTAAGAAGAGGGTATTCTGGTATGACGTTCCGAATGGAGACGGCCCCGATATAGGACCTTCTCGCGAAGAAATCGAAACCACTCTGAAAAAAATCACCGATTATATCCGATCCGAAAATCCGGACGTGATTCTTTTACAAGAAGTGCACGACGGAGCAAAGAACACTTTTAAAGAAAATCAGTTGGAGAAAATTCTTTCAGGACTTGATCCTTCCTACGTCTGCAAGAGCGAGGCTTTTTATTGGAAGTCGGCTTTTGTTCCTCATCCGAAAATTATGGGAAGTGTGGGGATGAAACTCGCGACGATCAGCAAGTTTAAGATCTCCGATGGAATCCGACATTCTCTTCCTTTGATGCCTTCGGATCCGATTTCCACTCAGTTCAATTTGAAACGTGCGATTCTTCAAAACGATTTTCCGATTGAAGGCGGAGAGAAGTTTACGATTCTAAACACTCACTTGGACGCTTTTTCTCAAGGAACGGATACGATGCACAAACAAGTGGATACGATCGCCGGTCTTCTCAAGGAATTGGATCTCGCGGGACATGCTTGGGTGTTAGGCGGAGACTTCAATCTTCTTCCTCCCGGCTTTGACCGAAAGTCGATGCACCCGAACGGAGCGTTCTTTTATTCGGACGAAAAGGAGATCAAACCTTTGTTCGATCATTGGAACTCCGCGGTTCCATTAGATATTTTGAATGGACCTGAAAGAGCGAAATACTATACTCATTTTTCGAACGATCCTGCGATCGGAAAACCGGATCGAACGATCGACTACATTTTTTATTCTTCCAATCTGAGACAGAGCGCTTACAGAGTGGATCAAGGCGAAAAAGTCTGGGACATCAGTGATCACTTCCCTCAGATCGGAACTTATAGTTTGAAGTAGAATTTTTTGCTTTGTTTCGGACTTCCTCCGTAAATTCGAAAAAGTGAGAGTTCCTACTTTTTTCCAAAAGAATGCGGGAACTCTCGCAAAAAACCTCCTTCTTCAATTGTTCCGACAAATCGGTTTTGAAAAAAAAATCTTGCCCTCGGGATATACGATGATCGGGCGTATATTTCCCTGAAGTTTTTTGTCTCGAAGAAGGTTGTAACGCCGCGAAGTTTTGGGATTCGGATTCGACAGGAGCGATTCTTTTTGCCAAACCCCGGTTAAGAAACGTCGTTGGAAGCGCAGGGGAATGAAGTTGCCAAAGGGAAAGAGAGGGAATTTTCTGGATTCAAGACCTGGCTTTCGAAGACGAAAGAATCCGCATTCTTCTTAAACTTGAAAAGAAAAATCGGAGAAGAAGGTTAAAATCAAAAGAATTACTTTTTTGGAAATAACAAAGATGAGACCATTTAAAATATTAGGAATTCAGCAGATAGCGGTGGGCGGAGAGGATAAGAAAAAACTCGAAACGTTTTGGGTGGATATTCTCGGTTTGGAAAAAACGGGAACCTTTCGGAGCGAAAAGGAAAACGTAGACGAGGATATTCTTAGAATGGGGAAAGGGCCTTTTGCGGTGGAAGTTGACATCATGCAGCCGATCGACGTAAACAAAAGTCCGAAAGTCCACGAACCGAAACTCAATCATATCGGTCTTTGGGTGGACGACATACACAAAGCAGTGGAATGGCTCACAACAAAGGGAGTCCGTTTTACTCCGGGCGGAATCCGGAAGGGTGCGGCGGGTTACGACGTTTGTTTTATTCATCCCAAAGGAAACGAAGAATTTCCTTATTGTTCGGAAGGAGTTCTTGTGGAATTGGTCCAAGCTCCTTCGGACGTGATCGAAGCTCTTCGATAAAATTTTCGGGGCGTGCCGCATATTTTCGAACTAAAAAGTTTTTTTGAAATTGCGGCCGCGCTCTCAGCTCCATTCAACAAATTGAATTTTATATTTTTTGAATGTATGCTATTAAAACGCCAATTTGTTGAATCCGCATCGATCGCTCACGCGGGTTTTTATCGGGCCGTTTGAGGAGGTATTCGAATGAAAAACGCGAAGGTTATCAGTTTTCTATCTGCGATCCTGTTTACTTCGTTTTCAAGCGGTAATTTTGCGTCCGAGTCCGATCCGAAAGCGCTCTTATCGAGCCTCGATCGAAAGTTCATACCGGTTTACAAAACCGTCGTCCCAAAAGAGGGAACCTTCAATTTGGATTATCAAGAGGAAGTCGCCAGACTTTCGAATCTCACATTGGTAAAACTTCTTAAGTCCGCAAATTTCGGATTCGAAGGCGATCCGGTCGCGTACGAGATCGAAACCGAAAACAAAATCACCGGTTGGGTTTCCTTGGATCAAGTTTGGTTTCCGGCAAAAGTGGTTCGGATTAAAGAGGGAGATAGGCTCAATGTTCGCGCGGGCGAGTCTTTGGATTCTAAGATCGTGGATTCCGTTCGGCCGGACGAAATTCTGTACGTAAATGCAAACGTTTTGATCCATCTCGGATACAAGGGATACGATCCGGTCGATTGGGCCCGAGTGTCCACAAAACGAGGAAATCACGGATTCGTCAGACTTCGCTATTTTGAAATCATAGAAACGAAAGTGAAACCTTATCCCTGAATCTCCGTCGAAACAAAGCGCCTTTTAGATTTTAAGGACGGGAAGAACGAATTCGATCAATTCCTCCAGAACTTCCCAGGCCGGCCGTTTTCCATATTTTAAATTGAGAACGACGTGATTGACTCCTATTTTTCTAAGGAGGAGTAAGATCTCCGTGACGAAGTTCCGACCTGAACTGAAACCGAGGTGGATATTTTTTGGAAGTGAGTTCGGATTTTTTTGCAGGTCGATATAAAGCGACTGCGCAAACGGAAGAAATCGATCTCCCCAGACTTCCTCGACAACGTTTCTCCAATGAGAAACGACTAACATCTGCTGATCGGGTGGTCTTGGGTAGGAAATCCAACCGTCCGCGTTTTCAGCGATCCATTTTACGGATTGTTGACTGCAACCCGTTACCAATGTCGGAATTCCTAAAGAAACGGGTTTGGGAACGAGATCCACTCCCGAGATTTTACCAAATGAGGTTTGAAACTCCGGAAATTCGGATTCCAAAAAAGTTTTGAAATCCCGGAAATAGTCTCTAAATATTTCCCCTCTTTTTTCAAAATCGATTCCTAAAATCGGATATTCGACGGGACGATCTCCGGAGGCAACGCCCAAAACCAAACGACCTCCGCTCAGTTGGTCGACGGAGGCCGCTGCCTTTGCCGTATGAATCGGATGTCGGATCGGAAGAATGACGGAACCCGTCGCCAAAGCGATCGATTCGGTCTGCGCGGCTATGTATCCGAGATAAACCCAGGGATCGAAAATTTGTCCGACGTCTCCGAAAGCCGGATCCAAAAGTGGAACGTCCCGAAACCAAAGAGCGGAAAAACCTCCTTCCTCGGCTCTTTTTGCAAGTTCGATCTGATTCTGCATCGTAGGTTTTGTCCCTTCAAAAGCTTCAATGGGAAAGAATAAACCGACGCTCAATTGATTCTTCCTAAACATGGAAGAATAACCTTTGTTTTTGCTCTTTGTATCGGAGTTTAGTGTAAGCATAGTGTTCTCTAAAATTTATATATCTAAATATCTAAATTAATAGATATTCTAAAGTGTGACAAACGGGTGAAAGAATTTCGAATCGACTTTAGGAATTCTTTTGAAAAATAAGAACGGCCCTCAAAGAGACGATTTAACCCCGATTCCTCATTGGATTTTACGCTTTAAAAAATTCAAATATTCCTTAATAGTTTCTTCGTTTCTGCTGTAAAAAGTCCATTGCCCGATCCTTTTTGATTTCAAAAGATTGGCTCCCAAAAGAAGCGAAAGATAATGTGAAATGGTGGATTGTCCTAACTCGGTTTTTTCCTGTATTAGGGTAACACAAACCCCGTCCTTTTTAAAATCGCCGATTTCTTGTTTTCCGAAATTGGATTCCGGATCCTTCAGCCATTCCAAAATAGACAAGCGGGTTTCGTTTCCAATCGCCTTCGTGACCTTGAGGATATCCATGTCTCTTTCTTAATCGAGATATCGAGATTTGTCAATATTAAAATCGATAAAAATAGAAATATAAAACGATAAGAGTTACTTTTTACCCAAAAGAAAAAAGGTTCTCATCGGACCTTTTCCCTTGATCTCGATGATTCCCCTGTCTTCGAATTCGAAAAGATCCTTGAGCGCGTTATACGTCGCTTCGGAACAATTGATCTTCCCGGGTTGTCCGTGGGATTCCATCCTCGAAGCCGTATTGACCGAATCACCCCAGAGATCGTAGACGAATTTATACTTTCCGATTACGCCCGCAACGACGTCTCCTGTATGAATTCCGATCCGGATGTTGAATTCGTATTTCCAGGATTCCTGAAGATTTTTTAGACCTTCGATCATCGCAATTCCGGCTAACGCGATTTTTTCGGCGTGATCGGTCGTCGGGTTTGGAATCCCGCCCGCCATCATATAACAATCTCCGATCGTCTTGATCTTTTCGAGTTGGTATTTGCTCGCGATGTCGTCGAAACAGGTGAAGATCTGATTTAAAATTTCCACCAATAAATTGGGAGTGGGGATCTGAGTCGAAAGTTTGGAAAAGCCGACGATGTCCGCGAAAAGAACAGTGGAGTTCGGAATATAATCTGCGATGACTCCTTCTCCGCTTTTTAATCTTTCTGCGATCGCTTTGGGAAGAATATTGAGAAGAAGGCTTTCCGATTTCTGTCTTTCCTTTTCCAGACCTTCGTTTAGCACATTGATCTTTTCCAAAGAATCCTTGAGTTCCCGATTTCTTTTGGAAAGAGTTTTGTAGGCGTCCGCGTTATCCACGCCGATCGCGACGTAGTTCGCGAGAGTCCTAAGAATGCTGAGTTGGTTTTCGTTAAACGCATTCTTCTCGTAACTCTGGATCGTAAGAATTCCTATAAATCTTTCCTCCACTTTGAGGGGAAGATAAACTACCGAACTCGTCTTTTCTCCGAAATGTTTTTGAATCGGAGAGACATACCGGGGAAAATCTTTTTCAAGATCGTTTGTGATCAATTCCTGATTTTGATTATAACAAAAGGAAGAAGGGTTTTCCTCTGACAAAGAATCCACGGAAGGTGCGGGAGTATAACGACCTTCGATCAGACTGAATTTGTATTTGATCTCATTCTTACCTTCTTCCAAAATTCCAAAGGCGAGAATATCCATCGAAACCATGGACTTCGTGTTTTCATAAACCGAAGTGAGGATGATCTTCGGTTCCAAACTCGCGGTGATCATCTGACCGATTTCACTCAGTTGTTTTAAGTTCTGATAAGAAGAAACCAGTCTCTGATTGGAATCCTGAAGTTCGTTTTGAGTTTTGATCAGACGATTCTGAGTGGAATCTCCGATCTTCATCAGCTTCGAGGATTGTTTTAAAAGGGATTCGTAGGCGTCTCCGACTTTTCTGAGTTCTTGGATCAGATCGTCTTTCTGAAGAGAATCTTTTTTATCAAGGGTTTCGTTGACTTCGTTTAATAATTGAAACTCGTTTTCAAAAAAAGAATTAAAGTCCTTCTGTGCTGGAGACGCTGGTTCCATAAATGGGTTCCTCGGCCGAAGGCCCGTCTATTTGTAGGATTTAAGTTCGAACGGTAAGGAAAGATCGGACGAGAATTCCTCGCCTGTTTCCTGCATATCGTCGTCGTCTTCTTTATACAACCAGAGGACTTTGACCTTGCCGCTTTGATCGTGATATTTTTGGAGAGAATCCAAAATGTCCATGATCACTTTCGAAGAGCTCGTATTAAAATAATCTAACTGAAATTTTACCTGGAGCGCGGTCTTGTTTCCCATAGTGGAGTTGAGCCAATCGAATACGGGTTTGTAGAAGGCGATCGCGTTTTCCGGATAAGATTCTCCGATGATTTCCACCACTCCTTTCTCAGTGTCCAAAATAACCTCTGGAGAAGTTTTGGTCTGTTGGATATGTAAAGATTCCATTCTCAATTTTCCTTTGTGAAGTATGCAGAAAGTGTAAAAAACGAATGTTTATCGTCTACCGGCGAAATGCCGTAGGTAAGAGGTCCGTCCGACTTTCTCGCGATATCAATCAACCCGACTCCGGCGCCTTTGCTGTCATCCGGCCTGTCCGAGCGTAGCTGTTGTTGGTAATAGGTTTTCAGCTCGTCTCTTGACATAGAATTGATTTTCTCGCATTTTGTTTTCAGCGATTCGATTTTCTCGTTTAGTACAAGGTTCCCGGACGAAACATTATAGCCAATCGATTTTTCATCGACCATAATGATACCGACTCCGCCTTCTCTTCCGTCTTCCAGAGCTCTTCTTTCCGCCGAATAGTGTAACATATTCTGTGCCAATTCTATAAAAACGGCGAAGATTTTTTTGATTTTCGATTCCGTGCTCAAAGAAGTTCGGATCATGGAACCGAATTCGGTAAGGACTTCCTGCGAAAGTCGTCCCTTAAAGGAAACAATTAATTGATAATCGCAGGCCTCTTTATAGTGCTTAAACAGGTCTACGGACTTGTTTTCCATCATTTCTTTTTAACATACTCCCTATATTTTCGTGGATGCCTAGATCCGAAATCCGATCAAAGTTATGTCATCTCTCTGGGATTCTCCCGCTTGGTGTCCGTCTAAAAAGGCCGCGAGTCTTTCTTTTTGTTCGTTAGCAGGTAGGGAAGACACGCCGTGTAACTGAGCGATCAAACCTTTGCTGGCGATTCTTTGTCTTTGAGGATTCGGCTGATCCATATACCCGTCAGTCGTGAGGTAAAACATCGCGGGTTTTCCCTTGTCCAGTTTTACTTCGTGGGTAGTATAGGTTCTAGAATCTTCTTTTTGTCTTCCGCCGATGGAATGTCTATCACCTTTGATCTCTTCCATTTTTCCGCCTCTGGAAAAGTAGAGAGGTCTTTTGGCGCCTGCGAAATAAACTTTGTCCGCTTCGATTCTACAGAAGCAGATGTCCATTCCGTCCACCGAGTTCGTATCCAAGGAATCCTGTTTTAGGGCTTGTCTTACATTCTTATTCAAATGTTCCAAAACCTTTCCGGGATCTTTGATTCCCGCTTCGTTTACGATCTGATTGAGCAATGTATTTCCGATCATTGACATTAAAGCGCCGGGGACCCCGTGTCCAGTACAATCGACTGCGGCAAGAAAAATTGATCCCTCTTTTTTGCTGAACCAATAGAAGTCGCCCGAGACTATGTCTTTCGGTCTGAAGAGAACGAATTGTTCTTTAAGATTTTTGGCGAGAAGAGCTTCGGATGGAAGAATCGCCTGTTGAATATTCAATGAATATGTGATACTATCCGTGATATGCTGATTCTTTAATCCAAGATCCGCGTTTGCCTGTGCCAACTCTCTAGTTCTTTCCCTTACTTTCTCCTCCATGTTGGAATAGAGTAACGCGTTATCGATGGAGATCGCCGCCTGAGAAGAGAGAATGTTCATGATCTGAAGCCGATCCGAAGTAAACGCTCCTTCCGAAAGATTGTTTTCGAGATATAGAATTCCCGAAATTTCTCCTTGTTTGATGACCGGAGTACAGAGAACGGATTTAGTTTTAGAATTCTTAATATACTCGTCCTTGTTGAACTTCTCGTCTTGGTTTGCGTTTCTAAGAACCAGATTCTCCTTTGTGCGTTCCACGTAGTAGATCAGAGAGATCGGAAGATTCTTACTATTGCCGAGAGGAATACCGGTAAGAACGTCGACGTCGTCCTTTGTGATCGAACCTTCCGCTTCGACGTAGAGTCTTCCCTCTTTTTTAAGAATGAGAACTCCTCTTTGTGCTCCCGCGTTTTCGATTACGATCTTCATCAATTTGTCCAAGAGATTTTCGAGTTTGATTTCTCCGGAAATCGCAGTAGAACTTTTTAATACGGATTGAAGATCCAAGGTCTGACCCGAATAGACTTCGGTCGCCGCGGCGGTCGTGGTCGAAATCGTTCTGTGAGTACGAATCGTTCCGGTTCCTCTTTCGCGGATGAACTCGGGATATTTGGACTTGAGCATACTCTGTTTCAGGTTTGCACCCCAGAGTCCGTAACGGTGAAAGGCTTCGTTGATAAATTCTCCCGCAATTTTGATACTTCCTTTCGAAAGCCAAAAGGTCGCGGCCATCTCGCAAGCGAGAGCCTCGTCGTTTGGAAACTCGTTTTTTCTCGCTTCCCGGATCGCCGCTTCGTAAGTTCTCGCCGCTTTCCAGTTTTTGTATTCGAGTCTTGCTAATTCAGCTTCGACTAACAGGTGTTTGTGGTAGAAGTTTTCAGGACAACTTTCCGCTAAAGCCAAGAGTTGTTTTTGATTCTCGCGAATTTTTTTGAGATATTCTTTTTTATTATCAGGTGTAACTTTTTTATAATTCGCCGCAAGTGCGAGGGAATACAAAAAATTATGCTCCCAGGGTCCGTATTGACCTCCAAGGTATAAGATCATTCCATTGGCTTCCTCCGCTTCTTGAAGAGCCAGTTGGTATTCTCCGTACATCAATAACGATCGTATCTTCATCACTTTGAATGTACAGATCGGGGCTAAACTTTGGTGATCGTTGCAAAGATCGATGTATTCCTTTTCCTGATATTCGTTGGAAGATAAGTCGAGATGTCCGCCCGTTTCACCTCTTAAATTTGAAAGAATCAAAGTTGTTCCCAAAATCGTATCGATCGCGAGATTATTTTTCACCTTTCTCACGAATTTAAGAAGTTGGTTGATCTTCGGTTTTAGGATTTCCAGATTCTTTCCCTGAAAAAGAACGTTAGACGCATCGTTCATAGCCGCATAACTTCCGTGTAAAAATTCTCCGGAATCCAAAGCGGCTTGGACACATTTGATGTTTACGTCTTCGGAAAATTTAAGGTGTTTTACGAAAGAGGAGGAATAGTTCGCCAAAATGTTGGCGGCTTTTGTGTAGCCGCCCGAGTTCATATACTTCTCGCTGAGTTTTACCGCGAGTTCGCAGAAGTCGTAAGCTGCTTTGTAATCGGATAATTTTCCCACAAGAACCATTCCGTAACAGGAGTAACCGTACGAATCGGATAAGTTTCCGTATTTCAAAAGTAAGTTCGCCATCTTCAAACAGATGACCGGGAACAGAGCGGGTTCCTTGTTGTAAGCCGTCTGGATGGCGCTGATCAACAGATTCACGGCCCAGACATGGTTCGCATCAGTCATCAGAGGTTCGTCTAACAGCGATATTACGCTTCGGTTTTTAAGATTTTTCCTTACTTCTTCGATTTCCTTGTCCACAACCTTATCAAAGTTAGAAGTCGGAATTTCGATTCCCAACGGTTTTAACGCTTTGATCACGGTCGACATCGCGAGATCGAATTTTCCCTGCGCCGAATATTCGATCATCAGCAGGTTGTAGGCTTCCGCCTGTTCAACCGGTGTTTTTGCTTGTTTTAGAATGGTCTGAATCATCTCCTGCGATTCTTCAAAATTTCCGTTGAGATATAAAATTTCGGCCAGCTCCTTATGAACCGAATACGCCAGTTCGTATTCCTTGGACCAGAGTTCCTTATCTCCCTTCTCGGCTTCCGGAAGGGAAAAGAGAAGTTCTCTCGCCTTTTCGGAATATAATTTTGCGGGTTTATACGCGGCCGAGAGTTTGGCTTTTTGCGCCGCCTGAATATTCAACTGAAGTAATTTTCTTTTCTCTTCGTTCTCGGTGATTAAGGAAGAACCCGTATTTAAGTGATTCACCACGTCGAAAATCGAATCTTCCAACGCCTTCTCGTTTAAGTTTTCTAAAAGAATTCTTCCGATTTTTAATCGAGTGGTCTGTTTTTGATCTTCGCTTAACAATTCATAACTTGCTTGTTGAACCCTGTCGTGTTGAAAGCGGAATTGAATCGTCTTTGCTATCTGAAAGTTTTTTTCCTTATTTTCTTCCACTTCCTCCATCGAATCTACCAATCGATAGTTGTCTCCGTAGGGAACTATCAATTCCTCTTCCATCGTTTCCAAAATGGCGGAAGCGGTTTCCTTTAGGGTCGTCCCCAAAATTTTGGATTGGACTCCGAGATCGAAGTTGCTTCCGATACAAGAGGCGAGTTTTAAAGTTTCCTGCGTGCGCGGTGAAAGTTTTTTTATTCTTCTGACAAGTAGTTCCACCACGTTATCCGAAATGTCAGTATTTTTTATTTTTTCAAGATTCCAGATCCATTTTCCGCTAAATGTAGAATCGCCTTTTTTGTAGGAGATGATTTCCTCCTTTGATAACTGTTTTAGGAGTTCGTTGATAAAAAACGGATTCCCTCTGGTTTTTGAATAAACTATCTCCGCAAAACTCAACGTTTCTTCGGAAGAACTTCGAAGGCTGTCCGCCAAAAGTTCATTTACATTCTTTAAACTCAAAGGTTTTAGAAGAATTTTGTCCAATCGGAATCCTTCTTTTTCCAATCCTGCAACCAAGGTCGAAAACGGATGTGTGGAATCTACTTCGTTGTCCCTATACGCTAACATTAAGAAAAGATAATTTACGGAGACGTCCTCGATTAGGTTCTTCACCAATTCCAAAGAGGGGGTGTCGGCCCACTGTAAGTCGTCGAGAAAGACGGCGAGGGGATGTTCTTGATTTGCGAAAATTTTGATGAAGTTCTGAAAGACCAGGTAGAAGCGGTTTGCGTTCTCTTGAGCGCCGAGTTCCGTTACCGCAGTTTGCGGACCGATGATAAATTCGAGTTCGGGTAAAACGTCGGTGATGACCTTTCCGTTGCTTCCCAGCGTATCCTTGATCTTATTTTTCCAGTCCTCGATTCTTTCGGGAGATTCGGTGAGAATTTGTTCTATCAGATTGGAAAAAACCTGAATGATCGCGCTAAAGGGAACGTTCCGATTGTATTGATCGAATTTCCCCGAAACAAAATAACCTTTGGATTCGGTGAGGGGTTTGTTGATTTCTTTTACAAGGGACGATTTGCCGACCCCGGAATAACCCGCAATCAAAACGACGCTGGTTCTTCCCGTGTCGGTGACTTTTTTAAATTCGCCTAACAAAGATTGTATGTATTCTTCTCTTCCATACAACTTCTGAGGAATCTTAAACTCTTGGGAATAATCCTTGGATCCTAAGACAAATGCCGGGACGTCTCCGACCTCGAGCCATTTTTTCTGAACGGTTTCCAAGTCCGCCTTTAAACCTTCCGAAGTCTGGTAACGATCCTCGGCGGTTTTGGAAAGTAATTTTAATACGATTTGAGACAATGCTTCCGGAATTTCGTTTCTGAGTTTGCGGGGATCGGCCGGGTCTTTTGCTAGATGAAAGTGAACGAGTTCCAAAAGATCCTCGCTCTCAAACGGGAGTTTTCCCGTGATCAGTTCGTAAAACGTGATTCCTAAGGAATAAAAATCACTTCGGTAGTCTACGGAACGATTCATTCTCCCGGTTTGTTCGGGGGATACGTAGTGAATACTTCCTTCCAATCGGTTCGGATTGGACCAGGAGGTTTCTTCCTTGGAAAGCCGGGTTGAAATTCCGAAATCGACGATTCTTAATACGCTTCCTTCCGGATTAAAGATGATATTATCGGGCTTTAGATCCTTATGTATTACTTTTTTATTATGTATTTCTCCCAGCCTTTCCGTCAGATCGATCGCGATTTTGAAAAAGTCCTTGAGGTTGACCGGTTTTTTTCCGGAAAAGTGTTTGAGCGTACCTCCGGGAACGAATTCTAAAACTAGAATAAATCCTTCCGGAATTTTCTCCATGGCAAACGCGTGGATCATCTTTTCGGATGCGAGATAATTTAGAATTTCAAATTCGTTTCTTAAATTGACGACCGCCGGATGTAATTCGTCCAAGATCGGAATGTATTTGACGACGACCGGAACTCCGTCCTTCGTTCGAACGGCTTTGTAAACCTCCGTCGACGAATCGGAATTCATTCTTTCTTTTAGTTCGTAACCTTCAATTTTCATATCTGTTTTATTTCCCGTTTTTTCTCTCTTTTTTCAGAGACGAAATAGGAGTCCTCCCCAATAAAATCCGCCGCCGACCGCCGGAGTGAGGAACATATCTCCTTTTTTGAATTTTCCTTTATAATAATATTCTGATAGAACTATCGGAATCGAAGCTGCGGAAGTGTTGCCCACTTTTTCAAAGTTCATGAGGATTTTTTCTCTAGGAAATTTGGTCCTTTTGAGGACGTCCTGCACTACGACGTCGGTTCCGGGATGTGGAACCACCCAATCTATATCTTCAATCGTAAGTCCGTTTTTTTCCAGGAGTTGATCCATGGATTTAAGAGTGAGATCCGCCGCGTTTGTGACAAGTTCCGGATAACTTTTCACATAACTCTGTGGAGGCGGTCCCGTGACTATGATTCCGGAAAGGTCTCCGTCGTCTTGTAAGAATGAATCGATGATTCCAAAATTCTTATCACCCGTAAATTCTAAGAAGACTCCCGCAGCGGCGTCTCCCGCGGTGAATTCTCCGTATCCTCCCATGCGTGTTCGAACCGAAAAACGTTCGCTTCCGATGACTAACGCATTCTTAAATTTGCCGGAACTTAAAAAAGCGGAAGCGGTTTGAACTCCGTGGACAAAACCAGTGCAAGCAGTGCTAACGTCGAAGGCGAGGGCGTTTTTTGTTCCCGATAGTTTGGAGGCTTGGGGCGCAAGATCGGGGAGATAATAACGATCGGTCCAGTTCGCGAGAATGTAGAGATCCACTTCTTCCGGTTTTTTTCCGGCGTCTTTCAGCGCCATCTCCGCGGCTTTTGCCGCCATATACATCGCGGTTTCTTTTTCGTTGGCTCTTCTTCTTTCGTTGACTCCGATATTTCCGATGACCGCTTTTTCTGCTGGGTGCATTTCCGGAAATTTCAAACGAGCGCGGATTTCTTCGTTTGTCACGATCGTTTCGGGAAAATAATGACCGAAACCGGTGATTCTCACTCCGTTGCTTGTTAGATTTTTTCCGCTCATTTTTTTCCCCTAAGTAAATTCGAATTTTATTTTATTATGGAAGTCTTGTATATACCATAAATTGTTCTATGTAAATCTTTTCCGGGTCCAATTCTCTTAAAACCGTTAGCTCTTCCGCTGTCACCGGTTTTTCTTCTTTGAGGGGAAGATCCTCGTCGGGAGGAAGCCAGGACGTATAACGGAGAACCGCTTCTTCGGGTTCCATTTCCTCGTCGGACGGCGGCGCGATCCAGTGGGTAAATTCGAAAACGTGATCGGAGTTGGGTTGTCTCTGAAATCTACCGAATTGACAAATCGCTTCCATCACTCGATCTCCTACCGAGGTAATGTAGTTTACTTTTTTTACGAATCTTCCCCGGTTCGCTTTTGCTACCACGATACAATCCGCGCTCGCCGCGATATCGTTGGCGCCTCCGGAACCCACGAGAAATTTCCCTTTGGCGGTTCTTGTCGAATTGATGTTTCCAAACCAGTCCACTTCCGCCGCGCCCAAAACTCCGAGACAATGATCCGGAACCACCGTCCCCAAGATGCTCGTGATATCCGAAAGCATCGTACAGTCTTTTGTGTGCAATTGACTGAATAAAAAAACGTCTCCGGTATGGGGTTTCATCGAATAAAATCCGAGTTCAGTGATGACCTGAACCTGAACTCCTTCCTTTTTCAGAAAATGAGCCGCGGTCCAAGCCGAAATATGTGCGGCGCCGATTCCCGCGAGAACGGTTTTGTATCCTTTTGTTTTAACGTATTCCTGGATCGCTCTCGCCGCCAGAATGATCATCTGCTCCGAGTCGTTGACGGTTGTAGGATCTTCCAACTTCAGAGCCTTGTTTTCTTCCGGAATCTGTTTTAATTTTCTGAGACGAGAACTTCCTAAACGTTCCAGATATTCAGCGTGACCGCCGGGAAGATTTACAAAATCGGCATACCATTTTTCCGCTTTGGAAGGCACGTTAGCCGCCTCATTGGCTTCGATTTGAAATTCGTAATCGTCGAGATAGGTGGAAAGTCCTTCAAAGACTGAAACTCCCGGAAGATCAAAAACTCGAAGAGATTGAGGATGAGCT
This sequence comes from Leptospira ainazelensis, assembly GCF_016918785.1. GTDB lineage: Bacteria > Spirochaetota > Leptospiria > Leptospirales > Leptospiraceae > Leptospira > Leptospira ainazelensis. The sequence goes on along the minus strand of NZ_JAFFPT010000079.1, from coordinate 248,738 downwards.
CCGTATTCCGCAACGGATAAAGCGACGACTCTGTTTCCGGGAACCGTTACAAGTTCGGGAGGAATCGATCCTTTGGGAACGATTCTTTCCACCGTTGCGATCACACCTTGTTTGGCGGCGAGCGCCCCCCAATATCCTTCGCCGCTCGGTGGACAGAGAACAAGATTCCCTTCTTCGTCTCCGACTAATGCGTGTAAGAGGGTGTAGTCCGGGTTTAACGGAAGAATGTAGGCCAAGTCCGCTCCCTTTTTTCCTTTGTAATCCGTCGGATAAGGTTCGTTCTGATTTTTAGAAGTTCCTTGCGGATCCGGAAACAGAAACGCGGTTTTGCCTAACTTGTCCAAAATTATATCGCTTCCCAAAAGGGAATTGGTGATAAACCCGGGAAGACGCATCGCCCCTGCCATCAATCTTTGTACAAGACTCAAGAGTGACCAGAGTTCGAGTTCGAACGGAGTTCCGTCCAAAAGATTGGAGTAGAGAGAATTCGGAGAAGGTTTCGGATAATTGTCTCCGGCAAAACCGGTGATCATTTTTTTTACGATCTTGGAAATCGTAAGAGCGTGAGCGCTGGAATGAATTCCCGCCATACTGATCGTGAATTCGGGATTTGTATACTGAAAACAACGTGCGAGAGAATAGATGAGCGCGTTTGGTCTCGACATAGTCGCGGAAAGATGAAGCGACATTCCCGGTCTCACAATTTCTCGGATCATTTCATCTGGATTTGTAAAGATCTTCTTGTTTGCTTCCAATGATTCTATGTTTCCCGGATCAGTTTGAATGTTTTGGATTTTATTCCGATCTTCAATGCGGCTTTTCTTTCTTTCAAGTGCTACGAGAAAAAGAGAAGATTCATTACAGGGAAGTTGGAGTTTTTCAAAATCCTAAGTTTTTTCTTTCTATTCTTCTTCAACAAACACCGAGTAGATTTTGGCGTGTCTCAATGGTGGAAAGATCTTCCTTGGAGAAGACTCTCTAGCAAGAACTTTTTGAGGAAGAATTTAAAAACAATCCTTGATTATAAAAAATTAGCAGTATTAAAACTTGCGGATCGAGATGGGTTTTCGAACCGACTCTTTGATTTTAGAAACATACAAAAAATCAAGAAGTTCATTTCTTCCCTCTCGAATTTGTAAAAGACTCCCGCCTTACGCCGTTCAAAGTTCCATTTCGATTCAAGACGAGGCTTTCAAAAACCGAAACTATGAATAGGAAGATCTTTTTTTGAAAACTAAGAGCCCCGATCTTTTCGGACCGATCCGAGTGTTTTGATTGTTTATACTTGGGAAATACGAAGATCGCACGGTGTTCGAATCATTATGTCCCGATTGAATTTCACATTCATAAAATATTATTATGGCTGATATACAGATTGAATTTCCGGAAACCTATCACTTCTCAACCGAGTTGTCGATTCGTAAAACCGATCTGGCTTTGGATATCCACGTTTCCTTTGCTTCCATTCTGGATCTGGTTATGGAAGCTCATCTGCAGTTTTTTCAGTATCTCGGTTTTTCAGTAACTAATATTTACGGAAAGAGCATCATCTTTGCAAACGCGGGGATTTTATATCAGGGTGAATTGCTCTATAACGATCAGGTAAAGATCGATGTCGTTTTAGCAAATCTTGGAGAAAAGTCCTTCGACCTCTATTTTCGTCTTTCTAAGAATCAGAGAAAGGAGAAGGTTTCTCTTGTTCAAATTCGGGTTTTATTTTTCGACTATTGCATCCGTAAGGTTGTCCCGGTTCCGGAAGGTTTTAGAAAGAAGTTTATAGACGGCAAAATTCCTTCTTATCCTTCCCCTCCCGTCGGACCCGCGGAAACTGTATCTTCCGCCGCTTCCGCTACTCAGGTCCGAACCTTGGATAAGCTGGAAGTGTGGAGACTCGCTCATAATCTCATTCTAAAGGTATATAAACTCGGAAATCAATTGGAAGGATCTCGGGGAAAAGATCACTCACAACTTTTGGAACATCTCCGTTCCGTCGCGACTCTTCTGCCGGTTTCCATCGCGGGAGCCTGGGGTAGTCGTATTCTTTCGCAGAAAATAAAAAACATACTCAAAGCAAAAGTGCATCTGGAAGAACTCAGATATCTTTTTATCTTGATCGAAGATTTGAAAGTGGCCTCCGTCGAAAGAGAGTTGACCGATTTGGAAGTGATCAACGGACATCTAAAAAAATATCTTGTCCGGGTCAGAAACGGAAAAACTAGAAAAATATCTTAATTTTGTAATATTCTATTTTTGGAGAATTCAATGAAAGACAAAGTCGCGATGGTGACCGGCGGAAGCACAGGAATCGGAAAGGCGGTAGTTCAAGAGTTCGTATCGAGAGGCGCGAAAGTTGTTTTCTGCGGTAGAAGGTCCGAAGAGGGAAAAAAATTAGAATCCGAAATCAGATCGAAGGGAGGAGACGTTCTTTTTGTGGCCTGCGACGTTACCTCCGGAGAACAGGTAAAAAAAACGGTGGATGTCGCGGTTGAAAAATTCGGCAGGTTGGATTTTGGAATCAACAACGCCGGAATTATGGGTGAGAATCATCTTTTACACGAATACCCGGAAGAGATATGGGATAAGGTCGTAAACGTAAATCTCAAAGGAGCCTGGCTCTCGATGAAATATCAGATTCCTGAGATGCTAAAAGTCGGAAGCGGAGCGGTGGTAAACGTCTCTTCGATTTCGGGGATCAACGGAGTCGTCGGAATCAATCCGTATTCCGCGGCGAAACACGGAATCATCGGATTGACCAAAAGTGCGGCGTTGGAATACGCAAAAAAGAATATTCGGATCAATGCGATTTGTCCGGGTGCGGTGAAGACTGAAATTTTGGACGAACTTTTTCATCTCGCAAAGGATCCGGTGGAAGCGGAAAAACAACTCGTAAAATTACACCCGCTTCACCGTATCGCGACTCCCGAAGAAATCGCCAAAGTTGCGGTTTGGTTGTGCAGCTCCGACGCTTCCTTTATCACCGGTACGGCTCTTCCGGTCGACGGCGGATATTCCGCTAAATAATTTCCTTTTTTAAACGAAATAAAAAGAAACGATTTAGAATTTAGGAATTCTTCGTCGGATTGTTTTGAAAAAACTGACCTTCGGAAGATTTGTTCTTGAATACGCTCGCTGACACATTTTTATAATAGTTTTACGGAAATTCCTTCGAAATTCCGTACTTTTCTCCATGATCATTCAATATTTCGGAATTACGGAAAAAGGAAATTTTCGTTCGCATAACGAGGATTCCATGTATGTTTCCGGCGAGATCGTCGCCGGTACGGTTTCCGGTTCCTTTACTTCCACGGGCCTCCGAGATTCTTCCCATTCTCCTCTGATTCTCGCGCTCGCGGATGGAATGGGAGGTCATACCTCCGGAGAAATCGCAAGCCGTCTAACGTTGGAAAAACTCGCGTGGATGGAAAGGGCCATTCAACCTCTGGAAGAATTGCCAAGGGCAGGTTGGCAGAATTTATTTCGAAAGATCAACAATGAAATCAACGAACACGCGTTAATGACCGGTAAACTCGGAATGGGAACTACACTGGTCGGAGCGCTTTTCGGAAGAAGAAAGGTTCTTGTTTTTAATATGGGCGACAGTCGAGCCTACCATTTTTCTTCGCAAGGGGTTCATAAGATTACGGTGGATCATTCCTTTTCCGATTCCGTCCGCGGAGGAAATCAAAGTTCCAGGAGTTATATCACGAGTTGTATCGGAGGCGGAACCACCGATCTTCAGATGGATCTTTTTGACATTACGAATTCCTTAAGCGAGGGAGATCGGATTCTTCTCTGCACCGACGGACTTACGGATGTAATCAAAATCGACGATTTGGAGGAGATTCTTAAAAACGCGGCTAACGTAAAGGACGCCTGTTCCCATCTCGCGGAAGAAGCCAATCTAAGAATGACAAGAGACAATACTTCCGTGATCGTGATCGAAGTCAAGGAGGTCGCGCTCTCTCACTCGGAGCCTTGGAAACTCACCCCAAGCGAAAGAAAACGGTAAGTGTGAAAAAAACTTCCCCGTCCGAAGTTTCTTCAAAAGAGGAACGGAACGGAAAATCAGATTTTTTTAATATTTCTAAAAATCCCAAACCTGCGCCCTTGCTGTCCTCTGGTCTTTCTCCCTTGATTTTTTCCTGATAGAGTTCTTTCACTTCTTCTCCCGTAAGAGAAAGAAAGTGATCGAGTTTTTCCCGGAGCGGCGCCGCCGTCTCAGGAGTTAAAAAGTTCGCGGTGGAAAGTTTAAGAATATGAGCTTTTTCTTTTACTAAGATCAATCCGACTCCGTAATCCTTCTCTTTTTCGGAAGAATAATGACTTACGTTCTGAGCCATCTCTACGAATACGTTGAGAATCTTATTTTTTCTTTTTTCATTCGCGATCCTACCCTTGAGAATTTCGGTAAGATTTCCCAAAATCTCGTGTGTGACAGCGCCTTGGTAGTAAAGAACCGATTTCATCTTTTTGGAATGATCGTATTGTTTGTGGAGTCCGCCGGATTTCATTCTTCTTACCTAAAGATCCGGAGCGGTTAGACTTACAAAAGACGATTGGCTTCCGATTGCAAAGGCCATCGAGATCGCGTTTCTCAGTCGAACCTTTCTCGGGCCTTCGGTTACGTGATCGTGATCACATTCGGGATCCACGTCTTTGAGATTGATCGTCGGACAGATGATCTGTTTTTCCAACATGAGCGCAGTCGCGGCAACGTTGATGATTCCCGCTGCGCCGAACGTATGCCCGAAGATCGGTTTGATGGAACCGAGGGGGGCCCATTTGTTTTTTGCAAGACCGTTGTATAAAACTTTGATCGCTCTGCTTTCCGCCATATCGTTGTTAATCGTCGCGGTTCCGTGTCCGCAGAAATAATCGATATCGCCGAGATGCATTCCGCTGATTTTCAAAAGGCGGCTCAGACCCGTCGCTGCTTTTTTTCCGGTTAGATCCATTCTCATCGCGTGGTCGGCTTCGTTGTAGCTAAAGGTTCCTAAAACTTCGGCGTAGATCCGCGCTCCTCGGGCGATCGCGTGATCCATTCTTTCCATACAAAGAACCGCGGCGCCTTCTCCTAAAATAAAGCCGTCCCTGTTTCGGTCATAGGGTTTGATCGCGGACTTAGGGTGTTTTTCTTCCGAAGACATGACCGAACTCGCCGGATCGGAATACATCATCATGAGAGGTTTGATCAGAGGAAACTCGTGTCCTCCCGCATACATCACTTCGGCTCTTCCTTTTCGAATCGCCTGATAACAAAGACTGATCGCGTGATGTCCGCCCACACAAGCTGCTGTGATTGTGGTTACGAAACCTTGGATGTTTGCATAGATCGCGGTGAGATTGGTGGGATTGGAAGCCATCGACGTGAGAACCGAATAACGATCGAAGACGCTCGCGTTTCGTTCTTGGTGATAGAGTTTCCACGCGTGTTCCCACCAAGCTAAGGACGCGCGGGATGAAGAATCGATAAAACCCACCTTGGAAGGATCGACCGAATCTTTTTCCAGTTTTGCGTCCTTTCTCGCTTCTTCCATGGCCGACATAAGAGCAAAGGTTTCGCGGTTGTAATTTTTTGCGTGTTTTTCGTTTAAATCGGGAAGAAATTTTTTCCATTCGAAGTTGTTCATCTCAGCCGCGACTTTTACGGGCATGTCGTCCGTATTGAATCGAGTGATCGTATCGATCTGAGAATTTCCTTCCGAAAGATTTTTCCAGAATTCGTCCACCGAGAACGTATTGGGAAGAATAACTCCGATTCCCGTGATTACAACCCTCGAGTTTTTGCTTAGTTTCGTTTTATCCATATTGATTTTGATCTAATCCGCTTTTGTCCTACAAACGTGGATAACGCGGGTTTTTGGATTTTGAAGAATTAGAAGTTTCTCCAAAAGGCCGCCTGTTTTGAATTTTCGAGAAAAAGATTTTAAATATGACATTGGACGGCAAAAATCAAATCAAAAAAACCAAATGTATTTTTTTTGATCCGAGAAAGGGATTCTAAGGATGAGTTCCGACCTTTGGTTGAAAAGCCGAGAGGGGAAATTTGGGAAACCTGGATTTTTTGTTTTTCGGAACCGATTTGTAATACAAAGATTTGTGGGAACTCTCACGTTTTCTGTGTTCGAGGATCCTTTTTTACGGCAAAGCTTTTTCGAAAAAGGGTTTGTTAAGAACCGGGATTCCGCCGAAGGCGGATTTTCCGAGAAATCGGTTTTTAACCTGAGGAGGTCGGAAGTTCGTCCCATTTTTTTTCGAAAAACGGTTCGAGTTTTCGGAACAACAGAAGAGTTTTTGCCAAAACCTCAAAATTCGCCGAATAGAACATTCTCTTGTTTGGAATAAAAACGATGGAGTTCCTACATAGCAAGGCCCTCAGAGCGCTTTCTGAACTTTCTAAAGGATTGATTGCCGATAAATTTTTATTGGAGTTCCAACATTTCTGAGAAACTCAGTGCTCTGCTTCTATTGGCTCACGGCAACCCTTGGGACAAACTCTAAAAATCGAGAAGGAACCAAAATCAATCAGGGTTAAAAAAGAAAAATGTAACTTATTTAGTTACAAAATGCTTGCCAAAGGAGACGTCTCCAAGAAGATAGAGTCGTTTTGTGTCGAATCCTAGGAGGGATCTTATGTGGAATGAAGCGCTTTTGGAACAAAAGAAAAAAGCCTTAGAAGGATTTGGCGTTTTATCAAAGGAATCGATCTCTCGATTTACGGAGAGTTTGCGATCCCAAGACGAATGGAAATTGCATAGAATCAATCCGATTCGATTTGCTCGGGAGAATGATTTTGAAACGGGGGAGGCGATCGATCTATTCTTACATTCCGGAAAGATCGGTCTGATCGATTTTTCCTATAATATGATCTGTCCCGCTTGCGGAGGAGTTGCCTCTTCTCATACTTCTTTGGATCAGATAGAAGAAAAGAGTTTTCACTGTCATATCTGTAATCTCGACGTTCCAACCACGTTGGACGATCAGGTAGAAGTCAGTTTTTCCGTAAACCCATCTCTCAAAAAACAGAATTTGGATCCCTTGGTGGACGCGGAAACCTATCTCAAATATCATATCTCCGCAAATTTTCATAAATCCCCGGAACTTTTGGATTTTATAGGAAACAATACGAAAGATCTGATCGTACTCGAACCGGGAAAAACGCGGAATATCACGTTAGACGCAACTGATGTTTCGGCTTATCAACTCAGCTCGGTGGAAAACAATTCTGCGGTGTATTTGTATTTCGACGAAAAGGAAACAAAGGACGATCAAGTCATCGACCTGAGTCTTCTCACCAACGGGTTTACTCCGAACGAACTCCATCTCGCGCCGGGAGAATACGAACTCAAGATCTCCAATCGTACTATCGCGAAAGCCGGATTTTTGATCATAAAACCCGATCTCAAAAGAATATTAGAAATCGTGAAAGAACATCCGACTGTGATCGAACCCTTTCTTACCGCTAAGATGCTCTTGAACAATCAGACTTTCCGCGAACTCTTCCGGATTCAACAGTTGAGCAACAAGCTGAACCTGAACGTAAAAAGTCTCACGATCCTTTTTACCGATCTCAGAGGGTCGACCGAGATGTATGACAAAGCGGGAGATATTCTCGCGTATCGATTGGTTCAGGAACACTTTCGTCTTCTTACCGAAACCGTGAAAAAATTTCACGGAGCGATCGTAAAAACGATGGGTGACGCGATTATGGCGACTTTTTCGAATCCTCTGGACGGAATGTTTGCCGCTCTCGAAATGATGACCCGAATCGATAGCATGAACGAAGAATTCAAAGAACACGGACACGAAATCGGTCTCAAGGTGGGTTTAAACGAAGGACCTGCGTTAGCCGTAATCAACGATGAAAGACTTGATTATTTCGGACAAAGCGTGAACATCGCGGCCCGTGTACAATCTCTCGCTTCCGCCGGAGAAATTTGGGTCACGGAGCCGATTCTTTCGAGCCCCGGAATTCAAGAAGAATTGAATCTAAGAGGTTATGATTCCGAAAAACACGAAGCGTCTCTCAAGGGAGTCGGTCAGAAGGCAACGGTCCATAAACTTTTTAGATTGGAAGAACGGACCGAGCTGGTAAACGCAGTCTAAACCGGATTCTTCTTATAACAATTCCGAAGAAGAATTAGAAAAAATTTATTTTCAAAAAGACACGAAGAACGATCCTTTTGTTTTTTAATAGGAAAGGGTTATGAATTACAAAAAAACGAGTCTTTTAGTTTTAGCCGCTTTGACGCTTTTTGTTCTCAATTGTAAAGGGGCTGGAAATCCGGCCGCTGAAATGCAGGAACTTGCAAAGAAATCAAAGGATATCACTTGTTCCAAGACGGTTGAATGTGCGAAAGAGCAGTTCAGCAAATTGCCGGAAGCTCAGAGAAAATTTCTTCCTCCTATGCTTCAATCCAAGGAGGCTTGTTTAGAATCCATCGAACAGAACGCCGCGGCTCAAAGAGCGAAAACCGGTACGACCGAAGCCGACGAATGGAAGGACGCGACTCCCGAAAAAGTGAAAGCTGCAAAGGAATGTATGGAGCTGATCGAAAAGACAAGTTGTACCGAGATGATGTCGCCGAACAATCCGATTCAAAAATCGGAAGCGTGTCAGTTTTTATCTAAGAAATAAAAATTCTGAAAATAAAATCCGTCCGATCGCGGCGGATTTTATTTGTTTTGTCCAAACTTTCTCAATTTTCGAAAGTTTTCCGAAAATTGAGCGCCTGTAAAAAAGTCGAAATCGATTTAGAGTCCCACCTTCTCCCGTTGTATTAAAGTCCGCAAATCCACACGACGGTAAAATCCGCTTAGAAAAAAACAAAGATACGCCCCTTCCGTTTTCGGTTATTTCATTTCGCTTAACAATTCTGAAAGACGGACACGATCAGGAATTCTCTTCGATAACCTCGGATTCTTTGAGGGAAAATTCCGCTTTTCCTAAACCGCGTTTTCTTCGATCCACGATCCAATACAAATAAAAGATAATCGCGAAGACGCTTTGTAGAATGAATTGCGCCAAGTGAACCGTGGTCGCGTAAAAAAAACCTTCGGACGCCTTTCTGCCCATCAAAACAAAAGAAGAAGTGACGGATGCGTGAAAAACTCCCGCACCCGAAGGCGCCGATGGGACCATCACTCCGACGGCGCCGGCAAACATAATCAAGACGATCCCCGCATAACTCATCTCAATTCCGACTAACTTGAGTAAGATGCCGTAACTCAGAGCGTATCCGATCAGCCAAGTAAACGCCGTCAAAATCGCAGGCAAAAGAAATCTTTTGAGGACCAAAAACTTTCCGAGGTCTCGCACATAGTGCGCGAGTTTTTGCAAGAACCATTCTTTTTTTCCGATCAGTCCGGCCGCCCACGCGAGAATGGATACGATCGTCTCATTTAAGAATCGAACCGCAATCAATCCCAAAAAAATTCCCACGATCACAAGAGATGAGATGATAAAGAACGAATCGCTGCTTTCGTCCTTGATTCCTAAAAACATCAACGCGCAGATTCCGGCGGAGAATATAAAAGAAAAATCCAAAACCTTTTCGATAAAAAGCGCCGTAACCAAGGTCGGGTATTGAAGATCGGATTCTTTTTTGCAAAAATACAAACGGAAGATATCTCCTCCTCTCGCGGGAAGAAACATATTGGCCCCGACTCCGATAAAGGAGGAAAAGAGCGCATAACGGAACGAGATTTGTTTTCCCATCAGAAGATGCCATCTCCAAGAGAACAAAAGAAGTCCCCACGCGGAAGAGATACAAAACGGCAGGAGATAGATCGGTTCCCAACGTTCCTGGATTCTTGAAAATTCGGTCAGGTCTAATTTTGAAAATAAGAATCCGAGCGCGATTACGCTGACGACGGTTCCAAATAGAATTCGTTTCAATGTTGTTTCCTTGATTTTTAACCCGGCGGCCAGTGGAGTTGGCGCTCGGCTAACAGATGGAAGTGAATGTGGAAAACGGTCTGTCCTCCGTTTTTACCCGTATTGTTTACGACTCGATATCCGTTTTCGGCAATTCCTAAATTTTTTGCGACGTCGCGGATCTGAACGAGTATGTTTCCGAGAAGCGCCGAGTCTTCGTTTTTTATCTCCGCGAGCGAAACAATGTGTTTTTTGGGAATGAATACGATATGAACCGGGGCCTGCGGTGAAATATCATGAAATGCTAATATTTCTTCGTTTTCAAAGGCGATCTTCGAAGGAATTTCCTTCGCAATGATTTTGCAGAATATACAATTCGGATCTTTCATTCGTGATTCTCCATACAAAGCGCAGCGGCGCCGAGAGCACCGGCTACGTTTCCACCGGGTAGAATTTGGGTATAAGTCCTAAAAATGGGAAATACGAGTCCGTGAATTTTTTCTTTTAAAGTATTTCCGTAAAGATCCCAGGATTTGACGAGGCCGCCCGTAAAAACGATCTTCTCCGGATTGACCGTGTGAATGAGAGTTCTACAGAGCTGGGAAAGCGCGTCTATTCCTTCGTTTAACAGATTCACTGCGACGTTTTCTCCCTTTCTAACGTTTTCGAAAAATTCTTCCGCGCTCCCGAGATGTCTTCCGGTAGTTTCGTGATAACGACGAAGAAAACCGCTCGCGCTGAAATAGGCTTCCGTACATCCTCTTTGTCCGCATCCGCAGAGCGCGCCGCCGGGGAGATAAGTGACGTGACCGGCTTCCATTCCGCTTCCTCTGTAACCGTTGAAAAGTTTTCCCTGATAGACCCAACCTCCGCCGAGACCCGTTCCTAAGGTAAGAATCATGAGATTGGAGGATTTTTTTCCAAGACCGAAACGGTATTCTCCGAGCGCAGCGAGGTTTGCGTCGTTATTGTAATATACAGGAAGTTTAAAATTCTTCTTTAGATGAGCGACTAACGCAACTTCTTTTAAAAGCGGGAGATTCGCGGACTCGATGAGAATCCCGTTCTCCGTATCGATCGGTCCGGGGCTTCCGATTCCGACCGCGACGAGAGAAGAATCTTCGAGTTCTTTCACGATATCGACGAGAGAATCCAAAAATTCTTTCTCGGTCGTTTCGATTCCGGTGTTTCTCGAGGTTTGTTTGAGAATGTTTCCGCTCGTATCGACCAGACTCGCTTTGATACTTCCGGCTCCGATATCGATCCCGAGATAGGATTTCATTTTACCACCCGGGTAAACGCTCCCTCTCTCATCTCGTAGATTGTTTTTGCGTCGAAGGCAAGATTCATATCATGAGTTACTAATAGAATCGTAAGTCCTCTCGTATTGAAGTCGTACAAAAGATTTCTTACAAGTTCGCTATTCTCCGGATCCAAATCCCCGGAAGGTTCGTCCGCGAGAAGGAGTTCGGGTTCGTTGATCAAGGATCTCGCGATCGCGGTCATCTGAATCTGTCCTCCCGAAAGTTTACTCGGATAACTCTTACGAATCGATTCGAGGTGAAGACTGTGGATGAGGTATTCGCATTTTTCCAAATATTCTTTTTGGCTAAACTTTCCGACGAGAAGAGCCGGGAGCAGAATATTCTCCTCCACGTCGAGATGAGGAAGAAGTTCCGAAAATTGAAAGATCAGCCCTATGTTTCTCGCGCGGAAGTTCGCCAAGGTTCCGTGACTCATCTCGCTCACCTTGGTCGTGTCGAAATAGACCTCTCCGGCAGAACTCGAAAGCATTCCCGTGATCATCGAAAGAAGGGTGGTCTTTCCGGAACCGGAAGGTCCTACGATCGCGACGTAATCGGATTGGTTCATGTCGAAAGAGACGCCGTTTACTGCCTTGGATTTTCCGTATTCGCGAGAGAGATCGTTGATGCGAAGAATCATTTGCCCCTCCGGATCGAACGATATGGGTCTAAAAATGTAAGAATCACGGAAACGATTCCTCCGGTTCCGGAGATCAGAGAAATACAAACGAGAAACGCCTTTCCGTAGTCCAAAAGGCTGGAGCTTTCGCCGACCCAAGGAGGAAGGAAAACCGTCGTTAGAATGCTCAGGAAAAATCCGGTTCCGTGAAGAATCCAGAGTTCCGCGACCAAAAGACGGATCGTGCCGATCCGATTTCCCCCGACCGCCATCATAATTCCAGCGTCTGCGGTTCTTAAAAGCGTTCTCGAAAGGGCCATAAAAACCAATCCGGCGCTGCTGAGCAATAAAACCAACTGTGGATAATTCCGGAAGAGTTCGATACTAGAAGGGTTAGAAGGGACTTTGTCCATTCTCAGTAGAAAAATTCCGAAAATCAGAAAAAAACAAAAGAATACGGAAAATCCTATATGAAGAATACTGATTGTAATATCGCGTTTCACGATAGAATACGCAAATCTGAGGTAGGTAAGTTTTCCCATTTGGTTTTAGTTTCTACAAATGATTTGATTTTATCCCAAGATCGGGAAATACCCGGCTCGGTTCCCGGGATTTTATCCATTTACTAACTGGAACCTGAAAGAAAAACAAAAAAATGATCTTCGTCATTCTTGTAGCCATTGGAATCATTCTGATCGTTGCGTTTGGATCTTTTCTGATCCAGACCAAGAAAGACTCATTTGAAAAAGCCCTCGCTTTGGCCGCTATGGGCAATTATGTCGACGCCCGCGTTATAATTCGGGATATCCTAGACAATTCTCCTTCCAACGTCCGGGCTCACTACGTAATCGCAAAGATCTACGCTATGGAAGGGGATACGACCAATGAAGCCCGTCATCTTGAGAAAATCAAAAAGATCGGAACCTACGAGAAGGGAATCAGCGAGGTCGCGGTTTCCAACCGGATCGCGGACATCTACTACCAACAAGATCTTTTTGAAGAGGCTCTCTTTCATTATTTGGATACGGTTCAGATAGAAGCTGAAAACGCGGAGGCAAACGTTCGGATCGCCTTTATGGCATTAGGTCAAAAAGAATTCGGAATTGCGGATCGATTCTTGAGCAAGATTCCGAATGAAAAGATCAAAGTAGCTTCGATCTTGATCGGGAAAGGTGTTATTTCCGCCGCGCTTCGAAAGGGAAATCCGGTGGAATTTTTTGCAAAGGCTTACGAGCTCGATCCTGCATCTCCGGTCGGAGGTTTTCTCTACGCACTCAGTCTGACCCGGAACGGAAAATACGACGAAGCGGCCAAAGTAGCCAACTCGGTCGCGGATCTGATCGAAGACGATTACGTGCGTTATACGATCTTTCAATTCTTAATGTGTAATTATATCCTCCAGAAAAATTTGGGGGAGGCTCTTAAACACGCGAGACTCTGTATGGAGATGGCGAGAAACAGCGGATGGAAACAGGAGATGATCGACTCCGACGTTTACTTTTCTCTTCTTGCGGTAAAACTCGGAAAGTTGGAAGAAGCGAGCGAGTATTTGATCGAAGCCGAGTCCGAAAGGATCGACGACAAACGAATCATCGATCTCGCCAATTATAAATTTCAGTTGGAGACAAAACGGGCCGACGTTAACAAAACGGCGCCGAGCGGATTCTCTTTGGATGAAGAGATCGGAAGAATCTTCAGCGAACTTTTTCCGATGGAAAGATTCTACGAACTCTCCGGACTCAAGTCTTCCAAATCCTTTCACATCAAAGGAATCATCGACGAACAAGGAAACAAACTCCTCGCGGACGTTTCCAAAATCGGAGTCGGAGTTCTGGACCACTATCGACAACTCAAAGGTGTGGAATTTAAGAATCTCTGCGTTCGAATCGTGATGGCTCTGAACTACACCGTGAGTCGGGAAGTTCCCAACAAAGAAGGCGACGGCCTCAATCTTACGGGACTCAACAAAACCGATAAGGAAACAAGAGCTCTTTTCAAATTTAGAAAGTGGAAGGACGCGAAAATCTCTGATATTTTCCTGCGAGATACGATCGGTCAGCTCAAAGAATTGGGTGTGGACAAAGCTTTTGTCTTAGGAGACGCGGAGTTTACGGAAGGAGCCAAACGTTTTCTCACCGACAACCCGAGTTTTCTCACCGTAGTCTACGGCAAGGATCTCGAAGAACTTTTGAAAAAGGCGCTTCGTCTCGAATCAAAGGGATTATAAAGAAGATATCCTGGCTTCCTTGGAATACGCATCTCATCTCGTTAAGGTTAAATCCATCTATAAAGCTTCTGCATGAAGTTCTTGATCGACGCTCAGCTTCCTTATACGCTCGTGAAGTTGTTTCTTTTTTATTTTTGCTCTTCGAACAATTCATGCCCACGATGATCGAAGAATTCTCCGTAAACGACTGGCGAAAATTGACGAACGAAGGATTGATCGTACACGAGAATGGATTCTCATGAGCGGAAGATAAGCGCTTCCGAAAGACCCGGATCGTTTCCAATCGGTTTCCTTTTTTAGCTTGTATCTTTCTTATTTTCACATTCTTAGAAAACAACACCTTGTTTTTGAGAGAATGTCGTCTTATGGAGGAAGTCATTTCGACGGATAAAAAATAAAAGTTTCGTTCGACTTTCAGGATGATTTTCAGAGACTGGACTCGTTCCCTATTTTGTCCGAGTTCAAACCCGTTATGATGCCCTTGTTTCCCCACTCGATTCGAAAGATCTCCGCTGGAGCGCTCTGGTTCGGACTATTCTTATCATTTTCTTGTCATTCCGTTTCCAAACAGGAATCGTTTCTTTCTCGAGGAGATTTAAAGGCCCCCGAAATCCGTGCCGGAAAAATTTTTCTCGCGGGTCATACCGGAGATCACGGCAAGGACACTCCTGAAATTCTTCTCCTCATGAAATCTCTTATAGACGATACGGTCGGCAGGGATTTTTCCAAACTTCCGGAACGAGTTTCTCCCAAGGACGGATTGCTCTTGGATCTAAAGGGAATCTGGACTCGGGAGCAGATCGCAAAGGAACTTCAAAAAAAAGAGAATTATTTTCAGACATACTTTTTTGATCGGGAACTTCTCAAAAAACAAAAAAACTCAGAGAACGTTCGCACAGTCCGAGACTTGTTTTTACTTTCAGGCGGAATCGAAGCCGAATTTTATTACGAAAGTTTAACGGAATGCGAATTGAAACTCAGATTTAAAGATAACATAGAACTGGAGAAGGAACTTCTCAATCCATACTTTAAGAAAGTGCAGGGAAAATGGTATCTTCACAGAATGTTTTAAACAAACGCGGCAAAGAATTTTTTGTCTCGGACCTATTCTTTTCCAATGACGGAAAAAGGGAAAATTCTCTTTTTTTGAATTTTCGCGTCTTTCGGTTTCTCAGAACTTTTTTGGTCCTGGGATTTTTGGGTTTTGTCTCCTTGATCATCGCTCCAATCCAAGGAGAAGTCATTCCCTTAGAATCGAATCCGACAACGGAAGAGGATAAAAAGAAAACGGGGTCCCCCGAAAACGAAAAATCTATTTCTTCTCCTTTGGCGAATCCGGAGACTCCCACTTCTTCGATCCCGGTGACTTTTTCCGGAAAGATCATCGACTGGGACGTGGAAAGGCTGACCGAATACGCGGTTTTAAACAATCCTCTCTACTTAGCGGAAAGACAAAATATGGGAATCGAAAGGGGAAAGGTGATCACCGCTTCTCTTTCCAGAAACCCGATTCTTCAATTCCAACAACAATTCATCGGAGTTCCCGGAGGAGGATCTTCGAGTCCGAATCTCTTGGGGCAAAACGGATCTCAAGGCGGGAACACGGAAGTTGCACCCGCTATGTATCAGGACTTGGACGTCTACGGAGTGATCTCCTTACGTTCCAAGGTCGCGAAAAAATCCTTCGAAGCCGTTTTGGGAGAATTCGAAAATTTCGACAGGCTCTTTCGTCTTCGTCTCAGACAAAACTACTGGGCTTATCTCTTTCTAACTAATTTAGTAGATTATAATAAAGAATTTTACGAAAACTACAGCGACCTTCTCGAGCTCACTAAGTTTCGAGTCGAAAAAGGGGACATTTCTCCTCTCGAGTTCGAAAGACTAGAACTGGAAAGAATTCAGGTCGAGAAGTTTTACAGGGACGCTCTCGTTCGAAGACAGATTGTGGAGAAGGAACTTCGAATCCTCTCCGGAATCCGAGAATCGGAAGGAGTTTTTGCGTTTAAAACGGAGATGAAATTTAAGTCCTTGGAAGATCTCGGGTTACGTCTGAAGGATTCCACGGTCGCAGCGATCCACCGTCCTGATATCGCCGCTCTGGAAGAAAGGGTAAAAGAGAAAAAACTCAACATCGATCTTCAGAGAAGGGAAAGTCTCGGTTATCTTCAAGTCGGCGGGGAATGGAGAATCAAAGGAAACGAACACTACGCGGGTGTGTTTGCTTCGATCCCGCTTCCGATCAACGACCGCGGTCAGGGAAAGGTTCTTTCCGCGAGGGAAGAACACAAAAAATTCGAACTCGCCCTCGAAGCCAAAAAAAGGGAAGTCAACGAAGAAATCGAAGCTTCTAAGAAGGAACTCCTCGCGAGAGAAGATCTTCTTGCAAAATACGAAAGAATCAATCTATTACAAAAAAACAAGCTGTTAGAACAAAAATCCAGGATAGCCTATGTCCGTGGTGCATCCGACCAAGTGACCTTTCTTCAGGCGGAAAAGAATTATCTTACGGTTCTGAGGGATTACTACGAAGTGTTGTATCTCTATTACAACGCCGTGGAAATTTACAAGGCCGCAGTCGGAAAAAAAACAGAGAGGGATTAAGAATCCATCCCGGAGATTTGTATGATCAATTTTTTAAACCGTTATAAAACTACGATCGTTCTGCTCGCAGTTTTAGGAGCGGCCTATTTCGGTTACAAAAAATTCTTCTCGAAAAGAGCGGATGAAAAGAAGCCGGTCGCCGTGAGTAAGAGTAGATTCACGGTTTCGGAAGAAATTCTAAAACGACATCCGCTGAGTTTGGTTGCCCTGAGAGAAGTAGCTTCCGTCGACGAGGTCGCGCTTCCCGGAAGAATTTCCTACGACCCGGAAAGTATGGCAAGAGCCGGATCCACCGTGGAAGCGAGAATCAAAAAGGTTCTCGTGAGAGAAGGAGATCGAGTCAGTCAAGGTTCTCCTCTTGCGATTCTTTCCTCGGTGATGCTTGGAGAAGTGGAAGCCGCCTATGTCAAGGCAAGGGCGAGTTTAGAAGCTCTGAAACTCCAAGCCGATCGTGCGAAAGAACTTTTCGATATGAAAGTGACTTCGGCGAAAGACTATGAGTTTGCGAACATGCAGTACAAAACGGCGAAGACCGAAGTGGAAACGACTCGGATCAAACTTGAAAACTACGGACTCACTCCGGCGGAAATCGTAGGAATCGAAAGAGGGGTTTATGTTTCCTCCAATTTGGTTCTCAGAAGTCCGATCAATGGAGAAGTCACCGAAAGAAAGGCAGTTCAGGGACAACAGGTGACTCGGAACGAAGACCTCTTTACGATCGCCAATCTTACCAATCTGATGGTTCTTTTGGAAGTTTACGAAAAGGATATCGGTTCCATTTCCGAAGGGGCCGACGCAATGATCTATCCGTTGGGCGACGAAAAATCTCCCGGAATCAAAGGGGAAGTCGCTTACGTAGGAACGGTTTTGGACAACGTCAAAAGAACCGCAAAACTTCGGATCATGGTTTCGAATCGAAACGGAAAACTCAAACCCGGTCAGTCCGTGACCGCAAAGGTAAAAGGAATGGTTGCGAACACGGGAACCGAAGCAAGAAAAACTCTGCCTCTAGAAGCCGTACACGAGATCGAAGGGAAGTCCATGGTATTTATCCAGAACGACGACGGAAGTTTTGAGGCGACCGAAGTTATGATCGGGGATACCGTTGGAGACGAGGTCATCATCAAGTCCGGACTCAGAGAAGGGGTACAAGTCGTCTCCAAAGGATCCTTTATTCTCAAAAGTGAATATTTGAAACTTTAAAATTCTAATTTATGAGAAGATAAATTGGAATTTTAAGAGCGCCGAACTCCGATTTTTCGGAGTGGAACGGGGAGCCTTTTATGAGCGCAAAACAGCTAACCGAAAAACAGGTGAGTAAGATTCTTTCGAAAGGTTTTTACTTTGATCCGAACGAACTTAAGGAGTTTAAGGAAAACCGTTGGTTCGATAAGGCCTGTTATCAAAGAGCCTTCGGAAAAAAAACGTCCTGGTTCAATCTGATCTTCCGACCTTTTTTGAACGCGGCGATTCGGTGTGCAATCAAGATGGGCACGAAAGTCGAGGAACCTACGTTTGTGATTTTGCCCGTGTGGTATTGCCGCGCTTATGAGGATCCCATATCAAAATGGTCCTTGAATCTTTTGACTTATTTCGGTCCGGAGCGGAACCATGAGTTTCGCAGATTCAAAAAAGCGATGCTCATTCATGCCAAAGTCAAATACTATAGCGCTCCTTATATTTCAACTAGCTCAAGCTATTCTAGATCCATTTCGCTTCCCCGTTTTGGTCCGTATATAGTTGTCAATTCTCTTTGCGGATTGGAATTGATCGAATTGTACGAAGCGGTTGAATTGGAATCTCTTTCCCCGGCCCCGGATCGGGAATTGGAACCGTTTAACGAAAGTTTTGTGCCTGCGATTCCGTTGACAAGGGTGCCGGAATCGTTTCGAGCTTCGATAACGGAACTTATCGATGACTATGAGAAATTGAACGTTGAAATCAATCAGGAAGCAGCCAGACCTTTCGAACGGAAGTGAAAAAACTACCCCTCCGTTTTTACTATTTTTGTGTTGACTTAGCATTTATTCACTACTAAGTTGTTTAGTATGAAAGACCTGACAGACAAGCAACAGGCTGTTCTCACATTCATTACTGCCATCATCAAAGAGCGCGGCTTTCCGCCGACGATTCGGGAAATCGGAGACGAGTTCGGAATTACTGCAAAGGGCGCCTATGATCACCTCAAGGCGATCGAAAAAAAAGGTTATCTCAAAACCGCGAAAAACCAATCCAGAGCGATCGAACTCATTCGTCAGAGTCCTATGGAATCTCTTCCCGTTCAGGCTACGAGTATTCCCGTGATTGGACGGGTGGCGGCCGGTCTTCCGATCTTTGCGGAAGAAAATATCGAATCCTACATTCCCGTCCCGGACGAAATGGTGGGGTCCAATGTTCCGACTTACGCGCTCCGGGTTCAGGGAGATTCTATGATCGATGCTGGGATCAACGACGGGGATATCGCGATCATAGAAAAAAGAGACATTGCTCGAAACGGAGAAATTATCGTCGCCCTGATCGAAGACGAAGCCACTCTAAAAGTATATTATAAAGAGCAGGATCAGATTCGTCTTGAAGCGAGAAACTCGAAATACAAACCGATCCGCACCAAGAAGGCCGTGGTGATGGGAAAGCTTGTCGGACTCTATAGAATTTACTGATTGACAGAGGAAGAAACTCGACTGAAACTTCGGACAGAGTGTTTCAAAGAAATTTCTTCCTCTCCGTCCTCCTTTTCCTCGCCCTCCAATGCAGTTCTCCAAAGACAACAATCACCGATGGTGATGTAAAACGGGTTCTGGAAAGAGTCAGCATCGCCAGAATCAACGCGAATCTCAAAGCGACAGCGGGAAAATCGGCTCCGACCGATCTGACTTTTTTTCTCGAAGCCTGTTCAGTCTATCGACTTGATCCCGATAAAGTATTGGAGCGCTTAAAAGAAAAAAGCCCCGCGCTTCACGAGGCCTTAAAAAAAGAATATGAAAAATAAAGAAAGAATGATCTGGATCGGAGTTGTCTCCTTTCTCAGCTTCGCACTCATTCTCCCAACGGGAACCGTAAAAGGGATTTCTAAAAATGGAGAATCCTATCTTCAGATTTTCCACGAAGTTTTATCAACCATTCAAACCGATTATGTAGAATCCGTAGACGAAGAAAAACTCTACGTAGGAGCCATCCGAGGATTGATTTCCTCTCTCGGAGATCCGCACTCGCGTTTTATGGATAGGGAGGATTTTTCCCAACTCCAAGAAGAAACGAGAGGAAGTTTTGGCGGACTCGGGATGGAAGTCTCTTTTGCGGACGGGGCGATCGTGGTCATTTCTCCGATTGAAGACACACCGGCGATGAAAGCCGGAATTCTACCTCAGGATCGAATCGTAGAAATCGACGGAAAAAAAACCAACGACCTTTCTCTTTCCGATTCCATCAAATTGATGCGGGGGAAAGTCGGGACTTCCGTAAATATCAAATTAGAAAGAAAGAATCAGAAAGAACCTCTCAATCTCACTTTAGTCAGAGAGATGATCAAAATTCGTTACGTAAGATCTTCTTATTTGGAAAAGGAAAAACTCGGATATATCAAACTCAATCAGTTTATGGGAAAGGACAGCACACTTTCCGAATTTAAAAAAGAACTGAATTCTCTCAAAGAAAAGGGAGCCGAAGGATTGATCGTGGATCTCAGGATGAATCCCGGCGGACTTCTGGATCTCGCGATCTCATTGTCCGATCTATTTTTAAAACCGGATATGGATATCGTTTCCGTAAGGGGAAGGGGTGGAGAACTCGTCCGGGTTTTCCGTTCCACGGTTGCGAACGATAAGTTTACGAATCTTCCGCTTGTGGTTCTTATCAACGAAGGATCGGCGAGCGCCTCCGAAATTTTTGCCGGAGCGATGCAGGATCACGGAAGAGGAAAAATTCTCGGGACCGTTTCCTTCGGAAAGGGTTCCGTCCAAAACATCTATCCACTTTCGCATAACACGGGTATTGCGCTTACGATTCAAAAGTATTATACCCCCAGCGGGAAATCGATTCATGGAAAGGGAATCCAACCGGACGTAGTCGTAAAATCGGTGGAACCAACCGAGGACGATCGATTTTATATTCGTAAGATGGCCGAGAAAAAAATGCTCGAAACCTTTCTTGTAAAAAACCCGAATTATTCCGAAGCGAACTTTCTTCTTTTTGAAAAGTTTCTCGCAGAGAAAGGAATCAAACTTTCCACGGAGGTCGCAAAATTCTTATACAAAACCAGAAGCACTCAAGAAGGAAAGAACGGGATTCTGGATTTGGAATTGGATCCTCAAATGAGAAAGGCGATCGAAATTCTTACGGCTCCCAAAGAGGGAGAAAAAAAAGCCTGAACCGATGATCGGAATTTCCTTACCCGAAAATTAAAAGAGATAGGGGAAACGATCTCGATCGGAATCCTTGTCGGAGTTCCGACAAAGGCGGACTTTGTGCTTGTAAAAATTATGATTTTATGATAGAGAAAAGTCTCCCGAGTTTTCCCGCCACCGCACCCCTCCACCCAAGATCAGGGTGGGGGGCGCGACTTTCACTGAGGTTTGTCGTTGTTACGACAGTTCTTCTAAGATTCAATTCTTTCCTGGGTAGGGGGCTCCAATGATCGGAATGGGGATTGAAACCAGTTGCGACGAGACCTCGATCGGGATCGTCCGCGACGGGAAAGAATTGCTCAGCCTCCGGATTTTTAGCCAGATCGATCTGCACAAACCCTACGGAGGAATCGTCCCGGAGATTGCGTCCCGCGCTCACCTGGAAAAAATCAATCTTCTCTTGGAAGAGGCGATGGAGGAAGCTAAGATCACCTTCGAAGATCTTTCCTATGTCGCAGTGACTTCTTCTCCGGGTTTGACCGGATCTCTCATGGTCGGAGCTCAGATGGCCCGTTGTATTCAGATGGTCTATGGAACTCCGATCTTACCGGTCTGCCATCTTCAGTCTCACTTTGCCGTTCTCCATTTAGAGGGAGTTCCTGCAGAATTCCCGGTCCTCGGTCTTCTCCTGTCCGGTGGAAATTCCGCAATTTACAATCTGAAAGAATTTGGAAGAATGGAACTCGTGGGAGATACGATGGACGACGCCCTCGGAGAAGCCTTTGACAAGGTGGCCGGGCTTTTGGATCTTCCCTATCCCGGCGGTCCCTACATAGAAGCAAAGGCCTCGGAATACAAACCGGAGCCCGATGAAAAACCGGTTCTTCCCCCTCTTTTACGAAATCTTCCCCAGGATCAGATATCTTTTTCTTTCAGCGGACTCAAGACCGCCGTGATGGTCCTCCTCGAAAAACAAAAGGACATTTCCAAAGAACAGATCTGTTGGAACTTTCAGAATTCCGCCTTTGACCTTGTGGAGAGAAACCTCAAACGAGCCGTTTTAAAAACGGGAATTCGAAGGGTTTTTGCCGGAGGGGGGGTGCTCGCCAATTCCACTCTCCAGAAACGATTGCAGTCTTGGGCGGAAAAGAATTCTGTGGAACTTTTTAGCCCGAAGAAAAAAATTTATTGTACGGACAACGGGGCAATGGTAGCTACACTAGGGTACTATTTGTTCCGGAAAGGTTACAAAAGAGATATCGATTTTACAGTAAGCCCCTCTAGACAGGAGATCTTTTCATGAAACTCAAACTTGGTTGGGTTCCCAATACAATTACTCTTGGAAATCTCACGATGGGATTCAGTGCGATGCTCGTAGCATCCGAAGCCGGATCAAGAGGTGGAAGCGAGTTACAGGCGTATACACTTGCAGGATTCTTTATATTGCTCGCAGCGCTTTTTGACGGATTGGACGGAATGGTCGCACGCGCCTTGAACGCAACCTCGGAATTAGGAGCGGATCTGGACAGTCTCGCCGATCTCACCGCATTCGGGATAGCTCCGGGATATCTTATGTATCAGATGGTTCTTTCCGAATACAAGATCGACGTCTTTGGAAAAGAAGATCTTTTCCCGATCGGGATGCTTATCGCGGCGATCTTTCCCATTTGTGCGGCGTATCGACTCGCGAGATTCAACGTGGCTCACGATCCGAAATCCTTTACCGGACTTCCTTCACCGGTGGCCGGCGTTACAGTCGGATTTTTTCCCATCTTTCTAAACGTAAATTCCGCTCCTCATTGGCTTACGATCATCGGATTTGTTTTGATCGCGATCCTGATGGTATCCAACATACGTTATTCGAAACCGCAAGCAGCGATCCGTTCCAAGCTGAATCCGACGAGAGTGTTTTTGTTGATCGGAGGAGTTACACTTCTTCTTGTATCGATAGGACTCAACCGTTGGCCTTGGCTTATCTACGGACTGATTTTCTTTTACATTTTTTCGGGGATCATGACCTTTCTCATCCATCTCATTCAAGAATTTAGAGTGAAACTCGATTAGAAGGATCGATAACCTCCGCTTCGATTTTCAATATTAGAATTCGGCGATTCACAAAAGGTTTTCTTTCTGCAAAGAAGGAAAACCTACGTTTTTCCGAAAAGGATTTCACCGAAAAAAGTCTGCAACGGATTTAAAGTCCGAAAAAAATGATCAGAGACATTCTTCCTTTTTGAGCATCACCTTATCCATAAGTCGAAAGCCATTTAGAATCCACACGATTCCACTGTGAATTTTTGTCGGAGTTCCTACCAAGAACTCTGAGAGAGAATTCTACTTTCAAAAAGTATAATTTTGTGATAGAGCAAAGTGACCGCGAGTTTTCCCAAAAGCCCGCCCCTCTACCCAAAAAACTCAATGCGTCGCTCTCTAAGGATCGCTTGAACTCAATGCGTCGCTCTCTAAGGATCGCGCCGCAGGGCGGGACGCGTGCCCTTTTCACGGAGGTTTGTCGTTGTTACGACAGACTTTTCTAAAGGTTCAAACAATTTGCGGGTAAGGTTATCCGTTTTGAGCGGTTTATTCTTAAAAAATTGTAAACATCACATACGATATCCGGTAAACTCGTCGTGGGAAAACGAAGGAGTTCCCACAAATTCGTCGTTTTCGCGGTTTATGAATTTTTTTCTCCAGACTGATTCCGTCAAAGAACCATCCCAAAATCTAAAAATGTGGGAACTCTCACATCCTATTCTGGACGATAAAACTGCGGTCAGAGAAGCCGCAAAAATTCGATACGCCGTAATTTATGGAAATTCAAAGAGATAGATTAGAATTTTACAAAATGGAATTCTTTCATTTTTCGAGGTATTGGGATAGGAGTTCCTACTTTTTTTGTGAAACTCAGTACCTTGTTTCTGTCGGCTCGACAGATTTTCCGGCAAGTTCTAAAAAGGAAATTGCACCTGAAGATTGATCCAGATCCCGTCGTTTTTGATATCCTTTTTTCGCGAATGACTGACCGTAAAAGCGACGTAAGGCGAAAGAAGCCTCAGACGAAACGAAGAATTTCGATCCGTAAAGATCAGACTGGTTTCGTCTCTCGCGGTCCTCGCCTCGAAAAGAGAATCCATCCGATTATCTTCCTTCTGAAATAAAAATGCCCCTTCCAAGTTCCAGGATTCGTCCAGACGAAAAGACCATTTTCCTTCGGAGATCGAATCTCCGTTGGTTCTCCATTCTTGACCGGCCTCGATCGAAAAGTTCTTTTTCTGAAAGGAGTAGTAAAGACCTCTTCCCAAAGTTTCCGAAGGGCCTTGAGAATAATTTCGAAGAGAAAAAAGAATTCCTCCTGCATCCCCGAAATAAAGCGGAGCCTTTCCGCTTACGTTCTGCCAACGTTGAGAATCCGTAGAAGCCGGCTGCTCCGCGGAATTCAAGGAGGTAAAGGGAGAATTTTCTTCGGAAGAAAGATTTTTTTTCCAGGCGCGGATCCATTCCAAGGAAAAGTAAGAATGAGAAGTGATTCCAAAACGCGCCAGAGACGCCTTCCCGTCCAGTTCCGTACGATCGGGGTCGATCGCAAAAAGATCCCGGCCTTTACCGCGATAACCCGTAATTCTAAATTCCGCATCGAGACGTTCCGAAAAAACCGAAGAATAAAAAGTTCCGTCCCATTCTTTTTTGATTCCGAAAGTTTGAATCCGAGAAACGATCTTAGGACCGGGAAGACGAAAGTTCTTCGATTTAAAATCGAAGGACGCGTAGTGAGTTCCCAATTCCGGAGCATAAGCAAATTCGAATATTCTTCCGGGGGAAATAAAAAAATAACCACCCCGTTTCCGAGCCTCTATTTCGGAATAAAAAGAACCGAAGGCCCAGTCCGCAAATTTCAAATGGAAGAATCCGGAACGGTGGATCGGCTGTTCAATTTCGGGAAGGGCCGTGTAAAAGTCGTTGTCTCTCAAAAAATAAAAATTCTCCAGAGGACGAAAACGATGGCCAAAACTCGCTCTCACAAACTTGTTCTCCCATTTACCGGAAAAAAACGGACGTCCGTTCCTGGTTTCCAAAAAACCGAACCAACAAAAAGGAAATTCCTTGCTCGGGTTTTTGAGTTTAAGCGGACAATTGGAGGTTTTGAAAAACCAATTCTCCTTCTCGTTTCGAAGATAACGGGAATTGTAAGTTTCGAAAGTAGCCCCGATCCTGGATTCTTCCGAAAAAAGAGGGGAAAAAAAGAGGGAACAAAAAACGATCGTCGCTAGGAAAATTTTCAAATAAAGTAGAATTGAAGAATATTCAAAAAGAATAATAATCTCAAGAAATGAGACCCGGCGAGTCCGAAAGGAAAACATCAAAATTTTTCCTTTTTCAAACTCGGATTCTTTTTTCTCAAAAGGACGAGGATTTTGATTTTTTCCTTTTCCGAAAGAGAATCGATCCATTCAAAAAATTCTTCTCTCGAACCGGAACTTTTTCCGGAAATCCGCAAGGAAGAATCGAGTGAAAATCCCGCCGACAAAAGTTCCTGAACCGAAAAGGAAAACCGAACAAACGGAGCATATTTTTTCCGAGGAAGAAACTTTTTCGGAGAAAGATCGGGCTTTTTTGAAACCGCGGTCGAGCCTGGAATATTCTGAAACTCAAATATTCCAGAAAAAGAATGTTCATTCTCTTCTTCCCGGATTCCGGAAACGGAAGCCTGAAAAGAATCCCAGGAAAAACCGATTCCTAAAAAGAACCGGTCTTCAACGATCGTTCCGCTCCAAGTCCGGGAAGCCCCTAAAAAAAGTCCGAGTTCCTTTTTCAAAGGGGAATGGAGTAAAATCGAAACGTTCTCGAAATTTCCTCCGCGTTTTCCGAAAATCTGAATTCCTTGTTTTTCGGAAATTTCCAAACGTGTCCCGAAAACAAAAAGATCGATCTCTCCTCTTTCCCAACCCGCAAACCAAGAAAGAGAAAATCGATTCTCATGAGGGAGATAAGAATATTCCAATCCGGAAAACGTCCTATGAAACGAGCGATTTTCCCGTTCCGGAATTCTTTCGTTTTGATAGAGGAGATTTCCCTTCCAGAGATGTCTCGGATTCTCCTTAAGAATGGGAACTGAAAGTTTGAGTCCGTAAGAAGGAAGGTTTTCTTTTTTTGCTTCCGCAAGAATTCCCAACGCAAAGGAAGAATCGGGTCTTGCGGAAAAGAAAAACGGGTTCAGAGACTCGGGAGAATGTTCCGTCGATTTTGTCTCCGATCGGTTTGCGAAGGACAAAAACAAAAAAAGGATAAAAATTAGGAACCGATCAGGACTCTTTCCCTTTCCCAGGGATATGTTTTGCATTTTCTCCACATCGAAAACGGTTCTCGGGTCCGATTCTTCGGGGCGAAAATTTGAAAAAAAAGGAAAGTTCCTCTAAAAAAAAATCCAAATGCAACCGTTTTGTCCGGGGGGAAAGTTAAGATAAAGAACAGAAACGGAGGAAAACCGCAGGTTTTATTACTCAAGATCGCTCTGGATTCTAAAATCGAAGGATTTTAAAAAATTGAGCGTTTTTAGTTGACATTTACTAATGTTTTGAGTAGTATATACATATCCGTTAAGTGGAATTATTTGTGGTTTTATCGGTTTATGTCGTCTAATTTAATAAGAATGGAGAGAAGACTATGATCATTCGATCTCTGCAAGAATCAGCTAATTATCAGAGAAAACGCGGTGGTCTCGCAGGAGCTGGCCCTAATTGGAGGGAAAGAACTCGTGCGGGAGAGTCCAATCTGAAATCCTTCGCGGATTATCTGGAAGAAGCATTTGAAGGGGAAGTAGTTCAACAGGGAACCTGGTTTGCAGATTCTCTGTCTGAGCTGAGTAAAAACAACCTGAAGCGGATTTGAAGTCTGGCGGAAAACTCTCGGAAAGGTTGAGCCCTTTCCCGGATCCCAGAGCGCGCATAGCGTATGAAGCCGAGTCCCTTCAAGATTGGGAACTTCTGGCGGTACTTCTGGGAAGGGGAAATCGGGCTCAACCGATCGACGAACTCAGTCGGAACATTCTGCATCACAGCAGAGGTTTGGGCGGACTTCTCCAAAAGAAGGTTTCGGATCTCGTTCAAATTCCTGGAATCGGTCATGCAAAGGCCACCACCTTACTCGCGGCTGTTGAATTTGCAAGGCGTCTCAAATGGGAAGCTCTCAAGGGGAAACGTTATTCTCCCGAGCATCTCATCAATTATCTTTCCACCAGTTTGATTCCGAAAAACAGAGAATGTTTTGTTCTCATTACACTTTCTCCGGAAGGGGCGGTTTTACGAGCCGAGATCGTGGCCGTCGGAAGTTTGGAAGAAGTGGGAGTGCAGAGCCGGGATCTTTTGAAGATCATTTTAAACGACGCGGCCTCTTCCGTGATCATCGCTCACAATCATCCCGAGTCGAGCTCCAAACCGAGTAAAGACGATCTCTGGATCTATAAGAATTTCAAAAAACTTCTGGAATCGCTCGGATTGGAACTTGTAGATCAATGGATTTTTGGAATTGACGGGATCTATTCCTGTAAGGAAGGTAAGGTTCTTCAGGCTCAAACGAAGTGTTGAAAAATTTACCGATTCTTTGGATTTTAGTAAGGAGAGATTACGCCTTACAATTTGCCGGAAGCGCTCTCGGAATCTCCTGGATGCTTGTCCAGAACCTCAGCATCATTCTCATCTACACGATCGTATTTTTATTCTTACATCTCAAAGGGAATCCCGAATCCGCCGTTGACTTTATAGGCTACGCGTTTAGCGGTCTTCTTTTCTGGGTTCCTCTTCAGGAATATATGATCCGTGGAACTTCCATTCTTACCGAAAATCGGCAGTTGATCAAAAGATCCCCTCTGGGTCCGGAGATTTTTCTCTGGATTCCATTCGTTCAGATGCTCGTTCATTTTTTGGTGACTGCGGTACCGGTGCTGATCGTTCTGATTGTATTCGGAAAATTGAATGTATTTTTATTCCCTCTTTCGATTTTTGTGATGTTTACGGTAGGTTATCTTTTGTCTTTTGTGCAGGGTTATTTGGCGAGGGCCAATGTGATCCTTCGGGACATCACTCCTTTGATCCGGCTGATTTCCCAATTCTTCTTTTGGTCTTTGCCGATTCTCTATTTGTCTTCCGGTTTTTTACATTCGATCAACGTTTGGAATCCGCTCAACTTTCCTCTGGAAATTTTTCGTTTCGTTTTGTTAAACGACTTCGTTCCAGTTTTTCACTGGAAGGAATTTCTTCCGTATTTGATTCTATTTCCTTCGATCGGAATTCTCTGCCGTTCTAAATTTCATTCCGTGATCTTGGACCATCTTTGAGCCTAAAAGTAGAAAATCTCCATAAGGTCTATAACGGTTTTAGCGGACCTTCCAAAAGAATTCTCAACGTTCTTACCCTCGGTTTTTTTGGGAACGACATACGTTACAACGCGCTCAAGGATATCAGCTTTCGGGTGGAGCCGGGCGAAATCGTAGGTCTGATCGGAAGGAACGGAGCCGGAAAATCCACGCTTTTGAAGGTTCTGACCGGTGTTTCGTCTTACGCATCCGGAAAAATCACAAAAAACGGTTCTTTGCGTTCCATCCTCGAATTGGGAGTCGGATTTAACCCCGAACTTTCGGGAAAAGAAAACCTCTACTACAACGGCCTTGTCTGGGGGCTAAGTCCGAAAGAAATCACTTCTTCGATGGACGAAATTTTCGAGTTCTCGGGTTTAAAAGAATTTCAGAATATTCCAATTAAACAATATTCTTCCGGAATGGTGATGCGTCTCGGTTTTGCTTTGGCGACTTTTTCAAGACCCGATATTCTCATCGTGGACGAGGCGCTCGCGGTCGGAGACGCGAGTTTTCAGCAGAAATGTCTGCACCGTTTTCGTTCCTTTCAAGAACGTGGAACGATGACCTTGATCGTAAGCCACGATCTGGAACTTCTGAAGTCGGTTTGTTCCAGAGTTTTGATTTTGGAAAAAGGCAAACTCGTTTTTGACGGGGATCCCGTCGAAGGTTTTCGGGAATATATGCAGATCATTGCGGATTCCGGATTCGGAGAAGAATCCATTCTTCCCTTACAAAAGGATTCTCCCTTGGAAAATCTTTCTCTGAGTTTGAAATATAAGGGTCAGACAAATCCGAAAATTCTTCCCGTAGGGGCCGAGATCGAAATCGAAGTCGGAGTAAAATTTACAAAAGACATTCCGGATTTGACCGTTGGTTTTCATATCGACGACGCGAGAGGAATCCGGGCCTTCGGGACCAATACGTTTCATCTCGGAAATTCTTTAAAAAATATTCTCGCGGGAGAATCGGTTACGGCGAACTTCCGACTTCCTCTGAACTTTTCCGCGGGAAAATATTCTCTCGGTCTCGCCTTGCACGAAGGCGACAACCACGTAGGAAACAGTTATCTATGGAAGGACGGGATTCTTTCTTTCGAATTGGAACGTTTGGATCTTCCTAAATTCGAAGGCGCGGCTTGGTTGCCGGTGAAGAGCAGTCTCAAAAAAGAAGTTTGATCTCGATTTATTTTTCTTTCTAAGTCCGGAAAGTCCGGAATCCTGGTTCTCAATATGAAAGTTTGTGTGATTGGAAGCGGTTATGTCGGCCTCGTTGCGGGCGCTTGTTTTGCGGAATACGGAAATCAGGTGATCTGCGTCGATAAAGACGAAACAAAGATCTCAAATCTCAAAAAAGGAATCATTCCTATCTATGAACCCGGTCTTTCCGAGTTGGTTTTGAACAACGCCAAGGAAAAGAGACTGGAGTTTACCACTTCTTTAAAAGAGGGAGTGGAAAAAACCGATCTCATTTTTATTGCCGTCGGAACTCCCACGCTTCCCGACGGTTCTTCCGACCTTTCGGCGGTTTTTGCTGTCGCGAGAGAAATCGGAAAATCGATCAACGGTTACAAGGTGATCGTTGACAAGTCCACGGTTCCGGTCGGAACTGCGGCGCAGGTCAAGGCGATCATTGCAAACGAGACAAAAGAAGAATTCGACGTCGTTTCCAATCCTGAATTCTTAAAAGAAGGCGCGGCGATCGACGACTTTATGCGTCCTGAAAGAGTCGTGATCGGTTCCGACACGCAGAGAGCGGGGGACTTGGTCGCGCAACTCTACGCTCCCTTTGTATTAAACGGAAATCCGATTTTAAGAATGGGAGTTGTTTCCGCGGAACTTACGAAATACGCGTGTAACGCGTTTCTCGCGACAAAGATCTCTTTTTCAAACGAGATTGCCAACCTCTGCGAAGTCGTAGGAGCCAACTATGAAGACGTTCGCAAAGGAATGGGAACCGACTCGAGAATCGGAAGACAATTTCTCTACGCGGGAATCGGTTACGGAGGTTCTTGTTTTCCAAAGGACGTTCGGGCGCTGATCAAAACTTCCGAAGACGAAGGCGCTCCTCTACAGATCATCCGCAAAGTGGAAGAAGTCAACGAAGCCCAAAAACTAAGACTCTATGAGAAAATCGTAAAGTTCTATGGAGAATCGAATCTTTCGGGTAAAACCTTCGCGGTCTGGGGTCTTTCTTTCAAACCAGGAACTGACGACATGAGAGAAGCTCCTTCGATTCCTCTTCTTTTACAACTCCATGATAAAAACGTTAAGTTACAGGTTTACGATCCCGTTTCCAAGGAAACTTCTTCGGTTTACTTTCAGGGAAAAGTAGAATATTCCGCCGACGCTTATTCCGCACTCAAAGACGCGGACGCGCTTCTTCTTCTCACCGAATGGAGAGAATTTCGAGAACCCGACTTCGGAAAGATCAAAACATTATTAAAATCGAATGTGATCTTTGACGGTAGAAATCAATATTCTCCCGAGCTGATGAAAAAAGAAGGCTTTCAGTATTTTTCCATCGGTAAACCGAACGTCTGATTTTCGAGTTTTCTTCTCATTGTCGTCGTAGTTCCGACACTGGCTCTGTTGTCAAAGGCCGTTGCGTTTATACGAAGTTCGTCTAAGCGCAAGGGGAACGTGCTTTCAGGTTCTGTTTCCATTTTGGAAACGATTGTCTGGAATTGCTCTCATTGTCATCGGAGTTCCGACACTGGCTCTGTTGTGAAAGGTCGTTGCGTTTATACGAAGTTCGCCTAAGCGCAAGTAGAAATGTTCTTTGAAGTTCGTTTCTATTTTAGATAAGATTGTCTGGATCGGTCTCATTGTCGTCGTAGTTCCGACACTGGCTCTGTTGTGAAAGGTCGTTGCGTTTATACGAAGTTCGCCTAAGCGCAAGGGGAACGTGCTTTCAGGTTCTGTTTCCATTTTAGAAACGATTGTCTGGAATTGCTCTCATTGTCGTCGGAGTTCCGACACTGGCTCTGTTGTCAAAGGCCGTGGGTTTATACGAAGTTCGCCTAAGCGCAAGGGGAACGTCTTTCAGGTTCTGTTTCCATTTTAGAAACGATTGTCTGGAATCGCTCTCATTGTCGTCGGAGTTCCGACACGGCAACGTTGTCAAAGGTCGTGGGTTTATACGAAGTTCGCCTAAGCGCAAGTAGAAATGTTCCTTGAAGTCCGTTCGTTTTAGGATTTTTACTTTGGAAAAATGCAAACTCGTTTTTTGTCGAGAGTCATTTTTTGGCGGAATGCTCGGAGAACCGACCTTCGAACCTTCGAAAGAAAAACCGACTTCACTTTGAACTGCGATCCTCCACAAACGGATTTATAATCCTTACCCATACAAGTGCCTGAATCTTTAAAGGAATTTGTCGTAACAACGAAAATTTCCATTAAACGAAAACCCCTCGCTGCGATGCGATCCTTAAGGAGCGGTGTATTTGAGTGCAAGCGACCCATCGGGAGCGATGCGTTGAGTTTTTTGGGCGCTGGAAGGTCCGGGTTTGCTCTATCAGAAAATTAATTTTTTGCAAGTAAAAAGTCTCAAATGTAGGAACTCCTATTCGAAGTTTTACTTTTCTGAGATTTTTTTTGAAAAAAGACAGTTCGTGTTGGAGGTAACTTTTTGGGCCTGTCCTAAAACCTGCCCGGCGCCAACGGAAACGAGACGCTGAGTTCACAAAAACGTAGGAACTCCAATCGAAATTGAACTACGGTCCTTTTGTTGGAAAGCTCATAAGCCGTGAAAGGACCGAAATCTGTAGAAACTCCAGCCTTCTGTTGAAGGCTTCCTTAGAGTGTTGCAAGCGGTTTTACGTTTGCAAGCCAAATTTAGGATGATCAATATTAGAAATTATGAATTCAATTTTCCATTCTTACGTTATAATTTATTTCGTATGTCGGAAGATTTTTATAAAGAATGGACGCTCGATTGTAATCGTTTTGAAGGGCGGATTTTTAACTTCAACGTATGGGCTAATCTTGCTCGAACGAACCTTAACGAAAAAGAAACGAAACGTTCGACTCGAACATATCGATTTGATCAAAGGCGACCGAATTTCCAAAAGAAAGACCGTTAGCATAAGTCAGCGTGGCCGTAGCGGTTCCACCTGAACTCAGATTCTGATTACCCGGACCGATCATGGGAGAGTTCTTAAAAAAATGGACCTTTCCTTTTCCGATTTGAGCGGCCCCCGTCGCGATGGGATCCGGTGCGGAGAGGAGGATATCGGACAAACCGTCTCCGTTTATATCCTGGAGGATCGCGAAAAATCCGAAATCCAAACCGGCGGATTCTCCGCCAAACACTACATTTGCGGAACCTCCGGAACCTAAGTCTACACCCGCGATGCCGGTCGTACCGTCGCTTTGAAATAGATAGGCGTTCCCAAAATTGGCGGAGCTTCGAGTGGCGCTTACGAGCAGATCTGCAAAACCGTCTCCATTGGCGTCTCCGGCCGACATCGAAGCGCCGAAACTACAGTTGTTTCCCGCGCTGCACGTTGAAAGCGCCGGCCCGAACAAAGTCGTATTCGGAGTATTCGAATACGGATTTGTGGAACCACAGTTAGAATGATAAACGAATACGAGTCCTCTGTTCGTCGCATAGCCTGAAGCCGTCACCGCGAGATCAGCACAAGAATCTCCGTTAAAGTCCGCGAGTTGAATTATGGATCCTGAGTAATTACATCCGCCGCCCGGTGGACATTGTGCGTTAGGCGAAATCAAATATTGAGGCGTAAGAGGAAGAGTTCCCGCGTTTGAAATATAAATATAAATTCTACCTTGGTTTGTATTAAAAACGGGGGCGCCTATAACGAGATCCATATATCCGTCCCCGTTGATATCTCCCACGCTGGACGTCGAACCGAAGTTATCGGCCGCACCTAAGTATTTGATGTCGGCTAACGCACCGGCGCCTAAGTTTTTAGAAAGAATTCCGGAAGATCCCCGGCTGTAAAAAATATATCCTAAACCGTTTGCCCAGGGAGAGGTGAGAATTGCGTCGTCATAACCGTCGTTGTTTACATCTCCACCTAACACCATGGAGCCGAGTCTTTCGCCTCCATTCTGTCCTTGGATGAGAGTGTCGTACGAACCGCCGGATTGTAGATCTCGACTTAGAATCCCGTCTTGACCGGAGCTGTGGAAAATAAATGCGGCTCCGATCGTCCCGAAGGCGGGAGAGGCCTGTGCGCCGATGAGCATATCCGCATAACCGTCTCCGTTAAAATCACCTGCACTGATTCGATCTCCGAAATACGTGCCTCCCGCAACTCCGTCTGTAAGAATCGAGTCCGGTGTGGTAGAGGGCATTCCCGTATCTCCATGACCTAAGAAAATAAGACCGTAGCCGACGACCGCATTGCTCGGAGAGACCGAAAGAATCACGTCCGAATAACCGTCTCCGTTTGTATCTCGATTGTTTCCTTTGATCACATTTACGATTTTTTCTCCGAAAATGTTTCCGAAAGCATCGACAGCCTTTACTGAAATTTTGTGCTTTGTTCCTAATTTCCAAAACGTTCCCGTTACAGCCGGCGCCGGAAGTTGATATCTCCAATTGGAAAGCCCATCAACTGGAACCACGGCTCCGGGAGCGTCGTCTAAGGAAACGTAAACCGCCGGAGTTTGAGCCTTACCCACTAAAAATCCGGACTGAAGAATAGAATAATTTACTAAATTAGAAACTGTGACTGCGTTTTCGGCGTATAAGAATCCGGCAAAAATGCCGGCTAAGATCAAGCCGAAGGAGTTCTCTTTTGGACAAAGCGTATTGTTTATATTTCCAACACATTCTACCGGAGGTTTGAAAAAGGCGTTCGACCAGCAATTCAATATGAACAAATTCAAAAGAATTGGAAGTATAAAAAGAACAAACAGTCTGCGGGTGTGTGACTTGAAAGGTTTATAAAGATCCATTTCGTTTATTCCTAAGTTACAAGTGCTATCCGTTTTGAAAACCGAGGAAAGAAAAAAAGAAGAACTCTTATAAAAAAGTAATAAACATCGAAGATAGGAATTCTATTTAGAAAGCAAGTTCGTATTAAAAAAACAAAGATCGTTCAATTTTTAAGCAGAATGAGATCGCCAAACAGGTTACAGACGCTTTGGATTGAAATTTTATTCCCAACCGGCAAAGGCGGATTCCGGATTTGGCCCCGAATAATTCCAGTGCCCCATCTTTCTTCCCTTTCTTGCTTCGGTTTTCCCATAAAGATGAAGATGGAAATGAGGATTCCCTAACGTTGTTGTCCAGAGTTTTGATCCGGGTTTATAATCTTCACCTAGGATGTTCTTCATCGTTATAGGCCTTACCGGAATTTCTTTCGGGGCAGGAAGGTTGCAGAGGGTTCTCAGTTGAAGGGAAAATTGCGAGAGAGAACCGCTATCCTGACTAAAATGTCCGGAGTTATGTGGTCTTGGAGCGAATTCGTTACAGAGGATTTCTTCATCTTTGATAAAAAATTCGATTCCGAATACTCCGATGTAATCTATCTCCTCGGCCAATTTTTTTGCATAATCAACGAGATTCTTTTCCACACTCGGAGAAAAATTACCGGGATGAAATGTAAGATCCAAAATATGATCTTTATGAATGTTTAAAGAAGGACGGAAATAGGAAATTGCCCCGTCTTGAAATCTTGCGAAGATCACGGACGCTTCCGAAGTGAAAGGAAAAAATTCCTCTACGATATGATTGAGCTCCTTTAGATTGGAAAGGGCGGAAATCAATTCCTCTTTCGACTTACACTTAACCTGTCCTTTTCCGTCATAACCCATCGTATTCGTTTTTAGAATACAAGGATATTGGACTTTGGAAGGGGTTTCTTCCCGATCCTGGTTCGTAAAAACCGGATAAAAATTCACCGTCGGAATCGCCGCTTTTCGAAAGGAGGATTTTTCCTTCCATCGGTTTTGCGCAATCCGAACACAGTTTGGGGAAGGGTGAACTAACAGATCGGAAGCGTTTTGGAATTCCTCAATGGTAGAAAGTGCAATTTCTGGAATATTCTCAAATTCGAATGTAAGAGCGTCTATGGATTTTAAAAAAGATAAGAGGGCTTCTTTGTTTTCATACTCGAAAACGAATTCTTTGGCGCCGACTCCGCTTGCGGGAGAGTGTAATTCCGGAGAATAGACAGAAACTTCGTATCCGCTCGGAATCGCCTCAAGTGCGAACATTCTCGCGAGTTGTCCGGATCCCATCACTCCGAGTTTGGCGCCTGGAAGAAGTATTTTCTTTTGTGTCACAGAAGATCCTTATTCTTAGAAAGCGCGTCTTCCCGAATTTGCTCCCGATATTTAGAAAGTTTTTCGGAAAGTTTGAAATCCTGAAGCGAAAGAATTCTGACGGCAAGTAGCCCCGCGTTTTTTGCCCCAGCAGCGCCGATGGCCAAAGTTCCTACAGGAACTCCTCCAGGCATCTGAACGATGGAAAGGAGACTGTCTAAACCGTTCAACGCCTTAGTCTGAATCGGAACCCCCAAAACGGGAAGTGTAGTCATTGAAGCAACCATACCCGGAAGATGGGCAGCTCCTCCGGCGCCTGCGATGATAACGGAAAAGCCCGCGTCCTTTGCCGATTTAGAAAATTCTAACATAAGTTCAGGAGATCTGTGCGCGGAAATAATTTCTTTATGAACGGAAACGCCGAAATCTTTTAGAATGAGTTCGGCTTCTTTCATCGTTTCCCAATCGGAATGACTTCCCATAATGATTGCAACTTTTGCGCTCAAGTTTGTTTCTCCTGCGTAAGATAATTTGTTTCGATCGGCGGTTTGCAAGTACTAAACGGAAAGACCTTCGACGAAACGTTCCAGTTGAATTCCTCTCGACGCTTTTGCTAAAACGACCGACGACTCGGGAACTTTTTCGACAAACGTATTTAAGAGTTCTCTAAGACCGTCCGCAGTTCCGGGAAAATGATAAGAGAATTTGGACGAGTCAGTAAGTTTTTTAAATTCTTCTTGGATCCATTTGGAATCCTGTCCGAAAGTAAAGAGACCTTTTAAGTTTTTAAAATCGGCGCAGCGTTTTCCCAATTTTTTATGAAAGGTGAAGGAATGTTTTCCCAGTTCTTTCATGTCGCCTAAAACCGCGAAAAAATCTTTTCCATCGGCAAGTTGATCCGCGACTTCGAGAGAGGATATCATGGATTCATAATTTGCGTTGTAAGTATCGTTGATGATGGAATACTTTCCAGTTTGCAGATCGAGACGTTTGTTGCCGGATCGAAAGCCGGAAATACCTTCTAAGATCCATTCTTCCGGAGTTCCAATCGTCTCGAGGCAGGCGACTGAGAGGGCGAGATTCCCTAAGAGTTTTTCGCCGGGAAGATTCCAGTCTATTTTTCTACCTTTGTATTCGAGAGCGAATCCCTGGGGTTTTCTTTCAAGAATTTTGAAAGTTTCCTCAGGTTTTGTTAAGATTAGCTTTCCGCCGTATTTTCGAAGTTTCTTTTTTAGAATTTTAGAATACTCTCCCGAGTTTGGGAAAAAAAGTTTTCCACCTTTCGAAAATCCTTCTACTACTTCCGCCTTTGCTTTGGCTATGTTCTTTTGGCTTCCTAAGAATTCGATATGCGCGGTTCCAATCGTGGTAATAATTCCAAAGTCGGGTTTTGCGATCATTGAAAGTCGAGAGATTTCGCCTTTATGATTCATTCCCATTTCACAGACTACAACTCGAGTTTGATCGCTGATTCGAAAAAGAGTAAAAGGAAGCCCGATCTCATTGTTATAATTCTTTTCCGTTACGACTAACGCGGTATCACCTAAGTTCCGTAGACAAGTTCCGAGGAGTTCTTTCGTAGTAGTTTTACCGCTCGATCCCGTGACCGCGATGAGAATCGGACGAAAGCGTGAACGATGAAATGCTGCCAGACTTCCAAGCGCGAGTAACGTATCCCGCACCGGAATCGCTTTTTGTTCTTCTTCTTTGGAAAGACTTTTTCGAAGGGGATGATCCGTTTCGATTAAAAAATAGGAAGCGCCTCTATAAAGTGCGTCTCGAATGAATTGGTGTCCGTCTCGATTGCCTCGTAGCGGTACAAAAATGGAACCTGGTTCGGCTTCGTTGGACGCAGTCGTAATATTGGTAATTTGAGAATCCTTTTTGAACCAAGTGTTGCTCGTTGATCCTAAAACTCTGCGGATCGTTTCCGGATCATAAAAGAAGTCTGCCTTCATGAGTCCAGGATGTAGGAGGAGAATGATTTGAAAATTCTATTTTTTTTTTCAAAAGAAAGCTCCATTTTCTTTCTAACTCTTTCCTAACGTTTCTCCGTAAAGGGTCGTTTTTTTTTGCGGCTTGGATCCGGTTCCAAGGTCTTTGAGTCGGGGTTACCCTTAGGAAAGGATTCCCGAGAGGCACGTCAAAGCTTCCCTGAAAGTGACAAGTTTTTTTCAAAGTTTGTTTTGTCGGAACTCCGACAAAACAAACCGTTAGGAGTTTTCCGGGAGAAGTTTAGGAGCTTTCTATTAAAGAAGGTCGCAATTTGTTCGATTACCTCCATTCTAAGAATCGAAACGATTTCGTTTTGCGCCTTTGCTTGGAGAGTCCTATTTGCCGGAATTCCGACCGAAGTCAAGTCGTCAAAAGTTTTGCGATTATGCGAAGTTCGCCTAAACGCGAAAGAAATAAAAGGAAGGTCATTCTTTTTTACCGTTTCAGCTACGATATGCTATCAACGGCAGCCCGGAGTTCCGACCGAAGTCATGTCGTCAAAAGTTTTGCGTTTATACGAAGTTCGCCTAAGCGCGTAAAGGAGAAGGCGATTCTATTTACTGCCTTAGCTACGACGTATCGTTAACGGCAGGCCGGAGTTCCGACCGAAGTCTTGTCGTCAAAAGTTTCGCGTTTATGCGAAGTTCGCCTAAACGCGAGAAAATTTATCACACAACTTCGTATCCAAGACAGAAAGCAATTTTTGATTTAACAAAGCATTTCTTACTTCTCGACTGAATTCTAAAATTGGAGTTTCGTGTTTATACGAAGTTCCCCTAAGATAACCCGTCCAAAAATATAAAATGGTTCTTTCCAAATCGAATCCTCAGGCTTTACGACTCGATTTTTTTTCCTCTTCTTTTTCGATCGAATGATTGAGTGAAACTCGTAGTTCTTCAAAACGGGAGTGTAAATTTTTTGCATCTCCGTAATCGATAAAATAAGGATATCGTTTGTGGACGATTAGATTCTTGCGAGCGTGTTTGATGGGACACCAATACTGCTCGGTTCGAGCGCCGATTTCAGTGACGTAGGCAAACAACCCGTTCGCATAACTGCAGTAATCGCAATTGATTTTTTCCAGAAGATTCAGATAGTTTAAACGATGTCTATCAAGCGTGATATAATCGGATCTTTTTACGGCCGGAATCCCGTATAATCGAAAACAGATCATTTGATAGATTGTCATAGATACATCAAGAAAAATTAATGGAATGACGATCATATAAATGATCGGTGCAGAAACGACGTTTTGAGGGCGGCTTGTTCGGATCCAAGAAAGGATGCCCATTCTCATACGTCTGTGTGCTTCCCTTATTTTCTTTTCAAAAAGCACTTTCCCTCCTTTTAGTTCATAAAGCGCATGCCGTTCCTGTTCTCTCAATTCGTCTTTTAGTTCTTCTTCGAGCGCAGAAATCCGGTCTAAGATATTCTTTACTTTTGTGTTCATTAAAAAACCTTCCTCAATTTTTAATGAAGGTCAAACATTATCGATCCCTTTTCAATTTTTAGATCCGGTCGTCTGACTGCGAAGGCGACCGTCTATGTAACTCAAACGATGGGAGGATCAATAGTGATAGTACATAAGAGTTTCGTCCTTCCAAGAAATGAATGTAGAAAAAGTGTAAGATCATACATTCATAGTAATCTAAATAAAGGAAATGACCATATTGTCGCATGGTAGGCTTTGATTTTACTTTGGCTAGGTTTTACACGGATAGCAAGGTTCGAAAAAATCCTTATCGATCAAGAATTTATTTCCATTTCCGGAGGTTTATTTCTTTCTTCCGGAAAACGATTTCATACGGATGGTTGGCTTAGAGTCCCTATCTTTGCCGATTTTCGATTTCGATCGGTGTTCCTACTTTTGATACAAATCGTTCTTTTCGATGTACTGACGCAGATTTTCGGGAACTTTCGCAGTCTCCATCGAAGATCTAAGCTCTCGGCGTAATTCCGTAGAGCTAACGGGAAGAAGGGGATTGTTTAAGAAAGTGAATTTTTCCGAAAACTCTTGCAAGTTTGGATTTACTGGAATTTTTTCGGAGACTCTCCGAAAGACGCAGACATTCTTAATATTCTCAAGAATTTTTTTCCAATCTTTCCATTTATGAAAGTTATCGTAGTTATCCTCGCCGATTAAAAGAGCGAATTCTCGTTCCGGATAAACGCGCTTAAGTTCTTCGACGGTAAAAACCGTATAACTGGGACCAAGCCGTCTTAATTCCAAATCCAAAATCGAGATGTGTTCCTTGAAATCGGATACAAATAGATTCAGCATTTCTAATATATCTTCGGGCGGGGTCGCTTTTTCTGCTTTGAGAGGATTTTGACGGTTCGGAATGATGAAGACGTCTCTACAATTCGGGACTTCCTTAAAGAAGGACTTTAAAATTTCTGAATGTCCTTCGTGAGGAGGATCAAAACTTCCTCCGAAAATTCCGGTGAGGATCTTATTTTCCTCGGACATTTTATCCTCGAATTTGTCCGTTTCCGGTGACGTAAGTGGTCGTGGTAGTCAAGTGGACCAAACCCATCGGGCCCCTTACGTGTAGTTTTCCGGTGGAGATTCCGACTTCCGCACCAAGACCGAATTCTCCTCCGTCATGAAAACGTGTGGAACAGTTGATAAAAAGAGCTGCGGAATCCAAAGAGTTGGTGAATTGTTTCGCCGTGCTCAAGTCTTCGGTAACGATCGCCTCCGTATGACCGGAAGATGTTCTTTCAATGAAAGCTAACGCCTCCTCCAAAGAGGAAACCGTTTTTACCGAAAGTCTTAGGTCTAGAAATTCTTCCAGATAATCCTCTTCCTTTACGGGTTTTCCATTCGGATACAAAGAAAGAGAAGACGGATCGAGTAAAAGTTCCACTCCTTCTTTTGCAAGAGTTTCTAAAAGTTCTTTGCGGAACGGATATCCGGTATGAAGAATCAAATTCTCCGTCGCATTACAAACTCCCGGTCTCTGCACCTTCGAATTGATTACGATCGGAATGACTTTTTCAGGATCCGCGTCTTGATCGATATAAAGATTACATACGCCCTTGTCGTGTTTTACGACCGGAATCTTAGAATGTTCTGAAACAAACTTGATCAGTCCTTCTCCGCCTCTTGGAACCACGATATCGATCGTCGAAGTTTGTTGAAAGAAGGGAAGCATGAATGTACGATCGGTCTTATCCACAAACGTAACGGCGCCGACGTCGATTCCTTCTTTTTGTAAAACCTCGTGAAAAATTTTTACCAAAGCCGCATTCGAGTGAAACGCTTCACTTCCTCCGCGAAGAATACACGCGTTTCCCGATTTAAAAGAAAGAGCTCCGACGTCGATCGTAACGTTCGGGCGGGATTCGTAGATAACCATCACAACTCCCAAGGGAACTCTTCTTGTGACGAGTTCGAGGCCGTTTGGAAGAGTCAAACCTCTCGTAACTTCGCCGACCGGATCCGGAAGAGCCGCGATTTCGCGAAGGGCGGACGCCATTCCGGAAATTCGTTTTTCGTTGAGAAGAAGACGATCCATAAGAGAAGAAGAAAGATTTTTTTCCTTCCCGTCTTTTAGATCGAGTTCGTTTGCGGATAGAATCGCAGTATTCCGTTTTTCTAATGTATTTGCTAGATCGAGAAGGACTTTGTTCTTGAGCGAAGACGGAATGGATTTTAGAGTTCGAGAAGCCTTTTTGGCGCGAGCGCAGAGATCTTCCGCATATTCCATTTCTTTCATAGATGATTCCCTCCGTTTCCATTTCCGTTCCGATTTTTACGAATGATTTCTTTTACGTCCTCTTCCGAAAATACACGATTTCCGGAAGGAGCGACTAACGTTCCAATTGAGTTTTGTTCCAGAAATTCCCGAATGACGTGCATTTTTTTACCGTTCAAAATTGCGGTCGGAACTCCGGCTTCCGAAAGTAAACCGGCGGATTTGAGTTTTGTAAACATTCCCCCGGTTCCGGGGCCGCTCGGCCCGCCTGCAAGATCCAAGTCTTCTTTTTCGATTTTTTCTAAGAATGGAACGACTTTCTCCTCTTTTAAAAAGCCGTCCACTCCCGTAAGAATGATCAGGAGATCCGCGCCCACGATCAAACTTACCAACGCGGAAAGCATATCGTTGTCCCCGAACCTCACCTCTTCGGTCGCAACCGAATCGTTTTCGTTCACTACGGGAAGAATTCCCCATTCTAAAAGTTGAGTGAACGTGTTTTTGAGATTCTTGTATCCTTCTTTAGACTCCAAATCCAAGACTCCGAAAAGAATCTGCGCGATGCTTAGATTCACCTTGGAAAAAAAACTGTCATAAAGATTTACGAGTCGGTTTTGACCCATCGCCGCCAGGGCCTGTTTTTCGGAGAGGGAATCCCCGGACAAAATAGAAGAGGGGAGTTCGCTTAACAAAAGTCTTCCTCTCGCGATCGCTCCGGACGAAACAAGGATCACTTTTTTACCGAGATTCCTGAGGTGGCGGATATCGCTTACCAATGGAAAAAGAAAGTCGTTCACTTCCGACTCGGGACCGGAAAGTCTCGCAGATCCCACTTTGATTACGATCATTTCCGAAGAGCGGATTTTTTCAGAGAGAGAAGAACGTTCCATGTTCGAAGATCCTATTCCGTTTCATCCAAGACGCTTTCCTGAGGAAGCGAAGTATCATTTTCAAGAGAAGAATTCGTTTTTGATTCTTTCGGATTTAAGACCTTATCGATCTCATCCTTGAAGAATGTTTCATCCATCGTTTCGAGAAGTTCTTCCAAGTTTGTTTCTTGGTCTGCGGAGATCGCGACGACCTTTCCCAGATGAGAGACCTTCGAGATCAGATCCTTTGTAAACTCCGGATCGTCCCAGATGTCGATTTTATTGAGGACGATAAGATAAGGGCGTTTGAGAAGTTCGGAATTGTAAGTCGAAAGTTCGTTTCGAAGCATCTTCAAATCCTCTTCGATATCCAAGGAAGAAGAATCAAAAAGATAAAGAATTCCTTTTACACGTTCGATGTGACGAAGAAAAGAAAGGCCGAGTCCGATTCCCATACTCGCGCCTTCGATGATTCCAGGGATGTCCGCGATCGTAAAACGAAAGATATCTCCTCTTCGCTTAACAACGCCCAAGTTAGGTGAAAGAGTCGTAAACGCATAACCCGCGATCTTCGGATGTGCATCGGTGATCTTCGAGATCAAGGTCGATTTGCCCGCGTTCGGAAGACCGACGATTCCCACATCGGCCAGAAGTTTGAGGGAAAGTCGAAGAAACTTATATTCTCCGTCTTCACCAGGTTGTGCAAAACGAGGAGTTTGATTGGTGGAGGATTTAAAATGAGTATTACCTTTGCCGCCGCGTCCGCCCCGAACTACGACGTATTCTTGCGTATCGGAAACAAAATCGAAGAGGAGGTCGCCCGTTTCTTCGTCGTAGATTTGTGTTCCGAGAGGAACAAAAAGAATCAGGTCTTCGCCCTTTTTTCCGGAACAGTTGTCTCCAACTCCGGGAAAGCCGGCTTCCGCTTTGAACTTTCTTTTGGAAAGATATTTGTCCAGGGTGTACATGGAAAGATTCGGACGAATGATGACGTTTCCGCCGATTCCACCGTCGCCTCCGTCCGGACCGCCGAACTCAACATACTTTTCTCTTCGAAAATGTACAGAACCGGGCCCGCCGTGTCCGGCGTAAACTTCAATGGCGACTTCGTCTACAAAGGATTCCATGTTATTTGAATATTCTAAAATTCTTAAATGAGTCTAAAAAACAAAAAACCGCAGAGTCCGGACCCAGAAACGGGCAGGAGACTGCGGTTCATCCGGTTTGAGTTTGAATATGAGGGGTTATTCCGGGTAAACGGAAACCTGCATTTTCAACTTGGAAACCATCTCGAACTTTACTTTTCCGTGAACGAGAGCAAAGAGGGTATGATCTTTACCAAGTCCTACGTTATTGCCAGGACGGAACTTTGTTCCTCTTTGGCGAACGAGAATATTTCCGGCGAGAACGGATTCTCCGCCAAAACGTTTTACTCCGAGTCTCTGGGAATTCGAATCCCGGCCGTTCTTTGAGGATCCACCACCTTTTTTATGTGCCATCTTCTGGTACTCCTATCAGTTCCATTTCTTTCGGGTATTGATTCTTCAGATTTTTAAGTCCGGAGAGAACCAATTCAAAACTATTATGAATTAAAACAATATCTTTGGGGAGAACTTCGAACCGAAGATATCCATCACGGATCTCAGCGGGTTTTGCGTTTTCCGTCCGGAGAAGGTGCAGATAAAGAGTCTGAACCAAGACCGAGACGGCAGAGCAGAGAAGATTCTCACCCTTTTTTCCTAAGGAAGCTGGGGAATGTCCCTCACTTTCTAAGGAAGAATACAACTCTTCTTTGCGAGTGATCCGAATCCGGATCAAACCGCAGAGAGAGAAACTACCTTTACTTTTTGAAGCTGTTGTCTGTGACCCCAAGCTTTTTGATAGTTCTTACGTCTTTTGTAAACGTAGGCGTGAATTTTTTCACCCTTTACGTCTTCCAAAACTTTCAGGGAAACACGAGCCGTTTTGAGCTCGGGCTGTCCGATATGAACTTTATTGCTGGATTCTGCGAAGAGAAGAACTTTCGCGTCAAAGGATTCGCCCGCGTTTTTACCGGTTTTTTCGGTCAGGAATTCCTGATCTTGGGTTACTTTGAATTGTCTGTTTCCAACTGAAATAATAGCGTACATATCGATCCGGCCTGTTTTAAGTCGTTTTCAACCAATCTGGTCGACGTTGCCCTCCGGTCAAGGGGAAAACTGA
This sequence comes from Leptospira ainazelensis, assembly GCF_016918785.1. Taxonomy (GTDB): domain Bacteria; phylum Spirochaetota; class Leptospiria; order Leptospirales; family Leptospiraceae; genus Leptospira; species Leptospira ainazelensis. The sequence goes on along the minus strand of NZ_JAFFPT010000079.1, from coordinate 204,414 downwards.
AAAACGCTTGTACGCCAAGAGCGTGGTTCCGACTTCGGTCAAAAAGACGGGGAAAATCGACGAAAAACGGTCCGCGTTTTAAGGGCAATTTTAGGAGAATTTCTGTTTTTGAAAGGAGGATTTTCCGTGAGCTTGGGAGAAGTAGGAACTCACACTTTTCTTGCATACCAGGCTTTTTTAGGAATTCTCCTTTGGTCGGAACTCCGCACAAACTCCGGTTTCAAGGGAGAAGTGTAGAATCTCGAACCCTTATCCTTTGCTTTTCACCCAAAAAGTAGGAACTCACACACTCAAAAGGATCTTTGGAAGAACTTTTGATCCGCTTTTTCTAGTTTTTCCAAACTTCGATCCATGGATCCGTGAAAATCCTAAAAGTAGGAACTCCTCATTGGATATCCAGTTGTGCAGACTACTCTTTCAATCAGGGCTTAAGAGTTATATCCACTTGTCAAAGATCTGAGTTTTTCGGAATCGACTCAAGAAAAGTAGGAACTCCCTCTTTCCAAACAAAGCTCGTGAAGACGAAGTTTTTTATACATAGAAAATAATCTTTTCATTCTATAGAACTGAATTCAAAAAAGTTAAAATAAAAAGGAAAAGAAAAAAAGCTTTTGAGGATACGCTTTTCGAAGAACAAAAAATCGCCACACGAAAGATGATCTAATAACTGTAAAGTCAAGTGACAGCATTAGATATTTCGAATTATATAATATATGTTAACTTATAAATTAGCTTTCTCTGAAATTTCCGATTGAGAACAAAATTGGATCGATTCTGAACATTCTCAAGAACCAAAAGAAAAAGATCCGCAGAGTTCGCAGCGATCGACAAACAAATGTTATTCGCATTTTCTTATAAAAGAGGAAGCAAAAACCAAAAAGGATGCAAAAAAGAACCCCTTAAACCGTTATGGATCTTGAGAGATCCAACACACTTTTTGTTCTTAAGAGAAGGAGGTTGGATCGAATTCAAAAAAAATAGGAGATACTAAATGGTATCAGGAATTACACTCATCGTGCTCAGCATCCTTGCTGTGCCATCTTTGCTTCTGGCAAAAAAACCGGATGCGAAAGAATTGCTCGCTAAGATTTCACCTTATCAAGGATGGATCGGTCTGGTTTTTTGTTTCTGGGGAATTTATGGAATCGTTTTTCAAGGACTTCTCGGACTCGGATGGCTTCCAACTTGGCCGATCTATTGGGTAACCGCTCTTGCAGGAAACATCGTACAGGCAGTTCTTGGGTTCATTCTTGGATTCGGAACGATCTCTACTTATGTTCTCTCTAAGAACGAAGAAGCCAAAAAGAAAGGAGCTGAACTCCTTGCAAAATTGGCTCCCATCCAAGGTAAGTTGGGAATTTTTGGAATTGCAGTAGGAATTTGGACCATCGTAGCGTCTTTTCTTTTCTACGGAGTTTAATTCCATTTTTCCGGGTGACACACGTTCACCCGGAACCTTTCTCTCCTGATTAAAGATTGCCTTCTTTTGAAAAAACGACGTTGATAGTCGTTTTAGAATGCAAATCCACACAACGACTCAAACGATCTCAGAACTCAAAAAAAGCCGATTTCCGGAGATTCTCCACTTTCCAAAACACTTTCTGGGAGATCGATCTCAGGTTGAAATTCAAAACTCTTATACGATTCAAAAAGAATTTTCAGTAAAAGGAGTTTCCACCCTGGAGAATCGACCTTCTACGATCCGCGTAAAACCGGCGTCCGGGTCTTTTTCCAAGTTCTCCTATTCTCAAAAAACTCTCGAACTCAAACCTGAATTTTGCATCAAAGGAAATCATAATATTCAATTGGGGGATGTCAAGATCGTCGAACATCCGATCGCACTTCAGTCGGCCTTCGGTCTTTATCTTGATTTTGAACTTGAGAACTCGAGTTTTCCAACGTTCGATTTTTGCGATCAAGTTTATTTGGATGGAATTGAAAACAATCTTCAAAAAATCGGAGAAGTTCCGTCGATTACGGTCGCAAAACCTTTTGTCATGAGTTGGGACAAGGGATATTGTATCTTAGAATCGGACTCGGGTGAACAAAAATTGATTCTCGATCATCAGGTGAGTTATCCGGGATCGACCGTAGGTAATTCCAGGATCGTTACCGAGATGACTCCTGAAATTTTTTCTTATATCGCATCGGCGAGAACTACCGCGTTTAGACCCGGAGAAGAAGCCAATAAATTTTATCAGATCGGTTTGGCCGGCGGTCTGAAGGACTACCCGTTTACGTTAGAAAACGTGATTTTGTTAAACGAAGAGAAAATTTTCAATCCGAGAGATAAGTTCGTTCACCAGGGGAAAAATTACGAATTTATCGCGCACGAACTGATCGACATCCTTGCTTGGATTCGATTTGTTGAAGAAGAATACAAAGGAAGATTTGTCGGAAAGATGACTACCTTTCTTTTTGATCATCATAAACAGATCGATATCGCTCAGTTCGTCTGCAATCGAAAAGAATTCTCGGAAATCGGAATCATAACCTTATAAATTACATTCCGATTTTTGAATTTAGAATCCGATCATCATTCCTCCGTCCACACGAAGTGTCGCCCCGGTGATCCAATCCGCTTCTTCCGAAGCAAAAAAATGAATCGCAGAGGAGATGGATTCTTCCGGATTTCTTCCTATTTTGAGAGGAATCGTTTTTAAGATGCCTTGTTTTACTTCTTCCGGGAGGTTCGGTGCGAAATCGTTGGCGATAAAACCGGACGCGATGCAGTTTACCGTAACGTTTCTCGACGCGAGTTCTCTTGCCGAAGATTTTGTCAAAGCCATGAGTCCGGCTTTCGCCGAGGAATAATTCGACTGACCTCCGTTTCCATAAAAACCGGAAACGGAACCGATGTTGATGATTCGTCCCCATTCTTTTTTGATCATATACTTTGCGGCTGCCTGTGTTCCTAAAAAAGCCCCTTTTAGGTTTACGTCAAAAACCTGATCCCATTTTTCTTCGCTCATTCTCAAAAGTAGATCGTCTTTGATGATTCCGGCGTTGTTCACCCAGATATCCAGACTTCCGGTTTCCTGAAACGCAAAGTCCGCGAGTTCTTTGATCTGGCTTTTTTCTTTTACATCGCAGACTTTACCTAAAACCTTTCCGAGTTTTAAGGACTTCATTTCATCGATCGTTTTTTCAAGAAGAATCGAATCGACGTCGGAAACGACGACGGTTCCATTCTTTGATAGAAAATTCTTTGCTGCTACTTTTCCGATTCCTCTCGCGGAACCGGTGATCACGATTGTTTTTCCTGAGAACATAAACTCCTCCGTTTATTTATTTCGATATCGAAATAAATGTTTTAAAAAAATCAGTCTTACGTTTCAAAATTAGAATACATCCTTTCCAGAAGACCAACAAAGGTTTCCTTTTCTTCGGGAAGAAATCCCTTGTATAATTTTTGAGTCGTTTTCTGCGAAGCTCGAATCACCGCTTCTCTTGTAGTTTTTCCCTTTGCGGTCAATACGGCGGTAAACACTCGTTCGTCTTCGTTGGATTGAATTCTTTTGATATATTTCAATTCTTCCATCTTATCCAAAAGCGCCGTGATCGTAGAATTGGTTCGATCCAAGACCTTGGCGAGTTCGCTCATCGTCATTTCTCCCGAAATTCCGAGCGCGTATAAAACTCCTCCGTGGGCCGGAACAAGGTCTTTGATCCCTTCCTTTTCGAATTCTTTGGTTAAGAATTTTTGGATTCGATCCCGAGTTCTCGATAGCAGATGAATCGCAAATTCGTGTTTCATTTATTTCGATATCGAAATAAATGAGATTTTTTGTCAAGTCGAAAAATTCTGATTTAAAAATTACCATCGGCTCAAAATTTTTATTCTCGTAATCGGATTGGGATCGTTTTTCGGATCGATAGTCGTGTTTTGTTCCGCTTCGATCGGAGTTCCTTCCTGGTCGATACAAAGGTCGATCTTATTATCGTTATCCTCTATTTGAAACGGAAAAACGATTCGAGTTTTCTTTTCGTTTAACAATGTGATTTTAAAACGGCTAATTCCCGGTCTCCGAGTTCTTTTCCGTCCAAGGCCCTTACGCATCCGCACAAACGATTCTTACATCCGAAACGGTTTTGGATTTGGGACAATCGGCCCCGCGTCCAGATTCGTTGTATGGATAATCCGAATCTATTTTGAAGTGTTCCGCATAACTTAGGAGCGGGCCTTCCGCCAACGAAGTTACGTTCACCTTCTGGCCTGTCCGTCCCGGCTTTTTAACTCGTCTACAATTCTGATTTTGACCGGCTCGTTCTCGGGGGAATTTCCGAATTCTCCGATTAAAAGAATCGTTCTGAGTTCGAATTCTTCCAATGAGGGACGGAAGGTTGCAATGGAACCGAAATCAGATCTCCTTTTTTTGTTACGATTTGGAAATCGGAAACATCCAGGGTTGTTGGATCGATCTCATGAGAGAATACGACGGGCATTCCGTCTTTTCCAGGAGCGTCTTTTCATAAATAAATCGATCGTAACGGCAAGGTATTGTCCAATCCGAAAAACCCGGATATTATGTTCGCTTTTTTAGAGTGATTAATCGGCGGATTTTTTTTTGAGAGTTTAATGCCGGGCGCCGAAATGCAACTTCCGAAAACCAATGCTAAAAGTAAAATTCGCCTAACGCGATCAAGCATATTGAATTTCTCTCATTGTAGTGTGGATTGTTCTTTTTTTTATAATCCGAGCGTAGAAGAGAGAATCCCCGCTAAATAAGGCCAACGTCTTTCGTGGTCAACAAAATGAATCCTTGCGAATACCGTCTTGACAACCTCCATTCTAAGATTTTTGATTCCATTAAAGATGAAGTGATATGAGTTCTATAAAATCCAAAAAGAAATCCACAATTCCAACGAACAAATGGTGGCAAAAGACCACGATTTATCAGATCTATCCCCGTTCCTTTGCGGATACGAATGAAGATGGGATCGGCGATATCGCCGGAATCATTTCTAAATTAGATTATCTAAAGGATATGGGTTTTGAAACCCTCTGGATTTCGCCGCTTTACAAAAGTCCTCAGAGAGATCACGGATACGACGTTAGCGACTATTACTCGATTTCTCCCGAGTATGGAACTCTCAAAGACGCCGAAAGGTTGATCAAAGAAGTTCATAAAAGAGGAATGAAGATCGTCTTTGATATGGTGATGAATCATACCTCGGACGAACACGAATGGTTCAAAGAATCGCGTTCCAGCAAGGACAATCCGAAACGGGATTGGTATATTTGGAAGGACGGAAAAAGTAAGGGTAAACCGCCTAACAACTGGAGTTCCTTTGTCACTCCGAACGCCTGGCAATATGATAAAAAAACCGATCAGTGGTATTGCGCGAGTTTTTTGGATTTCCAACCGGATCTAAACTACTACAATCCCGAAGTCAAAAAGGCGATGTTCGACGTTCTTCGTTTTTGGCTTAAAAAGGGGGTCGACGGTTTTCGTTTGGATATCTTTCACGCAATCTATAAAGACAGACATTTCCGGGACAATCCGTTTCGTTTTAAATATCTTGTCACCGAAAACGATCACGACGGTTATTTTCAGAGAAGACTTTATACAGTAAATCATCCGAATAACTTCGAGTTTGCCAAAGAACTCAGAGCGGTTCTGGAAGAATTTGAAGGAGATCGTTTTTCGGTCGGCGAAGTCGCGGGCGACGATCACACCATCAAACGTTACTTAGGTGAAAAAAGGGACGGCCTCAATCTGATCTTTCTTTTTGAAACCCTGATGTTAAAATTCAAAACGAGTTTTTTCAAAGGGATCGTCAAAAAGATGGAAGAGATCTATCCTGCTCCTTATACTCCCACTTACGTTTTTGGGAATCACGATCAAAGACGTTATATGCGTAAGATCAACAACAACCTGGAAAAAGGAAAACTGGTCGCGTTGTTTCAGTTCACAGCCAGGGGAGTTCCCGTCACTTATTACGGCGAAGAGATCGGAATGACGAATGAAACGATCAGACTTACGGAAGCTCAGGATCCGCTCGCGAGAATCTATCGCTGGTTAGGCGATACACTTTCCGAGTTTTTGGGTTTGGCCGATATCATTATCCGAGATAGGGCCAGATCTCCGATGCAATGGGACGATTCCCCGAACGCGGGTTTTACGACTAAAAAAGCAAAACCTTGGATTCGTGTTCACGGAAATTATAAGGTTCGAAACGTAAGCTCCGAATCCGAAGACAAGGATTCTCTTTTGAGCGTGTATCGAAAAGTCATTCATCTCCGAAACGAGAGTAAGGCTTTACGGGAAGGCAGCCTGACTTTGATAGAGGAAGGTGTTCCCAAGGACATGCTAGTTTATATCCGGGAAGCCGATAAAGAACGGAAGATGGTGATTTTCAACTTCGGAAAAAAAGAACGTCTTTTTAACAATACTACCGATTGCAGAAAGTATCGTTTTTCGACTCACGTATACGATCACAATGAATTTGATCTTTTTAAGGTTCCGCCTTGTTCCGGATTGATCTTGGAGAACGACCATTCTCCAAAGGTCGATCAGAAGCCGAAAGCTAAGAATAAAAAATGATCCTTTAACGAAGACGTCCGTTGTTCCAACGGGCCCGCTTTCTTTCAAATGACAATAACTGAGGGGAAGTGGCTTCGCACATTCGATTTCATTTTCGACTTTGGAATAGTAAGCTGAAAGTAAATTCTATCCAAGATCGACGGTTCGTCCTCGTGTTTTGGATCGCCTGTGTAATACGATGAGTTTGCCGGTAATATTTTTCGCGTTTCCGTATTAGGAATTTATAATCTCCGTTGAAAACCCGCCGAATCTTCGATCTTCGCGTCGCCTCGATAGCGACGATCCTTCCGAAATAAAACCGATCGCCGCAATATTCCGCGCGTCCAGGTTGGCAATATCTTTCGTACAATCGTATTTTCGAAATTTTTCAGGAGATCGAAAGAGTTAAGAATTAAAAATAAGACGGGTTAGAATGAAGAAAATTATTTCCACTCTTAGTAAACGGTTGAATGAAAATGAATTCCTGATTATTTCGTCATTTCCCATTTTGAAAATATAAAAGTAGGATCAAAGACGAGGTCGAAATGTTAAAACGAAAAGAATCATTTTTTCTGAGAGTCTGTTTCGCGTTTTGGATTTTAACTTTCAACTTCTGCGGGCCTTCCGGAAATTCCAAAATTCCTCCTCGCGCCGACAAAGGAGTTTTGGATCTGAGGGATTGGGACTTTAATTCGGACGGTATCGTCAAACTGGACGGAGAATGGTCCTTTGTATGGAAACAACTCTCTCTTTCTAAACCGAATACGATCGTTTCCGATACAAAAACTTATTTTGTATCGGTGCCCGACAATTGGAATTCTTACAAAGAGATCGAAGAGATCGATTCAACGGCCGCTTACGGATACGGAACTTTTACTCTCAAGGTTTTGTTAAACGACAATCAAAATCCTCTCGGACTCCGTTTTCAGGACGTCGGTACTGCTGCGGCGATTTGGGTGGACGGAAAAAAATTAATCCGAAGCGGGGTTGTGGGAACCGATGAAAACACTTCCAGGCCGCAATATCTTCCCCGTTATATCGATTTTCAATCCTCCGGAAACGAAGTCCTTATCCAAGTGGAAGTTTCGAACTTTCATCACTTCAAAGGCGGGATTTGGGAAACGATTCGTATCGGCAGTAAAAAGAACATTCAGGATGATAAGGAGAATCGTTCCGCAACCGAGATGTTTCTTTTTGGAAGTATCGCGATTATGGCGCTCTATCACTTCGGTCTTTTTTCTCTTCGTAGAAAAGACAATTCGAGTTTATTCTTCGGTTTATTTTGTTTTGTCATCGTAGTTCGTCTTTTGACGACCGGAGAAAGATTTTTTCTTCAGAAATTTCCGGGAATACCTTGGGAATTGGGAAGTAAACTGGAATATCTTTCCTTTTATTTAGCGTGGCCGATCTTTCATAAATACATGGACAGCATTTTTCCGGGAGATATGCCTCCGCTTGTTGCAAAGATCGCAACCGCGATCGTAGGTTTCTTTTCGCTTATCATTTTGTTCTTTCCCACCAAAATTTTCGCCCTGACCTTGATTCCTTACCAAGGAGTTCTTCTTCTCTACATACCTTTCTTTTTCTTTTGGTTGGGGAGATTTATCTATAGAAAACGAGACGGGGCGATCATCGCGGGAATCGGAGTTTTGGCGTTGATCGCGTCCGCGATCAACGATATTCTACAAAGTCAAACTATCGTCAGTAACGGATATTATCTTCCGATCGGACTCTTTTCATTTATTTTTGCTCAGTCTTATATGCTTTCTTTGAAGTTTTCCGCGGCATTCGTCTCGATTGAAAACTTATCGGCAGATCTTACGAGAACTAACCAATCCTACAGTCGTTTTGTCCCTTTGGAATTTTTGAAATTTCTCGGGAAAAAGAATATTACGGAAATTGAATTGGGTGATCAGACACAAAAGGAAATGACGATTCTTTTTTCGGATATCCGATCCTTCACTCAGTTGTCCGAGAAGATGACACCTAAAGATAATTTCGATTTCCTAAATTCTTATATGGGAAGAATGGGGCCTATCATTCGAAAACACGGCGGTTTTGTGGATAAGTATCTGGGAGACGGAATTATGGCCTTGTTTCCCGATTCGCCGGACGACGCGCTCGAAGCTGCGAAAGAAATGCAATCGGAATTGGAAGAACACAACCAGAGCCGTTTGGAAAGAAATTATGATCCGATTCGGATTGGAATCGGAATTCACACGGGGGTTTTGATGCTGGGAACGATCGGAGAGAAAGAGAGGATGGATGGGACCGTAATCTCAGACGCGGTCAATCTCGCTTCTCGAATAGAAGGTCTTACCAAGGAATACGGAGTGGATATTCTTTTATCGGATGAAAGTTATCATAAGATTCGAAATCGAAAAAAATACACGTTTCAAGAATTGGGAAAAGTTTCAGTAAAAGGAAAGGAGAACTTGATCGGGGTTTACGAAGTCAAATAGGATTTCAGAATATTCTCCGCGGAAGCGGTGATCGCCTCCTTTAGTTCCTTAGGTTCTAATACGATCGCAGAATTTCCGAGACCTAGAATATGCTGTAAGGCCCATTCCTTCGTTTCAAAGTTCACTTTTGCCTCGATCCAATTGTCGTCTATTGTAGGATATTCTAATATACAATTGTAAGTAAACGATTTGAGCCGATCCAGAACTTCGGATTTGATTTTGATGGAAACCGAATAAGTTGGAATTTTTGAAAAAAAGGCCTGTGTGCTTTCCTGCCAATATTTTTCCAGATCGAACTTTTTCGGTCTTTCAAAGGGTTCTCCGAGTTGGGCTTCGAGAATCCTTGAAATTCGAAAGGTCCTAAATTCTTTTCCATATTTTGCGATGAGATACCAGACCTTTCCTTTTGCGACAAGACCTAAAGGAAGTACGATTCTTTTTTTGGAGACTTCGTCCGATTTGTAACGAAGAATCACTTTTCGATTCTGCCAGACCGCTTCCTGCAACAAAGGGAGAAACGGAAATTCTTCCTTCCAATTTCCCCATCCCGCTCCGTCGATATGAATTCTTTGGCGAATCATCTCGGCTTCTTCTTGATAGGCCGGAGGAAGAGAGGCCATAAATTTCATAAAGGCGGAATCGAATTCTTTTTTTCTTCCAAGATCGGAGGCGATACGCGTCGAGCTCGTAAGAATCATCGAAAAAATTTCCTCTTTTTTCATTCCGGTGAGATTGGTCCGATAACCTTCCGATAATTCCCAACCGCCTTTGGATCCTCGTTCCGCAAAAACGGGAACACCCGAAGCGCCCAGAGCCTCCATGTCTCTGTGAATGGTTCTTTCCGAAACTTCGAGTTTGCGCGCCAAGTCCTTGGAGGAAATTCTTCCCTTGGCTTGGAGTTGAAGTAGAATGGAGAGCAATCGATCCGCACGCATACTCCGATTCTAATACATTATACATGACATATTCTGTCATGTATTTCTTTTTATAATGACCTGAGATCGAAAAAAAAATCGGATTTTAACAAATCGATTCGGAGATATATGACAGGAATTGTCATCATCCTTGGGTTAAGATGGAACTATGAAAGATAGAATTTTAGAAGGTAAGATTGCCTTGGTCGCGGGAGGAACAAGAGGGGCCGGACGCGGCATAGCGATTGCGTTAGGCGAGGCAGGAGCGTGCGTTTATGTCACCGGAAGGAGTACGAGAGAATCTCCCTCGGAAATGAATCGGAAGGAAACCATCGAAGAAACTGCGGAGATTATCAACGCCAACGGAGGGAAGGGAATCGCGGTTAAAACCGACCATACGAAGGCGGACGAGGTTCGGGAGCTCGCTCTTCGAATCGATAAAGAACAAGGAAGGTTGGATATCCTAGTCAACGACATTTGGGGAGGAGATCCATATATTCGCTGGGATGTAAAATTTTGGGAACACTCTTTGGAAAACGGAATCAAGGTTCAAAGAACCTGTTTGGAGTCTCATCTGAACACTAACTATTTTGCAGCGCCTCTGATGATCCGAAACCGGTCAGGTCTTATTTTGGAGATCACCGATGGAATCGATTATCGTTATCGTGGAAATCTATATTATACTTTGGTAAAGTCTTCGATCATCAATCTTTCTCGTTGTCTTTCGGAAGAATTAAAATCCTTCGGGATAACCGCCTTATCCTTAACTCCGGGTTTTTTAAGATCGGAGGCGATGTTGGATCATTTTGGGGTTCGTGAAGAGAATTGGAAGGATGCAACAAAAAAAGAGCCTCACTTTATCGTTTCCGAAACGCCCGCTTATATCGGTCGTGCCGTCGTTTCTCTTGCGGGAGATAAGAATATTTTTGCAAAAACCGGAATCTCCACGAGCACGTGGAAGTTATCGGAAGAATACGACTTTACCGATTTGGACGGGAGCCGTCCGCACTGGGGGAATTACTTTAAGGAAAAATTCGGAGAAGAATTATGAAAACTGAATGTTCTCGCTTTGACTCAGAAATGGAACCCGAAGAGTTACGGGTTTCGACCGGAACTTTGAGTATGGTCTCAAGACTTCTTTTTCCGGGTTCGCTTTTGACCTCGTATCAGGCCCATCGTTCGGAGTTATCGGCTCGTTCCGAAAAACGATCCGATTACAAGGTTTTGAAAAAAACAGAATAGAATAAAGATTGAATGTAAACACTGCGGAAATAAAGTCTTAAATTCCGAAATTCGATTTTACGTCCATCAAATGGATGATAGGAGAAAAAAATGAAACAGTATTTGGTTAGAATTTTGAGCTACGGCTTTTTGGTCTGGTTGATTCCTTTCGCGGTTGCGATTCCGTTCTATACGAGGGACGGAAAGTTGCAGACTGATATTTTTTTATTTAAGACCGTTATGATTCTTGTCGGCAGTCTTACGGGGAGTTTGTTGCTTGCTTCACTCGCAATCAGAATTTCGGGAAAAACTTTGTCTACACTTTTGGTTACAGCTTTAATCTGGCTGATTATCAATTGGGGTTTGGACTTTTTAATTTTGCTTCCGATGTCTAAGATGAGCGTTCCCGACTATTTTATCCAGATCGGATTCGGTTATCTTACTATGTCGATCATCGCGTTTTCGATCGGAAGAGCCGTGGATCAAAGATCCGCTTGATTGAATCCGGATCGGCATCGATTTACTTTGAAGAAGTTCTCTTTTTGTAAAACGTGTTGCTGACGACGAGTGCGGTGGGAAAAAAAATCTGGATTCTAACATGCGGTTCTTGGAAAGGGATTTTAAAAAATCCCTTTTTTACATTGAAGAGATCCTTTAGGACGATTCCGTTTTTCCCGATCAATTGAACGTGCATCGCATTTTCCCCGAATTCAAAATATACTCTGTCTTTATCGTCGACTCCCAGGTCGACGAGCCGCGGATCCTTTAAAACTCGATCGTATTTTTTTACACATACGTAGTTTCCCGATTTGAGGGAATCGAGCACGTTTCGGATTTCTAAATTTTCCGTATTCAAGAGCACATAACGTGTCAAAGATTGGCCTTCCGGTTGATATAAAAGCGAAACGGCGTCTCTCATCGTAAAATACGAATTCGCTTTTGCGTTTTCGTATTCGTCCTTGGGGAGATAATGAAGATCGTCCGATGCCATACAAAACGGATATTTTTTTTCGCTTAATATTTTATCCCAAAGTTCGAGATGATCTCCAAAAGGACTGAAAATTTCGAGTGCATCGTAACGATTGAGGTCTTTTAGCATCTCGTCCGAAAAACTAAAGTTGAGCTTCGGATGATTGATCGTAACAAAAGAACCCTCGTCGGAAAAACGATCTATGATCCACTGAATATTTGAAATCGAAGCGTAGAAAGGAAAAGGGTCGGATTCAGCCTTTTTAGGTCCGAGCACCAGAAGATGTCTTTTTCTAAGATTTGTTCCCCATTCGAATCCCGGAAGAAGGGCGATCTTCGGGTTTTTTGGAAGCGTGATTCTTTCGTAATCGGAGAAGCTAAGAATTTTATATCCGTGTTTAACATAGGCGTTTTGAATTTCTTCCACGCTATTTCTTCCCGGGGTATACCACACTTCGTTCGTGTGATTGTGAAAGGAGGCTTTTAACCATTTGAGCGGTAACTTGTTTTTATAAGGGTCTTCAAAAGTCCGCCCGCCCGGACGTACGATCGAATTCCGTTTTTTTGAATCGGATCTGAATGAGAAAGAAGTGTATACGTTGAAACAGACGGCCAAACACACTAAAAGCAAAGATATATAGAGAATTTTTCCCGATACTTTTTTCATCGATTGGCATTCGACGGGTACTTCCGATTTTTGATAGGCCATTTTTTATTCTTATGTTTCCTTTTGGTTACGGAAAATTAGGCAATTGTAATTTACAGTTTAGGAAAATGAATTGTTGGCTTCTGTCCATTCTTTCTTTTTGAGTTTGAACGCTTTCCACGTTCGAATCGAAATTATTACAAACGAAGTAAGAATATGCCAATTCAAAACAAAGTTGCAATTTTGTTACCAGCGTATAACGAAGAGATTACCATTCGAGATACAATTCTTTCCTTTTACAAGGAACTTCCCCATGCAGAGATTATAGTGATCGACAATAATTCGAAGGATAACACCAAAATCATCGCAGAAGAAACATTCAAAAAACATAAAATTCAAGGAAGGATTCTTTTCGAGTCCAGACAGGGAAAGGCGAATGCGATTCGTAAGGGATTCTCTCAGGTGTATGCCGATTCTTACGTGATGGTGGACGCGGATATGACGTATCCTGCGGAGGAAATTCACAAGTTGTTAAAAGCTCGGGAAGACGGCGACTTTGATATGATCGTCGGCGATCGTTTGAGCGACGGAATTTACGAACTGGAAAACAAAAGAAGATTTCATTCGTTCGGCAATTATCTTGTCATTCGACTGATCAATTTTCTTTTCGCGGTGCATCTCAAAGATGCGATGAGCGGTTATCGGGTTTTTTCGGACCGTTTTGTCCGCCACTATCCGATTTTATCGAAAGGATTCGAGTTGGAAATAGAAATGACCTTGCACGCGCTCGATAAACGACTTTCCATTTCCGAAGTCCCGGTTCGATATGTGGACCGTCCCGCTGGGAGCGTTTCCAAGTTGAATACGATTCGCGACGGTTATTCCGTTGTGAAGAACATTCTCTGGATTTTTAAAGATTACAAGCCGATGCACTTTTTCGGATTTTTATCCCTTGTTTCTTTTACCGCTTCGATTGTTTTCGGTCTTCCGTCCATCCTCGACTATATAAAATTTAGATACGTTTATCACGTACCATTGGCGATTCTTGCTACGGGTTTGATGATCGTGTCGCTGATCAATCTTTCGATCGGTTTGATTCTGCATACGGTTTCAAAGATCCAAAGATTCAATTTCGAACTACAAATTCTAAAATGGAAAGGATCGAATCAAAGATAGATAACTTTGAGCAGGACTAGGTTCCCTTCACTCGCCACCACTTCAACTTTGATTTTCGGATAGAGATAACTCAATTCCAATACGCTGTTTCTATTTGTCAGAAGAAACGTTTTTTGAGTTCTTGAATTCGTTAATAAGAATTCGTCGTCTCGGAACTTATAACTCCCGATGACGAAAATCGGCTTATCGCGGTAGAAGAACGGATAAAAGGAAAGATATTTGTAAAATACAAGATCTCCTTCCTGTTTCCAGGCGACGTCCGCTAATCGAAGAATTCTTCCTTGAAGAATGTCTATCACTTTCGGAGCGATGAGCATCGACAGTGAAACTCCGAGACCGAGCATCGCGAACCAAAGAGGAATTATAAAAGAACCGAACTTTGACTTAAATGTGGTATGATTGAGTCTATAAACGCTTCCGATAAAACCCAGGGCGAAGATAAAACCCGGTAAAAAAGATAGGACGCCGATCTCGAAAGAATATCCGCCTCCGAAAGTTTGAATGAAATCGTAACTCTTTACCGCGAAGTTTAGAATCCAAGGAAGCGAAACTAACAAGACAAAGAATACAAAACCGAACAAATAGAAAAGAATTCTCGCAGAGTTTATAAAAACCTTTCCCGAAACCGGAACAGGTTCTTGCGGCTCGGCATTTTCGATAAAAGGAGTTAAGGTTTTTGGATCCGATGTAAATCCATTTTGATTGAAGATCAGATAAGCCGCGAAAAAGGAAAGTGGAAAGTAAATCGAAGATGAGTAATGCGGAAGTTTCGTTTGAACGATCGAAAAAATAACGAGTACAAAAATCGTCCAGGCGAGGAAGTTGTAAAAAAGACCTTTGAGTTTATTACTTTCGATTAGAGCGCGGTTTGCCTTAAGAGAATACCCGATCAGCAGAGGCGTCCATGGGAAGAAGCCGACTAACGCAACTATAAAATGATAAAACCAAGGACCAGTATGGGATTCCAAGGATTTGGTTAGAAGTTTTTTTTGAAATTCTAAAAATCCGCCGATAAATTCGTCTCCGTGCAATATATAATCGGTAATATAATAGATGCCGATCGTAAGAATGCAGATAAATCCTGCGGTCGCAGTTTCCAAGATCGATATCGAAAATTTTCTTTGGAAAATTCTCATTGCGACAAAGGAAAGTATCGGAATCCCGATTCCCAACGGTCCTTTTGTAAGCGTCGCAATTCCCATAGAAAGCGCGGCTAACGTAAGATACAAGAACCGGTTTCGGCTTCTTAGTTCCGCTTCGACGTCGTAGAGATAAATGGAGACGATCGAAATGAAAATAAAGGTGTTAAAAAGATGATCGATATAAGCCGTTCTGGATAAGAGTAAAGGTAACAAGGAAGAGGAATAAATCATCGCCCAAACGAGTCCGAATTTTTCGGAAACAATTTTTTTACCGAAAAAATAGATCGCCGAGAAGGAAAGGATTCCGCTCAAGACGGAAGGCAGGCGTGTCGCGAATTCACCGACTCCAAAAATGACGTAGAAAAACGAGGTCAGCCAGAAATAGAGGGGCGGTTTTTCCGAAAACGACTGTTGATTGACTTTGATTCTAAAATAGTCTCCAGATAAAAACATATTTTTGGACGCAGATCCGTAGATGTTTTCGTCCCAATCGATTAGCGGGAACGATCCGAGACCGAATATTAAAAAAATAGAATATATGAATAAATAAAACCAAAATTTTCCGTTTTGTAATCGCATCTGAGTCTTTTAATCCGTTTTCACGCTTGTTTTGATAAGAATCGGGCTCGAAATTCTTTAGGACGGAGTCCGGATACGACGGAACCTCTTTCGGGATTCTGTCTAATCGGTCTTCGAGATTTTTTTCAATGTCCTAAATAAATACCGTATGCTAAGCTTTATCGGTTTGATTTATATTACATTCCGGCGACAATTTGATGAGAATAGACAAAGGATAAAAGAGGAAACTTTTTACTTCGTTTAACATTTTGAAACTGCGAGGTTGTAAGTCGCGACCGTTCTAGGATGAATCCTTTTGTTGGTCGAAATCAAATCCAACATCGTATTCTTCGCTTTGCAAAGAACTCCCATGTAAAGATTCTTACGGGCCTGTTCTCTCCATTCCGGATACAACGGGTTCTTTTCTGCGTAATCGGATCCTAAAAAATCCGCAGCGTAGAGAATTAAATCCAAGGGCCCTGGGGTTTCAGCCCCCAAAGTGTGATTTCGAACCGCCGAAAGTACGGATTCGTTTTTTAGATTGTATTGCGATTTGAGATAGATGGACGCCGAATAGGCGTGCCAAGCGGCGGAAGGAAGTTGTTCCAATTCGGCCCGTCCGGATTCTTTGAATAACGTTAGGTGAAACTCCGGAGTCTTCTGTTTGGTGATGTCGTGAACGATTCCGGCAAGATAAGCGAGGTCCGTTTCGTCTTTTGAATGAATGATAGCCAACTCTTTGGCGATTTCCGCCACCTTGAGAGAATGTTCCCAACGAGTGATCGTAATTTCAGCGGGGACGATCTTCTTAAATTCTTGTATCTTAGCTTCCAACTCGAGGGAAGTCATTGAATTCTCCTATTCATATTCGATCGTCAACGAAGCGGCGTTAAAGTCCAGTTCGATTTGAGAATCTAATTCTTCTTTGATTTAAGAAACGTTTCGATTCTTTCCGGAAGATTATTCCGGATATTCTGATAAAAAATTCCGTAATCCAATATGTGATAGTTTTCACCGAACCAACGGGAAAAACCGGACGCGTTCGGTTTTGAAATTCGAACGACGCCGTCGCTACAACGGGCGCTGCAAAGTTTGGGTTCGATCGTTTTGAATTTTCCGTTTACTCCTCCCGGATGTAAGTCCGCGCTCGCGGGGAGTTCGTCCGCGTTCCAGCTGATAGGATTGACGCACATATAAGGCCCTTTTAGATCGTGAGGAAGTTTGGAAACCTCCGCCTTCTCTCCGAAAGTTCTCCAGCTGATCACACAACCCGTCTGAGTTGCGCTCGAACAAATCGGAATTTTCTTATAGGAACCGATCGGAACCGCGCCTCCGAGCAAATACGCCGCGACGAGTTGATCGGTTAGGGGAGAATTATCGATCTTTTCCCGGAGAAGTCGGATCGCAAGATGAGTTCCCTGACTGTGAGATGCGACGATAAAAGGTCTTCCTCCGTTCCATTCTCTGAGATACGTCTCAAAAGACTTGAGTACATCTTGATATGCTAATTCTAAAGCGAGTTTTCCGTTTTCTGCGTCCAAAAAAGAATAAAGAGTGGCCTGTCTATAACGAGGCGCGTAGATTTTTGCACAACAGTTAAAAACGCTGGCTTGTTGCCGAATCGTGGATTCGTCCGTTCTTTCGTTTACCCTTTTGTCATCTAAAGAAGCGTTCCATTCTCTTCCGTAAAACGTAGTAGGATGGATAAAGAAGACGTCGACGAGGGCCCGGTTTTGATTGTCTTGAAGAGAAGATTCGGAAGGAACCTTGTCGGCGTCGTCTTTGGTTTGCGGAAGGGCCGACCAAGAGTTTAAAAGAAGATAATCCGGTTCTTTTGGTCTTTCGTATTCGGAATAATTTCCGGAAGGACGAATGATCCAAAGACAGGAAATGGAAAAAAATGAAGAAACAAAAAGGGAAAGAATTAAGAAAAACCGATTTCGCATAACAATCCTCAGGCGTAAAAATTTTTAACGAAGAATACGAATCATTTCGAGATTCTTCTGATTATTTTTCCCGGAATCGAAGTTGTCAATTCGCTTTATCCGTTTTTGGGAACTTTCCGAAAAGATGAAGAGCGATCGGACAACGGATAAAATTGGAAGAATATTCCGAAGAAACCGACTTGCTCGAAAGCGTTTCCGCGACGTACCGTTCTACTTCCGATTACGATTCAAAAAAACAATCTCGAAGAGTAAGATCCTTTTTTACGAAACAGAATCTTAGAATTTTCGATTGAGATGAAAATCGTATCAAAGCTCCGTTTGTTTCGATGAGAAGTTGACAAAGACGTTTCCGTTTTTAAGATCGACCTCATGAAAATTACGGACGAAGTTTTTAAGAATGCGCTTTCTCATTTTCCTTCCGGTGTCACCGTCATTACGTATTCTCATCTTGGGAAACAGAGCGGTCTTACCGTAAGCAGTTTTAGTTCTCTTTCCCTCAATCCTCCTTTGGTTCTTTTTTGTTTGCAGAAAAATATCGCAAGTCACGATCCGATTCGAAACGAAGGAAAATTCGTGATCAACATTTTGGCTAAGGACCAAGATTCGATCTCCAATCAATTTGCGTCCGGTAAGACCGACAAACACGCGCTTATCGAAGAACTCGAATGCAAAAAGGGAGAATTAGGGATTCCGATTCTTCCCGATATTCTTTCTTATATAGAATGCGAAGTGGACCAGTTTGTGGACGGGGGCGATCATTCGATCGTGATCGGAAGGGTTATCTCCGCCGGCTCCGACGATTCTTTGCGTCCCTTACTCTATTATCGAAGAAACTACTATTCGATTTGATAAGAATGGGATTCGTCTTTGGTTGATTTTTATTTTGTAATTCTAAAACGCCGCTGAAGAGAGACGTGAAAAGTTCCGCTTTATCCTGACGGAAATTTTTCATGTGTAGAAGATATTGAATTCTTATCTTGATCCCATATCGATATTGGAATTTATACGATAACTTCCTTTTTCTATTTTCTGAAATCGGAATCTTTCCAAAAACCTTAAAACGGCACTCCGTGAGATTGGTATCGGAAACGCGGGAGCTCTCCCGGATTACACTACACACGAACGGTCCTATTGTTAATGGACGATTGGAGTTCCTACATTTTTGTGAAACTCGGCGTTCAGCTTTCGTTGGCGCAGTAACTCAATTTTACTTTATCCGAAAGAGCAAGCTGCAACGTTCTGTTGCGGTTTTTGGACGGGTTCTTATTTCCCAAAAATGAAAAATATTCATTTGAAGAAGAGGGATCCATTTTCTCAAAAATGCGAACAAGGACGAATTTTGGGAAAAGACTAAAAATCCCGAATATTCGATGATTTTTAAGACGATTTGGAAAAAAACTTCGGCGGAAAAATTTTGAGTTTTCGTATTACTTTATACGACTTAACTTTCCGAGGTAAAACGAAAACGTAAAATGAAAAGATTATACATAGTGTTTGGATTGTTTTTTATATTTTATTCCGTTTATTTTTTCGGGTGGATTTTCTATTCCCCTCAAACGCCTTTTCATTTTTGGAAATTTATTTTTAGATCCGTCCAGAGCGAAAATTCCGGAGAAGAGCCGATCTGTGATCTGTCAATTTTGGAATTGGGAGATGGAGGTTGGATGAGAAAGAATTCTTCCGGCGAACCCCGACCGATTTTGATCGAATACATTCTGACTCATTGTCAAAAATAAGTCTTCGAAAATTCGTTTCCGAAATTTTCCAAAACAAAAAAATATGAGAGAAGTGTTGATTCTTACGTTTCCATCGTAACGATGTCGAAATTACGGAGTCGCTTATGGAATATTCTTATGTATTGAACGTGGAACGTCAGAAGAAGAATTATTTATTCGGTTATTACAACCGACCCATTCTCTGGTTTCAAAGAAGATTTTTACCATTTCTTCTTTTGATCCTTTCCGTTTTGGAATTTTTTCTTTTTGAGAATACGGACCGTTATGTGATCCCTTTGTTTTTCGGAATTTTCGGTCTGTATTATATCGCGAGGCCTTTTATTTTTTTAAAAAGAATTCGGTTTCAAGACACGAGTGGAAAAATTTCCATTTCGGAGAATGAGCTGAAAATTTCCGACGAAAAAGGGGAACTCAAAATTCTTCCCGAGGAATTGCTAAAGGTAGTTCCTAAAAAGCATTATTTGTTTTTAAAAGTGAGGATGCACGTGGTTCAATACTTTCTCGTCGATCTAGACGCCATTCAGGGAAATTCAAAAGAGTTTGTGAGAGAGTTGGAAGTTTTTTCCCTTCGAAAAGAACGATAATTCTTTTTCTTTTTTTTAGTAGATCCTCTTCAAAATGGAACTACCTTGTAATTTTTTATTTGCCGTATACATCAGGTGAGAACCCGTCTCTCAATGGTTTGATTTTATCGAATCGTTGCGATTTTTCGCGATTGTTTTAAGTTTTGAAATCAGATCTAAAGCTTTTGGATCATCCTCTAAAAAAGGGATCTCCCCAAAAAAGTCCTCTCATTTTTTATTCTATAACGTCGCTCTTAGCTCCGATTTCTTCGGCGATTCTTTCCTTTCGATCGTCTGTCGAATTTTCTTCCGCGCGGATTCATTTTATGTGAAAGCCAATTTTAATATTTTAATGAATTCTAATGTACTATTTTCGGATCCAGAAGAACGACTCTTTCGGTTTCATTTTGAAGAAATTTAAATTCAAGTTATAACGAGCGATTATTGAAATCAAATGTATGATATCCTGATCCGTAGCTTGGGTTTGCATTGTTTGCGAACTTTGCTCAGATAAGATCACGGAAACATAAAGAAGATGATTTTCTATTTCAATGTCCAATACGTAATCACCCTCCATTTTCCCCAAAAAGAAAAAATAAAAAACGATTCCGCTCTCGGAATCAAATCTTTCTTCGTTCGAACTTCTTAAACAATAGAACGAGCGGAGAAAATCGCAAAGGTTCTTTCGGCGCGAAGGCGCGGGATCTACGTTAGTTGTGATTTAAAGATTAAGCCTGACTATTTTATCCAAAATAAGTCTACGGAATCCTTCGTTTTGAAACACTTGAGACGGATAGGATTCTAAATTAAATATTATAAAATGCTGGAGTAGCTTTAATGAGTGAATTTAGGGAAAAAAATATGGATGAAGTTTTTTGCGGTTCTTGCGGATCCGCGATCAAACGAGAAGCCGAAATTTGTCCGAAGTGCGGAGTCCGTCAAAAAGGGAGCACCGAAGGAGTTTCAGAAAACTGGATGACCACATTCTTACTTTGTTTTTTTCTTGGGGTTTTAGGCGCACATCGCTTTTATACGGGTAAAACCGGAACTGCCGTTTTGATGCTTTTTACCGGAGGAGGTTGTGGACTTTGGGCGTTGATCGATTTGATCACAATTCTTACCGGAAGTTTCAAAGATTCGAAAGGAAACAAAATTACAAGGAATTAGTTTTTTCCCATGCCGGTTGTATCCAAACTCATATACAAAGGGCATGGGATTTTTGTCCGGATCCGAAGTTTTGAAAAAAGTTTTCGTTTTCTTTTCGTGGTCGCGGGAGCCGCGATCTTTTTTTGGATTCCGGAAGAATTCATTTACGATCCTTATCCCCTCTGCTTATTTCGCTTTCTCTTGGATTGGGAATGTTGGGGGTGCGGCACTACAAGAGGTTTTTGGTGCATTCTGCATTTTCGTTTTGAAGAGGCTTCTCGTTACAATCCTGGGATTTGGTTTTCCTTTCCTCTTTTTGTTTTTTGTTTGTTGCATTGGGTCTTTGCCCCTAAATTTTTTTCTCTGAGAAGAATCGGGTTTTACCGAGCCAACCTGAGATCGAAGTGAAGATGGAAAGTGTGAGTTCCTACTTTTGGAAGAGGCCGGAGAAACGCTTGAATCCCAAGTTTGTTTTGGAGAATTTTCCTGTGATTTTTTAGGAACCGAAGGTCGGATCTCTTTCATGGAGAGGAAAAATCCCGGACCACAAATGGATCTTTGTAAGAATTCAGATTCCCTTTCGCGAAAGTAGGAACTCCTAAAACCAAAAGGCTGATCGTTACCACCCAGGACCTCGTGGGAATTCGGATCCGCTTTTCTTTTGTGTGGGAACTCTCACAAAGTCTCGATTTCAGCAAAGGCCTCGGATTCCTTCCCTTGAAAAAGTCTTTCCATCCAATCCATGTTGGAACTGCTCAGATGATTTTATCGGAATATTTGATTTTCAGAGGGCGACTCGGAAAAAATACTGGCAATCGATGGAAAAAGACGCCGTCTCCTTACAAGACGCCCTGGAACACGGGCTTACCGCAGAAGAATTTCAAAAAATCCAGGACATCCTCGGAAGGATCCCGAACTCCACAGAACTCGGAATTTTTTCCGCCATGTGGTCGGAACACTGTTCTTATAAAAACTCGATTCTCAAATTGAAAACGCTCCCGACCTCTTCGGATAAACTCCTCGCGAAAGCGGGAGAAGAGAACGCGGGAGCCATGGACATCGGCGACGGACTTGCCGTGGTCTTTAAGATCGAAAGTCACAATCACCCGACGGCCGTGGAGCCTTACCAAGGCGCCGCGACCGGTGTCGGTGGAATCATGAGAGATATTTTTACGATGGGAGCTCGCCCTATCGTTTCTCTCAATTCCCTTCGTTTTGGAAATCCCGACGAACCTCGAAACAAATATCTTCTCTCTCGCGCCGTCAAAGGAATCGGAGACTACGGAAATTCTCTCGGGATCGCCGTTTCCGGCGGAGAACTTTTTATCGATGAATGTTTTTCCAAAAATCCTCTCGTAAACGCGATGACGGTCGGAATTGTTCGTCACGATCAGATGGCGAGCGCGACCACCGGCGGACAAATCGGAAACGCGGTTTATATCGTCGGAGCTACGACGGGAAGAGATGGAATCCACGGGGCTTCTTTTGCTTCCAAAGATCTTTCGAAAGAATCCGAATCCAAACGTTCTGCAGTTCAGGTCGGAGATCCCTTTATGGAAAAACTTCTTATGGAAGCGAGCCTCGAAGCGATTCAAAAAGGACTTTTGATCGGAATTCAGGACATGGGCGCGGCGGGAATTTCCTGTGCTACTTCCGAGATGAGTGCGAAGGGAAAAACCGGGATGAAGATCAACTTGGATCTTGTTCCCTTTCGAGAAACCGGAATGAACGCCTACGAAGCGATGCTTTCGGAATCCCAAGAAAGAATGTTGGTAGTTCCTAAAAAAGGAAAAGAAGCCGAACTCGTATCTATATTCGAAAAATGGAATTTGAATGCGGTTCAGATCGGAGAGATCACGGACGACGGATATATCGAAATTCTTATGGGTGGAATCCGCAAAGCTCATATTCCCGCCGAATGTCTCGTGTTAGGCGGAGGAGCGCCCCGTTACGAACGGGAAATCAAACGTCCTTCTTATCTGGACGCGGTAAAATCTTGGAAACCGGATTCTCTTCCCGACGTCGTTTCGGGGAAGAACGCGACGGACGTTCTCATCCAGATTCTTTCTTCTTGGAACGTCTGTTCCCGAAGACCGATCACGGAACAATACGACAGCGAAGTGGGACTCGTAAAACTCATAGGCCCCGGACTCGACGGCGGGCTTTCTTCGATTCCCGATACGAACAAGGCTCTCGCGACCGCGACCGATTGTAATTCCAGATATACTTATCTTGATCCCTATAAGGGCGCCGAGTTTGCGGTTTGCGAATCCGCTCGGAACGTCTACGTTACCGGAGCTCGTCCCCTCGGAGTGACTAACAATCTTAATTTCGCAAATCCTTATATTCCGGAAAACTACTATATGTTTTCGGAATGTATTCGAGGAATGGGAGACGCCTGTCGTTTTCTCGGACTTCCGGTGACCGGAGGAAACGTTTCCTTTTACAACGAGTCTCCGGAAGGCCCGATCTTCCCGACGCCGACGATCGGAATGGTGGGAATTCTCCAAGACAAAACAAAACTTCTTTCCAATTTCCCAAAGGAAGCGGACATCGAACTCGCGATCCTCGGAAACTTTCGTCCTTCTCTCGGAGGAAGCGAATATCTAAAAAAAGTTCACGGACAAGTCAACGGCGCGATTCCCGAACTCGATATCAAAGAAGAATCGGCTCTCTGCGACCTGATTCTTACCTTAAACGAGAAGGGAATTTTGAAATCGGCGAGAGATCTTTCGCTCGGAGGAATCGCGATCGCACTTTCCAAGACGGTTCTTTTCTCCGGACTCGGAATTTCCGCAGACTTGACTTCCCTAAAACAAGATCGTCTCGATCTGACTCTTTTTGGAGAAACCTCCACTTGTGTTCT
The DNA here is from genome assembly GCF_016918785.1 of Leptospira ainazelensis. Classification (GTDB taxonomy): domain Bacteria; phylum Spirochaetota; class Leptospiria; order Leptospirales; family Leptospiraceae; genus Leptospira; species Leptospira ainazelensis. The sequence continues at coordinate 180,542 of NZ_JAFFPT010000079.1, read as the reverse complement.
CGTGGGTTTTGGTTCTTCTCAAAAAGAAGAAATCGAAAAACAAACCAAGACGGCCGGGCTCAAATTTTATCCGGTTGGAAAGACGGATGCAAGTCGAGTATTAGAATTTCAAAAAGAAGGAATCCGTCTTTCCTTTGAACAACTGAATGAGCCGTATGAAAACGGTTTAGAAGCCGTATTCGCACTCTAAAAAGGAAAAAAGAAAGAATGAAATCTCTCTTCTTAAAAAAACAAACCCTGATTCTTATTTTCGCCTCGGCGATGGTTTTTTTTGCAACTTGTAAGAAGAATGTGGAAGAAATATTAAACGAAGCAAATGCAAAGGCGGATTCCGTAACGATTCTCGATTTGGGAATGCAAAAGTTGACTTCAATTCCGGACGGAGTTTGTAAGTTCCCGAATCTGAAACGTCTCGACCTTCGTTTAAACAGTTTGGCTTCTCTTCCCGATTTTATCGGAGAATGTAAAAGTGTGGAACAACTCAACGTTTTCGGAAACGACCTCACAACCTTTCCTTCCGCGCTTTCTAAATTGAAGAATCTGAAAGTTTTTCTCGCGGGAAACAACGATCTTACCAATCTCCCTTCCGAACTTCTTTTTTTACCCGAAATCAAAACGATCTATATGGATCAGAACAAACTGACTCTCACGGAAACCGACGTGGACATTCTCGCGAGCCTTTCCAACTTGGAAGAATTGGATCTGAACCTCAACTCGGGAATCAAATCTCTCCCATCCAATTACACGAAGCTAAAGAATCTGACTCGTTTAAAAAGATTGAATATTAAAAAAACCTCACTCAAGGGAGAAGACGCGGAAAAACTGCAGGCGATTCTTCCCAAAACAAAAATCGACTATTGATATTTATATGAGCGAAACACAAAAAGAAAATCCGTATTCTTCCACAGTATTACTTCCCAAGACCGACTTCCCTATGAAAGCGGATCTTGCAAAAAAAGAACCCGCACAGATTCAAACCTGGAAGTCAGAACAGATCTTTCACAGGATGAGGGAACAAAGAAAGGGAAAAAAAGAATTCATTCTTCACGACGGTCCTCCCTACGCGAACGGAAACTTTCATTTGGGTCACGCGCTCAACAAGATCTTAAAAGATACGATCGTAAAATCGAAAGCCCTCGCCGGTTTTTATACGGACATGATTCCGGGATGGGATTGTCACGGACTTCCGATCGAGGTTCAGGTTTTGAAAAATCTCGGCAAAAAGGCCCGTGAGACCGGACCCGAAGAACTGAGACAACTTTGTAGAAACTACGCCGAAGAATTTGTGGGAAAACAGAGCGAGGACTTGAGCCGGTTTCTTTGTTTTTGGGAAGAAGGAAGAATTTACAAAACGATGTCTCCCGATTTCGAAGCGAGAATCGTGGAAGTATTCGGAGATCTTTTTCAAAAGGGTTATGTCTATCGAGGAAAAAAACCGGTCTATTGGTCCATCGATTTGGCGACGGCGCACGCGGAAGCCGAGATAGAATATTATCCTCACGTTTCTCCTTCGATCTATGTGAAATTTCCCGTGATCGGAGAATCGAATCGTTTCTGTCTCATCTGGACGACAACTCCTTGGACTCTTCCGGCCAATCTTGCGATCTGCTTTAACAGAAAAATTGAATATTCTATTTTTAAAATGGAGTCCGGAGAGGAATTGATTCTCGCGGAAGGACTTTCCGAGAACGTCACGAGTGCGACCGGAGTCGCGTTGACAAAAGTAAAACCGATCACGACCGACGAACTCGCGGTTCTTAAATTTCAACATCCTTTTATCGATCGGGTTTCCATTCCTCTTTTTGGGGATCACGTAACTCTGGAAGCGGGAACGGGTTGTGTGCACACGGCTCCGGGACACGGACAAGACGACTATAAGGTAGGACTGGCCGCCGGACTCGAACCATTCTCACCCGTGGATGATTACGGAAAATACACCGATGAATTTCCGCTCATGGAAGGAACCAAGGTCTTTGACGCAAATCCTCTCATCATACAACTCTTGAAGGACAAGGGATTTCTTCTTCATCACAGCGAGTTTGAACATTCTTATCCTCATAGTTGGAGAAGTAAAAAACCTCTGATCTTCCGCGCGACTCCTCAGTGGTTTTTCAAAATGGACTTCAACGAACTTCGGGAAAAATCTCTCGCTGCGATAGACGGCGTTCAGTGGATTCCAAACTGGGGAATCACAAGAATTCGTTCGATGGTGGAGACAAGACCGGATTGGTGTTTGTCTCGTCAGAGAAACTGGGGAGTTCCGATTCCGGCGTTTAGCTGCGAAGCCTGCGGGGAAACCCATATCAACGCGGAATCGATTCAATTTTTTACGAAAAAGGTTCGGGAAAAAGGGATCGAGATCTGGTATACGGAAAAGGCGAGCGAACTTTTACCTTTGGGCGTTACTTGCGGAAAATGCGGAAAGGATTCCTTCAAAAAGGGAAACGATATTCTGGACGTTTGGTTTGATTCCGGTGTTTCCAACTTTGCAGTGTTAGACGAGAGAAAAGGAGAACCGCCTGCCGATCTTTATCTGGAAGGATCCGATCAGCACAGGGGTTGGTTTCAATCTTCTCTCTGGCCTTCGATGGCCCTCCGAGGAATTCCTCCCTACAAAGCGGTTTTGACGCATGGATACGTATTGGACGAGAAAGGGCACGCAATGTCCAAATCTCTCGGAAACGGAATCGATCCTACCGCAGATATCATCAACGTGTACGGCGCCGATATTCTTAGACTTTGGGTGAGTTCTCTGGATTTTAGAGACGATATCAAAGTCGGAAAGGAATCCGTGAAGATCGTATCCGAACAATATCGGAAAATTCGAAACACGTTCCGTTATCTTTTAGGAAATTTAGAAGGACATCGTTCCGAAGAAAATCTTCCCTTTGAAGAACTGGAAGAACTAGATCGATTCTATCTTTCCAAACTCTCACAGTTTGTGGAGGACGCGAGTGCGAGTTATGAAACGTATCAGTTTCATCAGATCTATCAGAAACTCATTTTATTCTGCACCGTGACGTTGTCTCAGGATTATTTTGATATGATTCGGGATCGGATGTACTGCGACGCAAGAGATTCCAAAACAAGAAGATCCTCCGCGACCGCGCTGCAACACATTCTGGAAACGTTATGTATTTTGACCGCGCCTATTTTGAGTTTTACCGCCGAAGAAGTCTGGGCTTCCGGCGGAAAAAAAGAATCCGTATTCTTACAAACGTTTCCGGATCTGAAAGTTTGGAAGAATTCCGCGCTTGAAGAGAAATTCGAATCCGTGTTGCAGGCAAGAGAAGCCGTTCAGAAAGCCCTCGAACTCGCGAGACAAGAAGGGAAGCTCGGGAAGTCGCTCGAAGCCGGACTTGAGATCGTATCGAAAAACGGATCCAAACTCACAACATTCGTACCGAAAGAAACGTTGGAGCTCCTGTTTGTCGTATCGCAAGTGCACGAGGCAAATCCGAAATTGGAAGTTTTGTCTTCTCACGAGAACGAAAAATTTTCCGTGAAGATTTTGAAACCCTCTCAAGGAGAATGCCCTCGTTGTTGGAGACATACCGAAGACATCGAGAAAGAAGGAGACCTCTGCGGTCGTTGTAAGTCCGTCGTAGGTTGATAAATCAGGAGGGGGAAGTTTCCCCCTCGCTACAAACGCATTCGCGTTTTTCGCTACCCCCTCTCCGGGAAATGGACCCTGATGGAGCCCGGACCGATCTTGCGCTGTGAGATCGGGCTTTTGACTCGCTTGCACACGGGAGGAGTTCCCGCAGTTTCCTAACACGGCTTTGGCAGAAAACAAAACGTCAATCTTCTAATAAAACCGAACGTCCGAAGCCTTGCGGAGAAGATTTCAAAAAGTAGGAACTCTCACACTTTTTCACCGGAAACATCGGATTCGGAGAAAGCTGTCGGAATCAATTCTAAAAAAACGATCCTGAAGATTTCGCAGAGGATCGAACGTAGGAACTCCTGCGATTCTTCGATAAACGGGATCTCGGGTTTCTCATTGAAAGTAGGAACTCTCACACTTTTTCACCGGAAACATCGGATACGGAGAAAGCTGTCGGAATAAATTCTAAAAAAACGATCCTGAAGATTTCGCAGAGGATCGAACGTAGGAACTCCTGCGGTTCTCAAAGCTCGTTTGATTTTCCGATAAAAGAAGTGTGGGAACTCCTGCGATTCTTCGATAAACCGGATCTCGGGTTTCTCATTGAAAGTAGGAACTCTCACACTTTTTCTGCCGAAAGCAGACGAGGGAGCGATTGTTCGATTTCCCAGGATGTCTTTCTCGCGAGAAATCAAAAAGTAGGAACTCCCGCAGTTTTCAAAGCTCGTTTGATTTTCCGATAAAAGAAGTGTGGGAACTCCTGCGATTCTTCGATAAACGGGATCTCGGGTTTCTCATTGAAAAAGTAGGAACTCTCACACTTTTTTCTACCGAAAGCAGACGAGGGAGCGATTGTTCGATTTCCCAGGATGTCTTTCCCGCGAGAAATCAAAACGTAGGAACTCCCGCATTCTCAAAGCTCGTTTGATTTTCCGATAAAAGAAGTGTAGGAACTCCTGCGTTTCCTAAAAGTTTTCATTGGAGCTGAGATCGGGTTCCAAAAAAGTAGGAACTCTCACCTTTCCAAAAAAAAATTCCTCCGACAAAATTACCGCCTCCAAAGAAAAAAAAAGCGGTCTCAAAAAGTGAAAAGCCGGAAACTCAACCACCGCCGGGACGATCGTTTTCGTCGGTCAGTCTGCGGATCTCGTTTCTCTTTCGAGGTTTGAATTTATACTGATCCATCTGATCCAGATTGAAAACCACCCATTTTCGATTGGGAACATTCTTTACGGTTTGAAATGGAACGACTCCGTTATCCGAAATCTCGGTTCCATCCGAAACGTTCGTGAGATAGATTTGTCTGATATCCGTCCAAAGGGCAAAATCCAAACCGACGTTCTTATCGATGATTTCTCTTTTGATCTTTCCGAAAACGACGTTTAATTTCCCTTTCTCGCCCCAGATGAGCGCCGTGGTCAATTCTTCCGTCGAAATCACGGATTGAATGTCATCGTATTTCGTAATCAAAACGAGGATTTTATTTTCAGGAAGAGATTTCATTACATGAGGAAGATCCCTTGCGATGATCTCCAATTCTCCATCGGAAAAGACATGGTCCGTAAAAAAACCGAGAGAGGATTTTTTTACATACTTTAGATTTCCCAAAAGATCCTTCCACTGTTCCGGTTTGAGATCTGCCGGATGCGAAAAAGGCCCGGGAGGAACAAAATCGTCAAACTGGTCGACTTTGGACGGAGAAATTTTGAAATAGGCGACTTCCTCTGAGTTATAAATGAGGTTTTGACTCTTGGACCAGAAGAAGATCCCTCTTTCGTGGACCCAGGAACATTGAACAAGGAGAAGAATGAAAAGAAGAGAGAAAAATTTGAATATTAGTTTCATTTAGAATTTTGATCCACAAACTCCTGAAAAATCGGATACTTGTTTAGAAACTCGTCGTTCGTATAAAGGTTCACAATTTTATCCAAGCCCGAGAGTCGAAATACGGAGTTTAGAGATTTATTGAGGCCGAATATGTTCACAGTTCCGTTTTTTTCGCGGATTTGATTCCGTACTTTGATGATGATTCCGATTCCGGAAGAATCGATGAATTTGACCTTCCCCAGAAAAAAACTGATGATTTCAGGACTTCCGCTTTTTACCGATTCTTCGAATTCGTAGTAGAAATCCCTTGAATTATCCATCAGAATATCTTCAAGAACGCTAAGAACGATATGGTTCTCTCGAATCTCGCTGCGGATGATCATCAGATCGAAAAAACACCCGGAAGAAAGGTCTGTCAAGAAGTAAAATGAATCAGTATCTTTCTTGATTTATTTCTCAGAACTGCAAATTTGAACTGAGACGCGGGATTGCAAGGGTTGCATTATGGCTGAGTTTGATAAAACAAAACGCTCCATCGGAGTGAACAATCTGGATGATAAGGCCAGAAAAGAAATGTTCGATAAATTCCAGTCTGCCGGCGGCAAGGTCGTCAATGACAAGGATAAAAAGAAAGAAGAAGCAGCCCGTAAAACCAGCCAGCCCAACATTCGCCAAGGCCAGAGAAGTCAGGCCGGAGGAAGAGATTCTTCTTCTCGCCCCGGTGGTGGTTCCGGAGGTCGTTCTGGATCTTCCGGTGTTTCCGGAGGAAAAGGCGCCCCCGTTTCCCGAGGACCGGCTCCGAGAGACCGCAAAGCTCTCGAAGACGAGATGGGAAACTTTATCAATCGATTCTCCGTTCGCGTCAAGTGTTGGTTAGGAAGAGTCACCGGTTTTTCATCTTCGGAACTTCTGCCCTCTTTTTTATCCGAGTTCAATCTTTCCGGAAAAAAATCCATCTTAGAATTGAACTTTGTGGGGAATGATATTCTCGGAAACCCGGCCTATGCGGGAAAGATCGCAAAGGAACTCGACGCACAAAACCCGATCTATATAGAACTTTTGGGAAGAATGCATAAACTCTATGACAATAACGAAGTCAATCAGGTCATAGAACCGCATAACGCAGCTCCCGATCTACCGGTAAGTATTTCCAGGGTCAGAGATCCTATCTATTCGATCTTTAGAAAATTATACTATGTTTATCCGTTTCAAGGAAGTTACGTAAAAGCGGTGAACTTGGGTTATGCGGCTCTTGAAAAACTGGAAGGAAAACCTTCGAGCATCTACAATACGAAGAAAAAAAGGGCGCTTCAGGAGTTCGATTATCTTTACGGAACTCTTTTTGAAAAATTCTATCTTGTGATTCTTCGAAACGAGAATAAGAATATTCCTCTCTTAAGCAATACGATGGAAGCCGTGATCGGAATCGTTCCGGAGGAGAAACCCGGGCAAAGACAACAGGGAGAAGAATTGGATGAAATCTCCGGAGGAGCGGCCCCCGAAGAAGAAGTCGTAGAAGAGGAGAAAAAGGAAGAAGTCAATCCGGAAGATTCCTTGAGTAAGGAATTAAAATACGGCCTAAAATTGATGCGTATGCTTCCTCTCGATCAACTTCGCAAAAAACACGACCCTAAGGGAGAACACGAACTCATTCCGTCCGCGGACAAAGCCTTTCTCACTTGGTTATTCTTTAAGGAGTTCGACGCGGAGTATTCTTTCGTAATGACTACGAAGAAGATAGAACTCAAACCTACGATCGTTAACGGCGCTAAGGTGGATTATCGCGAAAAGATGGTGGATCACTACGAAACTTCGAGAGCCTCCATCGAGCAGTTCCGGATCTACGATCAATATTATAAAGAACTCAAAAATCATCTCAAAAACCCGGGCGCCAATTATATCGAAGCTTCGAAAAAGACGACAGCTCTTGAAACAAAAAGAAGTCAACAATCCAGAAACGTTCGGGTGACGGTAAAAGAGTTTGTGGAAAAGACCGGAGAAATTTTGGAAAAACTGATCGCCGACATGAAATCGAAAAAAGAGGTCGTCACAAATATGGACGAACTTATGACTTTCGATCTTATGGAGTCCAAAAGAAGACTCAACAAAAAGCCGATCAAACAATGTATTATGGAATCCTATTGTTATGCGATTGCTCTTGCGGGAAGGCTCGAAAACGGAGATCTTTTCGGAGGAGTCACCGAACTTTCTGCGGAAGAAATGGAGAAAGAATTCGGAATCAAGACGGAACAAGCCGGCGGAGAATCGGATCTTGGAATTTCCGGAGGCGGCGCAGGTCAAGGAGAAGTCGGTTCTTCCGAGAACCTGGATGCGGATTCGCTCGGTGTGAATCCTTCCATCTTAGGGGATTAAATCAGGAAGGTATCGATATTTGGCATCGGCAAAAGTAACTCTTTTTCAAAAACATCTCAATCAACCCATCACAAACGAACAAAAATCGAAACTGGCTAAGGAGAAATCGGATTTTCTCCTTCTTCCGGAATACTTTCCGTTTTATAACCCATCCTCCACTCCCGAAGGTTGCGCGGAAAAGGCAAAATTTCTTACAGACGAGTTATTGCAAATTTCTGAATATTATAAGGGCGTAATTATAGGCGGTTCCATCTTCAGAAAAGACGATTCCGGGAAATTGAAACTTTCAGTTCCGATCATTCAGAGCGTAGTAGTGATAGACTGGTATGAAAAACGGGAACTTTTGTCTTCCGAAAAACCCGCAGTCGGCGGAGACGCCGAAACGATTTTTATCATGAGCGGGTTCCGTTTCGGAATCGTAACGGGAAAGGAAATCGAAAATCCAAAACGTCTGGAAGAATTAAAATCTCAAAACGTAAACCTTCTTTTCCATATCGATTCCGTTTTGGAACCCGATTCTACACACGCTCAGGACCTGGAACGTTATGCGAAACTTTCCTCTCAATACGGAATTTTTATAGCGAGAGTAACCGGCGTCGGTTCGGCCCTCGGTCGCCAAGGAATCGGGAGAAGCCTTCTTTCCACCGCCTCCGGAGTCAACTGGAAGGTCGCAGAATCCGAAAAGGATAAGGAAGTGATCAAAACCGTCACGATCAACGGAGTGAACGGATTGTTTTGAAGGATTCGGCCTCACCGGATTCCAAGGTGTTTTAGACCGGAATTTTCGATTTCTTTTTGATCCAATCGATTTTCATATTCTTACTTTGATAATGATTTCAATTTCTTTCTTCATAAAGGTTCCTGCATGTATGATCTATAATTTGTTCCAAAACTTGTCGAGCCGTGCACACGCGAGACGCTTGTGTTTCCAAGAAGGATGGAACTCCGATCAAAATGGAACTGCATCCATTGTTTGGAAGATTCCGGAATGGTTTAAAAAAACAATCGGTGGAACTTCGAGCTTTTATGGAACGGCTTAGAATATTCCTAACGCTCGAAAGACTGAAATTTCGGAAAATGGTTTTTTAGAATTTTATAAGAATGCGGTCACATCGAAAAGAGATCGCTTGTTATTCAAATGAATCGAATATGGTTGGATCCGGCGGATTTTTTTTTCGAAAAAAACTTGAAATCGGACTTTAAACCGGTCGGTAATAGAATTACGGAAGATTCTTTACGGCTTCGACGAAGACGCACGATTGTTGAGCAAAATCGTTTCCGATTCTAAGATACAAAATTTTTCTATAAAACTCATCCGGTAATACTCTATGCAAATCAACTACGAATTGGCTTTGGAAGATATCATAAACTTTAACGAATATCATTTTCGACATTCCAAGGTTTCGAAAAAGAAAAGAATGATCGCAAAACTCGTCATTCCCATCTGGACCTTGTTTGTTTTTTTGGCTTTGAACTATGCGACCTTAGACGAAACTTCTTTATTCTTCAATATTCCGATTTTCTTATTTGCGATCGTTTGGTTTTTTCTTTTTGATCGTCTCTATTTTTGGAGACTCAGAAACAACGTCGATAAAATGCTTCGGGAAAAGGAAAACAAAGGAATGATCGGAAAACAGAAAATCACGTTAACCGATGATTTACTTCTCTTCGAGACGTTATATACTTCTGCCCAATTCAAACCGGGTTCTATCGGTGAAGTGGTGGAAACAAAGGATTACTTCTTTTTATACGTATCCTCTTTGAGCGCTTTGATCGTTCCTCGGTCGGCCTTTCAAAATTCGGAGAAGGAAGAATTTCTGAAAAAACTTCAGGCTTTCGTAGTTTAAAATTTTTTGGCGCGACTTTTAAAAGGAACTTTCCCGAAACGCGGGTTGTTGAAAAAGTTAGAACAGTCCGAAATCGAAAAAAAGTTCTCTCTCGGTTTTCAATTATAAAAGATTATGATCCTTCATCGAGCTGTAAAACGTTTGGATCGTTACCTTTAAGATCGCCGCCATCGGAACAGCGATCAACATTCCCACAAGACCCAAGGCCGCGCCGCCTACGGTAACGGCGCCGACGACTACGATCGGGTGCAAAGAGACGGATCCGGAAATCACAACCGGTTGAATGATGAAATTGTCAATGATCTGCGCGATCAAAACCACGATTAAAATCGAAGTCATCATTTCCGTCGAGGCGCTTCCTCCGATGACGAGCGAGAAGAACAACGGCGGGATCGCTCCCATAATCGGACCGAGATAGGGCACCGAGTTTGCGACTCCTAAAAACAGACCGAAAATATAAAAATACGGAAGGCCGATGATATAAAAACCGGTCGTCGAAACGATACAGATGATTGCGCTCTGAATCATGAGACTTTTGAGATAATTCGTCATCTGTTCGTTGATCTTGTAGGTGACCATGAGCGCCATTTCAAAATAACGATTCGGGATCAGGGAGATCAGATTCTTATACATTCCATTTCCGTTTAGCAAAAATAAAAATGCGAAAAGGGGAGTGATGATCATATAGCCGATCAAAGTCGGGAAATAGGAAACCAGACCTTTTACCTGTTCGTGCATGAGTTCAGCGATTTTTTTGATCAAATCGTCGGGTCTCAAGGTCTCGTTCCAGCTCGCGGGGAATTCGTTAAACTGAAGATTTACGGTTACGGTCAGATATTTAAACTTAGCGTCGTCCAGATCCTGTTTCCAATTTTTAAGAATCGGGTTTAAACTGGATACGATCGGAGGAGCGACCGAATTGATAAAGATATAGATCGGTACGCTGATTACGATCATAAGGATCGCGATCGAAAGAATTCTCGGAATCCCGATACTTTCCAGATTGTTGATCGTTCCGTTAAAGGCGTAAAAAATCAAAAGCGCCATCACGATCGGAACCGCCAAAAGTTGAAGTCCCCATAAGGAAACTACGATCGTGAAAGCCACGATCAGAAAAAAAATGATTCGTATAAAATACTCGGAGAGTTCTCTTCTTTCCGGATCACGCATTCTTTTGTTTTCCGCGGAAGTAGGCTTTTTCCAGAAGCCCGTTTGTACGATGGAGTCTTTCCACGATGACGGTCGAAAGGCTCATGAGAATTTCGATCCCGATTCTCGGTTTTGTTTCTATGATTTCTTTTAGGTCCGGCTGAAAAAAGCCGAGAAGAGTTGTATGTTCCATCGCGATCGCGCTCGCGGTTCTTCTTTCTTCCGTAAAAAGGGAAAGTTCTCCGAAGAAGGCGTGTTGATCGAGATGGGCGAGATCGAGTTCGATTCCGTCTCGAACGGAACGAATTACTACGGAGCCTTCATAGACGAGATAAAAACCCGCTCCGACTTCTCCTTGTCTAAAAACGGTCTCACCTTCTTGGTATTCTCGGACGTGCACCATTCTCGCGATTTCAATCAGGGTTCTTTTTTTCATTCTTCCAAAAACGCTCGTCTCTCTTAGAAAATGAATGATCTCCTTATTGTTCGCTTCCTTTCGGCTGAATATCTTTCTCCAGATGGGCAGATCCAAGGCTTTCAAGAAATTATTTCTCCTCTTCGAGTTTCATCGTCAGGATCAGAATCGTGAGTCCAACCGTGACGCAGGAATCGGCCACGTTAAACGCGGGCCATCTTGAGAAGAGTAAAAAGTCGGGCCAGTCGAAATCTAAGAAGTCCACGACTCCGATGTATTCTCCGGGATTGGGATGAAACCCGATTCTAAATCCCGTTCCGGGAATTTTTACGAAGAATTTGTCCAGGAAATTTCCGAACGCTCCGGCCATTACAAGATTCCAACCCCATGGATTTCCGAGATCGAAATTTTTCCATCTGTAACCGATCAAAAAAATAATCGCAACTCCGGTCGCAACCAAGGAAGGAATCGCGTTGTCTTGGAAGGCTCCGAAAACAAAACCGGTGTTAAACGTAAGAGTCATTCTAAAAAAGTTTCCCAGAACTTCCACGTAACGATGCGGTTGATAGTAAAGAATCACGAGGAACTTTGTCAGAAGATCCAAAACGACGCCGATAAAGATGACCCCCAGATAAAGAGGACGATAGACGTCTAAAAATCGTTTTTCAAAATATTTCACAAAGGGTTTCCTTTCTTTTTAAGTTTATTCTTCCAGAATGAATAGATGAGTACAAGTCCGAAAAAGGCGGAGGTTCCGAAAAATCCCCAGCTCTGCATTTCCAATCCTTTTTCGAGATAATAATTTCCGAAATGAATTCCTGCAATCAAGAATCCGGAATAGAGAATCTGATGTCCCAGGACATACATCTTTCGAGTATGCCGTTCCACTTCCCGAAGTTGGATTCCCTGTTTTCCCCGATTGATATTCTGGAGGACTTTATAGAATTCTCCTGGGATGGAGAGAGTGTTTCCTAAAAGATTTTTATCTTCGTTTAACAAAAGTGACTCCAGTCCGCCTTCTTTCCCGGTGGCGACTGCCCGGAACGGTTTTTCACCGTAATCCAAAACGGTTCTATACGGATCCAGGATCGCCGTGATCCCTACCAATAAACCTAAGACCCTTTCCAGGAAAATGAAATTTTCGGGGATCTGAATCATTCTAAAAATTTCTTTTAGACTGGAATTGATCTCCTTTAAAAAAAGGCGATCCTCTCTTGTATGAATCTGATCCAAGGAAAGATTCTTAAAGTAATCCGTATCGGCGATAAACCTTCCCAGTTTTTCCAAAGAATAACGGACGACTTCTTCGAGTTTGTCCCGGTCTGCGGTTTCGGAAAGAGCTCCTATGTCTTCCAAACCGGAGACAACTCCGTAGTAGTCTTTGCTGATCGCGGAAAGAAAGATCTTTTTGAGGGCAAAAACTCCGTTCGGGTCCATTTCTCCGACGGCTCCAAAATCGATAAAACAGAGTTTTTCATCCGGTGTATAGATGAGGTTTCCGGGGTGAGGGTCCGCGTGGTAGAATCGATATTGAAAGATCATAAGAACATAAGCCTTTACTAAAAGTTCCATCGGTCTTGATTTGGCCTGACCTTTGAGAACCGGAGTAGCACGAGTGATCTTGACCCCTTCGATAAACTCGGTAACCAATACGCTCTTCCCCGAAAATTGACGAATGACTTTCGGAAATACATAGTCGGGTTCTTCCGCAAAAAAAGTTCTCATTCGATCGTAAGAATCCGCTTCGAGTTGAAGATCGGTTTCTCTCGTTACGAGATGGCTGATCTCTTCGTGAACTTTTTTGAATTCGAAACGAAAGAGATAACGGTTGATCCGTTTGAGAAAGGAGCGGATGTTTTTGAGATCGTTTGCGATGAGAGATTCGATTCCGGGGTAGAGTACTTTGACGGCGACCTTTTGTCCTCCGATCGAAGCGACGTGAACTTGTGCGGTCGATGCGCTCGCTTCGGGAATACTTTGTATGTCCGGGAAGACCTTTGTGATTTCTTTTCCGAATTCCAGACGAAAACGTTCTTCGATTTCGGAGAAGGGATGAGGAGGAACTCTGTCCTGTAAATCTTGAAGCGATTCGGTGAACGAATCCGGAAAGATATGAGAGAGGTTTCCGAGATATTGTCCGAGTTTGATATAAACCCCGCCCATGGATAAGAAGAATTTCCGGCTGTCTTCTCCGAGACTGCGAAAGTATTTCTCCTGAACGGCTTCGTTTCGATAAGAGGGAAAGAGGATTCTTCCCAATTTAAAAAACCAGAATATAGACCAGATTTTTTTCCAAACAAAGGTGCTGGCGTTCCAAAATCTCCAGGCGCTGCTATGCCTTTTGTAGGATTGTGTTTCCTGAGGTTCGGCTGTTCCGGTTGTGGAAGAAACGAGCATAGACAAAAATTCTAAACCTCTAGGATTCTTTTTTCGGCTTTCTTCCGAATCGTTTCCAAGATGGAAAGAATCCGGAGATTCTCCTCCATGTCTCCCGTGATCTCGGAAGGTTTTCCGCTGAGATGTCGGAAAAGAGATTCATAGAGATTGAGAAACGGATTTGAGCCTGCGGAAGATTTTTCGGAAATTGAAACCGGAGTCAAACTATTAAATCCTTTGTATTTGCGGGAAGGTTTGGATTTCCAGAATCGAACCTCGTCGTTCCCCACGAGGAAACGCGCCGATTCTGTTTGGATGTCCAACTCAAACTGAAAGTATTTTCGCATTCCACCTGCTTCTAAGAATACGGTTTCTCCCTTTGGATACGTGAGGAGGGCGACCGCTTGTTCCTCCACGGAAGAATCGGGATACGAACGGAGAACGGAATGAATCCGGTCCGGAATCCCGAGATACCACGTGAGAAGGTCGACTGCGTGAGTTCCGTCATGGAAAAGAGGGCCCGTCCGATCGAGGGCCGCGCGGCCCGGGTTTCTGGCGGAAGTCAGGACGGAAGCTCGGATCGTCCGAACCGGGCCGAAGGTTTCTTCTTGAATCCATTTCCGAACCTTCCTGTAGAGAGGATGATAGCGTCGTTCGTGATTGACTCGGAGGTCCGTCCCGGTCTCGCGACAGAGTTTGGCGAGTCTTTTGGCGTGGGAAAAAGAATGGCAGACCGGTTTTTCCACGAGCAAATGTCGGAATCCGTATCGAATCGCCCGGCTTGCGAGTCCGAAATGTGTGTTCGAAGGGGTTGCGATGATGACGAGACATTTGCCGAGGTCGAAGGATTTTTCTTTGGCGTGTGAGTTCCTACTTTTGGGTTTGGAACCGATCTGAAAAGGGAGAGTTTTTGCGTTGGACGAGGTTCCGACTTTGGGAACGGATCGGGAGGACGTCTTTTCTTTTGAAGCGGAGAAAGTAGGAACTCCATCTTTTTCTAAGGTAGAATTCGATCCTAGATTTTTCCTTGATCGAAATGCCTTGGACCACTCCTGAAAGTCGGAGAAACATTTTGTTTCTTGAATATTCCAATCTTTGCAAAATTGTTTCCGTCGTTCCTCCGACGGATCGATCGCTCCTATAAGGTAGAATCTTTTTTTTCCCCAAGGAGAAAAGATCGAGCCGGCGTGTGTGCAGGGATGATTTCGGAGAGAATCCTTTTCGAGAAGAGAGGCGATTCTTCCAAGTCCGATAAGTAAGACGGGAATCATGGTGGGCAAAGCATTTCGGGGTTCCGACTTGGAATCAAGAGATATTTTGTTTTAAAAAAAGATCGAAGAGGGAGATCCTACTTTTTTCAGGAAGGGCTTATCGCTCCACAGAAAAATCTGCGATCGTTTGTTTTTTATCTCAAGGTGGTTCGTTGGATAAAAGAAAAGTAGGAACTCCCTCGTTGTGCGGCTCCGATTCTGATCCAGAAAGGGATATTCTGTTCCAAAATTTCGAATGAAAATATTCTTCAGTCGATTTCACCTTTGAAAATCAGATTTCATTGAAGTCGAACGAACAAATCGCAGGTAAGAATCCGGAATTCTCCATTCCTAAAAGCGCATTATAAAATCGGAATGTATTTTATTAATTTGCCCTTGGTTGCCCGCGCGATTTTTTTGTTCCAATCGGTGGAGATGGAATCATATTCGATAGGAACTATGATTGTTCCTTTTTTATCGATGAGACCGTATTCTCCGCCTTCGATTTTGGAATGTTCGCCTAACTTTACCGACTTGCAACGAAGGCAAACAACCGCAAAACCTTCTTCGAATGGAAAAGCAAAATCGAACCGAGCGGGAATGATTTTCTTACAGTGAGGGTCATAAAAACCGATTTTATTGTTTTCTTTAAAACGTGCAAAGTCTTCGACAAAAGGATCAGGGCCGTTGTCATACAAAAACGGATTTAACAAGACTCGGTTCTTTTCGTCTATGCAAGACCATCCCCCATCTCCGAACACAAAAGCGATCCCGTTCTCGTCAAAATCGTAACTAAAAGAATACTGCGCTTCGATTACTACGTTTCCCTTTCGGTCCTTGAAACCGTATTTCCCGTCTTCTTCGAAGGAGGAGAGGGATTCTTTTTTGCAATTTAAGATAGAAAGGATGAGAATTACGAGTGTGACTGGAAACCAAAAGAATCGATTCATAAATGCTCCAACAGTTTTTTCGGAATCAAAAAACAATACGATATTGTTACGCTCTTTTCGTGAATTCATTTTATACTTTGAAAAACAAAAATCTCAAGATATAGGCGGAAAGTAAGGATTCTTTTTTTGCCTCGGACTTTTTGCGCATCGAATTGTTCGAAGTTCGCCTAAGCGCGGGAAGTTTTCGGTAAGAGCTCCTACGCACTCGACTTGTGTTGAATATACGAAGTTCGCCTAAACCCCGCTCCCACGGGCAAGTGCATATACAACTGGGACTTTGTCGTTCCTCCGACGAAGGTTTTTTCTGTCGACTTAACGAAGTTCGCCTAAACGCGGGAAATTCCCCCGTAAGAGCTCCTACAAGCCTCGACTTGTGTTGAATATGCGAAGTTCGTATAAACGCCGCTCCCTCGGACAAGTGCACATACAACTGAGACCTTGTCGTTCCTCCGACGAAGGTTTTTTCTGTCAACTTGACGAAGTTCGCCTAAACGCGCAAAAAATTCTGCCGTAAGAGTTCCTACGCACTCGACTTGTGTTGAATATGCGAAGTTCCTATAAACGCCGGCTCTCTCGGGCAAGTGCACATACAACTGAGACCTTGTCGTTCCTCCGACGAAGGTTTTTTCTGTCAACTTGACGAAGTTCGCCTAAACGCACGAAAAATTCTCTCGTAAGAGTTCCTACGCACTCTCGATCTCGCAATTGTTCGAAGTTCGCCTAAGCGCGCAAAAAATTCTGCCGTAAGAGTTCCTACGCACTCGACTTGTGTTGAATATGCGAAGTTCGTATAAACGCCAGCTCTCTCGGGCAAGTACACATACAACTGGGACTTTGTCGTTCCTCCGACGAAGACTTCTTCTCCGTCGACTTAACGAAGTTCGCCTAAACGCGCAAAAGATTCTCTCGTAAGAGTTCCTACGCACTCGATCTCGCGATTGTTCGAAGTTCGCCTAAACGCGTAAAAAGCATTCCTTTGTGAGAGTTCCCACAAATTTCGACCTCACTTATGTTTCGACCAAGGTACTGCCTTTTCCAATTGCGCGCTGAGACGAAAGAGAACGTCTTCTCTTCTTTTCGCCGCGGTAAACTGAAGACCCAACGGAAGTTGATCGCTTGTCTGACCGATCGGAATCGAAACCGAAGGTTGCCCCGTTAAGTTTGCGAGTTGTGTAAAAGGAGTTCTGGAAAGACTTTTTTCAACGAGTTCATCCACAAGACCGGAAGCCAGCAACATTCTTCCCAAACCCAGACGACCCACAACCTGCATCGCTATCTTTTCGCCCAGCTTGGGTTCGAGTTCTCCTATCTTTGCAGGCGGCATCGCGGTCGTCGGAGTCAAGTAGACGTCATAGGTCTCG
The DNA here is from genome assembly GCF_016918785.1 of Leptospira ainazelensis. GTDB lineage: Bacteria > Spirochaetota > Leptospiria > Leptospirales > Leptospiraceae > Leptospira > Leptospira ainazelensis. The sequence continues at coordinate 163,387 of NZ_JAFFPT010000079.1, read as the reverse complement.
TGAAAAGTTTCCATCGCAAGGGCGGCCTTGTCCCATTCTTGCAAAGTTCTTACAAACTCTCCTGCGGAAACGGTTCTTCCCAAAAGTCCTAAAATCCAAGTCACGGATTCCACGTCGCTCATCGTCGCTTTTCTTCCAAGAATGGGTTCTAAGTTTTTTAATTGAGCGGCCATTTCACCGAAATACATCGTGATAAACGCTCTTCCAATCGCCTTTCCATCCACGGGCGCGTCCTTTTCTTCCACCTTGTGTCCGAGAGAATGTAAAAGTTTTGCGGTATGAACGACCGACTCCACACAATCGGGATGTACCGGAGTTCCGATCGGCGATTGAGTGGAGAATGCGATTCTCAGTTTTCCCGGAGATTTTTTGATCTCGGAAAGATAACTCGTCTTGGATTCTTCAAAAGAAAAAGCGCCTGAGTTTTCGATTCCGCATAACGCGTCTAAGAAGGCGGCGCTATCCCTCACGGTTCTCGATAAAACGTGATCCACCGAAGCGCCTTGCCAAAATCTTCCGAAGTATGGACCGACCGGAGTTCTTCCCCGAGTGGGTTTGAGTCCGAATAACCCGCAATAGGCGGCAGGGATTCGAATCGATCCTCCTCCGTCCGACGCGGTCGCAACCGGAACCATTCCAGCGGCCACGGCCGCACCCGAGCCGCCGGAAGAACCTCCCGGAGTTCTTTCCAAATTCCAAGGGTTTCTCGTAGGACCGTGTAACTCCGGTTCGGTGATTCCCATAAGAGCGAATTCGGGAACGTTTGTCTGTCCTAGAAAAAGAGTTCCCGCCTTTCTCAATCTTTTTACAAATTCGGAATCTACGGGGGAGATATAATTTCGAAACGCCTTTGAACCGGAAGTAAGAGGGGCTCCTCCGATCGAATGGACGATGTCTTTGACAAGAATCGGAACTCCCCGAAACGGACCGTCCGGAAGTTTGGACTTGGCGTCTCTTCGAGCTTCCTCAAAAAAACGATGGATGACCGCGTTGAGTCCCGGATTGGTAGATTCAATTCTTTCAATCGCGGATTCCACAAGTTCGGAAGGATGAACCGCTTTTTTACGAACCAAATTGGCGAGACCTGTAGCGTCATAATAGGTATATTCTTTAAAAGATTTTGACATGATCCAACTCCGAAACAAGAGGAACTCCGGAAAGAATCGCGGGTCAAGATAAAAAGGGCGTTTTTAGGATTCCGAGAAAAAAGGGGTTCTAAAAATGTGGATATACAACCGTCGGAAATCCGATCTAATAATTAGAAACGGTCTTTTAAAACAACAATGATTTCTACAATTCGCAAAATCCCCTGTCTCATTCTCATATTTCCCTTCCTACTTTCCGCGGATCCGGTCTTGGACAACGAGTTCTTGAGATCGGTTCAAGAAGGAGATCCTAAAAAAATGCAGATCCTTCTCCAAGCCGGAGCGACTGTAGATGCAAAAGATTCTCGGGGAAAAACCGCGCTTATGATCGCAGATCACAGACCTGAGATCGTGGAGGTTTTGATTCGTGCCGGAGCCGACGTGAACGCTCAGGATAAAGACGGGAGTTCCGTCCTTTCCGAAAGTCTTTCCGGACTTTTAGACGTAAAGGTTTTGGACATCGACGACCTCGCGGTTCCAAAACGTCTGATCGAATCCGGAGCCAAGATAGAATATTTTTCCAAGATCGATTCATCCGGAAAAACGGCGCCCGTATCCGTTCTGAACGTTGCGATCCGTCACGGGAACTTAGTTCTTGTCCAGTTTCTGATCGAAAATCAGGCCGACGTGAACTTTGATAAAGGCGCTCCGGAAGAATTTCCTCTTTTCCTCGCCTGTGGAGCCGGCGCTTCCATACAAAATTTTCCCATCGTAGAATTTCTCTTAAAACACAATGCAAAGCCGGATTACACAAGTCGTTTACACGAAGCTCATTCGGAGGGTAAGACGATTCAATTGGGAGCTGATAACGCGCTTCATTTTCTCGCGGAAGAATCGGAGACGGATTTTAGAATCGTAGATCTTCTCATAAAGTCGGGAACAAACGTGAACCAAAGAAACGCAGAAGGAATCTCTCCTCTTTTACAAGCGATTCTCAAAAAGAGAACGGGCTTGGCTCAGAAACTTTTGGAACTCGGAGCCGATCCGAGCCTCGCAGATACACACGGACGAACTCCTTTGGAAGAAGTTCGAAAACAAAAATCGGATTCGCTCGAAACTCTGATTCTAAAAAAACTCGGAATTAAGGAGAATGGAGATCGGATCTCGCAGTAATTTTGTTATTCTTTCAATTGGTAGATTCCTATAAAAGTCCACACAACCCTTCTTTGTATCCATTGAAATAAGAACCTCTCCCAGTTTTGGGACGCTTAGTAAGTTCAACGTTTCAGATTTCCACTTACTCAGGTAAGCGTTCTAAACGCCCTAAGTAGTATTTTGTCGTCGACGGAATCAATTCCAACCGATTTGAGTTCGCTTAACAATTCAATGGAACGTTATCTCACATCTTTCCATGAAAAAACCGCGTTTCACAATATCTGAGTCTATCATCTAAAAAAAACCGAAATCGGTCGAATTTTGAAACTACTCGGAAAAGATATTAAGGATTCGTCTATAAATGTGAATTTATAGAGCGCATAACGCCGATATAAATCGATCTAAAAGAACGATGCAAATTACCGAAAGAAGAAGTGAGAATATTTGATTCAGAAAAAACTTGATTGATACCTTTTCATGATTCGACGGTATAAAAATACATAAATTCAATCGGATATTTTTTACCGAACTCCTGGAAACCAAAGTCGAAAAAATATCCATCCCATTTCGCTTAATCTTTTTGTATACACACCACAATAGGATAGTTCTAATCGAATAATTCCCGATTTATAGTATGACTTATAGTATACTCATTTTCACCTAATGGCCGTAATACTATGCAATTAAATTACTGGTTGTTAGCATCTTAGGATCTGAAATTTTTGTCTATAACAGACGTTAGCTTTCAAAACGACGTTTGTATGTAAAAAATTGCATTCGTTCGATCGGCGAAAGATTTGGAATTGCACGGTATAAATGTCTCAAGAGGCAAATCGAAAAATAAAAAATAAATTTCTAGGACAGTTTTTTACTCCCGAAAAAGTAGCGGATTTCCTGGTTGATTGGGTTCTCGGCGCGGAAAAAATTTCCTCTCCAGAAAATTCAAAACGTATACTGGACCCCGCGATCGGAAACGGAGTCTTTTTTTCCAGTCTTCTTGATAAACGACCTGATCTCAAAGCTGAATGGTTCGGTTTTGATCTCGATCCTCAATGTTTAGAATCCAGTAAGTCTTCCTTAGAAGACAAAGTCACTCGTTACGGCTCCCTTCATTTTTTCGATCAGGATTTTCTATTACAAACTCCCGAGCATAAATTCGACGTGATCCTTTGTAATCCGCCTTACAAGAAGATAAACGATAGAATTTATTCCAAAGAATTGAATAAACGATTTGCCGGAGACTTGGAAACCAAACTTCCGGGAACGGCGAATCTCTATGTCTTTTTTCTATTAAAATGTTTGAATATGATTAGCGTCGGCGGAAGGGCCGCGTTTTTAGTTCCTCAGGACTTTTTTAACTCCGGTTACGGAGTGTTCATCAAGACCGCACTCAGAAAATCGGGTCATCTTCATTCTCTTTTTCTTTTATCTCCTCAAGACAGTCTTTTTGACGAGGCCGTTACGAGTTCTTGTATTCTTCTTTTGGAAAATTCAGGGAAGGAAAAAAAATCCGGATTCAAATGGGCCAGGTTGAAACCCGGTTTTTTTACCGGTAAGTCCAAACTTGTTTCCGGAGCCGTTGAATCGATCGAAACCGAGTGGATCCCGTTTCCGGATCCGGAGGCAAAGTGGAGTCCGATCTTTCACCGTATGGAAAAGAAAACTTATCTTCTGGAAAGAAAAAACGATTCTCATGAAAACTCCTCCGATCTTCGAGTTCCCCTCTTGGAATTCGGAAAGTTTACGAGAGGGATCGCAACCGGGGACAACGATTTTTTCCTTTTTACAAAAACGATGGTGGAACAATCCGGAATTCCTGAGAAATTCTTCAGAACCTGTATTCCAAAATCACAATATGCGAGAAATAGAATATTCTTATATTCCGATTGGGAGGAGTTGAGTAGAAAGGGGGCCAAGGTCTGGCTTTTGGACGTAAGAAACGAATTTGATCCGAACGAATCGTCCGCCTTGAGGAAGTATCTGGAGAGCGGTCTTACCAAGGGAGTCGACCGTCGCTTTCTTCCTTCAAGAAGGAAAAATTGGTATAGTCAGGAGGCAAAGTCTTCCTGTTCGATTCTCGCATCCAGTTTTCATCGAAACGAAATTCGAATCGTAAGAAATTTTAGCAACGTAGTTCACTTAACCTGTTTTCACGGATTTACACCCGCTCCCGGTATGGAGGAATGGGTGGACGCAGTTTATGCCTATCTGATTTCTTCCGATTCTAAAAAAGATTTAGAAACAAGAAGAAGAGAATATGCAAGGGGTCTCTGGAAAGCGGAACCCGGAGATCTCAATTCACTTTCAGTTCCCGACTTTCGAAAATTCGACCAAACCTTACAAAACGAATTGAAAATTTTAGTTTCCGATCTCAAAACCGCGCGGCCATTCGCGGAAAAAGAAATAAAAATCATTCAAAGAATCGATTCTATTTTTAGCGCCGAGATGATTTAACCTCTTACTTTCTTCCAAATCGACCTTCCAAAACCTCTTTCGGGGTCAAAAAAATTCTTTACGAAATCGATCCGTTTCCTTTGGCTTTCACAGACGTAACTAACGTATGAGAATATTATGATACTGAATGTCTCTTTTTTACAATGTAGAATTTCGATTCTATTGATTACCTTTGTTTTGAGTTCCTGTAAATTTTTTGGAGTCGGTTCGATTCCTTTGGAAGAATTAAAAGCGAAGTATACAAATTCGGAATCCGAGTTTATGACGATTGAAAACGTAAACCTCCATTACCGCGATGAAGGGGAGGGACCGGTGATCGTTCTTTTGCACGGAGTCTGTTCTTCTTTGCATACCTGGGACGCTTGGGCCGCGATCTTAAAGAACCGATATCGTGTCGTTCGTTTGGATCTTCCCGGTCACGGTTTGACGGAGATAGGAGAGGACGATTCGGTCTTAAAAACGGAAGGTATGATTCTTCTTTTGGAAACATTTAGGAAACGTCTAAAAGTCGAAAAATTTCATCTGGTAGGAAATTCTTTAGGAGGTTTTATATCCTGGAGATACGCTCTTGAATATCCGAACCGAGTGGAAAAACTAGTTCTTATAGATTCGGTAGGTTATCCGCAACCGTTGCCTGAGTTAGTCGCCATTGGAAGTCATCCTTTGATACAACCTTTGATGAAAGTTTCCACTCCGCGTTTTGTGGTGAGTAGAGGCGTCAGTCAGGCATACGGGGATCCGAGTCGACTTAAAGACGAGGTGGAAGAACGATACGTGGATCTTTCTATGAAAAAAGGGAATCGATCCGCGATCGTCAAAATTTTCAAAGAACAAAGGGAAGGTTTTCAGAACGAGGAAATGGGAAAACGGATTTCTGAAATTCGAACTCCTACTTTGGTGATGTGGGGAACCGAAGACCATTGGCTGAGTTTTGAATATTTTCCAAATTGGAAACGGGATCTCCCAAACGCGCAGTTCGTCGTTTATGAAGGTGCGGGTCACATTCCTATGGAGGAAATACCGGAACAGTCGGCGAAAGATTTGGATTTGTTTCTTTCAAAGAAGAAATAAGGATTTTTCTTTTTTCCGGAAACAGTAAGAGGTTTTCATCGGAACTTCTTACTTTCGTTTTATGGAGCGGATCTAATCCTTGTGATAGATACAATCTTATTATCGGGCCGGAAACGAAAAACCGACGAGGAAGTAAGAATGAATTTTGACTTGATCGATCCGGATTCGAATCGAACCTTATCGGCAAGGTCTTTTATGTTACAACCATCCACTCTCGATTTCCTAAAAAAAATAGCGAAGAATAACAACAAACCTTGGCTGGAAAAAAATAAACTTCTTTTTACCGAAGCTAAAAACGATTTTGAAAACTTAATCTCGGAACTTGTGATCGGTCTTGCAAAGGTCAATCCGAATCTCGCGGGAGTGGATCCCAAAAAATGTATCTTTCGAATCTATCGGGACGTTCGATTTTCCAAAAATAAGGAACCTTATAAAATCAATTTCGGCGCAAGTATCGGCGCCGGTGGCAAGGATTTAGGAAGACCTCTTTTTTATATTCATATCCAACCGGGGGATCAGTCCTTTATCGCCGGAGGATTGTATATGCCCGATCCGAAGATATTGAGAAAAGTTCGCGAGACTATTTTAGAAAATTCGAATATATTTAAAAAGATCGTCCAGGATAAAAAAATCGAAAAGGAATTCGGCGGTCTTTCGGATATGAAACTGAATACGGCGCCGAGAGGTTTTTCCAAAGGACATCCCGATCTGGAATGGATTCAATATACGAGTTACATCGTAGAAAAACAGCAAAAAGACTCCGATATTCTTTCCAAAAATTTCATCAAGAACACGATCGATTCTTATAAGATTCTTCAGCCTTTTTTGAATTATTTCGATAAGGTAATATAAGATCTTTCCATAAAGGTTTACTGACCGGTTCCGTAGATCTTATTCCAATCGCCTTTTGTCTGTTCCAAGGTGCAATCCGATTTTAAGAGTAGGATACGACCGACTTCATACGTGAGCCTTTGAGAACCGCAACTAACGTTTGAAACGTTGTATTTTTCGATCGCTATAAAGTGCCCCGTCGTTCGAATCGCGTTTAGACAACGATTGAGAGAATGTCGCGTATACGATTTGGATTCTTCGATTCCTAAAGCCGCCGTAAAATAATCGGGCGAACCCAAGGATGCAAGAAAGTCTTGGCCCGAACTCAATCCCGAATATACGCTCGGAGTTTCGTTCGGCAAGCCGACTGAAATTTGATAATCCTGACCCGCGAGTCCTTGGCAATCTACATAGACCGACTCGATCGGACTTGGTCCGACCGTATGGAATTCGGAGGCGCCCAGTGGTAGGATCGAATTGGGTCCGGTCGGAAAGGCTGAAAGGTTTCCGCTTTCGTCCACACCGAAACTGATTCTACAAAGGGCGGAACCTGATACGAGTTTGAATTGTGCGGTCCCTATAAATAAGCTGAAAAATCGAAAGACGTCCACGTCTGTGTTTCCGGAAATACTTCCTGAAATTTGAAAGGATGGATTAGAATTGGAAAGTGGACTGAGTGTTTGCGCCGAAGCGAATTGATCGTTCAATTCCAATTCGGTAATCGCCGATTCTATCGAAGCGCTGCCGCAAGACGAAGAGGAATTTGTTCGAGGTCTTCCCAACAATTCATAGATGGAAATATTAAGGATTTCTTTTTGAATCTCCTGAATCGCCTCTTTCCCCCGAACCTGATCCGTTCCCATGTTCTCGCAGGAGAATAAAAAATAACCGGATAGAAGGATAAACTGGATTTTATATAAGAATCTGTTCCAAAACTGGGGCAGGTTCTTATAGCTCGATCTTTCCGAAAAAGTAAGATCAGGTTTTGGGACGCGCTGTAAGTTGTAGAGTGAAGGTATGAGAGGAATCATCATTCATTTCGCTTTAATAAATTGTATTCGTAACACACAAACCAACAGACAAAAGAAAGATATTTTTCAGCTTGGAATCGATTTTTTAGTTTTTGTAGAAAAGAATTCGGAACTCGCGTTTAGGTTTTGAATCCATTTTTTGTTTTTATCCTTTCCGGAGACTCATCGCCTAACATAAATGTTGAAGAATGGATTGCAATCAGCAAGATCCAATCAGGATTACGATCTTGTTTTTTTAGAAGCAAACGGAGTCTTTCGACTCCGAGGTGAAAAGAGCTTACGTCTGGTCTTCCGCCAACACGATCAAGGAATCTTCCGGTCGGATGGAGAATTGAGTGTTCTTTGGAGGAATGAGGTGTACTCCGTATCCTTTTTCCTCGTCTTTCTCTTCGGATGCGATTCTGATTCCGAAACAAGTTTCTCCCCGTTTGAGCGCCGCGCTCGCACAATCCGCAAAAGAAAGAACCTGGGAAGCGTTTTCGAAATACAAAGAAACGGGTTTGAGGTAGATTTCGCTTCCTTCGGGGCTGAAAAGATTCTCATAAACGCGCATAACGTCGGGCTCTTGAGAAACTTGAGCCATCATCTTCGAAACGAATTGATTGGAAATCAGGAAATCCTTGACTCCGGTTTCTAAAACAATCTCCGTGTTTTCCGAATTCATGATCTCCGTGATCAACTGAGTCGTCGGCTGGTTTCCGGTTTTAAACGAATATCGTTTGAAATACTGACGGAAGCGTAAAAGCAAGGAAATCGTTTGAGCGTCCACTTCCTCTATGTTTTCTTTTTCTTCGGCTAAGAATATTACGGAATCGTAAGATTCCGGAGCGAGTCTTTTCATCACGGATTCCTGGGAAAGATCAGCTTGAAAGGAGCGTAACGTGATTTTTGGATATTTTTTCTTTAGTCGAACGACGGAACTTTTAAAGTCGTCGTCGATCTGTTTTACCAAAAGATCGATCGTAGAGCCGGGCGCCACGAACTTTGCGTATTCTTCCACTATGAGCGGACTTTTCGAATTCCATCCCACGATCAATTGTTTGTCGATCGGGTTGGAACGTTTCTTCTTCGGGATCTGAAAGTCTCTCGGATTTGCTACCGCGTTCTCGGAGTAACGGATTTTAGAATCGTCTTCCGCTAAAAGTACGGCGTCTTCCTCGTCTCCGGGTATATAACTCGCGGGAGGATTTAGGATGATGTCCCCGTCCTCTTTTCTAAATCCCAAAGGAACGGATTCGTTAAACCGAAATGAAATTTCTTGAAACGGAAGGCCGTTCCAACCGTTTTTAGGTTTGTAAAAATAGATCTCGTCCCCTTCGAAACCGACTAAGTTGGAATAGACGACGGCGAGTCCGGAAGTTCTGGACGTTTGTACCAGAAGTTTGGCCAGAATGTTTCTTTCATCCATCACTTGAATCGAAGCCGAGAGTTCCTGCGCGATCCGGCGATTTTCTTCTCCGTAAAGTTCGGCGACTATGGGAGGAAGTTCGTTGCCTTGTCCGAGGGCGACCAATGCCATCAACGATTTTAATACTTTTGCGTCTCCGATGGATCTTCCTTCTTTGGATTCTTCGTCGCTGGAAGCGTTTAGAACTAAAACGGACTTCGCTTCTTTTGCGTTCACTTTTCTCAGAGAATGTAAACTCGACGGGGTTCCCGAACGTGTGATCACTTTTGTCGTTTTGCGATCGGTGAGATTTTCAGCGAGAAAATCGTCCATTGTTTCCTTGTCTTCTTCCGCAAGGATGACTACAACCGCTCTGGACTCGGATGAATTCGCTTCAATGAGTTCCTTGATGATTTCAACGACTCGGACTCCGAACCCAAGGATGATCGTATGATCGGATTCTAATACGTCGCTCTTTCCCTTTCTTAGATCCTGAATCTTCTGATCAAATTGATTTGTGATAAACGCCACTAAACTCGAAAAGAGAACAAGACCTAAAAATACGGTAAGAATTCCGGAGAATTTATTGAACCAGTTGGATTCGCCGTCTTCCGCTACGGCGCCCGCGTCGGAGATCTGTAAGAATACCCTCCAAAGAAATTCTCCCTTTCCTTGGATCGATTCGTCCGGAAAAATCCATCCGCCTAACACGCGTACGATTGACAGCGTTATAAATGCGATTAAGAATAAGGTGATCAGCGCGGCAAAAACCGCACCCCCGCCTTTGGACATAAAATTGTCGAAATGATAACGAAGTTTATCGGATAATTTATGTTTTGATTTCATGCCGGTGAATGGAAATTCATGCCGCCATTTTATCAAATGGAAAATAATTTCTTTTCGGAAAAATCCGAAATTCTTTCTTAGATCGCCGAAAAAAAGAGAAGGGCGGAAAGGAGAAGGCAGAGGGGCGAATAATATTTTGTGTCGTTTTTAGCAAACTCGGTTCCCCTAACGCTCTTAAAAAAGCCTACCAATCGAAATTCTCCGATCGCACGCAGAAGAAATACGGCGGAAAGAAAGAAGGTTCCGTAGTAAAAAAGGTGTTTTGGGATTCCGATCGGATTCTCCAACGTCAGTCCGATCGGCAACAAAGCCGCGCCTAAGAGCAGGATCGCAACGATCAAGGTAGCAGGTTTTCCCGGAAGAAACGCAGGTTTTCCGTTTACTTCCGGAATGACTTTGTTTCCGCCGGTTTGACCTCCCACCAACCAGTAAAAATGAATCCCGGATAGGAACAAAAGGATCAGACCCGCGATCCAGGATAGAATTGGTTGGAAGGAAGCCATTTGTATTTCCCGTTTTCTATTGTAGAAAAAATCCCGCGTTTATGGACTCGGGATTTTGATTTTGATAGAGTTTTACAAGAAGTCGAGCCAATTCCTTTTTTTCGTCTTCCGTAAACCCTTTGTAAAGATTGTTAACAAGGGAACGGGATATACCGAGCAAAACCGGACGAACCGAATATGCTTTCGCCGTCAGTTCGAGATGTACAATCCTCTGATCGTCGGCGTCTCTCGTTCTTTCCACAAATCCCAAGGTTTCCAATTTGTCGACAAGGGCGGTTAACGTGGATTTGTCCCGATTGATCATCTTGGCTATCTCCTGCATCTGCGCTCGTTTTTTCTTTACGAGGGCGAATAAGATATCCGCGTGGGTCGTTGTTAGCGCGCCTAAACCTTTTTCTTTCAGCTCAAGGTTCAGGTGTCTGTGAAATTCGTCTCGAATTCTCGAGACCATATAGATGATCAGTCTAGGACTCATATTTTACCTAATTTTAGAAATTTTTTTCCATCAGGCAAATTGATATAGATAGATTACCTCTCCGACCGCGGCCGCTTTTGTGGATCCTTCGGTTTCGAAAGTCATCTTCAGAGTCATTCTCGCAGTACCTCTAAGGTCTTTTAGCTCGATCAACTCCGCTCTGATTCTCAACTTGCTTCCTACTTTTACGGGCTCTAAAAACCGAAGTTTTTCCATTCCGTAATTGATCCCCATCTTAATATTCTTTAATTCTAATATTTGAGACAAGAGGTAGGGTGCCATGGAAAGAGTAAGATATCCGTGTGCAATCGTCCCGCCGAACGGAGATTCCTTCGCCGCTCTTTCGGGATCCGTATGTATCCACTGATGATCCAGAGTCGCATCTGCAAACCGATTGACTTGTTCCTGGGTGATCGTGTGGTATTCGGAAGTCCCGATTTCTTTTCCGGTGTAGGCTTCTAATTCTGCAAAACTGGATAATACTACTTTAGCCATGTTGTTCTCCTTTTACTCCGTTTTTTGTTTTAATCTATTTGTCAGTTGTTCGAAAATTTCAGATTCCAAGTTGGAAAGGTCAAAGCCGTCTTGAAGACCCAATGCTTTTCCCGAATACATCGCCTTCCAGACAATCTCTCCGTTTTCGACGTCCATCGCTTTTACGGTAACTTCCAAAATCGCGTTTCCGGAAACGGTTCCATAATCCGTAAAGTCCGTAAAAACCGCGATGTCGCCTTTGAGAAGTTTTGCGATCTTGATTCCCTTTTCCTCGTTAAAGACAGGATCGTTTTCAAGCGTGGAACGAAACTGTCTTTCGGCGTTATATCTTTCCTGCACCTTACCGCCGTAATTTAAAATCGTAAGTTCTAACTTTTCAAAACTCCTGGATTCTACGAATTTTCTCTGATCTGCATTCTGATCTTTTAAGAGCCAACCCGAACGAATCTGAACCGGAAATACGATGTGTTTCGTTTTTTTTTCGAGAGTAAACCCCCGTCGAACAAACACCGTTCCGAAGATGGAATTTTTAGAACTAGCACAATCGGTAAAGAGAAGAAAGAATAGGATAAGGGCGAGAGGAAAACGACGTAAGGAAAGAAGAATGTTCTTTTTCCAGGAAAAGGGATCTGCGTTGTGTGCGGCGGACAATTCGTTTTCCTTTGTCGGGACCTTTCCTAGGAGAAGCCAGTGCTTTGATTTGTCTATCTGTTTTTTGTCAAACTAATTCGGGGTTCTTTTTGTGAAGAATGATTCCGAATGAGAAATTTTCCATTGCTCAACATGCGGTAAACGCGTCTTTTCAGGTTATAAATTCTCCATCCTTACATTGTCCTTTTTTAAGAATGTTCCCCTTTTTTCCGATGGAAAGATTAGAATCTGCTGAAATATTTCGTGGTTGTTTTTTTGATTCTCTGTTTCAATTGGAAATTGCAGAATTCCGACGCAAGCAGGAAACAACTTAAAGTAAGGCTTCGCTGTTCAATGGTCCTTTCGCTCTTTACGGATCGTTCTTTTTCCAACTTCGTCCGGCGTCGCTCGCAGAACTCAACGTCCTTTCTGTGGGCTTGCGTTTTTAGTTCGTTCGTCTCAGCTACGCCGAGAGCCAACGCTTTCGCTTCGCGGCTTTTGGCTATCTCGCTCTCTGTTTCGCAACTTCGTTGCGAACCACTCGCAACGCTCTGCTGCTCGCGGTTATCTCGCTTCCTATGGGGCGCGAGATATATCACGAAATTGATTGACAGGCTATATGCAAACCGGAGTCTAATAGGAGCTATGGATAGCGCTCCCGAGCACCTTGGCCCATTACTCATTCAATTCTTACTCGGAGTTGGTTTCTCTGCTCTGATTCTTACCCTTGCCATACTTATCGGCCCCAAAAAGAAGTCCAAACCGCAGGACACTTTCGAGTGCGGCGTACAATACTACGGGGATGCAAGAGGACTTTTTAACATTAAGTTTTATCTTGTCGCAGTTCTTTTTATTTTGTTCGATATTGAGGCCGTTTTTCTTTTTCCCTACGCAGTCAATCTGATCGGATTTAAGAACGCGGGAATCGGGTTTTTTCTCATCTTTGAGATGTTTGTGTTTGTCCTCACCTTGGTCGTAGGCTTATACTATATCTGGAAGAAAGGAGCGCTGGAATGGGATTGAGTGATCTTAACAAAGCTCCGGGCCAAGCCCTGGGCGACATGATTCAACTCGGCAACGTCGAGTCCGTGATTCAATGGGGAAGAAGTTATTCCCTTTGGCCTTATCCTTTCGCGACCGCTTGTTGCGGAATCGAATATATGAGCGCTTCCTGTTCCGACTACGACATCGCTCGTTTTGGAGCCGAACGTCCTTCGTTTTCTCCGCGTCAGGCGGACATGATCCTTGTCCTCGGAACGATCACCTACAAGATGGCTCCCGTGCTTCGTCAAATCTACGATCAGATGGCGGAACCGAAGTTTGTCATCAGCGTAGGAGCTTGCGCTTCCTCCGGCGGAATGTTCAACACCTACGGAGTTTTGCAAGGTGTGGACCGGATTCTTCCCGTAGACGTTTATGTTCCCGGTTGTCCTCCTCGTCCGGAAGCCATCTTGGACGCACTCGTACAATTACAGCAAAAACTGAAAACGCAGGGGCTGGAAGAAAGACGTCAGGAAGTGATGCATAAAATCCAGGAATTGAACGAAAGAAATAAACCCCTGGTCGTCCGATGAAAGAAGCAGTAGAAAGTTTCCTCAAAGAAAAATTTCCCCACTTTTTGGACAAACAAGAGTCAGTAGTCTCCAACCTTCCCGTTATTTTTTTAAAGGCGGAAGGTCTGGTTCCGGTTTTTACGGCTCTCAAAAATGATCCAACTCTATATTATAATTTTCTAAACGATCTCACCGCGGTGGATTGGCTCGGAAAAAAAGAACCTCGTTTTGAAGTCTGTTATCTTCTTCGCTCCGCGAACAAGGTCGCGAGTAGAATCCAGATCAAGGTTCGTGTGGAAGAAGGAGAATCGGTTCCGAGTATCGTCTCCGTTTTTAAGGGAGCAAATTGGCCGGAAAGGGAAGTATATGATCTTTTTGGAATTCCTTTTGCCAATCATCCGAGTCTGGATCGTATTCTGATGCCGGATAACTTTCAAGGCCATCCTCTTAGAAAGGACTATCCTCTGGAAGGATTCGGTCAGGATTATCTCATAGAAGATCTTCTGCAGATGCATATCTCCGAAGACATCACAAAGGAAGGAGGAAAGTAGAATGATGTACGAAAAAACGGCCGAACATTTCGGACAAAAATTTGCCAATCTTCCCGAAGGCCATCTCCTCGTAAACTTAGGCCCTTCTCATCCTGCAACCCACGGAATTCTTCAAAACGTAATTCAACTCGACGGGGAAAGAATCATAGAAGCGGAATCGGTCATCGGTTATGTGCATCGTTGTTTTGAAAAATTAGGAGAACGTTATACTTACAATCAGTTCCTGGTCTGCACGGATCGGATGAACTACGTTTCCACTCCGCTCAACAATATCGGCTGGATTCTCGCAGTGGAAAAAATGATGCAGATCGAGGTTCCCGATCGCGCGACGTATGTAAGAATGATCATCTCGGAACTTTCGAGAATCATGGATCATATCATCTGCTCCGGAATTTTAGGAGTGGACTTGGGGGCTTTCTCCGGGCTTCTTCACCTCTTTCATCATCGCGAGAATATCTATCAGGTCGTCGAAAAACTCACCGGCGCGCGACTTACCACCACGTTTTGTAGAATCGGCGGTTTGGAAAGGGACATCTATCCCGAATTCGTAAAAGAAGTAAAGATGGTCTGCAAAGGACTCAAACCCGCGATCGAAGAATTCAACAGCCTTCTTTTAAAGAACAAAATTTTTCTCGGACGCACCGACGGGATCGGAGGGATTTCCAAAGAAGACGCGATCGCCTACGGTTATTCCGGACCGAACCTGAGAGCAACCGGCGTGGACTGGGACGTTCGCAAGGACGAACCCTACATGCTCTACGACAAGGTGGACTTCGACATTCCGGTAGGAGAGGACGGTTCCGTTCTCCATAGAACTCTGGTTCGTATGGAAGAAATGCGTCAGTCGATTCGGATCATCGAACAACTGTTAGACGGAATCCCAGAAGGAACCTGGCACGCGGATCTTCCGCACGCCTATCTTCCGGAAAAAAACAAAGTCTACAACAACATGGAAGAATTGATCTATCACTTCAAGATCATCATGCACGGGGTCAAGGTCCCTCCGGGAGAATACTATATGGCGACCGAAGCCGCCAACGGAGAACTCGGTTATTATATAGTTTCGGAAGGCGAAAAATCTCCCTGGAGAGTTCACGTTAGACGTCCTTGTTTTTGGTATTATCAATCTTTTGCGGATCTTGTGCGCGGCGGTTTGCTCGCGGATTCCGTCGCGACTATGAGTTCTTTGAACGTGATTGCGGGGGAGTTGGACTGCTGATGAGTTATAAGTTCAGTGAAGAATCCGAAAAAAGATTCCAGAAGATGCTGGAAGTATTTCCGGAAAAACGTTCTCTCATTCTACCGTGTTTGTATATTCTTCAGAGAGAAAACGGTTTTGTCGATCAGGACGGGATGAACTATATCGCCGAGCGTCTCGGAGATCCGATCTCTCTCGCTCAGGTTTATGGAGTCGCGACATTTTATACCCTCTATAATAAGAAGCCGGTTGGAAAGTATCATATCCAGATCTGCGGAACCTCGAGTTGTTATCTGCAAGGAAATGATCCAATCGAAAAACATCTCTGCGATCGTTTGGGAATTCATCTCGGACAAACGACCCCGGACGGAAAGTTTACATTGGAAGAAGTGGAATGTCTCGGCGCCTGCGGTTACGCTCCGATGGTGCAAATCAACGACGATTTTTACGAACAACTGACGCCTGAAAAGGTGGATCAGATTCTTAAAAGTCTGAACTGACAAAGGAAATCCTTATGGCAGAAATGAAAATTCTCACGAAATACATCGATAATCCTCAGTCCGCAGAACTCGAGTTTTACGAATCGGTTCACGGATACGACGGTTTGAAAAAGGCCCTGAAGATGAAACCCGACGATATCATCGCCGAGGTGAAAAAATCAGGACTCCGAGGAAGAGGGGGCGCGGGTTTTCCGACCGGACTCAAGTGGTCCTTTATCCCGAAAGACATTCCAAAACCGAAATATATCATCTGCAACGCCGACGAAGGCGAACCGGGTACATTCAAAGATCGTAAACTGATCGAAAACCTTCCCCATCAGATCATCGAAGGGATGATCATCGGTGCGAGGGCGATCAGCTCCAACAAAGGATTCTTCTACATTCGGGGAGAATTTCAGAAGGGCGCCAAAACCATGCAGAAGGCGATCGACGAAGCCTATACAAAAGGTTATTTGGGTAAGAATATCTTAGATTCCGGATTCGACTTTGATCTTGTTCTCTACGAAGGAGCAGGCGCTTATATCTGTGGAGAAGAAACAGCACTTATCAATTCCCTGGAAGGAAGAAGAGGTCATCCAAGATTGAAACCTCCGTTTCCCGCCGTTTCCGGTTTGTATCGTTCTCCGACCGTGGTGAATAACGTGGAAACGTTTTCGGCGATTCCTCATATCCTGGATAAGGGCGCGGATTGGTATTCTAAGATCGGAACCGAAAAATCTCCGGGAACGAGACTTTTCAGCGTTTCGGGTCACGTAAAAAAACCGGGAGTTTACGAAATCGAATTAGGAACTCCTTTATTAGAACTTGTGAATGATCTCTGCGGGGGAATCGTAGACGATAAACCTCTGAAGGCGATCATTCCGGGCGGATCTTCCGTTCCGATTCTCACCGCCGAAGAATGCAAAACCGCGAACATGGATTTCGAATCCATGGCGGCTCACAAAACCATGCTCGGTTCGGGCGCGGTCATCGTACTCGCGGAAGGGACGGACATCGTAGAAACCACGTATCGTTTCGCGAGATTCTACGCTCACGAATCCTGCGGTCAGTGTACTCCTTGTCGCGAAGGCACACATTGGGTTCGAGACATTCTTTCCAAAATCCGAGACGGAGAAGGTACGACCCAGGATATCGATCTGATTCTTTCCTTATCGCGAAATATGGAAGGCGGAACTACGATCTGTCCTCTTTCGGACGCTTGTGTGGGCGCGGTTCGTCCGGCTCTTCAAAAATTTCGTTCCGAGTTCGACGCTAGGCTCAAGGACAAACCGGAACCGGTGACGGAACTCCGTAGACGGAAGGAGGACAAGGCTCTTTTATGAATTGGAATGAAATTCTATTTTGGCTTTTAAAGAGCGGTCTTTTCTTTTTTATCCTGATCACCGCTTGCGCTTACTACACTCTTGCGGAAAGACGAGTCGCGGGTTTTATTCAGGATCGAAAGGGGCCCAATCGTGCGGGAATTTTCGGACTTCTCCAGCCTCTCGCGGACGGAATCAAGTTTCTCACAAAAGAAGAAGTGTTTCCTCTAAACGTCAATCGTGTGATGTATCTCATCGCTCCCGGAATTTCCATGACCTGCGCCATCATGGCCTGGTCCGTAGTACCTTTGGGAGGTCAGATTCCTCTTCCTCCGTTTTTACAAAACGCGACCGGTTTGCAGTTTTTGGATCTTCAAGTCGCCAATCCGGATACGGGAATTCTCTTTTTGTTTGCGATCTCTTCCCTCGCGGTTTATGGAATCATCATCGCGGGTTGGGCGAGTAACAACAAATATTCGTTGTTAGGCGGGATTCGAGCGACGGCGCAGATGATCAGCTACGAACTTCCACTTTCTTTGAGCGTCGCTTCGATCGTGATCATCACGGGTTCATTGAAACTTACCGACATCAGCGCGTCTCAGGCCGGCCTTTGGAATATCTTCAAACTTCCCGGTTTTATCGCCTTTTTTCTTTTTGTTGTTGCGATGTTTGCAGAAACCAACCGTCTTCCTTTCGATTTGGCAGAAGCGGAATCCGAACTTGTAGTCGGTTTTCACACGGAATACGGCGCTTTTAAGTTTGCGTTGTTTTTCATCGCGGAATACATGAATATGATCACGATGAGTTGTGTAGTAACCTTGCTCTTTTTCGGCGGTTATCAGGTTCCGTTCGGAATTTTGGAAGGTAACGTTTTACAACCTCTTTTCGGTCTCTTTTTCTTTTTGGGTAAGGTTCTCTTTTTTACGTTTTTGTTTCTCTGGGTGAGATGGACGCTTCCCCGCTTTCGTTACGATCAACTCATGTCCCTCGGTTGGAAAAAACTGATTCCTTGGGCGATCCTGAACATCGTCATCGCAAGCATCTATATACAATTTTAAGAATATAAGAATATGCCACTAATAGACCAACCTCAACTGCTTCTATTCTTCCTGTTTGCAACGGTGATGATTCTCAGTTCTCTCGGCGTGATCTTTCATCCGAACGCGATTACCGCCGCCGTTCTGCTCGTTTTGAGTTTTTTTTCCTTGGCGGCCATTTACGCCGTGATGAACGCGATTTTTATCGCGACGATGCAACTCCTCGTCTACGCCGGGGCGATTATGGTTTTGGTAGTTTTCGTTTTGATGCTTCTTTCGCTAAGGGACGATAAACCTCAGTTTTTTATCTTTGAAAAACCCGTGAAAAAACTTTTGTATCTGACTCTTGTCGCGTTTTTGGGAGTTCTTTTGATCACCGCAGTCCACGACGGAATTCCGTCTAAAACTTCGGAAAGAATCGGCTATTTGTCCAACAGCAATGTTGAATATTCTTTCGATATTCCCAAAGGCGGAAACACTGCAAACGGAACGGGTTCCACTTCCTCGGGAAACACCGCCGTGGTCGGAACCGCGATGTTTCTGCGGTATCTGCTTCCTTTTGAATTGATTTCCATTCTTCTCCTCGCGGCAGTCTTAGGCGCGGTAGTGCTCGGCAAAAAGAATTTAGCCAACAAGGAATTGGAAGGGGATAAACTATGAACCTCTGGATCTCCGGAATTCCCGTAGAATACTTTTTAACTCTGGCGATGATCATCTTTACGATCGGAGTGGCGGGAGTGATGGTGAGAAGAAGCGCGGTCCTGATTTTTATGTCCGTGGAATTGATCTTAAATTCGGTGAATCTCGTTTTTGTAACGTTCTCTAAGGCGCTCCATCAGGTGGACGGAGAAGTTGTGGTATTTTTTGTGATGGCGATCGCCGCAGCGGAAGCCGCGATCGGACTTGCGATCGTAATCGCGATTCACAGGCTCAAAAAGACGAGCTACGTAGACGAAATGAATCTGATGAAATGGTAGTAAGAATGGAAATTTCCAACCTCATCCCTGCGTTAGTCGCGCTTCCTTTGATCGGTTTTTTGATTTCGGGACTATTCGGCAAATGGCTGAAAGGTTTTACCGGAGTATTGTCCACCTCCGTAGTCTTTTTATCTTTTGTTTTAGCTCTTGTCACTTTTTTTCTGTTTCATCCGATGGAACGTTCGGTTCCCGAGATTGTGACTTTATTCCCTTGGATAAAGGCCGGCGGATTGAACGTATCGCTCGCGTATCAAGTGGATCAACTTTCCTTGTATATGATTCTCATCATCACCGGAATCGGTTCTTTGATCCATCTTTACAGCATCGGTTATATGAAGGAAGATCCGGGTTTTACCCGTTACTTCGCTTACTTGAATCTTTTTATCTTCGCGATGTTAAATCTGGTACTTGCAGAAAATCTAATTCTTCTTTTTCTCGGATGGGAAGGAGTGGGGCTTTGTTCTTATCTCCTCATCGGTTTTGATTATCACAAGGATTCGGCAGCAAACGCGGGGATGAAAGCGTTTATCACAAACAGAATCGGCGATTTGGGAATGCTCCTCGGAATCGCTCTCGTTTTCTGGTACACGGGTTCGCTTTCTTTTACGGAAATTACCGAGGCGATTCCGGAAGTTCCTTCTTTTCGTTATATTCTTCCGATTGCGGCCGCTTGTTTTTTTATAGGAGCGATCGGGAAGTCGGCTCAGATCCCGTTGCACGTTTGGTTGCCGGATGCGATGGCAGGGCCGACCCCGGTATCGGCTTTGATTCACGCGGCGACGATGGTGACTGCGGGGATTTTTTTGATCGCAAGACTCAATCCGATCTTTCTTTCCGCCCCGCAGGTAGGTCACTGGATCGTGATCATCGGATCGGTGACCGCGTTTTTGGCGGCGACCGTCGGACTTTTTCAAAACGATATCAAAAAGGTTTTGGCGTATTCCACCGTATCACAGTTAGGTTATATGTTCGTAGCGATGGGCGCCGGAGCTTACGTCGCCGGGCTTTTCCACCTGATGACCCACGCTTTTTTTAAGGCGCTTTTGTTTTTGGGTTCGGGTTCCGTGATCCACGCGCTTCATCACGAACAGGATCTTCGGAATATGGGCGGTCTCAAAAAACAGATGAAGATCACTTGGATCACGTTTCTTGTAGGATCTTTGGCGATTTCGGGAATTCCTCCTTTTAGCGGATTTTTTTCCAAAGATCTTATATTAGAAAAGAGTTATGCGTATGGAACTCTCTTTTACGGACTCGGAATCATCACCGCGCTTTTGACCGCGTTCTATATGTTTCGAATGACGTATCTCGCGTTTTATGGAGAATCCCGCGTGTCTTCGCACAAAATTTCGCATCTCCATGAATCTCCGCTCGTGATGACGATTCCGCTCGTGATTCTGTCGATCGGAGCGGCGATCACCGGATTTTTGGAAGTCCCTCACTTTCTTTTCGGAGGGGTCGACGTTTTGACTAGATATTTCGCTCCGATTTTCCTAAGAGGAACCGAAATCTCGCAGATGATCGTCAAACAAAGCTTAGACGGTCACGAAACAAATTCTTCTCTCGAACTCATACTTGTCGCGGTTTCGGTAGCGGTAGCTGTTTCCGGGATATTTATCGCCAGAACGATTTTTCTCACCGGCAAAAACGTTCCTATCGAAGAAGAATCTCTTTCCGGTTTGAAACGGATTCTTTCCAAAAAATACTTCGTGGATGAGTTCTATCGCGACTTTATCGTGGATCCGATTCTGCTTCTCGGAAAATTTTTCGCGAACTACGTGGAAAGAAATTTCCTGGATTTGATGTTACGTGGAACGGGGAGGGTTGCGGTTGCGATCTCTCTGGTTCTGAGAAGAATTCAGACCGGAATCGTGGTCGACTACGCGATCTTGATCGTTTTCGGAACGGTAGTCATACTTTCCTTTTTTCTATTGAGGGGGCTGTAACTTGGATTTCCCGCCATACATACTGAGTATCTTTTTATTTTTACCTCTCGTCGGGGTTCCGTTTTTATTTTTTTCCAATAAGGTTTATTGGCTGAGATTTATATCCGGCCTTTTTACGTTAGTTCCCTTTTTGATCATTATCGGTTTGTATTTTAAATACGATCCGGACAACGCGTCGTTGCAATTTGTGGATCGAATCCGGGACATCGTCGTTTCTGGAAACTTAAGAGTCGACTATCACGTCGGAATGGACGGATTTAGTCTTTTGCTCTGCGGAATGTCGTCCTTGTTGTTTTTTCTTTCCACGCTCGCAACGTGGACGAGTATCACCAATCGAATTCGAGAGTTTTACATTTATCTTATGATCGTAGAGATGAGTGTGCACGGAGTTTTTCTTTCAGGCAATCTCGTTCAGTTTTATATTTTTTGGGAAGCGATGGTTTCTCCGATGGTGTTGATGGTGGGAATTTGGGGAGAGGATCAACGCGTAAAAGCTGCGATCAAGTATCTGATCTTTTCCTTTACCGGATCCGTCCTGATGCTTGCAGGAATTCTAATCTTATATTTCAAAACGGGAACGATCGTGATCGAAGATCTTTCCACGGGACTTTTACCTGAAATACCGAAAAACATCCGTTTGTTTATGTTTTTCGCGTTCGTGCTCGCATTCGCGATCAAGGTTCCCCTGTTTCCGGTTCACACATGGATGCCGGACGTTCACTCCCAAGCGCCTACGGTCGGTTCGGTGGACCTTTCGGGAATTTTATTGAAGATCGGACTCTATGGTTTTATTCGTTTAGCGATTCCGTTGTTTCCCGAAGAGATGTTGGAATATCGGGAACTTTTGGGAGGACTCGCGATTGCGGGAATTCTTTATGGAGCGATCATCGCGATGGCTCAGGAGAATTCAAAACGAGTCGTGGCGTTTTCTTCCCTTTCTCATATGAGTTTTTGTATGTTGGGAATCTTGAGTTTTACGGAAGAAGGAATGGCCGGCGGAATGCTTCAGATGATCAACCACGGATTTACCGCAGGATTACTTTTTTTTATGTTAGGAATGTTGCATGAAAGAATCGGAAACAACGATATCGCCAAAGCCGGTGGATTGTCCAAGCTGCTTCCCGTATTTTCGGTCTTCTTTGCGATCGGAATCTTTTCCTCTCTCGGAGTTCCCGGAACCAACAGTTTTATCGGAGAATTTCTGATCATCCTCGGAAGCATAAAGGCCAACGTCGTCTACGGTGCGTTAGCCGCAACGGGAGTCGTTTTTGCCGCCGGATATCTCCTCATTTTTGCAAAAAGGATGCTCTTTGGAGAGCCGACTAAAAATCTAACCGAACACCACGACCTCAATTTGAAGGAATGGGCGATCCTCGTTCCCACGATCCTCATGATTTTTTGGATCGGGATCTATCCAAAACCTTTTTTGAGAGTATTGGAGCCTTCCGTAAAAGTCGCCTTGAATTCCGCGTCGGCGAGAGTGATACAAGACCGGTCCTTGAAGGAAAAGGATATAGGCGACAAACCCTTTGAAAGAAAATATACCTCTTATAAATCGTTGGGAACCGAACCTGCGCGTTACGAAGAACGTCTGAAAGGATATCAAAGTAAGTTTGCGCTTCCGGAATCGATCCGAAAGGGTAAGGAAACTTCTCCGGAAGGAGACGAGGAGGCGGTTCGATGAATCTGATTCCAAATACCCTCGACCTGTTTTCCATTCTCCCGGCTTTGATTTTGGCCGCGGGGGGAGTTTTCCTCGTTTGTTTGTCCGTGTTGTTTAAGACAAAGGAATATCTGATCGTAAGATATTCTTCCGGATTCATTTTGCTCGTATCTCTTGCGGCGGTGTTTTACACCTCCTTTCGATTCCCTGGAAACGGAACCTATTTCGCGGGACAGATCGAAAATACGATCATTACATTCTGGTTAAATCTGATCTACTTATCCATGGCGATCGGAACCGTCGCAATCGTTCCAAGGATATTAAAAAATCATAATGTAGAATTTCCTGAATTCTATCCGTTGCTCCTCTTTGCAACCTGCGGAATGATGCTGATGACCGGCGGACAAGACTTTATACTCGTATTCGTAGCCTTGGAGCTGATGAGTATCTGTCTTTATATTCTGATAGGAATGGCAAGGAGCGATCTTTTTTCATTGGAAGCGACGCTCAAGTATTTTCTTTTGGGAAGTTTTTCGTCCGGGTTTATGCTGATGGGAATCGCGTTTCTTTTTGGAGGAAGCGGTTCCACGAATATAACTCTCGCTTTGAAACCTCTCATAGTAGCCGGATATCAGGGAAACTTCGCCAAGATCGGACTCGTATTGTTTTTAACTGGAGTTGCGTTTAAGATCGCTTTGTTTCCGTATCATGCTTGGACTCCCGACGCGTATGAGGGGGCTCTCACTCCTGTGACCGGTTATATGGCCACTGCGTCTAAGTCGGCTTCGATCGGACTTCTTTTGATTCTTTATACCAAACTTCCGATGCCTTTGGTTGATACCACATGGGCTTGGTTGCCGGGAATTCTCGCGTTATGCTCCATGATCTATGGAAATTTACTCGCATTAAAACAGGAAAATTTAAAACGAATGCTCGCGTATTCCTCGATCGCACACGCGGGTTACGTCGTCGCGGGAATTTCAGCCGGCGTTTTGGAAGAAGCCCTTTTTTATTTGATAGTATATTCTTTCGTGAGCTTGGGGGCTTTTGCCGTACTTGCTTATTTGGAAGAAGGAACGAGACAGGTCACATTCTTTTCGGTTCAATCCTTATCGGGAGTAAAACCGTTTACTGCGATCGCGATTAATATTTTCTTTATGTCTTTGGCGGGAGTTCCCCCGTTTGGAGGATTTTGGGCGAAACTCTTTTTGTTTCAGAAACTTGCGGAATCGGAAACTCTGATGAATCGAATTTTGCTCATCGGGGGTGTCACAAATTCGGCGTTGGCTCTCTATTACTATCTCCGAATCGGAATCGCAACCTTTATGAGCAGCGACGAAGGTGAGGTCACGAGAAATCATTCCGCGCCTTTTAGCGTCGGAGTAACCGCCGTCGTTGTGGTTTGTTTTTTTATGGTGGCCTTGGGTTGGTTCCTGCTTGTTCCGGGAAATCTGCTCGCGATCGGCGCTCTTCAGTATCTCAGTAGTTATTGATCGCTCGCCGTTTGTCGTTCCGTTCTCAAAGTGGTATCTTTGAGAACGGAAGGTCTTTATATTCAGAAATTCTAATTTTTTAAAAACGGTTTAATTGAGAACGTTTTCCAAAACTTGCCCGGCACCCATAGAAATGAAAAACTGAGTGAGTTTCAAAGAATGTAGGAACTCCCATAAAAATTTATCGACGATCCATCCTTTTGAAAGTTCATAAACCCCTTAAGGGACGTAAAACGTAGGAACTCCATCTTTTGATTGCGAGTTTAACTGAGTATTCTAAACGGTGAATATCGAGGTTTTGGGACAAGCTCCAATCTGTGAAACCCAATGAAATTTTTTATCATCTTTGTATTCGTCTTTTTGACGATTTCGGAAAAGACCTTGGACGCGACCCCCGATAGCGACTTTGTCTTTGTTGCGGGTTACAAAAACAATCCCGACTCTCTGAAATTATTTAAATTTGCAAAAACATTCAAAAGGGTCGGTGTTCGTTTAGTTCTCAGAGGAATCGATAAATCCGAACATCTATCGGTAAAAACCGTGATTTGGAACGCGCTTCGCGAGAATTCTTATTTTATCCTGAGCGATCTTTCGAAACAAAGAAAGATTAAAATTCCGCATAGAAAGGATCGACGGGGCTCCGAAAAGTTTTTTCGGGAGAATCTTTTGATGACATTGTTCGTGGAGCAATCGAAGAAAAGGAATGGAGAAAAAAGCTTATCCTTTCGGATGCATTGGTTGAATCGAAATACGAAAGAGAGAATCGTTTTTCAAACCGAAAAAATGTTTGTAAATGGAGGTTATGAGAATATTCAAAAAATAGTATATACCTGGAAATCCGAAATTCTCCCTATACAGGACGTTTTTTTTATCTCGGAGCTTCGGTGTGTTTCCAATGACAAAAGTATGACTCGATTTTTGGAAATCGGGTGTAAACGTTTGCGCGAAAAGGAACAAGACCCGGAATCGGCCAAAGTCTATTGGGAAAGGGCTGTAAAAATTTCGGCCGCCGAATACGACCGGGAATCGATCCAAAACAACTTAGCTTACTATTATATATCGATCGGAGATTTTAAAAAAGCGGAAGAATGTTTTCTCAAGGCCGATTCATTGGACGTTTCCGAGAGTTATCGGGTACATCGATCTCAACTGGAAGATATCCGGGAATTCAGAAAAAAATACGATTACTATGAGGAAGAAAATTCTCGATGACGGTTTTCTTTACTTTCGAAGAAAGAGCATGTTCGGAAAGGAAGGATTGGATCCATAAGACCGGAATGTTCAAAGGAGGTGCAATTCCTCCGAGGATCGTCGAAAGTTCTTGAAGCTGATTTTTGTTTATAGTAAGATCAATCTATGAAAAACGAACGGCGGTTCTTATTCATTCTTCTTGGATTTTTATTTTTTTGTAAGCAGGCTTCGTCTCCGAATTTGTTCACGGAATCCGATCCAAAGGAAAGATTCCGCAACTACTGGGAAGCCGGGAAAGCGGAGATCGATAGTTACGAATTGAGCCAGGTTCGTTACGGTGAAAATCATACCGGCAAAGCGATTCTCGTTTTTGTTACCGAGGACTTTTCGAAATCGAAACAGGTAAAACTCGATCAACCGGAAAAAAACGAAGAAGACCGAGTCAAAATACTAAAACTCAATTTTGTGAAGAATTTCGTGACTGGAATCTACGCCTATTCCATGACGCTTTCCGTATTTACTCCGTTAGACGGAGAATCCTATCCCCGAAGTTTTAAAGAAACGATGTCCTCCCAAGAATGGTGCGGAAACGTTTTTACTCAGATCAATTTTGAAAAGGATCGTTACCGAGTGGAATCTTATTCTTATTTTGAACGGGAAGGGGACCGGAAATTCTTTATAAAAGAAGAATGGCTCGAAGACGAACTCTGGACTCGGATGAGGATCAATCCGGATCAAATTCCTCTCGGAGACTTAACTTTGATCCCGGGCCTTTTTCACTCAAGACTCAATCATAAAGAATTAAAACCCCTTCGTGCGGCGATCTCAAAACAAAAACAAGACGACTCAACCGTTTTTACGATTCGATATTCTGGAGAGGAGAGAACGTTAAAGATAAGAATCGAATCCGGTTTTCCTCATAAAATTTTGGCGTGGGAGGAAACCTTTCGAGATTTTAACGGCCATCTTATGACTACTTTTGCCACGCTGGAATCGAGTATTCTCAGCGACTATTGGAATCGAAATCGCAACGAATCCAGAAATTTACGAAAAGAACTCAAACTTCAGGACGCCTCGCTTTTCTAAAAAAGAATTCTTATTAAAAGCGCGGTTGGGTGAAAAACCGATTCACAGAATATATTCTAAAAATTTGAAATAGGTCGGAACGGTTATATTTTGATTTTCCCTTTTCGAGTTCGTTTTCATTGAGAAAGAATCCGAATCGTCTTCTCTGACAGGAAGGGCCATTTTTTGTATGAATCGATTCTAAACGGATTTTAAGAGGTTGTCAGTCTCGGGAGTTCCGAGGACTCTGTGATTTAGTCGGGTCTGAAAGTTTTACAAAGAACTTTTTCGAACCACGGGAGGGAATGTGAACATTGAAATCGGAAAGGGATTGAACGGACTTTATTTTGGAATGTCTATGGACGAAGTAAAGGCTAAGTTGGGAGAACCGGACGAGGTTTACAACTACGACTACGAAGGTTCACAGTCCACTGGATTCGAATATTTTTCCCAAGAAGCCGAATACGAATTCGACGCCGACGAAGAAAACAAACTCTACTCAATCACGATTTCCAATCCTTCGATTCTTCTTTATGGAAAACCGATCATAGGAGAATCCATCGAAACGATCCGTACTCTTCTCGAAAAAAACGGGATCGACGATCTGGAAGAAGACGACGAAGAGCACGACCATGAACAGGATGAAGACGAAGGAGAAGAAGGTGTTACCGCATTCTCCGATCAGTTGAACGCGATCTTTCAATTTGAAGAAAACGAATTGATCTTTTTCGGATTTAGTCCTCTTTTCAAAGACGATTCCATAGTCTGGCCGAAATACTAAAAAGCATAAATCGAACTGCTTAGATTCAGTCGGCCCGGTTCATTTTTTTCGCATTTTTAATAGAATTCGGAAAAAACAAGGGATCGGATCGTCTGATGAAAGTACCATGTTCGGAAAAACAAAAACCGGTTTCTCCTTGCTCCTCGTTGCGATGATTCTTTGTAATGGCTGCGCGTATTTAGATATCAATCCGAGCCTTGTCACCGGTAAAGAAGCAAAAGAGATCATCTCGGACCGACTTTTGATCAGCCAGTTGGTTTACATCATGGGTCTCTCGGAAGCGGAGCCTGTTCGATCGGCCTCTTTGACGGGGCTTACTCTTACGATCGTAATCCCGGATTCCATGGGAATTGATGAAAAGAAAGTTTATCAAAAGGACGCCGTAGACGAATGCGCAAATCGGATCTTTTTGGTTTCCATCGTATCGACCGCGCTTTCCACCTTTGTCTGCGACGCGAGCAATCCGCCGATCAGTATTCCGATTATTAGCAAGAAATTGTAATTTAGAAATTTATAATACACAAAGACGTTTCCAAATTCGCTTTTCGATCGCGCCCATCCCGACTTTGGGATTTTGATCGATTTTCGGCGATTAGGGAACCAATTCCAATTCGATAATATCCTTTTTTTCGATTAAGACTTCGACTCCTTCCTTATCGGTAAGAATATAAGAATTTTCGTTCTCCTGGATTTTTCCCACGTATTTGGTTTTATTCTTGAGAGTGATCTTATACGTAGGTTCCTCGGAAATGATAGAATCCGAGGGGGCCGAACTTTTTATATATTCAACCGTCCGAGAATCGTGTTTCGATTCTTCGGTTTGGAGAATCTTTTGTGAATTCTCCGAAAGGTCGGAATACTTCTTAAAATCCTTAGGACTGATTTTTTCAGTAACGATTTTTTTTTCTGCGTTTGTTTCGGAACCGGTTTTAGTGTTCGTTTCAAAAAGTGAGTAACCGGATTCTACGTCAAAGGTTTCGTCGATCCCTTTGCGAGAATCAGGCACTCGAATGCTTCCTTCTAACACAAGTATTTTATAATTTTCTAAATTCCCATCCGAAAACAGGACCAAAGTTGTTCCCAGAAGCTGCGAGGAAATCGAATGGACCTTGGCGCGGATCGGAATTCCGGAGTTTTTTCTTTTTGTAGTGACTATCACAATTCCGGAACGAAGCTCTAAAAGAATCCCGTCCTCGTTTTTATGAACTTGAAATTCCGAGTCCGGAAACGTTCTTACGGTCAATCCGATTTCACCTTGGATTTGATGGTCGCAGAAGGAATCTTTGCCGCTTCTGAGTGTAATCTTTTGCTGAAAGTTTTGAACCTCGCAACTTCCGGTTAAGATGGCCTTTGCGACTTCAAAATCGTTTTTGCCTGCGGCTTCGTAAAAGAAACGAAAGTAGAGAGCCAGGGCCGAAATCAAAAACAAGGAGGCTGCCGCTAAAAAACCGAACTTAAAATTGATTTTTTTCTTCGATTCCGAAGAACCCGATGGTTCGTTTGCGGCGATCGAGCCTAAATCTTTTTTTAGTTTCATCAACGCAAAAAATTCTTTTTTCGATTGTTGATCGGATAAAAACTCAGCGAGTTCGGTCCGGGTCATTTCGTTGGCGATGGCTTTTTGCATTTTTGCTCTCCGACTGCCGTTGTTATTGTCGTCTTCCATGTCGCCTCCTTAAAGACTTCCAAAGCCAAAATCTGACCCGTGCAATTTCAATCGCAGGATCGTCAATGACGCATACGTTTTTCGATTTACGGTTCTTATCGATATTCCCAATTGTTCAGACGTTTCTTTGATCGTATATTTCTTCATAAAACGAAGTTGAATGATTTCTTTTTCCAAAGGTGGAAGACTTTCCACGGTGTCCTTCAGAAGTTCCAATCGGTTTTTTTCATCCTCGTTTTTTGCCCGCGCTTGCGCTATCGATTCTATGTATTCCTGAGAATTTTCGATCTCTTTGCCTTGAGTAGAATTCTTTTTTCGCATCAAATCGAAAAATTGATTTTTTGCGATCGTTATCATCCAGGCGCTTACGTTCCCTTTGGAAGGATCGAAGCTATCCCAATGATTTAAAACTTTGATAAACGTTTCTTGGCAAATCTCTTCCGCTTCTTCTTGGGACGCACCTCTGCCCAATAAGAATCGAAAAATTTTATCGTAGTTCTTCGAATACAATTCGTCAAAATCGAAAGTTCGAACTTCGGAGTTTTCACTCATTCTATAACAATTAACGAGACCATTTCCGAAAAAGTGCCAGCCAAATTCTAAAAAAAAATGGTTTTTGAATTTTTACGAATCAGACGTTTTTTTGCGTTTCGCTCGAAACATCGTTTTCGGTTAAGAATTTCGATCCATTTGAGAATGATAGATCGGCGCAAGTTCGAGATTTGGTTCCTGATTTTTTTTGAATCGAAAGAACGATTTCGTATTTTGTTTTTTAATACTAGGTCTATTCAGGCTGGAAGCGATCGAAATCATTCCATAAAATCGCCGGTTTTGTGACAAAGTCTTAGATTTTAAAACGAACTCTATCACCTAATTACGAGTTGACTCGAACAAAGGCGGAAGTTCCTATTTAAAGAATGCGAATCTTTACTCGCTTTTGTCCGCTTTTGATTCTTTGTTGTTTTTGGAGTTTGGATCTGAACGCCAAATCTGTTCTCTTAAAAAACGGCAGAAAGATAGAAAACGTAAAGATCAAACCCGTTTCAAACGGTTTTGAAATCACACACACAAACGGTCGGATCGAAAACATTCCTCTTTCAAAGATTCTGAAAATATTCGTTTCGGATGACGTTCCCAAGTCGGCGCAAATTCTCGGGAACTCGGATTCACAAACAAAGAATAAAAAAAGCCAGGAGCAAACAAAAGCGAACGAAGTTTTTTTAGAAGTCGTAGAATCAAAAGCTAAAAAGACTTCAGGCTTGAAGTCGTTTTCGGAAGGGTTGATTCCCGGCTGGTCTCGTTTGGTTCGTTCCGACTCCTATGCTTGGAAGGGTTTGGGATTTTTTTTCATTCTTACCGAATTGATTCTTCTGGAACGAAGTTCGGTATATTTGCAAGAGCCGGGTTTTGTTTCCGACGATCCGAATTACGGGTTTCCTCCCGAATTTATTTATGCGGTTTGGCTCCGAGATACCAATCTAATACTGCTTACCGGGATCAATGAAGCGATTTCAACTTATAACAAGGTTCGATTGAGCGACGGGCAGATGATGGAAAAGTCCCGTTATTTGCAGGAACGAGATTTGGTGGTCTCCGGACTTTTGTTAGTTCTTCTTTTGGACGCATATCTGGGTTACAAATACGAGGACTGGAAGATTGTTCCTTCCGTGAACGTTTCCTTTTCCGGAAGAGAGAAAGAAATTTCCGGAGGACTAACGGTTCGTTTTTAATTTTTTTCCGAATGAAACATTCGATCCAAGGAACAAATGGATCGTTTGCGATCGTAAACATCGCTACGGATCACACCCGATTGTTAGTTGCGCGTAACGTCGCTTAAAAAGATCACAACGAACTTTTCGTAATTTCCCGAATCGTAATCTTCCAAATGTAAGAATGGATCAACGGTTTCTAAATGAAAAATAACGGATTGACTTTCGAAAATCGGCCGATTCCCTTTAAAAAAATGCGAAGATCTTTTCCTACCTTTATCTTGATTACGTTGTTACTCTTGGTCGGGTTCGCTTTGGATGCAAAATCGGTTCTTTTAAAAAACGGTAGAAAGATAGAAAACGTAAAGATCAAACCTGTTGCTAACGGTTTTGAAATCTCATACAAAAACGGCAAGATTGAGAACATTCCTCTTTCGAAGGTTCTGAAAATTTTTGTTTCGGACGACGTTCCCAAATCGGCGCGGGTTCCGGAACCGAGTGTAAAGACCGAAGCCGTTTACAAAGAAACTCCGTCTTCGAAGGAAACAATACAAACAAATCCTAAAAAATCCGGCGCCGCAGTCTTTGCGGAAGGTTTGATTCCCGGTTGGTCTCGTTTGGTTCGTTCCGATTCGTATGCTTGGAAAGGAGCCGGATTCTTATTGATTCTTGCGGAACTCTATCTTGCCGAAAGAAGTTACGTATATCTAACAAAACCGAAACCGCTTCGTGAATCCGATTCATACACGAGTCCTCCCGAAGTATATGCTTCTATTCTAAGTCGAGATACCAATGTAATGTTCGCGACGTTGGTGAATGAAGCTCATTCCATCGGACACAAAGTGGAATTGAAAGACGGACAGATTATGCAAAGGGGAAGATATTTTCAGGAAAGAAATTTATATGTCTCCGGATTCTTATTTGTCCTGCTTTTGGACGCCTTTCTTGGTTATAAATTGGAAGACTCGACGATTGTCCCTTCGGTGAAAGTTTCGTTTTTGGAAAAGGAGAAAGAAATTTCCGGGGGATTTACGGTTCGTTTTTGATTTAGAAGTGGCACACTTTTGGTTTGAGGATCGTAAGCTGGTTGAATCCAAAAGGAGGATTTCACTATGCGTTTAAAGAAAACGATTTCTCTCATTCTTCTTACTTTCCTCTTTTCCTATTGTGATGGGAAATCAGGGAAGGATGATACTACGACAAATTTTGCGCTTCTTATGGCTCTCACCGCACCTAAAGATCAAGGTGTTTCCGGTTTATATTCTGCCTTAAATCTCAGAGACGGCGCTAACGGCGGAGGAGCAGGGGCTTATTCCAATGGAGCCGTTTCTCCTTTGGCCGTGGTAAGTCAATCTATGCAGTGTCCAAAAGGCGGTTCCATGGAAATGTCCGGGGATATAGTTATGGCCGCCGCGGGAGTCGGAGTTTATACGATTCAGTTTAACGGCGTTAAGGCGGTTTATACGTCCTGCTCTTTTTCAGCTCCTTCTCTGGATGGAACGAGCGACTCCGGCGTTCCCGTTTTAGTCGAGGGCGAACTTTTGCAAGACGTTGCAATGACACAAACTACGGACCCAACCTCGACCACTTCGCTTTTCAAAGTTTCCACATCCGGAACTCAGAGAATTCGTTCCAGCAATTATAAAGTAAACGGGTTTTTGTATCCTACATTCGACGTTACGTTTACAAGAAACAATGCGAAGCTTTCGATCGAGAATGCGAACGATCTGGATAACGCGTATATCAATATCGACGAAACCGTTCGTGTGACCGGAACCATCGGAACCCAGTCCGTAGATTCCACTTTTTCTTACAAAAGCAGATATAAATTGAAATAAGTTCCCCAAAACAAACCGCCGGGGATTTTTCCTCGGAGGTTTGTTCTTTTTTATTCTTCTCTGCCTTCCCGTCCCTCCCTTCTTTCCGAGCGATCCGATCGTTTTCTTAAAAATAGAGTTGAGCGAAATCCAAAAGAGAGACAAGTAGACCTGCGATGTCTCTTACAAAACGAATTCTCGGCGTTTCCTTGATTTTTCTTTTAGGTTTTTATACGATCTGGTCCAATATCGGACGAACACCTTCTTTACAACCGATCCAAACCCGCGTAGAACGAACGTTAGGCGACGGCGCGAACTTGAACCGGGGAAATCTTTTGGGAATTCAACCGTGGATGTCCGCCGAAGACTATGCGAGCGCGGATCGATTTCGGGAAAAAATAGAATCCTATTTTCTACTGGCTCAGAAAAGAGGTTTTCTAAATCCAAAGACGATCGTGGTTCTTCCCGAATATTTGGGGACTTGGCTCGTGGTGGCAGGCGAAAAAGAATCAGTATTCCGCGCAGGTCGTCTGAAAGAGGCGATGGAGAATCTGGTCTTAAGTAATTTTTTCTCTTTTGTTTGGAATTGGATCCGCGCAGAAGGAGAAGACGGAGTTTCGGACGCGGTCTTTCGGATGAAATCGAAGGATATGCTTGTCGCTTATCAAAATACGTTTTCAGGTCTTTCCAAGAAATATTCGGTTACTATCGTCGCGGGTTCGATTCTTCTTCCCGAACCTTTTGTGGAAGAAGGTTTTTTAAGAATCGGGGACGGCGCTTTGCAAAACGGATCCTTCGTTTTTCTACCCGATGGAAGGGTCGCCGAGAATTCTTCCTTAAAAATCTATCCTGTTGAGGATGAAAAACCCTTTGTTCGAGCTTCTTCCGTAAAAAATCTCAGGACCGTTTCCACTCCGGCGGGAAAACTCGGGATCCTGGTCTGCGCCGATTCCTGGTATCCCGAGGTTTATGAAACATTCAGAAAACAGAATGTAAATTTGGTAGTTGTGCCCTCTTTTGTGGCCCCAAACGGCGCAATGGATGAAATCTGGAAGGGTTACAACGGTTCCGAAAATCCTCCCGATATTCAAAGAGGGGATATAGGAAGGATTCGAGAAGGTGAGGCTTGGTTGAAATACGCTTTGGCGGGAAGAATGTCGAGTTCAGGGGCCGCCTTTGGAATGAACGTGTTCCTAAGGGGCGATCTCTGGGACTTAGGTTCGGATGGAGAAACGATCTTTGTAAAAGGTTCGACCTCCATGACCCATTCTAGAATTTACGGTGCGAGCATCGTAAACCTTTGGTTGCATTGATAAGAAAAATTTATTTCTTGAAAACTCTTTAGAAAGAATTCTCTTAGTCGCATGTCTCATTCTAACTTTGAAGTCTTCTCAGAAAACTTTATCAACAAACACAAACAAGCCTCCATCGGAAAGTGGTTCGGTCTCGAATCGCTGAACTTGGATGGAAAACCTTTCGGAGCTTTTTTCCAAGGAGAACTCGTTTTAAAACTCGGTGCGGAGAAAATAGCCGAGATCATCGGACGTTATCCGGGAGCGAAACTTTTTGATCCTTCCGGAAAGGGAAGAGCGATGAAGGATTGGCTTCAGATTCCGAGCGAATTTCAAGAAGATTGGGATTCGTTATCGGAAAGCGCGATTCTTTTTGCCCTTTCCAACCTTGGCCCGGCGCCAAAGAAGGCGGCTGTGAAGAAGGCAGCTAAAAAGAAAGCCCCCGCAAAGAAAAAAAGCGCTCCTAAGAAAAAAGCCGCAAAAGCTAAAAAGGCTGCGGTGAAAAAGGCAAAGCCGAAAACCAAGGTGAAGCCAAAGACGAAAAAAAAGGTCGTTAAGAAAAAAGCGGCGAAGAAAAAGACTGCGGTGAAAAAACGTAAGAAGTAGTTTTTCGAAACGTTTGTAAACCTCGAGAATTTCAAGAGGTTTACAAACTCATTTTCGTTGGATTGAATTCCGTTTTGAAATTCAGTTTATTTTGTTTCCGGTAATACCTTTCCGATAAAATCCTTTGTTTCTTTGAGGATTGTATCCTTATCGCTCACCGTATATTTCGAAAAAAGGACGTGATCTCCGACTTCCAGTCGAACCGCCTTATTCAAAGGGTTTGCTTTCCCATTCTTCTGAATTCTATCAAAAGCCTTTAACATTGATTTTACGGAAGCGGACTTGTCTTGTTCCTGATCGTTCTTAAAATAATAGAACATCAAAACGGGAGAAGTTATTTTTGAAAAAGGCTCAGTATTTAAAACGAACTCTCTCATATCGGAAACGTTCTGAACCGCAGCAAGATATTGGTCTCGATACCAGAAGGCGCTGGAAGGATCTTTTTTTTGTTCTTCCGTCGATTTTCGAATTTTACCGAGAACGAGATGTGCGAATTCTTTTCCCCAAGAGAATTGATAGAGTCCTCCAAAAGGATTTGTAAAATCATAGAAGGGTGACGCTAAAATCAGGACGTGGACTTTTTCAGGATACTTTGCGGCTAAATAAGTGGAGATCAAACCGCCCATACTCGTTCCGATTAAGATCGTTTTTTTTCCGAGCTTTTCCGTTTCTAAAAATGCGGTCTCCGCATCTTGAATTATCTGATCAAAACTTGTGTCCCTATGATCTTCTAAGTTGGTTCCGTGTCCGGGAAGACGAACGTAATAGAGATTTGCTTTGAGATCCTTTGCAAGTTGATCCGTAACTTGTTCACCCTCCGCTCGGGAAGCTCCGAAACCGTGAATGTATAGAATCGCCACTTCCGTTTTTCCGGGAGAATAACGGACGAGTTTTTCTTCATTTCCGGGTCTTGTCTTTTTAGAAAGACTGATCTGAAGATTTTCCTTATAATACGTATCAAAGTCGGAATGCAAAGGGGTCGGTTTGTATTCATATTTAGGAATCTCTGCGTAAAAGGTTACTACGAGGAAAAGGGCGAAAGCTCCCAATATTCCAAGTGCCCACTTAAGTATCTTCATTTCTCTTTTTCCCTCTCTGTTCGAATGGAACAATTCAACCGATTGGATGCATCTCTGCAATTAAAATATGCGAAAGATTCGGGGAGTCCCGTATTTCGAAAAGAGGTTTTGGGGAGAGGTTTGGAGTTATGCGAAGTTCGCCTAAACGCGGAGACGAGTCGGTTTTGGTTTGGGGAGATTAGAATGTTCGGGCGTTATGCGAAGTTCGTATAAACGCAGAGATGAGTCGGTTTTGGTTTGGGGAGTTAGAGCGCACGGAGTTATGCGGAGTTCGTATAAACGCGGAAGTGAGTTGGTTTTGGTTTGGGAAGTTAGAGTGCACGGAGTTATGCGAAGTTCGCCTAAACGCGGAGACGAGTTGGTTTTGGTTTGGGGAGGTTGGAATGTTCGGGCGTTATGCGAAGTTCGTATAAACGCGGAATCGAGTCGGTTTTGGTTTGGGAAGTTAGAGTGCACGGAGTTATGCGAAGTTCGCCTAAACGCGTAGACGAGTTGGTTTTGATTTGGAAAGTTAGAGCGCACGGCGTTATGCGAAGTTCGCCTAAACGCGGAGATGAGTCGGTTTTGATTTGGGAAGGTTGGAGCGCACGGAGTTAGCTGACCTGCTTAAAATGAGATTTTAAAAAAGCAATTCGACTCTCAAAAAATCTAAAAACAAAGGAGATTCATATTTTACTGACTGCGATTTATTACTTTCTTGATTGAAACAAAATTATGAAAGTATTGAATAAAATTTGCCAAGTTTAATGGGGAAATTCAATTAAGTCTTTTTTCATCTAAATGAAATTTAGAAGATATAAATGATTCACAGGAAAAATGAAGAGGAGGGTTTAAGAAGATGTAAAATTTAGTTAAGTTAAATTTATTAGCCTTGCAATCACTGAAGTGTAGACAGTCAATAGAAATCGATGCGCACGGATAAAATAAAATTAAGTATGAAGGAGACTTTATTCAGTCGATATTTCACTAAACAAAATATAATAAGATTTTTACTTTTGTCTTTGATATCTCAAACTTTAATTGCTATCTTTACCTTTGTTTTTACACTTAAGATCGAGGCAATTGGTCTTAGTTTTCTGTTATTGCCTTTCTTATTTCCTACTATAATGCTTCTAATACTTCTGAAATTGAATGTGTTTAATAAATGCTATTCTAAATTATCGTTCTCGTATCCAATATTACTAGTGGACTTTTTATTAGCAGTCAATTTTATCTATGATATTAAATATCCATCAAGTGATGGCGGTAGCCAAATGTTGATGTTAGTATTTTTAATTCTTAATGCACCGGTGCCATTTTTATATTTAGTTAATAAGTATTCTCTGAAGTGATTGATAATATAAAATTCCGCACGTCGTCTAACTTCGGCTTCTCACTTCGTTCGCGACTCACGGTTCCCGCTCGCGCTCACTCCGGGCTAAAGCCACATTGCTTTGTCACTTCGGTTCGCGAGACGCGACTAAGGTCGATCGAACCTCGTGCCAACCGCGTCGCGCACAAGCGCTTGCGGACGCAACGTCGAGAAGCCTCTTTCGTTATGCGAAGTTCGTATAAACGCGGAAGCGAGTTGGTTTGGGAAGGTTAGAGTGTCCGGGGTTATACGGAATTCGCCTAATATATTTGACAAATATTTAATGCAGACAAGATTTTATTTACATTTGAATAAGTCATAAAGAAAAACGGAAAGTAATCGACGACAATGAAAGGATCCAAATGCGAAAGTTAATTGCAGCAATAAATATGACCATTGATGGATTTTGTGACCATACTTCCGGTATTCCGGACGAGGAAATACATCAACATTACGCAGACCTTTTGGGAAGTGCCGGTATCGCATTATATGGCAGATCAACTTACCAACTCATGGAATATTGGCGCACAGTGCTGGCTAATCCTACGGGAGATAAAACAAAGGATGATTTTGCAGCTGCAATGGACAATATCCAGAAAATTGTTTTTTCTCGAACTTTGAAAAGTGTAGATTGGAAATCTGCTAAATTAGCAAATCAAGATCTTGAAAAAGAAGTATTAGAACTTAAACTTCTGTCAGGAAAAGATATATTGGCTTGTAGCCCAAGTTTAATCGTTTCTTTGACGAAACTTAATTTAATAGATGAATATCAACTATGCGTTCATCCCATTCTTGCAGGTAGTGGTTTGACTTTATTTAAGGGCATTAGTGAACAAATTACGCTAAAACTTATAAAGACCAAAACGTTTAGCTGTGGTGCGGTCCTTCTTTATTATCAACCAATAATAGAATTAACCTCAGGAAAATAGGGAGGTTACAGTAGCTAACTACGTTTCCTCGCTTCGTTCGCGACTCACGGTTTCTCTTAACGCTAACTCCAACCTTTGCACATTGCTTTGTCAGAGCGCTAATGCCCCCCAAATCTTGCTCTAAACCCGTCGCGCACAAGCGCTCTGGCGGCACCGTCGAGAGACCTATTGCGTTATGCGAAGTTCGTATAAACGCGGAAGCGAGTTGGTTTTGGTTTGGGAAGTTAGAGTGCACGGAGTTATGCGAAGTTCGCCTAAACGCGTAGACGAGTTGGTTTTGATTTGGGAAGTTAGAGCGCACGGAGTTATGCGAAGTTCGACTAAACGCGTAGACGAGTTGGTTTTGGTTTGGGAAGTTAGAGTGCACGGAGTTATGCGAAGTTCACCAAAACGCAGAAATGAAGTCGGTTTTGCTATCGCAAATCTAAAATGTTCTGAGTTAGACGAAGTTCGTATAAACGCGCAGGTTATAAAAACCCTCTAAGAAGAGTATTTTTAGAGAATAAGATTTCGCAAAAGGTGGCCAACGTTGGGAGATAAATATATTCTGTTAGCGATTCCGAAAAGTTGGAAATAAAATATTGAATGAATATTTTGATTCATTTTCGAATATGACAAATTTATGAAACAATCATTCTTTACCTTCAGATTATTCAGCTACGGAATTGTCGTTTGGATCATTCCATTCTTACTGGCCATTCCATTATTTCAGATTATCGGAAGTAATCGAATTTTTTTTAAATCGATTATGGGGGTTATCCTGGCTCTCACCGTGATCGTCTTTTGGGGACTCTATTTAAAAAACGTGAGCTCCGATTTTTTTAAACATTCATACGTCGCCAGTGTTGTTTGGTTAGTCTTGAGTATCGTGCCGGATCTTTTTGCGTTTATCATCGGTTTTAAAATGAATGTCCTTACGTATTTTACTGAAATCGCGATTAGCTATTTGTTGATACCGGTTATCCTCATCGGAAGCTCTTCGATACTGAATGCAAAATGGACTGGAGAAACCAAGAGTCGAATTTTATAAGAACCGACCCAAAACCGCCAGGTCCTTTGGAGAAAATGTTTCGCCGGCGAGACCGTCCCGCTTGAATAGGTTCCGGCGTCCGTCAGCTATCTTCTTTCGTTAAAAAGAATCTTATCTCTACGGCATTCTTCTATATATTTAATAGAATTAGAATATTTTAAATAAATAATTTATTTTAATAATATTAATTTTATATAATATGTAATTTTTCATGTGAAGAATCGATAAATAAAAGGAGCTTAGTATAAAGAATGTCACAATTTTGATTTTCTCATTGTTTTTCGTGATCCACTGTAAAGAGCCAAACACTGATTTATCAAGACGTCAGTTGGATGGGGACTGGGTTTTGGTCGGCGGTTGTGTCGATGGAGGTCCTACACCGACGTCTTGGCTGGAAATTTCCGGTATCCAAGTACGTTCTTGCACCGAAAATTCAGGAACGTTCAAAACACTCAAAGGAACACTCGTAAAAACCTCGGTAGAGGGAAGCTATAGGATCGATTGGGAAAATTCATACATTCAAAACGCATCCGATCCGGTAGGTTTATTAAAATTACTTTCCTTAAAATCTCAAGCGGGTTCGGTTTGTTATACACAAAATGCCCAATACTCACCGCCGGCAGGTTGTATCCAATAGGCGGGTTTTTTAACCCGATATGGATTGTTGCGCGTTTTTGAATGCGCAACGTCTCTCAAACGGCCCATTTTTTTTGGAATCTTCCGTTCGTTTTGGTGATTATGTTTGATCGCTTATCGAAAGGAATTTAGGTCCGGAAATACAATGTCAAGACCGGTTCGATACTTTCTCAAAGCGTGAATATTCACCGTCGACCCAGACTCATCCTACGAACCAAGATATTTAGAATCCCGCGGCTCTTTTTGCGATTCTTAGGAATTGATTGCACTAAAGAAGGGAGCCGATTAGGATCGTCGCGAAAGTAAAATTTTCAAGAATGGGAAAGTTTATATTTAGGAGAATCCGATGGCGTCTTTAAATCCGAGAATTTTGGAAAACCCTGGAAGGTTGGTCGTAGTGCTTACATTAGGCGGGATTGGACTCGCCGCTTGTGATCAGATCCATGTTCAATTCGAAATTCTAAAATACTTTCATTCCGGGTTATGGGGGCAAGCTTGGTGGGTGGCGCCTCAATTCGTACTTGCAACTTTCTTTATGTATTTAGGCGTTCTATCTGTTCGAAAGGAAATCGGGGAATTTAACGGGAAAGAATTTACGATCTCGGTTCTTTGGTTTGTGGCGGCCTACTTTGCAAGCGGACTTTTTGCCGATCGTCCTTTCGTACTCGCGGCTTCTTACTTGTTTCTTTGGATTTTTAGAATCACCTTCTCGAAAGAAAGAAAAGAATTGGTTCTATTTTCGGTTCTCCTTGCGATTGCGGGAACTTTGATGGAAGGATTGATTTCCCGAGCTGGTCTATTTATTTATTTTCAACCGAATTTTCTTTTGGTTCCAATTTGGCTTCCCGGATTGTATCTCCACGGGGCTCCTCTGATTTGGAATCTTGTCTCCTGGATCAGAAAATAACATAATAAATTCCTTCAATAGATACGGCCGTTTTCCATGTGAAAAGAAACTCCGGGCATGATATAAATTTCATTCACGGTTTGTTTGTA
The DNA here is from genome assembly GCF_016918785.1 of Leptospira ainazelensis. Lineage (GTDB taxonomy): Bacteria > Spirochaetota > Leptospiria > Leptospirales > Leptospiraceae > Leptospira > Leptospira ainazelensis. The sequence goes on along the minus strand of NZ_JAFFPT010000079.1, from coordinate 123,057 downwards.
GCTGGAGGAAAGTTCCGAAAATCCGATTCCCTGACTGCCTGCGGTGTAATCGGCTCTTGCAATGGATCCGGCCGTATCGCCGAAGTAAGAGTTATATTTTCTTTTTATATCCTGTCGAACGATACCTATGTCCAAAGAAAACCTACAATATCTTAAGGAAGCCTCCAACATAAAGATCGTTCCAGTGTCCTTTGCGTTTCCCGCATAAATCGGAACGGCTCCGAGAAGTCCGCTCGTATTCTGTTGTTCCAAAATCTGAGAACCGAAGAGGGAAAAATTTCCTTTTCGGTTTAACAGTTCGAAACGGGATCTGATTTCCAACCAAGGAAGAATTTTTGCTTTTACAAAAATTCCCGGAAGAATACCGGACATCGTATATTCCGCGTTCACACTTCCTCCGATGCTCCACGTTACCTGATTGGGATTTGCCTCGTTTTCTCTCGTGACGGAATAAGAGCCGAAACTGACCTCGTTTTTTTCCGAATAACGATGAATACCGATGGAAGGTCCGATCATCAGCCAATTTAAGATAGGATGTGTATAAGAAAGTCTTAATGTTCTGGAGACACCTCGAAAGTTCATCAGTCTTTTCCCTTCGAATGCGGAAGTGTAGTAACGGTCGGTTCTCGGGGAGAAAAAGTTCACAGACGCAGGGTTTTCCCTTCCGTATTTTCCGGAGACGCCGTCCTGACTTAAAATCAGATCGATTTTATTCTTCCATCCGTAAGAGATATCGGCGTGTTGCGAGAATATGTCCAAATTCTTCGCGCTCGTATAAGGGATCGCGAGCGGAGCTCCCGGATCCCCGATTTGTCTGAAAAGAGAATTTTTTAGCCAAGAAGGTCCGGTCTCGTCCAGAATCGCGGGACTGAGATCTCCCATTCCGGCGCCGATTCTAACACGAAGTCTATGATCGAATGATTCCAAATAACGCAACATAGACTTTCCGCTCATAGGGGAGACAACTTTTGAGTTTTCGACGGAATCGGTTCCCGTATTCGTTTTAATGTCGTTTTGCGCGTTAATAAAAGAATTAATAAATAAGAATATTGTAATATATAAAATTTTGGCTGAAATCGTTTTCAATGGATCGTTCCTTTGGAGTTTTGTTTCGCCTCTTTTTTAGAGAACGAGACGGACGGTGCCTACGTAGATTTCGGTTCTTCTGTTTCTTGGTTCTGCGAGCATCGTGTCCACGATCTTAAATTTATCCGCGTAACCGTCGACTTCTCCGAATCTGTTTTCGGGAAGATTGTGTTTTTTTGACAATTCGGATTTTACCGAATTGGCTCTGGCCTTACTCAGCGTTAGATTCGCGTAAAAATATCCGACGCTGTCCGTATGTCCGCCGACTCGCACTTTTGTTTCGGGGTATGCGTTCATCGCATCCGCGATTTTTTCGATCAAAAGTTTCGCCGCCGGTGTCAGAGTAGCCTTTCCGCTCGGAAAGGAAACGTCGCCGTCGATCGACAATAAAATTTCTCGGAGTTTTTTATTCTCGTCGGTGATTCTTTTTAGCGCGATCCCCTTTGTTTCCAAACCGTCCGCGACCGTATCGAACTTGGTTCCGCTGTATTCAAAGTCGGCCTTGATTCCCGTAAAAACTTTTTCCAAATAATCGGGAGTCCCTAAATCCTCCAAGGCGCCTTCGGGTAGTCTTCCCAACGCTTCTTCTCTCGATCCGCTTTCTACCGGTTCAGGATTGCTGGGAGGGCAACCGCAAAACTTTCGAAAGGCGGAGGAATTCGTAAAGTCCTTAACGTTGGATGAGAATCCGGAACAGGAAGCCGCGACAAAAAGAACCCACAGACAGGAGGATACCTTGAAGAAGACTGACTTTTTTCTCGCTCGAGAGTTGTCCTTTATGGATAGAATTGTATGTTTGGCGGTATTTTGAGCGCGGTCCGAGAGGTTAGGAGTTCCTTTCATTCTGATTCCGAAAATGTATATTTAAAATATTGAATGTAGATTCTCGCGTGCGACGTTTTGGGTACGCCCTTTTTTTGGAGAATTTTAAACAATACAATTAACCTTTTCGACGTAATATTCGAAGGAAACTAACGTTTTCGAACTAAAAAATAGTCAGGACGGTTGATTCTTCGAGCTTCCTTCGTCTTAAGAAATCATATATTTTAACTCCGGACTTTTAAGCTTCATGACAAAAGAGATTCGTTTTTCATCGTGTTCCTTCGTTCTTTCTAAAATTCTTCTTTCTCATCTCTGTCTCGTTCTTCTTTTTTCGCAGGTCTTTTCCTGTAAAAAAGTGAGCGACGCCGCAAGTTATGCGCTTTTTGGAATCAGTGAACAATGGAATGAAATCTTAAATTCGGTAGTTCCTTCGGGACTTCCGATTTCACTTCCTGCGGGTTTGGTTGCCGGTTGTCCTTCCGGAACTTCGACTTCGATTCTTACGATCGGGAACTGTTTCGACGATGGTAAGGATAAGTCGATTTCCGGTTTTATCGTAACGAAGTCGGGAGGTTCTTCCTGTTCGGCGCCCGATATCTACAGTCCAACGATCGCTCTCAATTCTTTACTCTCAGCTTTGGCGAATGATTCTACTTCCGCGGAATCGCCTCCTCCTTCGCCCGTCTTTGCCTCTTACAGCTTGATCAATTTGGGTTCCGTTGCCGGAGGAGTCCAATCCGCGAGATTTATTCTCCAGACCGATCAGCAGAGATCTACCGAATGGGTTCGAAATGAAATTCAAAGAAAAGTTTTTAACGATAGTTCGCAGAACATCGGTACTACGAGCGGAGCTTCCACCGATTCTTCTTTTATCGTTACGATTCGTGTGACCGCTACGGGTGCGAGCTGTACGGCGACGGTGGATACAAAATACGAAGTGACCGTCGTTCGAGCGGGAGCTTGGGATCTTTATTCTTCCCTCGTGGACGGTAATTTGGGAGGAGGCGGTTCTTCTCCTCCGGATCTAAGAAACGTTTCCTGTACTTGGAGAGAAACGTTTCCCACAAAGGCTCCTCCTAAGGCGGACTTTTTATTCGTGATCGACAACTCGGATACGATGACTCCGATTCAAACCGCGATCAAGAGCAAGATGGTAGCATTCTTCGATCGCGTTTCTACGGTCGGTCTCAACGCGAGAATCGCCGTGATCACCACCGATAGTTGGAAACTTCAGTCCTCAAGCGGAGACAACGGGAATTGGCTGGACGTCGGTTCTTCGACGGACCGAACCGCTTTTTTGGATACGTTAAACGCCATTGGAAACAACGGAGGTCAGTTCGAGTCCGGAATTTTTATGGCCACAAGAGCTTTGATGAATAACGCCTCCGGCGGTTCGCGTTGTTCCGGAGCGCAGCCGTATTGTTCCTCGAGCGGAAGGACGACTAACGGAGACAAGTGTTCGATCACTTCCGTAGCTTCCGAGGATCCTTGTAACGGGACAAACCAAAACGCTTGGAGTAAAAAGGTCGCATTGGGAAGAAGTTCGGTTCCCACCGCAGTCATCATCATCACCGACGAAGGGGATATGTACAATCACTGGGACAGTTATAATGCGACCTTCGGTTCCCTTTCGACTCCTTGGGGCCCTCTGGATTCTCCGGACGTTTTTCCGGATGCACGATCGGTTACGTTTCCAACGAGTCCTTTGTATTACAACGCAGGAAGCGCGGGGACTCCCGTTCTCGGAAGCGGAAGGACGTATACTGACTTCTTGGATTCTTTGAGAGATACTACAACGGGCGCCACCGGAGCGCCTTCGGTCAACACGATCTTAAATCTTTTTGCGGATCGGGCCAATACGAAAGTTTACGGTATCATCGCTCTCAACTCGCAGAGCAACGATTATACGACGATCGACACTTCGAAAAGTATCGATCCTTCGGCGTATTCGAGTCTTACTTTGACGAACTTTCATACGAGGACCGAGGTTTTTTGTAAAGGGGAGATTACGAGTTCCACACAGTGGGCGACGAGCGGACAAGTGGCTCACTATAGAACTCTCGCGAACATTGGAAATACCACTCTTACAAATCAACTGTTGAATACTCCTAACAATTTGGGTCGAGACGATATGGTTTATTCTTTAAAAGATATCGCGACTACGAGCGGTGGAAGTGTGACTTCCTTGTGCGGGACCTCCAATAGCATTAGTAATTACTTAAATTCGATCGTGGACAATATGGTAGCGTTACAGGGCGGATATCCATTAGGAAAGTATGATGCTACTTGGAATCGAACCTTTACTTCCGGAAATCCGAATACGGCCTTGTTCCCGACCGGAACCGCTCCTACTACGGGGAATATCAGTCCGGGAAGCGTGAAATTGTATGCGATTCCCAATACTAGAAATATCGACGGGGCCGATTTTATCGCTGCGAATTTGGTTCCAACGGGAACGCAGACCGCGACAAATCCGACCGGTTTTAGTTATACGATGATCAATGGGAATCTGGTTTTTACGAAGTATTCCGGATTTACCGATCTTCCCGCGAGCGCGAGCGCCAATCGAATTCTCGGTTTAGAATACAGATATACCTGGAAAGATGCTACGACTTCGGGGAATACAAATACGACCGTGGGGAACGTCGCGAATTGTCCGGCGTATCCGATCGCTTCGGCGGATACGACCTCTCCGGTGACTCCCGTAAGCAGAAGAATTTTCGTCTCCGCAAGCACGCATGACGGTAATTTTGGCGCGGATGCAAACGCGGTCGTAACAACGGCCGATGCGCTTTGTAACGCGGACGCGAACAAACCCGCGAACGGAACTTATAAGGCGCTGTTATGGGTTGGAACCGTTCGAAATCCGAGCACAACGGATTGGCCTTTGAAATCAAAAGTAGCGTATTTTCAATCGGGCGACAATCGAACTTGGGTCGGAACTACGGACGTAAATAAAAAGTTTCCATTCCCTCTCGTTGCGGGAATCGGAAATGCTGCGGAAGGAATTTGGACGGGGATCGACATCACGGGGACCGGTCCATGGACTTGGTCGGAAGACACAAACACTTGTAGCGGTTTTACGAGTACGGCAGGAACCGGTTCCACGGGAACAGCGAACGCGACGACGGTTCTTGGTCTGGACGACAACGCAGGCGATAGTTGTAACAACGCGAAAAAGATTTACTGCGTAGAACAATGATCCAAGAAGAATCCGATTTCGAATGGGACGACAAAGAAAGTCAGACCGAAAAAAAAATGAAATCGGACATTTATAAAATCCCCGCAAAATAAATAGCGGGGATGGAATTTTAAGAAATAGAAAAGTAGGAACTCCTAAAAAAAACGGGTTCTTACAGAAAACAACCTAAGCGCAAAAAAGGGCGGAAAAAGGGAACGTTTTCAAAAAGAATTCCGACTCTTTCAAAAAAAATCAAAAATGTTCAAAACCGAAATGTTCGAAATTCTTTTCGGTGCCTTTTTCGAAATAACGAACTCCTTTCCATTCCGAAGTCGTAGTTCCGATTTTTGTAATCGGAATCCCGCATAACGTGTTCGGGAGTTCCTTAGGACTTAAAAAAAGAAGCTCCAATTCTTCTCCCGAGCTTAAGGCTTCCCCTAAACTCAAAAAAGAAGATGTGCCGTCGATGAGTGGAATCTTTTCCAGAAAAATTTCAAGACCCAATTCGGAAGAAGCCGCGAGTTTGGGAAGATCCTGGAGAAGTCCGTCCGTGAGATCCATACAAGAGGATACCGGAAAATTTTTGGAGAGTTCTTGCGCTACGTTCAATCTGGCTTTTGGAGAAAGATGTTTTTCCAAGGAAAGGTTTCGAAGAGGTTCCGGAACTTTGAGGTCTTCGTTTAGAATTTTATAACCGAGTTGAGAGAGACCGACAGAGCCCGAAAGATAGAGAAAGTCGCCCTTTTTTCCGCCGGATCGTTTCCAGGGAAGGGCCGTTGTTCCGACCAGTGTCAGAGTAAGATTGAGGGAAGGAGAACGATACGTGTCCCCTCCGCAGAGAGAAATTCCGTAAGAAGAAAGAATCTCCGAAAGAGTTTCTGAAAAAGGAAGAATCCATTCTTCTTTTGAATATTTCGCGCTGAGGCCTAGGTTTAAAAACGCTTTTGTGGGAACTCCTCCTCCGGCGGCGATATCGGAGACGTTTACTTCCACGAGTTTTTTTGCGATTTCTCTCGGTCCGCTCCATTCGGTTCGAAAATGAGTTCCTTCGGAGATCGTGTCTGTCGTGTAGATCCGACCTTCTTCGTCCAGATAACAATCGTCAGTCTGAACGGAACCGGGAGGATAGAGGGTGCGGATGATTTCCGATTCTTTCAAATTCGAATTTTCCTTCAAAAATCTTGACTTTCTTTGATTTCGGATCAGTCTGAGAGACTATGAAACGAATCATTCTATTCTATTCTTTGATCCTCCTTCCGTTTGTCGCCGGATTTTCGGAAGAGCCGGCCAAAAACAAAAACTGCTCTTACATTTATGATCATTCCTCCACAAAGTTCGGATGGAAGGCTTTCAAGTTTACGGAGAAGACCGGAGTCGGAGGTTCCTTCGATACGATTGAAGTGGACGGAACTTCGTCCGGAAAGTCTCCGGAAAAAGCCTTGAAGGGTCTCAAATTTAGAATCGATCCGAATACGGTGAATTCAGCTAACAATGAGAGAGACGCGAAGATCAAATCCGCATTTTTTTCTCCTCTGAAGAAAAACGGAAAAATCGAAGGAAAGGTTTTATCCGCCGAGTTGAATTCCGACAAAAAAGCGGGGAAGGGAGTGATTCAACTTCAGTTTAACGGGGTAACGAAAAAGATCGAAGTGAACTTTTCCATCTCGGAAGAATCGCAAATAGAAGCTACGACCAAGATCGAACTCGGAGATTTCAAAGCGCTTTCTTCCGTCGAAGCCCTGAACCAAGTCTGTAACGACCTTCACAAAGGCAAGGACGGAATCTCCAAACTCTGGCCCGACGTGGATCTAACGATTTCAACCAAACTCAAGACTGCATGTAAGTAGAAAAAGTAGGAACTCTAACTTTTACCGAGGTTTTCTCCAAAGAATTTTCCTCTTTCGAAAAAATTCCGCGATCGCGATTGAAGCGGAAATTCCAAAGGAATTGGAGCGAAAAGCGCAGTCGCGAGCCTTTTGTAGAAAAAAATTTGCGAGCGAATCGCCCGCGTAAAAAGGGAAATTTCATCTTTTCAAGCGGAAGACAAAAAAGTAGGAACTCTCACAATTCAAAAGGAAACCGAAAGAGAGTCTTTCTCTCAAACGCTTCCTTTCCGGTATTTTGGTTCTTTTTTCTTGACTTTGGGGGTCAGAGCGAAAATCTGGCACCTACAGGACGATTTTCATGTCAGTATTATCAAAAGCACATAAAACTCCTTCTCTTACGAAAGAAAACGCCGTTAAAGGCTGGTTCGTAGTGGATGCGGAAGGAAAGACCCTCGGAAGACTTGTCTCCGGGATTGCCGCAAGACTTCGCGGAAAACACAAAGCAACTTTTACTCCTAACCAAGATTGTGGAGACAACATCATTGTTATCAATGCTTCTAAAGTGAAAGTAACCGGTAACAAAGAAACTCAAAAGAAGTATTATCATCACTCTCGTTATCCGGGTGGAATGACTGAAACTACTTTCAAAGATCTCATCGCTAAACAACCTGAAAAAATCATTTACGAGGCTGTTAAGGGAATGCTTCCAAAAAGCAAACTCGGAGACAAAATGCTCACCCATTGTAAAATATTTCCGGGTGCTGAACACAACCTCCAGGCGCAAAAGCCTGTGAAACTGGAAATCTAAGGAGACCGATTTAAGAATGGCACCCGCAGCAGCAAAAGAAATCTGGGCAGTAGGAAGAAGAAAAACCTCCGTTGCCCGCGTAAAAATCAAAGAAGGTTCCGGTAAAATCACCGTAAACCACAAAGATATCAAAGAATATCTTCAAAACCGCAAATCTATCATCGACGAAGCGATTCGTCCTCTGACCCTCCTGAACGTAACCGATAAGTATGATCTTAGCTTAAACGTTTCCGGAGGCGGAATCACAGGACAAGTGGGAGCGATTCGTCACGCACTCGCGAGAGCGATCTGCAGAATCAAACCGGAGTTCCGTCCTGCCGTTAAAAAAGAAGGATTCCTCACTCGGGATCCAAGAATGGTGGAAAGAAAGAAATACGGTCTTCACAAAGCGAGAAGAGGAACTCAGTTCTCCAAACGTTAAGTTTCTTTTTCATTTCATTTCGTTTTTTGAAATGCCTGAATCTCTTTCGTCCGAGAGCTTCAGGCATTTTTTGATTTTAGAGGTATCATGAAACGCCAATCCGTATCGGAAATCCGTGAAATTTTCTTAAACTACTTCAAAGACAAAGCTCATAACGTAGTTCCGTCTTCTTCCCTTCTTCCGGCCGGAGATCCGACCCTTCTTTTTACGACCGCCGGAATGGTTCAGTTCAAACCCTTTTTCACCGGAGCCGTGGAACTTCCCTACACAAGAGCTACCTCTTGTCAGAAATGCCTTCGTACGACCGACCTCGAAGTTGTAGGAAGAACCGAAAGACACTGTACCTTTTTCGAGATGCTCGGAAATTTCAGCTTTGGAGATTATTTCAAAGAAGAAGCGATTGAATACGCTCTCGATTGTTCGGTAAACCACCTGGGCTTTGATCAGGAAAAGATCTGGGTCACGGTTTATACAGACGACGACGAGGCTGAAAAAATCTGGCTTGAAAAAGGAATTCCTAAAGAGCGCATAACGCGTCTCGGAAAAAAAGACAATTTCTGGGGACCGGCTGGAGATAGCGGCGCTTGCGGACCTTGTTCGGAACTCTACCTGGATCGCGGAGTCGAGAAGGGCGGACCGGATTGTGCAACCAGCGGAACCTGTAAACCGGGATGCGACTGCGATCGTTTTTTAGAATTTTGGAATATAGTTTTCAACCAATTCAACCAGGACACCGAAGGGAATCTTCATCCTCTCAAACAAACCGGAATCGACACAGGCTCGGGACTTGAAAGAGTCGCGTTGTTGTTGCAAAACGTGGATTCCGTCTACGACACCGACGAACTCCGCAAAATCATTTCCTTTTACGAAGAATTATCTGGTCTCAAATATTCTTCCGAAAACAAAACCCCTTTCCGAGTCGTCACCGATCATATCCGCTCCGTTCTTTTTTCCATCAGCGACGGAATTTATCCCGATCGCACGGGAAGAGGCTACGTTATCCGTCGTTTGATCCGTCGTGCAACGCTCTTCGGAAGAAAGTTGAATTTTAACGAACCCTTTCTCTACAAACTCGTGGACAAGGTCATCGAAATCTATAAGGTCCGTTATCCCGAACTCGCAAAAAACGCGGCTTCTCTCAAAAAAACGATTCTCGCGGAAGAGGAACTCTTTCACAAAACCCTCGAACTCGGTCTTGAAAAAATCGAGGTTCTCGTTCAAAAGACGAAATCTTCCAGTCGGACGGTCTTCTCCGGTGCGGACGCATTCTTACTCTATGGAACCTACGGTTTTCCCGCAGAGATGACCGAAGAAATCGTCGCCGAACACGGTCTCTCCTTCGACAAAAAGGGTTTTCAAGAAGAATTGGAAAAGGACAGACAATTCTCCAGAGAATCCTGGAAGGTCCATAAGGTTTCTCTTATGACCGGACTCAACGTCGAAAAGACCGAGTTTCTCGGTTATTCTTCCCTATTAGAAAAAGGGAATATTACACATTTATTCTTTGATAATAAACCTGCTTCCGTTCTCAAAGAAGGTCAGGCGGGCGCCGTCGTTCTAAACAAAACCCCATTCTACGCCGAAGGCGGGGGACAGGTCGGAGACGTCGGATTCTTACGAAACGGAAAGAATGTCTTCAAGGTTCTCGACACACAAAAAGAGAACGATAGTATCATTCATTTCGGAGAAGTTTTGAGCGGAGAATTTTCCGTGGGTCAGGAACTCGACGCGGAAGTCGAGCAGCTCCGAAGAGAAAGACTTCGTTTTCATCATTCGGGAACTCACCTCTTAAACGGAGCGCTTCGCAGTCTGCTCGGCGATCACGTCCTTCAAAAAGGGTCTGTTGTTTCTCCGGAATATCTGCGTTTTGATTTTTCACATCCTTCCGCGCTCACTCAAGAAGAAATTCGAAAGATCGAATCCTGGGTCAACGAATCGATTCGTAAAGACCTCGGAGTCGAAACCAAAGAACTCGCGATCGACGAAGCCAAAAAAACCGGCGCCGTTGCGACGTTCGGTGAAAAATACGGAGATAAGGTCCGAGTCGTTCAGATGGGAGACGCTTCCGTGGAATTCTGCGGAGGAACTCACGTTACTCATACCGGAGAGATCGGTTATTTCTTTATCAAAAAAGAATCTTCTCCAGGAGCGGGAAACCGCCGTATTGAAGGCGTCTGCGGTCCTGCTGTGATCGAAACGTTTCAGAATCGTTTTGCGGAACTCACCGAAGCGGTTCAAAATCTTAATCTTAAAATCAAATCGGAGTTAGGCGAGGAAGGGAAGAATCTTTGGATCACGAGTGAAATCCCGGGTCCGACGGAGATCCGGGAAAAACTCGAAAAGGAAGGCGCGTCCGCGGTTACATTCTTTCGAGATCTTTCCGAAACGATCGCACTGAAGATAGAGGAAAATACTTCCCTTTTTCTAAAAGCGAAGAAATCTTTCGAGTCCAGGGACTTTGAGAACAACGCTTCCGTCATCGAATCCGTCTTTGCTTCCGCGATCGATACCGGAGCGGGAAAAATCCTTTCGGCGATTTTTGAAGATAAGGATCCGAGTTCCTTGAAGGGACTTTCGGACAACCTCAAGGTCAGGGAAAAAAATCTCCTCGTGATTCTTGGAAGTAAAACTTCGGAGAGTGCGAGCGTAGTGATCACCTGTTCCACCGAGCTGACTTCGAAAGGAATCCATTGCGGGAATCTTGTAAAGGCCGCCTGTGCGGCGTTAGGTGGTAAGGGCGGCGGTAAACCCGACATGGCTCAGGGCGGCGGAAAGGAAATTCAGAATCTGGATTCTGCGATTGCCGAAGCCGTCAAAGAAGCAAAACAAATTTTAAGCGGAGAAAGAGTATGAGCGATCCATCCTTTGACGTAGTTTCTGAAATCAGCAGACCCGAATTGATCAACGCGGTTACACAAGCCCTCGGTGAAATCAAAACACGTTTTGATTTTAAGGGTTCTAAATCCGACATCCAATTGGAAGAAGAGCAATTGATCCTCACTTCCGATAACGAAGGAAAACTCGAAAGTGTCATCGACGTTTTGGTTTCCAAAATGGCGAAACGCGGAATCGGTCTGAAAAATTTCGATTTCAAATCCAAGATCGAACCCGCGACCGGCGGAACGGTTCGTATGAAGGTCAAGATCCGAAAAGGAATGGAAAAGGAACAGACCAAGGAAGTCACAAGACTGATCAAAGATTCTAAACTCAAGGTCAGCGTCACCATCATGGGAGAATCGGTCCGCGTCGTCGGAAAGAAAAAGGACGACCTCCAGGAAGTGATCCACCTTTTGAAAACTTCCGATCTTCCTTTTGACGTTCAATTTACGAATTACAAATAAAACCGCTCCCCAAGATTCGGTTGACATTCGATTCTGAATCGTTCAGAATCTGATTTCAAAAAGAGGTTGAACTGTTCCGGTTTTAAACCCCATCTTAGAATGAGTTCTCACTATGCCAATGACCGAATTCAAAACGGATAAAGATCTCGCCAAACTTCCGGAAGGAACCTTGGCGGAACTTTTGGATGGTGAAATATTTATGGTTCCAGCTCCGATTCCCGAGCATCAAAGAATTTCTGGCGAACTACATTTTTATTTAATGCAGTTTGTAAGAAAAAATCAGAACGGGATAACTCTCGCTTCTCCCATCGACGTTCTTCTGGACGAGTACAACGTAGTTCAACCCGACCTGATCTTCATTGCAAAAGAAAGAAGTTCTATCATTCAAAGGACGAGAGTCGAAGGCGCTCCCGATTGGGTCGCGGAAATTCTCTCCGAAGGGAACGCGTATCACGATCTCAAGACCAAGAAGAAACTCTACGAAAAACACGGAGTCAAAGAATACTGGATCTTAGACCCGATGGAAAGATCGATCGAAGTTTTTTCCAATGGAGAATCCGGTTTTCAACTCGTTGTTTCGGCGACAACCGGGAAGGTTTCTTCCGTTTTTCTCAAAGACTTTTCCGTGGATTTGGAAAGGATCTTCGGAAAGCCGGAATCGATCAGCCAGTTTCAAATTTAATCCAACCGCAGAGTTTTCCCAAAATTCCTTAAGAAATAGGAGCAAGAAGTAAGAGAGTCGGAGGTCTAACGTTTAGAGAAGCGAAGAATTCTTTTCTTGAACAAATCCTCGAACAAATTGGTCAAACTAACATGAAAAAAATAATCCTCATCAGTGTTCTCGTAAGTTGTATTACCTTCGGAGTTTTTGCCGAAGAGGAAAGTCCGGTTAAGTTCAAACTGGAAAAAAGTTTTGGAAATTCCTATCTCTTAAAAATCGTTCATCCTTCGAATTTCGGAATTCAAAAAGACGCACCTCATAAAATTCTTCTCAACGCCGGAAAAGGTGTAAAAGTGGAGAAGGCGAATCTTACGGTAAAAGGGAAAACTTCCGAAAAGAAAAAAGAGTATCTTGCTTCGGTCGATCCGATCCAGCTTACGGTGACCGGAAAAGGGGATCTGGAAATTCACGGAAAAATCTACTACTGCAATTTCGACAAGAATATCTGTATTCCCGGAAAGATCCAACAAGTAGAAATCATTCAGTGACGTTTTTTCAGTCGTAAAACTGATGTCGTAAAAAGAGGATCGCATTCGCGGTCCTCTTTTTTTGCAGGTCCATACAAAGACATACATGCAAAGGCCGCAAATCTTGCGGCGCCTAACGATCGATTATCTTTTCAAAGAAGATCTCAAACCGGGAGAATTGACTTGAAACAGAAAGTAAGTCTTTCCGTGGATCGCCCCCGATGACTTGACGATTTTTCCCTTGGTTTCGACTAACTCTTTGATGACGATCTTATCGGAGGAGCGAAACGTTTCCCCTTTTTCCGCGATCAAAAGATTGATCGCTCTTTTGCGGGCGAGGTCTTGTGCGTTTTCCTGACTTCCTTCCAATGAAGAAATCACAACTTGAAACGTATCTCCGTTGATAAAACCTTCGGTCGCCTTGATGTATTCGTCCGCGGAGTTTGCGTTCGATTCTTCTTGAACCGTCGTTGTGGATTCTTCCTTTCCGTTTTCAACGGGTTTTCTCGCGCCGGAAGAACATTCGATGAAAAATAAGATCGATAGGATGCAGAAAAAAACAAGTCTCATGGAGCCTCCGGCGTTTCTTGTTTAGAGATCGGTTGAATTCCCTTTCGTATAACGTTCGCATACAAATCTTTCTGAATATTTCTATAAATGAAAGTACAATTCGCGGGGTCGCTATAGTCTTCTCGAAAAAGAAACATGGAATTTAGGAACCAAGCAAAGGCTCCTCTGTAAAGTAAAACGTCTTGGTTCAAAAGTTTTACTTTCTCTTTTTCTCTTTCGGCCGCTTTCGGATCGGGAATCGCGGAAGAGTTTGTCGAAGGAGCATACGGATTGGAAGACTGGGTCGCGCTGTTGGTGGACGCACCCGAGACCGCGACCCCTCCGGGGGTGGAATTTACCGAGGTCGTATTCGTTATCTGGGAAGGAAGGGCAGGGTTTGTATTGTTGATCGTAGGATCCGCTTGGAGACTTCCGTAAAGACTATCGTTCTCGCGGATTTCTTTGATGAGAATCGAAACTGCCATCTCGTCTCTTTTTGTTTCCGCGATCTTTCTACACTGTTTTCTGAGTTCCAAAATTCCGGCGTCTTTGGATGGAAGAGGAACCTTGACAAGAATCTGAAAGAATTCTCGGGAAATAAAACCGATATCTTTTACGTTTTCCAAAACCTTCTGTCTGTATTCCGGATCCGCAGGAACGCAAAAAGAGAAGAATAGAATCGCGATTCCTAAAAACAAATGGTAAGACCGCATGAGACAAGCATTTCCCGATTGGGAGTAAAAGGAAGCAGGATTTTTTCGTGAACTTCTGGACACCAGGTCCCAAAGAGGAAAGACTGTAAGCATGTCTTTCAAAAAACCGATTCTTAAACCTCGTTTGATTTTTGGAATCTGTCTCTTCTTCTCCTTCGCGTCCTTGTCCGCGGACGGTTCCATTTTTTCAGGTCTCAAAAAGTCCTTAGAAGAAAAAACAAGAACCTTTCAGATGGAAAACGGACTGAGAGTTCTGATGATGAAACGGGAAGATTCTCCCACGATCGCGGTTTATTCCAAATTTTTAGTCGGCTCGGCGGATGAAACCCCCGAGATCGCAGGAACGGCTCATCTCTTGGAGCACATGCTCTTTAAGGGAACAAAAAATATCGGAACCACAAATTACGAAAAAGAAAAACCTTATCTGGATCAAATCGAGGTCTGGGGAAAACGTCTCGACGGACTTCGTATCCAAGAAGCCGAGATAAAAGCGAAGGGCGAAGAGCCTTCGAAGGAATTGAAGAATCAAATCGAAACCCTGCAAAAACGTTTCACCGTTCTTTTGGAATTACATCGTAAGTTTGTAGTCTCCAACGAAGACAATTATATCTATTCCCGAAACGGTGGAGTCGGTTTTAACGCTTATACTTCGAACGACGTTACGAACTATCAGATTCTTCTTCCCGCAAATCGTTTGGAAATTTGGGCCAAACTCGAATCCGATCGGCTCAAAAATCCTATATTACGAGAATATTATACGGAAAGGGAAGTTGTCTTGGAAGAAAGAAGGATGCGCGTCGAAAACAGAGGGTTGGGAATTCTTCGCGAAAAATATATGGATGCCGCCTTTCCGGAAAATCATCCGTATCGGATGCCGGTCATCGGTTATGAAAAAAATCTCGGATTCTTGGATCTTGAAAAAACCCAAAACTTTTTTAAGAATTATTACGATCCTCAGAGAATGGTCATCGCAGTCGTAGGATCTTTGGACTTTGAAAAAACGGAGTCGATTCTGAGAAACTATTTCGGAGATTTAAAAAAAGGAAAACCGGTTCCTCTGAAAAAAGTTCCGGACGCTGGATTTGCGGGGCCGAAGTTTGTTTCGGTGACTCATCCGAGTAATCCTTCGAAAATTATCGGATTTAATAAACCGACATTCCCGCATCCCGACGACGCGGTTTTTGGAATCATAGATACTCTTCTTGCCGAAGGAGAATCCGGACGTCTTTACAAACGGTTGGTTTTGGAAGAACAGATCGCGCAGGGAGTTTCCTGTTGGAACGGGGATCCCGGAGATCGTCTTTCCAATCTTTTTTCGATCTACATCACTAACAATCAAAACGCGGATCAGAGAAAGGTGGAGAATGTGGTCCAAGAAGAATTGGATCGTTTAAAAACGGAGCCCATCACAAAAGAGGAACTCTTCCGGATCAAAAATCAAATCCTGGGAAGTTATCTGAGAGGCCTCGATGACAACGGAAAACTCGCCGACGTTCTTTCTCTTTTTCAACTTCTCTACGGAGACTGGAAAGAACTTCTGAGAGGTTACGAAGAATTGGACGCGGTCACTCCGGAAGACGTACAAAGAGTTGCGCGGAAGTATTTAGTTCTCGAAAACAGAACCATCGCCGATCTCAATCCGCCAGCCAAAGAAACAAAAATTTCGGAAAAATAGGACTCGAACTAAAATAAATTCATGAAACCTTATATTCAAAAATTATACTATTTTCTGATCGTATCGATCGCATTCATCTCGCCGCTTTCTTCTGCTCCGGGAGACTTTGTAAAAAACTTAAAAATCCCTCCCTTGAGTTTCGAGTTTCCCGAAGTGCAGACTTTTTCCTCCGGAAAAGGAACCGAAGTTTTGTTTTTGCCGGGAGAGGAATTTCCGCTTCGCAATCTGGAAATTCATATCTATTCCGGAATCCTTTCCAATCCGGAGTTACGTCCCGAAATCCCTGAACTTTTTGTGGAAGCCTGGAAACACAGCGGAACCGCTTCCGCGCCCGGGAGCAAATTTTTGGAAACCCTCGAAGGATACGGAGCCAAACTCGATACCGACGCGAACTCGGACAAGGTCGTGCTGACCGTTTCGTATCTTTCCCGATTCGAAAAGGAAATTCTCCCCCTTCTGAAAGAATTTATTTCCAACCCTTTGTTAAACGAAGAGGGATTTTCGGTCGCAAAACTCAAACTCGAGGAAGCGATCAAACGTAGAAACGATAAACTTCCGGACATCGCCTATCGAAAAACAGCGGAACTCGTCTACAAAGGAACGGTTCTCGGTAAAAGCGCCGAACTGGATTCTCTTTCAAAAATCCAATCTTCCGATCTCAAAGATTATTTCGACAAGGTGGTTTCCACGTCCGGAAGAGTCGTCCTGCTCACGGGCGACTTGAAAAAAAAGGAAGCGGAACCCCTGATCGTTTCGTTACTTCCGGATCGTGCGGTCGTTCGAGAAGACAAAAGGCTTCTCGTAAGCACACAAGGTTTAAAGAAGAATTTGGATTCTCTTTCGTATCAAATCTTAAACGTAGAGAAGGACGCGACCCAGAGTATCGTAATGATGACGGGAATTCTTCCACCTCACAGAGACCCCGATTTTTACGCGATCCAACTCGTTAACTACATCATCGGAGGCGGCGGTTTTAGTTCTTACTTTATGCAAAAAATCCGGTCCGATCGCGGGCTTGCGTATTCCTCCAATAGCGCAACTTATTTTGAAAAAGACTATGGAATCGTTTACTTTACGACTCAGACAAAAACTTCCACGACCAAGGAAGTTTACGATCTTATGAAGGAAATATTAAGCGAAGAGACGATTTCCAAGATCACCGAACAGGAACTTGAAACGGCGAAACAATCGATCGTAAATCGGTTTATCTTTCAGTTTGCGGATAAGATGGGAATTCTTCACAACACGCTTCGATTTCGGGAACACAACATGTCTTCGGATTATCTTAAAAATTATCGTGATAAAATTCAGGCCGTTACTCTTTCCGATCTCAAAAGGGTCGGAAAAAAATACTTCGTAAGTTCCGGAGTAAAAACGATTCTCACTGGACCGAAGGATATTACGAAAGGATTAAAGGAAACGACCCGGACGATTTCTCCGGAGGAAAGGATTCCCTGAGTGTATTGTAAGTTCCAGCACAAACAATATCAGTTTGAAGGAATTTCGGAAGGTGGGATTCGTACATCGATCTATCTTCCGTCTTTGAGTCTGATGTTTGATATCGGCGCGCAGAATCCGAATCGGATTCATCTTGATACTTTGCTCTTGACTCATTCTCATCTGGATCATTCCGCGGGGCTTCCGTATTATATTTCTCAGAGATCTCTTCGCAAACTAAAACCCCCGAAAATTTTTGTTCCGCCCGCTCTCGAAGAGCCGATGAGAAAAATTTTGGATCTTTATTCTAAAATCGAAGACTTTCCCTATCACTACGATTTACGCGCGGTGGCTCCGGGAGAAAAAGTGGATTTGGATTCCACCCATTTTTTTTCCCCTCACAAAACCTTTCATCGTGTTCCTTCCCAAGGTTATACGATCTACGAAAAGAGAAAAAAACTCAAAAAAGAATTTCAATCTCTTCCGCAGCACGAGCTAAACAAAATTCTGAAGGAGAATCGGGAAGTTTCCGAGCTGAGTTCGATCCCCGTGATCAGTTTTTCCGGAGACACAAAGATAGAATACGTTTTGGAAAGCGAGGACGTAGCAAATTCAAGTATTCTATTTATTGAATGTACTTATATCGATCAAGAAAGAAACGTAGAACGCGCGCGCGAATGGGGACATATTCATCTGGATGAAATTCTCGAAAACCTTTCCTCCTTTAAGAATGAAAAGATCGTTCTCATCCACTTTTCAAAACGTTATCCGCTTCCTTATATAAGGGAAGTTTTGGCGGATAAAATCCCGGAAGATCAAAAACACAGA
This sequence comes from Leptospira ainazelensis, assembly GCF_016918785.1. Lineage (GTDB taxonomy): Bacteria > Spirochaetota > Leptospiria > Leptospirales > Leptospiraceae > Leptospira > Leptospira ainazelensis. The sequence goes on along the minus strand of NZ_JAFFPT010000079.1, from coordinate 105,182 downwards.
TTCCATCTTTTTATCCCATGAGCAAGGGAAGTCCTCCGGGAAAATACGGGACCTCCGTGTTTCTGGAAGGTCTGGAAGAAAAAATCGATTCCGAACTGATTCCTCGTCCGATCGCGATTCTTTATCAGATGGAAGAGGACGCCGCTGCGGAAGGTGTTCCCGTCTTAACTCCCGCTTCCGGTTCCGTTCTCAAATTTTTAGTAGAGACGGAACAACCGGAAGAAATTTTAGAATTGGGAACCGGCTACGGGATTTCCCTTTTTTGGATGGCATGCGGTTTAAAAAAAATCGCGAAGGTGGTTTCTTTGGAAAGAGAGATCTACTACATCGCGAAGGTTCGTTCTTATCTCGAAAAACATCCATTTGGAGATTTGGAGATTCACCTTCTCAAAACTCACTGTCTTCAGTATTTGAAAGAAGCTAACGAAAAAAACGCGAAAGAATGGAAGGGGAAATTCGTATTCATAGATTGTGATAAGGTTCTTTATCCCGAAATTTTTCGAATCTTAAAAGAACTAAAACCGGACGTCGCTGTGTTCGATAACGTGCTCTGGCACGGAAGAATTTTCGACCCATCAAGACAGGCTCCTTCGGATAAAGCCGTAAGAGAATTTTGGGAAGAAGTCAGGGCTTCCGAACTTTTCTATACTCTGTTTCCGGTCGGAGACGGTTTGCTCCAAATCCGTTTTCGAGAGAAGAACGGTTTTGAATCGCAAAACAAACTCTAAAAATACTAGTTGCGTTTTAAAACGCTGTGTTATACTTCCGCGTAGGAGATTCGCATGTCATTAAAAAGTTTCCAGATTTCATTCGCCCTATTCTTATTTGTTACTGTTTCCATAGGCGCCCAATCCGGCTCGGCTAAAGACGAAGAAAAGGGAAGCGAACTCGCGAGCGCGGCCAACGATCCGAAGTACCAAGGCGACTATTTGGAAGAATTTCATTATGCGAGAACTTTGGATTCCGTAAAAGAAAGAGTCAAAAACGATATTCACGCTCTTTCCACCGTGACTAAAAACTTCGGCTCGAGCGTTCAAGGTTCCAATGAAGAATTAAACGCCATCTGGAAACAATACAACGACGCTTTGCATTATTATTACAGAAGACAATACGTGGTCGCGGGAAGAAAGATGCGCGAGACTAGCGAGAATGTGGACAAACTCTATAACAAGTTTTCGGATCAGTATAACAAAAGGACGGACCAACTTCTCGGAGAATGTGCGGATACTATCGTAAGCGTGGAACAAACCCAGAACGGACTCACTCCGTCCGCTTCGGCGAGAAGCCGCGAAATTTCCACCAATCATCATAAACTCCAGATCGCATACTACCAGATGATCCAAGCGGATAGAATGCGGAAAGATTCGAGATATAAGGATTCTCTCATTCACTTCCGTTTAGCAAAAGAATACGGAATTTCGATTTTGAGCAAACTGAAGGCGGAAGAAGAGGGTAAGAACGTTCGTGAAAAATATAAAGTGGACCTGAGCGACAACCGAAATATGGTGTTCTCCGAAAGCTCAGACAATAAGGATCCGCAGAAAAAATAGTGAGGCGACTGAAAAACTTTTCCTTCTTTTTAAATTTTTTTCTTTTATCGATTTTCCTTTCGGGGGCGGTTGCAGAGGCCGGCCCGGGAAAAAAAGAAGAACCCGATTCTTCCGTTCAATCTCCCGTTAAAACTTTTAAGGTAGTGATCGATCCCGGACACGGGGGAGTCGATCTCAAACCGAAGGAAGACCACGGGGATAAATACGATCCCATCTCGGATAAATATCTAGAACTCTATAAAGCCGGGGCTTCCGCCAAAGGAAGAAAAGAAAGGGCAGTTGTATTAGAACTTGCTAAAGAACTCAAAGACATTCTCGATCTCACGAGAACGGAAGACGGTTTTGAAACTTTCAAATCGCATATGAAAACCTTTACGAACGAGGATCTTCCTTGGATCAAAATCGATTCGGTCATGACGAGAAACGGAAACGCCGAAGAAAGGGAATACTCGGCAAGCGAAGATCCGAACGGTCCATATCGTCTTTTTGATTATCCCGATAAAAAAACTAAAAAAATCAAACAGGGAAGAATTTCGTTTATCAATCAGGAAAAACCGAACTTGGTTGTTTCTCTTCATCTCAATCCTAGTTACAAGGAACATCCCGGCGGAATGGCGGCGGTCCTTTCTCCTTCTTACAGAACTTTCTATGTTCTAAAAGGGATTTCGGAAGGAAGATACAAGGAAGAAAAGTTTACCGAATCTCCTTGGAGTCACTGGATGATTTTCAAGGAAGGCTGGTCTCGTCTGGAGAACGCGGTCGCGGATGCTTGGATTTATTTTCACGGGTATTGGCCGAACAAGAGCGGAAAAAAAACCGACCTTTCCGCGTTTGAAGGTTATCGTCAGAACATGATCACTTGGAGATACAAAGACCTTCCGGGTTGGGAAGAATTGGCCAAGGTCGGCGGAAAAGGACCGTATTCTAAAACTCACAAAAGTTTTTCCGCTGAAGGAAAGTTTTGGGAAAGAGAAAAAGCCGATCCCGAACTCTGGAGAAGAGAGGACGGAAGAGAAGGTTTTGGAGGCGACAACCACTATGCTTCCGCGGAGCTTATGCGTTTTGTGCAATACGGACTTCGTAAAAGAAGCGAAGACGAGGATTCTCCCGAACCCGGACCGATCAACAAACCTTATCTTTCCACATACGCGTTACCCACCTTTGTAAACGCGATCTCCGCTTATTTAGAAATCGGTTATATAGACAAAGAGAAAGATATGACTCTGATGACAAAACGTAGAAAGGACGTCGCGATCTCTCTCGCCGCGGGAATCTATTCCTTAGTCCACGGAATCAAGATCAAACACCAAGAGTATCCTTATGTTCCGGTCGGCAAGAAGATCAACTGGTCGCGTTATGAAAAATGGAAGGACGGAAATTACTTTCAAATCGTTGATGGCGGAGATTGATTTTAAATCGAATCGATTGAACTTTTGCCTCAAGGATGTCTAACCTCTTCCGTTTGTAAAGACTTGCTAATTCAGCTCTTTCAATTTAGAATTTTCACAACTTTAGAATATTCGATTTCCTAATTTCAACTTTGTTTTGTAAAAAAAACGCTTAAAAAAAGCAAGATGACAAAGAGAAAGGATTTCGATTTCTTTTTTTTCTTCTTTAAAGAGAGTTTTCATGTCTCCCTCAGAGTCTTTTGTTCCCTTTGGCGATATACGATTCAGATATTGAGAAAAAGTACTTTTCCGTTGGTATAACAAAAAGAAGGTGAAGGTAAGATTTAGAACAGTTGCAATATTGAGCGAGTGATGATGCTGACTCCATTCTCTCTCAATTTTCTAAAAAACCTTCATAATAGTTTTTGGAGTGGTAGGAAAATGATTCAAACCAGTATTAAAAAGATATCGATCGGTGCTCTAATCGCGCTCAGTATATTCGTTTTATCGTGCGAGGATGAAGATTCTAAAAAGGCACTTACAACGGAAACCGTTGTTCCCCTTCTCACAACGGGGCAAGGCGGAACCATTCCTTCCGAATCGCCTTCGAATCCGGGAGAAACAATGGGAAGTGAACCCGTTTTACTCTCCGTTACGCCAAGTCCGGGAAGTATGAAGGTTTTTAGTTTAACGGATTTGGGATATCTTCCCTTGGGACAAAGTTGTGCGGTGAGTGGACTTCCTATGGGCGATCTTCAAGAAGGCGAGGAGGTAAAGGTTAAACAGATCCAACCGAATACGTCCGGCCAAATCGTAGTGGAAGCCCTATTCGACCGCCCGGTCACTTCTAAGTCTTATCGCCTGGATATGAGGATAGGATCGTCAGGAGTCGGAAGTGGAACGTTTACGGATCCGACCAGACCAAACTCAAATACAATCCGTTTTAACCTACCGTTTCAACACGAGTATCCTGGAATTTCAAGATTGTCGACGGACCTCGTTGATTCGAACGCGGATAATGAGCTCAGTTTCAATCTCGCCGAAAGACCGGCGAATAATCCTTTCGGTGTGGGAAATCTTGTTCATAAATGGAAGAGTGCAGAAAGGTTCGAAGCTCCTTATGATTCCTTTGACGCGAAAGTTTCTTTTGTTTGCGAATCTGCGGACGCCTCCGATTGTTATGCAAAAGTAAAATATCGTTTGCCTTCGTTCGAGAACAGTGCGCTTTTTACGGACATCAAAGATTTCCGTCTGACCGTGTTGTTGTCTCATCCTTCGAATGGAAATCAGACGATCGGAAGAGGGTATTTGAACATGGCGGATTGTTTTTTCCCCGCGAAACAAAATTCATCTCATGTTTGGTTTTATGAAGCAAAGGTTAGATTGAACCAAACTCAAGCCTTGTTTACACCTCAAGATTTGGTTTCCGGAAATTACAAAGTGGAAATTCGGAATGATATTCAGTTTGGACTTCTTATCAACGGAACTCCCTATGTAGGGAATATTCGTTATAAAGATTCCGATATTCGCCGCGAATAATTTGTTTCTTAAGCATCGCATAACGTGTAAAAAACGAAACCCAACGGTTGCTCCGAATGTCCCGGGTTTCGTTTTCTTACCATCCCGCACCCTGTAAAAAAAAATCTGCATAGCCGCAACTCCAACACAGTAAAGTCAAATAAACTCGCATATAGATAACCTCAATTTACTAAGGTGTTTCTATAAACCAAATCGATCACTATCAACTTAACCCGAAAAACCTTCGGCGAAGAGCGTTATACAAAAGGCTCCCGGTTTGCACGACGAAGGATCTTGGGTGCCGAGCGAAAAACATTCGATTTTCAGCATATCTCCAACAATAATTTGTCAAGTTCTATGCAGAGTGGTATCCAGCCATCAGCCGCACCGGCCTCGAGTTCGCGTGCTTCCGCCGAAGCATATTTCCACACGTGCGTCAAGAGTGTACGATTGCCTTCCGTTGTGAAGGTGCGTGATTCGACGGTTGCGTCTGGGTTTTCCGGACCATCCGGATTAAACGTAGACATGTCCGTTGCATAATTCTCATTATTCGCGACTTTCTCGGGTACAATCACCTCTAGGAATTTTCCATAAATCCCCATTTTGTTTCCTTTTGAGTCGGCAAAGACATACAGATATTTGCCGCCGACCTTAAGATCGTTCTCACAAGTTTTAAGCGTCCAGCCTTCGGGACCAGTTAGCCATCGAAGTATCAGTTCCGGTTTGGTAAAACAATCGAATACCAATTTACGCGGTGCTGCGAAATACCGTGTGAGCACAACTTCCGTTTCGCCTCGAAGCTCTATCTTCAATTCGTTTTGATCGGTTTTCATTTTTGTCAGTCTCCTTTTGTTTGCATCGTTTTCAATTCCTCGAGCAGTCCGTCGATCGCTTGGTAACGTTTCTCCCAGATCAGGCGGTGTTTCTCAATCCAATCGGTCGCTTTTTTGAGCGGCCCTGTTTCAAGCCTTCGCGGGCGGGCCTGAGCGCGGACCGTTGTTGAGATAAGGCCCGCTTGCTCCAAAATTTTGAGGTGGCGAGAAATGGCAGGTTGGCTCATTTTGAAGGGTTTAGCCAGCTCCATAACCGTTAAGTCTCCTTTCGCAAGACGCATGAGTATCGTGCGGCGGGTTGAATCGGCGAGTGCGGCGAAGGTGGAGTCGAGGTTTTGCATAGCTAATTAATTATATAATTATGTAGTTATATAATTAAAGAATGTCAAGTCTTTTTGCTGCTTTTTCAATACAGGCCGGCCTATGGGTATTTCCCGGAAAAATTTGAGATTCCTTAACGCGGCATCGGCTATGGTTTTCGGTTTTGACGGCAATTTTCGGCCTTTTGCGGACACGAGGAGGCGAATCGTAAAGTCGCAATGATTTCAGAGAAGGAAAGGCAGCCGCATCTCAAGATAAAAAATCGTTGAAATCGGCGTTCTTTCGTTTTGAACTTGGCGATATATTTTTCGTATTCGATCCTTTATAAGCGGTAGAAAGAATCCAGATAGTTGAGATTTTGGAATACGGAATCATAAAAATGACTCGAAAAGTTAAACTTAGAAAGTTTAGTTAATTTTTAAAATAGAAAAATATTTAAAAAAATCCACGTTGCTCAATCATTTATTAGAATATTATTTAGAACGATGATGGAGCGGAACTCCGGAAAGAGGAGACAATTTATGTATAGTTATCGAATACTGCGCCGCCTGCGAATCAAGGTTTACACACTTCCTCTGAGCGAGCCGAAGGTTTCGCCCTGGATCAGATTTAAAGAAGAATTAGGATAAAAAGGAGAAAAACATGGTGAAATTAAAAAAGAAACTCAGTCCGACAAAACCTAAATCAGACGGAATAAAAATAGAATATGTGAGCGCTCCGTCGCACAGTATTACACCTTTTCTGATGTTCAACGCGAATACCGAAGAAGCTGCAAAATTCTATGTATCGATATTTAAGAAATCCAAAATTCTGTCGGCAAACCCAATGCGGGCGGATTTTATCCTAAACGGTCAAAAGTTTTTTGCTTACAACGGCGGGCCTGATTTTCAATTTACTTGGGGTGTCTCCTTCATGATCAGCGTAGACACTCAAAAAGAGGTCGATTATTATTGGAACGCCCTTCTTGCGGGAGGAGGGAAAGAAAGTATGTGCGGCTGGGTTCAGGATAAATACGGCTTGTGGTGGCAGGTTACGCCAAAGATTCTCTTAAAACTTGTGTCGCATAAAGATCGAACAAAGGCGGAGCGTGCCACACAAGCGATGCTGAAGATGCAGAAAATTGATATCGCAGCGCTTAAGGCCGCTGTCAGTTAAGAGGTGGTATTATGGATTTATGAATAATTTTTGCGATTATAATGTTGGAACATTCATAAAACTACATTCACTTTCACTAAAATAGGGGCGGCTATCCTTGGTTAGGTTCGGCCGGAGTAATTTCTATCGTACCTTTCTTAAAAAGAAGAATCGACTTTTCAAGAGGAACATTTCCAAAAGCGTGCGAAAATCCGTTTAGGTAATCGATATACAATCTGTATTGAAAAAAACTCGATTCTTTTGTATGAGTAAAATGGAACAGTTGTATGGAAGGCTTTTTTTTGTCGTTTTGAGGTTGAAAAACGAAGTCGTTTATTAAGGATTTCGGCGGTGCATTCGGGTTTTTATCCAAAGACGATGTGTAGGTTTTTTTTAAGATCCATTCTTTAATCAATTGGCCTTTCTCATCCAATATATGAATCCGCAACGCGCGAAATAGATCTCCCGTCGGGAATGCATGTCCCGTTTTTAATAGAGAAACGACTAAGATAAACTCTCTCTTGCCGATTCTTTGGAGTTGAACGTTGAAAGCATCGGAGAGATAATTGAGGTCATGGCCTCCCGGAAAGGAATGTGATCGTTTTGTTTTTGGGAATAGGTGACATGATTGACAATTTTTTCCGTCTTCCCATACAGACTCTTTCCATTCATTATAAGTATTTTGCATCGGTAAATTAGAATATTTGAATTCTTTATGCATCGCTTCGCTTAAAGTCCCGTTCGTCGGAAAATTGAATTGATGACAACTCGCGCAGAATTCGCTTTTTTTCAAAATTGGCGATTCTGCGTATACATGTACAGATGAATTGAGTTTAGGTTTTTTTGCCGCAAGAATTTTCCCTTCTCTTACGTGACAAACGATACAAGATACACCTTCTTCTTTTAGAATTCGTTTGCGTTGATCTTTTTCGTCCTCTCCTTTAGAAAGCAGTGGGGAGTGACAATTTAAACACCATGACATCGGCTCCTTCCTATGACTTTCCTGATAAAACGAATTCGTAAAGGATTGTCGATGCATTGATCTCTGCCAGTTCTCGAAAATATTCTTGTGGCAAAACTTACACGATTCACTATCTTTGAAAGTTGCGTTATTCAGTAGATTTTTTGCAAGGTCGCTCTGTTGATCGAAATAAACTGGGTGTATTCCATTCGAAAATCGAAAGACCTTTGCGAGTGTTTTGTCCTCGCTACAATTCATTAGGATTAAAGATAAGAAAACGATAATTCTCAAAATTACTTTTTTAACGCGATCAACTTGCCTTTCGAAAATTTATATCTGGCCTTTTTATTTTCGATCGAAAAAGTAAAAATCGTTTTTGCAATATCAACGGAGCACCGCGGGCTTGGTAATTCCATAGATGCCCTATAAGCACCGATATCCGTTGAATCATTGATTCTGATACCGCACGGGTTGTATTCAGAATCTTCTATTTCTAAAAAAGGTTTAAAAGTGTTTCCGGATCGCGAGTAGTAAGTAGTCTGTTCCCCCGATCGTAAGCTTGTTTTTACAATCCATTCTCCGATTCCATCGTCGTCGAAGTCTTCGCTATAACTTTCACGACCTAAATTATCCATTAACTCGAAATAACCTTGTTGATTTTTCGCGTATAGTTTATGGATTTTCCGTTTCTGATTAAAGTCTTCATCGATCGCTTCGTAGGTTATTTCGAATAATGCCTCGTCTTTTTTTCCGGAATTTCCAAGATCGTTGACCTCCAGCGTACTCAGGTCCGTAAGGGATTCCACGTCTTCATGGAGAATTTGAACTAATTTTGGATCGAATGAACCCCCGTGCTGTTTCAAGGACCATTCGTAAAAGTTTTTAACGAGGTCTCCTTCAGTATCTTGAACCCATGCGTTGATACAACCTCCCGATTCTAAAGAATTAAAACCGTAATAATTTATTTTTCTGTTTACTAAAAAATATTTTTCCTTGTTTACCGATTTGCTCCCTTCGACTTTCAGATATTTACCGGGTCGATCCGAATTGCAACCATCGAGTTGACCAAGTTGTACACCGGGATTGGACCAAAAGGTCGGCGAGTTGTTCGATAGAATTAAGATTCCGTCGGCAGGTTCGAAATCCGTCTCCACATTTACTGCCGTATTCGTACTTAGAAAACCGGAATAACTAAAGCCTACCTTTCCGGAAGGAGTGATTACTTCGGACCAACTATCGTATTTATCCTCTATTTTCATTTTATAGGGCGTGCTTCCGATCACGGAAACCTCCGTCCCTTTTGGGATATTTTCGATGACCTCGCCAAGCAGAGAAGGCATGGAGCGAACTCTCAATACGGATGCGTCGACGTATTGTAGCTTTGTTTCCATCGGAAAAATAGAAGCAAAGCTACCGTTGCTTATCTCCTCGTCTACCGATATATATCCGTTGATTTTTCCGGCTTGGACACGGTACCAAAGCAGATTATTCTTTTCTTCTTTGTCTTTGATTTTATAATCCAGAATTTGCGTTAATGTCCCACGTTGTAAACGATTTGAACACTCGCTTTTGTAGGTAGGCTCTTTATGGACGCAAAGGCCTGCTATTAAAACGTAACCATTTCCTATCGGTTTCGATTTTCTACAATTTTGAATAGAATATGAAGACAGAATCACTAAAAAGGAAATGCGACAGAAAGTTGCGACTGAATTTTTTCGTATAAGCATTTGTTGTATAACTTTTGTTATGAACTTCTTTCGGGCAATCATAAAAGTTTGGCGAATGTCAGGCTTAAATTCGTAACCCCGTAGGCTATATTTTTGCTAATCGATCGAATCTCGATCCTTTTTAGGGAACGCCATTTGCTCAATTTCGCCAATGACGCCAAATACATTCAATCTGTAATACAATGTTATCTTAATATTTTCTAAAATATTCATTTTATTATTGCGTATTATTGAATATGCTCATTGGTATGACCTAATTTCGCTTAGGTCATAATTTTGAAGAAAGCAATTGTAGTAGGTGCATCCAGCGGAATTGGGGCAGAAATCGCCAAACAGCTACTTGAGAAAGGATATTCGGTCGCGCTTGTGGGAAGAAGGAAGGCCTTATTAAAGGCGATTGCTGGAGAGTATATCCGCCAAAAAAAAGCCTTTATCGTCACAAACGATGTTTCCAAGTTTGAATCCGTTTCTAAGGCGTTTAAGAATTGCGTTGTTATCCTCGGCGGATTGGACGAAATATATTATTGCGCCGGCGTTGCATTAAACGTGAAACGCGATGAATTCAATACTTACAAGGATTTTGAAATGTTGAATGTAAACCTACTAGGGGCCTTTGCCTGGTTAAATTTAGCGGCGGCTTACTTTCAAAAAAAACGAAATGGAGTATTGGTCGCCATATCGAGTTTTTCAGGAGATCGGGGCAGGAAAGCGGTTCCGGCTTATCACGCGTCAAAGGCGGGACTTACGACCTATCTTGAATCCTTGAGAAATCGCTTAGCCCGACTGGGAGTAATCGTAATTACCATAAGGCCTGGTTACGTCGAGACTTCGATGACCACAAATGCCAAAGGTACTTTTTGGATGATTTCCGCCCAAGAGGCTGCTACGCGTATTCTTAAAGCAAAGGATAAAAGACAGGAAAACATTTATTTATCCTGGCGCTGGCGGCTCCTATCCGTTGTTATGCGTTCGATTCCTTCTTTTATTTTTAAAAGATTAAACGTTTAAAAAACCGTTTTGATTCATGAAAATTGTTCTCATGCGACACGCTAAACCGGATTTAACTCCGCCTTTTCCGCTTAAACTTATGAGCGCGATCGATTTCAATTTATTCTCAAGTGAATATGACAACGGGGGTATTACCTATAAGCGGGATCACATTTTAGATTTCGATTTAGAACATTATTTCGTCTGCTGCTCGGATCTAAAACGTTCTCAGGATACTGCTTATTTGTTCGATAGAAAGCCAAACGTAATTGATCCTTTATTTTCGGAGGTTCGGTTTTCGAAAATCGAATCTTTATTTCCGGCTCCTTATGCCTTATTTTCGTTACTTTGCCAGTTTCGCTGGTTCTTTAATCTAAATTCAGATTACGAAGACCGAAAGAAAACCGTTTTACGGGCAAAAATTGCGAGTGATTTCCTAGAAAAATTGGCGGGAGAACATAAAAATTTATTAGTAATTACTCATGGAATTTTTTTAAAAGTTCTCGCTAAGGAATTAATCAAAAGAAAATGGCTCACTTTTAAAAAAAACAAATATAACTATTTAGAATATTCTATTTTTAACAAATTATAATTTACTAAGAAGGAAAAATTTTATGCTGAAATTTGCTTATTACTACAAGGAAAAACTACAGTCCCTTTTTTCTCAGAGAATATACGACGAAGAGCTTAAATATTACTATTTTCCCAATTTATTCTATGAAATTTCGTTAGATCCTACTTCGGAAAAACGGATTCAACTTGTCAGTGTCGACGATTCGAATGAAGTTTTAGGTTTCTTTTCTCTTCGAATCGATTGGAAGATGCACTTTGTCGAACACTTGATGTCGATGAATTTGAAGGGTAGGAGTTCTACTTTTTCGCAAGATTTCTATCAGCTGCTTTACGATATTTTTTATAAATACAACTTCGTAAAACTTAAATTTTCAGTCGCGGTCGGAAATCCAGCGGAAAAATTCTATGATCGGATGATGACCAAATACGGCGGTAGAATCGTGGGGGTTTTCAAACAAGATCTTAAATTGATAGATGGCACCGTATGTGATTATAAATATTATGAAATATTAAAATCTGAGTTAGAACAAACTTTGATCTCTTTGAATACCAATCCGAAGGATTTTTTTCTTAGAAAAGCGAATAAATAACTAAGTAACTCTTTTCTGCGTTAACTTAATCAATTGAAATATGAGGATGTAATATGGAATTTCGACCTGTCGCAATCGTTCAGTTACCCTTCCCTTCTCAACAAGAGCCGCTTGAAGAGCTGAATGCATATTATATAAAGTATATGGAATGTTACAAAGACCTTTTCCCCGAATATGGAATCGAAAGCGGAGATCTTTGGGAACTTCCTTTGTGGGTCGCGCATATAGATGGGGCATTAAACTTTAAGGATACCGTCTTTTTAGATTTTAGCCGGTTTGAATTTGAAGCGGAGCTTATTGTCTCTGAAATATTGAAATCCGTCGAAGGTAATTCCATAATCTTATTTTCACCCTTATCGCAAAATTATGATTTCTGCATCTCCGTATCAAAGTCGCTGAGGAATTTAGGATTTAAAACCGTAATCGGCGGAAATATGTCGGATTTCGCAAATCCTCATGACTTCGATCTAATTCATAGAGGGATTATTAAGGGCGGGTTCTTACATGAAATTAATAACGAAAGGGGAGTTCTGACGATAGAGGTTCAGAGAGGTAGGAATAAGGAATTTCTAAATTATTCGCCTTCTTATCGATTATTATCCCACTATAACGGCCGTATTCCTTTAATCAGACTCAACGCATCCCACGGATGTCTATTCGACTGTTCCTTTTGCGGAGATTCATGGACTAAACAATTGCATTTGGTGGAACAAGAACGACTTGCAATGGAATTGGACCAACTCATCGATTTTTTTCCAGATACAAGGATCTTGTATATCGGCGATAAAACCTTCGGACAATCTAAGGCTGCAGTCGAAACTCTCAGTAAGGTATTGGAACAATACGGTAACAGATTTAAGCTGATCGTCCAAACTCATGTTACGATGATCAACGATTTTCTAATTGATCGGATGAAGGCATTCAACGTGCAGGTCGTAGAGATGGGTTTTGAAACCGCCGATTCCGAAGTACTCAAACAACTTCACAAGTATACGGATTTGGATTTGTTCAAAACGAACATTCAAAAATTGAACGATGCCGGGATAAAAGTTATTTTGAATGTATTGGGCGGTTTGCCCTATGAGACGCGCAAATCATTGAGAACGACCGTCAATTTTTTAGAAGAAACATCGGATTACGTCTGGTTATACAATTTATACAATTTCGTACCTTATCCAAAAACTCCGATTTACATTTCAATCAAGGATCGTATCGTCGATTGGAATTTTAATAATTGGAGAGAGGATAAACCGATTGTCTTTGAACCTTTTCTTCAATCTCGTTCCGATTCGTGGAATAATTTTCTTGAGCTGATTCAATTGGGAGATAAGTTAGTCGGAAGGAAACTCTATGAGTCTAAAAGACTTTGATTTAAATTCTTGGAAGGATTATTTTCAGGATCCTCTTCCAGGTTGGGCCAATTCCAGCTCAACTCTTTTCGACGTTCCTAAAATCGCGATCCATGATGAAAATAAAAATGGGGTAGAGAGCGTCTGTTTTTCGGTTCCATTCGACGGAACGGCATCGAGTAGGCCAGGTGCAAAGTTCGGTCCCGCCTCGATTAGAGAAGCGAGTAGGATTTTTGCAAATCAGACCAATAGCAGAGGACATTTACTTTTACGGAATATGAGGAATGGATTTTTGTATGAAACCGTTTCTCCGAACATGGCGGATGCGGGAGATTTGCACGTCTATTCATCGAATGTTACAAAACAGATGGAAGCTCTATCCGCTGAGGCCTTTGTATTGGCTTCTAAGTATAAAAAATTAATTTTTTTAGGGGGGGAACATTCCCTTTCTTTTCCGGTTTTCAGGGCGATGCATAAATATTGCACGGAAACTCAAAATGAAAGTATTGGATACGTTCAGGTCGATCATCATTTCGATTTCGGTAACAATTCTTCCATCCACGGGTTGTATTATCACGGCTCTAATGCGAGAAGGATTTCGGAACTTCCAGGAATGTCCATTGAAAAAATGGCATTTGTGGGAGTGGGGGATTTTACGAGCGCTAGTCAATTCGATCATCTAACACAGAATAAAGCTCGTATCAAGTCGATTCAAGAAATTAGGGAAAAAGGATTTATCCGCTGTTTGAAGGATTCTTTGGACGGAATGACGGAGTTGGTCGATCATATTTATCTTTCCATAGATATCGACGTTTGCGATACAGGCACTGCTACCGGTACTGGACATGTCACAGTCGGCGGAATTAACGCTACCGAATTTTTGGATATCGCTTCCCTTTTACATTCTTATCCTATTCGGGTTTTGGATCTGATGGAAGTAGCTCCCGTCTACGACCAATCAAACGCGACTTCCCATTTGGCGGCTCGTCTATTGTATGAATGGCTTTTTACTAAGCCTGTCAAAATAGAAAATCAGAATGTTTGACATACCCACGTATCTTCATAACAATCTTTCGCATATTTCCCAATCTTCAATAAAACTCTCAAATCAAGGTATGGATTGTTTTGTTTTTAAGGCGGAAAGCGCTCAATGGGGATCCATTGCGATTAAAGTCCCTCGTGCCCTTCGGTTTTCAAATGACAACGATATAACAATTACAAGCGATAAGATTATCAAACAAGAATTTGAAATGTTATGTTGGTTAGAAAAATACAATATCAAAGTTCCAAAACCGCTTTTTTACGACGAGAATCAAGGTTCCTTTTCAGTCTTAATTACCGAATATATCGAATATGATCAATCTAAGCTCGAACGAGATAAATTCAAAACTCTTCTCGATGAGATTTATGACCTTCCCATTCCTTCGATTGATTTAATCGCAATGGAGGGAATGGATTTCCCGTACGTTTTATCGGAGAGAATTAAAAGACGATTTGCTTCCGTAAAATCAATTTTCCCGGATTTGGATCCTTTAAAAATAGACATCGATAGATTCTTATTTGAAAATAAATTCCAACAATCTTTGCTACATATGGATCTAAGAGATTCAAATTTGCTCGTAAAGGACGGAAAATTGCGTGCGGTAATCGATTGGACAAACGCACTTGTCGGCGATAGGAATTTAGAAATCGTCCGATTGATCGAAATGACTTCCATGGAAGAAACACTTAGGACGGATCTTGAAAATCGTTTTTTATCGCAGTGCGACCCTATGCTTCTCCTTATTTACAAATTGGACGTTTTACTTATGATGACTATTTTGTTTTCACTCGAAATTCCCGACAAAAGATTATCAAAAATATATTTCCATAAATTACTTTCCACCGTAATTCAGCTCCATAAAGTTTAGATACGGAATTTATCGGATAAGAATTTTAGATTCGTTTTATGAATGACTCCTTTAAGATCCCACAAAATCAAATCTGCATCTTAATCGCTTCGGATTACGAATGGGAATACACAAAGAAATATTTCAGTATCTCTGCGGCCAACTCTACTCCGTTAGGCGAGTGGTTTTGTCAAAGTTTTCTCGAAGTTCCCGTTACTTTCTTTCATACCGGTTGGGGTAAAATTTCCGCGGCCGCATCCACACAGTATGTGATCGATCTGTTTCGGCCGGAGTTTCTTATCAATATCGGTACTTGCGGAGGCTTTCAGGGAAGAATCGAAAAAAACGATTTGGTACTCGCGACAAAAACGATTACTTACGATATTTTTGAAAAAATATCGGATCCTAAAACCGCAATCGAGTATTACATTTCGGAAACGGATTGGAGGATATTACCTGAGACTTTTGCAAAAAGGTTCAAACGGGAAGCTATTGCGTCCGGAGATTCCGATATTGATCCGAAGGATATCAAAGGTTTTATAGAAAAATACGACGTCTCGGTCGCCGATTGGGAATCTTCCGCTATTGCTTTTGTCGCAAAAAAAAATCGTCGTCGAATTCTGATTCTAAGAGGCGTTTCCGATCTTGTAAGCGAAACTTCCGGAGAAGTTTACGGAAGTGAGGAAAATTTCTTCCTAGGGGTTCGGGCCGTGTTGGACAAAATTATTCCTATTCTCCCCGAGATGATTTCGATCCTTTTATCGGATTCCGGATTCAAGTGATTCTTGATCTCGAGTTTTAGAAATTTCGAAACTCGGTATTCTTTCTCTTAATTTTCCAGAATAGGACATTGAAAAAGGCGGTCATAAAATTATGAAGAAGGTTGCTCCTCTGCCTCTTTCGCTTCAATAAAAGAAACTACCCACCGTGAACAATATTCTTTTTCGTAAGAAGGGTGATTTTTGTGGATATCATATAATACTTTTCTGTAAGCCGTTTTATTATATTGATATAAATAATCTTTATTCAGCTTTTTTGATAAGCTATTTTTAAGTTCTGAAATAAATTTCTCTAAACTTCCATAGGGATTAAAGTCGGCACAATAGTGCAAAGAGGCGATACAAGAAAAAATACCATCAACAGTTTGCGGTGTAATTGTAATATTTGCATTTACAAAAACTTCATTTGAAATAATGATTAATCTTTGATTTTCCGGAGCATCTTTCTTAATGGCGATAAAACCGGCCACAATTCTTTCTAAGTAACCTTCTTCATTAAGAAAAAAAGACGGTTTTCCGTCTTCAATCGCCCTGGGTTCAAAATAAGATTTAGTAAGTGTTTCGAAATCTTTATGATCTGGATCATCAAACGGATTGGGGGACCTGTTGAAAAACCGAATAAATGTCACTCGAACGCTCCAAGATATCTATTGCCGTTTCTTTAATACGTTTATTGTAGTCTGTAAGAAATAATTGCCTAATCCGATCATAGTCTTCAATTTCTTCTAAACCATATAAAACACCAAACCTAATTAAACTATCAAAATTTCGTAGAATCTCCGATGCCAATAGATCTAAATCAGAAATCCTTGAATTTATAATTAGAAGTTTGGCAGCATATCCACGAACATCCGAACGTTCATTCTCACTGTTAATTAAGGTAAGAAACAAATCTTTTTTAACTTTGGCAAGATGATTTAGAATTCCCTCAACTTGATTTTCATTTTGCGCAGTTTCTGTAAGAATTTCAAAAATAGAGTTTGATACATATTCAAATAAGATTGTCGGGCTACGATTTTCTTCAACAATAGGGATTTCAAAGTATGCAGCTACTTTCGGAAATTCAAATTTATTATAATTATGAAGAATGTCAGCTAATGCCATATGAATCTCCTATTTCTTAATGATGTTTTTAACAGCTTCGATAAACTTAATAAAATGATAGCTTGTCATTGAAACTTCCGCCAAGCTAGGGACCTGAATAATATTCAGGCTATTTTTTTCGACCTGCTCCAAAGAAAGCGGATGAACGTAACCCATGGATAAATGAACAATATCATTATACATCTGAGAGAGCATGACTGAAGTTCTAAAAACCGGCATTTCTCTCATAATTTTTTTACGATTATCCCAAGGCTGAAATAAACCTTCTCTTGGTTTGATAACGGAATCGATTTGTTCCGCTCTTTCTAATAGTTGATAAATAGAACTTAAGGTTAATGCAGTCGTCAGACAGATAGCAGGGTCATCGCTCATATCATCAAAAATGAAATTGCAAATTATGTCTTCTCCATTCCGTAATAAAGAGAATGTATTCGCTGGAAATGATCGGGAGCTTTGCCCAATTATTTGCACTTGTAATTTATTTGTGTCCATTGCTGATAAAATACTTTGTCTACTGATTCGATATGTCAATACTTTAGCTTAGAATAAGACAGATTATTGAATGTAAAAGAGAGTTCTTCTATATAGTGAAAAGGGCGCTTCTAATTTTGAAGACTAGACATCCAACAAATCTTTCGGCTTCACTTTCAAGCGCTTAGAAATTTTAAAAATAGACCCTTACGGAAGGGGAAGCGGTTCCATCCTCGAAGCCTGTGACGGTCGGACGGTTTGGTATGAAATAACAAATTCACCCTCATCTATTTGTTCTTGGGTAATGTTTTTTGAGACCCTAATTTCTTTAATTTTTGTCCCAACTTTACGGTTAAATTCTTCATTTTAAACCCTTCCATGGCATAGAACCTTTTGCCATTATTTTTGTAATTCTTTCCCATTCTGCACTTGGATGAAACGGATTGTTCTCCAAAGAAAGTAGAAGCGCTCGGTAGCGCGTATTGTTTGCACCATCGACTAACTTTTCAATTTATCAAAAGCGTAATTCGTTTCGGTAGAATGCTCTCGTTTGGCCCTCTCTTCTTTTATAATTCAGAATTAAGGCTCCTCTTGAAATATGTGATATGATGTTGACTTCAATATCACATATTTTACCGTTTGTTCTTCGTGGTGTGATAATTTATTATCTGAACAATCACTTTGTGCGTAATTTTCTCATTTGTCCCTAATTTTGATTTTTGAGAGTGTATGTATGTTTTTTAGACCCAATTTTTATTTTCGAATTTTTTTGGTTTTTCTTCTAGGTTCTTGTTTCGGGCTCTGGTCTCAACCGGTTGTAGTTCCGAATTTGAATACTCCGGTCTTTAATTCGAATAGTATGAACCAGACGTTTAGTGTTGCGGACGGTATGCAGACGATCGGCAACTGGGACGCGTTTGTTTTTCAGAATGTGAGTATCTTGCAGACTCAATGGGAGGCTCAGGTTCAGGCTCAGATTTCGATGATCGTGAATAGCGTTACGACGAGCGACCATTTTGCTTCGGTTCAGGACTATCAGGCGTATGTTCACAATTCTTTGCAGGGTCAGGCGAGCGAACAGTTGTTGGAGTGGCAGTCGGCGGTGGAGACCGAGATTTTGTCTGAGAGGAGCGAATATCTTTCCGCGTTGTATGGTTCGAATTCGGGCGCGGTTGCCAGTTCCACGGCTCAGTTTCAGAGTCAGTGGGATTCTTTTATTTCGGGGAGCGGTTTAAATTTAAATCTCGGCGGCGCTCTCAGCCAGGCGGTTTTGAACAGCGGCCAACAAACTTTGGAGGGTTTGGAGAGTCAGTGGTGGAACGATTTTCATAACAACCTCCAAAACGGTTTGCAGACGTATCAAGAAGCTCTCCAGGGTTTAACTGACAAATATCAAAGTTTAATTTCTCAGATCAACGCTACGGAGATGCAGTATCAGGCTCACCTTGCTCAGATTCAACAATCTCAGGCCGGGGTTAAGGATCAGATTCTTACAAGCCTCGAAGGTTATCAGAATTTTTTAAACGGGAACGGCCTTTTTTGGAATACGATTTCGGTTTTGTATGACAACGCTTCGAACAGTTATGTTCAGGCGAGTTGTCCCGCGGGTCACGTTTGTACGACCTATCAATACGATCCGACCAACAGTCAGTTTTATGGAGCAGGGGCTTGTCCTGCGGGTCACACCTGCGCTAACGTTTTGTATGATACGACTACGAGCAGTTACGTTCAGAATACGGTTTGTCCTTCGACCTGTAACGGTACAGAACAAGAGAACCTTACAATCCGCACGGGTTTGAACGCGGACGGCCGAGCTTTCCAGAATGTGATCAACAAGGTTGCAACCGCGATGCAGGAAGGTTATGTGATGCCCGCGATTTTCGATTATACTTCCGGGACTATGCTTAGTTACAACAATAACTGTCTTTCGGGAAGCACTTGTGTGAAGGGTTTGTTCGACTCCACTTCGGGGACTTTTGTTGCGTCTAACACTTGTTCTGCGGGTCACACTTGTTACAGCGCGGTCGTGGACAATACGGTTCCGGCTTCGGCTACGGGTTCTTATTTTGCGAACAGTTGTCCTGTGGGAGACACACGTTGTGTGACTTGTGCTGCGGGTCATTCTTGCCAGGTTCAGGATATGGAAGCGGGTTTTTTGTATGCTTCGAGTCTTTTGAGCACGTTTTTACACAACGAGTTGTTGTCGACGCAGAATGCGCTTCAAAATGCGGTTAACGTTCAGAACGGCGCGAGTTACACCTATCAATACGGTTCGAACGGCGGACCTTTGACAAACAATCCTTTGACTTATATGCAAGGATGGTGGCCTTCCCCGTTTAGTCATTACGACCAGAGCTCTAATTTTTCGACGAACGACGTTTCGATGTGGGAGATTTTCAATAGCGGTGCGACCGAAGGGGCCGGGGGGTTGGCTCAGAAAATCATGGCCTATGTTCGCAATGAGATCACCGAAATGGATCTTTCAAACTGGATCATGGATGCTTATTCCAGCGGCCTGGGCGGATCGGGATCTCCTCTGGAGGGTTTGGTGGGACTCGGTCCGGGTATGACGATTACCGGCATCAATCAGGCGGATTTGCGCGCTTTTATGAATTACGTCGGCGATCCTGCAAATCCCAATCCGTATTGTCCGAATCCTTTAGGCTGCAACAACGTTGATTTCTTTAATCCCGGTCCGGGTATTTTTGGCGCCAACCGAACTTACAGCGAAGGACTTAATTCCGGAATCGATTTTCGAGCCTATGTGGCGCGACAAATCTATCTTACTCCCGCCTTGGTCCCGTTTTTTTTGGACATTCAACATGAACAAGACTACGCGTGGATCGAACTTTCGTTTACCGTAACGAATAACAACGCGTATGCGAACGTTACGACGTATCAGGACCTGGTGTTGCAGCTTCAGGCTTTTGAACACGATTGGCAGACGAACGTGATGCCTTCGATCACGAACTGGACGGCTCAAGTCGCGTCGTATCAGGCTCAGTATTCAAACTGGCAGACTCAGATGCAGACGGCTCTGAGCGATGCTCAGAATACTTTTAACTCCGGAGTTCAGGATATCCAGAGTCAACAATCGTCCTGGCTTGCACAGATGGGTCAACTGCAACAACAGGCGACTAACGCGTTTCATTCTGCGCAGAGCGCTCTTCAGAACGGACAGGGACAATCGAATTATCAACAGCTCACTCAAGAGGTGTTGGCGGGTTTGAACAAGGGTCAACTGAAGTCGAATTTGGACGGGGATTTGACGGTGGATCAGAGTTCTTTTAAGGACGCTTTTGGTACTATTCTTAGCGGTCTGGATCGAAATGCGGACCGAGGGATCCCGAATTTCGCACTTTTGGACCAAATCGGTTCTGGGATCAATCGGATTACTACGGGGATCTCGAACTTGAGTCTTCTTTCTTCGACTAACAATGCGACGATGGATACGATTTTGGGCTATATGAAAGGTATCGCCGAAAGCTTGAGAGACGAGAAGCAGTTTACTCAGAACGGATATAGCGATCTGATCGAAGCCGCAGGTATCAAAACAAGAGAAGTCAAAACTAAGGATCGGATTACGGGAGAAACGATCAGCACTTCTTATGTTTTGAATCCGGACGGATCCATTGCAACGTTTACCGAGAACGGCGAAACGAAACAGATGACTCTGGGAGATTGGGTTGCAGAGCAGTGCGGAGACGACTTAAGCAAGGCGGCCTGCAGTCAGTATGTTGAAAACAAGTATTCGAGCGTGGATGTGGCTGCTGACGGAAAGATCACGGCTCACAGAAAGGTATATGACGGTACTTCTTCGTATTGCGGTTCGGACGCCGGGAACTCGGACTCTTATTGTTACGGTACGGAGGACGCTTTGGTTACGATCGCGGCTCCTTCGAAAGATTCGTTTCTTCTGGGGAGAGGCGCTTCGCGTTTAGGAGATATTTTTAACGAAAGGGAGAAAGGTTTTAGCGATCTTGTGAACGCGACGTTTCAAAACGTAAACGGTTATCTTTCTTCGAACAAACATACGGCTCTTCTTTTTACCGAAATGAATAGGGTCCAGCAGATGAGCGACCGGAATTCTTCTCTCGCTTCTCAGGACGTTGGGAACAAGGTGAAAATCGCCAACCTGATCGCGGACTACGCCGAAGCGGTTTTGTTAGGCGGGATGTCGACTAGCGCCTGGGTGTCGAAACAGGCAAACCAAGCGGTTCAGGACGTCGTTGCGACTGTGATTGCGAGAACTTTCGACTTACCTCCCGATGTGGCGTCTTTTCTCGCGGGCGGTCTTCAGACTCATTTGGAAGTATCGAAAGCAAAACACGATATGGGGTCTAAAAATTTAGGCATTGGAAAAGGAATTCACAACTTTATTGACGCGGTCGGAATGGAAGGTTTGGAGAAAGCCTTTATTAAGGTCATTCCCATGGCTCTGGTCGCTTTGGAAGGTGTTGCGCCGGGCGCCGGTATCGCGGCGTCCGAGCTGTCCGAATCTAGTTTTAAATCCTATGAAAATAATCTGGCTGCGATCGATAAATGGAAGGATTTCAAAAACAGCATGTACGGTTTTGGAGTTCAGAAAGCTGCGATCGCGAACGGTATGTCTCCCACGTTTGCCGGAGCTTTGGCTCAGTACACCATCGATTATATGGAGATGCGTCACGCGAAACAAGAGCTCGGAATGCGAAGCGGCGCTTTTTCTTTGCAAGGGCTTGCCGGAAACCTAAAGTTAGGAGTTGCGAGCATCGAAGGCGCGGTCGGTGAAGCGATCGGGGCGGCGATTCAAAGCGGGGTACATATTTCCGGGGATCTGGGTTTGACTTCCGAAAAATACGAAAAACATATCAATCAAGAGACGAGAGAGATCTTAAACGACATCAAGTTCAAAGACTTTAAAGACGATATCCGAAATTGGGATAGCGATCAAGCGATGCTTGCGAGCGAATCGGTGAAGGAGTATGGCCGTATCCATCATCTGGACCAAAAGACGATCGATCTTTGGTCGCAACAAGCGTCGGACTTCGTGGTAAGAAAACAAGCAGAGAGGGACTTAAACAAACGGGACGGCCTTATCAATTTAACGGCTCTTACGAATCCGGTTTCCGCGATTATGTTTCTCGACAACAAACTTTTCGGCGGCGGAATTACGAGTCTTGTTTCCAAAGGCGTCAAGGGAGTTCTGACAACGATCGCGGATGTCGGAAATCTACTTGGCGAATCGATCGTGTCCTCGGACTTGCGAGATTCCGTTTACGATCAGACTAAAGTTTGGAACAATACGATCACTCAACAAGACGTGAAAGCGAGAAGCCAGCAGGGTATTATCAACAAGGCATTTGTTGAAACCGAGATGCGGAATGTTCTTTTTGACGTGATCGGCGAGGCTCTGGCGGGCGACAAGGATATGGGTCATGGTATTGGTTTATTATTAAAACATCATATCGATCAGAAAGAAGCAAAAAAAGCCGCGAGAGAACAGAGACTGAAAGACGCGGAGGTTCTGGCCCAATTGGCTGCGGCTGCGGCCGTTACTTATTTCGGAGGGCCTGCGGGTATTCAGATGTTGAACTCCGTGCTCGGGACCGGAGCCACCGCGATCAATACAACTCTCACAACGATCGGCCTTTCGTTAAACAACGCTCAGGTGGCGATGATTGCGGCGAGCACTGCGGCGTCGATGGCGATTGAAAACCGAATCAACGGTGAAAATGGGGCGGCAGCGGCGCTTGTAAACGGACTGATCTCGACTGCAACTTTGGGCGTAAAAACGCCACTGACGGGATATGTAACGTATACCAAACATCAGAACTCCAATCTAATCACGGGCCAACAAGAAGTAAAAGGCGGTTGGGGTGGCGGAGTGAGCCTGAACGTATCGGGGATCAAGGGAGTACCAGCGGCTCAAGCGCTTCAGAGCATCTTGCAAGGAATGAAGATGAGCAACGTAACGATGGGCCTGAGCTACAACCAAGATGCGGGCTTTGGAATGAACGTAAATACTAACTTTTCTAACAATATCGGCTTAGGGTTAGATTACAACTTCAAAAGCGGCGGCTATACCGCAAACGCCAGCTATGACGTAAACCGTGCTGGGGGAAAGGCATGGGCTAACGGGAGCGTGAACTTGTCGGCGAGCAAGGACGGGCATGCCAGCTTGGCGCTTTCCTACAACCACGACGGTAACACAGCGATTCCTCAGAGACTGCGAGGCGGTGGAGCGACGTTGGATCTTGGTAACGACGGAATTCTTGGATTTAGCATCCAGGGTTTGAAAGGGGCGACAGTGGGAAACGTAAACTACAATACGAACACTCACGGTTGGGAAAAAGGAAGTTTGAACCAGAATTTTCAGAACGAATATCTTCAAGGAGTCAGCGCAGAGAGCAGTTCTTACAATCACGAAAAAGCTCAGATGGAGATTTTACACAAAGAGATCAGCTTGGGAGCGAAGATGGACAAACCTTTGTATACCCAAGCAGATATCGACCAATATCTTCCGAAGAACAAAGACGGAAGCATCGACTTAGAGAATGCCCAACCAGAGAAACTATTAGAAAAGTGGAATGCTCACAAGGAAGCGATGTCTCAGACTTCGGACGGAGTTCAGAAGTGGAAGGATGAGGTGACGCGTGCGGGTGAAAAATCCGGAATCGAGATCAAGTTTAACGACGGCAAGTCTGCGACGAGCACGTTTGGGAAGTTTGTGAAAGGGCTTGGTGGAGACATTGCTCAGGCTTTCGGTTTTGCGAACGACGGAAGCAAGATGGTGGACAAGGCGGGAGTGTTTCACTTGGATACTTGTTTTGTTGCGGGGACTCAGGTTCACACGAAAGACGGCCTGAAGTCGATTGAAACATTAAAAATCGGTGATGTAGTGCAGTCCTGGAACGAACATACCGGCAAATTCGAATTCAAACCTGTCACAGAACTCTTTGTCCACGAGGTCCCACAACTCTTCTACTTAGAATTGGACAACGAAGAAGAAATCCATACAACTTGGAATCACCCGTTCAGAAGAAAAACAGAAACTTCTAATTTAGCAACAACCGCAAGAGCGGTAACGAGCCTAATCGGCTCACCGAGCGAACGCAAGAGTGCAATAGAGGAGATTCCCCTTTCTACCGACGCGTATGCGTCGCACGCCCATGCAAGTAACTCCGCTTTAACAAGCGCTAACTCGGAGTGGGTGAAGGTGGAAGACCTGAAAGTTCAGGATCAAGTGTTGAAGTCGGACGGGACTTGGGCGAGAGTGACAGGAATCTTTCACTACAACACAGATCCGACGAAAGTGTACAACATCGAAGTAGAAGACAATCACACGTATGTGGTAGGTGAGAATGTGGGAGCCGTTGTCCACAACTACGAAGGCTCATTTGACAAGAACGTTCAATTGGCTAGAAAGGGGCTAAAGGATTTGATGGGTGGGGGAGTATTGAGTTTTCTGAAAGGAGAGGATGGGATTGCTCCTCAGGCAAAAGACCTTTACAACAAACTCGAGAACTATGAATCTCAAAACCTGAAACTGAGCTCAGAAAGATCAAAACTTCTTACGGAAGGCGCGGTAACACAGGGTAAAAAAGAACTGCTTGCAAAACGGAATGAATTTTTAGTTCGCGTTGTTA
The DNA here is from genome assembly GCF_016918785.1 of Leptospira ainazelensis. Lineage (GTDB taxonomy): Bacteria > Spirochaetota > Leptospiria > Leptospirales > Leptospiraceae > Leptospira > Leptospira ainazelensis. The sequence continues at coordinate 80,380 of NZ_JAFFPT010000079.1, read as the reverse complement.
AAGATCCGAGCGCAAACGACGTAGAAGGCATTAGCGACCTTCGCAGATCGTTGAAGGATGTAAATCCGACATTGGGACTTAACAAATCGCAAATGCAAGCAGTTGAAACTTGGCTGAAGAAAACCTCCGGTGAACAAGGTTTAGGTGGAGGGGTTGGACTTTTCAAAGGTGGAATGCAGAATGTAGGTAATAACAGCGGTATCAAGGGACTCATCTTGAAAGCTGCGTCTGAGGCGGGAAGTTCCAGCGAGGTTGCTCATTTGAACGAGAAGCTGGTTCTAAACAAGGAACAACAAAGGCAAAAGGCGCTCGATCACGAGGCAGTGGGAGCGAAGTTGGCCGAAGTGATTACTCACGACTACGAGCAGTTGAAAGTAGCTGCATCCGAGAAACATTATAACGACGCGAACTACTCGGACTTTATCGCAAAGACTCAGAAGAGCGGTATTAAGTTGGATTCTCCGTCGACATACATGGCAAACGAAGGCAAGAAGGTTCAGGCAGAACACCAAAGCAAGTTAGAGTTTATCAAGAAATACGGTGAGTTAGACAAACACGGATCAAACGGGAAGGTCGTGGTAGAGCAGTTGATGAATTCTCGTGAAGGATATGTAAATTCAGATCTGAAAAGAGAAGATATGGCGAACCGCCTGCTCGTAAATAGTCCAGCATATCAAGAAACGAAAACACTTTTTGACAGAAGTGTCCATACAGTGGATCGTTTGAAAACGGATATCGAAAATCGCAAGAGTCAACTCCATGCAGAGGGAAAGACTGAGAGACAAATCACATCGGATTCCGAATTGAAAACTTTGAACAAAGACTACGAAAAGGCAACGAAAACTCGCGATGTAGCAAAGAGTGAAATTGAGACTCTTTACAGGAATACGCTGTCAAGTGTGGATTCGAAATCAGTTTACGGTCCCGAGATCTACGCGTCGGCACTGAAGCAGGCAGAGAAAAACCAAGTATATGCAGAGAATTTAAAACAGATTTCTGAACTGAAACACTCCAAGGAGAACTCGTTCGGAGGAGTGTTTGAAAAGGTCGTTCCTGGGATGAACTTGAATCGTGAAACGAATACCAAAATCGCTGAACTTGAAAAACGAAACGGCGAAATCGTAGATGCGCTTGCAAAAAAAGAAATGAAGGCAAACGACCAGGAAGCAAACCGGTTAGGAAAGGGTGGTCTACCAGAGCTTGACAAAACGATCTCTAAGACACTGGATGCGGAGATGCGTAAGATTGTAGATCGAAACTACGACGCGGCTACTGGTCTCTTTAAAGAGGATGGCCCTTTCGCGCACTTGAATAACCCTAAAGTAATTGATGAACCACTTCAGATGACGAACAACTTCAACTTTGGAGACACGAAAGAGAAATTTCAGCCAAGTCCGGAAAGAATCCAAAAGATTGCAGAAAACGTAATATCCGGATATACGAATGCGCCGACTAAAGATGCGAACGTGAAGAAGTTAAGCATCGCAGAGGTGGAAAGGATAGCTGCGTTACCGTTTGAGTCACCGAATGATCGTTTCAAACGCACTTATGGCAAGGACTATGATCCGAACGATGTGGATCACAAGATCATGCTTGCGAAAGAAATGGTGAGTGCGAGAAACGCGAATCAAAGTCAGTTCGGACCTCTCGCTGTGCAGTTGTCTGCAACGTTTGAAAACATTGTAAAACAGAGCGGAGGAAAGAAGGAGAACTTTACTCCAGATCCTTCGATGAAACCGGGAAGCAAGGAATACAAAGACTTTGAAAAGGTTCGCGAATGGATCTTTTCGGGCAAGAACCCGATGGAGATGGGGAATGCGACATCGGAAGCACTTTGCCGGGTTTTTTACAACTATGACCAGGCCTTGTTTACAAAGAAGATTGGAATGGATACCAACCTCGCAACGTTTATGACTCACAAGATACGGAATGGTCTTGTGTCTATGGGAGTGGACAACCCGGCCCCAGTGTATGACAACGGTGGAACAGCGGGTTACAGCTACTCCTCCAAACCAGACACGAGGCTGGACAACGACTTTGGGCGTTACCTGGTTGACAAAAAAGGAAATCCGCTTGGAATGAGTGGCGCTATGAATTATGAGAGTGTAACTAAAATCGCTGCGGAATTGCCCGTTGGGAGTGTGCTTCAAATTTTTGGTGATACAAGAAGCCCACCGGGACCAAATCACTATTTCTTTGCAATTAAGGGAGAAGATGGAAAGTTTCGGTATTTTAATAATAATTCAGATGAAAAAGAACAGAAGTTTGGGGAAAGAATTAACTGGAAAATAATGAAGGTATATGGATTGTATTATGACAAGAAGTAACAGAAAGTATATTAGTGTTTTGTTAATTGTTTTGTTGGCTTCTCTTGCTGGTTGCAAAGAAAAACAACCGGAAGTAGTTGAGATCAAAGACAAGTATGTGCTTCCTCCGAATTATTCAGGAACTTTGAATGCGGTGGCGTATGACTTTGAGCATCCTAATAAACAATGGATTGGCATAGGGGCCTCTGATATTGAAAAATTTTTTGGAATTCAAAGGACAAAATATCCTGGCCATTGTGGGATTTTGGATTTCGAAAAGAAAACTTTTTCTATTCGGATTACTGGAACCAAGAAGGATCGAGTATTAAAGTTTTCGTATATTGGAAATCATAGATTTGTGTTTCTGGACGAAAAGGGAAGAGGATATGTTACAAAATTTGAACACTCAGTAAATCCTAATATTGATGAAGACGATTATTACTATTACTTTTATCCGCTGTCTGATATATCCAATGAGAAGAAGATTGACAACTTAGATTCTTATAATATTACATATGAATTTCGTATGTCGGATTTAGAAAAAGACTACAAAACCATGAACGACTGCGAGGAAGAGACGATCGAACAAGAGCGCGTCCAGCAATCGATCGACGCAGAACACGAGCGGGTCAAGGGCGACTTGGCTCCACCTTGAGGTTGTATTCGGATCGTATGAACGAAAGAAACACACAAAGAGGCTTCGTATTAGGCGAAGCGGTTCGAAACAAAGCGACCGGCCAAAAGATGTATGTAGACGTAGCTTGGAACCCAAAAGTAAGTTGCGTTTACTTTGATCCGGAGAAGGACAGCCTTGTGAAAGTTCAGATGTTGCCTGAGGAATTGGAGCGGATTAAGGGAATTTTACCGTATCTTCCCAAGTAAAGTGACTGGAGGTAAAAGGTATGAATTACCTAATAAACGAGGAAAAAAATTCAATACGTCATATCTATACCTCTTCCTTTGATATTTCTCTTTGTAAAGATAGAAAGCTGATAAAGAGCGGGCTTAATACAGTTGTTGAGTTTGAAGATCTGGATGAATTATCTGAATTTTTTCCTAATGAAATTGCAGGTGAAAAATCGATTTGTCAAAAGTGTATTGTGATGCTCAATAAACCGTAACGGACCTAATAAAGCCGGCAGATATTGAATCAGCATGTTTCATAAAAAACTAAAAAAACTCTGGTGTTACGTTGAACCCCTCTGATCTAAAAGAAGCATTAGAAAAGATCTTGAATACGTATGAAGAAATGCGTCGTTTGAGTGATCAAAGTGGTAACTCGGTTATTTTAGAAACAAACCGTGAAATCGGAAGAATCTTGGCATCGACTGAAAGAAAAGTGAGTTCAGAAGAAAAGCAGAGTGGAAGTTGGATGCAGGCAATTTCACATAACCTACAAAAGCAGCTAAAAAAAGGGTTCTCCGAGAGAACCCTTTTTTATTGCCGTAAGTTTTATGAAATCTACAAAGACAAAGATTTAGACGGCCGCTTAAGCTGGAGCCATTACCGCACACTTTGCACAATCGAGAACCCGACCTTGCGATCGAAAGTTGAACGCGAAGTTGCTCAAAATAATTGGAATCGTGAAGAGTTACAAAAACGACTTCGAGATCTGAGCGGGATCAAAGAACGAAAAGTTCGTACTAAATGGAAACGCCCTGAAGGGGAGCTTTGGCACTACAGAATTAAAGAATCCGGCAAGATGGGAGTAAGCTACTTACTTGATCTAGGATTTTACTGCTATTATGAAATCCCTGAGAAAAAAAGCAAAACGTACAAAGAAGGAGATATTCTTAAGATTAAAAAAGAAAAAGGGAACTGGAATTTAGAAAAAGTATCCATCCTGAGATCAAAGGATATTTATTTCTACTCTGGAGAACTGGAACGAGTAATCGACGGAGATACGATATTAGTAAAATTGGATTTAGGTTTTAACATCCTATCTCGGCAAAGAATCCGCTTAAGGAATGTTTGGTCATCGGAAATGGATACCCAAAAAGGCTATTCCAGTTTTGAATCACTCAAAAAAAAGCTTCCGGCTAAGACCAAACTGATCGTTCGAAGCAGATCGAAAGATATATATGGCCGATATGTAGGTGATGTGTTGTATGCAAAAAAGAAAACAATGACCCCGGAAGAGATAATCCATACAGGCAACTATTTGAACTCTGAATTAAGCAGTGAAAGTGAATAAGAAATAAGTCTTAAGAACTATATTCTTCAAACCGAATATAATCCAATGGCTGCTTTAGAGAATAGAAAAAGTGAAAGAAAAGTCCTTCTTAAGAAACTTGAAAAAGAGCTGAAAACACTTCAGGACTATGAGCTGGAAGATGTGGAAGCATATATAGAGCTACTAAAAAGGAACTCTATTGAATCGTTTATGTACGCCATGGATACAATTGGAGAAGCCTACGAAGTTCGTGAAACTCAAACGAAGCTCCGCATGGTTAAATAATGTTTAATTTCCGCATCTTAGTTTTTCGTAAAAAAAATCAGAAACGACCTTTTAATTTGACAAAATCCCTGAGTAGGCGACTCTTTGATTTATCAAAGAGTCGATTCCGGCTCTTTAAACTCCCTTTCAATTTTTCCCACAAATCTTTTCAAATTGAATCCACGTTAGCGTCAACTGCACCGGCGGTGCAGTTGAACAACAGACAAACCCGCGAGAGTGATCGCAGCGGAAATCCGGCGATGCACCATCGTTTATTGCGTTGTTCTTTGTTTTTGAAAAAAACGAATGGTGCTTCGCTGATTGAAGCGAAGAGCACGTTTCGCGTAGCGAACTCGCCCAACCTAAGCGGCGGCTATACCGCAAACGCGAGCTATGACGTAAACCGTGCTGGGGGAAAGGCATGGGCTAACGGGAGCGTGAACTTGTCGGCGAGCAAGGACGGGCATGCCAGCTTGGCGCTTTCCTACAACCACGACGGTAACACAGCGATACCTCAGAGACTGCGAGGCGGTGGAGCGACGTTGGATCTTGGTAACGACGGAATTCTTGGATTTAGCATCCAGGGTTTGAAAGGGGCGACAGTGGGAAACGTAAACTACAATACGAACACTCACGGTTGGGAAAAGGCGACTTTGAACCAGAACTTTCAGAACGAATATCTTCAAGGAGTCAGCGCAGAGAGCAGTTCTTCGAATCACGAAAAAGCTCAGATGGAGATTTTACACAAAGAGATCAGCTTGGGAGCGGTGCATCTTCTCTGTGAAAGCTAAAATGGAAAGTCCGGATATTCGGACTTTCAAAAACTTTCAACAAGAACCACAAAGATCATTTTTGTTAATGCCTGGCCTTTTCGAAGCAGCTTGTTTAATTGGATCCGAAAATCGAAGTGGATCGGGAATTGCCCCTTTTAAAACTTCTTCGGGGGAATAACCAAATAAAACTCCGCTCGGGCGATCATTGTATTTAGGAACAGCAAGTTCTAATGTTTGCACAACATCTTGAAAAGAGAAAAGTTTTTTCGGAAAGAGAAATTCGTATTTCATTTTTTTGTTCACTGCTTCGATCATACTGTTTGAAAAGCTGATATCGACTTGAGCGATTAATTTTTCGATAAACAATCCTGGTTTTCTAAGAAAACCGTCGACCTCCCCTGCATTTTCAGAACCATCATCGCAAAGAAGCTGAATCTGTTTGTGAAACAAATTGTATCTTTCGCACACCTGGCTCAAATTTAACATCGTATTTTTGGAATTCCACTCTAGAGAGGCTTTCCAACCAAGAATTGTTCTCGAAAAATTATCCATAATGAAATGGATATATACTTTAGATCCGTCTTGCATGCGTAAGATGGTTGTATCCATATGAAGGAGACGCAAGGGAGTGGTCGAACGAATGCCTATCTTTCTTCTTGCCTTTCGGATGATTTCTCTTTTAGGAGCGAGAACTCTGGCATATTTGTAAAACGTCGCCAAACTTAAAAATGCGGCTTCGTCTTTGAGAATTTTGTAGAATATGGATCGCAGAGGCCAATGAAAAAGCTCCGGTTTTTTAAGATACTTTGTAATGATTTTTTGTTCCGAAATTGTAAGTTGTTTAGGATGAACCTTTCTACAAAGACCAAAAATTGAGGAGTCACAAAGGATTTCGTTTTTCCATCTGTAATATCGTTGAACGGACACTTTCATGAAACGACACGCTCGCTTGAGGCCGATACTCGGGGAGATGCGTTGTATGATCGAAGCGATTTGTTTCCTTCGATCATTCCAGATCCTTCTTTTTCCTCTGATGTTTTCAGACAAGGAATCATAAAAAGAATAAACGGAGAAAAGCGACTTTAGAGTTTTCATAAACGTTTTGCTATCAAGAGCTTTTTTATACAATTCCAGATCCTTAAAAATTGGATCGTTCGAGTCATACCCGATGATCTTGGAAAGATTGCGATTCTTCCAATCGTAACGTGTGGATTTTGGAATGAAATTTCTTTCGGAAGGAGAAAGAAGATTCAGTTGAGTTTTGAAAAGAAGAGCAGTGTGATATGAGTTTTTAGTTTTGATGTGAATCGGTTTCATTATTTTTCAGAAAATTCATACGAAGGATACATTGTAAAACAAAAAAGTAAAATTGATCGTGAATATTAATTTTTAAAAATAAAAACTTAATTTTAGACGGAGTGCCTTTTTATTTTTTATAAGTTAGTGAAACTGTCTAGGAAATTTAATTATTAAAATATAATATACTAATATATCATGAGAGTTATGTGTCAGAGGTGCGATTGACGGAAAGGGATAGGGCCGTTATTGAGGAATTAAGTGCTTTAAACAATGAGTATAAGGAGAAATTGAGAACTCCAGAACTCCGTGAAAAGAAGCTTTTGGGCTGTTTAGCTGATATGCTTTATTATGAAGTAGGCGGATTGGATTCGGATTTAAAAAATCTGAGTTCTAAATATTGAAACGCTGCGGTTTTCAAATATATAGAAGTTATCCGCTTGTATTTGAATGCGAATATCGAGAATTTTATCAAGAAAGCTGCTATCGAAGACGCTCCTGTTTTATATTTTTTGATAATGAATTTGGATTGGTCCCTTTGTGCTATGCCCAAGGACGATTTGATTTTCCAAGTGCTTTCTTATCACGTTGTATATAAGAAGAAAATTGAAGATAAACAACTCCGTAAAGATTATATAAAATTATTCAGAGTGACTATAAACAAAGCACTCTTTCTTCTTGAGAGGAAGAAAAAAGAGTTGAAATTTATGTCTGATTCAATTCGTAAAATCGCCGGAGAAAAAGCGGAAGAAAACATTTCTCTAATAGAAAGAAACATATTACTGGAAGCTTTAGAAATGACGAAGCTTTTGGCACACATACACGATAACCAATCCGAATATGCTCACTATATGAATCTTGGTTGGTTTGCTCGTTCGCATATTCGTCATTATATCAAATCGTTAAAGGCCGAATCTGGTGGGCTTTCTTTTTTGTCGCAGGAAATCCCGCACCAGTGAAAAACGTAGTCCAATTAAGGAATAACAAGAGTCGGAACTGGAGAGCGATTCGCTTTCGGAAGATATATTAATAAAAATGAATGGAGTATGAAATGAAAGAAAGAATGATAAAACTGTTTTTGTGTGTTGGGCTGAGTGTTTTGTCTGTATATTGCGGAGGTCCTCAGTTAAAGGACAAAAAGGCTGCGTTTGATACGTCTTCCTTTAGAGTGTATCTTTTGGGAGCGCAAAGAGCGGAGTATTATGCGGGGTATCGTCCAAAAAATGCTGAAAATGATTTTTATGTATTTTCGCTTGGCTTTGAGAATTCCACAGATCAACCCGTCGTAGTGGATTGGACTTTAGTGTTTTTGGAGAATGACAAGGGAAAGTTTATTGGAGTTCCGGTTGCATTTAACGAAGCGACATCCTTCTGGGCTTCATTCAAATCGGATTTTCGTCGTTCTTTTGGAGTTGCTGACAAAATAAAAGCGACGGTTGAGCCTGGAGAATCGATTGCGAAGGAATATGGTTTTCTTTTAAAGCGAGCGGATCTACCTTCTCAATTAGTTTTACTCAGAGATCCGGGTGATGAATTGGCCAAAAGTAAGGATGTAGAAAAGGACCGGAAGAAGTTCATTTTAGGAAAGGTAAAGCTCTAAGGACGAAGCATTTTTGCAAGTTTTTCTCGGAAACACCGCCTAAGAGATAAAACTTTTATCTGTCAATGTGTAGATACCATACTCGCTTAGAATCTTTTTCGTTTTTTTAAACCAGAAGATTTTAACCTTAAAATCGAACCGACTGCATCCGGTGAGACAAGAAATCGGGCTCCGGGTCTTGAAAACGGCCGGGTCAACCCGGAGAGGGGGTAGCGCAATACCGAGCGTTCCTTTCACTTAACGTTTGTCTAAATTAGAAAAAGATCAAGCTCGGTATGGAGCGAGGGGGAGACCTCCCCCTCCAGCCAAAGTCATAACCTAAAAACTCTCGAAAATATCGTTTTTCAACAGTCAAAAGATTGATTCTTAAATCTTCAGATTCGGATCCTTCCGAAAATCATTTTAGAGTAAAAAACCGCCGGACACTTCGATGTCTTGAGCGGTCACCCAACCGAAATCATCCGAAAGAAAATGGACGATCGTTTTTGCAACATCGATCGGCGAACCGATTCTTCCAAGAGCCGTTTGGTCGGCAAGAGGTTGGATGAATTCGGGATGTTTATCGAATACTCCTCCGCCCAGATTTGTGTGTACGGGGCCGGGTGATATCGAGTTCACTCGAATTTTTCTGGGAGAAAGTTCCTTTGCCAAGTATCGTGTCCAAGAAGTTAAGGCCGCCTTCGAAGGACCATAAGCTGAATATCCGGGAAAGGATCCATGACTCGAAGAACTTGAAGTGTTTACGATCCTCCCTTCGTCTTCCATAAATCGTACGAGATGTTGTGTGAGAAAAAAAGGTCCCACAAAGTTCGTATTAAAAATGTTGTAAAAATAATCTTCGGTCATTTCGGCGAACGGCATTCCGCCTCCGATCCCTCCGTTGTTGACCAAGTAGTCGAAAGTTTTTCGATTCCAAAGTTCATCGAGTTTCTTTTTTACGAGTCTTGTAAATTCTTCGAACGTTTCCTTCTTGCTCAAATCGAATTGAAGCGCGACCGCGCGGATCGAAGAATTTTTTTCGATTTCTCGGACTACTTCTTCCGCTCCTCTTTGATCGGAATGGTAGGTAAGAATCACTCCGATTCCTTTTTTACCAAGTTCCATTGCGACGCTCTTTCCGATTCCGTTGCTTCCGCCTGTTACGATTGCTACTTTCATTTGAATCCTCTTCTATTCAGTTTTCTTGAAATATCTTACGTGATTTTGGAAAAGGAACAAGATCCGATCGTGCCGTTTTATTGCCTAATTCTACCGATTAATCGGAAATTGGGATTCGTAATGTATGATTTTCGTTTGTTTTACGTTTTTTAGAATGCCTAAAAGTATCTTCTCTGTTATACTACTTCTATGAAAGATCCTTTAAAAGAAATCGCTCGTTTGGCGATTCATGCGACTAACCGTCCTACAAAAACGGAATTACCCGGAGTGTTGATCATCCAAGGGGAAGTTCCGGAGCATCAACTTGCTGCGGTTTACGAGCCGATGATCGGATTTGTAGTCCAAGGTCGAAAAACGATTTCGATCGGAGAACAGATTCTTCGTTTAAAGGCCCCTTCTTATTTCGTGATCACCGCTGAAATTCCCGCGACCGCAAAAGTTCATCAGGGACCGAACGGAGTTCCTTATCTTTCCGTCGGACTTCGTTTGAATCAAAACTCTCTTATAGATCTCTTCAAAGACATCGGAGATAACAAGGACGATATTGAAACTCCGGGCGAGTTCGAAGTTTGTCCCGCTTCGGAAGATTTTATAGAAGCATGGGCGAAGATGCTTCGACTCTTGGACACACCCGAGCATATCAGGGCGTTGGCTCCCGTTTATGAACGCGAGATTTTGTATCGTACTCTTCTCGGACCTCAAGGTTGGCGTTTGCGAAAACTTTGTTGGACGGAAGGGAAGGGCTTTGGAATTCATCAAACCATTCGTTGGTTTCGGGAAAATTATACGAACGCGGTCGATATCAAAAGACTCGCGGAAAAATCCGGATTGGGTGTAACCACGTTTCATCGTAAGTTCAAGGAGATCACCGGTTTGAGTCCGATTCAGTTTCAGAAACAATTGAGATTGATGGAAGCCAGAAAACTTTTGGCGTTCGGAGGTTTTCCGGTAACGGAAGCGGCGTATCAAGTCGGTTACGAAAGCGCTTCGCAGTTCAACCGGGAATACTCTCGATTTTTCGGAGCTCCTCCTTCTAGAGACTCCCTGAGAATACGAAAAATGGAAGACGCACGATCCGTTGAATAAAAGTTAAAGATCAAAGATGAACGGGCCCGTATTCTGATCGAATGACGTTAGTCCCGTTTCGTTTATCGTTTTGATTCGTAGAGGACCGAATCCACTCTCGGATTTTTTCCGAAAACCTGGGACAATCCGCGGATGTTCATCGGATAATAGTAGTGATACCCTTGCAGATAATCGGCGCCGGTGTCGACGGCTATCTTCTCGTATTCTTGATTTTCAATCCCTTCTAAGATTACTTTTTTATCCATCGTATGTATAATTCCGACGATCGAGGTTAGAATTTTAATCTTAGACGGATCGCGTAACGCTCCGAAGATTAAATTCTTATCGATTTTAACGATGTCGGAAGGAATCTGCTCCAATCTTGAAAAGTTGGAATGACCCTTTCCAAAATCATCGATCGCTATTTGAAAACCCTCGAGATGGAGAATTTCGGCTTGTTCTCTGAGTCGATCGAGCGCGTAGTTATCCTCGCCTTCGATCGAAGTTTCGGTGATCTCTATAAGAATCTGATCCGGTGCGATTTCGTATCTCCTCGCAAATTCCAAAAGTTTTTCGGTGATCTCTTTATGATTCAATTGTACCGGTGAAACGTTGATCGTTAACTTGCAATCGGGATCGATTCCTGAAACTTTTTTTAGAATGGAAATTTCGCTGATCGCGTTTTTCATCACCCATTCTCCGATCGTTAGGATAAGGCCGGAAGTTTCCGCGATCGGAATGAATATATCGGGACTTATATTTCCGTTCACGGAGTGTACCCATCTTGTTAGTGTTTCCACAAATTCTATTTTTTTTGATTTCGAATTCAATATGGGTTGATACTTGAGTATCAATTCTTCGTTAAAGATGGAATTTTTTAAAGAAGAATAGAGTTGAATGGCCTTCTGTCTTTCGATCTCTTCCTCTTGTTCTCCAAGAATATAATGGCTAAAGGGATATTTTACGGCTTTTTTTAACGATTCGGTGAGTTTGGATCGGATTTTTTTGAAGGATTCTTTTTGGTCCTTCATCAGATATGCGCCGATCGAAATTTTAAAGAACAATTCGCTATCATGATAAGAAAGCGGATAGTCCATAATCGATATGATCTGTTTTGCAAGAACTGAAAGATTGAATTGTTTGTTTTCAACGGGGATCATAACTAATATTTTATTTTGAGAATATCTTAAGATCTTCGTATTTCCGTTTGTGAGAGTAAAAATTTCGGTGGATACGTCCATAATTACTTGTTCGATATATTCGATTCCCGGTTCCGGAAGCCCTTTTGTGGAAACGAATTGAACCTCGATTAAAAAAAATGCAAAGCGGGATTTCCCCAGGAAAGTTTTTAGTTCCCCTTTGTGAGTTTTGATTCTTTGTTTGATGGCGATTAATTTTACTTTGGAATTGGGTATCGCGGGTATCTTCGTGAGTTCGAAAGTGATTTCTTCGGTCTGCTGATAGACCAAAGCGTAAAGATGATAGGTTTGTTCGCTCTCGCTTACGATCTCCATAAAGAGTTCGAAGGTCTTCGAATTGTTTTGATTCTGTTTTGAAAATTGGGATATCGATCCTACAAGATCGCAAAGTTTTGTTTTTAAATCGGGAGAAGTTATAAGTTCGCTCTGTATGACGGGATCTAACTCGATACATTCTCCTTGAAATCCGCATCGTATTTTTCCGGAAATGTTTGTTGTCGGTTCTCTTTCGCTTTTTAATAGATTCATTCTCTTTGGCGCTCAGTGTTTTATATCACACTTTTGCGCAGAATGATCCTTGTTCTATAAGTTGCATCCATTAAACGTCTCTCGTTCTTTTTCTGAATTGGCTAATGATAAATTAAAAACTTTTTATTTCGATACGATTCGATCTTCTTTGCCATTCTTTAACTTCCGCTTTTTAAAGGTTGTAAGAAATCATTTTCTTCCCTTTCGAAAATTCCGTTTTTATAGAAAGTTTCCTTTTGGCATCCAAGTCGTTTTATTAAATCTGATAAGGCGAAATCTGCAAGGTCTGCTACTTTTCTTTTCCCGAAACTCTGTCGATCTGTCCGGAAAAGGAGTCCATCTTGAAGATAGACGTTTCCCGATCCGTGCTAACTTAGAGGGTTTCCCGGGTTTATCTAAAAAAAAGCCCTTGGTAAGGGGAAAGAATACCAAGGGCTCCGAGGGTAATTTCGCGATTTAGAGATTCGACATTTCTTACGGTCCGCTTACACAACGGACATACGAACTTGTGGAGTTATTCTTTGGAAATTCGATCACACCGCCCATTCTAAAATCAACGACATAGGCCATCGTTCGATATGCGGTATTTCTCGGAATTCGATACGCGTTATCGTTGTTCGAAGTCTCCGTATAAGCCTGAGGATCGTTATCGGGCGTCGTATTTGGACTGGTTCCGGTTGAAATTCCGGAAGTCGAAGTCCAGTAGTAGGTTCCGGAAGTATTTGGAAAATAAGTTCCATTGATAATCGGAGCAAAGGTTTTTCCATAATCGACGAGGTTGGACAATTCCTTCACGTTGGGGAGTCTCCAAATGCGTCCCGCTAAAGAAAGCGAATTGCAATAACTCAAAGCGTTTGCCCAATTGGAAGCGCTTGCGGCGGGAGTGCTGCAGTCAGTAATTCCTTGTCCTCTGGAACATTTTTGCCAGATGAGTCCGCCGGCGCCTGTGATCGTCCCATCCAAGTTATCGTTAAACGGACCTCCGATCGAATCGATCGGCAAAAAAGATCCGAATAGAATTCCCAAACCGATAAAACCCGAAAGGAAAGAATGTTTGTTTACTAGTTTCATTTCGAACTCCTTTTTTTAATCCGTTATACAGAGAGAAGTAAAATTGTATGTAGGCCAACTCCAGGATGTTTCCTTTAGTTTGTTATTGGGATGAGTGGTTCCTCCAAAGATAGAAACGGTCCAGGCACCCCAAGACTGCAAAGAGGATATCGCGGAATAATTGATAGGACCGTTGGACAATGGATCGATGGCCGGGGAAAGAGAAGCGCGATTGGAAGCGCTGATCGTAATCGCGTTTGTGCTCGTCCAATATCTTTGGTAGTTGTTCCGAAGGATTCCGGGAAAGTAAGTTTCCGGAATCGACTCGTTTCCAACGTTTCCGCCGTATTCCAGAATTGTATAATATTCAGCTAATGTGGGAACCCTCCAGCCCTTTTTTCCCGCGTAACCGTTGCCTGAGTTTCTCAGATTCAATTTAGAACAATCCTCAACGGAACGATTGAAGGTCTTATACGGATTTCCAAGATCCGCGACGCAGGAGGTTCCGTCCCAAATTTGATCGGCCGCACAGGTCTTTACGCAGGTCGTGCCGTTCCATTCATAATCGTATAAACAGGTCTTCCAATATCGGAGGTTTTGCGTATCGACCGTCACAAAATCGCTTGCATAACCGCCTAACGTTCCGGGAGCTAAAAGACCGGAAGAAAGCGCCGAGAATTCTCCGTCTTGACCCGTGCTGGAACAAGAGACTACGATCCCGCTATCATCGGAACATACAGTTTGTTTTGTATCCGAGGCGATCAGATTGCGGATATCGCTGACGGTTCCATAGTTTAAGTTGATATTTCCGGTAACTACTGAAACCGTAGGACTGGATACAACAAGATTGCCCGCAATATCTTTGAACGAAGCGCTTGTATAACGAAGATAAAATTTATGCCATTCCGGTAAGTTACTCTGAAGATCTAAAGTATAAGTTCTCTTATCCGTACTCCAGGAACCTATTACGCCGGGCCATTTGATTTCCGGATCTCCGGTCTGACTTTGGTCTCTGTGTTGCGGATTGGGAGTCAGAGACGTGTCCATATCCTCGTTGAAAGTTAGGCTGAAGGTTTTTTGAGAAACGCTCAACGCGTAAGCTGTTGTGTTCGGCGTCAAAGCAGGCGAGACGGAAACGATCTGAGGAGAAACGTCGTCTCGTGTGAGCGATGTAGTGCTCGTTCCCACGTTTGAACCGGCGGTTGTCAAACAAACGCGGATCGTATTGGAACCGCTACTTAGGTCGCTTCCTAAAATCGTGTAATCGATGTTCGTATTTGCCGCTGCGGATCCGGTGCTTAGAGAGGTTCCAGTAGAACAATTGCTTCCGCCAACCCGAACCGAATAATTTCCGGCGATATCCGATTTCCACCGAAGAGTGGAACTATCGGTTCCCTTGATGATACTCTTACTCAAAGAAACGATCGTGATCGTTGGATTTCCAAATGCGACGACGTAGGAAGCGCTGTCAGTCGAGCCTATATTTCCCGCTTTGTCCACGGCAAGGGCGCTGAAGTTTGTGGTAGCGTTGTTTGGAAGTGTGATTGAGGACGAAAAGAGGGAACTGCCGGAACCTGCGACTCCGGCGTTGGAGATAGAGGCAGCAGTTCCGTCGGTTCGATAGGCGATCTGATTACAACCGGAGTTTCCCGTATCCGCGCAGGAGATGGAAACGTTGGGCGCGGAGGAACCGTATGTTCCTGCGGACGGAGTAAAACTAACCGTCGGAGCTACATCGTCTCTGACGGCGTTCAGCGAATACGAATCCCAGAGAGTGGAACCGCTCGTATCGAAAATGCAGATACGGATCGAATTGTTTCCCGAACTTAGAGCCGTCACGCCCGCGATCGCGTGAATACGAGAAGTGGTGGAAGAAGACGCGGGAACCGAACCTGAACTATCGACGGTTCCGTCTAGGCAGTTGGTGGAGCCGTATCGAATTTGATAAGAAGCGGCCATCGAACTGCTCCACTGAACGTCCACAAACTCGATGGCTCCCGTTTGACCGCTAACATAAATCGGATTCGCGGACGAATACGTTAGACTCCCCGTCATCGGAGGCGCTAAGGAAACGGGAATCGGAGTTCCGTCCGAATTGTTTACAACGGAAGAATTGGAGCTTATCCCCGATGGAAAAAAGAAAAAGGAACGATTTTTATCTCCCTTCTCCGTGAGACAGTTCGAAAAAATCAGAAGAAGAATCAAAGTAAGAAATCCAATCTTACCGAAAAATGGAATTTGAAACTTTAAATAGAAACGTATTTTCTTCATAACTCTCCACCCGTAAAAGAATCGATTGTTTTGAAGATAACAGCTTTTGAATCGGATATCTCTCAATTCTATAAAACGCCTTTCGGTAAAAAAAAATTTAAGCAAAAACGATCGGAAGAATCAATCCGGAAGTTTTTCTTTTTATCCGAAGGAAAAGCTGATAGAATTAAGAATTCTTTTTTCTGAATTGAGAAGGGGTCATGCCGACTTCTTTTTTGAAAACCGTGTTAAAGACCGAAAGCGAATTGAATCCGCTGTCGAAAGCGATTTTGATCACCGAACTTTCTTTTTCGGAGAGAAGACGCGCTTTTGCTTCCTGAATTCTAAATTGATTGATGTAAGTAAAAAAACTCTTATTGAGATTGTTGTTTAAAAGTTCTGAGAGTTGATGCGACTTAATATTCAGTTTTTTTGCGAGTTGATTTAAGGTGATTCCGACTTCGAGATAGACCTTGTCCTGCATCATCAGTGTTTCGAGACGAACTGCAAGATCTTTCGGGTCTATATTTTGAAGAGTACTTTTTTGATAGCTCATCTTCTGGAACGATTCAGAGATCGCGTTGAACGTAATCGGATAAATCTGACTGATTACAAACGCGTAAAGCACGGTAAGGGTGAGAATACCCAAAGCTAAAAAATAAAGTTCAACAAAGACCGCGTTTAGGGAGAGTAGGGAACGAAAGTCCATCAAAATATTGGTGATAACCCCGGCAAACCCCACGCCTAAAATAAGAATGATGTGTTTCGACCACGGATAATCGGAGATGTTACCTTTGAACAATTGAACAAATTTTACCAGAATCACCAACATGTATGTGAGAGTGATGATTGTGGAGATTCCGTAAATGAGATCGTATCTACCTTCGAATTTTTCGTTTAGATCGTTCAAGGGAAAGTTTCCGAGAATCAGATAAACGGTATCGAAGACGTAAACGATCAAAAACAAAACCGCAGGGATATAGTGCGGAAGTAAAATCCGCAGGTTAACTTTTTCGTTCAGAAGCAGAAGGTTGAAGTAAATAAATAGGGAAGGACCTATCAAAAAGATAAAAAATATTTCGAACGAAAAATAATGAGAATAGACGAGTCCAAAGCCGTTCAAAAGAACCAGACCCTTGAGCAGGAAAAAACTCATGGAAACGAAGATTAAAAATAGGATGAAGTTTTTTAGACTTCTTTCCTTCAAAATCTGAATCAACGCGAATATGAGCGACAGAATACCGCCGAAGCCGACATATTGATAGAATATTAAACCTATGATCTCGTTCATTTTGAATTCAAGAAATCGGGCGTAGATATGTTCTTTAGCTTTTTGACTCGAAAAAAGAAGTCGATCTCACAAATACTTCAAATTGATAACCGACAAAAAGAACACCACCTATCACGGATTATACTTTGACGAGACGGAAAAACCTTTTCTTACTTCTAAAACGGCTTTTTCCATCCCTTCAAGTTTAAACGACTACCAAAGGGGAATAGGCTAAAAAAGTATCGAACAAAAGTCCTCTTAGTAAATTAGACTAACAAGGGATTGTCGATTCTTTATCTACCGTCTCCATCAAATTGACGGGTATGTTTATTTCTTTTCCAATGAGTATACTCTCTCGGTATCTGCTCGGACTCATTTTTACCATATTTAAAAAAGCTCTTTGAAACGTTGAAACTGAATTGAACCCGACTGCCATCCCGATCGAGATGACCGATCTTGCCGGCTCTTCTTTGAGTAGTTTCATCGCTTCCTTTACTCGGTAAATATTGACGAGGTTATTGAAGTTTGTCTGAAGATAACGGTTGAGAAAAGCGGAAAGCTGATGAGTAGACAAACCGAGCTCTTCGGCGACCGAAGGTAGTCGGATATCTTCGTCTAAAAATATCTTTTCCGTATCGAGAAGATCGTAGAGATTCTTTTTGATTTTTTCGGTATCCATATTTGTCAGATAATAATTTCCTGAGGGCTGTGTGGAAAACGACCCGGAAGGAATCGGAACAGAAGAATGATTTCCCGATTCTATTTTTTTGAACGGAAACTGGATAAAACTGTTTAAAAGAAAAAACGGAGAAACCAAATAGACGATCCCGCCGATTTTCATCGCGGGTTCCTGGTAGTTTCCCGGCAAGAGTTGATTTATCTTTTCCACAAGCATCAGCGTAATCAAAAAATAAATGAGCTTAAGTCCTTTTTTTACGTAAAAGCTCTTAATAAAAAAATGAACGTAAATACAATAAAGGACAAGTATGGAAATCGATACTTCGCTTACGGAAACAAAAAGATTGGGAAGATTTTGATTCTCCGGATGATTCCAAACGGATAGAATCAGGACGCTCGTAAAAAGAGAGATCGATCCTATCGCTAATAACTCCTTAGAAAAGGAAGTCTCTTTCTGATTTGTTGTTCTGTCTTTTTCTCTAAGATCGAACGATTCTTTACAAACCGTGTAGATAACGATCGTTCCCGCGATCAAAAAGAAAGAATACAGAAAATCACCGATAAGCCGGAGCGTTTTATTGGAGAAATAATTCTGAGTGGAAAAGATGATTAAGTTAAATCCGATAGCCATAAGAATAAGCGCCTGCTTTCGATGGAACGACCTCCTTCTTTTGATAAAATATATCAAACCCAATGCAATGTATTGGATCGAACAGGCAAAATAAAGATCGTAAGACATGAACCAACCTACCGGAATTCTTTTTTGAATATCCTTATTTTAATTGAACCTGAGAATCCAAACCATTGAGTTTATAAACTCGAAAGTTATTTTATAGAAATAGATCTAAAAAAAAGTGGATTTCTCGGGGAACTAAAACAAGCTCGATAGACTCACGTTAAGGGAATATATACAAAACAAGGGATAGGTTCCTGCGGCTTGATCTTTCCGATAAAGTAAAATTGAGTTTTGGAGCACGCCGTAAGTAACGGTCCTATTTTTGACATCTTTGGAACGAAAGAACCTGCGCTCCGTTTCTATCTGCCATAATACGGTCCTGATTTTTTTAAATCGAAAAAACTCAATCCTCTCTTTCTCTATTGAAAGAAAAACTTTCCCGAGGGATCAACGGATTGATGAGTAGAAAAGGATTACAATCCAGGGAATTAAAATTCTAAAATGAAGGTAGTCGGTGACTCGATCTAATATTAATTTTTCCGAATCCAAAAAACTTCTCAAAGCATTCAAAGGATTTCGCGCTAAAACCTCATCTCATTTTCCAGCGTGGAAAAACTCACAAGAGGAGGAAATTATCGGGAAACGTCTTCGATCGATCCGTTGGACAAACGAGACCGCTTCCCTTGGGATCGTGCCCGAATGTTCGCTTTGCCTGGTTCTTTCGGGAAAACTCGAAGAGACCCTCTTAAATACGGAAGAACACAGTCTGATTCTTCGGGATTTGTTCCCGGGAGACTATTTTCTCTTTCAACCGGATAAGGTAGTCTATTCAGGTATATCAGAAATTCTTTATATAGAACCGGATGATTTGTCGAAAATCGAGTCCAAACTTTCACATTGGAAAAAGTGGATTGCGGATCTCAATCGTGAAAACCATCTCTTTCACGTATCCAAACTCAGGCCGTCCCGAAAGGAACTTTTGGATTTTTTGTCCTCTGTCGAATTATTGTTCCACCTTGATAAAGCGACATTGTCCAATTTAGAATCCCGGATGGAATGGCTCGTGATACCGGGGGGAGAAATTCTGCTTAAACAAGGAGAGACTGGCGACTCCATGTATATCCTGGTTTCGGGTCGGCTTTCGTGGACCGTTCATTCTAAAAATCGTGAAATTCTCGCGGAAGGAGAACTCGGAAAAGGTGACATCATCGGCGAAATGTCTCTTTTGAGCGGAGACAAACGATCCGCGACTGTGATCTCTTCGAGGACGAGTCAGGTTGTAAGAATTTCGAGAGAGGACTTCCGGAAAAGTTTTGCAAATTCCCCGGACGCGCTTTTTCAGATCACCGGAACGATCGCACATCGTCTGGGAGCGGAACGACACAAAGCCTTTCAAAAAGCCAATTCGGTTCGAACCCTTTCGGTTTTCCCGTTGGGAGCCGACAAAGAATCGACCGAGAACTTTTATCGATCTCTTCAAAACGGACTCAAATCATTCGGTAAAACGCTGCTTGTGGATATGCAGACCTTTCATAAATCCGGAAACAAGTCCGCTTCAAAAACCTCGAAGGATTCGAAAACGTATCGGATAGCCGATTTGGTTCATTGGTTTTACGAATTGGAAAAATATTACGAAAAACTAATATTCAAAACGGATCTGTATCATCCGGGCTGGAGGGAAACTTGTTTTCGTCAATCGGACCGGATTCTTATCTTAATCGATCCCGACCGAAGTCCGAGTCTTGATTTTGCGACGACTCAAACTATGTTGCCGGGAGAAATTCAAAAGGAGATAGTTTTTCTAATCGATTCTAAATTCGAAAATTGGAAAAGGATAGAATCGATCTTAAAGGATTTTTCCGGAATTTCACATTCGATTATTCGTCGGGATGTTCCCTCTGACTTTGGAAGGCTTTCGCGAAAACTTACGGGAAACAGCATCGGAGTGGCTCTTGCAGGAGGAGGCGCGAAGGGATTTGCACATCTCGGACTTCTGAAATGTTTTGAGGAGAACGATATTCCCGTGGATATGATATCGGGCACGAGCGCCGGCGCGATTATGGGCGGGCTTTTTGCGATGGGTCTTAGTTCTTCGGACATTCTTCCCCTCATCCGCGATTTTTGGTTGGATAGAAATATCCTCGGAGACTTTACGTTTCCCTTCGTTTCTCTCGTAAGAGGGAAACGTTACTCGAATGCGATCCACGAATTTTTTCAGGATCGAAACATCGAAACTCTTCCGATTCCGTTTTACGCGATCGCTTGTAATCTTACAAAAGCTGAAAGGAAAGTTTTTGACAAAGGCTTGCTCTGGAAGGCGGTTCGATCGAGCACTTCGATCCCCGGAATTTTTCCTCCCTTTTCCGAAAACGGAGAACTGTTCGTGGACGGAGGATTGCTCGATAATCTTCCCGGTTCCATTTTGAAAGAGAAGGGGGCGGGTCTGCTCATCTCGGTGGATCTCGGAGGCGGAGGTCAGATCGACAAGGACTTGGTCTATCAAGATCTTCTGAGTCCTCAGTATTTGGGCGAAGCCCCTTCCTTTTTAAAAATTTTCTTTCACCATCTGACGCGACAGAGTTTGAAAAGCAAATATCCCGGTCTGGGAGAGATCATGATGCGCTCCCTCATGCTTTCGAGTAAGAATACTCTGAATCGGACGAGAGATAAATCGGATCTCTACATCGAACTCCCGGTCGGAGGTTACTCCACTTTTGACTGGGATCAATTTCAGAAGTTATACGATATCGGTTATGAAACCGGAAGAAAGATGGTTCACCACTGGAAAAACGAAATTAAAAAGAAACTAAATTCTTAATTACGATTTTTTAATTGAAATTCCCGTCGGAGAGAAGTTAGAATTGTCCTTCTTTAGAAACGGACATGCAACCCTCCCGTATCAAAACTCTGGAAGAATTTTCCAACGAGATTCCTTCCTTCCAGGAACGAATTTGTATAATCGAGGAACGTCCTAATGGAAAAATCTTATTTTCTAAAGAATCCCTTATTTTTTGGGGGTTTCAGGGATCCGTAACGATTCCGGATACTTTTGTATCCTTTTTGTTTCAGTTACACGGAAAAATCCGCAACTACGCCGAGTTTACCGAAAACATTCTTATAAAAAATATTCAAGAATCGGAATATTTTGAAACTTTAATCTCGGAGAAATGGATTCTCCGTCTTTTTTGGAAGAATCTAATCAAAGACGAATATCGTCATTGTCGACTTTACACGTTCGAAATTTTGGCTCGGGAAGGCGAAATTGAGAAAATAGAAAAAGAGAAGGGTGTGGAAAGTATATTTTATAAACTTCCTCAGCCTGCGTTTTTATTCGATCCATCCACTTTAAAAATTCTCTCGGTCAACGACGCGGCCGTTTTTCTTTACGGTTATTCCAGAAAAGAATTCGAATCCTTGAATCTCCTCGACATCCGTCCCGAAGAGGACCGCGCCGAACTGGACGTTGTCATCAAAAATTTCGCGAAAGAGGACGGAATTCAATCCCGCGGAATCTGGAGACATTGGAGAAAAGATAAAAAAATTCTTTATATGAAAATATCGGCGAATCGAATTTCTTACGGAAATACCGTCGCGGTTTTGGCGATCCTTTCCAACGTATCCGACGTCGTCGAGACTAACTATTCGCTCAAACAAAACAGGGACGAAAAACAATCCGTCATCGAAAGTATGTCCGATCGTTACTTCTCTCTCTCCAGGGATTGGAGATTTATTTCGGCAAATCAACACTCGCTCGTCACGTTAGGAAAAACAAAGGAAGAATTGATCGGTAAATACATCTGGGATATTTATCCGGAAGAATCGGCCCGATTTTTCCGTGAAAAATACGAACTCTCCGTTTTTTCTCGAAAGCCGGTTTCTTTCGAATTCAAAAACGAACTCACGGGGAACGTGATAGAATTTAGGGTTTTTCCTTTCGAGGAAGGTCTTTCTGTTTTTTTTCAGGACATCACCGAAAAACGAAGAAGGGAAACCGAGCAGAATATTCTCAAAGAAATCTCTTTGAGAATTCCGAAAGCTTCCAACGTAAAAGAATCCTTTGAGATTCTTTTCGAAGTCATTTGCAGAGAAACCTCCTGGAAGTTCGCGCAGACTTGGAAATACCAAGGCGGAGAATTGATCTTGGAGGAGAACGCCTCTTGGCATTCCACCGATTCCACTTTTTTGAGATATAGAATTCTTTCCTTCGATATCAAATTTAAACCGGGAGAAGCTCTGATCGGAAAGGTGTTTTCCACGGATCGAATCTTTTTTTCGGAAGACATTCAAAAAGAAGCCGACTTCAAAAGGACTAAACAAGCCGTTCAATCCGGAATTCGGTCCTGGATCGCCGTACCTTTGAAAACAGGACACGAAAGTTACGTTCTTGAATTCTGCACCCATATAGAAATCGATTCAGGAGATTCTTATATTCAAATGTTTGAATTGATTTCCGATCAGATCGAAGTTTTGTTCCGCAACAAGGAAGCGGAGGAGGATAAGGATCAATTTTTCAAACTTTCCGGCGATATGTTTCAGATTTCAACACTCGACGGAAAAGTGATCGAACGGAATCAGGCTTGGACGGATGTCCTCGGTTATACCTCGGAGGAATTGGCGTCCACGGATCTGTCGGAGCTCGTCTATCCCGACGATAGGAAAAGGATGTTTAAGGTCCGGGAAGAGTTTTATAAAAATAAGGAAAATATTTCCGAATCGATTCGATACGTTACAAAAGAAGGCCAGGTTAAAAGTATTCTCTGGCGCGAGACGTTTTCACCGGAACACGGACTGATCTATACAACCGGAAAAGACATTACGGAAATGCAAAAGACTCAGGTTCAACTCGAAGCTCTCACAAAGGAGTTAAAACGTTCGAACGCGGATCTGGAAGACTTCGCGTTTATAGCCTCGCATGATCTTCAAGAGCCGCTTCGTAAGATCATGGCTTTCGGCGATCGTCTGTTAAAGAAGAATACCAATACGAATCTTGACCCCGAGTCCGTGGATTATCTTCAGAGAATGGTTTCTTCCGCGTTTAGGCTTTCCAATCTGATAGAAGGACTTCTTTCGTATTCCAGAATCAAAACAAGAGCGAAGCCGTTTCAATATTGCGATCTGACGGCGATCTTAAAAGAAACGATCGGCGATCTTGAAATTTTTATCAAAGAGAAAAACGCAAAGGTGGTGGATTCCGATATTGGGTTTGCCTGGTGCGATCCGGCGCAGATCGGAACCGTTTTTCAGAACTTAGTCAAAAACGGGCTGAAGTTTAATAAGAGCAAGATTCCCGAAGTGATCATTCAGTGTGTTCCCCATCCTACGGAGCACAATTGGATTCAAATTACTTTTTTCGACAACGGAATCGGCTTTGACAAAAAACACGGAGAGAAGATCTTTACGCTCTTTCAAAGGCTTCATGCACGCGAAGATTTTGAAGGAAACGGGATCGGACTCGCGGTTTGTAAGAAGATCATCGAACTTCACGGGGGAAGAATTTACGCGCAGAGTAGATTGGGAGAGGGGTCCACCTTTTATGTGGATCTTCCCGGCGCTCTGAGTATGGAATAGATCGTATGAAACCGGAAACAAAAAAACATAGTTCCATTCACATTCTTGTCGCGGAAGACGATCCTGACGATCGACTTCTGATGACTGAAGGATTTCGCGAAAACAACCTAGCCAATCCGCTTCACTTCGTAAAGGACGGCGAGGAACTTTTTGATTTTTTAAAGAATCAAGGAGAATATTCTGATATTCGAAAGTATCCTCGTCCAGGATTTATTCTTCTGGATCTCAATATGCCTAAGATGGACGGAAGGGAAGTCTTAAAATCGATAAAATCGATTCCGGAATTTAAAAAAATTCCGGTGATAGTTCTTACCACTTCCAGGGAAGAAGAGGATATGTTGCAGACATACGATCTCGGAGCAAATTCGTTTATACGAAAACCCGTGGACTTCAACGCTTTCATGGAAACGATTCGAACCCTTGGTGAATATTGGTTGGAGATCGTGGAGCTTCCCATTGTCACTTGATCGGATTCCGGACGAGATCCCGATTTTTCTCGTGGACGACGACGAGGAAGACACGATCCTTTTTAAGGAATATCTGAGCGATATTCCATTCCCGAATTACGTATTAAAACGTTATAAAGACGGTCCGAGCGCGCTCGACGCGATTTGTTCCTCCGGCTCCGTAAAAAATCAAATTTTCGTTTTGGATCATTTTTTAGGCTCTCAAAACGGGATCGATTTGTTAAACGACATCCGTTCGGTTTTAGGCGGTCCGGTCTCCGCGATTTTGGTTTCGGGACTTTCCAAAGAGGAGCTCGAAACCCTGGCAAAAGAATCCGGATTTGAAGGTTATCTTGAAAAACGAAACCTTAGCGCCGGCTCTCTTTCCAAAGAATTTTTACGAATTCTACTCCGGAATCAAACAAAGGATTTCTCTCCTTCCAAAAGAATTTTGGAAGAAAACTCTCGTGTCGCAAGAATGGATACGATCGCCGAGTTCGGCGGAGGAATCGCACACGATTTTAATAATATTCTCAACATCATCATCGCCAATTTGGATCTTTTGGAAATGCAGTGTAAGGAACAACCCGAGATTATCAATCGGATTCGATCCGCACAAAACGCGGTGATGAGAGCCGCGGAAGTAAATAAGAAACTTCTAAATTTCTCAAGAAAACAATCCCTTCGTCAGGAACTTACGGATCCTAACGAATTGATCCGTGAGTTTCTAAAAAATTCTCAGGAATTGTTTCCGACTCAAATACGAGTCACGTTCGATCCGGAAGGACTCGGAGATCGTTGTTTGATCGATCATTCCGAATTTTTAAACAGCCTGACTCAACTTTTTCAGAACGCGATCGAAGCAAACGAGGGTAAGGACGGGGAAATTTTGGTGGAAACGATTCGGATCGTTTCCAATTTTCAAAAGGGAATTCCGGGATTGGAAGACGGAAATTATTTTTTGCTGAAGATTACCGATACCGGAAACGGAATCGAAGCCGAAGATTTGGAGAAAGTTTTTGATCCTTTTTATTCTACCAAACCGAAAGGGAAAAGTTCCGGTCTTGGACTTTCTATGGTTTACGGTTTTGTAAAAAGAAGTAGGGGGCGGATTTTTTTCCAATCCAATCCCGGTATCGGAACCGAATTCTATCTCTACTTCCCGGTCGTGGAGTTGAAGTCCGATCCGTTTGTTCCGGAAAATTCCAAAAAACAATCTCCTGAAATATATTATTTCCACACCGAAGGTCCGTTTGCGGATTGGATTTTTTATTTTCTAAGAAGTTTGGGATACGCGGTTCATAAGGTTTCCGATCTCAAGGACTTAGGCTCCGACCCAAACTTTTCTGAAAAAGAGTCGTGTTTGATTTCCGAGATATGGAAGGTTCGTTTTGCGGAATGGAAGGAGTTTGCCATAAAAACGAAGAAAAACAATTCTAAGATAGAAATTTATTATTTTTCAGCGTTTGGAAGTTCGGAAGACTCTGAAAATTCTTTTCCAATCCCCTGGCCGATCGCCAGAAAATCTCTTGAGAATCATTTCGCTAAATTGTAAATTAGGCATTCATGAATCAGCCCGCACAACCCAATCTACTGATTCTCGACGACGAGGAAGAAATCGCAGGGATTCTCGGAGATTTAGCGAAACAATGCGGCTTTGAGGTGACGATCACACACGAGGCCGGTCATTTTTTCGAGAAGTTGAACGATCACACTCAGTATATCATTTTAGATCTGATGATTCCGGGTGTCGACGGGGTCGACGTTTTGCGGATGCTTTCCGGAAAAAAATTATCTGTTTCAGTGATTTTGATCAGCGGCGCGGATAGGCGCGTTTTGCAGAGCGCGGAAGCTCTTGCGATTCAATACGGACTAAAAATTTCGGGCGTTTTAGAAAAGCCGATTCGTATTCAAGAATATCAAAGAGTTCTAACGGGATTGATTTCGGATAAGAAGAATGAAACGTCTCAACTTTCTTTTTCGGGTAAAAGAATCGCGACCGAACCTTCGTCGGCGATTTCCGCGGAAGAGATCGAAGAAGGAATTCGGGAAGAACAGTTTATTCTTTTTTATCAACCTAAGATCAATTTTAAAACCGGAAAGATCGCGGGTTTTGAATCCTTGGTTCGGTGGTATCATCCGGTAAGAGGTCTGATCTTTCCGGATTCTTTCATTCCAACTTTGGAATCCTTTCCAAGTCTGATGGACGCGATGACAGAGAAGTTGATCGTCCAAGCCTTGGGTCAGTGCGCGATTTGGAATCGGGACTTCCCGGGGATCGCGGTGGCCGTGAACATTTCTCCCGTAAGTTTGAACAAGTTGATTTTACCGGAAACGATTTCGAAGATGATCGAGAGTTTCGGATTAAAAAACAACCAGCTCATTGTGGAAGTCACCGAAACTCAACTTTTGGAAAACATAACATCAACGCTCGACATTCTCACGAGAATAAGAATCCGGGGAATCGGTCTTTCGGTCGATGATTTCGGAATCGGTTATTCTTCTTTGAAACAGATTCACCGTTATCCGTTTACGGAGCTGAAGATCGATCGTTCCTTTGTGAGCGTAGCCCCTTATGATAAGGAGGCTCTTTTTATCTGTCAGGCCGCGATCGATCTCGGACACAAACTCGGAATGACCGTGGTCGCGGAAGGAATCGAAACCGCCGAAGTGGGCGAGTTAATGAAGAAGGAAGGATGTGATAAAGGGCAGGGATATTTTTACAGTAAACCTATGCCTCCCGATGCAGCCCTTCAATATCTCGCCGCGTTCAAAGCTTAAAACGTTTTCTAGTTTACCGTAGAAGATAGAATCGGATTCTTCCGAAAATATGAAAAATCTTCTTCAGGATCCGGACTTCCCGATTTTGATCCGCGCGTATCGCGCCTCTCTTGTAAAAAGATATTCTCCGTCCAACCTAGAACGTTATTCCGATCTCGTAAAAATTCCAAGACCGGTCATAGATACTTTACTTCAATACTTTCTGCAATTGCTCTATCCTGAATATGAAGGAAGGGTATTGCTCGACGGAGCGTTTCATTCTCTTTCGGGATTTGTTCACAGTCCTTCGAAGGTTTTCGGTCTGATCGGTTCTTTAGGGGCCGCCGCCTTTCATTTCGGAAGACATCTTGGAGCCGCCTTTAAGACGGGTTTTGCGGCTTTGAATTCTTATCTGACCGCTAGACATTTTGAAGCTCTGATGTTTGAATTCACAAAAGAAGAATTAAAAAAAGGGAACGATCCGGAAGACCCGGCGGTGTTTGATAGGATCATCGCACAGGTTCCCAAAAAAGAAGCCGATCAATTTCGAGACGATATCGTAAGATTGTTTGAGACCCTTTCCAACAGGGAACTGTTGCAAAAAATCGTAACGATGATGAAGGCGATCGTTTCGAAGATGGAACAAAAAACTAAAACCTATACAAAGGAAGAAGTGGAAGGGATTCGTCTCGGTCTTTCGATCCTGGAAAAGGGAGAGGAACTTTTTTTGAGTCTTTCCGACGACGAGATGAAGATGATTCTAAGGGCGATCGAACGAATTGAAACCGATTTTTTTGAAGACGCGCTTCGGAGAAACGGAAAACTAAGCGGAATGGAAAAGTTATAATCTATTTAAAGAAAGAATTATAAAAATTGAATATACTTTCAGTTTTTGGACTGAGGTTTTTTCAGAATTGTTGTAGAGCCCGACTTCCATTTTTACCGATAGAATTTCCGATTCTTCTTATTCTCTTTTTTTTAACTTGCGTTTTGGAGGCTCCGTAATCCGAATTTTTTTTAGAAAAAGCGAAGTCAGGATTCGATTTTTATCGGTTTGGAGGAGCTTTCGCTCTCTTTGCTTTTTCCTTTTACGAAAATGCCTTGCGGGTTGTTTTCAAAACGGTTAGAATAGGGGATTGATAAAGGGAGCGAAGGTCTATGAAAAAGATATTGGATTGGACGGTAAGAATCATCGCCGTTGCGATTTTGATTCCCGCTTTTTATTTTAAACTTTCGGGTGCGGATCGGTCGATTGCGACGTTCTCTGCATTGGACGCCGAACCTTTCGGACGTTATGTGGTAGGTTTTGCGGAATTAGCGGTAGTATTGTTGCTCCTTGTTCCGCAGACGAGTTGGTTGGGAGCCATGATCGGAGCCGTGATTATGATCGGCGCCATAGGTTCTCATATTTCCGTGTTAGGTTTTCAAGACGGCGCGGGAGTTTCCTTTGTTTTGGCTTTGGTCGTTCTTGTCTGTAGTATCGTTGAAATTTACGCGAGCAAGGATCGAAATCCGATCTTTACCAAAATTTTCGCGAATCAAACTTGAAACTTTCGGATTGGATCGGAGCCTTTTTATTCTTTGTCGTTGCAGAGCACGACTGAGTAAAAAGTGTGAGTTCCTACTTTTGGCATTTTTCTGGCGTTCCTTTTTTTAGAATACAAAGGGCCTTTTTGGGGAGTTCCTACGAAACTTTGTAGGTAAAAAATATTTCTTAGCAAGAATTCGGTTTAGATTACTAACTTCTTGAAAATCGAAAAGGGGGAGTTCCTACTTTTCCAATTTAAAGGTGCGGTTTCTCTTTTCGTTTAGAACGCAAAACTTCTTCTGAGATTTTTCGAGGGAGTTCCAACAAAGTTTTGTCGGTGAAAGTAAACGTCTGAAAGAATTTGTTTTAGAACTTCGAGTTTTTCTTCGTTCGAAAAGTGTGAGTTCCTACTTCTTTCCCCACGAAATAGAAACTCACTTTGACTGTGGTAGGGATCGAATCTAGCTCAAGCGCAATCACTCTCCCACTGGATTGATCGTATGCGGGCGTTAAGAAATAGTCCTTATTCTCAAACTTCGATCTTCGATAAAATTCTCAATTTCTAAACGGGAGCTGAGACCCCGTTCCTGCATAGCAGCGAATCTATTTTATAGTGTCTAACTTGAGGAACCGGTCAAAGTTGATTCCGCTTTTTTAAGATAGGAAATGGAAAAGTAAATATCTGAAATTTGCCTGATGGCGCCCGACTGAAAGCGACACAGAGTAGCCCCCGGTGGATTTTGAAAAATCTAATATAAGAGTCGAACTTTTAAATTTGCCTGATGGGGCGACTGGAACCGACACAGAGTTGCCCCCGGTGGATTTTGAAAAATCTAAGATGAGAGTCGAACTTTTAAATATGCCGATGGTCGGACTCGAACCGACACAGAGTTGCCCCCGGTGGATTTTGAATCCACTGCGTCTACCAGTTTCACCACATCGGCGGTTTGATTGCAAAAGAAAGATCAGTCGTCTACTTCGATGTATTTGCCTTTTCCACGAGCTACGATCTTTCCGATTTCGTTTTCGATTTCAGCTCTATTCTCAATCACCTTTTTGTTCTTCTTTACAAACCATCCGCGAAGATGAAGTGGTTGATTGACAAATGCCGGTTGTAGAAAACGAATCGTGAGTTCGCCAGTGGTTGTTTTGAAATTCATGGCTTCGTTAATTTTCACCATGATTTCGTCTAAGATCGTAGATATAATTCCAGGATGGATTACATCAGGCTGACCTTGAAACTTTTCCGGACAAGTGAAGTCACCATAAGCAGACTGTGTATCTTCATCAAAGGTGATTTTCAATTGAAGTCCGTCCGGATTGTCTGGACTGGATCCAAAACTTAAGTTTGCCCGAACCGAAGCTTTCATAAGTCAGAAATATACTATACATCCATGGCGTCAATTACAAAAAGATGGCCGAATGGGTTCAAGATCGGTACCCAGTTTTGTCGATTTTAAGAACAGTAGCTTCTCCCAATGACAACACTCCTCTTATTCATGTTAGGTCTTTTATCCGCGGGGGCAGGCGCATATACTCTCTTTCGAGAAAAACCTCCTTCGAAAGAGGGGGATTCCAGTTCCGGAAAATCTTCTCCCGGCGCTCCTGGGGCAGGCGGTGGGACTAACGTTCGAGGAGATCGAGGAAAAGAAATTCCCGTTTCTCAACCGGGAGTTCCGACTTCTCCCCCTGCTTCTGGGATGTCCCCTGCCAGTTCGGGTGTGGGAGCTCCTTCTTCTACCGGGGGAGGGCTCGGTTCCGAAGAAGCAAAAAAGCACAAAGAGCAGTTCCCCGGTCTCCGCAAAAAACCTAAATTAGACCTAAAGAATAAAGTCGACGATATCATCCGCAATAATTCTAAATTTGCGAATCACCGCCGCCCCCTTATCAATGCGGAAGCCCTCGTTGATAAGGAGAGTTACAATGGTGCATTAGAAATTTATAAAAGAACAAAGGGTCGTGTTCCGGACGAGGCGATTCAAGGAAAGATCCAGGAGAATATCGATCAGATCGAAAATCACCTGGAAAGCGACGAAGAAGAAGTCTACCGTCCGGACGACTACGGCGGTCCTCCAATTCCTCTCGGAGATCTGGTTCGTGCTATCAAGGACATCAGTGAATCCTTAGGCGACACCATCTCTAAGGGTTTTGGAAATCCGATTTCTCTCCCCCTTTCTCCTTTGGATCCGGGCGCCATTCCCGGTCCTCCGACCCTCCCGGGGAATTTGCCACCGGGTCCGGTCTCGTATCATATTTTCAGTCCCGGACCTTCCCTTCCTCCGGGAAGCATTCCTCCTCCGAGTTCGGGCGGTTCTTCAGAATCCGGAGTTCCGACCGGCTTTCTTCCTTCCTTTCCTGGAGGCGGCGGTGGAGGAGGAGCGTCTGGCGGCGGCGGTGGAACAGGCGGTGCGCCAGGAAGTGGTGGTTTCGGAGAAGGGGGGCCCGGTTTTCCAGGTGGGGGAACCGGGGTCGGAAGTCCAAGCGGTGGAGTTCCCTCCGGTTTGGGCTCTCCCGGCGCAGGAGGTGGTCCGGGAGGTTTTCCCGGAAGTGGAGGAGGAGCCTCCCCCGGGGGAAGTGGAAGTCCGGGGCAAGGAGCTCCCGGTTTCGAAGAGCATCTTGACCCAAATGCGATGGATCTTCCCGAAGATACTTTTTTTTCGGAAGAATGGGAGAAGTTCAAAGACCTCCCTCTTGTCGATAGACGAACGGGAGAAAGTCGGAGGTCCGGGGGAGATCGAAGAGGCCAGGATCCGAATCGTAAAGACCGTCGGGACGGAGACGACCGGAGAAAAGAAGACCTCTTCAAACTGAGAGACGAATATCTCAAACAAAAAGAAGAACAGAAAAAAAGAGAAAGAGAAGAAACTCCGTTACCGCCGCAGAGTCAGCCGGAACCGGAGGATTTTGAATGGCCGGACGCTCCTAGTCGAGACGATCTTCCGCCTTTTTTAGCGCCCGTTATTCCAAAGATAGAGCTGGTACCGATCCGACTTCCGGATCCGACCGATAAAACCGTTCGTCCTGAAGAAGAACCTCCAAAAGCGCCGGCGCCTTCCCCGTTGGGAGAACTCAAATTCGATTCTCTTCCCGCACCTTCCGAAACTCCCGAAAAGGAAGTAAAACCATTAGAACTTCCTAAAATAGGTCTTCCCGATCCGGAATATCAAAAGACCGCGGAATCCACTCCTGAAATTCCTCATCTCGCGCCCGCGTCTCATCAAGGAGAAGAAGAACCTCCTGAGATCGAAGTTTTGGAAGGCGGACTCGAACCTTTTGGTGAAGAAGAGGATGAGAACGAAGAAGGCGGAGAAGAATCCGGAGGTTCTAAAGAAGAAGAGCCTCGTATGATCCACGGTATTCTGGAGCTAAAACCTCCGGAGGTGGACGACGCACCATTCTTAACTTTGACTTACGATTTCGGAAAAATCCCTCACGCTTTTAAACTTTCTAAAAATTACAGTATTATGGAATACTCATACTATAAATACAAACCTATGCTCGTCAAAGCTCAGGAATTCGCCAGAAGGAAAATGTTAAAAAACGCGCTCAACTACTATCGAGTCATCAAATCCCAAAACATTCCACCGGAACTCAGAAAGATGATCAATCGAAACATCAAAGACATCACCGAGTTTATGGAAAAATATCTTATGGCGAAGGGCGGTTAAACCCTTCTCGTTTTAATTGGTTTTTTCGGGAGTCGATTTTTCGGAACTTTCCAAAGAAAAATAACGATGGATGTTAAACCCGATCGTCCATTCTTTCTTATCGTAGTTGTAATCCGCGCCTCGAAGCAGTTGTGTGTGAGCGACCGCTCGGCTGTTCGTGACAAAAAATTGAAAGACGTGCCCGCCGGTTTCGAAGTCCACACCGAAACTCAAAGGAACCGTCGAGTATTCCACCGACTTCGATAGAAGAATGTTGTTCACATACGCGTCGATCGACTTTCCTCTCGCGATCAGATCGTTCACTTCCGTAGCCGAATATTCCACGCCGCCGATTTTGGTTTTTCTATCTTCGCTATTGTAAGAATCCCCGACGTAATCCCTTTTCGGAGTGAGAATTGTGGCAAACGTAAAGTCCACTCTTTTGAAAAGATGAAGACGAAACGAAACATCCAAGCCGGTTCGATCGTTGGAAATATGATCTTTGACGTAGTTTCTATGAACAAACATGGGAGAGATCTGAATCGAAAGAACGTCGTTAAATCTTCTCGAAATCAAAAAAGAGGCGAGGGTGCTCTGACGATCCGTATAACTGAGTTCGTAAGTATTTAACTGTTTTTCCAGATTCGAATCCAAGGTCGGAATTCCGGTCGTAGGACGAAGATGAGGGCCGAAGAATTGTTCCTGTTTCGAAGTTTCCTGACCGAAAACTCCGAAAAAACTCACAGTCACGGGAAAGCCCGAATCCTGAGTCAAAAGACGAATTTTAGATCTCGCCTCGTATGTTTTTTGAAACGAAGTCCTTGCGATCCCGACCGTAATTCGATCCGTAATACCGTAATCCAGAGAAAGCTGTGTATTGGCTCCGTTGTCCAAGCCGAAAAAATCATACGAAGTGGATTTTGCGTCTCCAAAACGGTGATTGAATCGGAAGTCCAGGCCGTTTTTCCCCACGTCTTCCGTGCTCGGCATGTGAATCAAACTACTTCCTAAGAATGCGGACTTTCTCTGTTCTTGAGAGAACGCGGGAAAAACAAACATAAGAAAGACAAGCGGGACTATAAAACGAAAAGCGAGATCGTTCATTCTTTATTCTGCCATAAGATATTGGTTTCGATTCGAATTTTCTCATTGAGTTTCAAAACAACTAATTTAGGAATTTCGATTTTAAAATCCGTAAGAAGAATTTCGAAATTCGATCGAATCAAAAAGTCTTTTTCCTTTTCCTCAATGGTTCCTTGGATCTTAACATTCTTCTTGGTGATTCCGTGTAAGCCGATTTCGCCTTCGATTTCCACCGTTTTGGATTTCAGATCCCATTTTGTGATCACTCCCGCAAAGGACGCGATCGGGTGTTGTTCCGTTTCGAGATAATTCTCGTGCATGTGATTGTTCATCATTCGGTTGGGAACTTTTAGAGCGTTGAGGTCGACACGAATGACCACCTTTTTCGTATCCAAGTTCGCCGAACCTTCGACTTTGGAAACCGTTCCTCGGATGGTTTCCTGAGGAGCTTCGCTCAAAAACTGGACGTTCGCTTCTTTGACGACCAGTTCTTTTGTTTTTTTCTCCGAAAGAAGATCGGTCCCGGAGATCGTAAAAACGATCCCGAGAAAAAACACGACCGTCTTCGTTTGGGAAGAAATCAAGGATTTGCTCCTTTGAGAGTCCAGCAATAGATCGCTTTGTTGATCGAATTCGTATTGTAGAGTCTCATCGATCCCGTATTGATCTTAGTAAAAAGCAGACTTCCTTTTGGATTTCCTACGGTGACTCTGTTTCTTACGCTGTTGTAAGAAGTTATGTCAAAACCCGCGTTTGCGTTTGAGGCGCTGTGACAGGTAGCGCACGTTGCCGTAGTTCCCGCTTGGCCGAGTGTGGAGAACGCAGGGGCCGCATCCGTACAGTCCGCGTCCGTAACTTCGGTAAGAGGAGCGCTCGAACCTAAGAGAAGCGCAAGATTTTTTAAAGGGTCTTCTTTGTCCGAACTCTTCTCACTTTCACAGTTTCCAAATATGGAAAAGGCGCAAAGTAAAACGATGCCCATTAGCACGCGATTTTGAATTTGATTCATAAAACTCTCCTTTGTTGTTTTTGCGAAAGGGATCGCAAAAAGTTTTGATTTTCGTTTCCAAACTTGTGTGGAAGGGATTTCACAAAAAATCAAAAATGAAGAAACGGTTTTTATCGGAACCAACTCCCTATAACCCGGAAGGTAGGGCGCTTTCTTTCAAACTATTCTTCATCGTTTTATCGAACTCAATCTAGGATCAGCCGCCGTTTTTTTACAACTCTTTTTATTTGTCTGAGCAAGTAATTTTCTCATTTCACTTTCGGAGAAAACTACTGCGAAACGAATTCTTATCAAACTCAAATTTCCCGGTCTACATAAAAAAAGACATCTGAACGAAAGCTACTTTGGTTTTTTTGCATTCGAATCCCGGTGGACTCAATGTTTTGTATTACAAAACATGGAGGAGAACCTGGATTGATTTAAGGTTCGGGATAAAAACTATGAAAGCTTCGAATTCTCATTTACTATCCACGTATTATTTCGATCACGATTCTCCTTCCGTTCTCAAGTTTATAGAAGAATCTACAAGTTCGGAGAATTCTCCGCTTGAAAAACTGAAAGAATTTTATTTGGGAGTGAGGGATAAGATTCGATACAATCCCTACGTGGTCACCGATACAAAAGAATCGTATCGTGCGAGTAAGATTGCAGAGAGCAAACAAAACTATTGCATTCCAAAATCTCTTCTTTTTGCCGCGGGTGCGAGGGCGTTAGGTTTTCCTTCCAAGATCGGATTTGCTGACGTCGTCAATCATCTTGCGAGTGAACGTCTGATCCAGGTTTTGGGAACCACAACTTTTGCCTATCATGGATATGCAGAAATTCTAATAGATGGAAATTGGATCAAGGCTACTCCCGTTTTTGATCGGGATCTTTGCAGAAAATTCGGCGTGGAACCGCTCGATTTTGACGAAACCAAGGACAATGTCTTTCATTCCTTTGACGGGAAAGGAAAAAAATTTATGGAATATGTAAGGCAAAGAGGAGTCTTCGAAGACTTTCCCTTTGAATTTGTGATCCAAGGTCTGAAAGATTTTTATCCGGACGTTTTTGGTAAACGTCTGCAAGGAGATCTTAGAAACGAAAAACCCGCCTCTTGATTCGATTCGATTTCAAAATTGTTTAAAATCTCCGATCGTTTGTAAGGGATTGTTTAGTTGTTTTTTCAAAATATGAGTATTCGATCGCCTTTGTCTTGCATCGATTTAGTGATCCTCACATCCTTCTCCGCCTCCGGAGAATTCGATTCTTTCTCGTTTCCGCGCATTTCGGATTAATATTATTACTCTCAATTCGAGTTTATCATCCTATGATAAGCTTTTGCATCACTTTATAATCTCGAACGGCGCAAGCTCGAAGACAAAGTGAAAACACTTGACTCGTCTCTTAAGTTATATTAGTATTATCCCCCTTAAACGTATGAAAACAATTTATGTCCTCATTCAAAGGTTTGGAATTCGAAAAAAATTGATTCTTCTTTTCGGGTCGGTTCTGATTCCGATCGCGGTTTTAGTGGCTCTTGCGTTGATCAACACAAAAGATAGGATCGAAGACATAGAAACGATCTATGAAGATCGTGTCATTCCTCTCAAACAACTCAAAAAAATCTCGGATCTGTATGCGATCTTTATCGTCGACTGTGTTCACAAAGTGAGAAGCGGAGCTTTTACTCCGGAAGAAGGAGTTGCCAACTTGGATAAGGCGAGTTCCGGAATTCAGAAAGAATGGAACTCATACAACGCGACACGTCTTGTCTCGGAAGAACGGGCGATCATCCAAGAATTGAATCCGCTTTTTGAAGCTTCCGATTCCGCAGTTGCGGAAGCCCGTGCCTTGATGCTTGCAAAAGATTTCGCAGGCCTCGGCGCTTTTGCGGATCACCGTTTGTATTCGAAGATCGATCCCGTGACCGAAAAGATCGAGGAGCTGATCCAGGTTCAGTTGAGAATCACCGATAAAATTTATATCAAAGCCGAAAAGGAATTCTCTTTTAGTTGGATCGTCTTTATTTTTCTTTCGGGTTTGACTTTGAGTTATATTCTTCTGATCGCGATCGTGTATTCGATTCGCCTCGTCAAAGGATTGAACTCGGTGAGTCGCGCGATCAACAACGCGGACTTTTCACACCCGGTCGATGTGGTCGAAGATTCCCAAAAAAAGGACGAGCTCTATCTTTTGCTCATCGCTTTTCGTCTTTTTCAGATCAAGGTAAAGGAGATGTTGGATACGATTCTTAACTTTTCGGAAACTATCGTCGCCTCTTCCGAACAACTTTCTCAAGCCGCAGATCATCTTTCTTCAAACGCCCAATCCGAATCCGCTTCCGTGGAGGAAATCTCCGCCTCCGTGGAAGAGATATCCTCCGGAATGGAATACGTAAACGGAAACGCCGAATCCCAGTATGCTTTGATTTCTTCGTTTAATGGAGAAATGCGGGAACTCGAGGGAATGATCAACAAGGTCGGGGAAGCCGTGAAAAATTCTTTGAACAGAATTTCCGAAATGTATCTCAAGACGGATTCCGGTAAAAAAACGATGGGTGATCTTACGGATACCATGGAAAAGATCGAGAGTAGTTCCGTGGAAATGCAGTCCATTACCGCTATCATCAAAGAGATTTCGGAAAAGGTGAATTTACTCGCTTTGAACGCAGCGATCGAAGCGGCAAGGGCGGGTGAACACGGAAGAGGTTTTGCGGTTGTGGCGAGCGAGATTACAAGACTCGCAGAACAGACCGATTCGAGCGCGATGACGATCGAAGAACTCATCAAGACGAGTAACGCGGAAATCGAGACCGGAAGAAGGATCGTGGAAAATTCGGTTACGGTTTACGCCGAAATTTTGAGCGGCCTCGAACACTTAAAGGAATCGTCCAATCAGATCGTGGCGACGATGGAGCTCCAACAGGAGAAAAAGGAAAAGATCCGTTTTGGTGTGGATCAAGTAGACGCGAAGTCCGAAGAAATTCGAATCTCCGTAAAAGAACAAAAGGTGGCGATCGCGGAAACGGCAAACGCGGTTTCCAATATTTCGATCACGGTTCAGAACAGCGCGGCCAATTCGGAGGAGATCGCCGGAAGCGCCGTGAGTCTTTTACAGATCGCAAAAAATTTACAAGAAACTATGAGCTTTTTGAAAGGTTGAGTTTGTTTTTTGAGTCTCTCTTTTCCGGAAAGAATTTTCCAAAAAGTGAAAATCTTAAACAGGCACGATGTTTTTTAAGTCGGACATCCCTTAGGGGATCGGTTTGTTTTTTTGATTTTTCTTTTGGACGTCTTCTTAAAAAAGAAACCCTATGCAAACTTTTTCCTCAACGTTTTTGAATTCAAAAAGTAGAATCCGAATCTTTCTTTTTGTCTGTATCTGCCTTTTGAATTTCTGCGATCAAAACAAAGAAGATACTTCTTTGCAGAATTTACTTCTTTTAGGGGCGGTCAACCAAGCTCAGTGTTCTCCGGAAGCCAATCTTTCGAGAACTCAGGCCAACCGAACTTTTTTTACTTCCTTTGAATCGGTGAATGATTTTTCGAACTTTTATATCGTTCCTCAAAACTATCAGGGAAGCGCTTCTCACGATCTTTCGGCGGAACAGGTTTTGAGCGGGACAAAATCCCATAAAGGTTGGATTCAATCGGCTTACATTCCGACCAATCCTTGGATCAACAACAATCATCGAGGATATCCTACGATTCAACTTCAGAAGACTTCGGGCGGTAGTTTTGTCACTCCGGTTTTGATCACGTTCAACGTTTGGTTGGATATGAATCTTCGTCAGATGTCTCCCGAAAACGAATGGTTTAGTTTTGCGACGATCGCCGACGATGTTTCGGATTCCTGGAACAGTCCCGTTCTTGTAAATTTGAGTTATGACGGTTTTGTTCATCTTATGCACGTTCCTTCCAGCGGTCAAAAGATCACTTCTTTTCAGAATACGTCTCTACAGTTTCCTAAGTCTCAATGGGTCCAGATCAAAGTTTTTTTGGATTTTCAAAATCCGGAAGGTGTGGTTAAGGTCTGGCAGAATGGAACCCTCGTTTCTCAGGCGAAAGTGTTTTGTAGAAAAAAAACGATCGCACAACTTCATTTTGGTCTCTACGCACCTCCGACCGTCCCTTCCGGTTCCGTTTTTAACGATGATCTGAGGATCGAAGAGATCGACGGAAGTCTTTGAACGTTTTGCGCTTGTCTTAACATCTGAAAATGTGGGAACTCCCATTGCAAAGAATTTTGGATCTGTTATAAACTTTAGACTGTTGGAACTCATACTTTTTTGGATGATAAAAGCCCGATTGGGATCCTCACAAAAAGTCGAAGAGACGTAATCTGTGGGAACTCCATCGTTTTTATTACGGATCCATCCAGTTTTGTAGGAGGTTTCTTTTTACGACGGATCTTTCTTGATAGAAAAATTCAACGCGAGAGGGATCGAAGCGGAAATCCTGCGATGCGCTTTTTTTTTTGAGAATCCGAAACGCGCTTCGCAGATTGGAGCGGAGAGCCCGGTCCTGCTCCGATGTCGATTCGTTTTCCTTTTAGAAGAATTGCGAGCAGGACTCGCCCAGAATATTCCTAAAATAGAATATTCTAAAAATTTTATTCCCAGCCGAGTTCTTCTCTGAGATTGTTGAGTCTTCTTCTGTTTGCGAGAAAATCAAAGAGCCCGAGGATGGATTCGGATCGGATCTGCACCGTTTTTGTATTTTCTTCGAAGAGGAATTCCACCGTATCGGGAAAGTGAAAGACCCGCGTATAAAATCGGGTTTTGATATAATTTCCGTTCACTTCCAAGACGCTCACTCGATCCGCCTCTTCCAATTTTTCTTTGAGTTTTTGAAAGGCAGCTTCTTTCTCTTCGGTATAATGAAAAGGGTCGATATGATGGATCGGGTTGTAGGTGGAACTCTGGCTTGAGACGCAGTTCGGACGCGGGGAGCAATAGTTAAGTTCGTCTTCATGAACTCCCGTTCGGGGTCCGACGAGCGATGTACAACAAAGGAGAATCAAGAGCGCTGTTTCCATATATCAATTGGACTCAGATTGGATTCTTCTTTGCGAGGTATTTTTGGTTTAGAGTTTCTTTCCGTGTGAGTTCCTACTTTTTTTAGTTCCTTGAGTAAGGAGTTTCCCTTTTTTTTGTGAGAGTTCCCACAGAACCTTTTTTGCGGACCGTTTCAGGTGTGGATTTGAAGAGGAGTTCCCACGCGAGGCCGCGTTCCCGTTTTGTGTTCTTGCGGATTGAGAATGGGTTTTTTCTTTGGAAGGATTGAGGCGGCTTTTTTTAGAGTTTTTAAAAGTAGGAACTCTCACACTGGAAGTGATTTTTCGAGAAAGGGGAGGTCGTAAGTTCCGACCTTTTCCCCTCTACAAGAAGCAGCCTCACTTGGAAGGTGCGAAAATCCGGGGAGTTCCCGCAATTTTTATGAAAAAGTCGGAACATCTCCTTTTTTCCGGGATTTCTGCCTCGATCTAAGGGATTCTTTCTTGGTCCTTTTCCCTCTTTTCAAAAAGTAGGAACTCTCACATTTCGCCTCTCAGAGGATTCTTTGTCCGGAGTTCCGTCCAAATTTTTTAGAATTAAAAAAAAATTAGAATCATTCTAAAAAATATTTGCTTCGGAGGACTGGAAGGATAGAATGGAAGGGTCTAAAGTTTCAAAACAAATTCACAAAGGAGAAACAAAATGCCTCAGGTTACATCCCTAGCGCCGGATTTTAAAGCAGAAGCTGTTCTTGGAAAAGAAATCAAGGAAATCAAACTTTCCGATTACAAAGGAAAATGGGTAGTTCTATTCTTTTACCCTCTCGACTTCACTTTTGTCTGCCCGACTGAGATCATCGAATACGATAATCAGCTCGCAGAATTCAAAAAACTCGGAGCTGAAGTTCTCGGTGTTTCCGTGGATTCCGCGTTTACTCACCTAGCTTGGAAAAACACGCCGAAAAAAGAAGGTGGGATCGGAGATATCAAATATCCGCTGATCGCCGACCTCACAAAGTCCATCTCCAGAGACTACAATGTTCTTACCGACGGAGGAGTGGCTCTCAGAGGAACCTTTATCATCGATCCAGCCGGGGTGATTCGTCAAGCTACGATCAACGACCTTCCGGTGGGACGGAATATCGACGAGGCGATTCGTCTGATCAAGGCATTCCAATTTGTCGAAAAACACGGCGAAGTTTGTCCGGCGAATTGGGATGAAGGCAAAAAGACAATGGTTGCGGATCCTCAAAAATCCAAAGACTATTTCTCAGCCGTGAACTGATTTTTTCCTGTCCGCAGGCGTTTGCCTGCGGATGATGGTTCTTAAGTGATTGAAAAACGGAATCGCTTAAAGAATATAAAACTGAATTCTTTTATTTCCATTTTGGAAGAATGTTCCGAGAGTTTCGAATCCCGTTTTGAAAGATCGACTTGAAGTAAGAATTCTTTTTTCGAACGTAAGAAGAATCACTCTGAATCCGTTAAAATTTTCGAGTTTCCGATCCGACTTCTTAATAAGTCGGGGTTCTTTTATGGATCGTAATTTTGATCCAGAAAGAAACTCGAAAATCGCTCTTGGGGATAGCCGTTCCAAAAGCTGAGTGGGAACGACAATTGTCCAAAAGCGGAATTTTGTAGGAGTTCCTACGGAAACGAGGGAAACTTTTTCATTGCGAAAATTATGATTTTGTGATAGAGAAAGGTCTCCGGAAACTTCCACCACCCACCCCGCCACCCAAAATCAGGGTGGGGCCTGCGAAGTTTCACGAGTGATCGTCGTAGTTCCGACTGATTCTTGTGGAGACTTCAGTAATTTGTTTAATTTGCTCTCTACGGATCGCAAATTAGGTCGCAATCAAGTCTAACTTTCGGAGGCAATAAAGATGGAACAGGTCTTGGAAAAAGAAAACAATCCGGCGGATCGGTTTTACCGCGCCGATAACTTCCCGAAAGGTTTGACCCGAAAGGTTGTAGAATCCATTTCTCATATTAAGAATGAGCCTTCCTGGCTTACGGAATTTCGCCTCAAAGCATTCGAAATCTACGAACAAAAACCGATGCCGACCTGGGGA
Source organism: Leptospira ainazelensis (assembly GCF_016918785.1). GTDB lineage: Bacteria > Spirochaetota > Leptospiria > Leptospirales > Leptospiraceae > Leptospira > Leptospira ainazelensis. Next base: position 39,001 of record NZ_JAFFPT010000079.1, on the reverse strand, counting down.
TTTTTTCCCAACTTCAACGTAGACATCGATTCTTATACTCATTATATCGGATCCAATCAAAAGAAGAAAAAATCCTGGGACGAAGTCGATCCCGAAGTCTTAAAATCTTTCGAACGTCTGGGAATTCCCGAACACGAAAGAAAGTATTTAGCGGGAATCGAAGCGATGAACGATTCCGAAACCGTCTACGCAAACGTGAAGAAAGAATTGACCGAACTCGGAATTCTTTTCTGCGATATCGATACCGCCATCCGTGAATATCCGGATATCGTAAGAAAATATCTCGGAACCGTCGTTAGCGTCGGCGACAATAAATTCTCAGCTCTCAATAGTTGTGTTTTTTCCGGAGGATCCTTTGCCTTCGTTCCTAAGGGCGTAAAAACTCCGATGCCTCTTCAGGCCTACTTCAAAGTCACCGCAGCCTCTTCCGGACAATACGAAAGAACATTACTGATCGCAGATGAAGGCGCCGAGATAGAATATTCGGAAGGATGTTCTTCGGTACAAGATAAGGGAACCAACTTTCATACCGCCGTCGTGGAACTTGTCGCTCACAAAAATTCAAAAATCTTTTATACCACGATCCAGAATTGGAAGAAGAATATGTATAACTGGACCGTCAAACGCGGGTTATGCCATGAAAGAGGGCATATCACCTGGACCGACGTGAACATCGGCGCGAACACCGTAAAATATCCGGGAATCGTTCTTCAAGGAGATCATTCTACAGGTGATATCCTGTCGCTCGCGTTTGCGGGCGGAGGACAGATCCAAGATACGGGCGCGAGAATCATTCACGTCGGCAAAAATACAAGAAGCAATATATTAGCAAAAGGTGTTTCTCTGGACGGAGGAATCAATTCTTACAGAGGACTTGTGAAGTTTACCACGGGTTCGGAGAATTCTTATTCTCACGTAAAATGCGACGGTCTTATGATGGACAATCGTTCTCAGTCTCACGCGTATCCTTACAACGACGTTTCGGGTCAGAATGGAACTCTAAACTATGAGGCGACCGTTTCTAGAATCGACGAAGACCAGCTTTTTTATCTTCAGTCCCGCGGTTTATCCGAAGACGACGCAAAACTTCTCATCATCAACGGATTTTGCGAAGGTGTGACCAAACATCTCAACGTGGAATATTCAGTGGAGATGACAAGACTCATTCGTATGATTCTCGAAGACGGACATGTCATCCAGGAAAACAGCGAATCCGTCGTGACCTAATTCTTTCTTTTTTTTGCGCTTAAGAATATTACAATAAACTAATTTATTGGGCGAGTTTGGGTGTTTTTTTCCACTCCGCCGAATCATAAATGCAAGTCCCCTGACGGAATCTTCTTTTTTAGGCCATCCTTGTTTATCGAAGTTTGATTTCATGTTTCGAGGCTATTTTGCCGAGGAATTTCAAATCTCGATTTTAGCTTATATCCAACGGGTCGTAAAAGACGGACATCGGCTTCCGATTTTTTTTTGGAAACGAGTCGATCCTAAGGCAAAAGAATGAAAGTATTCCGGGACTATTTTTTTATAAAACTCTACTTTGTAAAAAATTTCTTGACTAAAGATAAATCGAGATCGGTACAATTAGGTTATGTATCGGGGCACCTTTTTTATAATTCCATTCTTCTTTTTTATTTTCTGTGATCCCGGAAAGGAGCCTTATAATCCGGCGGTTCCTTATTCTCAAGCGTGGAAGGATACCGAGATTCTGAAATGTCTTCTTTTGCAAACACCCGAGTGTAGAGGGCTTTTGCCAAATACCGCGGCTAACGATGGTGTTTTTTTTCCGGAAAAGATCTCGGACACGGGACAAACCCTCTGCTACGATACTGGCGCCAATATTCCCTGTTCGGATGCCACGTATCCGCGTCAGGATGCCGATTTTGCAAATATTCCTTCGGGTCGCAGTTATACGGGACCGACTTCTCATTCGGTTTATACAAATGATTATACGACATTGGATAACATCCGAGGTTTGATTTGGAAAACCTGTCCGGAAGGATTGAGCGGAAATCTTTGTACCATCGGTGGTGCGACCACTTATACATTCTCCACCGCTCCCGCAGCTTGCTCCTCTCTCAATTCTCTCAATTCCGGCGACGGTTACGCGGGAATCAAAACCTGGAGGCTGCCTTCGATCTTGGAGCTGTCCCGTTTTGCCAATACGGAAAGTCCTACCGGCGTGGATTCTACAAACTTTCCGAGCAATCCGGCTACGACTTTTTATTCTTCCACCCCGTATGCTCCAAGTCCGGCCACGACCGGATGGTATGTTCAGATGAACGTCGGGTTTTTCAATCAGATGAACTTCGGTACCGGGCCTTATGCGGTTCGTTGTGTTTCGGGAACCCAGCTTCAATCACCTTCGCTTACGGATAATGGAAACGCCACGGTGACCGACAACCGAACCGGTCTTATCTGGCAGAGTTCCGGAGCGAGCACCGGAACTTGGCAACAGGCCTTGAGCACTTGTTCCGCGTTGAATCTGGCGGGTTTAAGCTGGAGACTTCCAAACTTGAACGAACTTCACAGTATTGTGGATTATACGATTTCGAATCCTTCCATCAACGGAGCGTTATTCCCCGGAACGGCTTCCCAATACTATTGGACTTCTTCCACGGATCGTTCCAATCTAACCTACGGTTGGGCCGTGTTTTTTAACAACGGTCTCATGGGCGGAAACGGAAAGGCCGCCGCCTGGTATTATCGCTGTGTATCCGGTCCTTAAATCGGGAATTTCAAAATAAAACTCGTTTTTAATCTGAAATTTCTAATTTTCCGAATTTCCCTGTAAAATGGTATTTTCCTTTTCTGATCTTGTTAGGAAATTGCCGTCTTTTACTATTAGCCCGCTATGGAAACTCTCGACTCCCATCTTTTGAACTCGGAATTTTTCCGGCAAATTTTTGAAACGAGTCGAGATGGAATCGCGATCGCGAATCTGGACGGAGTTTTTTTAGAAGCCAACCCTGCCTTTCTTTCCCTAACGGGTGATTCCATCGAAGAACTCCGCAAAATGACGCTTTGGTCCCTGACTCCGGATCATTGGATCGTTAAAGAAAAAAGAATTTTTGAAGAATATCTACTTCCGACCGGCTCTTCCCAGGAATTTGAAACGGATTACAAACGCAAGGACGGAAGTGTAGTTCCGATATGCGTTAAAGTTTATATCATTCAAAACGATTCTAAAGAACCGGTAGCGATTTGGGCCATCCTTAGGGATATCTCCGGACAAAAAAGAAACGAAGACGTTCAACAAAAACTCTACCAAGAAGCCAAAGAGGGTTGGGACGCGCTCAAAAGTATTTTTTTACTCAATCCTCTTCCGATGGCTCTGACTGAAATACAAACCGGAAGAATTTTGGAAGCGAATCAAAAGTTCGCCGAACAAGTGGATTCTACGATTGAGAAGATCATCGGTAAGACCACTTTGGAACTCGGGCTTTGGTTTTCCAGGGAAGTGAGAGAAACGATTCTTTCGATCATGAAACGCGACGGGTTTGTGGACGGAATTGAAATGCCCTTTCGAACCGTTACCGGAATCGAATTTTGGGGTTTGTTTTCAGCCAAAGCGATCGAATACAAGGGCGGAAAAGTTCTTTTGAGTATCACGGTTCCTATGAACGATCGAATTAAGGAAGAAAGGGAAAAACAAAAACTTTTGGACGAGGTCCGTGAAAAGGAAGAAATCCTCAACCAGATATTCCGTCTCAATCCATCCGCAATCACATTATCAAAATTGAATGGAGAATATCTTTTTGTAAACGAGCTATTTTTGGAATATCTCGGCAAAACGAAAGAGGAAGTTATAGGTAAATCTCCGGTCGAACTCGGAGTCTACTACGAACTTTCGGATCGGGAAAAAATTCTGAACGGTCTAAAAACGGACGGAGTCGTTCGAAATCTGGAAGTCAAAATGCGGACTCTGGACGGAAAACTTAGAACGATTCTTTTTTCGGCGAGAATGTTGGATTCTTTCGGAGAGAAAAAAATTCTCGCGATCGGTCACGACATTTCTGAGATCAAAACCAATGCTATCGAATTAGAATCCCTTGCAAATGAATTACAACGTAGCAAGGGAATGTTTCAAAAATTATTCCAACTTATTCCATCCGCTCTTGTTCTTACTGATTGGGAAACCCGCAAGATAGTCGACGTCAACGAACGTTTTTTGGAGATGTTGAAACTCGCACGGGAGGACGTTATCGGAAAAACCACGCCAGAAATCAGAGTATGGGACAACGCGGAAAACTTTAGGGCCGAAGTTTACGAAGCGCTTTCAAAACACGACGAAGTAAAAAATTTGGAATCGGTTTTTACGGCTTCCGACGGGGCTGAAATTCCGATTCTCTATTCCGCACGAATCACCGATTTGGACGGAAGAAAACACGTTATTTCTCTTGCGACCGATATCTCGGATAAAAAGAAAGCGGAAGAGGAAAGAAAGGCTTTGGACGAAGAACTCAGACTGAGTAAGGATCTTTTCGAAAAACTATTTCAGCTCAATCCTGCGGCGGTCTCCCTCTCGGATCTCGAAACCGGAATCTATCGCCAGATCAATCAATCCTACTGTGAACTGATCGGTTATACTCGGGATCAAATCATCGGAAAGTCGTCCATAGAATTGGGAATTTGGAGGACTTCTTTTGATCGATCCGAACTTTTGAAAAAGTTACAGGAGAAGGGCGGAACGGGACCGATCGAAGCGAGCATACAAAGTTCGGACGGCGCCGTAAAACACGTGTTATCCGGAAATAGGGTCTTTCAATGGAACGGCAAGCCGATGTTGCTCGCACTTTTGATAGACGTTACCGATAAAAAAAGAATGGAAGCGGAAAGGGACGAATATTTCGCGAAGATGCAGGAAAGTAAGGATCTTTTCGAGATGGTCTTCGAGATGAATCCGGACACGATCACCCTTAGTAATCTTTACACCGGAGAGTATATCAAGGTAAACGAACACTTTTCCGAAATGTTACAGTATACCAAAGAGGAAACAAAGGAAAAAACCGCGATCGAACTCGGAATCTGGAACGACATAAAAGAAAGGGAAGAGGTCGTCGATAAGCTGAAAGAGGACGGAATTGTCCGAGACCATGAAGTTCGGTTTAGAAGAAAGGACGGCGAACTCGTAGACACTTTGTTTTCGGCCCGCCTCGTCAATTTGGGAAACGTTCCTACTTCGATCGCGATCACTCGCGATATCACGCAGATCAAAAACGCAACCAGGGAAAAGGAAGAACAATCAAAACAGATTGCGTTACACGCGCAGGCATTGATGGAGATGGCGACCGATTCTGAATTTGCGTCCGGAAATCTGGAGTCGGGAGCTAAAAAAATCGCGATCATGGCCGCGGAGGTTTTAAATTGTGACCGTGCTACGATCTGGATTTTCGATAACGATGATTTAAGCGTCTGGTCCGTGGTGGCGGGTTGGGATCGAAGAGATCAAAGGTATATCGAAAAAATACGGATGGATCTAAAGTTATATCCGCGTTATTCGGAATCGATCTTAAGGGATCGATTCGTGGACGCAACCGACGCGATTCATGATCCTCGTACTTCGGAACTTGCGGAAGACTATAGTATTCCTTTGGAAATCGTTTCGCTGCTGGACGTTCCTTTTTTTGTAAGGGGAAAAATCAAAGGGATCGTCTGTTTAGGGCACAGAAAGGATCTGAGAAAATGGAAGGGCTACGAAAAACAGTTCGTCTTGACGATCGCAGAACAAGTAACGCAACTTTTGTTAAACGCGGAGAGAAAGGAAGCAAAAGAAGAATTGGAAAAGGCGGTTCAAGCGAGAACCTCGGAACTAGCCCAAGCCCTTGAAAATTTACAAAAGACTCAGGAACAACTGATACTTTCCGAAAAGATGGCTGCGCTTGGGCAACTCGTGGCGGGGATCGCGCACGAGATCAACAATCCGTTAGGCGCCATCGCTGCGTTGAGCGGAGAATTAAGGGCTTATCTGAATTCGTCGGCGGATCGAATGGAAAAATTAGGACCGCAACTTTCTTCGGTGAGCAGAGATTTTGTTCACAATCTTTCCGAGATGATCAGAAGAGGAATCGAGAGTAAGGAAAGTATTCTTTCGAGAGATCACAGAAAAGGTTTTTTGCAGGAAATACGAGCCCGATTGAAATCCCTCGGGTTTGAAAATCCCCACGATATAGCCGATCGGCTTTTGGACAACGGGGTTGGGAAGGCCTTGGAAGAGTTCCCGATTCTTTTTGAAAATCCGATCCACTACCCGCTCGTAAAATTCGCCTTAGAGGAAATTCAGACTTATAAAAATATTCTATCGATCCGTTTGGCGGTGGATAGGACTTCGAAAATCGTATACGCCCTCAAAAATTACGCGCATATAGACGCGGAAGAAGCGAGAGGAAAAGTGCCGATCGATCTTGCGGAAAACATAGAAACGGTTCTCACGATCTATCACAATAAGATCAAGAGCGGAGTGGAATTGGAACTTGAGTTTCCCACACGTCCTCTGATCCAAGCCTATCCAGATGATTTGGTTCAGGTCTGGACCAATCTTATCTATAACGCACTACAGGCGATGAAGTTCAAAGGAAAAATCAAAATTTCCATTTTGGAATCCGGAGAGGAAGTGGAAGTTTCGATCGAAGACAACGGCCCCGGAATTCCACCCGAGACGTTTGAGAAAATTTTCGATCCATTTTTTACTACAAAAGGGCCCGGAGAAGGAAGCGGTTTGGGCTTGGATATCTCTCGGAGAATCGTAAAAAAACACGAAGGAAGAATCGAACTCAGTTCGGAACCGGGTAAAACGGTCTTTCACGTCATTCTTCCGAAGGAATAAAAACCTGTCCCAAAACGGAGACGGGTTCTTGCAGCTTGATCTTTCTGATAAAGTAATTTGAGTTTTGGGAAGCGCTGTAAGTTTGATCACCGATCGGCTTTGAGATCGGCCCCGTGGTTTTTTTCAATCAGAAGAATAAAAAACGTCCGCAGGTCTTTCTGCGTTTGCGGAGAAGTCGGATTTAAAACGCAATCATATTACAAAATTCTTAAATTCAAAAAATAGAATAAACCTTCCTAGGATGAACAAACCTTTTTGGTGAAAGAAGCTGATGAGATTCTCAAATGGGAAGAAGACACGAGCGTTCTATCGGCGGCGAATCGATTCGCTTATAATTCAGAAGCGACTTTCAATCCAACGTTTTTGGAACTTCATCAAGAGAAGATCCGAGAATAAAAGGGAATGTCTGTTCCGGTTTGGCGGCCCCCCGAAAAAAATTTTTGGAACACCGGCCGGTGGAAACGATTTGTCCTGTGGAGTTCCGACCTCTAAAAATCAAAATTCTCCTTTTAAAACCGAGAAAAAAGTAGGAACTCTCACAGTTTCAATCTCACAAAAATACATCCGATCAACGGCGCAGGAATCAAGGATTCTTATAAGAATTGGGGAAGGATCCAAACGAGCCGAACTAGGATTCGGCGTATTTCGAACCCTTTCTTTAAAATTTGAAAATTGACCGAGATTTAACAAAAATTTTCATCAATAAAAAGTTGAATTCTTGGAGAATTTAGTTTCTATTGCCTGATGGAAAATAAGCTTTTGGATTCGTTTCTTTTTGGTTGGTTTTTTATTATTGGAATTGCGATTCTCCTAGGAAGTTTGTTATTTCCAAAAACCGAAGAGGTTGTGGATCCCGGCGCGACCGCAGCCGGTCCTTCCTTCTTTCAGGAACTCGCTCTTGGAATCGAGTCTTTTCTCCAAGAAGTGAAATCGAGTTCGGATACGAATTCGACTTCAAATTCCTCACCGCCTTCCAACGAACCTCAAGAAGACCCGAGCGATATTTTCAATCGCGCCTACGAAGCCTACGGTAAGGGAGAATACCAAAACGCCGTCGACGAATACTCGAAATATTTGGAAAAGGTTCCGAACGACACGTCCGGTCATTACAACCGAGGACTTGCATTGTATAGTTTGGATAATTATTCGGAAGCGCTTACCGATTTTGAAAAGGCGACCGAATTGGATCCGAAAAAAGCGGTGGCATTTTTATACAAAGGATATTGTCACGAAAGATTGGACAATTGTATGCAATCGATCGAAGACTTTCAAACGGCGATCGACTTGGGTTACAATCGAGACGCCGAACTTTTTAAGTTCAAAGCGCGTTGTGAAAACAGGGAAGAGGATTTTTCGGAAGGATTGAAAGACGCTCTAAAAGCGGTAGCGCTCGACAAAAAAGATTCCTACAATTTTTTCGAAGTGGCTTTTGCTCAATACGGTCTAAAAAAATACTCGGAGTCTGCCGCGACTTATTCTAAGGTTCTTCAGATGAACCCAAAAGACGACGTTGCTTTGCACAATCGCGGACTGGCTTATGTTTTTATGAAAAAAACTTCCTTGGCTTGTAAGGATTTTCAGAAGTCTCTCGATCTCGGATACGAGGATTCAAAAGAAAGACTCAAAGAATATTGTAAATGAGGATCAATTCTTATAAATTCCAAAGTGTTTAGTTTTTGCGGCGATAACGATCTTTCCAATTTGTATCTCTTTTTGAATTCTTTCCTGAATTTTTTCCGAAGACAGATACGGAGAATTGTATTGATGATCAAAGACGATCCATTCCTTGAACTCTCGATTTTCCCGGATCGGATAAACCGAATTGTGAAAGGAAACAAAAGGCGAGATATGAAAACCCGCCGAAACTGAACTTCCTTTCGGAATTTTTTTGAGAAGGACACGCAACTCTTCCGCTTTTTCAGTTTGAGAAAAGAGTCGTATCGGATATTGACCGTCTTTCCCGTTTCTATAAACCGAAAAGAAAAACGTCATCACGATCAAAAGCAGAAGTTTTTCCTCTCGAGAAAAAGGGAAGAATGGGATCTTTTCTTTATTTTCGATCCAGCTCTGAATTCTTTCGGATCCCCTTTTTAAAAATAAAATCAAAAATGGAATCAAAGGGTAGATATAATAGCTGTACATTTCCCTCACCCAGGGATGAACCGACAATCGAAAGACCGAATATAAACCCAAAAACGGTAGAAGAATCCAGCCTGAGATCCAATTCCAAAGACCCAATTCTAAACTCAGATCTCTTAGACCTTTCGCGTATTGACTCATACTTTCAGGATTTTGAATGTAGTTGAGAATCGTCCTGAACGGATTTGTCTCGGCATTCCTCCAATATTCTTTCCAGTTTCTTTCCGCGGAATTTCCCGCAAAAGAATTCATATAAGGATGTAGAATTCCGAAGTAGAAAAGACAAATGACGAATACGAATATCCATTCTTTCCTCCTTTCTTTTTCGGTAAGAATCAAAATGAATGAAAGTCCGCCCAAGTAGATCGCGAGATCCTCTTTGATTCCTAAAAAGAAAAAGAGAGCTCCGATCGACAGCCAGAGTTTTTGTTTTTGTAATCCGATCAGAAACAAAAGAATCGTAAACGGAACCAAAACTTCAAAGTGAAGGGAATGTCCCAGTCGATAAAAACTCGACGACCCCGCCCAGAGTAAGACCGCGCTCAGGGAAAGTTCTTCGGAAATCGAAGATTCTCGAAGATAAAAATAGAGAAGAGGAATTGTGGCCGCGCCGTAAAAAAAAACTCCGATTCCAAATCCTAACTCGGATCCGAAAAGAATCGGAAAAGGGGACAACAGTAGAATGGCCGGCGCCATGTGGTGTGAGAGAAAATTCGCATTCTCCTCCAAACCGTAATACTGAGTTTCAAAGACGTTTCCTTGAATTGCGGTGAACATCATTCTTGCCTGCGCCGTATAATCAAAGTCTCCGAGCAAAAAAGAATCGAGCGCCTTTTGTGTATAAAAAATTCCTTCGATCCATACGATCGACGACCAATAAACAAGCCAGAAGAGAGGGGGGACGGCCTTAACGGATTCCAGTTTTTGTTTTTTTAAATACCGGAATAAAAAAACGCCTAACGTTAGGAATACGAACAAGCAATAGCCGAAAATTCCCTTGCTTCCCATCCAATATTGAACGGGAAGATAGATGAGGAAAAAAGGATAGAGAAACGGAAACGAGGACATACGATTTCTATCCAGAATTCATTTTTCGATTCTAAATTCTCTCGAAAAAAGAAATTCTTTTCGGTTTTCTTAGGGCAAAGGGGGATCTTTTTATTCCGCGTTTTCGATCCGATAGAGACATGATTTTGAAATTGCCGCGCTTTCGATCCCATAAGCTCTACAGTCTTTTGTCCAACGATTCAGAGACTCGTTTTGTTTGAGTTTGTCGAGAGCCCTCTCATACAATAAACTGCAAAAATAACGAGCGGTGAGGATCATTAGATTTTCTGCAACCTTCTCTTTTGTATCGTCTTTATCGATCAGTCGAAAGGTTGCGACTGCGCTCTCAAACGTGTTCCACTGTTCCGTTAAAAATCGGGAAGGTTGTTCGACTTCCTTTTGAATCGACTCCAGATATTTTCTGAAATTTCCATCGGCTCCCATTCCTGCGGCGATCGCGCCTGTCGCGATTCTAACGTGAATTTGGCTGGTTCCTTCATAGATCGTGTTGATCCTGGAATCACGGAACATTCTCGATACGTCGTAGTCTTCGGTATAACCCGCTCCTCCGTGGATTTGAATCGCAAGGTAGGCGCATTTATGAGCTTCTTCGGAACAATAGTATTTCGCGATCGGAGTGAGTATCGAAGCGAGATTTCCCCAGGTTTTTACTCTTTCGTCTTTTCGAATTTCACGATCTTCTCTATTCGATTTTTCTAATCTGATTTGATGATGTTGGTATAGATCCACGACTCGGGCCGTTTCGAACGTGAGAAGTCTCATCGCGTTTACTTCTCTTTGAATCTTGTGGAGCATTTCGGCGACGGCCGGAATTTCAGCGATCGGTTTTCCGAATTGTCGTCTTTCTTCCGCATATTTTTTGGATTCGTAAAATCCGCCGGCTCCTCCTCCGGGCCCGCCCGCTGCGCTTCCCAGTCGCATGAAGTTCGTCATACCTGCCGTGTAACGCGTGAGCCCGAGTCCTTCTTCTCCTAAAAGTTCGGCGGAACTGTTTTCATATACGATCTCGCAAGTGGGGGATGCGTGGATTCCCATTTTGGTTTCGATTCCGGCGACGTTGACATCGGAGCTTTTTACGAGAAATACGGAAAGTCCGCGGGCCCCTCCGTTTTGTTTTCCGGTTCTTGCAAGGGTCAAAAGACTCGATGGATAAGGTCCGAGTCCGCATCCCTGAGAAATAAAACGTTTGGTTCCGTTGATACGATAACTTCCGTCCTCGGTTTTTGTCGCGGTAGTTCTTACGTTATTCAGATCCGATCCGAAGTCGGGTTCCGTAAGAGCCATTGCAAAGAGTGTTTCACCTAATGCGGCTTTGGCGGCGAATTCTTCTATCTGTCTTTCGGTTCCGAATCGAGCGACTATCTGAGCAAGGTTTAAGAGTGTGATCGTCATACAAAAAGAAACGTCTCCTCTCGCCATGATCATCACAAAAAAAGCTCCTAACGTCGCGGGAAAACCGAGTCCTCCCGCCTCCCTCGATATCGAATAAGGCATGAGTCCCGTTTCCCGGAATTTTTCGTAGATGGAAATCGTTTCGTCGGGAAAGATCACGTTTCCGTTCTCGTAACGAAGATGTTTTTTATCCATGGTTTGAGAGAGTTGGGAAACTTCCTTTCCGAAAAATTCTCCCAAGGATTCCAGACTGGATCTGTAGAGATCGATCGCCTCTTGTACGTTAGATGGAGCCATTTCGAATCTTGGATCCGCGGTCTTTTTGTAGCGTTCGTGATCGAAGAAGTCCTCGCCTTCGGTCGATTTCACGATCGAAGGCCAATCGATCAAATGTTCAAAAAATATTTTTAGGTCTTCGTCGTCCGTGAAATAGTTGTTAGCTATCATATTCTTTCAAAACCCTTTAAACGAGTTGCGAGACTTCGTTTTCTTTTCCGATCGCGTAAGCCGCGTTTAGTCCTTCCAAAAACGCCCTTTCAGCGTCGATTCCTTTTGAGTCCTTGGCTCCTCCGATCAGAAAGATTTGTTTTTGAGGAAACCGGGATCGAACCGTTTCATAAAGACTGTTTTCTTTTTCCTGTCCCACACAGAGGATCAAAGAATCGCAAGGATACAAAATTTCCTCCCCGTTCTTTAGGATCACTTTGAGTCCTTCCTTCGTGATCTCTTTGTAGTTCAGACCTTGAAAGAATTCCACACCCGAGGCTTCGAGTTCCTGTTTCAGAGCCCAGAACGTTGTGGGGCCGAGTCCGGCTCCGTGTTTACCGTTTCTTCGAAAAATTCCAACTTCTCTTTTGGCCTTGTGAGGTTGGATCACTGCGTTTGTATAAGAATCGATATTATATTTTTTAGAATACGATTCCAGAGTAGGATCGTTTTCTTCCGTGAGTTTGTGGGCGACGTCCACTCCGATCCCGCCTCCGCCGATCACCGCCACTTTGTTTCCCGGTTTGAATTTTCCCTTTAGGTAGTCCGTATAATTTCCGGTCGGAAGGAGGTCGATTCCCGGGAGATCGAATTCTCTCGGTTTTACTCCGGTGGCAAAGACGATCGTATCAGGATCGATTTCGTTTAACAATTCGAGATCACAGTTCGTATTCAAACGTATCTCGACTCCGAGCGCGGAGAGTTCGTTCTTAAAATAACGGATCGTTTCTTTGAATTCCGATTTACCGGGAATATTGGATGCAAGATTGAACTGCCCTCCCAGTTCATTCGATTTCTCTATTAGAATTACCTTATGTCCTAAGGAAGCGCTTGCCCTCGCGGCTTCGAGTCCTCCCGGTCCCGATCCGATCACAGCTACCTTTTTCGGCTTTACCGGAGAATCGATTTCGTATTCCAGCTCATTGACCGCTTGCGGATTTACCAGACAAGAAACCGATTTATCGATAAAGGCGTGATCCAAACAGGACTGATTGCAGGCGATGCAGGTGTTGATTCGATTGGACATTCCAGTTTGGATTTTTTTTACGATAAACGCGTCCGCAAGAAAAGGTCGCGCCATGGAAATGATATCGGCTTGGTTGTTTTCAAAAATTTTCTGCGCGGTAATAGGATCGTTGACTCTGTTGGATGCGATGATGGGAACACCGGGAGTTTGTTCTTTGATTCTTCCGGCGATGTTGGCCCATGCGCCCCGAGGAACCAATTGACTGATCGTGGGAATCCTGGATTCGTGCCATCCGATTCCGATATTCAAGGCCGAAACATTCTCTTTTTGTAATGTTTGTGCGAGAAGGCAAACATCTTCAAACGTCGGATTTCCGGGGATGAGATCGATTCCGGACATTCTAAAAATCACCGGAAACCCTTCCGGAAGATTTTTGAGAACCGAACGAAGAACTTCCACGGCCATATTCATTCTTCTTTTGGAATCTCCTCCAAAATGATCGTCTCTTTGATTTGTGACCGGGGAGAAGAATTGATTGATGAGATAACCTTCGCTCCCCATAATCTCCACCGCGCCGAACCCCGTTTCCTTCGCGAGTTTTGCGGCGATCCCGAAGTCTTCCACGGTTTTCCAACATTCTTCTTCCGTCAGTGCGCGGGGAATATATCGATTGATCGGAGCCCGGATCGCCGACGGAGCCACACAGTTTCTGTCAAAGGCGTATCGGCCCGCGTGAAAAAGTTGAGCGCAAAGGATTCCTTTTCCTTTCAAAAGCGAATTCATCTTTTGCAGCTCGGACGCGTGTTCTTCGTTCTGAATATTGAAAAAATGTTTGGATCCTCTCGCTTCTTCGTTCACAGCGATTCCACCCGTGACGATAAGGCCGACTCCGCCTTCGAAACGTTTGCCGTAAAAAGCGGCCATTCTTTCCGCTGTTCCGGTTTTACCTTCGAGTCCGAGGTGCATGGACCCCATGATAAATCGATTTGGAATCGTGGAATTCCCGATTTTTATAGACTGAAACGTTTTATCCATGGCCGATCTCCGTAGATCCTAATATTAATTACCACTGGTAATATAATTGAAATGGAAATCAAGAATTAAATTACCAGTGGTAATTATAGTCTTGCGAAAAAAGAATTCCTATGATAAATAGTTTTTATGCCAGCAAAGAAAAAAGGTTCGCGAGGCCGGCATCTCGGAGTCGGGAGGCCGCTAAAAAAAGACGGAATCACCGTAAGAGAAGACTTGATATTAGCCGGAGCTGAACTATTAAAGACAACTCCTCTGGAAGAGATCTCTCTTAGAAAGGTCGCCGCCTATGCCGGAGTGAGCCACGTCGCCTCTTATCATCATTTTGAAAATAAGAATGCTCTGCTTGCGGCCATCGCTGAAAAAGGATTTCAGAAATATTTTTCCTCGTATCAGAAAGAACTCGGAAAAACCGACAATGATTTTATAGGGCGAATGCGCGCGCTCGGATGGACATACATTCAGTTTATTCTAAACAATCAGCAATTTGCAAGAATCATGTTCGGAGGAGTGGATCTTCATCCCGCTCTCTCGGCGGTTTCGCGAAGAACCTATCGACAGTTGCACGAGATCGTTCGGATGGGACAACGTTTAGGAGCCATTCGATCGGGACAAACGAGGGAAAAAACGTTGGCCGCGTGGTCGATGATTCACGGCATTGCAATGCTCTTTCTCGAAGGTAGAATCAAACCGAAAAAGACCGATAAAGAGATGAAAGAATTTATTCAATCCGTTACCGAATATGCATATATCGGAATGACGGTTCCTCCTCCGCCAAACGTCCTCTAAATCCACTTGTAAAAAACATCGGAAAAAGATCGCGTATAAACGAGTTCCGATTCTTTTTCGCTTATCAAAAGGTTAGGGAATGAACTCCTTATTTTTCGGCAACAATTACGGCTCCTTAGAATCTTCATAAGCCCGCGGCTCCTTTCTTTTATAACATGTTTTGAGGTAAATTATCATTCTTTCCAAGTTGAAATTAGATAAAAAATTATTTACAAACATTCGATTTCCCGGAAACTCTCCAGGCCTCTTGGAATCCTTGTCTTTCTATAAGAACCTTTCCGAAAACTGGAACAGGTTCTTGCGGCTTGATCTTTCCGATAAAGTATGATCGAGTTTCGGGACGCGCTGTAAGTCTAAATCGTTCGACTAGTAAGACAGGATAGGATTTGAGCAAGTTGTAATTCAGAAAGGAGAAAGTTCAATGGCGTTTGAAAGCCCGGACGGAATGTCCTCAACAGAAAGTGTAGGTTTCCTCTCACAGATGGGAAATTCTTTTAAGAGTATTCTCACAGGAGTCGTGTTGTTACCGGTTTCGTTTATCATCATCTACAACGTAGAAACCTGTGAACAAGCGAGTGCGGCTCTCAAGAATGCGGCGCCCGTAGGATCCGCAAAGGAAGGACAACCTTCTTACATCACGGGAACCTTA
Organism: Leptospira ainazelensis; assembly: GCF_016918785.1. Classification (GTDB taxonomy): domain Bacteria; phylum Spirochaetota; class Leptospiria; order Leptospirales; family Leptospiraceae; genus Leptospira; species Leptospira ainazelensis. The sequence continues at coordinate 23,650 of NZ_JAFFPT010000079.1, read as the reverse complement.
AAGGCAAGTCCTCTGAGCGGGAATTTTGTTAAGAGCGGATCGTATATATCGTATTCCGTGAGTTCCGAAGTTTATGCTTGGGACGAAGAAGTTAAAACGGAAGGATCCGGAAGTAATAAAAAAGAAGTCCGCAATTGTGTTCTCGAATGGACCTCCTCTCCCGAAAACCCGTCCGGCTTTAAACTTTCCGGATGCCGTTCTAAGGCGTTTCATAAAAAATCCGTCAAAGACGAATCCGAGTCCGCGACCGGAGGGAGCGTTCTTGCGGACGGAAAATCGTATTCGGTCAATCTTTCCGACGTAGACTTTACTTCTCAGGTTTCTTCCAGAGACGCTCACGAAGATGAAATCAAAACAAACGGGTTTGTACTGGGAGACGGTTATCTTTTTAGTTCCAAGTCCTGCGCCGACGAAGAGAAAGAAGGTTGTGAAAGAGTGAAAGTCTCGGTAACTCCGATTCCGGACGGTGAAATGACTTTTATCGGAGATATCAAAGGAACCAAGGTCGGAAAGTTCGTCTCCGAAGAAGGAAATAAATTTTTGAATGCAAGCGTCGGCGGTTTTGCGGAAACGATGAAGGATATCCAATCCGACGATAACACCATGAAATGGGTGGGACGTTTTATCGGATTTTTCGCGATGTTCAGCAGTTTCACTTTGATGGCCGGTCCGCTGACTTCTCTTCTTAGTTTTATTCCGTTTGTAGGAGATCTGGGAGGAGGTTTGATCAAGGTGGTTCTCGGCGTGATTGCATTTGTTCTTACCGCGATTACCATTCTTCTCGTAAAATTTTGGTATATCTGGTTGATCCTCCTTCTGGGGGCGATTGGATATGCGATTTACAAGAAAAAATTCGCACCGGCGACTTCCGGACCTTAATCCAATACTTTTCTTGGATTTAAGAATCGGACCGGTCTCTCGAAAAGAGGGCCGGTCCTTTTTTTGTTCGTATCCGAATTCTTCTTTAAATAACGATTGTTATATTAAATATGAGCAATTTATCAACTTCTGTAGCGATTGATATAAAATTTGAACGATTGGTATAAAAAAACATTGCATATATTTATAAAATAATTAGAATCTAGTATATATATAAAGCCCCGTAACGAACGCTACAGGGGAGCGCTTCCAGGGAAACCGACGAAGAGGATTTAGGGATGAATTTGAAAAACGAGAAAAAACGAAAATCGAGCTTTGCTGTGCCTCATTCTAAAATGGGAATTCTATTTTATAGAATTCTAATGATTTTCGGGTTCCTCTTTCTCCTTTCCCTGGGATGCAAACCTCAATCCACAAAATACGATCCTACCGTCTTTTTTGATAATATCGATTCTTATGACGGAATTTCTCTTTTTACGATTCTGAATGGATTTCCGGTTCTCAAAAGTTTTTTCGTGAGTTTGGATCCGGTCGATTTCAATAAGGCCTTAGGCGATAATCTTGCGAAGGCGACGAGGGACGACAATTTAGGAACTCTTCGTGCGACACAATCGGCTCTTCTTGTGAGCAGGCCGAGTATTCAGTCTCTGAGTTCGGATTTTGCGGCTTTGATCGAAAAGTTGGAAACCACGAATCCGGGTTCTTACGATGCGGTTCAGCCCCTTTTTGAAAAAATCCGTCATTATCCGAAACCGGTGGTTCGAAATTTGGTTCCGATTTCGGCTAACGCGATTCGTCAAGAATATCTTTCCAAAACGAAAGACCAAGTAACACAATCGATTCACGACTTCTCAAAAGATCTGAAAAGTCAAAGTACGCGCGATCTTCTCGTGGAAATCGAAGACGTCGCCTATAAGGGTTTAATCGCGAATGCGAACGCAAGGGCCGGTGTGGAAAGCCTCCTCAACGGTTTTTTTGATCCGGTCTTAGTCGCCAATCGTTCTCTCAAGGACGGTTTTATTTCCATCCTATACGACTTAGGCGAGATGATGTTTAAAAGAGCCGGTTTTTCGGATTTCAAAACCCCGAATACCGCGATGAAAGAACTAGTCTTCAATCTGGATAAATATTTTACCGCAGGCGGGACTCAATACAACGCCGACTATAGCGATCCCGTTCATCCTGCGGAGTTCAAAGCCTTTATGATGGAGAGCTTTCAAAACGTTCGGACCCTTTTGGACACCGGAGCGATTACCGCGACTCCCGTTAATCTTCTGCAAAAGACCGCTGAAAATCTTAGTCTTTTGGATTTTTCGGCGCAACCATCCAACGTGGACGGTTCTCTCAAGGAACTCATTCGTATCGACGTGGACGGGAAGGATCGCGCCTACGACGGAAACAGTCGTTCCATGTCCGCGTTAGAAACTCTTTTTGTGGTTCTTACGATCGCCAATAACTACGGATTTACTTGGGATACGGCGGATACTACTAATGATTGGATCAACGGTTCCACCGGCGGCGAATTGACGATCGGAGACGCGATTCATTCTCTCAAGTCGGTGATCGGTTCCACAAGTCCATTCAATTTTAAGAATATTACAAATCTGAGTAAGACAAGCGACAAGGTCTACAAAGACGGCTTCGTTCACAGATTCGATATGAACAGCAGAGTTCTTTCTTTGCTCGAAGACAAGGCGAGGGGAGTGACGGCTCCTATCACCGATCCGGCCGCCGGAAATTTCGATCGTGTCTATAACAAAACGCTTCCCTGGGCTTTGAATTGGATCAAACGAGTGACCTACGGCGGCTACGGCCCTTACTACAACAAAAACCGCAGAGACGGCGCCGGAAATTTTCTTTCTCCGGACGGAACGATCACGCGAAATTCCGATCTTTCGGAAACTCTTTTTCAACCGAGCTGGCAGACCCACAGTTACGAAATTCAATTGAATCTTCCGGCTCCGAATAACACGAAATATGTGGGCCTCAGAGGAAATCGTCAAAACGGCCCTAACGTTCCTAACACGTTTTATACGATCACCGAAATTCCGAAATCCGACGCGCAAAGAGCCGTGGACAGCGACGAGGAGGCGTTTTACAAAAATCTTCAGTGGCTGTTATATGAAAAACGTTTTGTTGCGGTTCTTCCGGTTCGCGCAAAGTTAGCGGCGACCGTCGCCTTTGAAGAGGCGCTTTTTATTACCGCGATCGGGAACGGTCTTGTGGGAATGCTCAATCTCAAACCTAACTGTTTGCCGAGCGCTTGCGCGACCGACAACGGCCGTTGGATGATCGACAACGCGAATTACGTAAAAACTTACAGCGCCGCGGGTTCGGATCTTACTTATCTTTCCAATACGCCGGGAGATTCCGTGATGCTTCTCGAAGGATGGGGTTTCGGAGCCGACGGTCAACAGGCGTTTCAGGTAACGTTTGTCTATCCCGCCCTTTGGTCTCTGATCGTTCCGAATCCGGAATTGATCTACGGGATGTTGCCTCCGGTGATTTCGCTTAACGTTTCCGTTTTGGAAAGGTTGGGTTTTACGACCTCGGGGAAGGTGATTCCGGATCAGGTGAACTCGAACTGGGCTCAGAGGAACACTCTGACTCCGCTCGTTGTCGCATTAACGAAAGCGTTAGACGACCAAGTTTCAGGTCAACAGACTGCGGGTTTTAAAAATCCGTATACGATTCTTACCGATCTTGCGGAGATTTTTTCGCGTCCTCTCGTATTTTTCGGACCCGATACGACCGCAACTTCTCCGACCAATCCGACTCCTCCAAGTTTTACTCAAGTTCGTACGGTGGGAATGGCCGACGGTTTTAGAAATCCGATCGCTTCGACGATGGAATACTTTCCTCTTACTAGTTCCGGCGCGCAAGAATACAGAACGATCATAAGCGTTCTTTCCGAGAATACGCGACGTTTTCAAGACGGAGCATTGAACCTCGTCGGAAAAACTCAACTCCTTACAGGATTGGTTAAATTCTTAAGTCAATTGGGTCAGCCTGCAAACGTAAACGTTAAGATTAAAATTTTTAACGGACTCAAACTTGTGATGGGCGAGATCAAGTTGAACGCTGAAACTCCCACCGCGACTCAGTTTAATATCGAAACCAAGTTTACCGAATGGAGAGACAAGGTGGCGAATTATCCCACGGTGAACGGAACCAATATTTTTGATCCTCTTTGGGTCGGAGTAGACGATGTCGTAAATCTTTTTAAAGATTATCTTTCGAGAAGTTCGGGTTGGTCCGTCGTCGCGAGTTTAGACTTCTTATTGGATCTTCTTTTGGACATCTCTCCGAGTAGCGCCGATATCACTCAGCTTTTAAACTTGGCTTCCTCTCTTTTTTACAATCCCGATAACACGAGATCTTATACGATTACGAACATTCTTACACAGAGTCTGCCTCCGGTTTTGGAGGCTATGGCTCCTTACGGTAGGCCGCTTTACGGTACCGGTTATTATCTCGCGACGAACGGCGGTTTCTTTTCCTATTTGGAAAATCGGATGTTTATGAATTCAGCATTCACACCTAAAGATCTGTTTGGCGATCTTAAGAATTTTCTAAGGTCGGATATCATTCAAAACAAACAGGACACGAACCGTTCGTTTTTGTTTTCGACTGGCACGCTGATTCAGCAGATGGCGGACATCTATCAAGCGGGAAGAAAGTTTAGCCCGGTCGGTTTTTATATGTATGACAATTGGAACAACGATCAGCCCACTTCGACGCTTTGGGACGATATGAACTTTATGTTTTCGGTGCAGTGAAAAGAAAGAGGATCGGGTAAAAAGATGAACAAAAATAAAAATTCAATCTTAGCGGTAATTTCAGCGGTTATGATTTTTTTAGGAGTCGGATGCTCCTCGAATAAGGAAGCCGGTTCCCCCCTCAACAGCGTTCTTTCCTTGTTCGGGCTTTCTACGGATACGACTGTTTCGGCTAACGTAGTAGCCCCTTACACGGAGACGGACACGCCCACAAGTCTTCCCGCAAACTTTGGAGTTGCGGCTCCGGAGGCGACTCTTTTTATCGCGTCCACGACCGACGTGGACCGTTACAAAAGTATCGAGATCCGATTCTCACAACCCATGAATAAGGCCACCGTTCAGGCGGATTTGGTTCTTGCTCCGAACGTTGGAATTCTTCCCGGACCCGGAAAAGGAGGGACTTTTTACTGGGCTTCCAGTTCTCGTCTTGTTTTTGATCCCTATCGAGAATTTAAAACTAACGAAGAATACACTTTGTCCTTAACAGGCAATTCGAAGACTATCGACGGGAAGGATCTTACTAGTTATTCTCAGACATTTATTACCGAGCCTGACTATTTGATGACGAGTAAAATTAATACGATCAATACGTTAGGCGGCACAAACGACATCACTTTCAATAAGGCAACGACTCCGACCTTAACTTTGACTTCCACTTTTACAAACCCTCTTACCGGAACAAACTCGATTCAAACGATCAAACTCAAACACATGGGAGACACTAACGCGAGCGGTATCGATATCTGCGCCGCTCCTCCTTGTCCGATGAACGCAACTTTGACGACGAATTTGACGACGTCCGCAATTCCTCCTTTTATCGGAGGAAACGTCTACTACTACGAGATCACGGTGGCGTCCGGAAAAATTTTCAAACGTTTTGCCACATTCAATTATGGGAATGTGAATACCGCGCCGGATAATATGATCGCAAACGGAGGTTCCATCATTTTGGATCAGGCTCAAGCGATGCCTTTTTTATCCAAGGTCTTGGAAAGATTCACAGCGGGAAATTTTAAGGTAAACGGAAATACGTTTAATCAGTTTGCGGATTCTCCAAAAACGAACGTTAGACGATCTAGTTATTGTATTGATTATAACGGAATCGGAAGTTTTACGATGCCTCAGTATATACGAAACTACGGCGATTCGTCTTCGGGTTACGGCGACGGTTACTGCGGAGGTTCGGGTGAGAATCCGGGAGGATTTACGGAAGAAGGTTGTGCGACTCTGATCTTTACGAGTTGTACCGATTTCGACATAGACGTTTATATCACGGGAATCACGATCTACACGGGGGTAGCGGGTTTTCCATCTCTGAAAAATATCGGAGTCAACATGGTCGCTAACAACACGGGAGAATTGGGTTTTCAATTTAAAGGAAAAACTCTCGCAGTGGATATGGTGATGATCGCAAGAAGCAGAGGTTCCTTGTTTCTTGTCATAGGTTCCGGAAACAGATTCGTATTTTCTACGACTGCCTATTTGAACTACAACGATTCTCCGCCTGCGGATAGAAACACGACGGGTAAAGCGAGCCTGACGATTGATTCAAACGGAGATACTGCGCTGAACATTTTTACTCCGATCACCACACTTTCTAATTTTGATACCACGGATTGGTCCAACAATCTTACGGTTAAAGATAGGGACGGAAGGGTAAACCAAGTCAAACTCGAAGCTACAACGAGCGGACTTGCGGGTTGGCTCGCGGGAACGACGGAAGGCGCAGCAAATGGAATGGTTCCTTCTTTAACTCCTTTGATCACAAGATCTATGTTGCGTAACTTTATCGAAGACGTGGCTCCTTCCGTTTTGAATTCGATCATAGGTTCTTTAAAATCTCCCGGAGTGGATATCGCACTTCCTTCTTATCTGCCCGCGCCGCTTGCAAACTTTCCGCTGAACATCAAGATCAAGCTGGGCACGGATTCTCAAGTGAGAGTGACGGGTTCCAATCGAGGAATCGTGGGTTCGATCGATCTTGGAATTTCGGCGAAGAATCCGATCGGTTCACCAAGAACTCATCAGTTGATGAACGGCTTCGTCGTTACAAAACCGAACGGCGCGATGAGCAACGTATATCAGTTTTCTCAGAGTGCGGCTAACCCCGGTTTGTTGCTTTCTCTTACGGTGGACAGCATCACTCAAGCCGCGTATCATCTCTGGAAAAACAGGGCTTTGGATTTAAACATCGATAAACTTTTTATCGATACGATCAAACAATACGCGGGAACCGATCCTCTGTTTCAGTTGACCGAATCCTTGATCAAGGTGGCGCCGATCGTTAACATTCTCGCTCCGGGAAGAGACAATCTTATTGGAATCGATCCCGTTACGAGCGCGCTTGTTCCGGCTATCAACGGAACCGACGATATTGTGATCTCCGTCAGTCCGATCCACGCGCCGAACGGAATTTTAAAGCCCGTAATAGGAACCGCTAAACCGAAGTTGGAAGTGAATTTTACGGACATTCAACTTTCGATTCGTGGGAAAAGGCCAGATAACTCGACGTATTTGATCAGTACTGCGAGAGCGAGTTTGAAAGGTCTAGCGGATTTTGACTTTGTTACTTTTTCAAATCCTACGAACAATCCAGCATACGCAAATTTGAACGCATTGAAGATCGTCATTTCAAACGGTCCGACTCTTTCTTACACGTTAGACATCTTAGAGGGTTCCTCGGGAGCCGGAGCTCCGAATCCGTTCGGTTTGGATCCTAAGGGAATTTTGGCGGTGATCGATCCGCTGGTTCCAACTTTGATAGTCCCTCTAGTAAACAACGTGTTGAAGGAAATTCCTCTTCCGCCTTCCATTTCTCTTCCGGCCTTGACACATCCTTCGAACGGAACCGAATGTGGAATCATTGCGAAGACGACTCATTCGATTCTTCAAACCCTTCCGATCGCAGATACGGAGCCGTATCCGTATGTGTTCGGAGGTCTCAAACTCAATCCGGGCGGTCCGGCGATATCGGATCCGGGAGTTTTGATCACCTGTCCTTAAGATTCAAAATCGAGAAGAATTTAAGAGGCCGCTTCGAACGCGGCTTTTTTTTTGCATTTCCCTTCTGATAAGAATCCGGCATCATCGGAGGCGGAAATAATAAAGTTCGTTTTAACGAAATGGATACGATTAAGAGTCGCCTAATCGAAGTAAGACTGTAACCAAAACTTGGAAAGAACCTCACAGCTTGATCTTTCTGATAAAGTAAATTTGAGTTTTGAGACGCACTGTAAGTTGAACTGGAAGGCCGATAAAAAAATCAGAATGAGATTCGTAACAAGGATCGACTCCGTTTAGAGGAAACAAACGACCCATTTAAAAAATCTCAAGTTTGAATAAAAATTCTAAATCCCAAAAAAAAGGAAAGCTAACGAACTGTATCTCCTCTTTCATTCGTTTAAGCTTCCTTGCAAATGGACTGAATCGGTAAAGGAATTTGTCGTAACTACGACAATCCTCTGTGAAAAGTCGCGTACCTCAACCCTGAACTTGGGAGCCTGTTGAAAGAGAAAATCAGAGAATCTCTCATAATTCGATCCTAAATCGTATTGGGTTCCTTTTTATTTTTCTGAATTGTAGTAAACGGTCTTTGGGAGAAAATTCAAACGTATTGAAAAACGCAGAGTTTGGCAATATTGTGAACGGAACATTTTCCTATCATTCAGTAGATAATCCCTTACGGCTTTTCTTCTGCACTGGGATATGAATCGATTCTAAATTCCCACTTCGCAATAATCTTGCTAGTTATATCGCATCCGTTTTGATTCTATCCGAATTTTGTATTGGTATCTTTCCAGGGGCGATTATTTTGCAATTGACCCTAAAGACTTTAAATATCTGTAAAGTGGATATCCAGTTCTCCGGCTTTGTAACAACACTCCACTGCATATCCCTCTTCCTGCAATTTGTGAATGAATTTCTTGATCCGAGTCTCTTTCGTTCTTGGTAATCTTTCACTGAATCTTTTGAATTTCCTGTTAAATAGGCTATTCCGATCGTTTCTTTGTGAAGATTCATTCCTACATATATTTCATTTCGTGCCTTCTGTAATTTTCTTGTCTTGTGATAAATGCAAAAGCTTGCATCTAACCCACGTTTTTCAAGTCCAGGAAGGTGTGCTATTTTGTCTAAGATAGTCTTTTGTGGGAAAAGGGCGGAAAGGCCGCAAAAAACTTCGAGAAAAGAGACGGAAAAATTTTTTTTTCGAGGAAATTGGCCCCGATTGTAAGTGATCAGGAACTGAAATGGGTATGGGATACTTAACGTTCAATGCGGATCAAGAAATTTCGTCCAGTCTTCAGGAAAGTCGAATGGATACCGTAACTTTGTTGATTCCGGAGAGCACTTTGGATCGGTTAGGCGTGAGTGTAAAGGACGCAAAATCATTGCCCAAAAGAATTCCCCAATTGCTGAGAACCTATGGAAAATATCTGACCTCGACGAGACGCCTTGGAGAAAACGCGCGTAAGACATTGTATCAGCCGAGTCCTGGAAAAGAGAAAATGAAACGAGTGAACATCCGTTTGAGCACTGGGAGCTGGACTTATTTAGGAATGCTTGCGCAGACACACGGTGTCTCCCGTTGTTATCTTTTTAATTATCTGTTGTGGTTGGAAGAGTTGGGAGTCGGAGATTCTATCGTGGAGACAATGAATGCGGGAGCTCCCGCATTTCACAACTGTTACAGTTATATCCTTCATCTCGATCTACGATACAATCTTGTTTTTCGACGACTTCAAACCGAACCAGGCTCCCTTTTTTACGTTTTAGATTACCGAGATTGGTTTCCGAATTAGTCAAAAGCGTTTTCCCTTCCAAGTCACACGGAGCCATATCTATTAACGAATTTTTCAGCACCCGCTTTGCGCCCGGAGAACGACTATTTTATACAACGAACTCCTGCGTAATTGCTCAGATGATCCCAGCGAATTTCGCCTTTGAAAACATCCAAATTATAGGCCCCATTTTCACCCATCGAGATCGAGGAAGACCAATATCGCTTCTCTTCCTCCCATCTATGGAAATCGTTTCAAAGTCGATAAAGCCGCTTTCATTCCAAGAAATACCGTTCGCGAAATAGATCCTCAATTTCATTTTTATGAACTTTTCAAAATTTGGAAATAAATGTATGATCGAATTCTTCTCCATCCAAAAGATAGATCAACTCGGCCCCGAGTTTTAATAACGTACAAGAGTTCTCTCATCGAAAGATTGCCGATTAAGATGGAATAGAAAAGGGCCGAAATTACTTTCTTCGGAGAAATCGCAGGTCTTCCCGTTTCGTCATTTTGATAATTCTTCTCGAAAGCCTCAAAATCTAAACGTTCCATGACTTTCTTAAATCCGTGGATCGGATGTCCTTCTCCGAACAATTCCTGAAAGTCTAAAATATGCATCCTTAGCTGATTCGGGTCTGTATTCTTGAACTTTGCCATTGTGCTAATCTAGCAGGTTCGTAAATATTGCACCTCTTTTTTCAACAGACTCTTCGGTGGCGGGGCGGGAGGCGGAAAACTCCGGGTGACTTTCCTATATCACAAAATCATAACTTTGCAAGGAATATTCTCTCTCAGAGCTTCTGTAGGAACTCCTGCAAGAAATTTTACTGGGATCCTTCTTCCTAAATAGCTTTTTAACTTTGTGGATATGATTTGCGAAGGGCGCGCGATTTGCGGAATCGATTGAGAAATATCAATGAATTCGAAAAGGATTAGAGCCGGAAATGTCTTCCTTTTCCTTCCAAAAAAGTTATGATTCGATTCAAACAAATTCGATTTTCCGAATGGTCCGTCCGATTTGAGACGGAGTGAAACAACGTTTGAGGGGTATTTCAATGAGAATCATCGTTTTAGGCGCCGGGGTTTCCGGTCACACTGCCGCCACATTGCTCAAGAGATACCTCGGAAAAAAACACGAGATAGTCGTTATATCTCCGAACTCACAGTGGAACTGGATTCCTTCCAACATCTGGGTCGGAGTAGGCGCGATGAAACCGGAAGACGTCACCTTCCCGCTCAAACCCGTCTACGACAAGCTGAAGATACGATTTCTTCAAGCGAAGGCCATCAGCATTCATCCGGAAGGGGATTCCGATCATACTCAACCCTTCGTAACCTACGAACCTACCGAGGGGGAGAATATAGGTAAAAAAGAAACCATCCATTATGATTTTTGCATAAACGCAACGGGTCCGAAACTCAATTTCGGCGCGACTCCCGGACTGGGTCCCGATGAAGGATTTACTCATTCCGTTTGTACATACGGTCACGCCGATCAAGCCGCGCGCGCGTTCAAAGACGCGGTTCGCCGAATGAAAGCCGGAGAGACCTTGAATTTTGTAATCGGAACGGGACATGGAACCTGTACCTGTCAAGGCGCCGCTTTCGAATATTTATTCAATATCGATTATGAATTGAGAAAGGAAGGAGTTAGGGATAAAGCAAAACTTCTCTGGTTGTCCAACGAATACGAGTTAGGCGACTTTGGTATGGGCGGAATCCATCTGGAAAGGGGAGGCTATATCACGAGCAGTAAGATTTTTGCCGAGTCCTTATTCGCGGAAAGAGAAGTTCAGTGGAAAACGAAAGCACACGTAACAAAAATTGAAAAGGATAAGATTCATTTTATCACTTTGGACGGGGAAAAAAGTTTCGTAAAAACTGATTTTACGATGTTGATTCCTCCCTTCGCGGGCGTTGGTTTAAAAACGTTTTCAAGGTTGGGTGAAGATATCACCGAAAAAATGTTCGCCGCAAACGGAATGATGAAGGTGGATGCAAACTACAATCCAAAAGGTTTTGAAGAATGGGATCCGAACGATTGGCCGAAAACTTATCAGAGTCCTTTTTATCCAAACGTTTTTGCGATCGGAATCGCATTTGCACCGCCTCATCCGATCTCCAAAATCATGAAGACTAAAGAAGGCGTCCAGATCTCTCCCACACCGCCAAGAACCGGAATGCCCTCCGCAACTATGGGCAAGGCAGTTGCAAAAAGTATCGCGGATATGATTCGTACCGGAAAAACGACTCCGACTCATACCGCGTCTATGGCGGAGATGGGCGCCGCTTGCGTCGCTTCCGCAGGAAAAGGAATTTTTGACGGAGGAGCCGCTTCGATGACGGTTTATCCGATCGTTCCGGATTACAAAAAATATCCGAAGCTCGGAAGGTCTTTGCGATACACGACGGGCGAGATCGGCTTAGCCGGACATTGGATCAAGATGCTTCTCCATCATATGTTTCTCTATAAAGCGAAGGGACATATCGGCTGGTGGATCATTCCGGAATAAAAATTGGGAGAAAGAAGAATGGATACACAGGAAGAAACGGAACTCATACTCGAAAACAACGAGAAGTTAAGGGACGCCTACACCCAAGGAGATTTTACCTCGGTCCCGAACGGAATCACTAAATATTTTAGAACCTCTCTCCTATGGCAGTTTTGGAGATTTATCGGGATCAATTTTAGAATGACTCTGATGATACTCAAGTCGCACCACTAAAACCTTCTAAGAGAATCAGTGTAAGAATGAAAATCTTACGAAAGAGAATTTCGACGTATCGAATCCGATCCTAGTTCGGATTCGTTCGCAAATCGTAGGAGTTGTTTCAGGTTCTCCAATAGGAAAGAATCATCGCAACCGTTTGTAGAGAGATGAAATAGTATCCCGCTCCAATCGAAAAAAACTTCCAGGATCTACCTTCAAAGGCGACCGAGTTGATACACAGCGGAACATAAAATCCCAACCAAGTATAAAACCCTGAAAAGAATCCGTAGACGTAAGCAGGGCTGTCTTCTCCTGCGTGCCAAGAAGAGGCTCTCCAAACGTTAGTCGTATAAAACAATACATAAGCGGTTAAAAAAGAACCGATCACCATCATTCCCATCGCTCTGTACATTTCCTTTTGATCCGGTTTGAAGTCGGCGGGAATTCCCATCTCTTTCATCCAAAGTTTTCCGAAGATAGGTCCATACCAAAGAGATCCGATGATAAAGTTTGCGACGACCGCCGCCAAAACCGCCAAGTAGTTGATGTTTAATTCCGGGTGCATAATTACTCCTTCTTCTTTTTGAAGGATGTTTTTATAAACCGGAATGGAAGGAAAGTCAAGTGATTCTTAGGAAGCTACTAGCGAGACGCCGCTTTCCGACAAAGCATCGAATAAACTTTGTTAGGCGGGACCGCGTTTTAAAACAAAAAAAGCCCGGGTTGCACCCGGGCCGAAACAAGTGTTGTGGTTCTGGTCTTATAAGAATATAAGAGATTACTGTTTGCCGTAAGTTTCGTCCCTTTGAACGTCGTCGGGAGGAGTCCATCCTTCCGGAGTGTGGCAGGAAAGACAGTTTTTAAGGGAAGCGTTCTTTTTCAATCTTGCTTCAAAGCCGGAAAGGGCTTTTAACTTCTTTATGATTCCTTCATATTCCACTTTTTTCATTTCGGAATCCTTTGCGGAGATCATCGTTCCCCTTCCTTTTTCCTGAAGAATTTCCGTTCCTTCCGAGTCGGAAACCGCAACACTTCCTTCACAAGTACAGAAAGAAGAATCCTTTGTTTTCGGATCAAAGAGGACCGAAAAAGAGGTTCCTCTTACCCCGGCTGTGGAAGTCGCGGTTGCAACGTTGAACTTTCTTCCTTTTAATCCGACTACCTTAAACCAGGCAAAACCTTGGTTCACTTCGATTCTTCCGTCTTTGGATTCTCCGTGAAGACTTGCGAGTTTGATCTTGCTATTTTGCTGAATTTTGAATTCGGAACCTTTATATACGACTGTCAGTCTCGAACCGTTTCCTGTGGAAATTAAGTCGCCTTCATCCACAAAATCGTTGGACTTTAGAGGTTCCCAAGCGGTCTTACCGGCTTTTTGAACATGAGCTTTTCCTAATAAAAAGCCAACCTTTGCGTCTCCTGTTTTTGTTTCCTGACTAAGGAGCACGATAGAGCCCCCGGTCATGGCGAGGGATATCAATATCGAAGCGATCTTTGTCTTGTGATTCATAACAATCTCCTAATTTAAAACTCAATGGTGGCTCTTAAAAGAATCCACCTGTCCAAAGCCGAGTAGGCAAGCACTCCTACGTTCCCGACTCCGCTAAACTGCGCCAAATAATCCTTATGCGTCCTTGCGTTCCCGGCTTGGTCCACGTAAACATTTTGCCCGACTCCATTGGAATCGAAGTTTTTGTTTTCGGAATAACCCAACGCTAATTTGAACTGATGTGAAACCATCCATTCCAAAAAGACGCTCACTCGACGAAACGAACTCTTGCTGGAATACCCGTTCAAATTTGTTTCGGTTAAAGAATTTTGAATCTGCGTCGAGAGAGGTCCGTTCGAGGTCGGAACTCCAAATCCGGGTATAAATTCCTTCTGATTAGTTTCCGTCGTTCCCAAGGTACCGTTGCTTCCCGTTCCTCTTTCGTATCTTCCTAAAATTGTAAAATCACCGATTCCGAAGGAAAGCCAAGCGTAAGCGCTTTTTCCAAAACTATCCTTTCCATAGACCAGAGGACTTGAGTAGAATTGCATACGATCTCTGATCTCTCCTCCGTTTTGCCTTTTTAAAAAGGCTCCCAATCCTAAATTCCATTTGAGATTTCCGGTCCATACAAAATTCACTTCCGATCCGACCGTATCCGATTGGAGAGCGCGTTTATTTTTTACGAGGACGGTGTTTATATTTAGGTCGTTCGGAAGACAGCCGGTTTTTCCCTCATAACATTCGTAAGCTGCGGATCCGGCGGCATTTTCCTTTCTGTAAAAAAGGTGAATACCGGCCTTAGTCTTGTCGTCTAACTGCGGTTCGACGGAAAGTCTTGCGGAAACATCCATTCCGGCGGAATTCACGTTTTGGGCTTCTTTATAACCTTCTCCGTTACTTACCATCAGTTGGGAACTTACGATCGACCATTTACCGGTCGCGCTTAAACCTATATCCGCAGGTTGAGGCGCAAACCCAAGTGACTCAAGCGGGGTGCGATCGATATATCTCCATCTCCAGAAGTTGCTCCACTGAGTATACGTATGAGGAAGTTCCTGCATTCCGAAGTTAAGAGTATAACTTCCTATGGAAGTTTCCCAAGTTTTTTTTACGCTAGCGCGACGAACGCTGATAATATAAGGATTTTGTTTTGTTCCGCCGTCGCTTCGTGTATCCGATGTTAGCTGGGAATTGCGGATCAATTCTCCCCAGAGTTCGGTTTGAATTCCGGTTTCTTGAAACGTTTTCGAGATCATCAAAAGAGTCCAGGGTGTCGAAAAACCCGATCTATCGTTCTGACTCATATAAGGATTTGCGGGCGCGTTTTGTCCCGTTGTGGCCAAAGCGGTCGGTTCGTTCTGTATTTTATAACCGTAAGAAGGCGAGATCACGGCCCTTACGTCTAATCCGTAATAAGCGTCCGGTTCGTCTTTTTTCGTTGTAACGACTTGTTCAGCGTTCATACTTTGGACCAGAAAGACGGATAAAAACGGAATGAGGTAGATTTGAGTTCTTTTCATGATTCCCCTGAACCGTTACTAAGAAAAAAAAACTTTTTTCCGTCAATTTTTTCTGTGTTTTCATCCTAGTTTCTTTCTTCTTAAAAAAAACAAACGAGGGCAATTCTTTTCCTGTTATTATGGCCGTATCGGAAATGAACTCCCTGTTTTGGGGAATTAAAGGATCAAATCCGGAATGACGTGAAATAAAATATCGGTTTAGATGTTCTCTAAAAAGCAGGTGAAAATGATAAACTCCGGCCGTCGCATACGTTGGTTTAAACTATTCTTTTGGTTCTCCATCAACACAGTGATCGGAACGATGAATTCTCTCCTGATCGCGCATAATTCCAATTCTCCGTTTTGGAAGGTTTTTCTTGCGACTCAGATCACTACTCATTTTGTGTGTGGGATCGTTGAGATGACGGTAGAATCTCTGAATTCGTCCGGGCATAAACACGGATTTTTAAAATCCGGAATCACCTTGCTTCTTGCTTCCTGTTTTGCGGCGATCATCGGAGTGGCTGCGGGTGGAATTCTTCATGCGATCGCTCTTTCCGATGAAAGTCCGGGAAGGGAACACGGCGGCTCTTACAACATTCTTCTTAGCTCTTTGATTCTTGCGCTTTTTATTTCAGTATTGGAAAAGTCGATGCAGATTCTTATCGAAAAAAAGAAAGAATCCGAAAGCGCGCTCAAAGATCTTCACTACGCCGCCTTACAATCCAGGATGGATCCTCACTATCTATTCAATACTTTGAATACGATTCACGCTCTATTGGAGATAGATCCGGCGAGGGCCGATCGTGCGATTCTTCTTTTGTCGGATTCGTATCGATTTTTAACGGAAAGACATTCCGCGAGATTGGTTTCGTTTAAGGAGGAATGGGAGTTTACAAAAAATTATCTCGAACTTCAAAAGATCCGATTTGCGGATTTTATGGAACTCAAGATGGAAAGCGACGGAGATTTTTCGGGAATTTCGATTCCTCCTCTTTCGATTCAACCGCTTGTGGAGAACAGTTTTAAACATTCTGAAAGTTCGGCGAACATTCAGAGAAAAATTTACGTAAAAGCGGTAGCTAAGGATGGAAGAATTAGAATTTCCGTTGAAGACAACGGGACCATATCTACATCCAAAAGAGAGTATACGAGTCCCGGCGGAGGTGGATTTGGAATGAGCGCTATAAGAAGTACACTGAGAAACATACAAGCAAGGCTTGACTATAATTTTAGAGACGCTATATTAAAATTGGAAGAAGGGAAAACCGGAGGAACGACGGTTCTCTTAGAGTACTCGATATGATCGAACAAAATTTTAGCGTATTGATCGTGGAAGACGAGATTCCCGCGAGGGAACTGTTGAGAAAATATTTGGAAGAATGGCCTTCTTTTAAAATCGAAGCCGTCGTCGGGAACGGGCGTCAAGCGCTCGAAATTCTCGACAGAAAAACCTTTGATCTCATTTTTTTGGACGTAAATCTTCCTGAAAAGTCGGGGATTCAAGTTTTAGAAGAAAGGGGTAAGGTTGCTCCCGCTCTTGTGTTTACGACCGCGTATCGCGATCACGCGTTACACGCTTTTGAAGCGGGGGCCCTGGATTATCTTTTAAAACCTTATTCAAGGGAAAGATTTCGAGAGACGATGACAAGGGCTGAAGAATTTTTATCCTTTCGAAAAAAGGGAAACAAGGTGGAAGCCTTTTTGTTTTTCCGAGAGTCCGGGGTTTTGCACAGACTTTCCCTTTCCAAACTTCTTTATCTTACCGCAAACGGAAAGAAGTGTATCCTTCACAGTTTGGAAAAGGACCACGAAACGTCCAAACTTTTAGGGGATATGGAATCCGAACTGCCTCCCGATCGTTTTCTAAGAATCCACAAAAAATACATTCTGAATTTAGAATATATTTCCGGTATGAAGTCGAACGCAGGAGGAGGTTACGAGGTCTTCTTGAACGACGAAGACGAGACCGTTCTTCCGGTGGGTCGGGAATACGTTTCCAATCTAAGGGAAAGATTTCGGGAAAACGGGGTTTGATGTCGTCGGGGTCTTGAACGGTACTTGCGAACTCTGATTGCAAACACCTTTTTGTAAGAAACAATTTGTCGGAACAATCGGTTCGTGTGGAAAAAGAAGTAGATCGGATTTACTCCGACGTTTTTCTTCCACATTGTTTTTGGCTGAAGGAATCACTTCTCAGATAAAAACGGGAGGTCCGTCTTTTGTTTTTGATCCTGTCCCAAGATTCTAAAAAGCGACATTTAGAGCGCTCCGAAAGCTCGTAATAAAACGATGGAGTTCCCACAGATTACGTCTCTTTGACCGATCTATGAACTTTCTAACCGATTATTGTTATTCAATTTTTATTGGAGTTCCTACATTTCGTGAAACTCAAACGTTTTGTTTCTATTTGAGTTCGACAAGTTTTGGGCAAGTTTCGAGTGCGATTTCTTTTCGAAACGTTTCGGGAGTTTTCTAAAAAAGGAAACGGGCAGATTCGGGTTTAAAGATCGGGTCGAAAATTCTTCCGTATCAAACCGGTTTCGTTTTTGGAGATCGGATTTGATTCTTCAAAAAAAATCTTATCCTTTGAACCAATGTTTTTTTCGAAACCAATAGATCATCCCCGGAGGAATAAGGCCGGCTCCTAACACCGTAAAGATGAGAAAGAGCGTGCTGTCGTAGGGAATGGCGGTGAAGTTCATCCCGAAAAAACCCGTAAGAAAAGTAAGAGGCATAAAGATCAAACTGATCAAAGTGAGTCTTTTTACTACGTCGTTTGTTCTCTGGGAAATGACTGAAAAATACGCATCCATCGTGTTTCCCAAAAGGTCGCGATCCATATCGATGGTCTCATACAAACGACTGAGGTGATCGTAGACGTCTCGAAAATAGAGCTGAATTTTCGGACTTAAGAACCGATTGTCTCTTCGGATGAGGCTGTTTACGATTTCTCTCTGCGGAGAAAGTACTCTTCGAATTCGAGTAAGATTTCTTTTGAGATAAAGAATTCCGGCGATCGTTTGCTGGCTGTCTTGGTTGACGAGAATCTGAGTTTCAGTTTTTACGATTTCTTCGCTCATCCTATCCAAAATCGGGAAATTGGAGTCCACTGTTTGATCGAAGAGTAGGTAAAGAATCTGATCGGTCCCTCGAGAAAGCGGGTTTCCCTGTGACATACAACGTGCTCTGAGTTGTTCGATCAAAGGTTCTTCTTTTTGATGAACGGTAACTACGAATTTTTCGTTAAAAAAGATATGAATCTCGTTGTTTCTAAGGATTTTTTTCTCGGCGTCGTATTGAAAACGATGAAGGACAATAAAGATGTAAGATCCGTATTCGTCGAGTTTCGGTCTTTGATTTTTATTGATGCAGTCTTCTATGGCGAGAGGGTGGAAGTTGCATTCCCTTGCGAGAAAGTCCAGGTCGCTTCCTTCCGCGGAATCTAAGTCGATCCAAACCAAACCTTTGGAACAAAGCCAATCCAATTCCGAAAGACCCGGCGGTTTTTCTCCGGCTTCGAGAAGGGCTTCACAAGGACCGGCGACGGATTTTTCCAAATTCCCTTCCGGAAAAAACTCTGTAAATAGGATCCGTTTCACTCGGACTGAGGCTAAGGGAGAAAGTTTCTCTGGCAAGGAAATATTCCTTTGATGTTTGGCGGCCTCCTTGGAGAGGGTTAGGGTTTGCCGGTTTGATTTGAATTCTGTTTGGATACGGCTAACGCAGAATTGATTTTATCAATTTTGCGGTGCGCGATGCCTGGATCGGTTTTTTTCGATTCCGGTTTTGTTTTATGAATAATAATCTCTTTCCATGACCCAGATTGGATTCGGTTCGAACTCGATTGTGCGGGTGATGCTGTTTTTGAGTAGATCGAGGTGCCAGATATAACTGTAATTATCGTGGAAGGCAGGAGATCCCACATTCAAAGTTTTATCGATAGAATCTCCGACTCCGGAATCGTCCAGCCACAACAGGTAGTTTACCATAAAACACCGCGAAACACCATGGGCTGCGGAAAGAACGCCTAAAACAGCCCAGACCCCCGTATCGATTCTTACATTGACTCGAACCATTCCCTGGGTTTTCTGATAGAGAGTTTTCCCTGCCTTGGGATTGATTCTTTTTTTAGATAGCATCAGCTTTTGGTATCTTCTAAGAAGAGGAAGGATCCGCTTCGGAAGCGCCTTTCTTTGTTCCGGCGATAAGGCGTTGTAATACCACTCCGGAAATAGAATGGTTTCTACGTTCATTCTCGATTCGACTAAGGCCGATCTGATTTTTCGTTCCGAATGTAAAAAAATCTGTCCCATACCGATAACGGTTCCCGTGGATCGCAAAGCGGAACGGCGAAACGAGAAAAAATACGATTCTTTACGATCGGACATTTGTGAGAATGGAAATCTGCGCTAAGGATGTGGAGCGTGCGAAGCAGTCGTCTCCCTGAGACGACCGAAGCGTTAGCGAAGCGCGGAACAAGCCTGTCCTGCGCGTTTTCGATCTCACATCGCTTTCGCAGTTTTCGCAAGCAGGAGCGCCCAAGCTCGTTTTTAAATTCGATGCGGCCTATGGATCGCGTTCCGGGTCGCGAGTTAAGTATTTTTTAGGGTATAGACAAGGTAGTTTTTGAAATCGTCGAGGGAGAATTCTTTTTTGTTCGTGAGATAGTTGATCATATAACCGATCGTAGTCGACGCAAGATTTTTGATTTCGAATTCGCTGTAGTTCGGTTTGATGACACGGATCGTTTTTTTGGAAGTTTCAAAAAAGATCATATTCACAAGATGAATGTTTCTTCGTTTTAGTCTGTGAATCTTCGGCTGAAGCATCAGATTCCAGTAGAGACGGAGATAGTCCTCGTTTTCTTTTACGAGGGTGATGAGGCTTTCGGAAACGAGCGCGATCACGTCCTCTCTCGAAGAATTGGCGACGAGTTCGTCCGGGATATAACGTTTTAGAATTTTATCATGGGATTCTATGATACCTTCCAAGATCGCTTCTTTGGAATCGAAGTATCGATAGGCGAGTCCTAAAGACATTCCAGCCTTTGCGGCGACCTGTCTCATCGTGGTTCCGTGATAACCCTGTTCCGAAAAAAGTTTCAGGGAGGTTTTTAAGATGAGATCCCGGGTATCCTTCGCCATTCTTATCGAATCGAATAGAGAACTTTTCTGGCTCCGATTCTTTCCCGATTGGTTTCCATTCTATTCTTATAAGAAAAAGCCTTTTCGGGTTTTAAGACGGAAAGCAGATCGTAGAGTTCGATCTCAAAGAACAACATCGCTTCCGCGACTTCCTCCGGATTTTTTTTCAACGATTCCGCGACGTTTACGACGACGTGTCTGGAATTGATCAGATCGGGCGCTATGATTTCCGAGATCTTTCTAAAATTCGACTTGGTGATCGTCCCTCCGACGGAAGTTCTTTTGCCTCTTTCTCTCGAAAGATAGACGATATTTTTTGTGACTCTCATCACTTCTTCGTCGTCCGGAATCAGATCCATAGAAGCTGAAAGATCCGAACGAGCCGCGGTCACTTGGTCCAAATCTTGGAAGGCGCGGGAGTCCGCGATTTCGATCAGATTCTTATAACCGGTTATGGTTTCCAGATTGATCGATTTCGAAACCTTCCCGTAGTTTACGGGAGTGAGCATACTTTTGAGAGTCTGGATAAAATTTTTGAGTGCGTAAGAAGATTCGATCATCGGGGCGCAGATGCCTTCGATCTCTTCCTTGACGAGCATCCGGATATCCGTCCTCGCCTCGGGCCCGCCGATCTTCACTGTAACCGGAATGATATCCTTTGCGGCCAAGTGGAGAATTCGGATTTCATCCGCGTCCATGTCCTCGGTTTCGGTTCCGCCCTTGAGCCCGCAGATCGGGTACTGATCGGTGAGAGAAACGAGGGTCCTTCTGAGTTCGATGAGTTTACGGTCTATCTGCTCTTTCACATAGAAAGTATCGGTGATTTTTGAAAAACCGATAGAATTTTTAAGGCAGGATTGACAACTGAAGTGAGATTCTTTTTGCTTTCCCTATGAACCTGGAACCCGAGGTAAAATCAAAAGATTCCTCTTTTGGAGAAGAATCACCTCTTAGCTCTACTTTATCCTTTATTCTCATCGTGATCCTGGTATTTGCTTTCAAATCCTCGGTTTTAGACGCGAATAATATCCCGTCCGGATCGATGATTCCGACCCTAAAAATCGGGGATTTTCTCTTCGTAAACAAGATGAGATATTCGATCCGAATGCCGTTTACGGAAGCTGAACTCTTTCGGATCGACAACCCCCAACGAGGGGACATCGTTACGTTTGCCCCTCCGCAAAGAGCGCTCAATCTGGGCGATACCAGGGACGGATTTTTCGCAAAACGTTATGTGAAACGAGTGATAGGTTTGCCCGGAGATACGATTCGAATCAGTTCGAAATTTCTTTCCACAAAAAAAGGAAACGTAAACTATTCAGTCATCGAATACAAGGAAAAAGGATCGGATACGTTTCAAGGTTACGATCCGGTCGAAGTGGAAGAAGGGGAATTGCTCGGAGATCTGGACAATCTCTACGCTCCTTCCCGATCCTTATTCTTAGAAAAAAAACCGGGATTTGAACACTTTGTCTTGGAAGGTTACGAAGAGGACAGAAAACGTCTCGATGGATACGAATGTAACTTTTCGATCGGTTGTGAAATCCCAGAAAATCAATATATGGTCGTCGGAGACAATCGGGACGATTCTCACGATTCCCGCGCCTGGGGTTTTGTAAAAAGGGAAGACATTCTCGGAAAAGCGCTCGTCATTTATTTTTCCATCAACTGGAAGGACAACGTCTGCGAATACAAAAGCGGGAAGGAACTCGCCGAAAAAGGTCCGGAATTTGCGGAGCGTTTTCAGGGAGAAGAACTCGTTAAAAATTGTCATCCTACGGAAATCGGTCTTGTGAGAGAAGAAAGCAAGGCCGGGTGGATTGAAAGGACGCTTCGTTATCGGATCTGGAGAATGGAGATTCGTTGGAATCGGATCGGAACGATTCTACGATAAACCCAATGGAAGAGAAGAATTTAGAACCTTCGGACAAAGATAAGGATCCTTCGGGTTTTCAGAAAGATTCCAAAACAACGGAGAAAGAAGTTTCTCCTTGGGAATTTGCGGGTCTGGGAATGGAATTCTGTTTGATCGTCTTAGGTTCGGTTTATCTTGGAAATTTTTTGGACGGAAAGTTTCATTCTTCTCCTTTTGGGCTTTTGGCGGCTTGTCTTCTTGGATTCTCCTACGGAATCTATTATATCATCTATCGAACCACTTTGAAAAAGTAGGACTTCCTATGCGGAAGATCCGCCTATATCAGAAAATTCTTCTTTTCTAAAGTATTTTTTTATAATTCCATCATGGACGGAACACCGGCCACCGGTTTTCCACTGAAGATTTTCTGTTCTCCGAAAGAAAAGTCGATTCTCACCCACAAAAAAAGAGAAAATTTCCCCGGAAGGTTTGTCATAGGAATACGGCCGAGCCATGTATAGAAACCCTTTTCGAATTTTCATCCTTCTTCTTTGTATTCTCTTAGAATGGAATTGTCTCTCTTTGATGCAAAGAGATCGGCAAGAACGTTGGGCCGAAGTTATGAACGGAATCGAAACCGAAAATCCGGAAACTCGAAATCAATGGGAAAAAAAATCGCGCCTTTTTTTGGACTCCATTTCGGAGGATTCCAAAGAACTTCAAGAAAAATTGAGAAATTTTATTCTTATGGAAAGCGCGAGAAGGTTTAACGATTCTCTTTCCAAAAAAGAATATGAGCGTGCTTCTTGGATCGCGAGAATTTTTAGCGAAACGATCCCCTTTCTCGGTGTAGGAGAAGCAACGGTAGAAGGAACCAAATCGAAGATTGTCTATTCTGCGAGAGAATATTTTACCGCCGATTTGATCGCCTATACGGGACAAACCAAGGATCTTAGCTTTTTTTCCTTGATCCAAGAGATGATTCCAAATCCGATCAGCGATCCGAGACTTGCCTTCAATCTGGCCTGTCTTCACGCGCTCAACGGAAACAAAGAAGAGATGCTTCAGTATATGAAGATCGCGCTCTTTCTCGGAAAGGAATCCGTAGAATTTGAGAAGGATTCCGATTTCAATACCTTTCGCTCCGATCCCGATTTTATAAGAATGCTCTGGGACGGGCCCGCTCTCGATCCTTCTTTGATTCCGCCGGACGAGCGTTCCAAATAACGAGGCTTTTTGTCGGGAAGACCGCGAAAAGTAGGAACTCTTACAACTCTCGAAAAGTAGGAACTCTCACAATTCTCGAAAAGTAGGAACTCTCACAATTCTCGAAAAGTAGGAACTCTCACAATTCTCGAAAAGTAGGAACTCTCACAATTCTCAAAAAGTAGGAACTCTCACAATTCTCAAAAAGTAGGAACTCTCACAATTCTCAAAAAGTAGGAACTCTCACAATTCTCACAAAGTAGGAACTCTCACAATTCTCGAAAAGTAGGAACTCTCACAA